>NZ_JACOMF010000001.1 GCF_014283215.1 Siccirubricoccus deserti
TCAGCCGGGCGCGTAGATCTTCGGACAGGGTTCTCGCCATGCAAGCTGGCCTCCGTGCCCAGCAGGCACGGTGAATCAGATTTCGCGCCGGGCGGGAATCCTCAGCGACTCTGAATGGTCAGATTTCGCTCTAGACGGGAGACACGCTTCGGCACTGCCGGGCAAGCAGGAGCAGCATAGTGGAGAGGACCAGACGCTCGGTTCCCGCCGAACCCTAGCCGCTGCTCCAAGCGGAACCTTCCGCAGCATTTGGAACGGTGGCGGTCTCGATCATGCCCGATGAAACCCAGCGCAGTGCCCGTCGCGCGGCTTCTGTCTGGGTCAGAGCACCAGAACGACGAGCCATATAATAGAATATTATATCCTATTTTCCCGAAATAGGGTAAGAACGTCACTGCGTCGCGAATTTCAACCAACGCGCGTGCACGACATCCCTTGCGGTCGATCTCAGGTCGCCGCGCGCCAGACACGGAATCCAGCATGACCACTGATGTGAATGTGCTCGTTCGCGGTCAGAGCAATGCCCTTCTCTTTGTCGCCAGCGGCGGCGCCTCAACCCTGGAGCATCAGCTCGGGGCCAGGCTGGGGGATGTGAACGTCCATATCCTCGCCCAGTACTACGAGGACGATAGCACCATTTACTCTGGAACGGCCTTTCTCAACTGGGACACCGACGGTGAGCAGCAGGGCCTGATCAACTTCCTCGAAGCGCAATCGGCAGACATCAAAGACAATCCAACGGTCACGCTATGGATGCACAACGAGTACGATAGTAACACTTATGGCGTGACGACCGATCACTGGGTTTCGGAAGTGACAGACGACGCTGTGCTGGTGCGGTCAGCGCTCGCGCAGGGCTCCGCCACGACGCCCTACGTCTTCACCTATGTGCCGTACAACTACACGCAAGGCGACAGCCCCGAGGCCATCCGGGCTGGCATGCAGACGTTGTCGGCAGACCGTAGCTTCAATGCCAGCTATGCCAGTACAGCCCTGGAGGGTATCGCCATGGACGGCGATGGCTATCGCAATAGCAGCCATATGGGCCCCACCGACGCCATCACCATCGGTGAACGGCTCGCGGATTCGATGGCGAACACCATCTCAGCCCTCGTCCGTGGTGATAGCGGCACAAGCGCCGGTGACGTGGACAATGGCAACACCGACGGGGCGCCCGTCGGCGGGGCTGCGCCGTCACCCACCGGCGGTGGTACAGTGTTCGACTTCAATACAGTGGCAGACAGCCCGACATGGGCTCAGCAGACGCTTGACTGGCAAGCCGGCGACAAGATCGATCTCAGCGATGTGCCATTGACCGGAGAAGACCGCCCCTCGGCCTTGCACTGGGCCGGCGTCGATCCCGACGGCTCCAACCAGGCGTATGGCGTGTGGCAATGGGGTGACGGCTCGGGCACACTTCGTGCCGACGTCACTGGCGACGGTCTCGCTGACATGTCCTTCGTGCTGCGAGGCGCGCCGACGCTTACGGCCATTGACCTGATCCTCTCCACCACCGGCACGAGCACTGGCAGTCCGAGTTCCGGCGGTACGGTTGGAGAAGCGGGGGGTGGCCAAACCGGCAGCGGCACCGTGTTCGACTTCAATACAGTGGCAGACAGCCCGACATGGGCTCAGCAGACGCTTGACTGGCAAGCCGGCGACAAGATCGATCTCAGCGATGTGCCATTGACCGGAGAAGACCGCCCCTCGGCCTTGCACTGGGCCGGCGTCGATCCCGACGGCTCCGACCAGGCGTATGGCGTGTGGCAATGGGGTGACGGCTCGGGCACACTTCGTGCCGACGTCACTGGCGACGGTCTCGCTGACATGTCCTTCGTGCTGCGAGGCGCGCCGACGCTTACGGCCTTCGACCTGCTTCTTGCCTGATATTGATCCGGCCGGGTGCACTTGGGGACAAGGAGGATCGGCCCAGCCCGGCAGCATGAAGCTTGTGGACATGCGTCGGTTGCCGGCAGCGGCCCAAGAGGAACGCCGACGCGGGTTGAACCGCGCCGACTTCGTCTTCGGCAACGCCCGCCTGGCCGAGGAACTCGCCAACGACCTCGCGCTTGCCGAGGAGGAGGCCACCAGGACAGGCAAGCCGGCGCGACGCTTCCGCGATTTCCACTGGTCGACGCTGGACAGCTGGTCACGCCGCCGGCGCGTCATCGGCAAGGCCGAGCAGACCCGCGGCGAGGCCAATCGGCGCCTCATCGTTACCTCGCTACGTCCTGGCGAACCAGACAGCGCAGAGTCGACATCACCCGCCACACTGCGGCCCGAGCCGCCGCGACGGTCCCGCTCGACCTTTGCACGCCATGCAGGTCCACCAGCCCAGCTCGACCGGTTGCGACCGACTGTCGCAGGCGTCAATCCGACTCCGTCATGAGCCGGTGAGAAGTACGGCCTAGATCAGACGCCGCCGGTGCTGCCCCGACGGGCCTTGATGATCGCCTCCGAGACAGCCGCTGCGATCTCGCTATGCGAGTACGGCTTCGATAGCCAACCGAGGGGCGATGCTGCTGCGTCGCCGCGCGACCGGGTGGCCGCGTCCGAATGCGCGGTCGCGAAGAGGCTGAGAATGCCAAGCTGGCTACGGATTTCGGCAGCCGCGTCGATCCCGTCTCGCGAACCAGCCAGCCGGATATCCATCAGCACGATGTCCGGCCGGTCGGCTGCGGCCATTTTGACAGCGTCCTCCGCAGTAGCCGCTACCCCGACGACCGTGAAACCGGCAGCGGACAGCGCGTCTTCAGCGTCGAGGGCGACAAAGTACTCATCCTCCACGATCAGGACGCGACCGCGCGACGGCGATGCCCCCGTATCCGCCCGCCCATCTTCCTGAGAGCGCACCACAGCCCCCTGGGCGACACGGAGAAGATTTGCCTGGAACAGGTCCGGCGCGGACACCGCCCACTCAAGCGGGCTGCTCATTGCTGGAGCGTTCCCGCCGCCGCTACGGTTTCACGGCGATCGTGGAATCGAACAACGCAACGCGCACCACCAGTTCGGCCAGGCCCAACCGAGAATGACCCACCGATCTGGCGGGTCAGGCCGCGCACCAAGCCCAGACCCGAAGCGCGCCTGCTTGTTTGAATCAGCGGGTCAAAGCCTGGGCCTTCGTCCTCGACCGACAACTCAATGGCGGCATCCACCTCGGCAAAACCAAGATACACCCGCCCGCACGTGCCGTCCGCCCGCGCAGCATGCTTCAGCGCGTTCGCCAGAAGCTCGTTGAGGACCAGCGCGAGCGGAACGGCCGCATCGTTCGGTATCTCTATGGGCTCCGCCGCGACAGAGAGCTGCTCACGCGCCCCAGCCCCCTCCATGATCATCGTGGCGATCCGTGTGACAAACTCATCGCCATGCACCCCTCGGAGATTGTCCTTGAGGTAGAGCATTTGATGCACTGCACCGACGGCAGCCAGCCGCCGTGTGGCCTCGTCGAGCACCATCGCCGCCTCGGGGGCAACGGTCTCGCGCCGCGCAGCGGAGAGCATGCCTGCCAGCATGTGGATATTGTTCTTCACCCGGTGGTGCAGCTCCCGCATCAGGACGTCGCGGTCCCGGAGCGCTTCCTCAAGCAAAGCCTGTGTGCGGCGCCGCCTGCGGACCTCGTCATCCAGGTCGCGCACCTTCTGCGTCAGTGCGGCGAAGCGCTCGTCGCTACCCTCCGAAAGGCGCAGCAACAGTCGGGCCGGTGTATCGCCTTGCGCAGGTTGCAGCAGGCCCCCGTGGCACCGAAAGCGGGTGATCCCGCCATCTGCCCCCCGCAATTCGATCGCGCCGAGCAGAGGGCTCCGTGAACCGGAGCAGCGGCGAAGATAGGTCCGCAGTTCAGCCGCAGACTCCGGGCTGCCGCTGAAGCGGGCCAACTCACCGGCACTATCGAGGCCGAGGCCCAGACGAGCAAGCGCCGCGTAATTGGCGAAGGCCACGCGCCCGTCGGTCCCAACCACCAAGGTCGGTTCGGGAAGCGCCTGCAGGACGCTCTCGGCGCTCCCGTTAGCCAGCATCGTCGCGGCGGAAGTATTCGCGGACGCCCGGCTCGGCGTTTTCGCTAGGACGCAGATGAACAACCACCCGGCATTCGGGATGGCCCTGTGCGATGGTCTGGCTGAGGGCGACTCCGGCATAGCCCAGGTTCTGGGCGGCAATCGAGCCGAAGACGTTCGAAGTCATCATGCAGAGCGAGGGTCTGCCCAGGACGAGTTCTCCGAAGGGGCAGGCCCGGTTGCCCAGCACGATGCGATCCTCGGTCTCTTCCACGACAAAGAAATCGCCCTGGATGCGGCGCTTGAGGTCGACCAGGACTGTCGAGACCTGCTCGCGAGAAAGGCGGTCGACTGCGAGGGCGCGGCGGTATTCGCCGTCAATGTGTTCGCCCATGGCGGCGCCAACAACACTGATGTAGCCGGACGCCTCCTCCAGGCCCACCACGTCCTGGAGCGTCCCTGCGAGTTCGCGCAGAAGACGACGCAGGAAGATGTCCCGCTCGAGGCCAACCTCTCCAGCTTCGACCGTCGGGGTTGATGCTGCACTCACGGCGGGCCTCCAGCGGATGCTACACAGGGTGCCAAAATCGCTGAGCGTGCTTACGACCGGCAACCTGGCAAGACAAGCACGAGATGATTGCTTCGCCAGAATTGTCGGGAAGCTTCGCGCCATGGTGACAGCGGCGGCAGGCGGCGTGCCTTTGAAATAAATGGCATTTCGTTCGGTTTTGTACGCCTGCCCCGCCTTCATCTTGGGCGGAGGTTTGAAACCCTCGTCCCCCTTCGCCTTGTCAACTCCGCATCCCTGGGCGCGGCCATCCCGAGGGCGAGGTGCAGAGGCGCATGGTGGCTACCAGTTCTGCCGCGCGGCCTGGAGCATCAGCGCATCGTAGCTGAAATCCGAGATCTGCCACCAGGGCTGGCTGTGGCCGCGGAAGGCGATCTGGTGATCGTGCAGCTTCTTGAAGTTCGGATACTTCTCGGAAAGCTCGGCGTAGAGTTCCCGCGCCGCCTTGTAGCTTTCCTGCAGCACGTCCTGCGGGAAGCTGCGCAGTTGGGTGCCATTCGCCACCAGCCGGCGCAGCGCCGCGGGGTTGAGCACATCGTACTTCGCCTGGGTGTCGGCGGCGGCGGCCGTGGCGGCGATCTTCACCACATTCTGCCAGCGCTCCGGCAGGGCGCGCCACTTGTCCAGGTTGATGAAGAAGCTCAGCGCCGAATTGCCCTCCCAGAAGGAGGGGTAATAGTAATACGGCGCAATGCGGTAGAAACCGAGCTTCTCGTCATCCGCCGGGCCAACCCATTCCACCGCGTCGAGGGTGCCGCGCTCCAGCGCGGTATAGGTGTCGCCGGCGGCAAGCTGCTGCGGTACCAGGCCCAGCTTCTGCAGGGCGGTGCCGGCGAGGCCGCCGATCCGCATCTTCAGCCCCTGCAGGTCGGCCTTGCTGCGCACCTCCTTGCGGAACCAGCCGCCCATCTGCGTGCCGGTGTTGCCGGCCGGCAGGTGGAACATGTTGAAGCCGGCGAAGAACTCGTTCAGCAGGTCGATGCCGCCGCCCTGGTAGAACCAGGCATTCACCTGCCGGGAATTCAGCCCGAAGGGGATGCCGGTGCCGAAGGCGAAGGCCGGATCCTTGCCCATGTAGAAGTAAGCGCCGCTGTGGCCCATCTCGACCGTGCCCTGCTGCACGCCATCGACGATCTGCAGCGGCGGGATGATCTCCCCGGCAGCGAAGACCTGCACGCGGAAGCGGCCATCGCTGGCATCGGCGACGGCGCGGGAGAAGAATTCGCAGGTGCCGTAGAGCGTCTCCAGCGTCTTCGGGTAGCTGGACTGCAATCGCCAGGTCAGTTGCGGCGGGGTCTGAGCCAGAGCGGGTGCGGTTAGTCCGGTGGCCAGCAGGCCGCCGGTGGAGGCCCGCAGAAAATCGCCGCGCTTCATCGTTGCTGTTCCCTCCGTCGGTGGGGCGCTCGGCCGACCTTCTTGCGCGGAACCTGAACCAGGGGTCACCCGCGGTCAATGCGGTCAGATCACGATCCGGCTTGCCACGGCCCGTCTCAGGCCAGCAGAGCGCCCTGGCAGGTGCGCTTCATCGCCCGCCGAAGACCAGCCGCCGGTCGAGGTGGTACTTCACCCAGTAGCCGAGGCCGAGGCCGAGCGCCGCCCCCAGGTAGCGCAGCGGCCCACCGTCGCCGAGCCAGTGGAAGGCGATTTCGAAGACCCAGAAGATCAGCGTCGTCGCCACCGACAGCAGGCCATAGAGGATGAACTGCCGCAATCCACGGGCGCGGCCGGGAACGCGATCGTCGAAGATCCAGTACTTGTCGAGCAGGAATTTCGGTACCAGCCCGGCCACCGTGCCCGCTGCCATCGCCAGCAGCAGCGCGTAGGGCCCCTGGTAGAGCGCCATCGCCGCCACCTGGACCAGCAGGTTGACCCCGCTGGCGAAGACGGCGAAGGCGGCATAGCGCAGTACCAGCGAGGCGCCGCGCGGCCGGGCCGCGGTGAACCCTCGGACCATGCTCAAGGCCCCACCGGCGCGGTGGCGCCGGCCCTGCTGACCTGCCCGGCGGTGGCCGTGCCACGCGCCGGCCACAACGGGCCGGAAATGATTGAGGGCATGCGGCAATTGCCTCGACGGGGCGCGGCTGCTTAGCGCGATTGCCGGCGCAGCGCCACACCGGTCCGGCATGGGCGGCTGCAACCGGGTGTCGAGGGTGTTCCGACGGGCGCTATTCCTCGGCGCGGAGTTCGGCGAAGACTTCCTTCGCCACCAGCAGCGCCTCGCGCACTGAGGGGGCGCCGATGTAGCCGGCGGTATGCAGCAGGGCCTCGCCCAACTCATCCTCGGTCCAGCCCTGGCGGCGGGCCATGCGCAGGTGGATGCGCAGCTCCGGCCATGCGGCCGTTGCCGTATCGGTGATGACGGTGATCAGCGCCCGGGTCTTGAGGTCGAGCCCAGGCCGGGTCCAGAGCAGGCCGAACACCGCCTCCCGGGTCCAGTCGCCGAATTTCTCCATCAGCGGGTCGTTGTAGACCGATGTCGCCATCTGGTCGGCCATGGCGCCACCCATGAGCTCGCGGCGCATCTCCGAGCCCTTCTTGTACAATTCACCCTTGTCCATCGCCTGATCCTCCCGTTGCGGTCGCGCCAGCCTACGCTATCCGGCGGCAACGGGAAGCCGGTCGGTCGTCCGTTTGTGCAAATCTCCAACAGAGCTACACTGACGGACGGAAGCATGGGGATACGGGCGTGAGCGAGCAGACCATCAGCGCCAGGGTCGCGGCACCGGGTGGGACCGCCTTCGCTGTCATCCTCTCGCTCAGCTTCTGCCACTTCCTCAATGATCTCATGCAGTCGCTGGTGCCGGCGATCTACCCGGTGCTGAAGGAGTCCTACAGCCTCGACTTCGGCCAGGTCGGACTGATCACCCTGGCCTTCCAATGCACCGCCTCGCTGCTGCAGCCACTGGTCGGCATGGTCACCGACCGCCGGCCGATGCCCTATTCCCTGGCCGTCGGCATGGGCTTCACCCTGATCGGGCTGGTGCTGATGGCGCATGCCGCCAGCTATCCGCTGATCCTGCTGGCGGCGGCCCTGGTCGGCATGGGATCCTCGGTCTTCCATCCGGAGGCGTCGCGGGTGGCGCGCATGGCCTCCGGCGGGCGCTACGGGCTGGCGCAATCGCTGTTCCAGGTTGGCGGCAATACCGGCTCGGCCGCCGGGCCGCTGCTGGCGGCCTTCATCGTGGTGCCGCAGGGGCAGCGGAGCCTGGTGTGGTTCTCCGCCGCGGCGCTGATCGGGATGGTGGTGCTGTTCCAGGTCGGCGGCTGGTACGCCTGCAACCGCGCCGCGGGCCGGCCGGCGGCGAAGACCCGGGCCGGCACGACCGCAGCGGCACCGCTGTCGCGCCGCAAGGTGGCGCTGGCGATCACGGTGCTGGTGGCGCTGCTGTTCTCCAAGAACGTCTACACCGCCAGTCTCAGCAGCTACTTCACCTTCTACCTGATCGACAGATTCGATGTCTCGGTGCAGGTGGCGCAGTTTTTCCTCTTCGCCTTCCTCGCCGCCCTGGTGGTCGGCACGCTGATCGGCGGGGCGCTGGCGGACCGGATCGGCCGGGTGCCGGTGATGTGGTTCTCGATCCTTGGCGCCCTGCCCTTCACCCTGGCCCTGCCGCATGTCGGGCTGGCAATGACGGGCGTGCTCTCGGTGGTGATCGGGGTGATCATGGCCTCCGCCTTCTCGGCCATCCTGGTCTACGCGCAGGAGCTGATGCCGGGCCGGGTCGGGCTGGTGGCCGGGATGTTCTTCGGCTTCTCCTTCGGCCTGGGCGGGCTGGGCGCCGCGGCGCTGGGGCAGCTGGCGGACCTGACCAGCATCGGCACGGTCTACCAGATCTGCGCCTTCCTGCCGGCACTCGGGCTGCTGACCGCCTTCCTGCCGAAGCAGCGCGCGTAGCGGGCGGCAGGCTCCACCGCGGCGTGGCGGAAGATCGTCCCGGCGCCCAAGCTCCCGGTGACGAGGCGGCCGGGGTTGATCGCCGCCGGGCGCGATCAGCCCGTCGCTGCCATCCGCGCTACAGATATTCCTCGGCGAGGGCGCTGTCCTGGATCTCCGCCACGCTGCCGGCGCGGCGCACCTCGCCACCGCGCATGACATAGCCGCGCGTCGCCAGCTTCAGCGCCGGCCGGGCCATCTGCTCGGTCATCAATATGGTGGTGTTGCGCGCCTGCATCTGCCGGATGGCGTCGCTGATCTGCCGCACCCAGATCGGCGCCAGGCCGAGGAAGGGTTCGTCCAGCAGCAGCAGCCGTGGCATGGCGCACATCGCCCGGCTGATCGCCACCAGCTGCTGCTGCCCGCCGGACAGCTGCCCGGCGGGCTGACTGGCCCGCTCCGCCAGGAAGGGAAACAGCGAGACCAGCCAGTCGAAGCTCTCCCGCTGATGCCGGCGGCCCATGCCGAAGGCGCCGGAGAGCACATTCTCCGCCACCGTCATGCTGGGAAAGACGCGGCGGCCTTCCGGCGAATAGCCGATGCCCTCACGGGCGCGACGCTCGCAGGGGATGCTGGTCAGCTCCTTGCCATCCAGCCGGATGCTGCCGCCGGCGGTCCGGACCAGGCCGATGACCGCGTTGATGGTGCTGGACTTGCCGGCCCCGTTGGCGCCGACCAGCAACACCGTCTCATTCTGCCGCACATCGATGGAAACGCCGGCGAGCGCCGTGATCCCGCCGTAGCGCACCTGCAGGTCGCGGATCTCCAGCATCAGACGGCATCCCCCGCGTCGGCGCCGACATAGGCGGCGATCACATCCGGCCGCGCCAGCACCTCGGCGACCGCCCCCCTGGCGAGCACGGCGCCGGCGTCCAGCACCAGGATCTCCGGACAGAGCCGACGCACCAGATCCATGTCGTGCTCCACGATCAGCACGCTGCAGCCCTGACGTGAGACATGGTGGACGAAGTCGTCCACCCGGCTGCGCTCGCTGCGCTCCAGCCCCGCCGCCGGCTCGTCCAGCAGCAGCACCTGCGGGTCGGCCGCATAGGCCAGCACCAGGCCGAGCATCTTCTGCAAGCCGTAGGGCAGCTTGTCGCTCTGCTCCTCCAGCCGGTCGGCCAGGCCGAAGTCGCGCAGCAGCGGCACCAGTCGCGTCCAGCCATCCAGCCCGCCGCGGCTGAAGCGCAGGGCGCGGGCGACATTCTCCCGCACATCGGCGGTCTTGAAAGTGTTGGTCTGCTGGAAGCTGCGCACCACGCCGAGCCGGCTGAGCGCATGCGTCGGCCAGCCGGTGACGTCCTGGCTGCCCAGCAGGATGCGGCCGGCCGTGGGCGGCGTGCGGCCGGTGATGACGTTGATGAGCGTGGTCTTGCCGGCGCCATTCGGGCCGATGACGCCGAGCACCGCGCCAGGCGGCAGGGTGAAATCGACATCCTCCAGCACCCGCAGCCCGCCGAAGCGCTTGGCAAGGCCTTCGACGCGGAGGTCGCGCGCCATGCCGCTCATCGCCCCCTCCTCCGGCGGAACAGCGCCGCCACCGCGCCGACGATGCCGCCGCGCGCCACCAGCGCCACGATCACCAGCAGCAGCCCGAACAACCCCTGCGCATACTGCCCCTGGTTGCCGAGGAAATTCGAGGCGGTGACCAGGGTCGAGGCGCCGATCACCGGGCCGAGGATGGAGCCGCGGCCGCCGATGACGGTGAAGGCCAAGTGATCCACCGCCTGCTGCACCCCAAAGGAGGTCGGGTGCACAGTCAGCAGCATGTTGGCGAGGGAGAAGCCGGCCATGCCGGCGATGCCGGCGGAGATCACGAAGCCCAGCGCCTTGTAGCGCCAGACCACCAGGCCCAGGCTTTCGGCCAGTGCCTCATTCTCCTCGATGGCGGCGAAATGCTGCCGGCAGAGCGAGATCAGCGCCACAGTGATGATGGCACCGAGCAACGCCATCGCCGCCGCCAGCACCAGCACCGAGCGGCTGTCGGCGAGTTCCATGGTGAAGAGCGTCGGCGCCGGGAAGCCCGCCAGCCCGTCCGAGCCCCCGGTCAGTCCCGGGGTCATGAACAGCAGCAGGTGCAGGATCTCAGTCAGCACGAAGGTGACCAGGACGAAGTAGGTGCCGCGCAGCCGCAGCACCAGCGCACCCAGCGGCATCGCCACCAGCGCCGGTACCACGAAGCTGGCGGCCACCAGCAGCAGCACGTTGGTGGCACCCTGCATCGCCAGCAGCACCGCGGTGTAGCCGCCGATCGCCATGAAGGCCGGGGTGGCGAAGCTCAACAAATCCATGCGCAGCATGATGAAGACGCTGAGCGAGGCCATCACCCCGATCAGCACCTGATTCGCGATGGAGGAGACGAGCATGTCCTCGGTGAGGAAGGGCAGCGCCAGAGCGGCGGTGAAGATTGCCAGCGCCGCCCATTCCTGGCCGCCGGGGCGGGAGGCGCCGCTCGGGGCCAGGGCCGAAGACCGAGGGGCCGGAGACTCAGGCGCCACGGATCTGTCGCCCGAACAGCCCGGTCGGCCGCGCCAGCAGGATCACCAGCACCATGATGAAGAGCACCAGCGCCCCTGCTGAGCCGCCGAGATAGACGCTGGCATAGGCCTCGATGAAGCCGACGATCAGCGCCGCGATGGTGGCCCCGGCGATGCTGCCGAGGCCGCCCAGGATGACAGTGAGGAAGGAGGTCACCAGCACCGGGTCGCCGGCGCTCGGCGACAGCGCCAGGATCGGCGTGACCAGCGCCCCGGTCAGCCCGGCGAGGCCGGTGGCCAGGCCGAAGGCGAGCGGAAACAGCAGCCGCGGCCGCATGCCCTGGGTGGTGGCCACCTGCCGGTCATCCGCCAGGGCGCGCAGCGCGCGGCCGAGATCGGTGCGGTAGATCAGCCAATAGATCGCCCCGATCGCGCAGCCGCAGACCGCCAGCACCACCAGATTCTCCTTGGCGATGCGCAGCGCGCCGATGCTGTAGCTGCCCTTCACCGGGAAGCTGAACTCCGGCGACTGCGGCCCGAAGACCGCCAGCAGCCCGGTGGAGATCATCAGGTAAAGGCCGAGCGTCAGCATCATCGTCGCCAGATGATCGTCGACGAAGCGCTCGATGACGAAGAGCTCATAGACATAGCCGAGCGCCGCGGTGACCAGCACCGCCGCGAGCACCGCCAGCGGATAGGGCAGCCCCAGCCCGCTGACCGCGCTGTAGGCGACGTAGCCGCCCAGGGCATAGAAGCCGCCATGGGCGAAGTTGATCACGCCGAGGATGCCGAAGATCAGCGTGAAGCCCAGGGCGAGCAACGCATATTGCGCGCCAAGGCTGACGCCGATGATGGCGGCGGACCAGAATTCATGCATCGACCGGTCTCCGGCGGAACGGGTGCGGCTACTGGCCGACCTCGATGCGGCGGACACCCCGGTTCTGGCCGTCCACGATCAGCCCGGCGCCGAAGGGCAGCGACAGCTCCTGGTTGATGCCGAAGAAGCGCTGGCCGGCCCAGCTGCCGCGGCCGACATTGGGATCATCCACCGGCATGGCGCGCAGCGCCTCCGCCACCTTGCGGGTATCGGTGGTGGTGCCGGCGGTCTCCATGGCGCGCAAGGTCATGCGCGCGCCGACCACCCAGAGCCACATGTTGGTGTTCTCCGGCGCGTCCCGGCCGAGCAGGCGCTTGTACTCATCGGCGATGGCGCGGACCTGCGGATCCTCGGTCGGCACCACCTCGTACCAGTAGAAATTCTTCAGCACGTCGATGCCGCCGGCAACGCGGATGATCTCCTCCGTGCCAGGACCACCGAGATGGCCGATCGGGCCGGTGAAGCCGGCCTGGCGCAGCTGGCGCACGATCAGCCCTGAATCGCCGGGCGGCGAGGAGGCGGTGTCCACCGCATCCGGCCGGCTGGACAGGATGCGGGTGACGATGGGGGCGAAATTGGTGGTGCCGCGCTGGTAGTATTCCTCGGTCGCGGTGATGCCGAGGCTGCGATAGACCTCGGCATCGACGCTGGCGATGTCGGTGCCGCCCTGGTCGTTCGGTGCCACCACGACGACCGAGCGCATGCCGAACTGCTGCTGCGCCATGAGGACGATCGGCGCCGCCCATTCGCTGGGCCCGGGGCCGAGGTGGAACACCAGCGGCCATTGCGGACCGATGGCGTTCTTGGCGTAGCTGTTGGCGAACATCAGCAGGTTGTGCCGCGTCGCCACCGGCTTGGCGCCGGTGACCTCTGGCGAGCCGACCGGGCCGATGACGAAGCGCACGCCCTGGCTGGCCAGGTTGTTGATGCCGGCTGCCGCCCCTTCGGCGGTGTAGCGCGTGTCGTAGCTGACGACGGAGACGGTGCAGCGCCGGCCAGCCACGGTGAAGTTCCGGGCATTCGCCTCGGCGGCGGCGAGCTCCGCCGCGCCGAGCATCGCCAGCCCCCATTGCGCCGCCGGGCCGGACATCGGCCCCAGCGCGCCGAGCTTCACCTCGCATGCCTGCTGCGCCCCGGCCTGGCCGCCAAGCGCCATGGCCAGGGCGATGGTGGCGGCGAACAACGGACGACGGGCCGAAGCTGCCGCAGCAGCCTGGCCCCGCGTGGTGCGGCGCGGCATGACGTTCTCCCGAAGTATTCGTTAGGTTTGCGCGAACGATGGAAGCCGGCGTCGGCAGCGTCAAGCCCGCGCCGGCATGCGTGGCCGGCCGGCAGCCACGGGGCTGCCGCGCCGCGCACCCGCGCTAGATCCGGTACGCCTGCCGCGCCAGCAGGCGCCAGGCGGACCCATCCTTCTGCCAGACCTGCAGCACGCCGATCCGCACCGGCGAGACCTGCCCGTTGCTCTCCGTCTCGCCCGTCAGCAGGTGGCGGACAATGGCGTTGTTGCCGGCCAAGCCAATGGTCTGGTCGCCGAGGTTGATGGAGCGGAACACGCTGGTGCGGTTGACCAGCGCATCGATGAACTCCTTGCGGCTCTCGATGCGCCCGGCGGAGTGGCCATAACTCAGCGCCTCGGCGCAGAGCGACTCCAGGGCCGCACGGTCCGGCTTCAGCATCGCCGCGGTCAGCGCATCCACCGCCCGCGCCACCGCCTGCTGGTCACCGGATTGCGCGGCCGCCGGCAGCGCCGTCAGCAAACCCGTCGCCGCCGCCGCTGCCGCGACATGCCTTCTGTTCAGCATTCCCATTTCCTCCCGCTGGCCGGTTGTCCGGCAGGGGAGAGGCTACAGCGGATTGCCGGCGAATTTGCATGCAATCCGCATTCGCCCGGGAGTTGGTTCGTTCCGCCTACCGGCCGAGCGAGGCCCGGTGCCGCCCGGAGAGCTCCACGTAATGGTTCGCGGTACGGTCGAAACCGGCGCGCTGCTCCTCGCTCAATACCCGCACCAGCACCGCGGGGTTGCCCATCCACAGCTCATAGCGGCCGATCCGCTTGCGCGGCGGCAGCACGCTGCCGGCGGCCAGCACGCCGCCCTCCTCGATCACCGCCTCGTCCAGCACCGTGGCACCCATGCCGACGAAGGCCCGGGTCTCCAGCGTGCAGGCATGGATGATGGCGGCATGGCCGATGGTGACGTCGGTGCCGATGCGGGTCGCCTGAGTGCCGGCGTTCACATGGACGATGGTGCCGTCCTGGATATTGGTGCGGGCGCCGACGCGGATGAAGTTCGTGTCGCCACGCAGCACGCAATGATACCAGATATTGGCCCCCTCCCCGACCTCGACATCGCCGATCACCGCGGCGGTCGGGGCGATGAAGGCGGTGGCGTGCACCACCGGCAGCTTGCCCTCGAAGGGGTAGAGCGGGCCGTGCACGGCCGGCGAGTTGTGGTCCATTCTTGGTTCCTTTCCCTGTGACGACGGGCGTTCACTCCGGAACGCCAGCCGCTGTCCCGTGACCTCTCGCGGCAGCGCCGGCCTATTCAGCGGCGGCCGGCAGCCTGGTCTCGACCGGAACGCCGAGCATAAGCCCGATGTTCTGCACCGCCGCCCCCGACGCCCCCTTGCCGAGATTGTCGTAGCGCGCGGTCAGGACCGCCTGGCCATGCCCCGCATTGCCATGCACCCGCAGCTCCAGCAAATTGGTGTTGTTCAGCGCCTGCGGCTCCAGCTTGGCACCCGGCGGCACCACCCGGACGTATTCGCTGCCGGCGTAGCGCGCCGCCAGCACGGCCTCGATCTCGGCCGGCGCGGGCTTGCCCGGCAGGGTCTCCAGGTGCAGCGGGATGCTGTCGATCATGCCCTGGCGGAAGTCACCGACGCTGGGAACGAAGATCGGCCGCCGCGACAGGCCGGAGTAGCGGTGCAGCTCCGACGCATGCTTGTGCTCAAGCGTGAGCGCATAGAGCTCGAAATCCGGCGCGGTGCCGCCTTCGTAGGCGGCGATCATGGCATTGCCGCCGCCGGAATAGCCGGAGACGGCGTTCACGCTGACCGGGTAATCGGCCGGGATGATCCCCGCCTCGACCAGCGGCCGAAGCAGCAGGATGGCGCCGGTCGGGTAGCAGCCGGGGTTGGAGACGCGCGGCGCCGCGGCGATCGCCGCCGGCTGCTCCGTGGTCAGTTCCGGCAGGCCATAGACCCAGTCCGGGTTCACCCGATGGGCGCTGCTGGCGTCCAGCAACCGCGGCGCGGCGTCACCGAGGCTGGCGGCCAGGGCGGCGCTTTCCTTCGCCGCGTCGTCCGGCAGGCAGAGCACCACCAGGTCCACCTCGGCCATCAGGGCTCGGCGGGCCTCGGGGTCCTTGCGGCGAGCGGCATCGATGGAACGCACCGCGACATGCGGCAGGATTGCCAGCCGCTCGCGGATCTGCAGGCCGGTGGTGCCGGCCTCGCCATCGATGAACACCGTCGGGATGCTGCCCTTGGCCATCTCTCGACTCTCCTCACGCCTGAGCGGAGCGGATTCCCACGCCGGCGCTGCCGCGCCATTGCCATCCGATCCGGTATTTGCCGCGCAAGGCGGCGCAAAAAGCAAGAGGGGCGGACCCTTGCGGACCCGCCCCTCGCGTATGACAGCCAGAAGGCTGGCGCCGACCGGCGCCCGCCCCGGTCAGCGCTTGCTGAACTGGAAGGAACGTCGCGCCTTCGCCTTGCCGTACTTCTTCCGCTCGACCACGCGCGGATCGCGGGTCAGGAAGCCGGCCTTCTTCAGGATCGGCCGCAGCTCCGGCTCGTAGTTGGTCAACGCCCGGCTGATGCCGTGGCGCACCGCGCCGGCCTGGCCGGAGAGGCCGCCGCCGACCACGGTCGCGTTGACATCGAACTGCTGGTAGCGGTCGGCCACCAGGAAGGGCTGGGTGATCAGCATCCGCAGCACCGGCCGGGCGAAGTAGCGGCCGATCGGCTTGTCGTTGATGGTGATGGTGCCCTTGCCCGGCTTCACCCACACCCGCGCCACGGCGTCCTTACGGCGGCCGGTGGCGTAGCTGCGGCCCTGGGCATCGCGCTTGGCCTCGCGCAGCGGCGCCGCCGCTTCACCGGCAGCCGGGGTGCCCTGCACCAGGGCCTTGAGGTCGGCCAGCGTGCCCGTGGTCTGCGGAACGCTTGTCTGCTCGCTCATGGGCTCAGGCAACCTTCGCGGTGGTAGTCTTGGCCGCGCCGCTCGTGGCGACATTCTTGCGGTTCATGCCAGCGACATCGAGCGCCACCGGCTGCTGGCCGGCATGCGGATGCTCGGCACTGGCATAGACGTGCAGGTTCTTCATCTGCGCCCGGCCGAGCGGGCCACGGGTGATCATCCGCTCGACGGCCTTCTCGACCACGCGCTCGGGGTGCTTGCCCTCGAGCCGCTCGCGTACCGTGCGCTCCTTGATGCCGCCGGCGTAGCCGGTGTGCCAGTAGAACACGGATTGCTCCGCCTTCTGGCCGGTGACCTTCACCTTATGAGCGTTGACCACGACGACATGGTCGCCGCAATCGACATGCGGGGTGAATTGCGGCTTGTGCTTGCCACGGAGGCGGTTGGCGATAATGGTGGCGAGACGGCCGAGGACCAGGCCCTCTGCATCCACCACCACCCAGGCCTTCTGCACGTCCGCCGGCTTCAGCGAGCGGGTCTGCGTCTGCAACATGGATCAGTGTTGTCCGAACCGAAGATAGGCTGCGGCTTATGGCGGTGCGGCGCCCGCAGGTCAAGTGAAAGCTAAGGCGAACCACGGGTTTTATCGATGCGGTAGTATGTTACCACAATTCCGGTTGCGGCCGGCGAAGGTGCCGCCTCCGCCCTGCTTGCCGAGGGCGAACACCGCTGCCACCCTTGGCCGCCCCGCGCCCAGCGCGGGAAATGCCGTCCCACCGCCGCCCATTGCAGCGCGCCGGCCTGACCCGGAGAATGCCCGTGACCGAGAAGAAGCCCCATGGCCTGGCCCGCGGCGCCGCGAATTACGGCGACCCGGAGTTTGCCCTCTACCTCCGCCGCAGCTTCGCCAGTTCCATGGGCTATTCGCGGGCGATGATGGAGAAGCCGGTGGTCGGCATCGCCGACACCGCCTCCGACTACAACAACTGCCACCGCACCGTGCCGGAGCTGGTGGAGGCGGTGAAGCGCGGCGTGCTGGCGGCCGGCGGGCTGCCGCTGGCCTTCCCCACCGTCAGCCTCTGCGAGCCCTCCCTCACCCCGACCTCGATGCATTACCGCAACCTGATGGCGCTCGACACCGAGGCGATGCTGAGCGCCCAGCCCATGGATGCCGCAGTGCTGGTCGGCGGCTGCGACAAGACGGTGCCGGCCCAGCTGATGGCCGCGGCGAGCGCCGACGTGCCCTCGGTGATGCTGGTCACCGGCCCGATGCTGGCACAGCGCTTCGAGGGTGAGCGGCTCTCCGCCTGCACCGATTGCCGCCGCTACTGGGCCCGCTACCGCGCCGGCGATGTCTCCGAGCAGCGGATCGGCGAGATCGAGGGCAAGCTGGCGACCACCGCCGGCACCTGCGGCGTCATGGGCACCGCCTCCACCATGGCCTGCCTCGCCGCCACCCTCGGCTTCATGCCACTGATGGCGGCTTCCGCCCCGGCGGTGCACGCTGACCGGCTGCGCATGGCGGAGGAAGCGGGCACCCTTGCGGTGCGGCTAATCACCCACCCGGTGAAGCCGAGCGAGATCATCACCGAGGCGAGCGTCGAGAACGCGCTCAGGGTGCTGCTCTCGCTCGGCGGCTCCACCAATGCGCTGATCCACCTGACCGCCATCGCCGGCCGCGCCGGGGTGAAGATCGACCTCAAGCGGCTGGACGCCCTGAGCGAGGAAACCCCGGTGCTGGTCGACCTGAAGCCCACCGGCGAGGGCTACATGGAGGATTTCCACGCCGCCGGCGGCCTCGTCGCCCTGCTGCGCGAGCTGCGCGACCTGCTGCATCTGGAGGCGAAGGATCTCTACGGCCGGACGCTCGGCGAGCAGCTCGACGCCGCGCCGCCTTTCGTCGACCGCACCTACATCCGCGCCCGCGCCACGCCGGTCAGCCCGGTGGGCGGCCTGGTTTCGCTGTTCGGCTCGCTGGCGCCGGATGGCGCCATCCTCAAGCGCAGCGCGGCGACCGAATCACTGTTCGAGACCGAGGCGCGCTGCGTGGTCTTCGACGGCCTGGCCGACCTTGCCAACCGGATCGACGATGATGCGCTGGACGTCACCAAGGACGACATCCTCATCCTGAAGAACGCCGGGCCGCTGACCCCGGCGGGGATGCCGGAGGCCGGTTACCTGCCGATCCCGAAGAAGCTGGCCCGCGCCGGCGTGAAGGACATGGTGCGGATGAGCGATTGCCGCATGTCCGGCACCGCCTTCGGCACCATCGTGCTGCACATCTCGCCCGAAGCCGCCGCCGGCGGCCCGCTGGCGCTGGTCGAGAGCGGCGACCGGGTGCGGCTCTCGGTGAAGGAGCGCCGGCTGGATTTGCTGGTGGAAGAGAGCGAGCTGGCCCGCCGCCGCGCCGCCTGGCGCAAGCCCGCGGCGCCGAAGCGCGGCTGGGACAAGCTGATGCATGAGCAGGTGCTGCAGGCGCCGGAAGGCGTGGACATGGCCTTCCTGCGGCCGGAAGGGGTCTGAGCCCGACACCGCCGGAACGGTGGGCGGAGACGCTGTCTGCGCTGCCCTGCGGGGGCCGAGGCTCGGCCCCCGACCCCGCCGGAGGTTGGCGGGATGGCAATCAGCGTGAGCGAGCCGACTCACGCGAAACTGATTGCAGACCTGACCAATAACGTATCAGCATACACTGCTTTCCTTGGCTTGGCATGCGACCGCAAGTCGCAAGACGTGCCCTGTGTCGCCTTCACTGGCGCCCGCTCGCGAGACGGAAACAGGAGTGCGACCATGGCTGATCTGATGGCGACGACCACGCGAGGCATGCGATCCGGACCTGCGCCCCCCGGGGATACCCCGGCAGCGGTGCCGCTGGCGTACGGGCTGAATGCCGGCGCCGGCATGAGGATCCTGCGGCAGCCGTAAGATCGGCTTCGTCCAGTTCCGGTCCGCAGCCCAAGAGGCGAGGATGAACGCGACATGGCGATAGCACTCATACTGGTGCTGGTGGCGGTCGGCTCGGTGGTGTTCCACTTCCTGAGCCCATGGTGGTGGACACCCATCGCCTCCAACTGGCGCTACATCGACGAGACCATCCTGATCACCTTCTGGATCACCGGCGTGGTCTTCGTCGCCATCATCCTGTTCATGGCCTATTGCGTCTATCGCTTCCGCCATCGGCCTGATCGCCAGGCGGCCTATGAGCCGGAGAACAAGCGGCTGGAATGGTGGCTGACCATCGCCACCGCGGTCGGCGTGGTGGCGATGCTGGCGCCCGGGCTGTTCGTCTGGAGCCAGTTCGTCACCGTCCCGGCGGAGGCGACGGAGGTGGAGATCGTCGGCCAGCAATGGCGCTGGAGCTACCGCCTGCCGGGCCCTGACGGCAGGCTGGGCACCTCCGACGTCCGCAACATCAGCCCCGACAATCCGCTCGGCCTCAATCCCAATGACCCGGACGGGCAGGATGATGTCGTCGTCGATGGCGAAGACCTGCATCTGCCGGTCGACAGGCCGGTCAAGGTGCTGCTTCGCGCCGTCGACGTACTGCACGATTTCTACGTGCCGGAGTTCCGCGCCAAGATGGACATGATCCCGGGCTCGGTCACCTATTTCTGGTTCACCCCCACCCGCACCGGCACCTTCGAGGTGCTCTGCGCCGAGCTCTGCGGCGTCGGCCATTCGGCGATGCGCGGCCGGGTCGTCATCCAGACCCAGGCGGAATACCAGGCATGGCTCAGCGGCCAGCGGAGCTTCGCACAGCTGGAGCCGGCGCGATGAGGCGGAGGGCGCGCAGCCTTCCCGCGACCGGCTGAGCGAGAGGAACGAAGAAACGTCACGCCGTGCCGCGATCCCGTCGCGGTACGGCGCAGGACCAGGAGGGAATTCCGATGAGCGGTATGGCACCCGGCGCAGACCAGGCCATCCCACCCGCCGAGACCGCCGAGGTCGAACTCTATCATCCGCATAGCTGGCTGACGAAGTATGTCTTCAGCCAGGACGCCAAGGTCATCGGCATCCAGTACTCGTTGACCGCGATCGCGATCGGGATGGTCGCGCTGGTCCTGTCCTGGCTGATGCGGCTGCAGCTCGGCTTCCCCGGCACCTTCTCCTTCATCGACGCGAACACCTACTACCAGTTCATCACCATGCACGGGATGATCATGGTGGTGTACCTGCTCACCGCGCTGTTCCTCGGGGGCTTCGGCAACTACCTGATCCCGCTGATGGTCGGCGCGCGGGACATGGTCTTCCCCTACGTCAACATGCTCAGCTACTGGATCTACCTGCTCGCGGTGCTGGTGCTGGTGGCGAGCTTCTTCGTGCCCGGCGGACCCACCGGCGCCGGCTGGACCCTCTATCCGCCGCAGGCCATCCTCTCCGGCACGCCAGGACAGGAATGGGGCATCATCCTGATGCTCCTCTCCCTCGCCCTCTTCATCATCGGCTTCACCATGGGCGGGCTGAACTACGCGGTGACGGTGCTGCAGGCCCGCGCCCGCGGCATGACCCTGATGCGCATGCCGCTGACCGTCTGGGGCATCTTCACCGCCACCGTCATGGCGCTGCTCGCCTTCCCTGCCCTCTTCGTCGGCGCGGTGATGATGCTGTTCGACCGGCTGCTCGGCACCAGCTTCTTCATGCCGACCCTGGTGGAGATGGGCCAGCAGCTGCGCTACGGCGGCGGCAGCCCGATCCTGTTCCAGCACCTGTTCTGGTTCTTCGGGCACCCGGAGGTCTACATCGTCGCCCTGCCGGCCTTCGGCATCGTCTCCGACCTGATCAGCACCCATGCGCGGCGGAACATCTTCGGCTACCGGATGATGGTCTGGGCGATTGTCATAATCGGCGCGCTGAGCTTCGTGGTCTGGGCGCACCACATGTACGTCAGCGGAATGCACCCCTATTTCGGCTTCTTCTTCGCCACCACCACGCTGATCATCGCCATCCCGACCGCCATCAAGGTCTACAACTGGGTGCTGACCCTGTGGCGCGGCAACATCCACTTGACGTTGCCGATGCTCTTCGCCCTCGCCTTCATCGTCACCTTCGTGAACGGCGGGCTGACCGGCCTCTTCCTCGGCAATGTGGTGGTGGATGTGCCGCTGTCGGACACCATGTTCGTCGTCGCCCATTTCCACATGGTCATGGGCGTCGCGCCGATCCTGGTGATCTTCGGTGGCATCTACCATTGGTATCCCAAGATCACCGGCCGGATGATGAACGAGGCGATGGGCCAGTTCCACTTCTGGGTCACCTTCCTCGGCGCCTACGCCATCTTCTTCCCCATGCACTACCTCGGCCTGCTGGGCATCCCGCGCCGCTACCATGAGCTTGGGGAGATGAGCTTCGTCCCGGCCTCGGCGCATGATCTGAACGCCTTCATCAGCATCGTCGCGCTGGTGGTCGGCTTCGCCCAGCTGGTCTTCCTGTTCAACCTGGCCTGGAGCCTGCGCCACGGCCGGCTGGCCGGCGGCAATCCGTGGAACGCCACCACGCTGGAATGGCAGACCCCGGAGACGCCCCCGGGGCACGGCAATTGGGGCAAGGAGCTGCCGGTGGTCTATCGCTGGGCCTATGACTACAGCGTGCCCGGCGCGGAGCAGGACTACCTGCCGCAGAACCATCCCGGACCGGCGCGCGGCACGGCGGGTACGGCGGCATGATCGTCACCCTGCTGTTCATGCTGGTGCTGGCGGCCGTGGCCGGGTGGTGGCTGTTGAAGCATGGGCTGGGCAGCAGGCCCTGGCTGGAGACCGACCCGGCCGGCCCCCTGCCCGGCCCGGAGCCGTCGCTGCTGCCCGAGGCGAAGCTTGGCCTCGGCGTCTTCCTCACCGTCGCGGCCGCGCTGCTGGCGATGCTGGTCAGCAGCTACCTCATGCGCATGGACATGGAGGATTGGCGGCCGCTGCCCTGGCCGCGACTGCTCTGGTTCAACACCGGCGTGCTGGTGCTGAGCAGCGTCGCGCTCCATGGCGCGGTGGCCGCGGCCCGGCGGGAGGAGATGGCCGGCCTGCGCCGCGGGCTGCTGGCCGGAGGCGCGGGCGCCGCCGTATTCCTGGTCGGGCAGCTCCTCGCCTGGCGGCAGCTCTCCGCCGCGGGCTACCGCCTCTCGACCAATCCGGCCGACGCCTTCTTCTACCTCGTCACCGCGGTGCACGGGCTGCATGTGCTGGGTGGCCTGGTCGCCCTCGGCCGGACTGTCGCCCGGCTGCCGGACGGGCGGGTGACGCAGCGGCTGCGGCTGAGCGTCGAGCTCTGCGCGACCTATTGGCACTTCCTGCTGCTCGCCTGGCTCGTCCTGTTCGCGCTTCTTGCTTTCTCGCCTTCCTTCCTCTGGCTCTACGAGATCTGCACCGCCCCGTTGAGATAGGATCCGACCCATGCCGGACAGCACGCCGACGCATGCGCAGGCAGCCATGGCGCCGCAGGCAGGCTGGCAATCCCTTGTCGCCGACTGGTCCTCCGACCAGCGCGCGTTCAAGAGCGCCTCCTGGGGGAAGGCCATGATGTGGATCTTCCTCCTCAGTGACACCTTCATCTTCGGCTGCTTCCTGTTGGCCTACATGACGGTGCGGATGTCGACGACCGTGCCCTGGCCGAACCCGAGCGAGGTTTTCGCGCTGGAGATCGCCGGGACGAACCTGCCCCTCATCCTCATCGCCATCATGACCTTCGTCCTGATCAGCAGCAGCGGCACCATGGCCATGGCGGTCAACTACGGCTACCGCAGGGACCGGGTGAAGACCGCGGTGCTGATGCTGGTGACCGCCGCCTTCGGCGCCACCTTCGTCGGCATGCAGGCCTTCGAATGGTCCAAGCTGATTCACGAGGGCGTGCGGCCCTGGGAGAATCCCCTGGGCGCACCGCAATTCGGCGCGGCCTTCTTCATGATCACCGGCTTCCACGGCACCCATGTGACCATCGGCGTGATCTTCCTGCTGATCATCGCGCGGAAGGTCTGGCGCGGCGATTTCGACCAGGAGCGGCGCGGCTTCTTCACCAGCCGCAAGGGCCGCTACGAGGTGGTCGAGATCATGGGTCTCTACTGGCACTTCGTGGATCTGGTCTGGGTGTTCATCTTCGCGCTCTTCTATCTCTGGTAGGAGGCAATCATGGCTCTGGCGACCGCAGCACATGAGGGGCAGCAGCACCCCGTAAAGCTCTACCTGGTGGTCTGGGGATGGCTCTTCGTCCTCAGCGCCTTCTCCTACATGGTCGACTACTTCCAGCTGCAGGGCATCCTCAGGTGGTCGCTGATCCTGCTGTTCATGATGCTGAAGGCCGGGCTGATCGTCGCCGTCTTCATGCACATGGCCTGGGAGAGGGTGGCGCTGTCCTATGCCATCCTGATCCCGCCGGTCCTTGTGCTGATTTTCGCCGGCATCATGGTCTTCGAGGCCGACTACACGCTGTTCACCCGGGAGCATTTCTTCCATGCGGAACCTGGCTGACAAGCCGGAGGCGCAGGCGGCCCCGCGCAGCAATCGCCGCATCTTGGTGTTCGGCGTGCTGTTCTGCATCGTCGCGGCCATCGTCGCCGCTTGGCTGCTGGGCCTGCTGGACAAGGTCGGCCTGCTGTCCTGATTCGCCCACGACCGGCCGGCGCGACCGCCGGGCGCATGCCCGCGCTCGGATCGCGCCGCTTTACGCCGCCCGGCTTCCGCGGTTTGCTCGTTGCGGTGGCAAGGAGCGAGACCGAGCATGGCGCTGCGTCCCGGGGACTCTGGCCTGCGCCAGCTGGATCTGAACCTTCTGCCGGTCTTCGCCGCGCTGATGCGGGAACGCAGCGTGACCCGCGCCGGCCAGGCGCTGTTCCTGTCGCAGCCGGCGACCTCCGCCGCCCTGGCCCGCCTGCGGGCCTTCTTTCGCGACGAGCTCTTCATCCGCAACGGCAATGCACTGGAGCCGACACCGCGGGCGGAGGCGCTGATGGCGGAGCTGGAGCCCGCTCTGCAATCCGTGGCCGGCGCCATCAGCGGCGCCACCCCCTTTGACCCGGCAACCGATACGCGCACCTTCCGCATCGGCATGAGCGAGGATGTCGGCCTCGCCATCATCCCGCTGCTGCCGCGGCTGCGCGCCGCCGCGCCCCATTGCCGCGTCGTCATCCGCGCGGCGAATTACCTTACCATCCCCGGATTGCTGGACGCCGGCGAGATCGGCACCGCAATCGGCTATTTCGAGGATCTGCCGGCCGCCGCCAAGCAGCGGGTGCTACGGCGGGACGGGTTCCGCGTGCTGCGCGACGCCACCTCGCCCGGGCCGATCGACCTCGAGAGCTATTGCGCCCGGCCGCATCTGCTGGTGACGCCACGCGGCGACCTGACCGGTTTCGTCGATGAGCTGCTGAAGCAGATGGGCCGCCGCCGGCAGGTGGTGCTGGGTATGCCGGAATTCGGGCTGCTGCCGCAGACGCTGCTCGGCTCCGACCTGCTCTGCGTCGTCTCCGAGGCGCTGGTCGAGGCGCTGATGGCGACCAAATACGGCGCGATGCTTGCCGCCGACCCGCCCCCCTTCCCTTGCCCGGATTCGGTCATCCGCATGGCTTGGCGAACTGCGCTGGACCACGATCCCGGGGAGGTCTGGTTGCGCGCCCAGCTCATCCATTGGCTGACGCGGCGCGGCTGATCCGGCGCCGTCAGAGGCTGCCGCCGAGCGGCGTCGTCTGGCCCAGCGCGGCCGAGACCTGGCCGTAGCGCAGCGCCCGGCGCGTGCAGACGGCGTGCTCCAGCATGGCCGCGGCCACCGCCTTCGCGGCATCAGTGACGCAGCAGAGGCAGGGCAGCGCCTCGGCGCCGAAGGCCGAGCGGTAGCGCTCGATCGCCTCCTCCAGCGCCTCTTTCGGGGATTTCGCTTGCGGCATGGTGACCTCCTGTCCCGCCGCCTTATCTGCGCCCCGCGCCGAAGACCTTCCCATCCATGACGTGGATACGCACCATTTGGCATACGCATTCGATTTCCGTCGGCGGGGCGGCCATTCTTCCTGCAGCGGCGAGGCCGGACGGCGCTTCCAGCCCGACGAGCCCGGTCCCATACCGCAGGAGATAGACCATGTTCCGCAATGCGCTATTTGCCTCCCTGATCGCCCTTGGCGCTGCCGGCGTGGCCCAGGCGCAGGATGCCGGCCCTCGCCTGATCGGCGGCGGCGACAATACCCAGCTGGTCTACGGCCGGACGAGCAGCAACCTGGTCGGCGGCGGCGGCGCCAGCATCATCGGCGGCGGCGACGATCTGCGGATCACCTATGGCCGGGACGCGACCACTGAGGTCGCCAGCGGCTTGGCCGCCGAGCTGGTTGGCGGTGGCGAGAATGCGCAGCTCGTCTACCGCCAGGAGCTGCCGTCCGACTCATTTCTGGTTGGTCAGGCAGCCCGGCCGCGTAGCTGAGGCTGAGTGATGACGGCCGCCGGCCACATCGGCCCCTTCCGCAGCCCCATGCCGCAGGTCATCCCGCGGCATGGGACGTCGAAGGCAGGCGACAGGCCAGGCAGCCTCTGGCTGCACATGGCCGATCATTGGCTGGCGCAGCCCCGGATGTCCTCGCCGCGCCCACAAAAGCGCGCCGTCGCTCACCGGCCCGGGGTTGCGGCGATGTTCACCTCACCGGCGAGGGCGCTGGCATGGGAGACGGACCGCCGTAGCTCCTCCCCTCCCCCGACCCGACCTCGTTCCGGCGCCGATGTGATGACTCAGGCCTTGCCCGCCCAATCATAGACCCGTTGCAGTGTCCCTCCCATCAGCACCGCCCGGTCGCTGTCGGAAAGCCGGTCGGTGAGGCGGAACGCCTCCACCCCCTGCGCATAGGTCAGGAAGGCCACTGCCCGGGTCCAGTCGGTGCCCCACATGCAGCGATTGAGGCCGAAGGCATCGAAGATGCGGCCCAGCGGATCCCAGATGTCGTTGTAGGGGAAGGGCTGGTGCGACAGCGTGCAGGCGCCGGTGATCTTCACCACGACATTGCGGTAGGCCGCCAGCTCCAGCAGTTTCGGCAACTCCGCGAAGGGTTCGGCGGGAACCGGCGGCTCGAAGGGCTGCTGCAGCCCGAGGTGGTCGATCACCAGCCGCGTATCGGGGTTCCGCGCCGCCAGCGCCTGTGCCTGGGCAAGCCGCCCCCAACACAGCAGGTTGACCGGGAGGGAATGCCGCGCGGCGGCGGCCAGCACCCGGTTGAGGCCCGGGTCGGCCGGGTCTTCCGACGCGCCGCGGTTCAGCATGATCCGGATCGCGACAGTGCCCTTGGTGGCAGCCCAGTCGGCGATGACATCCGCCACGCCGGGATCGGTCGGATCGACCGGCTTGATCAGCCGGAACCGCGTCGGGTGCTTCGCATGGACATCGAGCGCGTAGCTGGCGTCGAAGCGGTACATAGTGAAGGCCGAAACCAGCAGCGCGCCATCCACGCCGACCGCGTCCATCGCCGCCACCATGTCGTCGCCGGTGACTTCCGGCGGGCCATGCAGCACACCGGCCCAGGGACGGCCCGGGTGATCGCGTTCATAGGCGTGAACCTGGGCATCTATCGTCAACATGAGATTCATCCTCCCGCCCGGCCGATGTCACTGAGGCAGGGCATGTCCAGCACCGCGTGAGCGCGGCCGGGCCGGCAATGCCGTTGCGGGACGCTACGCAACCGCGTTTCAGTGTTCAAGGGCCGCACCGGCGCGGAGCCGAGGATGACACGCGACGCGAAGCCACGCCCGGCCGGCCTCGCTTCGTATTGCATAATGTAGCCGACCGCATTGTGGAGTGCGGACAATGCGTCCTGGCCGGTGAGCCCGACGCACAATTGTTTGCCTCAAGCGGCTGTTACGCGACCGCAGTTTGCCGCCGTGGAACTTTCAACCCTGTCGCCCCCCGCCAAGGTTCCCGCCAATGCCAGTGTTCCAGCTATCCCCGGATCGCGGAAAGCTGAGTGATCCGGCCTGGTTGACGAGTCGTCACCGGGGGCCGTGCATCGTCATCGCCGACACCGCCGAAGCTGCCCGCCAATACGCCAATTGTGCGTTCATCATCGCCGTCGCCCCTGCCGGCCTGTTGCACACGGAGTTCACGCTCCCATGGTCACAACCGGAACTCGTGACCGTTGTTGAACTCGGCGAGGCCACGACCGCGGTGAACGGCTCGGTGATGGTCGATGTCAGGGCCGTGCATGGCCTGGATGATGCGGCGGCTTCATCTGTATACTTTCTGCGCGACAATGCGCAGCAGCACAAGATGACGTCCCCGGCAGATCGCGCAGGGATGCAGGACGATGACACTCCGTCGCACCGCACCGGGACCACCACCAGGGAGGCGCATCAGCCGGAGGCGGTCTGAACGCGGCAGGCACGCGCGCTGCGCGCCGTTCCGAGCCGCCCGCCAGGAGCAGATCCGCGCCTCCGGCCGTTGCCGCGGCGATCAGCCCTGGCTGAGCGTGGCGACATTCCGCATCGGTCGGCGGGAGCCTTCCCGCCGCGAAACGCGTTCGAGCGCCGTCTTCAGCGCATCGACACGGATGGGCTTCTCGATGAAGCCATCCATGCCCGCGGCGAAGCAGGCGTCCATCTGCTCCGGCAGGACGGATGCGGTCACCGCCAGTATCGGCACATCCGCGCATGCGCTGCCGGAATGGCGGATCTTCCGGGTTGCCTCGATGCCGCTCAGCGCCGGCATGAGGATGTCCATCAGGACGATGTCGTAGTCGTGCTGCAGCGCCAGGGCGACGGCTTCGTCGCCGTCGGTCGCCAGGTCGACCTGATGGCCTGCGCCTTCGAGCACCGCCCGCGCCAGCAGGCGATTGGCGGTGACATCCTCGGCCACCAGAATCCGGAGCGAGCGGCCGTGCCCGTCCGCGGTCGCAGCGGCGGAATGCGCCATGGGATCCGGTGTCGCATCCGGCGCCGGCAGCAGCACCCAGAAATTGCTTCCCTGGCCGTACTCACCCGGCTCGTAGCCGACCTTGCCGCCCAGATGCACGGCGATGCGTGCCGAGACGGCCAGCCCCAGCCCCGCGCCGGGGCTGTTGTGGCGGCGGGCCGCATCGAGCCGAGTGAAGTCGCGGAACAGCAGGCTCTGCTCGCCGGCCGGCACGCCGGGCCCGGTGTCGGTGACCTCGAAGCGGATCATGTCCGGCTGCGGCCGGACAATGCGGATCGCCACATGGCCGGTGTCGGTGAAGGTGATGGCGTTGGTCAGGAAGTTCAGCAGGATCTGCCGGGTACGCGTGGCGTCCAGCATCACCGCAGCCGGCAGGCCATCGCCTGCCACGACCCGTACGGCCAGATCTTTGGCCTCGGCGCGGGGCCGCATGAGCGTGGCGCAAGCCTCGGCAATCCCGCGGGGATCGGTCGGCGCCAGAAGGGGTGGCGTCAGCCCGCCGCGTTCGATCCGGTTGATCTCGGACAGCCGGTCAACGATGGTCGCCATGTGCTCGCTTGCCGCCACGATCGTGTCGATCTGCCCTCTCAGGTCGCGCGGCAGGCGAGGGTCGCGGCGCAGCAGCTGCGCCCAGCCGAGAATGCCATTGAGCGGCGTCCGCAGCTCATGGCTCACCGCGCCCAGGAACCATGACTTCGCCGCGCTCGCGGTACGTTCATGCTCCTGCGCGGTGGCGAGGCGGTCGGCCATCGCATCGACGCGCTGCGCCAGCGACGCCAGCTCGGGCGCGGCCCAGCGACCGAGCGTCACCCGGGCCTTCAACTCGCCCCGGGCGAAGCGATCGACTGTCTGGCTGAGCGCCCGGAGCGGCCGCACCAGAAGGATCTCGCCGCCGGCAAGCCCGACCAGCAGCAGCAGCGCGCCGGCAGCGAAGAGCGCCGCATAGGACAGCCGCCGTGCCGCCTGGATCGGGGCGGTGATCTTGTTCTCGTCCAGGCCGACGATGACCAGCGCGTCGGCGTCGGCGATCCGGGCAAAGCCGAAGAGCGAGGCGCTGCCGTCGATGCCCTTTGCCCGGAAGTGGCCTTCGCCCTTCGCCAGGATCGTGGCGATGAAGCCATCGCCGCCATAAGCGCGGCCGATCGTGCCCGGTGGTGCCGGGGGGTGGCGCGCCACCAGCACCCCATCGCCATCGAGCAGCCCGATGCGGCGGTCGCTGCCGATCCGGTCGACCAGCGCGCGGATCAGCCAATCCGGGTCAAGCGCGGAGGTCAGCAGGGCGGCCACCGCACCGGCGTCATCGCGCACCGGCTGCACGGCGTAAACCGATGCCCGGGCACGGCCGCGCGAGGCCACCAGCCCCGACAGCACGACGCCGCGCGTCTGCAGCGCGCGTTGGATATGGTTGCGGCCGGACAGATCCTGGCCGATCACCGCGGACGTCGTGCTGCACACGATGACCCCGTCGGGACGCAGCACTGAGAGCGCGGCCTGCCAAAGCGCGGTGGCACCGACGCGGCGGAGCGTCGCGGCACAGGCCTCGCCGCCCTGCCCGGCCACGCCGGACATCACCTCAGGCACCGCGGAAAGCGCGGTCAGCAAGGTGCGCGCCTGCATCACCAGGCTATCGAGCTCACGCGCGCCGATACGGGCGTCACTGACGACCCGATCCTCGGCGGCGGCGATCTGGGCATCGACCTGCTGCTCGAAATGCCAGCTGGCCATGGCTGCCAGCGGTACCAGGGCCAGCGCGGTGAAGGCAATGGTCCGGGTACGAATCCCACCGAGCCAGCCGATCAGCCGCGACCTGCCAAGTTTACGGCCTGGCTCCGCAGCCAGTGCCGGGTCGGGTTGCGTCGTCGCCGGGCCGGGGCCGGCACTGCCGGCATCCTGGGGTGCCGCCGCGTCGGATTGCGTGGCACCGGCGGATCCGGGCGGCGGGCCCGGCCGGCCGATCAGATAGCCCTGGACCTCCTCGCAGCCAGCGGACCGCAACAGGGCGAGCTGCGCCTGGGTCTCGACTCCCTCGGCGCAGACGGTGATGCCCAGGGCGCGGCCGAGCTGCAGCACCGCCCGCACCACGGTCTGCGACCGGCCCGCCACCTCCAGGTCGCGGATGAAGGCACGGTCGAGCTTCACCTTGTCGAAGGGCAACGCATGCAGATAGCCCAGCGACGAATAGCCGGTGCCGAAATCATCCAGCGAGACATGCGCGCCGAGCGCCCTGAGCCGATCAAGGGTGGTGGCGGCCGCGGCGTCATCCTGGATCAGGGTGCCCTCGGACACCTCCAGCTCCAGCCGGGCCGGGGCCAGCCCGGTTTCGGCCAGAGTCGTCTCGACGAATTCGGGCAGGCCACCGAGCCGGAACCGCGCCGGCGACACATTCACCGCGATGCGGGGCGCGCCCTGTCCGGTGTCCGGCCAGGTTGCGGCCTCGCGGCAGGCGGCGCGCAGCACCCAGTCGTCCAGCGCCCCGCCGATGCCGCAGGCCCCCGCGACGGGCACGAAATCCGCCGGCGAGATCGGCCCATGGCCCTGGCGCTGCCAGCGCAGCAGCGCCTCGTAGCCGGTGATGGCCCCGGTCTGCGCATTGGCGATCGGCTGCCAGGCCAGGGTGAACTCATTGTTCGTCAGGGCGAGCTTCAGGTCGCGCTCCAGCGCCTGGCGGCCGGCGAGCGCGCCGTCCATGCCGGGCTCGAAGCGCCGGACGCGGCCGCGTCCGGCGCGCTTGCCGGCGTAGAGCGCCGCATCGGCGCGGCGCAGCAATTCGCCCGCATCGGCGGCGTCGCCCGGATAGAGGGCGAAGCCGATCGAGCTGCGGATCGGCACCGGCTGGCCTTCGATCTCGAAGGGTTCGGCGAGCTTCTCGATCAGCCGCGCCGCCAGGCTGGCGGCATCGGACGGCAACACCGGGGCCGCCATGAGCAGGGCGAATTCATCGCCGCCAAGCCGGGCAACTGTGTCGGTGGCGCGCGCGCTGGCGGAGAGTCGGCGCGCGACCTCGCACAGCAGGGCATCCCCGCCGGCATGGCCGAACAGGTCGTTCACCGCCTTGAAGCGGTCCAGATCGAGGCACAGCATGGCGAAGCTGCCGTCGCCAGCACGCGGGCCTTCCGTTCCCCGGTGCCTGGCGCGGGCGACCGCTTCGGCAAGCCGCCGCTCGAACAGGGCGCGGTTGGCCAGCCCGGTCAGCGGATCGCGCAGCGCCGCATCCTGTGCCGCTTCAAGGCCGCGGTGCAGCGCGAGCACCGCGGTGATGCCGCGCGCCAGATCGACCAGCGGCTCGAGCTCGGCCGGGGACAGGCGGCGGGGCTTGGTGTCCAGGACGCAGAGCGTGCCGAGCATGCGGCCATCCGGATCGAGCAGCGGCACGCCGGCGTAGAAGCGGATATTCGGGCTGCCCGTCACCAGCGGGTCGTCGGCGTAGCGGCTGTCGACGCTCGCATCCTCGACGATGAGGGCGCGGCCGGCGGTCACGACGGCATGCGCACCGAACGCGCTGTGCCGCGGCGCCTCCCCGGCCGAGAGGCCGAAGGCCGATTTGAACCAGTGGCGATGGTCGTCGACGAAGGAGATCAGGGCAATCGGAACATTGTACAGCCGCGCCGCAAGGCGCGTGAACGTGTTCAGGCGTGAGTCCGGCTGCGTGTCGAGGGCAGCAATCGCATGAACCCCAGCCGGGCGTTCATGCTGCCCTTCAGATATGCCGGCTGAGGCCACTTCATCCCCGTTGCGGAAGCCAAAAAAAAGTTATCACAGCAGGCGTCCTGCGACTACGGAGTTAACCAATTCGGATGGAAAGCATTCGCCAGATCCGCCCAGAGATGGTGGTAACAATACTAGTTTCGTAATTTTATACTGCGCTTGCTACCACGCACCGGCCAGGCGGTGCGCCAATGCCATGCGCCCGGGTCTCAAGCCTTTTGCACCATCTGGACACCGGCACTCCGCCGCACCGCGGCCCAGCGGCCGAGCCGCATGGCCGGCGCCTCCAGCACGCGGTAGCTCACCGCGGCGGCCAGCAGCGAGGCTCCCACCACGCCCAGCAGCAGCAGCGGCGTGCTCGCCATCGCGTGGAACCAATGGACGATGGTCAACAGCACGATGTTGTGGGTGAGGTAGAGGCTGTACGACACCAGCCCAAGCCAGGCGAACAGGCGGGCCTCCAGCGCCGCCGCCCAGCCCGGTCGGCCGACCGCCAGCACGATCAGCGTGGCGGAGCCCAGGCCAAACAGCAGGTCGGCCGGCATGATGAGCCTCAGCTGCGGGATGTTCGGCAGGATCATCGCCTGCACGGCGGCGAGGCCGAGCAGCGCCGCACCCGGCACGGACAGCTTCCGCACCCTGCGGGCGACGGCATCGCGGTATCGCGCCAACAGGATGCCGATGATGAAGAACAGGGTGAAGTACACCGTGAGCAGCACCGAGCTGACCCCGTCCTGGCCACGGAACGGCTGGCATTGCACCGTGCGGCAGCCGTAGAGCAGCGCCGTACCGGCATGGGCCAGCAGCCCGAGCGCCAGCACCGCCCGCGGCCAGCGGTAGGCCGCCAGGAACAGCGCCGGGAAGAACAAGGAGACGCGCAGCTCGTAGACCAGGCTCCACATCACCGGGTTCAGCCCGTCGTCGCCGTCGAGGCCGGTCATCAGCAGATGCCGCACCACACTGCGCAGATCAGGCGGCTCGCTCCAGGCCAGCTCGTTGAACCAGCGCGACAGGGCGGGGATCCGCTCCGGCTGCACCAGCGCATAGGCCAGCAGCGAGAACAGGATGGAGCCGGCGAAAGGCAGGTAGATGCGGCAGAACCGCCGCAGCACGAAGCCGCGGTAGTCGGTGCCGGACGCCCGTTCGAGCGAGCAGGCGAGGACGAAGCCGCTCAGCACGAAGAACAGGATGACCCACGGCCGGCCGCTGATCAGCAGGTTCAGCGGCGTCCAATACCAGAGCTTCCATGCCCATCCGGCCGGCTCGGGGAAAAGGCCGATCTTCCAGCAGTGGAAGGTGACGATCAGGAAGGCGGCGATGCCGCGCAGCGCATCCAGGGAGGCGAAGCGCCCCGTGCCATTTCCGCCCCGCAGGGCCACCGCATCCCGCATCAGGCGGAGCGCGACTGAAGACCGGCGTCGCAACGCTGGGAAAGCCGCCCCTCGTCACCCTGGCCGGACATGGCTGCCAACTCCCTTCCCGCGGTTTGCCTGACGGCAACGCCAGGTCGGCCTGCACGGGCCATGCCAGCCGCCACCGGTCAGCGGCCAGCCGCCTATAACATTGATATTGCTGAGCACCGGGCGCCGGAACACCGGCCGGCGCCGGGAGATTCGACCCACCATTGCGGGAAATCCCCCAATTCCGAGACTGCCTCAGGCCTCCCGGCAGGCGCGAGGATCGCCGCCCGCGGCCGCGGGGGATCAGCAGGCCGCCCCGCCGTGGTATTCCTCCATCTCCACCGCCGCCGGGATCCCGTGGATCCGGCACAGCGGAGGCGCCACACCCTGGCGATCCCTTTTCCCAGCACACAGGTCCCGATGGGCAAGCCCGCAACCACCCCCGCCCGCCTGCCCCGCCACCGGGCCGGCCGATGACCCCGCCCCTGCGCCTGCCTCAGGCCGCCGCGGTCGGCCTCGCCGGCCTGCTGACGCTCGCCGTCTTCTTCCGGCACCAGCTCGGCGACGGCTTCACCCTGCTTTATGGCGACCGCCATGATGCGGTGATCGAGCTTTCAATCCTCGAGCATTGGTGGAATGTGCTGCGCGGGCTGGAGAGCTGGTCGCGCACCAGCTACTTCCACCCGGTCCCGGCCACCCTCGGCTACAATGACGGCTACCTGCTGTTCGGCCTGCTGCATGCCGCCTGGCGGTCGCTCGGCGCCGATCCCTTCCTCTCCGGCGAGCTGGTGAATGCCAGCCTGCGGGCGCTGGGCTTCCTGGCGATGTTCGGTCTGCTGCGGCGGGCGGTGGGGCTCGGCTGGCCGGTGGCGCTGCTTGGCGCGGTGCTCTTCACCCTGAGCAACAACCTGTTCATCCGCGGCAACCATGCGCAGCTGTTCAGCGTCGGCTTCGTACCGCTGCTGGGCTGGCTGCTGTACCGCACCGGCGTTGCGCTGCTGGAAGGGCGGCGCGGTGCCCTGCTCGGCTGGGGCGGCGGCTTCTGCCTGATGTTCGCCGCCTGCCTGATGACCGGCTTCTACATGGCCTGGTACTTCGCCTGGCTCGGCGGCGCGGTGCTGCTGGCCTGGCTGGCGGTGGCCGGGGCGGGTCGGCGGCCGGTGCTGCGGGCGCTCAGGGCCCAGGCGGTGCCGCTGCTCGGCCTCGCCGCGCTGGCCGTGATGCTCAACATCCCCTTCCTGACGCTCTACCTGCCGAAGGCGGCGGAGACCGGCATGCACCCCTGGCCGGATGTGCTGCGCCATGCGCCGACACTGCTCGATGTGCTGAACGTCGGCGAGCGCAGCCTGCTCTGGGGCTGGCTGGTCAGCGGGTTGAACGACGCCATCCGCCCCGGCTTCCCGGCCTGGTCAGAGCTGATGACCGGCTTCCCGCCGCTGCTGCTCGGGCTCTTCGCCGCATCCCTGGTTTGGCTGGCGCGCGGCGGGCGCGGGCTGGACCCGGCGCGGCTGCCGCTGCTGCGGGCGGTGGCGCTGGCCACGCTTGTCACCTGGGCGCTGACCCTGCGCTGGGGCGACACCACCGGCTGGTCGCTGGTCTATGCCTATGTCCCCGGCGCCCGGGCGGCGCGGGTGGTGGCGCGCTATCAGATCTTCCTGGCGGTGCCGGTGGTGGCGCTGGCCATGGCCTTCCTTGCCGCCCAGGCGCATCGCCTGGGCCGCCCGGTGCTGGCTTTGCTGGCGCTGCTGCTGGTGGCGGAGCAACTCAACCGCTACGCCCCGCTCTTCCTCGACCGGCCGCTGGAAAATGCCCGGCTGGAGGCGGTGCCGCCGGCGCCTGCGGACTGCCGGTCCTTCTACGTCTCGGCGGCGCGCACCGAGAGCCGGTTCGGCGAGGAGGTCGCCAACCCCTACAACCACAACACCGAGGCGATGCTGGTGGCTGCCGTCCGCCACATCCCGACGATCAACGGCATCTCCACCTTCAACCCGCCGCTCTGGCCCGCCGCCATCCCGGAGGACCCGGCCTATCTGGCGGAAGTCCGCGCCTGGGCGGAGCATTGGGGGCTGACCGGCCTCTGCGCGCTGGACCTCCGCCGCTTCACCTGGGAGGGGCCGCTGCGCTGAGCCGGAGCGCTGAAGACGCGGAGATAGCTCTTTCCTCTCGTCATGCGCGGGCCTGACCCGCGCCTCCAATCCCACCGCGAAAGCAAGGCCTTGGATGGCCGGGCCAGGCCCGGCCACGACGGCTTGCGGAGGCGTTCACGCCGCGCCGTCATCCGCCCTCAGACCAGCCGCGCCGCGCCCCCGGCGCCGAGATGCGCCAGCGCTCCGCCGCAGAACACCGCGACCACCGCCGGCCCCGCAGGGTCCACCACCACCACATCGCCGCGCTGCCCCGGCGTCAGGCTGCCGCGATCCTCCAGCCCCGCCGCGGCGGCCGGATTGGCTGAGACCAGTGCCCAGGCCTCGGCCAGCGACATCCGGCCGCGCCTGGCCATGGCGAAGGGCGCCTCCAGCAGCGCCGGCCAGTGGTAGTCGGAGGCCAGCACGGTGACCAACCCCCGCTCCGCCAGCGGCGCGGCGCTGGCCCAGCCGAGGTGGCTGCCGCCCCGCACCACGTTCGGCGCGCCCATCACCACCGCATCCCCGGCGGCGCGCGCCGCCTCGGCCACCGCCTCGGCCATCGGGAATTCGCAGATCCGCGCGCCCAACCCGCGGAACAGCGCCCGGTCCGCCGGGGACGCATCGTCATGGCTCAGCATCGGCAGGTCACGCGCGGCAGCGGCGGCGGCCAGCCGGGCGCGGGCTTCCGGCACCTCTGGCCGCCGCGCCGCGACATCCTCGGCCAGCGCGATGAAAGCCTCGGGGGCAAGCCCGGCGCGGCCGGCGTATTTCGCCACCTCCTTCGGATTGCCGAGCTTCTTCAGGATCGCCGGGGTGTGGTCGTTGAAGCCCACCAGATGCACCCGCCCGGCGGCGATATCGGCCAGCGCATCCGGCAACGCCGCCAGATTGTCGGCCTCGAAGCGCAGATGCACCCGCAGATCGATCGCCGGGCGCGCCGCCTCCAGTGCCGCCATCAGCCCGCGCCAGGATTCCAGGCTGCGCAGCCCCGGCTCCCAGGACAGGGTGATGCCGAGATAGGCGGTGGTGATGCCGAGGCCGAGCAGCTGCGTCGCCGCATCGCGCAGCGCCAGCCGGGGCGCGAAGCCGATTCCGGGGCGCGGCTGCAGGCAGCGCTCATGCGCATCGCCATGGATGTCGACGAGGCCTGGCAATACCAGCAGGCCGCGCGCGTCGAAGCCCCGGCCGCCGACGCCATCCGGGGCGACCCGGCCCTCGGCCAGGCGCAGCGCCCCCACCTCCAGCCTGCCGTCCCGCAACACCTGTCCGCCGGTGATTGCCCAATCCATCTCAGCTCTCCACCACAAACTGCGTCCGTCCGGCGGCGTAGCGGCCGATGCTCGCCTCCACCGGCGTCCCGGCGGCATCGACATTGACGGCCTCGGTCACCAGCACCGGCCGCGTGCGCGCCTGCTCCAGCAGCGCGGCCTCCTCCGGTGTCGGCATGCGAGCGGTGATGCGGGTGACCAGGCGGCGATAATCCGGCACGCCGAGCTGCCCCAGCGCCCGGGTGATGGAGGCATCCGCGGCGAGCAGCGCGACGATGCCGGGGAAGCGGGCGGCGGGGAAGTAATGCCCGCCGAGCACCATCGGGCGGCCATCCACCAGCCCGAGGCGCTCCGCCAGCACCACCGGCTGGCCGCGGCGCAGCTTCAGCAGCTCGGCGATGTGGCTCTCGGCGGGCATCTCCTCCAGCCGGATGATGCGGCCCTGCGGCTCGCGGTTCTGCCGGCGGATGGTCTCGGAGAAGCGGGTGCGGGGGCCGAGGGGATAGTCCAGCACATCCTCGGCGACGAAGCTGCCACGCCCCTGCTCCACCCGCACCAGCCCGCGGTTCTCCAGCTCCTCCATGGCGCGGCGGACGGTGTGGCGGTTGACCCTGAAGCGAGCCGTCAGCTCGGCCTCGGTCGGCAGCCGGGCGCCGGGGGCGAGGCCGCCGGCGGCGATCTCGGCTTCGAGGCTGCCGGCGATCTGGCGCCACAGCGCGACGCCCTGGCCGCGGGCAAGGGCGGAGTTGGCCGGCGGCATTGTCATGGAGATGTCAACCTCGGCCCTGCTCTGGCGTGGCAATAGGCTGGGGATACCCTGCTGGACATGCAGATGTCTAGACCTCTATAAGATGGCCACCATGCCCCAGACCGCTGCCGCAGACGAACCGCCCGAGGCTCTCGCCGCCCGTCGCCGCTGGATGGCCGTATTGGCGCGCGCCGACGCCGCCGCCATCGCCACCCGGCTGGAACACGCCCCGCCGCTGCCGCCGGCCACAAGGCTGCGCGGCCCGGAGATCGGGCTGGTGATGGCGCGCGGCCGCCAGGGCGGCGATGGCGCCCCCTTCAACCTCGGCGAGGTCACCGTCACCCGCTGCAGCGTCAGCCTGCCGGATGGCCGGATCGGCCATGCCTATGTCGCCGGCCGCGACCTGCGGCAGGCCGAGCTGGCGGCGGTGCTGGATGCCGCCCTGCAGGACCCGGCCGCGCGGCCGGCGCTGCTGGAAGCGGTGATCGAGCCGCTGGCCGCGGCCCAGGCGGCCGAGGCCGCGGCGGTGGCGGCCCGGGCGGCGGCGACCCGGGTTCAGTTCTTCACCATGCAGACGATGCGGTGACCATGCCGACAACCGATACCCCCCTGGGCCTCACCCCCGGCTTCGCCGACCCGGTCCTTGGCGCCCAGGGCTGCTTCCGCGCCCTGCTGGACGCCATGGCCGGCCCCGGCCGGCCGCAGCGCATCGCCGGCCTGGCCCTGCCGCCGCCGCCGCTCAGCGCCGCCTCGGCCGCCGCGCTGCTGACCCTGGCCGATGCCGATACCCCGGTCTGGACCGATGCCGGCGCCGTGGCTGAGGCCTGGCTGCGCTTCCATGCCGGCTGCCCGCTGGTGGCGGACCCGGCCGAGGCCGTCTTCCTTCTCGTCACCGGCACGCCTCCGCGTCTCGCCACCCTGGCCCAGGGCAGCGAGGAGGAGCCGCACCGCTCCGCCACGCTGCTGGTGCAGGTCGCCGGCCTGCAGGAGGGGTTCGGCTGGCACCTGACCGGACCCGGGATCGAGCATGCGCACCGGCTGCGGGTCGAGGGCCTGCAGGCCGACTTCACCACCCAATGGGCGGCCAACCGCGCCGGCTTCCCGCGCGGCGTGGATGTCGTGCTCTGCGCCGGCGAATGGCTGGCGGCGCTGCCGCGCACCACCCGCATCGAGGAGGGCTGAATGGCCTATGTTGCAGTGAAGGGCGGCGAGCGGGCGATCGACGCCGCCCATGCCTGGCTGGCCGAAACCCGTCGCGGCGACGCCGCGGTACCGGAGCTGAGCCTGGCGCAGATCGAGCAGCAGATGGGCCTCGCGGTCGATCGGGTGATGGCGGAGGGCGCCTGCTATGACCGAGGGCTGGCGGCGCTGGCCATCAAGCAGGCGCGCGGCGACCTGATCGAGGCGGCCTTCCTGCTGCGCGCCTATCGCACCACCCTGCCCCGCTTCGGCGCCAGCCTGCCGATCGATAGCGGCGCCATGCGCATCCGCCGCCGGATCAGCGCTACCTACAAGGATCTGCCAGGCGGGCAGGTGCTGGGCCCCACCTTCGACTACACCCATCGGCTGCTGGATTTTGCGCTGGCCGGAGATCGTCCCGTTTCGCAGGAACCGGGGCGTGAATCGCCGCGCCCTGCCAGCCTCGCCGGAAGCCAGCCGGCGCCCGCCCCGGCCGGGATCGCGGCCGGCCTGCCCCGCGTCACCGGAATATTGGCGCAGGAAGGACTGATGGCGCCCGAGGCGCCGGGCGAGGCGGAACCGCCCGACCTGACCCGCGAGCCCCTCGCCTTCCCCGCCGGCCGGCCATTGCGGCTGCAGGCGCTGGCGCGCGGCGACGAGGGCTTCCTGCTGGCGATGGGCTATTCCACGCAGCGCGGCTACGGCAACGCCCACCCCTTCGTCGGGGAGATCCGCATGGGCGAAGTGGCGGTGGAGATCCTGCCGCCGGAGCTCGGCTTCGCCGTCGAGATCGGCGAGATCACCGTCACGGAATGCCAGATGGTGAACCAATTCGCCGGCTCGAAGACCGAGCCGCCGCAGTTCACCCGCGGCTACGGCCTCGTCTTCGGCCATGGCGAGCGGAAGGCGATGGCGATGTCGCTGGTCGACCGCGCGCTGCGGGCGGATGAGCTGGGCGAGGAGGCGACGGCGCCGGCGCAATGCCAGGAGTTCGTGCTCTACCACTGCGACAACGTCGAGGCGACGGGCTTCGTCGAGCACCTCAAGCTGCCGCATTACGTCGATTTCCAGAGCGAGTTGGAGAAGGTGCGGGAGATGCGCGCGACCGTCCTGCGGGAGGCGGCGGAATGAGCGCCGAGGCCGGCTATAATTTCGGCTACCTGGACGAGAACACCAAGCGGATGATCCGCCGGGCACTGCTGAAGGCGGTCGCCGTGCCGGGGCATCAGGTGCCCTTCGGCAGCCGCGAGATGCCGCTGCCCTATGGCTGGGGCACCGGCGGCATCCAGGTGACGGCCAGCGTCATCGGCCCGGACGACACGCTGAAGGTGATCGACCAGGGCGCCGACGACACCACCAACGCCGTCTCCATCCGCCGCTTCTTCGCCCGCGTCGCCGGCGTCGCCACCACCGAGCGCACCGGGGAGGCAACCGTCATCCAGACCCGCCACCGCATCCCGGAGACCCCGCTGCGCGAGGGCCAGATCCTCGTCTACCAGGTGCCGATGCCGGAGCCGCTGTTCCGGCTGGAGCCGCGCGTCGCCGAGACGAAACGCATGCACGCGCTGGCCGATTACGGGCTGATGCATGTGAAGCTCTATGAAGATATCGCCCGGCACGGCCATGTCGCGATCAGCTACAATTACCCGGTGATGGTGGCGGATCGCTACCTGATGTCGCCCTCGCCCATCCCGGCCTTCGACAACCCGAAGCTGCACCGCATGCCGGCGCTGCAGCTCTTCGGCGCCGGGCGGGAGAAGCGGATCTATGCCGTGCCGCCCTACACCGATGTGCGCTCCCTCGATTTCGAGGATCACCCCTTCAGGCCGGTGCGCGCCGATGCGCCCTGCGCCCTCTGCGGCTCGCGTGAGAGCTACCTCGATGAGGTGGTCACCGATGACCGGGGCGGGCGGATGTTCGTCTGCTCCGACACGGATTACTGCAACACCCGGCAGGCCGCCGCCACGCAGGAGGCCGCGGAATGAGCGACGCGCCATTGCTTGAAGCAAGGGGCCTCTCCCTGCGCTACGGCCCGATCGCCGCCCTCGACGAGGTCGGCATCGAGATCCATCCCGGCGAGGTCGTCGCCATCGTCGGCGAGAGCGGCTCCGGCAAGACCACGCTGCTGCGCGTGCTCTCCGGCCTGCTGCGGCCGGAGGCCGGCAGCGTGACCTACCGCGACCCCGAGGGCACCCCCCACGCCGTGCACAGCATGGGCGAGGCGGCGCTGCGCCGGCTGCATCGCAGCGACTGGGGCTTTGTCCACCAGAACCCGCGCGACGGGCTGCGCATGGGCGTCTCCGCCGGCGGCAACATCGGCGAGCGGCTGATGGCCACTGGCGCGCGCCACTATGGCGGGCTCCGCGCCGCCGCCACCGAATGGCTGCAGCGGGTGGAGATCGACCCTTCGCGGATCGACACGCTGCCGGGCAAGTTCTCCGGCGGCATGCAGCAGCGGCTGCAGATCGCCCGCACCCTGGTGACCCACCCCAGGCTGGTCTTCATGGACGAGCCGACCGGCGGCCTGGACGTCTCGGTGCAGGCAAGGCTGCTCGACCTGCTGCGGACCCTGGTGGCCGAGCTTGGCCTGGCGGTGCTGCTGGTGACGCATGACATCGCCGCGGCGCGGCTGCTGGCGCATCGCCTGCTGGTGATGCGGCATGGCAAGGTGGTGGAACAGGGGCTGACCGATCGGGTATTGGATGATCCGCAGCATGAATACACCCAGCTTCTTGTCGCCTCGGTTCTGGCAGCATGATGGCTGAAGCGACGAACGATCCGATCCAGACCTCCGTGCCATGCGGCGCTCCGGTCATCGGATCGCCGGCCATCCGCACGGAAGGCCTCGGCAAGACCTTCACCCTGCATTTGCAGAACGCCGCCCGCATTCCGGTGCTGCGCGGCGTCGAGCTCAGCGTCCATCCGGGCGAATGCGTGGCCCTCGCCGGCCCCTCCGGCGCCGGGAAATCGACGCTGATGCGCTGCCTCTACGGCAACTACGCCGCCGGCGAGGGCCGCATCCTGCTGCGCCACCAGGGTGCCGAGATCGACCTCGCCACCGCCGACCCAAGGCTGGTGCGGGCGGTGCGGCGCGACACGCTGGGGTATGTCAGCCAGTTCCTCCGGGTGATCCCGCGCGTCCCGACCCTCGACATCGTCGCCGAGCCGCTGCTCGCCCGCGGCACCCCGCGCGAGGAGGCCCGGGCCCGCGCCTCCACGCTGCTTGCGCGGCTCAACCTGCCGACGGCGCTGCATGCGCTGCCGCCCGCCACCTTCTCCGGCGGCGAGCAGCAGCGGGTGAACCTGGCGCGCGGCTTCGCGCCGCATTACCCGGTGCTGTTGCTGGACGAACCCACCGCCAGCCTCGACGCTGGCAACCGCGAGGTGGTCGTCGCCCTGATCGAGGAGGCGAAGCGCGCCGGCGCCGCCATCATCGGCATCTTCCATGACACCGAGGTCCGCGACCGCGTCGCTGACCGGCTGTTCGAGGTACTCCCCTTGCCAGACGACGCACCGATGAACCCGGCCAAGGACGCAGCATGACCGAGACGATCCTGACCAACGCCCAGCTCGTCCTGCCCGATGCGATGCTGCCCGGCACCCTGGTACTGCGCGGCGGCGTGATCGCCGAGGTGCAGCCGGGCCGCAGCCATGCCGCCGGCGCCATCGACCTCGGCGGCGACCACCTGATCCCCGGCATCGTCGACGTCCATACCGACAATCTCGAACGCCAGGTGCTGCCGCGCAGCAATGCCCGCTGGCCCAGCCGCTCGGCGATGCTGGCACATGACGCGCAATGCGCCTCGGCCGGCGTCACCACGGTGCTGGACGCGCTCTGCCTCGGCGACCTCGGCTTCGATGTCGGCCGCGGCCAGACCTTCATCGACGGGGTCCGCGACCTCGACGCGCTGGCCGACACCGGGCTGCTGAAATCCGAGCATTTCCTGCACCTGCGCTGCGAACTGCCGGCAGCCGACATGCCGGAGGCGCTGGAGCGCGTGGCCGACCATCCGCGGGTGGTGATGGCCAGCCTGATGGACCACTCGCCCGGCGTCGGCCAGTACCGCGACCTCGACCGCTACCGGGCGATGCGCCAACGCCAGATGCAGCTTTCGGCCGAGGCGGTGGAGGCGCGGATCGAGGCGCTGCTCGCCCAGCGCGCCCGGCTGCGCGAGACCCAGCGTCGCTGGCTGCTGGACCGGCTGGCGCATCGCGACCTGCCGCTCGCCTCGCATGACGACGACGATGTCGAGGAGGTGGCCCGCAACGCCGCCGACGGCATCCGCATCAGCGAGTTCCCGGTGACGATGGAAGCCGCCGTCGCCGCCCGGCGGATCGGCGTCGAGGTGATCGCCGGGGCGCCGAACATCGTCCGCGGCGGCAGCCATTCCGGCAATGTCAACGCCGCCGAGATGGTGCGCGAGGGCGTGGTCGATGCGCTGGCCAGCGACTATGTCCCCGCCGCCCTGGTCGAGGCCGCATGGCGCTGCGCCGCCGAGACCGGCATCTCCCTGCCGGCCGCCGTCGCCATGGTCACCGCGGCGCCGGCGCGGATGGCACGGCTCGCCGACCGCGGCCGAATCGCCGCCGGGCTGCGGGCCGATCTGGCGCAGGTCCGGGCGCAGGACGGCATGGTGTCGGTCCGGCGGGTCTGGCGGGCCGGCGAGCGGGTGGCGTGATCGGCGCCCCCTCACCCGCGGCACGGCTGGCGCTCTACTGGGCGCCGGAGCTGGACGACCCACTGCACCGCCTCGGCTCCACCTGGCTGGGGCGGGATGCCGAGACCGGCAGCGCCCTGCCGCAGCCGGCGCTGCCGGGGCTCGACCTGGCGGCGCTGACCGCCGATCCGCGCGGCTACGGGCTGCACGCCACCTTGAAGCCACCCTTCCGCCTGGCCAGGAGCTGGGGCGAGGCGATCGGCGTGGCCGAGGCGCTGGCCGCCCGCACCGCGCCCTTCGACCTGCCGCCGCTGGCGGTGCAGGACCTTGGCGGCTTCCTGGCGCTGCGCGAGACCGCGCCCTGCCCCGCCCTGCACGCCTTCGCCGCAGAGTGCGTCGAGGCGCTCGACCCCTGCCGCGCCCCGCCCGGCGAGGCGGAGCTGGCCCGCCGCCGCAGATCGGGGCTGAACCCCGCCCAGGCGGCGCTGCTGGAGCGTTGGGGCTACCCATACGTGTTCAGCGAATGGCACTTCCATGTCACCCTCACCCGGCGGCTGAGCCCGGAGGAGAAGGCGGTGGTGCTGCCGGCGGTGACGGATTTTCTCGGTGAGGCGCCGGGACGGCCGCGGCAGGTGCGGGAGCTGTGCCTCTTCACCCAATCTGGCCCCGGCGCGCCCTTCCTGGTCGCGCAGCGGCTGCCGTTGCGCGGCTGATGACCCGGCGGCCGCGGGTCTGGATGCGGATGCCGGAGAAGCCGGCCCCGGTCAGACCGCCGGAGGCCGAGAAGCAGGCCATCACCCGGGCGTGCGAGGCCTTCATTGCCGTGGTGTTGATCCCGCGCTTCCTGCCGGAGATTAAGCCCAGCCCGCATGGATTCAATTATCCTGTCGGGCTGCGCGGCGCCTGGCACGGCAGCGCCTATCGCCTCATCCAGCGCTGGCGGACCAGCGGCCAGCATGGCCCGGTCGAGGAATTCGACAGCCCCTTCGCCCGGCTGACCTACCGCGGGCCGAACCGCTTCGATCTCGACTGGCATCGCCATACCGGGCAGTGGTGGCCGCTGCGGCAGGGCCTCACCCTGGCCGAGTGCCTTGCCGAGGTCGAATCGAACGGCCTGCTTCACCCGCTTTCCTGAGCCGCAGCTCCCCGCAGCACCGCCAGCACCGCGGCGACGCCGGCCTCGGCCGGCCCGTCATTCATCACCCGCGCCACCCGCAGCCCCGCCGGCAGCGGCGCCTCCCGCGCCAGCCGCGCGGCGATATCGGCCGCCGCCTCGCGGCCCCGGGCGGCGAGGCGGGCGGCCAGGACCTCGATCGGCGCGCTGATCTCCAGCACCAGCAGCGGCAGCCGCGCCGCCGCCCCGGCCAGCACGGTGCGGGAGAGATTGGCCACCACCACCCGCCCGGCGGCGAGATCCGCGCCGATATCGGCCGGGATGCCGTAGCGCAGCCCATGCGCCTCCCACCACAGGGCGAAGCCGCCGGTGACCCGGCGGGCCTCGAACTCCTCGGGCGAGAGCGGCAGGTGGTCCTCCCCTCCGGCCTCGGCGGGGCGGGTGATGCTGCGCCGCACGAAGCGGAAGCGCGCATCACCATCCAGCGCGGCGCGGGCGCCCGCCATCAGCGTATCCTTGCCCGCGCCCGAAGGCCCCACCACTCCTATCAGCATGCCCGGCAGCTTCCCGATTGACCGCGCCCTGTCTGCCTGCGCCAATCGTCGCCGGCAAATTCCTGCGGAGACCAGGCACTGATGTTCACCACCCGCCCCGAGATCGCCGGCAGCTTCGGCGCGGTCGCCTCCACCCACTGGATCGCGTCGCAGGTCGGGATGGCGGTGCTGGAGCGGGGCGGCAATGCCTTCGACGCCGCCGCCGCCGCCGGCTTCACCCTGCAAATCGTCGAGCCTCACCTCAACGGCCCGGGCGGCGACTGCCCGATCATCCTGCACAGCGCGAAGCTCGGCAGCCAGCAGGTGATCTGCGGCCAGGGCCCAGCCCCGGCCGCGATGACGGTGACGAAGCTGAGGGACGAACTCGGCCTTTCGATGGTGCCCGGCACCGGCTTCCTCTGCGCCCCCATCCCCGGCGCCTTCGACGCCTGGGCACTGATGCTGCGCGACCACGGCAGCTGGCGGCTGCGCGAGGTGCTGGAATACGCCATCGGCTACGCCACGCGTGGCGCCCATGTGGTGCCCCGGGTCTGCGCCACCATCGAGACCGTCCGGCCATTGTTCGAAACCGCCTGGCCGAGTTCCGCCGCGCTCTGGCTGCGCGGGCTGACGCCGGGCGGGCTCTATACCAACCCCGAGCTGGCCGAGACCTACAGCCGGGTGGTGCGCGAGGCCGAGGCGGCCAGCGACGACCGGGAGGAGCAGATCGAGGCCGCCCGGCGCGCCTGGTACGGCGGCTTCGTCGCCGAGGCGATCGACCGCTTCGGCCGTGAATTCGCCGCCCTCGACACCAGCGGCCGGCGCCACCACGCGCTGCTGACCGCGGATGACATGGCCGGCTGGCGGGCCTCGGTCGAGGCGCCGCTGACGCACGGCTACCGCGACCGCACCGTGCTGAAATGCGGCCCCTGGAGCCAGGGGCCGGCGATGCTGCAGACCCTGGCGCTGCTGGAGGGGTTCGACGTCGGCGCCATGGACCCGGTCGGCGCGGAGTTCATCCACACCGTGGTCGAATGCATGAAGCTGGCCTTCGCGGATCGTGAGGCTTTCATCGGCGATCCGAATTTCACTGACGTGCCGATGGCGACATTGCTTTCGGCCGAATACACCGCGGCGCGCCGGGCACTGATCGGGCGCGAGGCGAACAACGAGTTCCGCCCCGGCAGCCCGGGCGGCCGCGCACCGCGCACCGATTATGCCGCCGCTATCGCCCGTGGCCAGGAAATGGCCATGGCCGCCGGTACCGGCGAGCCGACCGTCTCCCGCCTCGGCGCCTCGGGTGGCGACACCTGTCATGTCGATGTCATCGACCGGCACGGCAATTTCGTCTCGGCGACGCCCTCGGCGGGCTGGCTGCAGAGTTCGCCGGCGATCCCCGGCCTCGGCTTCTGCCTCGGCTCCCGGTGCCAGATGTTCTGGCTGGACGAGTCGCTGCCGAACGGGCTGAAGCCCGGCAAGCGGCCGCGCACCACCCTCTCGCCCAGCATGGTGCTGCGCGACGGCAAGCCCTGGATGAGCTTCGGCACACCCGGCGGCGAGCAGCAGGACCAGTGGCAGTCCATCATGCTGGCCCGGATGATCGACCACCGCTTCAACATCCAGCAGGCGATCGACCTGCCGAGCTTCCATTCCGAGCACTGGATCAGCAGCTTCTGGCCGCGCGGCGCCAAGCCGGGGAAAGTGGTGATCGAGGGCCGCTACGATCCGGCGGTGCTTGCCGAGTTGAAGGCGCGCGGCCACGCTGTCGAGATGGGCGGCGAGTGGTCGGAGGGGCGGCTGACCGGAGCACGGCTGGAAACGGATGGGCAGATTTTCGCGGGTGCCAATCCGCGGGGAATGCAGGGGTATGCGGTGGGGCGGTGAAGCTTCCGGGATGGTGCGGGGCCGCCTGGGCCCTGCTGCTGCTGACCGGCTGTGACGCGCTGAACCCGCGCCCCGGCCCGATCCGGGCGATGGAGCCGCGGCCGAACCCGCCCGCCGTCAGCGCGGTGCCCACACCCCAGGCGCGGCTGCGGCAAGCCCCTTGGCTGACCCGCTTCTGGGATGAGCTGACGCCGTCCCAGCGCCGCCGCGTCCTCGCCCGGCTGCGCCGTAGCCCCTTCCCCTCCAGCCCCGCGGAGGCGCCGGCGAGCTGGGATGTGATGGGGTTGCCGACGCGCGAGGCGCTGATCTTCGGCGGCCCGCTGCCCCGTCCGGACACCGGCGCCACGGTGGCGGGCGGCCAGTAGCGTGAAGCACGCGACCAACCAACGAGGCTGAAGCCTGCTTGCTCCAGCTTGAAGCAAGCAGGCTGCGGGAAAAAGCGACGCGCGCCCATTCCCACCATGCGCGGGCGTTGCCCGCGCATCCGGATCCTCGGCAAATCAGCCGCTCAGGGATGGCTGGGTCAAATCCGGCAGGGGATGGTGGTCACGAGCAAAACTGGGCGCTTCCGCAGGCGGAGCAGCGTTCGGTCGTGCACGCAATCCGCAGCAGGCTGAAGCGCAGGCCGGCGTGGATGCCCGTGCATCCACGCCGACCCACTGCTTGCTTCAGGCCTTCGCCGCCTGCGCCCGCAACTGCTCGATGGTCGAGCGGTTGGTCACCTGCTCCGGATTGGTGCGCACCTCGACGATCGCCGGCTTGCCGCTGGCCATCGCCCGCTTCACCGCCGGCACCAGCTGGTCCGTCGCCTCGACGATCTCGCCATGTCCGCCGAAGCTTTCGATGAAGCGGGCGAAATCCGGGTTGGTGAGCTGGGTCGCGGAGACGCGGCCGGGGTAGTGCCGCTCCTGATGCATGCGGATGGTGCCGTACATCTGGTTGTTGAAGACCAGGATGATAGGCGCGACCTTGTGGTGGAAGGCCGTCGCGATCTCCTGCCCGGTCATCAGGAAGCCGCCGTCACCGACGAAGCCGATGACGGTGCGGTCCGGATGGGTGATCTTGGCGCCGATCGCCGCCGGCACGCTGTAGCCCATGGCGCCGTTGGTCGGGCCGAGGAAATCCTGGCCCTCGCTGACATGCATGAAGCGGGTCGGCCAGGTGGCGAAATTGCCGGCATCCGTGGTGAAAATGGTGTCAGCCGGCAGCGCCTTCTCCAACTCCTGCAAAGCCACCGCCAGGTTCAGCGAACCGTCGTACTGCGGCGCCTTGGCCTGGGCCTCACGCGCCGCGCGCAGCTCGGCCCGCCAGCCGCTCCAGACCGGCTTGGCAATGGGCTGCGCCGCCTTGGCCGCCAGGGCGAAGGCGTTGAGGTCGGCGGTGATGCCAAGCGCCGGGCGGTAGACCCGGCCGATCTCCGCCTGGTCCGGGTAGACATGCACGATCGGCGTCGCGCCGGCCATATCGAACAGGGTGTAGCCCTGCGACACCGTCTCGCCGATCCGGGTGCCGATGGCGAGGAACAAATCGCACTGCTTCGCCTTGGCGACCAGCGTCGCATCGGCGCCGACGCCGAGGTCGCCGACGAAATTCGGATGGGTGCCGTCGAACAGCCCCTGGCGCCGGAAGCCGACGGCGACGGGGATGTCGTTGGCGACCAGGAAGTCGCGGATGGCCGCGCGGCCCTCGGCGGTCCAGCGGCTGCCGCCGATGACGGCCAGCGGCCGCTGCGCGCGGCCGAGCATCTCCATCAGCCGGGGGATGGCATCCGGCGCCGGATGCGGCGGCAGCACGGCGGCGGGCGCCAGATCGGGCACCGCCGCCATCTTGCGCTGCATCTCCTCGGAGATCGCCACCACCACCGGCCCGGGCCGGCCGCTGGTGGCGACGTCGAAGGCATGCGCCATCAGCTCCGGGATGCGCGCGGCGTCATCGATCTGGGTGACCCATTTCGCCAGCGGCGCGAACATCTTCCGGTAGTCAACCTCTTGGAAGGATTCGCGGTCGGTCTCCTCGAAGGGGATCTGGCCGATCAGCAGCACCAGTGGGGTGCTGTCCTGGAAGGCCACATGCACGCCGATGGCGGCATGGCAGGCGCCCGGGCCGCGGGTGACGATGGCGACGCCGGGCCGGCCGGTCAGCTTGCCATAGGCCTCGGCCATATGGACCGCCCCCGCCTCGAACCGGCAGGTGGTGAGCTGGATCCGATTGCGCTGGGCATAGAGCCCGTCCAGCAGGTCGAGGTAGCTTTCCCCCGGCACGCAGAAGGCATGGGTCACGCCCTGCGCCACCAGCGCATCCGCGAGGATATGCCCGCCAAGCCGCGCCTCGCGCGTTACCGCCGCCGTCATGCCGTTCGCTCCCGTCGATCAGAGTGGCGCGGACCATAGCGGCGCGCCCGGCGGCCGTCACCCTGCGCCGAGGGCGGCGCTCGCCGTCCCGGCATGGATGGCCCGCAGCTCCCGCTTCAGCAGCTTGCCAGCGGTGTTCTTCGGCAGCGCCTCGGCGATGATGATCCGCTTCGGCACCTTGTAGGGCGCCAGATGAGCGCGGGCATGCGCCAGCAAGGCAGCCTCCACATCCGGCGCGGCCGGGTCGCGCAGCACCACCACCGCGGCCACCGCCTCGATCCATTTGGGGTCCGGCACGGCGATCACCGCCACCTCGGCGACGGCGGGATGGGTGAACAGCGCCTCCTCCACCTCCCGGCTGGCGACCAGCACGCCGCCGGTGTTGATCAGGTCCTTGGTGCGGTCGACGATCGCCAGGTAGCCCTCCTCGTCGATGGTCGCCACGTCGCCGCTGTGGAACCAGCCACCCTCGAAGGCCCGCGCCGTCTCCTCTGGCATGTTCCAGTAGCCGAGCAGGAGCTGGGGCGAGCGATGCACCACCTCGCCGCGCTCGCCAGGCCCGACGTCGCGCATCTCGGCGTCCACCACCCGTGTCTCGACATTCAGCACGGCACGGCCGACCGAGCCGGGGCGGGCGTCATGCTCCTCCGGCCGCAGCACGGTGGCGAGCGGGGCGATCTCGCTCTGGCCGTAGCAGTTGAAGGGCCGCGCGCCGGGCAGCCGGGCGCGCAGCTCCTGCAGCACCGGTACCGGCATGATGCTGGCGCCGTAGTAGATGTTGACGAGGCTGGAGAGATCCCGCCGGGCGAAATCCGGGTGCTGCAGCAGGGTGATCCAGACCGTCGGCGGGGCGAAGAAGCTGGTGATGCGCTCGCGCTCGATCAGCTCGAGCACCCGCGCCGGCTGCGGCGCCTCGATCAACAGGGTGAAGGCGCCGTTCAGCATCTGCGGCATGGTGAAGGCGTGCATCTGCGCGGTGTGGTACAGCGGCAGCGCCGCCAGGGCACGGTCGTCGCGGCGCATCTCCAGCTCGACGGTGGCGCTGGCGTATTGGGCGAGCATGGCGCGATGCGTCATCATCGCGCCCTTCGGCTGGCCGGTGGTGCCGGAGGTGTATTGCAGCTGCACCAGATCGGTCTCGGCCACCGCCTCGCCAGGCGGCTCCCCGGCATCCCAGCGCGCATCGCCAGCAACGGCGAGCACGTCCAGCGCCCCCTCCCCCACATCCAGCGTGCCGCGCAGCAGCGCTCCGCCGGCGGCATCGGCCGTCGCGCGCAGCGCCGGCTGGGTGAAGACCGCGGCGGCGCCGGATTGGCGCAGGATGTAGTCCAGTTCCGCGCCGGTCAGCGCGTAATTGGCCGGGACATGCACCAGCCCGGCCCGGGCGCAGCCGAGCCAGAGCAGCAAATAGCCATCCGAATTGCGGCCGAAGGCGCATACCCGGTCGCCCGGCCGCAGCCCTTCCACCAGCAGCATCCGGGCGACGCGGTCGGCGGCGCGGTCGAGCGCGGCGAAGCTCCAGAGGCTTTCGCCGAAGCGCAGTGCCGGACGGTCGCGGAACCGCGCCCCGGCGCGGCGCAACGCATCGCCGATGGTGTTGCGCCTGGCGCGCCCGCCGATCTCGGCCATTCGGCCCTCCCCGCCCTTGCTTTGCCGCCAGTGTAGCGGCGGCCGGGCGGGCAGGGAATCAGCAGCGGTTCAGCCGCCCGCCACGTGGATGCAGCGCGCCATCCGCCCCGCCACCGGGGCGCGCGGCGCCGGCACGGCGTCCGAGCAGGCCGGCTCCGCCTCGGCACAGCGCGGGGCGAAGGCGCAGCCGGTCGGCACGGTCTCAAGCGAGGGCGGCGCACCGGGGATGGTGGTGAGGCGCTTGCCGCGCATCCCCGCCTGCACCGTGGCGCCCAGCAGCCCGCGCGGGTAGGGGTGCAGCGGCCCGGCCATCAGCGCGCCGACCGGGCCTTCCTCCACCACCTTCCCGGCGTACATGACCGCCACACGATCGGCGATCTCGCCGGCCACGCCCAGGTCATGGGTGACGAAGATCACCCCCATGCCGAGCTGTTCCTGCAACTGCCGCAGCAGTAGCAACACTTGGATCTGCACCGTGGCGTCGAGCGCGGTGGTCGGCTCATCGGCCAGCAGCAGCTTCGGCCGGCAGGCCAGGGCGACCGCGATCATCGCCCGCTGCCGGAGGCCGCCGGACAGCTCATGCGGATAGGCTTCGAGCCGCCGCTTGGCGGAAGGGATCTGCACCAGCTCGAACAGCTCCAGCGCCCGCGCCATGGCGGCGGAGCGGGAGACGCCCTCATGCCGCTGCACCGTCTCGGCGATCTGCCGGCCGATGGTGAAGACCGGGTCCAGCGCCGTCATCGGCTCCTGGAAGATCATCGCCACCTCGCTGCCGCGAAAATCCTGCAGCTCGCCCTCGCTCATCGCGGTCACGTCGCGGCCGCCGACCGCGATGCTGCCGGATACCTGGGCAAAGCGCGGCAGCAGCTTCATCAGCGCCCGCATGGTGACGGATTTGCCGGAGCCGCTTTCACCGAGGATGCAGAGCACCTCGCCGGCGGCGAGGTCGATATCGACGCCGTTCACCGCATGCACGGTGCGATCACGGGTGACGAAGCGCACATGCACGTCGCGCATCCGCACCAGCGGGGCCGCCTGGGTCGTGCCCACCGCCGGTCGCTCCATAACCTCGCTCATGCCGCCAGCCTCCCCGCCTTGCTGTGTCCACTGCCCGGCGCCGCCATGTGGCAGGCCGCCTCATGCCCGCCGCCGAGCTCGGCCGCCACCGGTGCGCGATCGGCGCAGACCGCCTCGGCATGGGGGCAGCGGGTGCGGAAGCGGCAGCCGGAGGGCGGGTTGATCGGGTTCGGCGGGTCGCCGGTCAGCGGCGGCTCGGTCCGCCGCCGCGCCGGGTCCATCGAGGGGCGGCTGGCCAGCAGCGCCTGGGTGTAGGGATGCGCCGGACGGTTGTAGATCGCCTCCACCGGCCCCTGCTCCGCCACCTGGCCCAGGTACATCACCAGCACCCGGTCCGAGATGTACTGCACCACGTTCAGGTCATGGCTGATGAAGACATAGGTGAGACCGAATTTCTCCTTGAGGTCCATCAGCAGGTTCAGCACCTGCGCCTCCACGCTCTTGTCGAGCGCCGAGACCGGCTCATCCAGCAGCACGAGGCGCGGATGCAGCGCCAGGGCCCTCGCGATATTCACCCGCTGGCGCTGGCCGCCGGAGAGCTCATGCGGGTAGCGCCGGGCGAATTGCGTGGGCGCTAGGCCGACGGCCGCCAGCAGCTCGCGCGCCCGCTCCCGCGCCTCCGCGCCGGACACGCCATGCACCTTGGGGGCGAAGGCGATGCTGTCCTCGATCGGCAGCCGCGGGTTGAGCGAGGCATAGCTGTCCTGGAACACCATCTGCACCTGGCGACGGTATTCCTTCAGCGTGATGCCGCCGGCCTGGACATTGACGCCGACCGCCTCGCCGTCGAACACCATGTCCCCGGCATCGGGGTCCATCAGCCGCATCAGCAACCGGGCGGTGGTGGATTTGCCGCAGCCGCTCTCGCCGACGATGCCGAGCGTCTCGCCCTTGCGGACGGCGAAGGAGACGCCGTCCACCGCGCGCACCGTCGCCACCGTGCCGCCGAACATGCCGCCGCGGATGGGGAAATGCTTCTTCAGGCCGTTGAGCAGCAGCAGCGGCTGGGCCGGGCCGCCGCGATCCTTGGGAGTGGTCAGGGGCGTGTTCATGCCGTGGGAGAGGCAAACCCCGTGCCACGCAACCACGGGCGCTGGCGCTGCGGTGCAGCGCGGGATGCCGCATCCTTGGGCAGCAGGCTGCCCCGCCACGCGGCACCGGTCAGCCGTCGCGCGCCGCCGCGATCAGATGTCCCCGGTAGCTGACGCAGGATCGGTTATGCAGGCGGGTGTGCCAGGGGAACTCCGCCTGCTCCGCCACCAGCCGCAGCCCCGGCACGGCGGCGAGCAGCGTCCGCATCTGCGGCTCCGCCGCCCCGCCATGCAGCCCGCGCTGGGAATGGCCGCCGACCCAGCCCTGCACCGCCGTCGCCCGGGTCGACCAGTCATAGGGGGTGGCGAGCAGCAGCCGCCCGCCCGGCGCCAGCTGCGCCGCCAGGGCGGCCAGCAGGGCGGGCGGGTCGGGCACGCAGTCGAACAGGTTCAGCGCCGAGACCACCGCCGCCCCGCCTGGCGCGAAGGGCAGGCAGGTGGCGTCGCAGGCCCAGTAATCCACCCGCTCGGCGCCCGGCAGCGCCGCGGCGAAGTCGCGCCGGTCATAGGCGAGGCCGATCCGCCGGCGGGCGTAGCGCACCCAGCCCTCCGCCGCGACCCGCCGTGCCAGACGCAGCAGCGCCAGGTTCAGGTCGCAGCCGAGCACCAGCGCATCTGGGTGGCGCGCGGCCAGCGCGAAGCTCGACCGCCCGGCGCCGCAGCCGGCGTCGATCATCCTGGGGGGCATCGGCCCGGCCGGCGGTGCGCCGCCCAGCTCCAGCAGCCGTTCCAGGCAGCGCCGCGCCGCGCCGGGCTGCGGCCCACCGGGGTCGGGGGCCTCCTCCGGGTCGAGGTCGGCATAGCCGTCCCAGCCGTAGGTGGACACCGTCTGGCGCAGGCTGTCGAACCAGCTGTCCGGGCCGATGCCGTCGCCGAACAGGCTTTCGAGGCCAGGGTCGAGGTCGTCCCGCAGCAGCAGCTCGATGCCGCGCTCAGAGAGCAGCCGGCGCAGCTCCGGGACGATCAGCGGCAGCCCGTCGAGGATCGGGTATTCGTGCTGGCAGGCCTGGTTGGGGCAATGCAGCACGCCGGTGAGGATATCGCCGTCGCGTTCCGCCGCGACGCGGGCGATGACCAGCGGCTGCGGCCCGGCGCCGGTCCGCAGGCAGTGCGGGCAGAGCGGGCGGAAAGCCTCGAAATGGCGGCGGCGCACCGGGGGGTCAGCCGCCGATCATGACGGTCGGGCAGCCGGGCGGGATGATCTTGCCGGTCGGCGACGGGATCGGCGCGACGCAGGTGGCATGCATGGTCATGTCGCCGACTCGCGCCGCCGGCATGCCGCCGATCAGCACCGTCATCGATCCCAGCAAGACCATCCCCGGCCCACCCGGTACGCAGGCCGCCAGAGTGCAGGGCGCGGTGGTGCTGGTGACGGTAGCCGCGGGCTGGCCGCCGATCAGCACCGTCGGCACCCCGACGATGATCGCCAGCGGCATCGGCGGATGCGGCACCGGCGTTGGCACCGGCGCCGGAGGGTGGATCGGCGCATGGCAATGCGGCGCATCCTGCAGGACCATGTCGCCCAACCGGGCCGCTGGCGGCATCCTCGGCTCCTTGAAGCCAGAGCGGTTCGCCAAGGGGCACGGCCGCCCCGGAGCGTGACCCGGCTCTGAAAACAACAGGCGACAGCGGAGCGGTGTTCAGGTCTGAACGCCGCTCCGCTGCCATGCGCCATCCTACCGCCGATATCCTGTTGAAGGGAACTGGCCGCGATTCGCTGACACCGATGGTTGTTGCCGGTATGCTGCCGCAACGGCGGCACGGATTGGGCGAACCAGGCGCGATGGATTACCGCATCGACCAGCAGGCTATCGGCACCATCGCCGACATGGCCAGCAAGCTGCCGACCCTGCACGCCCCTATCCCGCCGGCGCTGGCGGCGTTGGAGCAGCGGCTGTCGCTGCCAGCGGCGGCGGAGGCGCTGGGCGTGCCGGCGGGCTGCCACACCACCCTGCCACCCGATCTGCTGAAGCGGCTGCTCGGCACAGTGGTGCCGCGGGTGGCGCTGGTCGCCGGCCTGCCGACCCTCGGGACGCTGGCGAACCTGCACGTCCTGGTGGCGGTCCGGCTCGGCTTCCCTCTGCCGAATTCGCTGCAACTGCTGGCCAATCTGATGCAGACCCTCGACCTGCGGTCGCTCTCGGTCATAGCCCAGATGCCCTGGGGGCCGCTCAACGGGCTGGCGATGCTGGTGAACATCGGCGCGCTGCTCAGGCTGCGGCTCGGCATCAACCCCGCCCAGCTGGATGCGAGCCTGCGCATTCAGGAGACGCTGCCGCTGCGGGTCCCGGCCTTCGGCGCGCCGCTGCCGGCGCTGCCGCCTTCGCCGCAGCTCACCGTGACCCTGCGCTACCTGCTGCAACTGCGGATGCTGTTCTCGCTCTGCGAGATGATGGGCGTGCGGCTCGGCGGCCCGGGCGGCATCCCGCATCTGGCAGCGCAGCTGCGGATGCTAATGGCGGTGCGGCTGCCGGTGCTGCGGGTGATGCCCTCGCTGCTGCCCAACCTCTACCTGCTGGCCCGGATCAACGCGGTCTGGCCGCTGGCGACGCTGAGCATCCCGCAATTCCGCGCGCATATCGCGGCGATCCTGAAGCTTGGCGTGCCGCCGATGCCAAGCTGCCTCGGCCCCATGGTGCCGCTAGACCCGGCGAAGATGCCGCCGCCGCTGCCGACCGCGGAGACGGTGGAGGCGATGCTCGGCACCGACCTGACCGAGCTTGCCAAGGTGAACTGGAAGATCCCCGACACCGTGCCGGTGGCCGAGGCCATCCCCGGTCTCAACGCGCTGGCGCTGCTGCAGGAGATGGGGCCGGTGCTGGTGCCGAAGCCGTAGCCAGAGGCGGCCGCCCGCTTCAGTTGATCTTCACGATCCCGCCCGAGATGGTGGTCATGGCCGAGCCGGCGAGTTCCGCCTGGACCCCCGCGATCTTCACCCCGGCCGGCGTCAGCTCGATCGAGCTCGGGCCGAGCGACAGCTTGATGGCGCTGGTGCTGACCTCGATCTTGCTGCCGCCGACCACGAGGGTGATGCTCTGCGCCGCATCGATCTTCGAGGTGCCGGCCGAGACCTTCAGCTCGTGGTTGCCGGTCTTCACCGTGGTGGTTTGGTTGCCGGTATCGACGCTGATCGTCTGGTTGCCGCTCTCGATGGTGGTGGCCTGGTCGCCCTTCACCTTGATCGTCTGCTTGCCCGCCTTGACCGTCAGCGTGTCGTCGACCTCCTCGATAGTGGTGGTGCGGTTCTTCTTGATGGTGGTGGTCTGGTCGTTGAGGACGATGATGTTCATGTCCTTCTGGGCGTGGACGAAGACCTCCTCCGCGTCCTTCTTGTCCTCCAGCCGGATCTCGTTGAAGCCGCCGCCGCCGGGGCTGCTGTTGGTCTTCAAGGTCGAGCGCGTCTGGTTGGCCGGCAGCGCATAGGGCACGGTAGCGGCGTCGTTGTAGACCCGCCCGGTGATGATCGGCCGGTCGGGATCGCCTTCCAGGAACTCAACGATCACCTCCTGCTTGATCCGCGGGATCATCATCCCGCCGAAGCCGACGCCGGCCCAGGGCTGGGAGACGCGGATCCAGCAGGAGGCGTTCTCGTCGCCGGTGTTCTCCCGGTCCCAGGGGAACAGCACCTTCACCCGGCCGTATTTGTCGCAGTAGATCTCCTCGCCCGCCGGGCCGACCACCATCGCGGTCTGCGGCCCCTGGATCACCGGCCGCCGGGTCAGCCGCCGCGGCCGGTAGATGACGTCCGACGGCACGGTCTGGAACACCACGCGGAAGGTGTCCCGCGCCTCGCCGCCGGAGGTTTCCTCCACCGTCAGGAAATAGCTGGCGCCGGTGACCAGGTGCTCGCGGTTCTGCGACGCATCGCCGAATGCCTTCAGCTTGAAGGTGCCGCCGGTCGTCAGCGTCCGCACATTCCCCTCGCCCTGCGCCACCTGCCGCGCGGTGGCGAGTTCCTGCATGCGAATGGCGGCGAGCTTCGAGCCTTCGGCCGGCGTGGCATAGCCGCCGGGGTAGTCATAGACCTCGAAGCTGTTGAAGCTGTGCGACGGCGGCAGCCGTGACCGCGTGGTCTGGTCGGCGGCCGAGGTCTCGAAGTTGAAGTCGCGCTGGGTGAAGGCGGCCGGGCTGAAATTGGCGGTGGTCTGCCAGTCCCAGACGTGATCCTCCTGCCGCCGATAGGTGTGGTCCGCCTCGAAATACTCGATCGTGGCGGCCCCGGGCAGCAGCTTGTGCTTGGCCGGGTCATCGACCAGCACCAGCCTATGCGTGCCCTCCGCATGCTCATGGTAGTAGTAGACGCCGATCTCCTCCATCAGCCGGCTGACGAAGTCGAAGGTGCTCTCACGGTACTGGACGCAGAACTCCTGCACCGGCAGCGAGCTGGCGTTGATCGTGTCCAGCCTGAAGTCGCTGCCGAAGCCGGCGTCGCGCAGGGATTGCTCGACGACGTCGATCAGGGTCTTCTGCTGGAAGATCCGGCTCTTCACCTGCTGCGACAGCAGCCACAGCATCGGCCGCAGCTCGAAGCGGTAGCGCTCGTAGCCCTGGGCCTGACCGAGATAGGCGGCGCGGGTGATGACCCCGTTGAAATGGCGATAGCTGGTCTCGTCCGCCAGCTTGATCCTCACCGTCATCTTGGAGCCGAGGATCGACAGCAGCCCGGCCTTGGTGGCGGAGGTGCTGACCAGGTCCACTTCGTAGCGGAACGGCCGGCCCAGTTCCTCGGTGCCGACCATGCGGTCGAAGAAGAGCTTGAAACCCGGGTCAGGCGTGACCTTGATCTCGACGTGGCGGTTCAGCAGGTCGACCATCGTGGGTTATCCTGGGTGCGGCGTTGCGGCCAGCAGGGCACAAGGCAGGCGGCGGCCGGCACCGGCCAGCCGCCGCACCCCTGCGCGTCCGGCTCCCCGGCGCCCGGAAGCCGGGTGTCGGGGCCGAAGCATCAGAGCCCCGCCGGGCAGCGGAACTGGCGCATCGCCGTCATGGTGAAGGGATTCATCACGCTGCTGGCGGTCAGCCGGAAGACCGCGCTCCGGCCGCCGGCGTTGAAGGTGACGGTGAAGCGATCCGGCTGCCCGTCGGAGGCGACGCGGGCGGTATCCAGCAGGCGGTAGAGCGCCCAGGGCCCGGTGCGCTCGACGATGGTCGGCGCGCCGGCGGTCGGCGTCATGGTCAGCCGCACCTGGTTGCGGCCGCCCGGCCCCGGCCACTGCATCCGCACCGGCTGCTGCGGCCCATGCGCGTAGCTGAGCTGCTGGCCATCCATGTCGAGGCTGACCTGGGCGATCGCCGGGTCGAGCGAGACCGGCAGCAGCTCGAACCGCACCACCATCGCCGGGCCGCCAGCGAACAGCCCGTCGCGGATGTCGGCGGCCCGCTGGAACTGCACCAGGCTGTCGGCGGAGAAGCCAAGCTGGGCATTGTCGACCGACTGCCAGCGCCAGGGCCGGGAGACGGTGTCGACGAAGGGCCGCAGGTTCTGGGTGAAGAAACTGTCCACCATGCCGCCCGGCCCCAGCAGCCTGGTGAAATCATCGATCGGCACGTCGATCGGGCTGCCGGAGCTGAAGGGGTAGCGGTTGTTCAGCGCCGTCGCGCAGAAGGGGGCGATGTTGGACCGCCAATTCTCGGCGATCTGCGCCCTCGCGCCGGAGGCGGTGACGCTGGCGCTGCTGCGCGCCGTGGCGGCCACCATGTTATCGATCGGCGCCGGCAGGGTACGCGCCAGGGTCTGCAGCTGCGACGGCAGGCTGCCGCCGGCCGCCGCGCCGCCACCACCGCCCGCCGCGGCGCTGAGCAGGCCGGCGCCACCGCCGGCCGCCGCCTGGCTGAAGCCCTGGTAGAGCTGCAGCAGCTTGGCAACGACCTGCTCCAGCTCGCCCGGCTGCTCCGTGGTGCCGACGAAGTCGCGCAGCCGCTTGAAATGCTCATCCACCCGGATCGCCGGATCGGGGGTGCGGGTATCCTCGGTGACGAAGGCGGCCCGCAGTGCCTCGGCCGCCTGCCGTTGCCGGTAGGACAGGCCGTACAGCACCTCCAGCCGGGTCGTGGCCTGAAGGTTCCGGGCCGCACGACCGGCGGCGCCACCGGGGCCGGCACCTTCCTCGGCCCGGACCAGATGGGTCTCTGCGGCGATCGCCTTCAGCAGGTTGCGGAAGGGCGAGACCGGGCCCGAGAGGGTGTTCAGCACGTCCAGCCCGTCCGACATCGTCTGGAACGGGCGCATCTGCACATCCGCCAGCACCGCATCCCAGCGCCGGATGTAATCCTCGAAATACAGCGCCTGCACGTCGCGCCGCAGCTGCGAGATCCGGCGCAAATCGGTAACCGAGATCTCGTCACCGCTGCCGAGCACCCAGGTCGCCTCGGCGACATCCTGCAGGATCTCCGGCAGCACCGGCAGGAAGACGGTGCGATAGCCGTTGTAGGTGTAGATGCCCGGGATGCCGGTGCTGAGCGGCCGGCCGGAGCGCAATACGAAGACCCGGTTCGCCGCCGGGCCGGCGGCGTCGCCGATGCGCCATTCGCGCAGTCGCCGCACCGGCTGGCTGGTCAGGATGCGCTGGTAGCTGCGCTGCGCCAGCGGCACCTGCCGCAGCACGCTGCGCACCTGCTCGATCAGCAGCCCGTCCAGCGGGACCTCGGCCACCGGCTCCTCCAGCAGTGCCGTGACATGCGCCAGCACGGCGGCGCGTGCCGGCTCGTCCTCCGCCAGCGCCTGGTCGACATCGGCGGCGATCCAGTCGGTGACCAGGGCGGCATCCAGCGGTCCACGCCGACCGAGGATGAGGTAGACCTTCAGCGCATTGTACAGGTAGTCGGCATTGCCGATGTTGTTGCGCAACTGCGTCTCGACCCGGGCCAGCAGCCGCGGCAGCAGCAGCATGTTGAGGCCGTGCCGGTAGCCGGACTGCGCCCCGGAGCCGAGCCGGCTGCCCTGCCACAAGCCGAAGGTGAGGCCGAGCGGTGCGCCGGCTTCGCGCTGCTCATAGCCGCCTGGCAGGCCGCGCAGGGTGGCGAGCGCCGGCAGCACCGGCGGCAGTTCGGTCGCCGGTGCCGGGTTTTGCCGCAGGATCGCCAGCTGCGCCTCGTAGTTATTCACGCCGAGTTGGGCCGCGGCGATCATGTCGCGGTTGCCGAGCCAGCTGTTGAACCAGGCGCCGGTCATTGCCACCAGCAGCAGTGCGGCCGCCGCATAGGCGCCGCCCCAGATCCAGCGGTTGCGCTTCTCCAGCCGCGGGTCGAGCCCGACCAGGCCGCTTTCGAGGAACACCACCTCCTTCATCAATCGGGTCAGGAAGTAGCTGCGCCCCTGGCCGCTGAAGGCGGTGACGGCCTGGCGCTGCAGGCCGAAATTGCTCGCCATCGCACCCAGCAGCCGGTCCATCGGCATGCCGTTCTGGGTGCCGGAGGAGAAGTAGACACCGCGCAGCAGCGCCGGCGTCTCCAGCCGGCTGGGCTGGAAGATGGCGGTGAGGAAGTCCTGCGCGGTCTCCCGCAGCGAGGCCATCTGCTGCGGGAAGCCGTAGATCAGCGCCCGGCGCTGGATATCGGGTTCCTGGTGCACCCGCTCCAGCATGCGGTCGGTCAGCCGCTGCAGCAGCGCATCATACTCGGTGCCGAAGCGGGTGACGGCGGCGGCGCCGGGGTCCTTGCCGTCGTCGAGCGGGAAGGTCATGCCCCAGACCTGCTCGCGCTCCTCCTTGCCGAGGCTGTCGTAGAATTCGATGAAGCCGGCGATCAGGTCGGCCTTGGTGAACATGACATAGACCGGCATCCGCACGCCCAGCTGCTCATGCAGCTCGCGCAGGCGGTTGCGGATGGTCCGGGCATGCTCGGCCTGCTCGCTCTCCTTCATGGCGGAAAGGTCGGAGAGGCTGATCGCCAGCAGCACGCCGTTGATCGGCTGGCGCGGCCGGTGCTTCTTCAGCAGGCCGAGGAAGCCGAGCCAGCTTGCGCTGTCCACCGCGGCCTGGCTGTCCTGGGTGGTGTAGCGGCCGGCGGTGTCGATCAGCACCGCCTGGTCGGTGAACCACCAGTCGCAATTCCGGGTGCCGCCGACGCCGGCCACCGCGCCCTTGTCGGCCAGCGGGAAATTCAGCCCGGAGTTCACCAGCGCCGTGGTCTTGCCCGAGCCCGGCGGGCCGATGAACATGTACCAGGGCTGCTGGTACAGCGCGGTGCCGAAGCGCCCGGCCATGCCGGATTTCTTCAGCGCCTGCTGCGCCTCCTTCAGCCGGGTGGCGAGCAGCGCCACCTCATCAGCGGATGCCGCGGCATCCAGCTCGCCCTGGGTCGGCGGTGCCGCCACCGCCTCGACGAGCTGCTTGTCCTTTCGCTGCTGGCGCAGCATCCGCACCAGGTTGGACACCAGCCAGGCCACCATGATCACGGCGATGGCGACGGCCCGTGCCCATTCCGCGCCCAGCGGCCGGATCTCGCCGATCGCGACGAGATCGCCGAACATCCATACCAGCACGCAGACCATCACCGCGCCGATGAAGGTGCGGACCCAGGGCGAGCGGAGGAAGGATTTGATGGCTCTCACTGGGAATCCCCCGCCTTCACCAGAATGACATCGGTCCGCCGGTTGGCCTGCCTGCCCTCGGCCGTGTCATTCGACGCGATCGGCTGGGAATCCGCCTTGCCCTCGGACCGGATCCGGCTGCGGTCGGTCAGCTTGCCGGCAATCAGCCGCGCCACGGTTTCCGCGCGCTCCTGGCTCAGATGCCAGTTGGAAGGGAAGCGGGCAGTACGGATCGGCGAGCTGTCGCTGTGGCCAGTCACCAGCACTGCGCCGGTTTCATCATTCAGCGCCAGCGCCACCCGCTCCAGCAGCGGGACAGAGGCGGCATTCACCGTCGCATTGCCAAGCCCGAACATGTTGCGGCCGGCAAGGCGGATGGTGGTGGCCTGGGCATCCTCCAGCACCTCCACCAGCCCCTGGCGGATCTCGGGTGCGAGGAAGGCGCGCAGGCGCGGCAGCGCCGCGCTCGGTGGCGGCGGTGGTGGCGGCTGGGGCTGCGCCGCCGGCGGGACGCTCGGCGCAGGGGCCGGCCGTGGCGCCAGCAGCGGTCCGCTCGGCGGCAGCTGCGCATAGCGGGCGGCGACCGCATCGGCATCGCCAGCGAGGGAGAAGTTGAAGCCGAGGTAGATGAAGCCCAGCAACAGCGCGGTGACGGTGCCGATCAGCCACAGCGGCACGCGCTGCGAGAGCGGCCGCTGCCCTGCCGGAATGCCCTGCCAGCGCACCGAAAGCTCGCGCTCGAACTCGCCGCGGCGCTGGCGGATGACGCGGTAGAGCGCATCGCGGAATTCGGTGAGCGAGGCGAGGCCGCGCTGCTGCACCCGGTAGCGGCCGACGAAGCCGAGCGAGAGGCAGAGGTACATCAGCTCCACCACCTGACCGTGGCGGGCCGGGTCCTCCTCCATTTGCTTGAGGATGTCGAAGAAGCGTTCGCCGCCGGCGACCTCATTGTGGAAGACGCTGGTCAGGCTCTGCTGCGACCACGGGCTGTTGGCGCCCCAGGGCGTGCTCAGCACCATGTCGTCGATGGTGGCGCAGAGCGCGTAGCGCGCCGCCCGCAGCGACTGGGTGTCGAGCCCGGTGGCGAGCGCCCGCCGCTCGAACTCCCGCACCGCCTCGATCATGCTGCGGCGGAGCTGGTCCGGCTGCGGGTGCTGGAACCGGCCAAGCAGGCGGATCGCCGCCGCCATCACCGGCGCGGCGGCGGCGGCCAGCGGGTTCACGCCGATGACCGGCAGCGGCACCACCGGCCCGGCCGGCATCGCCGCGGCTGTCATCATCGGCATCGGCTGCGGTGCGGCAGGGGCGCGGCCGCCGGGCCGCGGCCGGATCACCGTGCGGTCATTGTCCTGCGGTTCGGCGAAGGGGTCATCGGACATCGCGCATCATCCCCTGATGGCCCAGCATTCCATGTTCAGCCCGGGGAACTCGCCCGAGAGATGCAGCGCCGCGCCGCCGGAGCGCGCCAGCGCCGCCCAGTAGGGGCCGCTGCGATCCAGCTCGAAGTAGGAGGCGCCGGAGTAGTAGGGCAGCTGGCGCGGCGCGACCGGCAGGGCCCGCACCGCGATGCCGGGCAGCGCGACGTTGATCAGCTCGCGGATCTGCTCGACCGGGCCGATCTTGATCTGGTTCGGCAGGTTGCGCCGCAGCGTCTCGGCCGGCATCTGCGCCGTCACCACCAGCACCCAGGTGGCGTTGGTGACCAGCGAATGGTCGGCGATGGGCGCCACGCGGATGCCGAATTTCCGCTCCTGCAGCGGGATCGGCACCGCGGTCTGCTCCAGCACCGCGCTGAGCGACTGGCGGATCGCCGCCATCACCGGGCGGAAGGTCGCGGTCAGATCCTCGTGCCGATAGGGCGGGTAGACCGCCGGGCGCTTGCGCGCCTCGGTGAAGGTCGCCAGCTCGCCGGCCAGGCCGACGGCGTAGCGGTAGAAGGTCTCCGGGTGCAGCTGGCCCAGGGTCGCCGCCATATGGGTCAGCACCGGCTCGGTGCGGTTGCAGAGCTGCAGCAGCAGGAAATCGGCGAACTCCGCCGCGCCCCGCGTCGCGGTTTCGGAAACCCGCCCGGCCAGCGCCTCGCCGCGATGGTGCACCAGCCCCTGCACCTGGGTGACGAAGCCGCTGAGCACGGAGGAGGCGCTGCTCAGCAGCACCGGCGGGATGTAATTCTCGTCCAGCACCACCGATTTGTCGGAGCGCACCTCGACGATCCGGGCGAGGCCGATCTCCGCCATGCCCTGCCGCGCCTCGTGCTCCAGGGCGAAGCGCAGCCGCAGCTTGGCGACCGGGATGGTGGCATTGGACTGGTAGCCCGCGTTGGTGTCCACCGCCTCATGTTCGGCGCTGGCGTAGCGGGCGACGGTTTCGGCGACATGCGCCGGGGCGGTTTCCGTCACCCCGGGCTGACGGGCTGGCAGCACCAGATAGACCACGCTGTTGCGGGCACTCTCCGGCAGATCGATCGGCTTCGGGCTATCGAGGTCGCCGGGTGCGGAGAAAGGCGTGCCATCCGGCAGGATGCCCGACATCGCCCTGGTCGCGAATTTTCCCAGGGTGAGCAGGTCGCGGTCGATGTCGAGCGCGGTGAGGCCCCAGGCGAAGGGCCGCAGTCCGGCGGTGCTGGCCCGCACCAGGCGTTCCACGTAGCGATCCTGCTGCTGCAGGTGCTGCGGCTGCAGGAACAGCCCCTCGGTCCAGACGACCTTGTTTTCCCAGCCCATCTCAGGCCATCCGCGCCAGGGGGTGCGCCACGGTCAGGCAGGCGGGGTCCACCGGGCCTGGGTTCACGGCGCCGGCGCCAGGGTGACGCCGGCGCGGGCGGCGGTGATGGTCAGGGCGCTGGTCTTGTTCGGCGGCACCGCCCAGGTGCCGCGCCAGGTCACGCCATCGATGCTGCGGGCGCCGATGAAGACGCCGAGCGCTGTCACCCGCGCTTCCGGGTTCAGTGTGCTGGCCTTGGTCTCGTTCGGCGCCAGCAGGAAATCCTCCCGCCGCACCAGCTGGTCGCCGAGCGTCGCCGCATCGCGGTCGAGCAGGGCGAAGAACTCGGCGCCGTTGAAGGCGGCGGTGGAGGTGAGCTGATAGACCCGCAGCTGCACCGGGGCGGCGACCCCGGCTTCGGTCGGGTTGACGTCGGCGGCGCCCTTCAGGGTCAGGTTCACCACGGTGGGCGGCGGGGGCGGCGGGGGCGCGCAGGCCGAAACTCCCGCCAGCAGCCCAAGCAGCCCGGCGAAGCGCATCACCCTATGCAGCATGCATACCCCCCCATAACCGGCCGAAGCGCATGGCCGCCAGCATGCCGCCGGCCCGCGCTCCTTCGGTACCGATAGTTTATCCTATTTCGGTGTAGTTCGCCCAGGGGTGGAAGACTCTCCGCCCACCGCCCCCGCCGGCATCCCGTGCCCCCGGGTGCCGCTCAGAGCTTGCGCTCCTGCTCCTGGTACGCCTTGGCGAACTCCCGGCCGAATACCGCCTGGAAATCCTCCTCGGCCTCGCGGGCGATGTCCTCGTAGGTGGCGCAGAACATCTCCCAGGTGCGGGATTTCCGGCTGCCGGGCAGCAGGCTGCCGAGCAGCCCGGCGCCGGTGATCCGGGCCTCGATGGCCGCCGGGTCGAAGCGCCGCAGCAGCGCGACCAGCGCCGCCTGGACACCGGCCATCACCGCCATCTGGTGCGACCGGAGGTCGCGAAAGGCCTCATCCGTCGCCTTCAGCGGCGGCAGATAGCCTGGCCGGCTCGGCTGCAGGATCGCGGCGACGGCATCCTCCGGCGTCACCGAGAATTTCAGCGCGTTGTTGTTCCGCGCCTGCAGCATGGTCTGCTCGATGCCGAAGCCCCGCTTCACTTCTGCGCGAGACATCAACACGTCTCGCAGGCTCTCGACCATCGTCTTCATCAGCTCGCCGACCAGCCGGAAATAGGCTTCGGCATCCTGTGCCGAGACATCGACCTTGGGGTTGCCGGCGCCTTCGAGGAAGGCGGCGAGCAGCCGCGCCGCCGTCTCCGGCGCGTCGGCGATGGGCGGCGCGGCGGGGACCACCGGCGCCGCGACCGGCAGGGCGCGACCGGGCCGGCCGGGCTCGTCGAAGGGGTTCGCCTCCACCTCTGGCGGCGCCGGGACAGGGGCGGCGGGCGCGGCCGGTTGCGGGAGGCTGGCCACCGGCCCCACGGCCGGGAGCGGCGGGGCGATCGGGACAGGTGCCGAGGCGCCGGGCGCAAGATCGCCGAGCAGATCGTCGAAATCGATATCCGCTGGCAGGCTGGGTGGCGACATGCCGAGGGCAGTCACCGGCGGTTGCGAGGGCGGCGCCGCGCCGGGACCGGGCGGCAGGTCGCCGAGCAGGTCGTCGAGATCTGCGTCGCTCAGCATCGGCTGCACCACCACCCGCGGCGGCGCGTAGAATTGGTTGGCGGCATCGACGTTGTCGCGCTGCGAGGCCCCGCTCCAGGACGGGTCGGCGGCCTGGCCCTGGAAGCGGTCGAACTCAGGCGCCACCGGGCGCTGCTCATCGGCGGTGTCGAAGGGGTCGAGGCCGCGCGGCAGCGGCGTCTCGATCCGCATCGGGTGGCTGAAGCCGCCCGCCGCCGGCATTTCCGAGGGGTCGCCGAAGGGATCGAGCGCCAGCGGGTCGGCCGCCGGCAGGCCGGCCGGCGGTGCCGCGAAGGCCACCGCCGCCGGGCCGGCCTCCGAGACCCGCACCACATAGTCGCCGAGGCGGAACTCGTCGCCATCGGCCAGCACCACCTGGCTGTCGCGCGGCATGCGCTCCATGGCGCCGTTCAGGAACACGCCGTTGGTGCTGAGGTCGGTGAGGATATACCGCCCGCCCATGCAGGCGATGGTGCAGTGCAGCTTGGAGAGCTGCGCGGCGGGATCGTGCAGCACCCAATCGTTCTGCGGCCCCCGCCCGAGCGACAGTGTCCCGCGGTCGAGCGAGCGGATTTCCTGGAGCGGGCCGTTGGCGCCCTGCCCGGTGAGGCTGAGGGTCAGCGGCATCGGGATGCGGCGCCTCGGCTGGCGGGGCTCCGGATCACGTGCATGGCAGGTACCCTTTCACTGGTCCCGGTTGGAGCGACGGGAGGCCCCGGGCCCGGGCGGCAACGCCGTTGCAGGATCGGGCGGCTCACGCATGAATGCAAGCGGCGACGATGGGCCAAGGGAACTGTTGCGACTTCGCCCCCACACCCGCTACGCAGTCGCCAGGGATGCGGCTAGGGTGATGCCGGTTCACCGGATGGGGGCGGCCATGGCGGAGCTGAAGATCAAGCTCAATATAAAGTACAAGGATGTCTACGACGGCAAGCATCCCCAGCTGATCAAGAGCCTCATCGAGCTGCCGACCTTCGAATACGACAAGACGGTCAAGATCCAGGACGCCGACGTCAAGGCGAAGGACATCGAAAGGGAGTTCCTGCACTCGGCCCACGGCATCTTTGCCACCATCAGCTACGTGGTGGATGCCATCCTGAAGGAGAACAAGATCAGCTCGAAGGGCACGGTGACGCCCTCGGCGCTGAAGCCGGTGCAGGCGCAGATCACCAAGGAACTCATCCCCTACCGCAAGAGCCTGACCAAGCTGCTCGAAGGCACCATTGACGAGCTTGCCGGCAATGAGGCGGCCGAGGAGGCCTATAACCCCAAGGACGACAAGGCCACTCCGAAATTCCTTGGCACGCTGACGAAGATCGGCGAGGTGAACGCGGTGTTCCGCGATCTCGGCACGGCGCTGGCCGCTGGCCTCGACCAGGCCAGGACGCTCACCGGGCCGAAGGCGCCGCCGCTGCCCGCGAAGGGGGCGAAGGATCCGCCCTGGATCGCCCTGATCGAGGAGGTGGAGAAGGCGCAGAAGGCGTTCGGCGACGGCATCAAGGATGTCCAGCGATCGATGAAGGCGAAGCCGCCGAACCTGCAGGCGCAGAAGGCGGCGTCGAAGGAGAGCCGTGAGCAGAAGGAACGGCGGGAGGCGATGAACGAACTGGTCGAGCTGCTGGGGAAGATCCCGAAGCGGCTGGACGAGATCGCCGGCATCATCGCCGACGCGACCACCGCCTGCGGCTCGCTGCTCGGCGCGCTGCGTGCCGGCCGCGCCGATTTCCGCCTTTCGCAATGGCCGTCGGTCCCTGATATTTCGCCGAGCTGGACCAAGCTCGAAACCTTGATCAAGACGATCAACAAGCAGATCAAGGCCGTCGAGAAGCTGGCGTCCTGACCCGCCTTCCCCCTGCCCGAGGAGCCGCGCCATGCCCGACATCATCCTGGCCCAGTATGACGGCAGCGCCTGGCTGGTGGCGGGCGTCGACCACCTCGACGCGCTGCTGGAAAACAGCCTGCCTCCGGAGGTCAGCTTCGAGATCGTCGCCTGCCGCGAGCCGTCGGAGGTGGATGCGCTGTGGCGCTACCATGCCGGCGCCCAGGCGGAGCACAGCCAGCCCTGGGCAATCCATCCGAACATCGTCCGCCGGATGCAGGGCCTCGGCACCGGCACCGCCGTGGCCTTCACCGCCTGGTCGGCGCTGCTGAACGCCGAGGCGCAGCGCAGCCTCGGCCGCGCGGCGGAGGCGGCGAAGGCGCAGCCCGATGCGGCGCTGCGGCTGATCGGCCAGGTCGACCCCGCGGCCGGCCCGATGCCGGCGGCGATGCTGCAGATGCGGCTGCAGATGGTGGAGGACGCGCTGGCCGCCGCCGGGATCGACCGCGCCCGGCTGCGGCGCGTCATCCGCAACCCGGAGACGGCGGGCTACCGCGAGGAACTCGCCGACGTCATCGACATCCATATCGGCGAGGGCTGAGCGCCGCTGCGGCGGCCCGGTAGGACGGCTTGCCGGCCAGCCGCCGGAGCACCGGCCATGCATCGCCGCCTGCCGTTCCTGCAGCCCGGCCTGACGCCGCTGCGGCCCCGCCCCGCCGCAGCCGAGCTGCGCGTGTTGAGCGCCGGCGCGGCGGAGCCAGGGAGCGCGGCGCCCTAGTTGTCCTGCGCCCCCCTTCCAGACCGCGGGACGGTGCCCACCGGCAGGATCACCCGGCCGGTGCGCACCGCCCGCATCCTACAGCCCGGCCTGGCTGATGAACTTCGTGTTCAGATAGGCCTCGATCGCCTCCGACCCGCCTTCCGAGCCGTAGCCGCTGTCCTTCATGCCGCCAAAGGGCACCTCCGGCAGGGCGAGACCCAGATGGTTGATTGTCATCATCCCGCTCTCGACCTTGGCGGCGATGGCGTTGGCGGTCTTGGCGCTGCGGGTGAAGGCGTAGCTGGCGAGGCCGTAGGGCAGGCGGTTGGCTTCCTCCACCACCTCGTCGAAGTCCTTGAAGGGAGCGATCATCGCCACCGGGCCGAAGGGCTCCTCATTCATCATCCGGGCGTCCTTGCCGACGCCGGTGAGGACGGTGGGCTGGTAGAAATAGCCCTTGTTGCCGATGCGCTCGCCGCCGGTGTGAACCTCGGCGCCGCGCTGGCGGGCGTCGGCCATCAGCCCGTCCACCCAGGGGATGCGGCGGTCATGCACCAGCGGACCCATCTGGACCCCCTCCTCCAGGCCGTTGCCGACCTTCACCGATTTCGCGGCGGCGACGAATTTCTCGACGAAGGGCTCATAGTGCTTCTCCTGCACCAGGAAGCGGGTCGGCGAGACGCAGACCTGGCCGGCATTGCGGAATTTCGCCCCGGCCAGGGTGCGCACCGCGAGGTCGAGGTCGGCGTCGTCGAAGACGATGGCCGGGGCGTGGCCGCCGAGTTCCATCGTCACCCGCTTCATGTGCAGCCCGGCCAGCGCCGCAAGCTGCTTGCCCACCGGCGTCGAGCCGGTGAAGGTCACCTTGCGGATCACCGGATGCGGGATGAGGTATTCGCTGATCTCGGCCGGGATGCCGTAGACCAGCTGGGCGACGCCCACCGGCAGGCCAGCGTCGAGGAAGCAGCGGACCAGCTCGGCCGGCGAGGCCGGCGTCTCCTCCGGCGCCTTGACGATGATGGAGCAGCCGGTGGCGACGGCGGCCGAGAGCTTGCGCACCACCTGGTTGATCGGGAAGTTCCAAGGGGTGAAGGCGGCGACCGGGCCGACCGGCTCCTTCACCACCAACTGATAGACGCCCTCGGCACGGGCGGGGATGACGCGGCCATAGGCGCGGCGGGCTTCCTCGGCAAACCAGTCGATGATGTCGGCGCCGGCCAGCGTCTCCATCTTCGCCTCGATCAGCGGCTTGCCCTGTTCCTGGGTCATCAGCCTCGCGATCTCGTCGGCGCGGGAGCGCAGCAGATCGGCGGCCTTGCGCATGAGCTTCGCGCGGTCGAAGGCGGAGACCTTCCGCCAGGTGGCGAAGCCCTTCTCGGCGGCGGCCAGCGCCTCGTCGAGGTCGTCGCGGCCGGCGTGGGCGACCTCGCCGATCACCTCCTCCGTCGCCGGGTTGATGACCGGCAGGGTCTTGCCGGAACGGGCGCCGCGCCACTCGCCATTGATGTGCAGCTGGACATTGGGATAGGCCATGGGGCTCTCCTCGGGCCGGCTCCGGGCCGGCATTCTTGGGCGCCGCACCGTGCCAGCGCGGCGGCCGCGGCGCAATCGGGGGTCCTTGGCGCGCTCACGTCCAGGCCAGTCGCAGGCCGCAGCGAGTGAAGCGGAAGGCAGTGGGGCGCATGGGGTGGGGCCGAAGGAAGGGTAAAAGGAACATATTGGGAACTTTTTAATTGGGCAACAAGAAATCGCGGAGGCTGCCCGAGCTTGTCGTTGCGCTGACGCTGCGCCGTGGCGGGGCCGTCCGTGGTGCCGCCACGGCTGGTTAGCGCCCGTGTTGGTCATCAGATTGGCATTTCGTCGTACCAAGTCGCCCCGGCCCCACGGGCGGATCAGCGTGGCTGCCTGCGCAGGCGTTGCTCACGCAGGAAGATGAAGAGACCGGCGCCGATGATGATGGCGGCCCCGGCCATGGTCAGTGGCCCGATCACCTCGCCGAAGAAGAGATAGCCGAAGAGCATGCCCCAGAGGATCAGCGTGTACTGGTAGGGCACGACCACGGAGGCCGGCGCCATCCGCAGCGAGTGGTTCACGCAGAGATTGCCGCCGAGAGAGCCGATGCCGAGGAAGAGCATCAACACGAGATCCAGGCCCCCGGTGGGCGTCCAGCCTTGGGCCAGCACCAGCGCGCCGCCGAAGAGGAGGGCCGCCAGGAGCTGCGCCGTCATCAGCACCGTCCCCGGCGTGCCCGCCAGCCTGCGGGTGGCGATCAGGAAGAGAGCATAGCTGAAGCTGCCCACCAGGGCGCAGACCGCGCCGAAGGAGAGGGATCCAGGCGACGGATGCAGCGCCAGCACCACGCCACCGAAGCCCACCGCCACGGCCGTCCAGCGGCGCCAGCCCACCCGCTCGCCCAGCAGGAAGGGGGAGAGGGCGGTCACATAGATCGGGCCAGCCATGTAATAGGTCATGACCTCCGCCAGCGGCAGCTCGGTGAGGGCCCAGTAGAAGAGCGATCCCTCCAGCGTGGAGAAGACCACGCGCAGCAGCTGCAATCCCGGGCGTGGCGCCTGGAGGAAGGCGTGGGGACCGGCCCTGCGGATGAAGGGCGCCATGGCGCAGAGCCCGGCAATGCTGCGCACCAGCATCAGCTGCCCGACCGCGTAGGCGCCCACCAGCCATTTGCCGAGCGTGTCGTTCACGGCGAAGAGCAGCACGCCGAGCAGCATCATGGCGACGCCGCCAGTGGTGCCCGTGGGCAGGGCACTCAGGCGCAGGAATGCGGACACGGCGATATTCCACCCTTCGCGGCCCTTCTCACCGACGATGGGGGAGGCCACCCCTCAGCACTAGCGAGACGGCATCCTGCTGCAAAGCCCGTGACGGCGGCGCGGGAGGCGTGCGGCTGTCTTGCGAACCGCTGCGGCATCCTGGCCACGATAGGCAAGCCGTACCCGGCGCTCTGGCCAATTCGGGTCCACCTATGGTCAGCAGCAGCCGACAGGGGCGGTACGACGCACCTCCGCTCCGGCCTCCGCTTCCTTCATAAGCGGGCCGGCAGCTTTCGGCCACAAGCGGACCCTACCGCTTCCGGCCAGCACCGGATATCCGGCCGCCTGGCCTCAACGGCCGAGAAGGGCCGCAAGGAACCGCCCGCCCAGCCCTGACCTTCCGCCCTTTGCCCAGTCCCCTCCCCCTCGCCTAACCTCCCCTGAACGCGGCGCGCCACCAGCAAGGCCCGGAGCCGCAAGGAGGAACCACAGGACATGTCAGCGACCAGCCAGACAGCCACCACCACCGACTACGACGCCCTCATCATCGGCGCCGGCATTTCCGGCCTCTACCAGCTTTACCGCCTGCGCCAGCTCGGCCTCCGGGTCCGGGTGGTGGAGGCGGGGACCGGCGTCGGCGGCACCTGGTACTGGAATCGCTACCCCGGCGCGCGCTTCGATTCCGAGAGCTATTCCTACGGCTATTCCTTCTCCCAGGAGCTGCTGCAGGAATGGAACTGGTCGGAGCATTTCGCCGCCCAGCCGGAGACGCTACGCTACCTCAACCATGTGGCCGACAGGTTCGATCTGCGGCGGGACATCCAGTTCCGCAGCCGCGTCACCGCGGCGCATTGGGATGACGCGGCGCGGAGTTGGGAGATCGCGCTGGAGGATGGCAGCCGGCTGCGTGGGCGCTTCCTGATCACCGCCATCGGCCCGCTCTCGGCGCCGACCCTGCCGCGCATCCCGGGGGTGGAGGATTTCCGTGGCCAGTCCTGCCACACCGCGCGCTGGCCGCATGAAGGCGTGGATTTCGCCGGCAAGCGCGTGGCGGTGATCGGCACCGGCTCCACCGGCGTGCAGACGATCCAGGAGGTGGCGAAGACCGCGGCGCAGCTCACCGTCTTCCAGCGCACGCCGAACTGGTGCGTGCCGCTGCACAATGCGCCGATCACGGATGCGGAGCAGCCGGCGATCAAGGCCAATTACCCGGAGATGTTCCGGCGCTGCCAGGAGACCTTCGCCTGCTTCCTCCACACCCCCGACCCGCGCAAGACCTTCGAGGTCTCGCCGGAGGAGCGGGAGGCGTTCTGGGAGCAGCGCTACAACAATCGGGGTTTCGGGCTGTGGCAGGGGAATTTCAGCGATATCCAGACCAATCGCGCTGCGAATGAGGAGCTCAGCGCCTTCGTCGCGAAGAAGATCCGCCAGCGGGTGAAGGACCCGAAGGTGGCGGAGATGCTGATCCCGAAGGACCACGGCTTCGGCACCCGCCGGGTGCCGCTGGAGACGAAATACTACGAGGTCTACAACCAGCCGAATGTCGAGCTGGTGGACATCAAGGCGACGCCGATCGAGCGCATCACCGAGACCGGACTCCGCACCAGTGAGCGCGAATTCGAATTCGACATCATCGTCTACGCCACCGGCTTCGACGCCATCACCGGCAGCTTCGACCGCATCGACATCCGCGGCGTGGCGGGGCGCCGGCTGAAGGAGGCGTGGGCGCATGGCCCGCAGACCTTCATGGGGGTGATGGTGGAGGGCTTCCCCAACATGCTGATGCTGATGGGGCCGCATACCGCGCTCGGCAACATCCCGCGCAGCATCGAGTACAACGTGGACTGGGTGACCGGGCTGATCGGCCACATGCAGGCCAAGGGGCTGAGCGTGGCGGATGCGCGGCCGGAGGCGGTGGCGGCCTGGACCGAGCATGTGAAGGCGGTGGGCGCCGGGCTGCTCTCGAACGAGATCAGCTCCTGGTTCACCGGCGTGAACAGCAACGTCGAGGGCAAGCAGACCCGCATCATCGCCCGCTACAGCGGCAGCGCCCCGGCCTATCGCGCCTGGTGCGACGAGGTGGCGGCGAAGGGGTATCGGGAAGTCGCGCTGGGCTGAGGCCGGCCACGGCGTTGCGCGGCGGGGGCCCGACGATAGTGGTCCCCGCACGGCCCGACGACCACAGCGGATTGCGGTCCCATCCGAATGCCAATCCGCCGCAGCCCAGTGGTTGACGGGCGGAATAGCCGATCCCGGTGAAGTCGCGCTGCCGACCGGCTGTGCGACGCCGGGGATTTCCTGGCCGAGGTGCTGGAGCATCTGCCGAGTGCATATGGGGCTCCGCCCCTGCCAGCCTCGCGGATGTGGCGCCCCCCGGCGCCACGCGGCATGATGGGCGCCTTCCCGCCTGCAGGAGCCGCGATGTCCGCCCTCGACGCCATCCGCCGCCATCACGCCGAACTCACCGCCATCCGCCAGGATCTGCACGCGCATCCTGAGCTCGGCATGGCGGAGCACCGCACCGCGGAGATCGTCGCCCGCCAGCTCGAAGGCTGGGGGATCGAGGTGCACCGGGGCATCGGCGGCACCGGGGTCGTCGGCGTGCTGCGCAACGGCACGGGGAACCGCGCCATCGGCCTCCGCGCCGACATGGATGCGCTGCCGATCGAGGAACTGAACGACGTCGCCTACCGCAGCACCTCGCCCGGGGTGATGCATGCCTGCGGCCATGACGGCCACACCACCATGCTGCTCGGCGCCGCCCGCTACCTGGCGGAGACGCGGAACTTCGACGGCATCGTCCATTTCATCTTCCAGCCCGGCGAGGAAGGCTGCGGCGGCGCCCTGGCGATGCTGGAGGACGGGCTGTTCGAGCGCTTCCCCTGCGACGCCATCTACGGCATGCACAACCGGCCCGGCATGGCGATCGGCGAATACGCGATCCGCAGCGGCCCGACCGCGGCCGGCGGCGCCTTCTTCGACATCCTGGTCGGCGGCCGCGGCGCGCATGGGGCGCGGCCGGAGGCAAGCATCGACCCGGTGCTGGCGGCCTGCCACATCACCACGGCGCTGCAATCCATCGTCTCCCGCAACCTCAGCCCGCGCGAGCCGGCGGTGATCAGCGTGACCAGGGTGGTGGGCGGCGAGGCCTACAACGTCATCCCTGAGACCGCGACCATCTCCGGCACCGCCCGCTTCTTCAGCCGCGCCGTCGCGGCGCAGATCAAGGATGGGCTGAAGCGGGTGGCGGAGGGCGTCGCCGCCGGCTTCGGCGCGACGGCCAGCCTCGACTGGCGGCTGATCTTCGCGCCGACGGTGAACGACGCCGCGCAGGCGGAGGCCTATGCGGCGGCGGCGGCTGAGCTCGGGCCGGTGGCGCGGGACAAGCCGCCCGGCATGGGGTCGGAGGATTTCTCCTTCATGATGGAGAAGGTGCCCGGCGCCTATATCCACATCGGCAATGGCGAGGGCGCGATGCCGCACAACCCGCGCTACCAGTTCAACGACGCCGCCATCCCCTATGGCGCCGCGCTCTACGCAAGGGTGGTGGAGCGGGGGCTGCGCGGGCAACAGCACGCTGAAGGATGAGGGGGGCTTTGCCTCTCAAACACCCCCGCCAAGGGCCGAAGGGCCTTTGGCGGGGTGAGATCGAGATGGGCGGAGCCCCTCTCGAAAGGGCCAAGGCCACTCCTCGGCAACCCATTGTCAAACCCGCTTCGGCGTCATGATCGTCACCTTGTAGGGCCGGCCATCCCGGTCGTAGGTGGTCCACTCGCCAACCTGCTCGCCATCCTTGAAATGGCCGGACCGCAGTCTTGTCCCGTTGGTGCGGAACCATTCCCAATAGCCGGTGGGGACGCCATCGATGGTCTGGCCCCTGGCCCAGACGCTACCGTCCTTGTGGTGCTTTTCAAAGGGAAGGATCGCCATTAGGTTGCCTTATCCGCCCGGCGGTGGGCTGCCACTCGGTCGCAGGCGGAGGAATTGCGAGCACAGCACCCCCTCATCCGTCTCAGCGGCTTCGACATCGACCCGCCGCTGGTCCTCGGCGCTCCAGTCGCACCGGCCGGAGACGCCGCCGAGGATCGCAGTGAGGAAGCGTTCGGGCTGCCGGGTCAGCAGCTGCACCACGACATGCGCGCCCATGGAATACTCGATGGTGCGGATCGCGCGACGGACCGCCTCTGTCGTGGTGGCGCTGCCGTGGAGAACCTGGCCCATAGCGCGTCCTTCCATGCCTGGGAGAAGACTGCACCATCAAACCCTGGGATCAAACACCTAGTCAAAATAGCCCGCCCCTCGAATTCCGTCGAGGGACGCGCTATATGGGGTCCGTCACCTCGGTGACTATGGCGATAAACACGGCTCGGGATAAGCGTTGCGGACCCGGGGGCAGTGCCCGGCGCCTCCACCATCCCCTTCGGGGGGCCAAGGGGGCGAAACAGGCTCGACGCGCGTGGTAATGGGGTCGCTTTTGCCCGGCATGGTTCCGCCGTCATCGGGCCGATTCTAAGTGCGAACGATAACAGCCGCGAGGCTGTCGCACTCGCTGCCTAGGAATAGGTAAGCGCGGTTCGGGGGGCACCGGGCAACAGAAGCCCCCCACTTTCCTCCGGCTTCACTTTTTGCTCACACTTTCGTGGCTCCTGCGCATGCCCTATGCATCCTTAATGCATAGGGTAGAGGGCCGTATGAATGAATGAGACCGCCTCCCCCCCTGAAAGCCTGTTGCCTTACGCGCGATGGACCGAGGAAGCGCTGCGCGCCGTGCCGCGGGATGCGCTGGCGCATGCGGCGAAGCACGGGCTGCCGGGTGAGCACCATTTCTACCTGACCTTCCGCACCGATGCCCCCGGCGTCTCGATCCCGGCGCATCTGCGCGCCCGCTACCCGCAGGAGATGACCATCGTCCTGCAGCACAAATTCTGGGACCTGTCGGTGGATGCCACGGCCGGCACCTTCTCGGTCGGGCTGTCCTTCGGCGGCGTGCCGGCGATGCTGACGGTGCCCTTCGCCGCGCTGACCGCCTTCGCCGACCCGCATGTGCGCTTCGGCCTGCGCTTCCAGCCGCCGGATGCGCCCCCGGCCAAGGCGGAGGCCGAGCCGCCGGCGGCGGTGGATGCCGATGCCCCGCCGCCCCAGGTGGTCAGCCTCGACGCCTTCCGCCGCCGGCCCAGCCGGGAGTAGCAACGCCCCACGGAACCGCTGCGCGGTTTCGCGGCCGCCTGATGATGCCTCCCGGCTGGCGCTTCACAGGCTGCGGAAGACCGCGGGCGGGGTGCGGGAGCGCACCTCTCCCTGTCATGGCCGGACTCGACCCGTCGCTTGGCCGCCTGCCCCCCGGAGGCACGGATCAGCCCGCGCATGGTGGGGGAAGCAGGGCGGTCGGCCTTTTCCGCGACCCGCCAAGCGGCCGCGGCAGGCGGAACGCCAGACGCTGGTTGGCTTGGCCGCCCCGCTGCGGTAATCCCCGCCTGACCCGATGCGCCGCCGGCCCCTTGCCGCGGCGCCTCAGCGCGGAGACCGCCCGTGACCCCACCGCTTGACCACGACGCCGGCCCTGTGGCCGCGCCCGCCCGCCCCGCCGGCTTCCGCTACAGCCCGATGTTCCCGCTGGCCGAGGACGCGACGCGCTGGCGGAAGCTCGACATCGAGGGCGTCTCCACCGTGGAGGTCGATGGCCGCACCGTGCTGCGGGTGAAGCCGGAGGCGCTGGAGGCGCTGGCCTTCCAGGCCTGCCGCGACGTCTCCCACCTGCTGCGCCCGGCGCATCTGCAGCAGCTGGCCAATATCCTGGCCGACCCCGAGGCCAGCGCGAACGACCGCTTCGTCGCGCTCGACCTGCTGAAGAACGCCAACATCGCCGCCGGCGGCGTGCTGCCGATGTGCCAGGACACCGGCACCGCCATCGTCTTCGGCAAGAAGGGCCAGCGCGTCTGGGTCGAGGGCGATGAGGAGGAGGCGATCAGCTACGGCATCCACCGCACCTATACCGAGACCAACCTGCGCTATTCGCAGATGGCGCCGCTGACCATGTTCGAGGAGGTGAACACCGGCAACAACCTGCCGGTCGACTTCTCCATCATGGCGGCGCCCGGCGAGCATCACGCGGATGAGTTCCACCTGATGTTCATCCTCAAGGGCGGCGGCTCGGCCAACAAGACCTTCCTCTACCAGCAGACCCGCGCGGTGCTGAACAAGCCGAAGCTGCTGGCCTTCCTGGAGGAGAAGATCAAGACTCTCGGCACCAGCGCCTGCCCGCCCTACCACCTCGCCATCGTCATCGGCGGCACCGCGGCGGAGACCACGCTGAAGACGGTGAAGCTCGCCAGCACCAAGTGGCTGGACGAGCTGCCAGCCGAGGGCGACCGCTCCGGCCATGCCTTCCGCGACCATGCGCTGGAAGCCGAGGTGCACAGGCTGACGCAGAACCTCGGCATCGGCGCGCAGTTCGGCGGCAAGTACTTCTGCCACGACGTCCGCGTGGTGCGGCTGCCGCGGCATGGCGCCAGCCTGCCGATCGGCATCGGCGTCAGCTGCTCGGCCGACCGCCAGGTGAAGGCGAAGATCACGCCGGAGGGCATCTTCATCGAGGAGCTCGAGCACGAGCCGGCGAAATACCTGCCGGAGGCAACCGACAGCATCCTCGGCGGCGATGTCGTGAAGATCGACCTGAACCGGCCGATGGACGAAATCCGCGCGACGCTTGCGAATTACCCGGTGAAGACGCGGGTCTCGCTGACCGGCACCATGGTGGTGGCGCGCGACATCGCCCATGCCAAGCTGCAGGAGCGGCTGGACGCCGGCCAGGGGCTGCCAGACTACATCAAGAACCACCCGGTCTATTACGCGGGCCCGGCCAAGACCCCGGAAGGCTTCGCCACCGGCAGCTTCGGCCCGACCACGGCGGGGCGGATGGACAGCTATGTCGAGGCCTTCCAGAAGGCCGGCGGCAGCCTGGTGATGCTGGCCAAGGGCAACCGCAGCAAGGCCGTGCTGAACGCCTGCAAGGCCTACGGCGGCTTCTACCTGGGCAGCGTCGGCGGCCCGGCGGCGCGGCTGGCACAGGACTGCATCAGGAAGGTCGAGGTGCTGGAATATCCGGAACTCGGCATGGAGGCGGTGTGGCGGATCGAGGTGGAGGATTTCCCCGCCTTCATCGTGGTCGACGACAAGGGCAACGACTTCTACGACGGGCTGGAATAGCGGCACGCCGCGAACCGGGTGGGCGGATGGCGCCAGGCGCTGCGCATGGCGCCACCGCCGCCCCGGACCCGCGGAATGGCTTGCCTCGCCCGACGCACCCCCCTATGCCGGACAGGCCCGCATCGCCGAGAGAGTGCCGATGACCGAACGCCGCCTCATTTCTTCCGGCAGCCGCTTCGAGGAGCAGATCGGCTACAGCCGCGCCGTGGTCGATGGCGACCACGTCTGGGTCTCCGGCACCACTGGCTTCGACTACAAGACCATGACCCTGCGGGACGGCGTGGTGGCGCAGGCCACCCAATGCTTCGAGAACATCGCCGCCGCCCTGGCCGAGGCCGGCGCCAGCCTGGATGACGTGGTGCGGGTGCTGTTCATCGTGCCGCACCGGGCCGATTGGGAGCCCTGCTGGCCGGTGGTGAAGCGCTACCTCGGCCGCGCCCGCCCCGCCTCGACGCTGATCCACGCCGGGCTGCAGAGCGAGGCGATGCTGATCGAGATCGAGGTCACGGCCCGCCTGCCGAAGAAGGGCTGAACCCCATGCGCTTCGCCGTGGACCGCCTCGACCACCTCGTCATCAACTGCCGTGACGTCGAGGTCATGGCGTCCTGGTACCAGCGCGTGCTGGGCATGGAGCGGGAGGATTTCGGCCACCCCTCGCGGGTCGCGCTGAAATTCGGCGGGCAGAAGCTGAACCTCCGGCCGCATGACGCGCCGCAGTCGGAATGGCTCGCCGCCGAGGTTTGCGCCGCCGGCACCCAGGACCTCTGCTTCATCGTCGCGGTGCCGGCGGCCGATATCGTGGGCCATTTCCACGGCTGCGGAGTGCGGATCGAGCTGGGCCCGGTCACCCGGCAGGGCGCGCTCGGGGCCATGGGCTCGGTCTATTGCCGCGACCCGGAGGGCAATCTCATCGAGGTCTCGACCTACTCCTCCTGAGCTGGGCGCGGCACCGGTCCGGGGGCAGCCGCGGTCGGCCCCGAAGCCGCGGCCAAGCCTCCAGCCGCTCGCGGTCCGGCAGCACCGCCTCGGCCGGGGCCGGCAGGGCGATCGGCGTCTCCGCCTTCAGCCGGATTGATGGTGCGGCTTTCCCGACCCGCCCTACTCCCGCTGAACCGCGTGCTGTCCATGTCTGCCTGCGGGCTGGTCGCCACGACGGTGGAGGTGTCGGAACTGCCCTGTTCGGCTATCCGCCGCTCAGCCGTACGACGACGACATTCACCATCAGCCCGACCGCCAGATCCAGTGCCACGAATCCCGCCGCCCGTGACCCGCTGACCCCGAGTGCCGTCCGGGTGATGAACCACTCCAGCCACAGCGCGTAGCCAAGCGCCGCCAGGCCAAGGCCGGAGCCGATCGGGTCGGGCAAGAGCCGGCCAGGCACCGTCAGCCCGATCAGCACCAGGTACTGCACCGCATTCGCCCAATTCCAGGCGGCGAGGAAATGCGGCCATTCCGCCTGCCGCCCCGCCGCCTCCGCCAGGGGCCGGGAGGCCAGGGCGAAGCCGGCCCAGGCGACGGCATAGCCGATCAGCTCCACCACCAGCACCGTGCCGAACGGCCCGGCCGGCCCGCCGGTGGCGGACCAGGCGTGCAGGCGCAGCGCGAGGAAGGCCGGCAGGCAGATCGCCGCCGCCCAGAAGCTGCGGAGCGCGCCCGCCGGCGTGTCCTCGATCAGCATCAGCCCGTCGGGCCGGCCGCGCGCCAGCATGAAGGCGCCGCGCAGCCCGGCCTCGATCACCATCCGCAGCGGCGGCGGCTGCCCGGCCGGCGGTGTACCCCCTGCCCCGCTCAGGCGAAGGCCTCCTCGAGCACGGTGCGGTAGAGCGCCGCCAGCGCGCGCAGCTCCTCGACCGGCACGCATTCATTCACCTTGTGCATGGTGGCGCCGACCCCGCCGAGCTCGGCCACCGGGCAGTAGCGGGCGATGAAGCGGGCGTCCGAGGTGCCGCCGCCGGTATCGAGCGCCGGGGTGGCGCCGGTGCTGCGCTCGACCGCGCGCTTCAGCGCATCGACGAAGGGTCCGGGCGAGGTCAGGAAGCTCTCGCCGGAGCATTCGACGCGCATCTCGTAGCGCGCCTCCTCGGTCCGCAGCGCGGCGTGGAGGTGCTCGGTCAGGCTGGCGCTGCTGTGCAGGTCGTTGAAGCGGATGTTGAGCATCGCCCGCGCCTCGGCGGGAATGACGTTGTTGGCGGTGTTGCCGACATCGAAGCCGGTCACCTGCAAGGTGGTCGCCTCGAAGAACTCGCTGCCGCCGTCGATCGGCTGCGCGGTCAGCCGGTGCAGCACGCGGATCAGGCGATGGATCGGGTTGTCCGCCCGCTGCGGATAGGCGCTGTGCCCCTGAGTGCCGAACAGGGTGATCCAGGCGGTCATGCTGCCGCGCCGGCCAACCTTGACGATGTCGCCGAGGGCAAGGCGCGAGGTCGGCTCGCCGACCAGCGCCATGTCCGGGATCTCGCCGCGCTCCGCCATCCATTCCAGCACCTTGACGGTGCCATCCCGGGCCGGGCCTTCCTCGTCGCCGGTGATCAGCAGGCTGATGCTGCCGGGGCGGTCGCCATGCACCGCCAGGTAGTCGGTCAGCCCGGCGACGAAGGCGGCGATGCCACCCTTCATGTCGCAGGCGCCGCGGCCATAAAGCACGTCGCCCCGCACCTCGCCGGAGAAGGGGCTGCCGTCCCAGCCCTGCTCGCCCGGCGGCACCACATCGGTGTGGCCGGCGTAGCAGAAATGCGGGCCCTCGGTACCGCGCCGGGCGTAGAGATTCTCGATCTCCCCGAAGCGCAGCCGGTGGCAGGCGAAGCCGAGCGGCGCCAGCGCCGCCTCCAGCACGCCGAGCGCCCCGGCGTCGGCCGGCGTCACGCTCGGGCAGCGGATCAACGCCTGGGCGAGCGGCAGCGGGTCGGTCGGCTGGTTGCCGGGGGTGGGCTTCACGCAAGGCTCCTCATTGTCATGGCGCGGCGGCACGGCGGGCGGGCGCCGCCGCGCCGGCCTTGCGCCTTTCCCTGGCCGCGCCGCGAGGCACGGCCGCCGCCGGCTCAGTCGCGCAGCAGCTCGTTGATCGAGGTCTTCGCCCTGGTCTGCGCATCCACCGTCTTGACGATGACGGCGCAGTAGAGGCTCGGCCCCGGCGAGCCATCCGGCAGCGGCTTGCCCGGCAGGCTGCCTGGGACAACGACCGAATAGGCCGGCACCCGGCCGATGTGCACCTGGCCGGTGGCGCGGTCGATGATCTTGGTGCTGGCGCCGAGGAAGACGCCCATGGAAAGTACCGCGCCGCGCTCGACGACGACGCCCTCGGCCACCTCGGAGCGGGCGCCGATGAAGCAGTCATCCTCGATGATCACCGGATTGGCCTGCAGCGGCTCCAGCACGCCACCGATGCCGACACCGCCCGAGAGGTGGACGTTGGCGCCGATCTGCGCGCAGGAGCCGACGGTCGCCCAGGTGTCGACCATGGTATTGCGGCCGACCCAGGCGCCGACGTTGACGAAGCTCGGCATCAGCACCGCGCCCGGGGCGATGTAGGCGGATTTCCGCACGACGGCGCCCGGGACGGCGCGGAATCCGGCCTCGCGGAAGCGGTTCGGCCCCCAGTCGGCGAATTTCAGCGGCACCTTGTCATAGGCGCCCGCGGCGGTGTCCATCGGCGCCGAATCGGTCAGGCGGAAGGACAGCAGCACCGCCTGCTTCAGCCATTGGTTGACGGTCCAGCCGCCCTTCCCGTCCGGCGCGGCGACCCGGGCGGCGCCGGTGTCGAGCGCCTCCAGCGCCGCTTCCACCGCGGCGCGTTCCTCGCCGCCGGTGGCGGCGGAGATCGTCTCGCGGCGGGCCCAGAGGGCTTCGATGCGCGGTTGCAGCGTGGCGTGGTCCATGAGGCGAGATCCCGAGCGAAAGGCCGCGGACCATGCCGACGCCCGGCGGCGCATGTCAACGGAGCGGGGCGTAGGCGCCGGCAGTAACGGGTGCGGAATATCGATAACCGCATCTTCACCCGCCCGGCTGAAACTGCCGCGCATGCACCAAGCCGACCCGACCGGCCCGAAGCGGCGCACCGACGGCCCGCCCTTACCGCCCGCCGATGCCGCCGGGACCGCGCCCGGGCTGCACGCCGCGCTGCTCGAATCCCGCCAGCGCTGGCGGGATTTCGCCAGCCTCGCCACCGATATCGCCTTCGAGACCGATGCCGCCGGCCGCCTTACCTTCCTCGCGCCGGACCCCTGCCGCGGCTGGCCGGTGACGGCGCTGCTCGGCCGGCCGGGGAAGCTGCTGCTGCAGCAGCCGGAACCCGATCCCTTCGGGCTGCGGCGCCCGCTGCGCGGCCTGCGCGCCTGGCTGCGCCATGCCGGCGACGCGCCGGGCTGCTTCAGCTTCGCCGTCGCCCCGCTGGCCGATGTGGGCGGCGGCTTCGCCGGGCTGCGCGGCTGCGGCCGCGAGATCACCGCCGAGGTGCAGGAGGCCGAGGCGCAGGCTGCCGCCCTGCGCCGGGCCGAGGCGCTGGAGACCCTGGTGCGCCGGGTCCGCCGCCAGGTGCTGGCGCCGCGCATGCTGGCCACCGCGCTGGAGGCCCTGCCCGCGGTGCTCGGCTGCATCGGCGCGGCGATGCTGGAACTCGGCCCGGAAGGCAGGGTGCAGGTGACCCAGCAGCATGGCGCCGACCCCGCGCCGCTGCTGCCGGCGCTGGCGCCGCTGCTCGGTGGCGCCCAGCCGAGCTTCCGGACCGGCCCGGGCAACGAGCCGCTGGCGCTGCTGCCGAGCCCGCACCGGGTCCCACCCTGCCACGGGCTGCTCGCCTGGCGGGCGGCCGGGGCGCGCGCCTTCGATGCCGACGACCGGCACCTGCTGCATTCCATATCCGACCTGCTCTTCGTCACGCTCGGCAACCAGGTGCTGCAGCGGGAGCTGGAGCTGCAGGCGCGGACCGATGCGCTGACCGGGCTGCTCAACCGCCGCGCCTTCATGGAGGAGCTGCGCCGCCGGCTTGACCGCCCGGGGGAGGCGGGCGGCACCGGGGCGCTGCTGTTCATCGACCTCGACCATTTCAAGCCGATCAATGATGCGCTCGGGCATGAGGCAGGGGATGCGGCGCTGGTCGCCGTCGCCGGGGTGCTACGGGAGATGGTGCGGCCGGTGGATCTGGCGGCGCGGCTCGGCGGCGATGAGTTCGCCCTCTGGCTGCAGGATGCCGATGCGGCGGCGACGGCGCGGCGCGCCGCGGCGATCGGCGCGGCGGCGGCGCGAATCCGGCCCTGGCCGGCGGGCCGCACCGGGCCGGCGCTCGGCTTCAGCATCGGCTGCGCGGTGCGCCCGCCGGACACCCGCCCGGCGCCGGACAAGCTGCTCGCGGAAGCCGATGCGGCGATGTACGCGGTGAAGCGCGGCGGACGCGGCGGCTGGCGGCTGGCGGGCGCCACGGAGCCCGCCGGATGAGCGCGACCGCCGCCCCGGAGGTGAGCGACTCGGCCAAGCGCATTGCCGCCGAGGGTAGCGAGGCCGCCCGGGTGGCGCTGGCCGGGGGGCGGGATGCGGCGCCGGAGATCCTCTATTTCCTCGCCACCGACCGCGCCGCCCGGGTGCGCGCCGCGGTCGCCGCCAATGCCGCGACGCCGCAGCCGGCCGACCGGATCCTGGCCGGGGATGGCGATGCGGGGGTGCGGGCCGAGCTGGGCCGCAAGCTCGCCCCCCGGGCGCCGCAGCTCGCCGGGGCAGCGGACCGCCGCCAGCGGCTGGGGTGGGAGACGCTGAACGCGCTGGTGGCGGATGCCGCCGTCACCGTCCGCCGGGTCATCGCCGAGGAGCTGAAGGCGCTGCCGGATGCGCCGCGGGCGCTGATCCTGCGCCTCGCCCGCGATGCGGCGATGGAGGTGGCGGAGCCGGTCATCCGCCATTCGCCCCAGCTCACCGAGGCCGACCTGCTGGCGCTGATCGCCGATCCTCCGGCGCCGGCGACCTTGACCGCCATCGCCCGCCGCCCGGCGCTGAGCGAGCGGCTCTCGGATGCCATCGTCAGCACCGGCGCCGTCGCCCCGGTGGCGGCGCTGCTGGAGAACCGCTCCGCCGCGATCCGGGAGGCGGCGCTCGACCAAGTCATCCTCGGCGCGGCGCAGCATCTCGCCTGGCAGGCGCCGCTGGTGCGCCGGCCGGTGCTGCCGCCGGGCGCCGCCCGCAGGCTGGCCGGCTTCGTCGCCGAGCATCTGCTGGAAGCGCTGGCGGCGCGCCCCGACCTCGACACCGCGGTGACCCGGGCGCTGCGCGAGCGGGTGGAGCGGCGGCTGGAGGCGCCGCCGCCCGCAGGCGGGCAGACACCGGAGGCGGTGTTCGAGAATGCCGGGCTCCAGGGCGCGCTCTCGGTCATGGCCGAAGCACTGGCCGAGGCGGCCGGGGTGCCGGCGGCCATGGTGGGCCGGGCGGTACGGCTGCGCAGCGCCAAGGGGCTGGTGAGCCTCTGCTGGAAGGCCGGCTTCGCACCGCGGGCGGCGACCCTGGCGCAGACCGTGCTCGGCCAGGTCAGCCCGACCACCGCCCTGGCCCCGAGCCCCGGCGGCGGCTGGCCGCTCAGCGAATCCGAGATGCGGTGGCAACTGGAATTGCTGGAGGAGCCGGAGGCGTGACGCTGCCCTGCAAGCGACACTCGCGGCTGGCCGCCTTCAGTGAAGGCCCGGCTTCTCGCCGGCGCTGCGCTCCTCCACCCCCAGCGCCTCCGCCAGCCTTGCGTTCGCGCTGCCGGGGCGGGCCGGGCGGCTCTGGCTCTCATGCGGGGCCCAGCCGGTCATCGCCAGCAGCCGCAGCTCGGCCGGGATCACCCCGTCGCGCTCCGGCAATCGGCTCGCCGCCAGCGGCAGCAGCGCCCGCGGCGGGCAGCGCGGATCGCGCGCCAGCACCGCATTGGTCTCGCCCGCCGCCCGCAGGTCGTGGAACAGCGCCATGGCGGAGCGATAGGCCAGCGGCAGCGTCCCGGCATCGGCGACCGGCAGGGCGAAGCCGGCGCGTTGCAGCAGCCCGGCCAGGTCGCGCAGCTCCGGGAAGGGCGAGATCCGGGGGGAGAGGCCGCCGCGCAGCTCGCTCTCGGCCGCCGCCAGCGCCTCGCGCAGCGGCTGCAGCGTGCCGAGCCCGGGCAGGCTGGCCAGGAACAGCCCGTCCGGCCGCAGCGCCCGGCGAAGCTGCACCAGCGCGCCGGGCAGGTCGTTGACCCAATGCAGCGACAGGCTGGCCACCACCAGGTCGAAGCTCTCCGGCGCAAAGGGCAGCCATTCCTCGTCACCGGCCAGCGGCAGGCCGCCGGCACCCGCCGCCATGCGGGCGGAGAGATCCATCGAAACGACGAAGGGAATGCCACGGTCGCGCAGCTTCGGCGCGACCACGCCGCGCCCGCCGATGTCGAGGGCGCGGGTGAAGCGGCGGGTGGTGTCGTCCAGCCGGTCCAGCAGCAGCTCGGCGGCGGCGTCAAGGATCGGCGCCACCTGCCCCACGGTGGCGGCGGCGCGATCGCGCCGGCGGCGGTGCAGGCGGCGGTCGAAGACCCGCATCGGGTCGGCGGCGGTGCTCATTCGCCGCAGGTGGGAGGGCGCGGCTGCATTTGCACCGGGGTCAAGGTCACGAGCCGCGCAGCGCCGCGAGGATCGCGGCGGCGAAGGCCCGAGCATCGCCGGGCGGCGGATCCCGGTCCGGCATCCCGATCCGCAGGCGCAGCAGGCTGCCGCCCGCCGCCCCGGCGCAGAGCAGCCCGGCCACCCTTTCGCGGCCGTAGCGGCCGGCGGTCTCGGCGCAGCGCAACCCCGGCGGGGCGGCGCCCGGCCCGGCTTCAGGCCGCGGATCCGGCAGGGTCAGCCGGCCGATCTCCCGCAGGTTGCGGGTCGGTCGCGGCAGCAACGCATCCCGCAGCAGATCCTCGAGAGCCGCTTCCACCGCCGCCGCATCCGCCGGGCCGGCCGGGCGGTAGAGCGCCACCATGGCGCCGGCGGCAGTGCGGCCCGTGGTGCGGTAGCCGATCTCAAGGCCGCCATCGGGGCGCGGCACCACCGCGCCACGACGGAAGTCGGCGGCCTCCTCCGGCAGGCGGTCGGCGAGGGTGGCGAGACTCGGCTGTGCCGCCACCTCGTCAGGGCCGCTTTGGGTCGGAGCCTGGCAGGCGACAAGCCCGAGCAGGAGTGGCAGTGACGCCAGCCAGCGCATCAACCTCCGCGCCTCAGCCCAGGCGGATCGGCACGGCGGCCGCGGCGTGCATCGCGGGCGCGGCACGCTGCTGCAGCGTGGCAGGACCCTGGCCGTACAGCCGGTGCGCATCCTCTTGGATCATCGTGAGACCAATGTAGCTGATCAGCGCGGCGCCGACATGAATGATCCAGCAGCGGGGAGATGCCCCCCCGCGGCCTCACCGCGGAGGTTGCTTCCGGTCCCCTGGGGTCGTTTCGCGCAGGGTGTTTCCATCCAGCGCGAAACCGCCCTAGTGCGGGGAAGCCGGGTGCGCGGCGGCCGTTTGCGCCGACGGCGAGTGCGCGGACGGCGCGTGCACGGTGGGCGCAGGCGCGGCCGGCACGTGTGCGGCGACCGGGTGATTACCGTCGCGGCGGACCAGCCCGGAGGCCAGCGTCGCCAGTATCGCTATGACCACAACCTGGCCCGCTGTCGCCGCCGCCCACATCCATGCCGGGAAGACCCCCGGCAGGGCGAGGTAGCCGAGCGGCAGCATGAGGAAGGCATAGGCACCCGGCACCTGGCCGGCGACCTGATGCGTGCCCTCCCAGATCATGTCGATCGCCACGTAGAGGATGACCAGCAGGCCGACCCAGGCGATCCAGCGGTGCTTGTGCAGCAGGTTGGCGATCAGCGTTGCGGCGACGCCCATCAGCACGACCGAAACCGCGAGGCCGACGATGAGAATGTAGGGATGATCCTTCGCGGCGCCGGCCACCGCCAGCACGTTGTCGAGGCTCATCGAGACATCGGCGACGAGGATTTGCAGGATGGCCTGGCGCAATGTCTTGCGCGGCGGGCCTGCCGGCGCTCCCTCCAGCGCCGCGGCGTCGTGAACCTCGTCGGCGTGGTCGTTCCCACCCTCCCGCAGTTCGCGGTACATCTTCCAGCACACCCAGAGCAGCAGCACGCCGCCCGCCAGCACGATGCCGACGATGGAGAGGAGCTGGACTGTGATGGAGGCGAAGGCGATGCGCATCACCGTCGCGGCGATGATTCCCCAGAAGATGGCCTTCCGGCGCTGGTCAGGCGGCAGGCCGGCCGCGGCCATTCCCACCACCACGGCATTGTCGCCTGCCAGGACCACGTCGATGAACAGCACCATCGCGAGTGGCTGCAGCCATATGGGCAGCATTTCCAACATGTCTCAGCCGTCCTGACCGCTGGAGGAATGGGTAAAAAGTAAGGCGCGGTGAAATAAAGGGTCACACATTTTTCTGCAACCCCATCGGCGCCGTGCGGCGGACCGGGGTGCGCTTGCATCCCTGGCCCTGCTGAGCGAGAGGAGACACTGCGGCATCGCCTGCCGCGCCCCGAGGTTCCGGAGCCCGCCTGCCATGGTCCCCCGCTACACCCGCCCGCAGATGGCCGCGATCTGGTCCCCCGAGGAGCGCTACCGGATCTGGTTCGAGATCGAGGCGCTGGCCGCCGAGGCCATGGCCCAGCTCGGCACCATTCCGGCCGAGGCGGCGCGGGTGATCCGCGAGAAGGGCACCCCGCGCGCCGCCAGCATCGGCCCCGGGGCGGTCGAGGCGATCGACGCCATCGAGCGGGTCACCCGCCATGACGTCATCGCCTTCCTGACCTGGATGCAGGAGGGCATCGGGCCGGAGGCGCGGTTCATGCACCAGGGGCTGACCAGTTCCGACGTGCTCGACACCTGCCTCGCGGTGCAGCTCACCCGCGCCGCCGATCTGCTGATCGCCGATGTGGATGCCGTGCTGGCGGCGCTGCGGCAGCGGGCGGAGGAGTTCCGCTACACCCCCACCATCGGCCGCAGCCACGGCATCCATGCCGAGCCGAGCACCTTCGGCCTGAAGCTCGCCGGGCATTACGCGGAGTTCGCCCGCAACCGGGCCCGGCTGGTCGCCGCACGGGCGGAGATCGCCACCTGCGCCATCAGCGGGCCGGTCGGCACCTTCGCGAGCGTCGACCCGCGGGTGGAGGAGCATGTCGCCGGAAAGCTCGGCCTGGCGGTCGAGCCGGTCTCCACCCAGGTCATCCCGCGCGACCGGCACGCCGCCTTCTTCGCGGCGCTCGCCGTCGTGGCGGCCGGGGTCGAGCGGCTGGCGACCGAGGTGCGCCACCTGCAGCGGAGCGAGGTGCGGGAGGCGGAGGAGTTCTTCCACCCCGGCCAGAAGGGGTCCTCCGCCATGCCGCACAAGCGCAACCCAGTACTGAGCGAGAACCTCACCGGCCTCGCCCGGCTGGTGCGCGGCTACGTCACCCCGGCGCTGGAGAACGTCACACTGTGGCATGAGCGCGACATCAGCCATTCCAGCGTCGAGCGGGTGATCGCCCCCGATGCCTGCATCGCACTCGACTTCGCCCTGGTGCGGGTGGCCGGGATGATGGAGAAGCTGACCGTCTACCCGGAGCGGATGGCGGCCAATCTGGAAAGCCTGGGCGGCGTCGTGCATTCGCAGAAGGTGCTGCTGGCGCTGACCCAGGCCGGGCTGAGCCGGGAGGAGGCCTATGCCGCGGTGCAGGCGGCGGCGATGGCGACCTGGACCGGGCTCGGCAAGCCGGGCGCCCGCAGCTTCGCCGAGCACCTGCTGGACAACCCCGCGGTCGCGGCCCGGCTGGATGCCGCAAGTCTGGCGGCGGCGATGGATCCGGCGCGCGACTTCAGCCATGTCGACACCGTCTTCGCCCGGGTGTTCACGACGGTATGATTCGCTGGCCGGCCACGCCAGCCGCGGCGTCGTTTTTGAATTTGTTGGCCAATTCAGGGGCTTAGGCAGGTGGCGCCGGCCCGGCCGGCCGTGCTGCCGCGAGCCTGCCGCGACGCTGCCGCGATTCCGCCGCAGGCCGTACCTATCTGTGGGGCCAACAAGGAGATCAGTGTGATGCGGGCCCTCCGCACAGGACTAGTCGCCGGTTTCACAGTGATGGCCGCGCTGGCAATGCCCATGGCCGCCGAGGCGCATGGCGAGGGTCGGGGCTACGGCCATTACCGGCACCACCGCCACCACCGGCCGCCGCCGAGCTACTACTACCGGCCGCCGCCGCCCCGCTACTACCACCGCCCACCGCCGGCTTATTACCGGCCGCCACCACCCTACTACTACCGGCCACCGCCTCCGGTGTATTACGCGCCGCCCCCCCCGGGCCTCGGCATCTACATCCGCTAGAGCGTGGTCGCTCGAGGTTGAAACAACCGACGGCGTGAATCACGCGGTCACCAACAGGGCCGGGGGCCTGATGGCTTCGGCTTGAAGCCGTCAGGCTCCAGGATTTCCGGCCGACGGCATCCGTTCGCTAGCCGTTTCCTCCTCGCCCGTGCTGTTCTATCCCGGTGGGGATGTGCACCGTCATCCTGCTCCGCCGGCCGGGCCATGCCTGGCCGGTGCTGATCGCCGCCAACCGGGACGAGCTTCTGGACCGCCCGGCCGACCGGCCCGGCCCCTGGTGGCCGGACCGGCCCGGTGTGGTCGGCGGCCGCGACCGCACCGGCGGCGGCACCTGGATGGCGGTGAACCGCGCCGGAGTGGTCGCCACGGTGCTGAACCGGCCGGCCAGCCTGGGGCCGGCGCCGGGCAAGCGCTCCCGTGGCGAGCTGCCGCTGCGGGCGCTGGAGGAAAGCAGCGCCGCCGCCGCCGCCGCCGCCATAACCGCCCTGCCGGCCGAGCAATGGCGCTCCTTCAACATGGTGGTCGCGGACCGCAACGAGGCCTTCTTCCTGCGCGGCCTCGGCCTGGGCCAGGTGACGGCGGCGCCGCTGCCGGAGGGGGTCAGCATGGTCACCGCGCATGACCCGAACGACCTCTCAAGCCCGCGCACCGCCCGCCACCTGCCCCGCTTCCAGGCCGCCCCGCCACCCGACCCGTTGCGCGGTGACTGGGCGGGATGGGAGGAGCTGCTGGCCGATGGCGACACCAGCGGCGACGAGACCGTGCCACGCGGGGCGGCGCTGCGGGTGCCGCCGCTTGGCGGCTTCGGCACGGTCTCGGCCAGCCTGCTGGCGCTCGGCGCCGATGGCAGGGTGATCTGGCGCTTCGCCGATGGCCCGCCCGGGGCGGCGCCCTTCGTGCCGGTGGCGGTCTGAGCGGCCGCTCAGGCCAAGGCTCCCCGCCCGTGGCGGTATGGCCGGCCGCTTGCTATACCGCCCTCGCCAGCGAGCCGGCCGCCTCCGGTGCCCTGCCCTGGCTCCGGGCCAAGGCTCCCCCCCGGCCGAGAGAAGGAAGTTTCCCACCATGGCGCGACGCCGTCAGCTCTACGAGGGCAAGGCCAAGATCCTGTTCGAAGGCCCCGAGCCCGGCACGCTGGTGCAGTATTTCAAGGATGACGCCTCCGCCTTCAACGCGCAGAAGAAGGGCACCATCACCGGCAAGGGCGTGCTGAACAACCGCATCAGCGAATACCTGATGACCCGGCTGATGGAGATCGGCGTCCCGACCCATTTCATCCGCCGGCTCAACATGCGCGAGCAACTGATCCGCGAGGTGGAGATCATCCCGCTGGCGGTGGTGGTGCGCAACGTCGCGGCCGGCAGCCTGAGCAGCCGGCTCGGCATCGCCGAGGGCACGCGGCTGCCACGTTCCATCCTGGAGTACTACTACAAGAACGCCGCGCTGAACGACCCGATGGTGTGCGAGGAGCACATCACCGCCTTCGGCTGGGCAGCGACCCAGGACCTCGACGACATGGTCCAGCTGGCGCTTCGGGTGAACGACTTCCTCTCCGGCCTGCTGCTCGGCGTTGGCATCACCCTGGTCGACTTCAAGGTCGAATTCGGCCGGCTGTACGAGAATGACGAGATGCGCATTGTCCTGGCCGATGAGATCAGCCCGGATAATTGCCGCCTCTGGGATGCCAAGACTGGCGAGAAGATGGACAAGGATCGCTTCCGCCGCGACCTCGGCAAGGTCGAGGAAGGCTATCAGGAAGTCGCCCGCCGCCTCGGCATCCTGCCGGAGGCGGGGGTGCGGGACATGAAGGGGCCGGAGACGATCCAGTGATCGTCGCCACCTGCCGCCGGGCGCCGGGCGCCGCGGCCGATTATCGGAGGGTTGGATGAAGGCGCTGGTGACCGTGATGCCGAAGACCGGCGTGCTGGACCCGCAGGGCAAGGCGATCGGCCACGCATTGGCGGGGCTCGGCTTCGCCGGCGTCGGCGAGGTGCGGGCCGGCAAGGTGATCGAGCTGGAGCTGGCCGAGACCGACCCGGCCAAGGCCCGCGCCGCGGCCGAGGAGATGGCGCGCAAGCTGCTGGCCAATACGGTGATCGAGAGCTTCTCGGTCAGCCTGGCCTGAGCGATGGTCAAGACCTCGCTCCTCATCATGGCGGTGCTGACGGTGCTGATCAGCATCGGGCTGCGTTGGCGGGAGGAGCGGGTCGGGGCGCTGAAGCCGGTGCCCGCGCCGCGGCGTGGCTGGGTGGCGGCGCAGAAGCACAAGCTGAACCGCTGGCTGACCGCGGCGACGCTCGCGGTGGTGGTGACCTTGCTGGTGCTCGGCGGGCTGCACTGGCTCCGGGTCTGGCAGAGCGAATGAGCGGCGCGCGCCGGCTGATGATGTTGGGTTCAGGGAGTAACCCGCGATGAAGGCTGCGATCATCCTCTTCCCCGGCATCAACCGGGAACGCGACATGGCGCTGGCGCTGGCGCGCGTCACCGGCCGCAAGCCGCAGATGCTGTGGCACCGCGACACCGCGCTGCCGGCGGGGCTCGACCTGGTGGTGCTGCCGGGCGGCTTTTCCTACGGCGACTACCTGCGCTGCGGCGCCATGGCGGCGCAGAGCCCGATCATGCAGGCGGTGAAGGCGCATGCGGCGCGCGGCGGCCATGTGCTCGGCGTCTGCAACGGCTTCCAGATGCTGACCGAGGCCGGGCTGCTGCCGGGGGCGCTGCTGCGCAACGCCTCGCTGCGCTTCCTGTCGATGGATTGCCAGATGAAGGTGGAGCGCGCCGACACCGCCTTCACCAACCGCTTCCAGCGCGGCCAGGTGTTCCGCGCGACCATGGCCCATGGTGACGGCAATTACTTCGCCGATGACGCAACCCTCGACCGGCTGGAGGGCGAGGGGCTGGTCGCGCTGCGCTACGCCACGCCGCAGGGCGAGGTGACCGCCGCGGCCAACCGCAACGGCAGCGCCCGCAGCATCGCCGGCGTGCTGTCGCCGAACCTGCGGGTGCTGGGGCTGATGCCCCACCCGGAGAACCAGGTTGACCCGCTGATCGACGGCACCGACGGCCTGCCGCTGTTCGAGAGCCTGGCCGAGAATTTCGCCGCGGCCTGAGGATTCCATGACCGACACCCCTGCCCTCCTCGACCCCGCCCGGGCCAAGCAGCTCGCCGCCGAATTCGGCCTGAAGCCGGATGAGTACGACCGCGTGCTGGCGATCCTCGGCCGGACGCCCTCGCTCACCGAGCTCGGCGTCTTCAGCGTCATGTGGTCGGAGCATTGCTCCTACAAATCGAGCCGGGTCTGGCTGCGCGAGCTGCCGACCAAGGCGCCCTGGGTGATCCAGGGGCCGGGCGAGAATGCCGGGGTCATCGACATCGGCGAGGGGCTGGCCGCCATCTTCAAGATGGAGAGCCACAACCACCCCTCCTTCATCGAGCCCTACCAGGGTGCCGCGACCGGCGTCGGCGGCATTCTCCGGGATGTCTTCACCATGGGCGCCCGGCCCATTGCGAACCTCAATGCCCTGAGGTTCGGCACGCCGGATGCGCCGCGGATGAAGCGGGTGATCGATGGCGTGGTGCGCGGCATCGGCGGCTATGGCAATTGCGTCGGCGTCCCGACCGTGGGCGGCGAGGTGAATTTCCACCCGGCCTACAATGGCAACCCGCTGGTCAATGCCATGACCGTCGGCATCGCCCCGGCCGACCGCATCTTCCTCTCCGCCGCCGCCGGCGTCGGCAATCCGGTGGTCTATGTCGGCTCCAAGACCGGCCGCGACGGCATCCATGGCGCGACCATGGCCTCGGCCGAATTCTCCGCCGACAGCGAGGAGAAGCGCCCCACCGTGCAGATCGGCGACCCCTTCGCCGAGAAGCTGCTGATCGAGGCCTGCCTGGAGCTGATGGCGACCGACGCCATCGTCGCCATCCAGGACATGGGTGCCGCCGGCCTGACCAGCAGCAGCGTGGAGATGGCCGGCAAGGGTGGCGTCGGGATCGAGCTGGTGCTGGACGACGTCCCGCAGCGCGAGACCGGCATGAGCGCCTATGAGATGATGCTGTCGGAATCCCAGGAACGCATGCTGATGGTGCTGAAGCCCGGCCGCGAGGCGGTGGCCGAGGCGATCTTCACCAAGTGGGAGCTGGATTTCGCGGTCATCGGCCACATCACCGACACCGGCCGCATCACCATCCGCCACAAGGGCGCGCTGGAAGCCGACATCCCCCTCGCCCCGCTGGAGAGCGAGGCACCGCTGTATCGCCGGCCGACCGCCGAGACACCGAAGCTGCCGGTGCTGGATGCCGCCTCGGTCGCCGATCCGCTGGGGCCGGAAGCGGCGCTGCTGAAGCTGGTCGGCAGCCTCGACCTCTGCTCCCGCCGCTGGATCTGGGACCAGTACGACAGCATGGTCGGGGGCCAGACGGCGAAGCGCCCCGGCGCCGCCGACGCCGCGGTGGTCCGCATCGAGGACCATAGCCGCGCCCTGGCGATGACCACCGACTGCACCCCGCGCTACTGCCTGGCCGACCCCGAGGCGGGCGGCGCCCAGGCGGTGGCGGAGGCCTGGCGCAACCTGACCGCGGTCGGCGCGAAGCCGCTGGCGATCACCGACAATATGAATTTCGGCAACCCCGAGAAGCCGGAGATCATGGGGCAGTTCGCCAGCGCCGTGCGCGGCATGGCGGCGGCCTGCACCGCGCTCGACTTCCCGGTCGTGAGCGGCAATGTCTCGCTCTACAACGAGACCGAGGGCCGGGCGATCCTGCCCACCCCCGCCATCGGCGGCGTCGGGGTGCTGGAGGATGTGGCCCAGGCGGTCGGGCTGGCGCTGGCACCGGGGCTCGATCTCGTCCTGATTGGCGAGACGCGGGGCTGGCTCGGCCAGTCGCTCTGGCTGCGCGAGATCGCCGGGCAGGAAGCCGGGGCACCGCCGCCGGTCGACCTCGCCGCCGAGCGCCGCAACGGCGATTTCGTCCGCGGCCGGATCCTGGCCGGGACGGTGAAGGCCTGCCACGACCTTTCGGACGGCGGGCTGCTGGTGGCGCTGGCCGAGATGGCGATGGCCGGCGATACCGGCGCCACCCTGCTGCCGCCCCCCGCCGCCCTGCCCGCCCATGCCCACTGGTTCGGCGAGGATCAGGCGCGCTACCTTCTGGCGGTGACGGATGGCGCGGCGCTGCTGGCCGAGGCCGCCGCCGCGGGGGTGCCGGCCACACGTATCGGCCGCAGCGGCGGGGAGGCCTTGGTTCTGGCCGGCGGCCCATCCATATCGGTGGCCAGGCTGCAGGAGGCGCATGAGCGCACCCTGCCAGCACTGATGGCCGATGGTTGATTCGAGGAGCGCGGACGGATGGCGATGCAGCCGGGAGAGATCGAGGCGCTGATCAAGGCGGCGCTGCCCGACGCGCAGGTGACCATCGAGGATCTGGCCGGGGATGGCGACCATTACGCCGCCACGGTCGTCTCCGAGAGTTTCCGCGGCAAGAGCCGGGTGCAGCAGCACCAGCTCATCTACGCCGCCCTGCGTGGCCGCATGGGTGCCGAGTTGCACGCCCTGGCGTTGCAGACCTCGGCCCCTGCCTGAACCTGGACCAAGCCCCGCGCGCCCGATCGCGGAGCAGCACTGCGTCAGCCAGCAGCGAAGCGTGAATCGGCCGCGCTTCCGAGCGAAGTGAGGAAGAGAGCATGACCAACCCCGCATTCGAGCGCATCGAGGCCGAGATCAAGGCGACCCCCGTGGTGCTGTTCATGAAGGGCACCCCGGTGTTCCCGCAGTGCGGCTTCTCCGCCCGGGTGGTGCAGATCCTCAGCCACCTCCAGGTGCCCTTCAAGGGCGTCAACGTGCTCGAGGACATGGAAATCCGCGAAGGGATCAAGGCCTACACCAACTGGCCGACCATCCCGCAGCTCTATGTCGGTGGCGAGTTCGTCGGCGGCTGCGACATCGTGATGGAGATGTTCCAGGCCGGTGAGCTGCAGAGCATGCTGAAGGACAAGGGCGTCCCGGTCGCCGCCGAGGCCTGATGCGGCGCCACGCAGGCCGGCAGCGCCTGCGCGGGACGATGGCTCCGGAGGCGGATGCGTCCGGGCCTGCGGTAGCGGGCTGACCTTGAACGGTCAGCCTGCCCTGGCGGGGGCGCCAGGGCCTCAGTCGTCGCGGTGGACGCGCTCCATCCGCTCGTGCCGCTCCTGCGCCTCGATGGACAGGGTGGCGATCGGGCGGGCTTCCAGGCGGCGCAGGCCGATGGGCTCCCCGGTTTCCTCGCAATAGCCGTAGGTCCCGTTCTCGATCCGCTCGATCGCCTGATCGATCTTGGAGATCAGCTTGCGTGCCCGATCCCGGGTGCGAAGCTCCAGCGCGCGGTCGGTCTCGACACTGGCCCGGTCGGTCAGATCGGCCTCGGTGATTCCGCCGGCCGAAAGGCTTGCCAGGGTATCTCCTGCCTCGCGCAGCAGGTCCTGGCGCCAACGCAGCAGCTTCTGGCGGAAATATGCCAGCTGCTGCGCGTTCATGAACTCTTCGTCGTCAGTGGGTCGGTAGTCTGGCGGCAGCGTTATCAGCATGTTCTGGACGGCCCCAAGCCTCCGAAGGTCCGGGCCCGTCGCTCCGGCTCCCGAGGCGGGCCGGACCATACAGGTGTGCCCTCCCCTACGCCAAGGGGTTGCGACCTCGCAAATTCCTGATAGATCGTGGTTTTCATTCAGCCGACACGAAAAGGTTCCCGCCGCGGCGGGCGATTTCTACGTGAGCGCGCAGAACCACCCCCTGCACCACTACCTGTAGCTCGGGGTCGGCCCCCGCATCCCCCGGCGTGAGCGCCGCCAGCCGCTCCAGCCGCGCCGGGTCGACGCCACCGGCGAGCAGATCGAGCTGCAGCCCGGCCAGTTCCTCCAGCAGCGACTCGGCCCGTTGCCGTGCCGCGGCATCCCGTCGGGCTGCCTCCCCACCCTCCTGCAGGGCGAGCAGGCCGAGCCCGAGCGGGCCGGCCGGCGCCACCGCGGCTACCCCGGCGCCTGCGCCGCTGCCCGCGGCCGGCAGGCTGAAGCCCCCGCCGGTCCGCCCCCCTCGCACCCCGCCCACTGCCCCGCCCACTGCCCCGCCCGCTGGCGCACCGCCGCCCGCCCTGCCGACACCACGCATTTCCTGCCTCCTCTGCCCCGCCGGCCCGGCAATCCGCGCCGCCGCCCGGCAGACCCTGCCGCCCTGGCCCCGCCCAAACCCTGGCACGGCCGTTGCTGTCCCGGCCTACCGGGCGGCAGGGCGACACGCGCCGGGACCGCCGTCAGCGGATCGGAGACGAGCTTGGCCGAAAATGCTTTCGCAAGCGCGAAGAGCTCCCTGGCGATGGCCGCCCTTGCCGGGCTGCTCGCCTTGTTCGGTGGCCCCGGGGCGGCGGCGCAATCGGTCCGGATCAAGGATATCGCCGACATCGAGGGGGTCCGCGACAACCAGCTGGTCGGCTACGGGCTGGTGGTCGGACTGGCCGGCACCGGTGACCGGCTGCGGACCGCGATCTTCACCCGGCAATCGCTGGTCGGCATGCTGGAACGCCTCGGCGTCAACACCCGCGACAATGAGGTGCGGCTGGACACCCGCAACATCGCCGCGGTGATGGTCACCGCCAACCTGCCGGCCTTTGCCCGGCCGGGCAGCCGGATCGACATCGCGGTCTCGGCGCTGGGCGACGCCACCAACCTGCAGGGCGGCACCCTGCTGGTCACCCCGCTGCTCGGCGCCGATGGCGAGGTCTATGCGGTGGCCCAGGGCGCCGTCGCCACTGGCGCGATCGCGGCCCGTGGCGCCGCCGCCAGCATCCAGCGCGGCGTGCCGACCAGCGCCCGCATCGCCAATGGCGGCATCGTCGAGCGCGAGGTGCCCTTCGCCTTCTCCGGTCGCAATACGCTGCGGCTGGCGTTGCGCAATCCGGACCTGACCACCGCCCGGCGGATCGCCGTCGCCATCAACCGCGGCGCCGCCGGCACCGCCACCGCCACCGATCCGCGCACCGTGGCGCTGAACCTGGTGGGGCGGGATGCGATCTCCTTCCTCGCAGGGATCGAGCAGCTGCGGGTGGAGCCGGACATGATGGCCCGGGTGGTGATCGAGGAAGCCTCCGGCACCATCGTCATGGGCGCGAACGTGCGGGTCTCCACCGTGGCGATCGCCCAGGGAAACCTGACCATCCGCGTCACCGAGACACCGCAGGTGAGCCAGCCCAACCCGCTCGCGGCCGGCGAGACGGTGGTGGTGCCGCGCACCGGCATCGAGGTGGACGACCAGGCGGAGCGCCGCGTCGGCGTGCTGAACGGCGGGGTCAGCCTGCAGGAGCTGGTGCGCGGGCTGAACTCGCTCGGCGTCGGCCCGCGCGACCTGATCAGCATCCTGCAGGCCATCAAGGCGGCCGGGGCGCTGCAGGCCGAGATGGAGTTGCGGTGATGGACGGCCTGCAGCGCGATGCGCCGGGCTTCGCGGCAGGCCGAGGTGGAGCCGCGCTGATGGATGACACGGTGGCCATGGCCCGCCGCGCCGCGGCACCGCCCCGGCTGCGCGAGGCGGCCCGCGCCTTCGAGGCCCAGGCCTTCGCCGCCCTGCTGAAACCCGCCTTCGCCACCGCCGACCCCAGCCGTGGCCCGCTTGGCGGCGGCGCGGCGGAGGCGAGCTGGCAGCCGATGCTGGTGGACGCCATCGCCCGGGCCGCGACCCGCGGCGGCCAGGGGCTCGGCCTTGGCGACGCGATCCTGCGCGAGATGCTGCGCCGGCAGGGCGAGACCCCCACCCCCGAGGAGACCCCGAGGCCATGATGATCGATGCCCTGATCCATGCCGGCCAACGCCTGGCCGAGGCGCTGCGCGCCGAGAACGAGGCGCTGGCCGCGCTCGACATGCCGCGCGCCGCCGGGCTGGCCTCGGCCAAGCTGCAGGCCTCGGATGCCTTTGCCGCGGCCTGCGCGGCGGCGACGCGGCTCGGCGGTCAGGCCGATGGCCCGTCGCGGCGGAGCGCCGAGGAGATGGCGGCGCGGCTGCAACGCCTGGGGGCCGAGAACCGGGCGCTGCTGGAACGCGCCATCGCGATCCAGGCGCGGGTGATAGAGACCATCGCCGGGGCGGCGCTGCCGAAGGCCGTGGCGCCGGGCTACGGCGCCATGGGCCGGCCAACGGCGCCGCGCAGCGCGCCTGCCATTGCGGTGGCTACGCGCGCCTGAGGGCGCGACGGCTCCGCGCGCCTGAAGGGCGCGACGGCCACGCGCGCCCAACAGATGCGACAGCTACGCGGCCTGAGGTCAGCCCTGCTTGTTCATCAGCTGCTTGACCTCGCCCATCGCCTCGGTGAAGCGCGCGTTCAGCAGGGACAGCGCCTCGGTGTTCGATTTCTGGATGAGGTCGGCGACCTCGCGCATGTTGTTCACCGCCTTCTCATAGGTCGCCTTCAGCAGCTCCGCCTGGCGGGCGGCCTTGGCCTGCGGAGATTCCTGGGTGGCGAGGCTGCTCATCGCCTCGGTCATCTCGGACATCGCCGATTGGAGGATCTCCATGTGCCGGCGGGCGACTGCCTGGGCGCCCTCCAACGCCACCCGGTTGGCGGCCGAGAGCGCCTCCAGGTTGCGGCGCTGCGCCGCCGCCAGCGCATCCATGTCCGGCATCGCGGGCAGACGGAAGTCCGCCAGCATCCGCATGAGGTCATTCGCCGGCCGGTTCATGTTGTCTGCCATCGGTGTCCCTCCGCCTGTTGGTCAGGCTTCTCCTCGCGTAGCGCGGATCGCCCTGTGACGGAAACGCCCGAGGGGGCGAAGCCGTTCTTTTAACAAGAGCTTATAACGGCGTCCCTGCCCTGGTCAGGCGCCGGCATCGAGACGCAGGCCGCGTGCCACCCGCTCCGCCTGGTCCAGCGCGCGGTCGAGCGCCGCCATGGTGGCGCCGAGGTCGGGTGACTCATCCCGCGCCCAGGCGCGAAGGGTGGCCAGCCAGACCGCGGTCAGCCCCTTCGCCCGGGCCAGGCCGGGCAGGCCGGCGGTGCTGATCTCGGCTGCCTCCAGCATCCAGGCCATGGCGCGTGGCATCTCGGCCAGCAGCAGCAGCGCCAGCAGCGGGTCGCGCCGCAGATCCTCCAGCAGGCGGGTGATGCCGGCGCGGTGCGGCTGCAGGACATCGACGCGGCGCATGATGGCGTCGAAGACGCGGTCGCGCGGGCTGCCCGGCTGGCCGGGGATGGTGCCGGCCAGCACCAGCTGGTCGGTCACCCGGGTGTGCAGCCGCAGCAGCGCAAGCGGGCCAGGGCAGCGCCGGCGCAGTTCCGCCGCCGGAACGCCGGAGGCGGCGACGATCCGCGCCATGGTCACGCCCGGCCATCCATGGGTTGCCACGACCTGCCAGAGGGCGGCGACGAGGCGGGTGTCGATATCCTGGGGCTCGCTCATGGGCGTCGAGTGTGCCGCCGGGACACGCGGGCGGGAAGGGTGAACGGCGGGAAAGTGTGGATTGGGGGCCAGCCCCCCGCTGGGGAGACCGGCGTCCCCCCAGACCCCGGCGTGAGTCCAAAAGGCGGGTGGCCGACCTGGGGGCTCAGGGCGGAGCCTGACCTAACCAAGCAGGCATTTTCCGCATCGAAACCGGATGCGCGGATCGAGCCCGTGCATGACGGAAGGGCCAGCGCCCCCCGCCCTCACCCCGCCAATTCCCGCGACCGCGCCGTTGCCGCGGCGATGGCCTGGTTCATCAGCCGCGGCCAGGCCTCGGGTGCCATCAGCACGGCCAGGGCCCGTTCGGTGGTGCCCTTCGGCGAGGTCACGGCCTTGCGCAGCGTCGCCGCATCCTCGCTGCTGGCGGCGAGCAGCGCGCCGGAGCCCGCCACCGTGGCCCGCGCCATGCGGCGCGCCAGCTCGGTCGGAACGCCTTCGGCGATGGCCGCCACCTCCATCACCTCGGCCAGCAGGAAGACATAGGCGGGGCCGCCGCCGGAGACGGCGGTGACCGGGTCGATCAGCGACTCATCCTCGACCCAGGCGGTCTCGCCGATGGCCGAGAGCAGCCGGTCGGCCAGCGCCTGCTGCGCCGCGGTCACGCCAGGGCCGGGGAAGCCCACGGTGAAGCCCTGCCGCACAGCCGCCGGGGTGTTGGGCATGGCGCGGATGATCGCCGCCCCCTCGCCCAGCGCCGCCCGCATGCCGGCGACGTTCCGCCCGGCCATGATCGAGACGAAGACGGTCTCCGGCGTGGCGAAGCGGGCGAAGCCCGGCAGGGCGACGGCGGCCTCCTGCGGCTTGATCGCCAGCACCACGGCGGAGGGGCGGAAGCCGGCGGGGATGGCGGCAGCGTCCGGCACCACCTTCACCCGGCCGGCGAAGCCCGCGGCGGCGGCGGCGTTGGGCTCGACCACCACGGCCTCGGTCAGGCCGCGTTCCAGCCAGCCGGACAGCATCGCCCCGCCCATCTTGCCGCAGCCGACCAGCAGCAGCGGCGGCAGCGTATCGGTGGCCATGGTATCCCTCCTCGGCGAATCAGGGGAGCGAAGCTGTCAGGCCGTGGGCGCCACGTCCAGCGGTTGGCGCGGCGCCGCCGATGCGGCAGGCTGCATCGGCGCCGTTCGGAGAGGAAACGCATGCCCGTCATCGACAATGCCGCGGCGCCGGAGATTCCCTGGCGCCCCGGCTACCGCGTCTTTCCCCTGGCGGGGCCGGCGCAGGGGGTGGCGACGGCGACCAGCCGGGCGGAGATCCAGCCCGGCGCCGGCGCGCCGCTGCATATCCACACCGACCTCGATGAGGTGCTGATCGTCACCGCCGGAATGCTGGAGCTGCGGATCGGCGAGGCGCGGCAGATGGTGGGGCCGGACCACACCATCGCCATCCCCGCCGGCACGCCGCATGGATTCGTCGCGGTGGGGTCGGAGCCGGCCCGCACCTTCACCTTCTTCGCCCGTACCGGCGCCTTCGCCAGCACCGTCTTCCTGGAAGGCGAGCCGCCCGCAGGTGGAGCGCTGCGATAGGATCCGCGGCCTGAACCCTGGCAGGTTCAGGGCACCTTGCCCCACTCATGTCATGGCCGGGCCTGACCCGGCCATTCGTGGTTTCACGGGTGCGGCCGTTCAGGCTTCGCCCACGCAATCCAGCATCGCTGCCTGCAAGGCATCCGCCGGCCCCTTGCCGCCCCAGAGGACGAATTGGAAGGCCGGGAAGAAGCGCTCGCATTCGGTGATCGCGATATCGACCATGTCCTCCAGGCTCTCGGCGCTGGCGCCAGGGGCGCCCCGCAGCAGGACGGAGTGGCGGAACACCGGCACCCCATCCTCCGACTCCAGGCCGAAATGCCCAAGCCAGAGCCTCTCATTCGCCATCGCCAGCAGCTCGAACAGCTTGGTCCGGCCTTCCGGCGGCACCTTCAGGTCGAAGGCGCAGGAGAAATGCATGGCGCTGATCTCCGGCGACCAGGAGAAATACAGTCCGTAATCGCACCATTTGCCCGGTGCCTCGGCCGCCATCTCACCATCGGAGCGGCGCTCGAAGGCCCACTCATTGGCGGCGACGATCTGTTCGAGGACATCGAGGGGGTTGGTCGCCTTCTCGCGGTCAAGGGCCATCAAGCCTGACATCGCGGCACCTCCTCTTCCCGTATGCAGTGGCTGACCGGCTACCGAGTCTTGCGTGACCCGGCCCGAATCATCCACCACCAATAGATTACGCAGTTGCGAAACGCAGTAGCAAGGGTGCCAGTTGCGGACCCGGCCCGTGGCGGCGGAAGTCAGCCGACCAGCGGCGCCTGCGGCGGTGGCGCGGGCCCCGCCGGCGGCTCCGCGGTGGCCGAGGAGGAGGGAATCGGCGCGCCCTCCGCCATCATCACCGGCTGCGGAACGCTCCCGGCCAGCCGTTCCTCAAGCGACCGGAGCCGGGCCTCAAGCGCCTCGACCCGGGCCTCAAGCGCCTCCTCCGCCTCGCGCGCCCGGCGGGCGAGCTCCATGGCGGCGTCGAGGTCCTCGCGCTTCACCAGCTCCAGCCGCTGCACCGCGGCGTCGATTTGCGAGCGGACCGCCTGCTCCACCTCCGTGCGTGCGCCGGCGAGGGCGGAAAAGGCGCCGCCGGCCACCCCAGCCAGATCGTCGAAGAAGCCGCCACGCTTGCGGCCGCCACCGGTCTCATTCATCTGCTGCCTCCTGCATTCAGCCGCTGCCGATTCGGGTTCCTCGTTCCGGTCCCCGACCGCGTGCCAAGCCTCGCCCTTCTCTGCCGCACCGCGGCGCCCTATACCCCGCGCCGGCCCGGCGCAACGCCGCGCGCTGCCCGGGCGAAGGATCAGGCCGATGTATCTCGTCACCGGCGGGGCCGGTTTCATCGGCTCCCACCTCGTTGCCGCCCTTGCCTCCCGTGGCGCCGAGGTGATGGTCGTCGACCGCCTCGGCCATGGCGAGAAGTGGCGCAACCTCGCTGCCCCCACCATCGCCGGCCTGCTGCCGCCGGAGGAGCTGGAGGATTTCTGGTCCGCCGCCCCGCCGATCACCGCCGTGCTGCATATGGGGGCGATCAGCGCCACCACCGAGACCGATGGCGATCTCGTGGCCGCGACCAATCTCACCCTGCCGCTCTGGCTATGGAACGCCTGCGCCGAGCGCGAGGTGCCCTTCGTCTACGCCTCCTCCGCCGCCACCTATGGCGACGGGTCGCAAGGCTTCTCGGACGATGCCTCGCCGGAGGCCCTGGCGCGGCTCCGGCCGCTGAACCTCTATGGCTGGTCGAAGCTCGCCTTTGACCGGCGCGTCGCACAGCTGCTCGAACGCGGCGCGGCGGCGCCGCCGCAATGGGCAGGCCTGCGCTTCTTCAACGTCTATGGCGCGCATGAGGCGCACAAGGGCCGGATGGCCAGCGTGCTGTTCCACAAATACCGCCAGGTGATGCAGGGCGAGGCGGCGACGCTGTTCCGCTCCGACCGTCCCGGCATCGCCGACGGCGAGCAGCAGCGGGACTTCGTCCATGTCGATGATTGCGTCGCCGTGATGCTCTGGCTGCTGGACAACCCGCAGGTTTCCGGGCTGTTCAACCTCGGCTCCGGCCGCGCCCGCAGCTTCCTCGACCTGGTGCGGGCGATGTTCGCCGCGCTCGGCCGGGCGGAGGAGATCCGCTTCATCGACATGCCGGACGACCTGAAGGGCAAGTACCAGTACTTCACGGAGGCCCCGCTGGAGACGCTGCGCACCGCCGGCTTCGCTGGCCAGATGACGCCGCTGGAGGAAGGGGTGCGTCGCACCATCGCCCAGTACCAAGCCCTGGACGCCGCTCGCTGATGCTCTTCGCCATTCCCTTCCCGATGATCGATCCGGTGCTGGTCGAGATCGGTCCGCTCGCCATCCGCTGGTACGCGCTGGCCTATATCCTCGGCATCGTGCTCGGCTGGTGGCTGGCCAAGCGGCTGGTGGCGCTGCCGCCGCGGGCGGCGACGCCCGAGCAGGTGGATGATTCGGTCACCTGGGTGACGCTTGGCATCATCCTCGGCGGAAGGCTCGGCTATGTGCTGTTCTACCGGCCGGACCACTATCTGGCGCATCCGGCGGAAATCCTCGCGGTCTGGACCGGGGGGATGTCCTTCCACGGCGGCGCGCTCGGGGTGGTCATCGCGCTGCTGCTGTTCTGCCGGCAGCAGAAGCTGGACCCGCTGGCCTTCGCCGACCGGGTGGTCTCGGTGGTGCCGATCGGGTTGTTCCTCGGGCGGCTGGCGAATTTCGTCAACGGCGAGCTGTGGGGCCGGGTCACCGACGTGCCCTGGGCCATGGTCTTCCCGACCGGCGGGCCGGAGCCGCGCCACCCGAGCCAGCTCTACCAGGCCGGGATGGAGGGGCTGCTGCTGTTCCTGCTGCTCCAGCTTCTGGTCCGCACCCCGGCAATCCGGGCGCGGCGCGGCTTCGTCACCGGCGCCTTCCTGGCGGGCTATGCCGTGGCGCGCTCGGTCGGCGAGATCTTCCGCCAGCCGGATGCCTATCTCGGCTTCCTGCTGGCCGGGCTCACCATGGGGCAGCTGCTCTCCCTGCCGATGCTGCTGGCGGGGGTGTGGCTCATGCTCCGGGCGCGGCCGGCACCGCAAAGGCTGGGGGCCTAGCCCGCTGGAACGCCTCGACCACTACATGGCCCGCGCGGTCGCCGCCTATTACGCGGCGCGGGAGCCCTTCGGCGCCGGCGGCGACTTCACCACCGCGCCGGAGATCTCCCAGGCCTTCGGCGAATGCCTCGGCCTCTGGGCGGCGGTGACCTGGGAGGCGATGGGAAGGCCCGATCCGGTGCTGCTGGTCGAACTCGGCCCTGGCCGCGGCACCTTGATGGCCGATGCGCTGCGCGCGGTGGCCGAGGTGGCACCCGGCTTCCGCGCCGCCCTCCGGGTGCATCTGGTCGAAGCCTCGCCCCGGCTGCGGGCGGCCCAGGCGGCGCGCATCCCGGATGCGCAATGGCATGACGGGCTGGCGAGCCTGCCGGACGGCCCGGCGCTGGTGCTGGCCAATGAATTCCTCGATGCCATGCCGATCCGCCAGTTCATCCGGCGCGGCACCGGCTGGACCGAGCGCTACGTCGCCGAGGGCGCCTTCGTCGAACGCCCCGCCGAGGACGCCCCCGCCCTGCCGCCGGACACCCCGGAAGGCACGGTGGCGGAGCATTCCGCCGCCGGCCTCACGCTGGTCCGCGCCCTGGCACGGCGCTGCCGCGACCAGGGCGGCGCCGCCCTGCTGCTCGACTACGGCCCGGCCGAGGCGGTGCTCGGCGAAAGCCTCCAGGCCATGGCCGTGCATGGACGGGCGGAGGTGCTGGCGCCGGCGGGCACGGTGGACCTGACCGCCCATGTGCTCTTCGCCCCGCTCGCCGCCGCGGCGCGGGAGGCGGGTGCGGCGGTGCACGGGCCGCTGCCGATGGGGCTGTTCCTGCAAAGGCTCGGGATCATGAGCCTCGCCGCGCTGCAGGCCCGGCGGGCGCCGCAACTGGCGCGGCAGATCCTCTCGGGCGCCGAGCGGCTGGTGGCGCCGGAGGCGATGGGGCGGCTGTTCAAGGCGCTCTGCCTGTGCCATCCGGGGCTGCCGGTGCCCCAAGGATTCGAGCCTGCATGAGTGATGCCGAATACCTGACGACGCCGGCGCTGGCCCGCCTCACCGGCCTCGCGCATGGCTTCTTCACCCGCCGCGGCGGGGTCTCGGACGGGCCATGGGCGGCGCTGAATTGCTCGCTCTCCGGCCAGGACGACATCGGGCGGGTACGGGAGAACCGCCGCCGGGCGATGGCCGCCTTCGGGCTGGACCGCCCGGCGCTGCATGGTCTGACCCAGGTGCATGGCCCGGCGGTGGCGGTGGTGGACGCGGCCGGCTGGGCCGAAGGCCAGGGCCCGCGCGCCGATGCGCTGGTGACCCGGCGCGCCGGCATCGCCCTCGGCATCGTCACCGCCGATTGCGCCCCGGTGCTCTTCGCCGATGCCGAAGCCGGGGTGATCGGCGCCGCCCATGCCGGCTGGCGCGGCGCGGTGGCCGGGGTACTGGAGGCGACCGTCGCCGCCATGGCGGCCCTCGGCGCCGCGCCCGGCCGCATCCATGCCGCCATCGGCCCCTGCATCGGCCAGGCGAGCTACGAGGTCGGCCCCGACCTGCGGGAGGAGGTGCTGGCCCGCGACGCCACCGACGCGCGCCACTTCGGCCCGGGCCGGCGGGAGGAGCGCTGGCAATTCGATCTGGCCGGCTATTGCGCCGCCCGGCTGGCCCGGCTTGGCCTGGCGGTGGTAGAGACGGCCGACACCGACACCCTGGCGAATGAAGAGAGGTTCTTCAGCCATCGGCGGCGGACCCTGGCGAGGGGTGGGCCGATCGGGCACCAGCTCTCGGCCATTGCCATCCCGGCCTGACCTCATGCCCTACATGGTGCAGTTCATGATCCTGACGCTGATCACCATGATGGTGGCCTGTGCGATATTGTAGGCTTCTCCTGGGCGGCCTGCTCGTCGCCCTGTCTGGCTGCGGCGACCTGCCACAGCCCTACCGCGGCCGGCCGGGCGAACAGGCGCAGCGGCTGGCGGTGCCGCTCGCGGTGCGGCTGGCGGTGCCGCCGCCGCAGCAGGCGCTGTTGCCCGACACCGCCGCCACCGCCCTGGCCGAGGCGGTTACCACCGCGCTTCAGGCGCAGGAGCTGCCGGCCGTCGCCACCGCCACCCCGCTGCCGCTCGACTGGCTGGTGGAGGTGACGGCGGAGCGGCAGGGCGCGATGGTGCAGCCGCGCTTCCGCCTGCTGGATGCCGACCGCGCCTCCCAGGCCAGCGCCGATGCCGCGCCGGTGACGCTGCGTGACTGGGCCGAGGCGGCGCCGGAGACCTTCGCCCGGGTCGCCGCCGAGGCCGCCCCGGCGCTGACCCGGCTGCTGCTGCAGGTGGAGGCGGCGCGGAAGGCGACCGACCCGCAATCCCTGGCCGCCGGGCCGCCGCGGCTGCGCATGGCCGGGGTGCGCGGCGCGCCGGGCGACGGCAATGCGGCGCTGGCCGCGCGGATGCGGGATTTCCTCGGTGGCCAGGGCTTCGTGGTGCAGGATGCCGCCGATGGCGCGCAATATGCCGTCGAGGGCGATGTCGTCGTGGCCACCGGCACGCCGGGGCAGCAGCGGGTGGAGATCCAGTGGATCGTCAGCCGCCGCGACGGGCATGAGCTCGGCCGGGTGGTGCAGATCAACGAGGTGCCGAACGGGCGGCTGGCCCGGCTCTGGGGCGACATCGCCTATGTGGTGGCCGAGGAAGCCGCCAACGGCGTGCGCACCGTGGTGGCGAACGCCCAGGCGGCACCGGCGACCACCCAGCCGGCGACCCAGTGACGGCCTGCCGGGGGATGGCCCTGGACCAGGTTCCGGTTGACCGGTGGTGCTCCAGAAGCATTTGAATGCACAGTGGTTTTTCCACGCGGGCTGTTTCCGGTCTGCGTGGAACTGCTCTAAGGCACGATCCGCCGGACCGTATCGAAGCCGACCGACAGCCCGCCCATCACCAATTGCAGGTCGCCGCTGCTGCCCTGCCGCTCGGCGGCGGTGATGCGGGCGCGGACGGTCGCCTCCACCGCCTGTGGGTTGCCCGCCGCATCGCGCCCGGCGACGGCGAAGCGGTAGGCGCCATCGGCCTGCTGCACGCCGGCGGCATTGCGGCCGTCCCAGCTCCATTCCGTGCTGCCGGTGCCGAGGGTGACCACCTCCGAGCGCAGGGTGCGGCCGCTGCCATCCAGCACCGTCACCGTCGCGGTGCGCGCCGCCCCGGCCGGCGGCAGCACCAGCATGGCCGCGCCGCCCTGCAGCGCGAGCCGTTCGCTGGCAACCTCCACGGTCTTGCCGAGTAGCCCTTGCGCGGCGGTCACCTGCGAGGCCTGCTGCAATCCGATCAGCTTCTCCAGATTGGCGTTCATGCTGATCTGCTGCTCGACCTGGGAGAAGGCGACGAGCTGGTTCGTCATCTCCGTGGTGTCCATCGCCTTGGTCGGGTCCTGGTTCTTGAGCTGCGCCGTCAGCATGGTCAGGAAGGTGCTGAAATCCTTGCCGAGGGTCGCGCCCGCGGCCCTGCTGCCGGTGGCGCTGGCGCTGGTCGGGGATCCGATGGTGCCGGACATGGGGGACGCTCCGTTCAAACGGCGATGTCGAGAAGCGATCGGCCGGGGCGCCGCGGCGCCGGCTCCGGCGGCAGGGGGGCGGAGCCGGCCGGGCCTTGGCCACCGGGGCGCCGGTCGCCGGGCCCGGCGCCCTGGCCCTGGCCGCCACCCGCGCCGGTGGACAGGCCGAAGCTCATGCCGCCCGCCGGCACCTGCACCCCCGCCTGGGCCAGGCTGCGGTCGAACTCGCGGGCGTCGCGCTGCAGCAGCGCGAGGGTCTCCGGCCGCTCCGCCAGCACCCGCACCGCGGCGATATCGCCGGCGGCGTCACGCTCGATGCGCACCTCGACCCGGCCGAGCGTCTCCGGCTCCAGCGCCACGGTCAGCCGCGCCGGCCGGCCGGGCGTCATGGCCAGGGCGATGGCGACGGGCGCGGCCTGGCGCGCGGGCGGGGGTGGCGGCCGGGTGGAGGCAGCGGGTGCCTCGGCCAGGACCGGGTCGAGCGGTGGAGCAAGGTCGGGGGTGGGATGAGGGATGGCGCCGGCGATCGGTCCGGGCTCGGCGCGGAGCGCGGTGGCCGGGGCCATGGTGACCGGCTGCTCCGCCGCCCGCTGCGGTGGCTGAGGCGACGTCCCGTCCGGCGGGGCGGGTAGGCTGGCTGCCACCGCAGTGGCCGTCTCTCCTTCAGGGATGGGATCGGCGAAGGTGGCGTCCCGGTCGGTGCCTGGCCGCGGCGCGGCGGTGGCTGCCGCCGTGGTGGAGTCGCCGGGCCCCACGCCGGCGATGGGCGGCGTCACATTGCCCCCCGGCGGTACGGCTGCGGCGGTGGCGAGCGATGGCGCGGCCGAGGCCAAGCCCGGCGTGTCGCCATCGAACCCGGCAACCAGGACGGTGCGGGCGGCTGACCCCGGGCTGGCATCGGGCGCCATCCGCGGCGCCACCACGGGGGACGATCCTAGCAGGGACACCGGCGCCGGCGGCCCCGGCTGTCCCTGCGCCGTCGCTGCCGACGCTGTCAGCGGCGGCGGACCGGCCCCCGGTGCAGCCACGCCCGGCATCGCGCCGGATGCCCCGTCCTGGTCGCCACTTGCCGGCTCGTCCGTTGCCGCGACCGGCGGCGGGGCCGGGATCTGAGGCGAGGGTACCCACTGCGCTGGCGGCGTGGCGGGGTCAGACGGCGTCTCCGCCGGCACGTCCTCGGCCAGCGGGTCAGGCTCCGTCGGCGCGGCCTCCGCCGGCCTGGGCTCGCCCACCGGCGGGCTGCCGGTCCCGGCAGCGGCGGCCGGCCCAAGCAGGGCTTCAGGACCGGATGGCAACCCGGCCGCCGGCACGGCCGTTGCGGCGTGCCCGGCCGTGGCCGGCGGGGCGGGCCGGGCCAATGCCATCGCCGCGGCTTCGGCCGCGCCATCGGCTGGCTCGGCGGCCCCGGCGCCGGGCGAAGGGTCGGCGCCGATCGCCTTCGGTCCTTGCCCCGCCTGACGCAGCGTGGCGGCGAAATCCCCGCCTCCGGCGCGCGCCTGGGCATTCGGCGGGCGTCCGGTGGCCTGGGGCAGCGGCAGCAGGGCGGCGTCCATCGGGATCCGATCTTCGGTGGCCGGCAGGCGGCGCCGGCGTCACCAGTTGGTGCGAGCGGCGGGCCAGCGGATTCCGTCCCCGACCCGGCAAGCCCGGCGCAGCGCCCGGCAAAGCCTGCCGCCTAGGCGGCAGCACCGGCCCATCCCACCCCGGCAATCGCGCCAGGCCGTTGGCACGCCGCCTGCAGTGCCGCCCCGGCCACCCCTGCCCTGCCAGCCGCCCCAGCCGGAGCCTCGCCCATGTCCCTGTTCGGCTCGCTCACCGCCGCCATCAGCGGCCTCACCGCGCAGAGCCGCGCGCTCGGCCATATCTCCGACAATGTGTCGAACAGCCAGACCGTCGGCTTCAAGCGCGTCGATACGAATTTCGTGTCCTACCTCACGCAATCCACCGCCTCGGTCCACCTGCCCGGCGCGGTGATCGCCCGGCCGGCCTATACCAACACCTCCCAGGGCACGATCGAGCAATCGGAGGTGCCGCTGGCGCTCGCCATCGGCGGCCAGGGCTTCTTCGCCGTGGCCCAGGCGCGCGGCACGGTGAACGACCAGCCGGTCTTCGACGACCGGCAATTCTTCACCCGCGCCGGCGACTTCCGCCTCGACCAGGATGGCTATCTGGTGAACGGCTCCGGGTACTACCTGAAGGGCTGGCCGTCCGACGCCGCCGGCAACCCTGACCGCACGACCCTGGAGCCGATCCGGGTGAGCCAGCAGGTGTTCAACCCGGTCGCCACCAGCCGCATCGCCCTCGCCGCCAACCTGCCGGCGACCGCGACCGCCGCGCCGATCAGCACTCAGATGCAGCTCTATGACACGCTCGGCACGCTGCACACGGTGAACCTCACCTTCACCGCCAACGGCGACAATGACTGGACGATGAACATCGACGTGCCGGATGCGCTGACCCCGGCGACCGGCAGCGCCCAGCTGCTGTTCGGCGCCGCCGCATCGCCCGCGGCGCCGGATGGCACCATCGGCAGCATCGGCAGCGCCACCGGTACGGTCGCCGCCCCCGCCGCCAACGCCACCGGCGATCCGGCCGACGTCAGCTTCACCGTCGATTTCGGCCAGGGCCCGCAGACGGTGACGCTCTCCCTCGGCAGCTTCGGCCTTGCGCAGGGGCTGACGCAATTCGCCGACACTGAATTCGCGGTGCGCAACCGGGAACAGGATGGCGTGCCGCTCGGCGCCTATGCCGGGCTGACCATCGGCAACAACGGCGACATCTCGGTGAACTACGACAATGGCCAGAGCCGGGTCGTCGCCCGGGTGCCGCTGGTGGCGTTCAACGACCCCGAGCAACTGCAGCGGCTGGACGGGCAGGCCTTCATGCGCACGCCGGACTCCGGCGAGGCCCGGGTGACGGATGCCGCCTCCAACGGTGTCGGCAAGATGATCGTCGGCTCGATCGAGCGGTCGAACGTCGATATCGCCGCCGAATTCACCAAGCTGATCGTCGCCCAGCGCGCCTACACCGCCAACACCAAGGTGGTCACCGCCAGCGACGAGATGCTGCAGGACACCATCAACATGCGGCGCTGACACGCCGCGCGTGACGTCCAGGGAAAAGCTGCGCCGCCATGAGCCTCGACCTCGCCCTCACCATCGCCCGCAGCGGCCTGGCCGCGGTGCAGCGCAGCCTGAACCAGGCATCGCAGAACGTCGCCAACGCCGACACCGAGGGCTACACCCGAAAATCCCTCGTCCAGACCGCGGTGACGATCGGCGGCCAGCCGGCCGGGCTGCGGACCGCCGAGGCGCAGCGGGCGGTGGACAGCGCGCTTCTCGACCGCATCCAGACCGCGACCGCCAGCGCCGCCGGGGCCGCCGCGCGCGAACGCCTGCTGAGCGGGATCGAGCAGGCGCATGGCGCGGTCGGCGCCGGCACGACCCTGGCCGATGCGGTCGCCGCGCTGCAGTCGGGCTTCATCGCGCTGCGCGCCACCCCGGCCGACGCCGGCGAGCAGCGCGCGACGCTCGACGCCGCGACCACGGTGGCGGCGCGGCTGAACGAGGTTTCGGACGCAATCGGCACGGCCCGGCAGCAGGCCCAGGACGGGCTGGTGGATGAGGTCGCCAGTGCCAATGCGGCGCTGCGCGAGATCGCCGCACTGACGCTCCGCATCCGCATCGGCATCGAGGGCGACACCGCGGCGCTGGAGGACCAGCGCGATGCCGCGGTGGCGCGGCTGGCGGAATCGGTCGAGGTGCAGGCGGTGCGGCGGCCGGGCGGCGACATGGTGATCATCGCCCGCGGCGGCATCGTGCTGCCGCTCGACCCGGACCGCGACGTGCTCGGCGTCGGACAGGCCACGGTGGCGCCGGAGGCCTTCTATGGCGCCGGCGGGACGCTGCCCGGGGTGACCTTGAACGGCATCGACATCACCGCGCAGCTCCGCGGCGGGCGGATGGGCGAATACCTGGCGCTGCGCGACCGCACCCTGCCGCGGCTGCAGGCGGAGACCGACCTGGCCGCGGCGAATCTCGCCGGCCGGCTCGCTGCCCAGGGGCTGACCCTGTTCACCGACCGCGACGGCAGCAGCGTACCGGACATCGGCCAGCCCTATGCCGGCAGCAGCCAGCTCGGCTTCGCCGGGCGGATCACGGTGAACCCGGCGGTGACGCTCGACCCCGGCCTGCTGCGCGACGGCACCGATGCGATCAGCGGCAGCCCGGTCGGCGCCAGCGACTTCACCCCGAACCCGAGCGGCGGCCCGGCCGGCTTCACCACCCTGCTCGACCGGGTGCTGGAGTTCAGCTTCGGCGCCAATGCCGCCGCCGGGATCGCCTGGCCGACGATCGCCACCGCCGGGCTGGGGCCGGATGGCAGCCTCGCCTCGCCCTTCGCCGCGCCCGCGAGTTTGGCCGGCTATGCCGAGCGGGTGACCACGGCGCAGACCGCGGAACGCGCCGCCGCGACCGACAGCCGAACCGCGGCGGAGGCGCTGCGCAACGCGCTCAGGACGCGTTTCGCCATTGCCTCCGGCGTCGATGTCGATGCCGAGATGGCGTCAATGGTGCAGCTGCAGAATGCCTATGCCGCCAATGCCAGGGTGATGGGCACCCTGCAGTCGATGTGGGATTCGCTGCTCGGGGCGGTGCGCTAGAGAAGTTTCACCCGGACCGGAGACGGTCTTCGCAAGGACTGTGACCCGGAATCAGACGCTTCTGAGCACGACCTTCAGGCTGACCGATACGGTCAGCCTGAAGGTGCTCTGGCGGCAAGCTGCGTGGTTGAGAGGAGACCGCCCGCATGGACATGCTGACCCGGCTGGATGCGGATACCGCCGCGCTCCGGCTGCGCATGCAGCAGCAGACCCGGCAGATGAGCACCGGGCTGCGCTCCGATCTGCTCGGCGACCTGGCCGGGCAGCTGCCGCGGCTGCTGGACCTGAGGGCCGAGATTGCGCGGCGCGACGCCTATACGCAGTCGATCGGCCAGGCGCTGGCCCGCACCCAGGCGACCCAGACCGCGTTGGCCCGGCTCAGCGAAATCGCGCGCGAGTTCGGCAACGACGTTGCGATGAAGCTCGACGCCAATGATCCGGAGAGCATCCCGCTGATGGCCGAGCGGGCGAAGCTGGCGTTGGTCGAGGTGGGGCAATTGCTGAACACAAGGTCGAATGGCGAGTACCTCTTCGCCGGCTCGGATTTCGCCAACCCGCCGGTGCCAGATCCGAACGGCCTGCCGGGCAGCAGCTTCGCCACGCGGATCGCCAGCGCGGTCAGCAGCCTCGGCGGCGGCAATGCGGCGGCGGTCGCCGCCGATACCATGGCCGCGCTGCTGGACGACAGCGCCGGCAACAGCCCCTTCTCACCCTTCCTCCAGGCCGGCGGCGCCGGCCTGGCCGAGGGCCAGCGCACGGCGCCGTCCGGCGAGGGCGTGCAGACCGCCTTCGGCATCATCGCCAACCGCAATGGCGCGGCGGTCAGCCAGGGCGAGACCAGCGGCGCCTGGGCGCTGGATCTGCTGCGCGGCCTCGCCAGCATCGCCGCGCTGACCCCGGCGCAGGCGGCCGACCGCACCGATTTCCGCGACCTCAGCATCGCCATCCGCGAGGGGCTGCGCAGCGCCGCGGGCGCGCTGGCGGATGAGAGCGGCGCGCTCGGCCTCGCCGAGCAGCGGCTGGAGGCGAGCCGGACCCGCCAGCAGACGATGCGCGACGCGCTGGAGTCGCAGGTCGCCGATATCCAGGAGGTCGATCTGGCGGCGACCCTGACCCGGCTGAAGGCGACGCAGACCACGCTGGAGGCCAGCTACACCGCGCTCGGCCGGCTCGGCGAGCTGAGCCTCGCCCGCTACCTCGCCTGACGCCATGTGGATCGTTCCGCCTGCTGTGATGCGGCGCCGGCCCGACTTCAGGCGATGTTAAGCGCGCGGTGCGAGACTCCGCTGGCCCAATACGGCGCGGCTTCGAAAGGAATGCTTATGTCCACGCTGGTGCTCGAACTGCGTCAGGGCGATCTGATGGTCGTGAATGGTGCGCCGATCCGCTTCCGCAACCGCACCCGGATCGAGCTGGCGGCCAAGGCGCGCTTCCTGTTCGGCAAGCAGATCATGGCGCCGGAAGCGGCGACCACACCGGCCCGGCGAATCTATTTCGCACTGCAGACCGCCTATATCGGCACCGACGAGGAACGCGCCCAGGGTCTCGATCTGGCGCGCGCGCTGATCGGCGAATTCCAGTCCGCCACCACCTCGACGCTGGCGCGGGAGATGCTGCGCACCGCCCTCGCCCTGGCCGAGGGGGATGATTGCTACCAGGCGCTGAAACTGTCTCGCCGGGTGATGCGGCATGAGGAGGAGATCCTCGGCCTGCCCCCGCTGATGCCGGTGCGGCAGACCCAGCCGCGCCCCGAGGGCTAGCACGCAACCGGCGAAGGCCCGTCACGCAGCTCTGAACGCCGCAGCCCGCCACGACGGCACATAGTGATGGCCCGCACCGCGCCATCGCGGTGCGTTGCGGCCATTGCGGCCCCAGCCCGGTGACCGCGCGACACGGCATCTGATCCGGGAGAATTGCCATGTCCATCGGGAATTTCTGGCCTTCAGGCATTTTTTTCCTCGGCAATGGCGATGATGTCTTCGACTCCTCGCTGGAGCCGGGCTGGACCAACCGGTCATGGGTCTTCGGCGGCAATGGCGACGACAGCATCACCGCCATCGCGCTGCCGCCGACGATCGAGGGCCGCCTGCTGGCGAGCGGCGACAATGGCGACGACACCATCCGCCTCGAAGCCTCCAACAGCGTGGCGCTCGGCGGCCGCGGCAATGACGTGCTGACGGCCATCGGCGGGCTGGGCAACTACCTGGACGGCGGTCCGGGCGAGGATCTGCTCATCAGCTTCGGCGGCGGCAGCGGCATGGACCCCGGCAATACCCTGAGCGGGGGCTTCGGCACGGACGCGTTCCGCTTCACCAATGCCGGGAACCTCGTCGTGACGCATGACGCCGGGCAGGACGGCAGGGTGTCGGATGGCGATGTCTTCCTCGGGCCGATGGATGTGATCACCGACTACCGAAGCGGCGAGACCATCGAACTGCGCAGCTTCGAGGGGCCGGAGGAGGTCCCGCCCTATGAGCTGGTGGAGGAGGTGGCGCTGATCACCGATCCGCTTTCGGCGGACCGCTTCCGCCCGGTGGTGGGCGATGGGGAATTCGCCCTGTTCCGGGGCCACTTCTCCGGCGGCAACACCTTCATCGTGGCTCAGCACGGGCGTGACCTGCTGGTGGTCTACGACGCCTTCAACGGCCAGGACGACGAGATCGCGCAGGGCTCGCTGGTGCTGCGCGGCTTCACCGACGAGTCTGGCGTGATGATCGCCTGATCCGGCGGCGCCGGGTCCGGCCGCCCACGCCGGAGCAGATCGCGGCGCTGCGGCGCTTCGCCCGACGACGGCTACGGCGGCCGATTCAGCCGGGGCCGATGGGCGGCGGCGCGGGCGATGGCGGCGTGGTCACGGCCGACGCCGATGGCGTGGCCACGGCAGGCGTCTTCACCTCGGCCGGAGTGGATGCGGCCGTGAGCGACGCCGCCCTGGCTGCGCCGGAGCCGGGTTCCTGTCCTGGCTTCGGCACTCCGGCCTGCGGCCGCAGGCCCGGGGCGCTGGCGGCCCGCTTGCCGGCATCGCGGTAGGCGGCGAGTTCCCGTTCAGTCGGCAGGGTGGCGACCACCTCGCCCCGGTCGTCGCGGAATTGCAGCACCACCAGGCCCAGCCCCGGGTCGAGCCGCAGCGCCGGATTCGGCATGGCCGAGGAACTGGGCGCCGCCGTCGCCACCGAAGGCACCGACGCCACCGCCGCCGTCGGCGCTTCGGGCCATGCCGCCGGCGGACGGGGCGATGTGAGGGGCGGGAGGGCATTCATGGGCGATGCCGCCCATGCAATGACAACAGGCATGAAGACTTCGTAAGTCCCGATGGCAACCGCCGGGATTTGACGCTCCCGCTGCACGGGGCGATGGTCGCGCCCTTGTCGTCGCCGCACCGAATCCAGCTCCTCACCGCTGTCAACGCCGCCCTGGGCGGCGGGCTCCTGCATCTGTTGCAGGTCCCGCTGGCCTGGATGATCGGCGCCATGCTGGCGACCGCGATGCTCGCCTGGAGCCGGCCGGTCGGCATGCCAGGCTGGGCGCGGCCTGGCGGGCTGGTGTTCCTCGGCCTCGCCCTCGGCGCCAGCTTCAGCGGGCCGGTGCTGGCGGCGGTGACCTCGGCGCTGCCGGTGATGCTGCTGGGCGGCCTGCTCGCCATCCTCTCCGGGCTGGTGGTGGCGCGGCTGTTCACCCGGCTGGCCGGGACCGATCACCAGACCGGATTCTTCTGCGCCGTCCCCGGCGGCATCCTGGTGATGGCCATGCTGGCGCAGGAGGCGAAGGCGAATGTCGCCACCGTCACCCTGGCGCAGACCATGCGGGTGCTGGTGGTGGTGCTGAGCTTCCCGCCGCTGCTCGGCTGGCTGGCGCCGCATGGCGATTATGCGGAGTTCACCGCGGCGCGGCTGCCGTTCTGGTGGCCGGGGCTGCTGGCGATGGCGGCGGCGGGCCTCGCCCTCGCCTTTCCGCTGCGCCGGCTCGGCATCGCCAACCCCTGGATGCTGGGGCCCTGCTTCCTGGCGATCGGGCTGGCGGCGACCGGCCATCTGCCCTCCTCCGTGCCGGTGCCGCTGGTTGACGCGGCGCAGGTGGCGATGGGGGCGACGCTCGGTACCAGGCTGACGCGGAGCTTCCTGCTCGCCTCCCAGCGGCTGGCGATCGCCTCGATCCTGGCCGCGGTGGTGCTGTCGCTGCTGCTGACGGTGCTGGCGGTGCTGGTCGCCTGGGCCAGCGGGCTGCCTGTGGCGGCGATGATCCTGGGCCTTGCGCCTGGCGGCATGCCGGAGATGGCGCTGACCGCCAAAGCTCTGGAGCTGGGGGTGCCGCTGGTGCTGGGCTTCCACCTGACGCGGACGGTGCTGTGCAACCTGCTGGTCGGGCCGATCCACCGCCTCGGGGTGCGGTTCGGGCTGCTCTAGCATTCCCCACGAAACCGCTGCGCAGTGCCGCGGGACCCGGTTGGTCCCTCCCGGTGGGCGCTTCGGGACGCCGCTGTCACTCTCGCCGCAGCACGCCATCCACCAGCCGGTCGGCCCAGGGGCGGGACTGAAAGCTGCGGCGCAGCGCCGCCTCGTCATACTCGTCCCGCACCCAGTCGAGGAAGGGCTTCGGCCCCGCCGCCCGCGCCGCGGCATAGAGCTGGAAGAAGGCGTCGAGGATGCCGGTGCGGCTCTGCCGGACATGGCCGTGGCGCAGCGAGAGCTGGGCCAGCGCCACCTCCGGCGGGCGTCCCTGCAGCAGCAGCCAGATGCCGGCGGCAAGTCCGGTGCGGTCGGCGCCCGACTTGCAGTGGATCAGCACCGGCTCCGGCAGGCCGCGGAAGATCTCCGCCAGCCGCAGGATGCGGTCACGGTGCGGCGCACCGCGGCTCTCGAAGGGCGCGTCCACATGGTTCAGGCCGAGCGCCGCCGCCGCCGCCCGGCCGAGCTGGTCCGAACCGCACTCCTGGCGGTGGCCACGCAGGTTGACGACGCTCCGCAGGCCGAAGCGGCGGGTCGCCTCGCGCAGTTGCCAAGGCAGCGGGTGGTTCGAGCGGTAGAGCCGGCCGCTCTCCACCACCCCCCAGTTCCGCCAGCCGAGCCGCAGCAGGGCGTGGTCGACGAACAGGCTGTTGAGCCAGGCCCGATGGCCTGGCGGCGGCAGGGTCGCGGCGGGAAAGGTGGACATGCGCGGGATATGCGGCGCGGGGCGCTGCCGTGCCAGGGGAAAAACGCCTTGCGAAAATGCCTTCGGCCGCGATCAGGCGAAGACGAAATCGGTCAGCGGTGGCGTGTCCAGCGGATCGAGGGGTTCGGGGCCGAGGTGGAGCTCCGGAGGAATGGCAGAAAAATCAGGCTCTGGCGCGGTGAACAGATCCGGATGGAGAACCGGCAGCAGCACCATCGGGTCATCGTCCGGCTGCACGAGCGGGCTCGGCGGCGCAGCCTTGACCGTTGGATGGTCGGTGCTGACCTTGGCCGGCAGGGCTGCCTTGCCGCCCGGCCCCTTCACCGCATCGGCAACCGGGTCGAGCACCGGGTCGATCACCGCCAGCCCAGGCGGCGCATCAGCCGGCTTGCCTTCGGCCGCCGGCAGGGCGGCCTTGCCATTCGGCCCCTTCACCGCATCGGCAACCGGGTCGATCACCGCCAGCCCGGGCGGCGCATCAGCCGGCTTGCCCTCGGCCGCCGGCAGGGCGGCCTTGCCATTCGGCCCCTTCACCGCATCGGCAACCGGGTCGAGCACCGGGTCGATCACCGCCAGCCCGGGCGAGGCATCAGCCGGCTTGCCCCCGGCCGCCGGCAAGGCGGCCTTGCCATTCGGCCCCTTCACCGCATCGGCAACCGGGTCGAGCACCGGGTCGATCACCGCCAGCCCGGGCGAGGCATCAGCCGGCTTGCCCCCGGCCGCCGGCAGGGCGGCCTTGCCATTCGGCCCCTTCACCGCATCGGCAAGCGGGTCGAGCACCGGATCAATCACCGCCAGCCCGGGTGAGGCATCAGCCGGCTTGTCCTCGGCCGCCGGCAGGGCGGCCTTGCCATTCGGCCCCTTCACCGCATCGGCAACCGGGTCGAGCACCGGATCAATCACCGCCAGCCCAGGCGGCGCATCAGCCGGCTTGCCCTCGGTCGCCGGCAGGGCGGCCTTGCCGCCCGGCCCCTTCACCGCATCGATGCCTGGCTGGACCGCCTCGTGAATGGGCACCGCGGCCGGGCCGTCATGGCCGCTCGCCCCCTCATCGCCACGCGCCGCCAGGGCCGCCTTCGCCGGCTCGCCTCGCCCGGAGCCCATCGACCTCTCCACCAACGTTACCGGGATGGTGAGTTCGAGTGCCGCGCCCAGCATGCCGGATGCGGTGGTGGTCACAGTGACCAGCGCCGGTGCCAGCGTGGGGGCCAGGGTCGGCGCGATCGCCTCGGTCACCCTGGGCACCGCCGGGGGATCGGCGGGTTGGGCGGCATCGGCCGCCGGCTCGCCCTGCCTGACGACCTCGACCCGCGCCGGCCGTTCCACGGGCGTCGGTGCGCTCCAGCGATGATGCGGGGCTTCCTCCGTGACCTCCGTGACCATGGCCAGCGCCGGCGCTTCGGCTTGCTGCGGTGCCGGCCGATCGGCCAGCGGATGCGGCAGGATTTCGACCGGCGGCAGCCAGGCGGGCGCCGTCCAGACCGGCGGGGCCGCCGTCTTCACCACCTCGGCCATCGGTGGCGGCGGCGCGGCATGGGTGGTGGTCGGCTCCGCCACCGCGACGCGGACGGCGGGCCTGGCGGCCTCGGCCGGGGCATGGTCGATGTCGCGCGGCAGGGCCTCGCGCGGCGCGGACTCCCGGCTGGCGGCGTGCTGCGGTCCCATCGCCAGCACCTCCGCCAGGCTTGGCGGCGTCGCCTCGCTGGCGGCCCGTGCCGGGGCCTGGCCCAGCCCGGCCATGGCGCTGAACAGGGCAAGGCCCGGCACCTCCGCAGCCCGCACCTCCAGCCCGGCCAGCGGTGCGATCGGCAGGGTGGTGGTCGGGATGATGGTGGTACCGCGCGGCGCCCGCGGGGCGGCGGGGGTCTCCGGCAGGGCGGTGGAAGCGACGAACGACTCGGCGCCCGGCTCCGGGCCGAAGGGCGCCGCCGGGCCGGGGGCGGTTGCCCCGGGCCCGCCGCGCGCGGTGCCGGTCGCCGCCCTGGCTCCGGCACCAGCCTGCGAGGCCGTACCGGACTGCCCCTCCTGCACCAGCGCCGCCGCCAGGGTCACCGTGGGCACGCCGAGGCCGATAACCTCGCCCAGGCTGAAATTGCCGCGCAGCCGCTGGTGCAGCGCCGCCTGGGCCCAGCGGCGGTTGCTCTCGCGCTCCTCCGCCTTGGTGATGACCGCGGCCGGGCGGCCGGGGCGGCGGCGGACCTCATGCGGCTCAAGGAAGGGGACATCCTGCGGGATGGCGGTGCGGGTGCGGAAAAGGACACGCGAACCGTCATGCCCCATGGCAAAGCCTCCCGTTGGTTGCACCCCTGCACGCAGGGGCTGAATGATCTGGAATAGTATACTTACAGGCGATCCGTACGAGTTTGCCCGACTCACAAGGCCGTGCAGTAGCGACCCGGCTTGCCGTAACGGCATCGGCGCGCGAGGCTCCGGGCAACACAACGCACCGGGGGAAGGAACGTCCATGCGTCTCGCCAATAAGATTGCCATCGTCAGCGGCGCCGCATCCGGCATGGGGGCCGCCACCGCGCGGGTCTTCGCCCGGGAGGGCGCCAAGGTCCTGGTCGCCGACGTGCTGGAGGCCGAGGGGAAGGCGGTGGTCGCCGGCATCGAGGCGGCCGGCGGCACCGCCCGCTTCCAGCACCTGGACGTGACAGAGGAGGAGCAGTGGGAAGCCGCGGTCGGCGCCGCCGTCGCCGCCTGGGGCCGGCTGGACGTGCTGGTGAACAATGCCGGCATCAGCGGCAGCGCCACCAACGATCTCTACGACACCGGGCTCTGGGATCGTCTCATGGCGGTGAACGGCCGTGGCGTCTTCCTCGGCACCAAATACGCGGTGGCCGCCATGCGGCAGGCCGGCGGCGGCAGCATCATCAATCTCTCCTCCATCTCCGGCGTGGTCGGGCAGGAGCGGATCCACTGCGGCTACAACGCCTCCAAGGCGGCGGTGCGGCTGCTGACCAAGGCGGTGGCGACGCAGGAGGGCGCGGCGAAGATCCGCTGCAACAGCGTCCATCCCGGGCTGATGCCGCCGATGCGCACCAGCGGCGCGACGGCCGACCCGGTGTTCCGCGCCAAGATGCTCGGCCATGTGCCGTTGGCGCGGTCCGGCGAGGTGGACGAGGTGGCCAACGCCATCCTGTTCCTCGCCTCGGATGAGGCGAGTTACATCACCGGCGCGGAACTCCACGTCGACGGCGGCTATCTGGCCTGCTGACGGCGCCGATCCTCCGGCGTGCCGGGCGGCGGCGGGGCATTTGCCTGGGCACCCGGCGCGGGGTTATTGCTGCGTCGCACCATGCGGATGCAGGCTTCGGCCTGCGTCCTTACAACCGACCGGAGAGCCCGCCGCATGCGCATCGACGCCATCGCCATCGGCAAGAACCCGCCCGAGGATATCAATGTCATCGTCGAGGTGGCGATCGGCGGCGAGCCCATCAAATACGAGATGGACAAGGACGCCGGCACGCTGATCGTCGACCGCTTCCTCTACACGCCGATGCGCTACCCGGGGAACTACGGCTTCGTCCCCCACACACTGAGCGAGGATGGCGACCCGATCGACGTGCTCATCGCCAACACCAGGCCGATCGTCCCGGGCGCCGTCATCAACGTCCGCCCGGTCGGCGTGCTGCGGATGGAGGATGACGGCGGCGGCGACGAGAAGATCATCGCCGTGCCGTCGCCGAAGCTGACCCGGCGCTACGAGTCCGTCCACAACTACACGGACCTGCCGCAGATCACCCTCGACCAGATTCAGCACTTTTTCGAGCACTACAAGGATCTGGAGCCGGGCAAATGGGTGAAGGTCGCCGGCTGGGGCGATGCGGCGGAGGCGCGGCGGCTGATCCTCGAGGCAATCGAGCGGGGCAAGGCTAAGGGTTGAGGGTGAACGGGGGCCTTGCCCCCACCGGGGGGACAAGCGTCCCCCCAGACCCCGGCCTGAGCCGGGAGGTCGCTGTTTGAGGATCGAACCTTCATAGAACTCGCCTGTCCCTTGATTCCAAAAGGGGCTTTCGAGGCTGGCGCCTGGGGCGTCATGGCCCGCTCCCTCCCCGGTTTGCGGAAGACTTTCTCTAGCCTCTGCCCTGGCCGGCGTCCGAGGGCTGCAAGATCCAGCCAAATGGGTGGCGAGAATGGGCAGGCACACGGATTGGGATGGCCCGGGCAATGCGCATGGCCGAGGCGGCGGCAGGATCAAACCCATGCGGTGCCGGCCCCGACCATGATGGCAAGGGAGGCGGCGGGCACGCCGAGTTGCCCGGCGCTCGATCTGCCCTGGACCCTGCCCTGGGAGGACGCCGGAGGCCCGGCCGCAGGCCGAAGGGGCCGGCTCCTTCGCGGCCGAGAGCGGCAAGTGGCGGGATCTGGTCCGGGCGCTGAACATCCGGGTGCCGTAGCGCGTGATCGCCGCGGCCCGGTTGGAAGCGGGTCTGCCCTCCCCATCGGCGGCGCGACGGCGTAGCGTCCGGGCGAATGACCCTTGCCGACCCCGATGCCGCGCTGCGCGTGGCCCTCGCCCGCCATCGCGCCATCGCCACCGGCCTCCTCGCCGGAATGGGGGCGCTGCTCCTGCTCGGCTACGCGCTGCCGCCGGGCTACTGGACGGACATGCTGCAGGCCGCGGCGAAGGCCGGGGTGGTCGGCGGCATCGCCGACTGGTTCGCGGTGACGGCGTTGTTCCGCCGCCCGCTCGGCCTGCCGATCCCGCACACCGCCATCATCCCGAACCAGAAGGAGCGGCTGGGCCAGGGCCTCGGCCGCTTTGTCGCCAACCATGTCTTCACCGAGGCGGAGGTCCACCGGGTGCTCGGCCGGCTCGACCTCGCCGGCATCTTCCGCAGCTTCATGGCCGATCCGGCGGCGGCGCGCCCGGCCGCCGAGGCGCTGGCCGCCTCCCTGCCACGGCTGCTGGCGAGTCTCGAGGACGGTCGCGCCCGCCGCCTGCTGAGCCGGCTGCTGCCGCGCCTGGCGGGCGGGCCGGGCGGCGCCCGCATCGTGGCGCGGGCGCTGCGCGCCCTGGTCGAAGGCGGCAAGCATCACGAAGTCTTCGACCTGGCGATCGCCCAGCTCCGCACCATCCTGGCGGCCAAGGAAGGCCAGCTGAGGACTGTCATCGAATCCCGGGTCCGGGCCGAAGGCGGCGCGCTGGTCGGCTGGCTGGCCGGCGCCGCGGTCGCCCGCAGGATCCTCTCTTCCGTCAATGCCGAGCTGGCGAAGATGGAGCCCTCCGACAGCGACCTCCGCGCCGCCTTCGATGTCTGGCTGCGGGAGGAGATCGACCGGTTGGAAACCGACCCAGAACGCGCCGCCGCCGTCGGCCGGGCGTTGCGCCAGGCGGTGGCCCACCCGACCGTCCATGCCTGGATCGAGGATATCTGGGCGCGGCTGAAAGCCGCCCTGATCGCCGATGCGGCCAATCCGCAGGGCCGCACCGTGGCGCTGCTGGAAGGCGTCTTCGCCAATGCCGGCAGCCTGCTGGAACAGGATGAGCTGGCGCGGAGCCGGCTGAACCGCGCGGTGGAGAGGGTGCTCACCCGGCTGCTGCCGGCGGCGCGTACCCAGCTCGCCAGCTTCATCGCCCAGGTGGTGGCCGGCTGGGACACCGCCCAGGTGACCGAGAAGATTGAGCTGCGGGTCGGCCGCGACCTGCAATACGTGCGGATGAACGGCACGCTGGTCGGCTTCCTGGTGGGTGGGGCGCTGTATGCGCTGCTGACGGCGGTGTTTGGCCGGGTCGCATTCTGAATATGCTTGTGTAGCGCAAGGACGCTGCATGCATATCGCGCCATGCGCACCAACGTCGCGTTCGATGACGGGCTGCCTGCCGAGACCATGCAACGGGCGGCCACCCGACCAGCACGGCGGCGGTCGAGCAGCGGCTAGGGTTGCTGGTGGGCCCGCCCGCCAGCGGGAGGCGGCCGAGGCGCTGTCGGGTGGTAACCGGAGTGGGGCCAGGCCCCCCGGCCCTTCGCCCTCCATGAGGATCAGGTGCCGCTCTGCTGCTCGCGGCCCACACCAGCGTCCTGACCAATGTGCTGCGCCGGGCGGAAACCCCGGCGACTCGCGCCTCCGCCCGGCCGGGGCGAGCCCAACGTCATCGGCGACAACATCCTGCCGGAGGTGCTGCAGGGCGTCTCCAGCGAGGCACGCGCTCAGGCGATCGAGGGCTGGCTCCGCCGCTTCACCCTGGTGCCGATGGTGACCAAGGCGCTGGCCATCCGCGCCGCGGCGCATTGCCGGCGGCTGCGCGGCCTCGGCATCACCCCGCGCGGCATGGCGAATCTGCTGATCGCCGGCTGGTGCATCGCCCATGCGGTGCCGCTGCCGCATGTCGACCGGGATTTCGACCGGATCGCCGGGCCGCTCGGCCTGCCGATCCAGCCGGTGTGACCCGCTTCCCTTCTCCCCGCGTCGCGTCCAGAGTTGCCGCATGACCCTCGGCCTCGCCATTCTTGACCAATCGACGATCGCCTCCGGCCGCGGCGCCGATGAGGCGATCCGCGAAACCCTGGCGCTGGCCAAGCTCGCCGATACATGGGGCTATGGCCGCTACTGGCTGGCCGAGCACCACAACAGCCAGTCCCACGCCGGGGCGGCGCCGGAGATGCTGGTTGCGGCCATCGCCGCCACCACGGGGCGCATCCGCGTCGGCACCGCCGGGGTGATGCTGCCGCATTACGCCGCACTGAAGGTGGCCGAGCAGTTCAAGGTCGCCGAGGCGATCGCCCCCGGCCGGATCGACCTCGGCCTGGGCCGCGCCCCGGGCAGCGACGGCCGCACCGCCTTCGCGCTGAACCCCAATGCCAATCAGGCCGCCGATAATTTCCCCAATCAGGTGATGGACCTGCTCGGCTGGCTCGGCGACGGGCTGCCGGAGGGGCATGCGTTCCGCGCCGTCGCCGCCATGCCGGCGGTGCCGACCCGGCCGGAGGTCTGGATGCTCGGCTCCAGCGACTACGGCGCCCAGGTCGCGGCCTATTTCGGCCTGCCCTACTGCTTCGCCCATTTCATCTCGGACGCCGGCAGCGAGCAGGTGATGCAGCTCTACCGCGAGCACTTCAAGCCGCATCCGGGCAAGCCGGGCCGGCTGGCCGCGCCGCATGCCGCGCTCGGCGTCTTCGCGCTGACCGCGGATACCGAGGCGGAGGCCTGGCGGCTCTACAAGTCGCGCGAGCTCTGGCGGCTGTTCCGCGACACCGGCCGCTTCCCGCCGCTGCCGAGCGTCGCGGAGGCCGAGGCCTACCCCTATTCGGCGATGGAGCGGGCGCATCTCGACCGCATCCGGGCCAAGGCCATCGTCGGCGCGCCGGAGCAGGTGAAGGCGAAGCTGGAGGCGCTGGCAGCGGCGCATGGCGCGCAGGAGGTGGCGGTGCTCAGCCCCTGCCACGACGCCGCGGCACGGCAGCGCAGCTACCGGCTGCTGGCCGAGGTGTTCGGCCTGACGTCGGCGGTGCCGGCCGCCGCCTAGGGCAGCGTCACCCGGCGCCGCCCCCCTCCCGCCGCCCTGTCAGCCCCGTCCCACCGCCACGGCAGGGATGGCCTCCGTCCGGCGCCGTTCCACCTCCTGCCCGATCCGCGTGGCGAGCCCGTCGCTCACGGCGATCATCGGCAGCCGCACCTCGGGGCTGTCGATCAACCCGGCACGCCAGAGCCAGTGCTTGATCGGCGCGGGGCTCGGCTCCGCGAACAGCAGCCGCGGCAGGTCGCAGATCGCGCGCCAGGCCGCCAGCGCACCGGGCCCGTCGCCCTCGCGCAGCAAGGCGGGCACCGCCGCGAAGGCGCGCGTCTCGACATGCGCGGAGGCCACGATGCCGCCTTCGGCGCCCTGGGTCAGCATGGGGTGGAAGAAGGCGTCCTCGCCGGTGAGCACCGCGAAGCCGGGCGGCTTGCGGCGGAGCAGGTCGAAGGATTGCGCCATGTCGGCCGAGCAGTCCTTTACCCCGATGATGTTCGGGCGCGCGGCGAGGTCCAGCATCGCCGCATTGCCGAGGTTCACCCCCGTCCGGTAGGGGATGTTGTAGATCATGATCGGCCGCGCGGTGGCCTCGGCCAGTGCGGAGAAGTGGCGGAGCATCCCCTCCTGGGACGGCCGCGTGTAGTAGGGGCAGGTGACGAGATAGCCATCGAGCGGCCATGCCGCGCTGCGCTCCAGCGCCTGCGCCACCTTCCGCGTGTCGCTTCCGGCGAGGCCCAGGAAGAGGGGCAGGCGCCGCCCGGCCGCGGCCAGCGCCCCGGCGGCGAGGGCGACCAGGCGCTCGACCTCCGCCTCGTCGAGGGTGAGACCTTCGCCCGTCGTGGCGGCGAGGATCAGGCCGTCGATTGGCTCGCCGGCATAGTGCCGCACCAGCCGGCGCAGCGACGTCTCGTCGAGCATGCCGTCGCGGAACGGCGTGACAAGCGGCAGCCAGAGGCCGCCGGGTACCGGGTGGCTCGCTTCCATGGGGGTCCGTCTCCTCTCGTGCCGGAGACGGGACCTGAAAGTGACCCCGTCCAAACCGGCGGGGTCCAACCTGATCCTGTGGCGCTGTGGCTTACCGCGCGCGACGATCCAGGGTGCCCCTTGCGGGGCACTTCTTCGAGGTCGCGGGCTTGGCGCAGCGGTGGATCATGTCGCCATCATTCCCGGTGGGGATGGAAACCGTCAAGGGAAGGGCCGCTCTCAGGAAAGCCCTCCGGCCGGCTGCGGTGGCGCTGGCGCCGCGGCCGCCGGTGCCGCCACCAGTCCAGCACCGGCCCCAGCACCAGCAGCGGCGAGGCCGCCACCACCGCCAGGGCGAAGCCCGCCGCCCAGAGCCGTGCCCCGAGCGCAAGGCAGGCGACGCTCAGCGCCGCCAGCCCGCCGGTCAGCCCGGCGCCGAGCGCCGCCCAGCCCAGCAGCCGCAGGTGGCGCGGGCCAAGCCATTCCGGCGGCTCGGCGGTATCGGTCCGTGGGGTCCCATCGCGCCCGACCTCGTAGAGACGGCGCGGGTCGACAACAAAGGGTGGCTGGCGCTGCTCGGCCACCGTTCAGCGGCGGAGCACCACGAAGCGTACCGGGCGGCCTCCCCCGGACGCTCGCAATCGCCGCATTCGCCACCAGATCGAGACGAAGGCGATCAGCCCGGCGCCGAGCGCCACCGGCAGCAGCAGGCCGACAAAGAGGACGGCGAGCGCCACCACCAGCAGCCCGCCGGTCACCAGGGTGACCAGCAGCGCCGCGCCGCCAAGCCGCGCCAGGGCGCGGTCGACCCAGCCGCGCTGCGAGGGCGGCAGCGGGTCGCGGAATTCCCCGTCCGGTGTCATGTCGAGAACGGGCGGGAGCGGGTCCCGGCCATGCGGGCCGGAGCGCCGGGAACTGTCCATGACCAGGATGTTGCCCGTCGCCCGCCATGGTTCAAGGAGGAAATTCAAGCCCCGGCGGCCGGCACGGCCAAAAACCGGCCCGGCCGCGGTGGCCTCCGCCGGCCCGGCCCAGCCTTACGGCGGCATTGCACCTTGTCCATCCGGATGCCTCCGGCCGGTCCTGGAGGCACGAAACGGGGCCGGTGGTGTTCAGGCTGGCGGCATAGGCAGAGGGCGCGAGCACCCCGGGGAAACCCTGGGTCAAACTCCACGATCCGTGCGGATCCCTCCTTCTCCCGGCGCTGGTCGCCGCCCGGCCGGTGGTGACGATGCCCATCGCCCGCGCCTTCTTCCGGATCGCCGCACAGCGCATCCTCGTCGCCTCCACCGCCACCGATTGGTTCGGGTAGAAGGGCGAGATTCTGCGCTAGGTCTTCTTCCATTCCATCCTGCTGACGCGGCTGGCTCGGCATCGCGCTACCCTGCTGCCCTGCCATGGAGACATCAATGCGGCCCGTCCTTGCCCAGGCGCGCGGCGCCCTGCTGGTCCTGCCAGTCGGCGCCGCGGCCCAGGGAACCCCTGGCTGTTCCCGTGGGGTAGCCCGGGCGGGCTGTCCGGCGGCGACCCATTCGATGCCGATGCCGATGCCGATGCCGACCAGGACCGGCGCGTCACCCATGATGAGGTCTGGAGCTGGATGCGCCGCCGCTTCGAGCAGTCCGACCGCCACCGCAGCGGTACGCTGGAGCCTGGGGAGATCGCCGGCCACCTCGAGGCCCAGGCCAGCTTCCGCGCCGCCGACGCCGACCGCAACGGGCGGGTGACGATGAAGGAGCTGCGGACGCATCCGGATGCCTGGTTCCGCACCCATGACGCCAATGGCGATGGGCAGCTGGTGCGGCATGAGGTGCCGAAGCGCCGGCTGGCCCGGCCGCCGCCGGCACAGCCGCAGCGCCTCCGGGCTGACCTCAGCCGAGTGGCCGCACCACCAGCGTCGTGCCGTTTACCGCCTCCACCCGCACCTGCACCGGCCCTTCCGGCACCCGAACGTCGCGCGGCAGCCGGGCCGGCCAGTCGCTGTCGCCGATCCGCACTCTGAGGCCGGGGCCGTCCATCGGCAGCAGCAGCCCGCTGCGGCCTACCAGCCCGGATTCCGGCGCATTCACCGCCGGCCCCGCCGGCCGCAGCCGGCGCAGCCGCAGCGACAGGGCGATGCCGGCGCCGAGCAGCAGGATGAATACCGCCACATCCGTCCCGAAGCCGGTGACGGTCAACAGCTTCACCGCCCCGGTGCCGGTCGCCGCCAGCCCGACCCAGATCAGGAAGACCCCCGGCAGCGCCAGTTCGGCGAGCAGCAGCAGCAGCCCGGCCAGGATCCAGATCAGCCCCGGCTCCATGGCCCCGTCCCTTCCGGCAGTCCAGGGGGCGGGGGCGGCGCCGGGAGCGGCGCCCCGCCGGTCCCCCGCAGCAGCTCCAGCGCCTGGGTGATGCCGCCGGCGAGGCCAGCCGACTCCATGGGCACGATCACCAGCTTGTTGGCGGGGTTGCTGCCCATCGCCTCGAAAGCTTTCACGTATTTCTCGGCGATGAAGTAGCGCAGCGCGCTCTCGCCCGCACCTGAGGCGGCCTCGGCCACCATGCGGGTGGCCGTCGCCTCGGCCTGGGCCAGGCGCTCGCGCGCCTCGGCGTCGCGCATGGCGGATTCACGGCGCCCCTCGGCGGCCAGGATCAGCGCCGCCTTCTCGCCCTCCGCCCGCAGCAAGGTGGCGCGGCGCTCGCGCTCCGCAGTCATCTGCAGGTTCATGGCGCGGACCAGGTTGTCCGGCGGCTCCACCTTGCGCAGCTCCACCCGGCTGACCTTCATGCCCCAGGGCTCGGTGGCGCCGTCGAGGATGGTGAGCAGGGAGGAGTTGATGCGCTCCCGGCTGGACAGGGTCTGGTCGAGGTCGAGTTCGCCGATGACGGCGCGAATGTTGGTCATGGTCAGGGCGGTCAGCGCCGCCTGCATGTCCTGCACCGCATAGGCTGCCTTCGCCGGCTCCATCACCCGGTAATAGACGATGCCGTCCACCGCGACCGAGGCGTTGTCGCGGGTGATGACCGATTGCTCGGGGATGTCGAGCACCACCTCCTGCACGTTCAGCCTGCGGCCGACCTGGTCGATGAAGGGGATGATGATGTTGAGGCCGGGCTGCAGCAGCCGGGTGAAGGCGCCGAAGCGCTCCACCGTCCAGACCTCGCCCTGCGGCACGGTGCGGATGCCGCGGGCGGCGGTGAAGAGGGCGAGCAGGAGAAGGACGATCAGGACGGTCTGCACAGCGGTCATCGACAACTCCGCAACGAGATCGAGATGATCTTACCCTGCCCCCGACATTTTCCGAACCGCGATCGGCGGCAGCCTGACTGAAGGGCGGATTCACGCTTCGGGGCGTTCGCGCCCTCCGCGATCCGCCCTAGTCTCGCCTTGCGACAAAGGGAGACGCGACATGCCAGGCAATACGGCGCCGCTGACGGTACGGCTGGATGGGGTCAGGGTGGCGATCACCGCCGGCGCCGGCGGCATCGGCCGCGCCCTCGCCGATGGGTTCGCGAGCTGTGGCGCGCGGGTCTTCCTCTGCGACGTGGACCGGGAGGCGCTGGCGGCCTGTCCCCACCCCAGCACCTACGCCGACATGGAAAGCGTCGAAGGCTGCGAGGGCTTCGTCGATGCCGCCGTCGCCCATCTCGGCGGGCTCGACGTGCTGGTGAACAATGCCGGAATCGCCGGCCCCACCGCGCGGGTCGAGGATGTGACGCCGGAGGCCCTCAGCCGCACCCTGAAGATCGACCTGGAGGCGATGTTCCACTGCGCCCGCCGCGCGGTGCCGGCGCTGCGGGCCGCGGGCGGCGGCTCCATCGTCAACCTCTCCTCCGCCGCCGGGCGCTTCGGCTTTCCGCTGCGCAGCCCCTATGCCGCGGCGAAATGGGGGGTCATCGGCTTCACCAAGTCGCTCGCCATCGAGCTGGGGCCGGAGGGCATCCGGGTGAACGCCATCCTGCCCGGCCTCGTCGCCGGCGATCGCATCCGCCGGGTGCTGGAGGCCAAGGCACAGGCCAATGGCCGCAGCTTCGCCGAGCAGGAGGCGGAGGCGTTGCGGCCGGTCTCGCTGCGCTGCTACGTCACCCCTGAGGACATCGCCAACATGGCGCTGTATCTCTGCTCCCCCTTCGGCGCCACCATCAGCGGCCAGGCGCTGGCGGTGGACGGCGACATGCAGTCGCTGATGTAGGAGGCCGCGCATGGATCCCATCCGCTCCTTCGACGAGCTTTCGGTCGGCCAGGACTTCGCCTTCGGCACCATGGTGATGCCGCTGGAAGAGATCCTCGACTTCGCCCGCCGCTACGACCCGCAGCCCTTCCATGTGGATCCGGTGCGCGCGGCGGCCGGCCCCTTCGGCGGCCTCATCGCCAGCGGGCTGCACACCCTGGCCGCCACCTTCGGCCACATGCTCCGCACCGGCCTCATGGAGCAGGTCTCGATGGGCGGCGCGGGGATGGAGCTGCGCTGGCCGGCGCCGGTGCGGCCAGGCGATGAGATCGCGGTGACCGGACGGGTGGAGGAGCTCACCCCCTCCCGCAGCAAGCCGGACCGCGGCGTGGCGCGGTTCCGCTACACCGGCACCCGCACCAGCGACGGCGCGGTGGTGCTGGAGGTGCTGGCGACGCACATCCTGAAGCGGTAGGGCGTGATCGCCCGCGGCCGGAACAACCGGAAGCGCGAGGCACGCGCAGCCAACAAGGCCGGAGCCTGCTTGCTTCAGCTTGTTGAAGCAAACACGCCTTAGGGCGGATCGTGGAAGGCGTGAACGCCGGCTCAGCCAAGGCCTGGCCGGATCAGCCCTGTGGCAGCCGCACCACCACCCGGCCGCCGGCGGCGGCGCGGTCGATCTCCAGGGTGGCGCCGGCCTCGCGGGTCAACGCCATCGCCACCCGCATGCCGAGGCCGCGTGACTGACGCGGCTCGAAGCCTGGCGGGAAGCCGGGGCCCTCATCCTCCACCGCCACGACGATATCCGTGCCCTCCCCGGCAATTCGCAGGGTCACCGTGCCGGCCCCGTATTTCAGCGCATTGGTCAGCAGCTCGGTCACCACGATGCCGAGCGGCGAGAGCCGCTCCGGCGTCAGCAGCATCTCCGGCTCGACCACCAGCCGCAGGTCGCGCCCGGCCACGCCACGCACCAGCGAGCTGCGCAGATCCTCGACCAGCCCGTTGAAATAGCTGCCGACATCGCTCTGGTTGCTGCCCAGCGCCTCGTACAGCCGGCGATGCACCGCGGCGAAGGTGACGACCCGGCCGGCGGCGTCGCGCAGTTGCGCCGCGGCCTCCGGGGTGGCGCGCTGGGCCTGCATCAGCAGCAGGCCGACGACGCGCTGCAGGCTGTTCTTGACCCGGTGGTGGATCTCGCCGGCGAGGAATTCCTGCTTCCGCAGCAGCGCCTCCCCGTCGGCCTCCCAGGCCCGGCGGGCGGTGACGTCCAGCAGGGCGCCAAGCACCCGCGGCGCCTTCTCGCCCCGCCGGCCCGGCATCCGGCTGCCCTGGACCCGCAGCCAGCGCAGCGCGCCATCCGCCCGGCGCAGCCGGAATTCGAGGCCGATGTCGTCGCTGCGGCCGGCTCTTACGGCATCCATCGCCGCATCGAAGGCGGCCCGGTCGGCTGGCAGCACCCGGCGGCGGAGGCGCCGCATCACCAGCCCCGGCCGCACCCCGCCGCTGGCGTGCAGGCCGAGCAGCGTCGCCACGCCGATCGACCAGTGCAGCCGGTCCGCCGTCGCGCACCATTCCCAGACACCGATCTCGGCCGCCTGCTGCGCCGCCTCCAGCCAGGCGGCGTGGTCGTGCGCGGCGCGTTCCGCGGCATCGCGGGCAGCGCGCTCGCTGGCCAGCGAGGCGCTCAATTCCGCCAGCTCGGCCAGGCCGCCGCCCGCGGCATCGGGTCGGGCCAACCGGCGCAGCGCCAGGCCCAGCCGCCGGGTCAGCAGCAGCGTCATGGCGAGCGCCGCGGCCGCCACCAGCATCACCAGCCCGGCGAAATCGCGCACCGAGGCGTAGCGGGCCGCGCTGAAGCCGGGCTCCGGCGTGCTGATCGCCACCGTGTAGCGGAACACCGGGGTGCGGGCGACCGCGGCTGTCACCGGCTCGGCCTCCAGCCAGTGGAGTGCCTCCACCATGCCTTCGTCCTTCACCACGAAGGCGTCCCGCAGGCGTGCCGGGGCCGGCAGGCCGAGCGCCTCGGCCTCCCGCCGGGTGCGCGCCACGATGGTGTTGCTGCGGTCCAGCACGGTCGCCACCCAGCCGGGGGGAAGCTCCGGCTGGACCAGCAACGCCGAAAGGCGGCTGCTCGGCAATGTGACACTGAGGACCTGCTGCACCGGCGCGGTCGGCGCCGCACGCACCGGCACCGCGAGGACGATGCGCCGCTGGCCGTTCGCGCAGCCGGCGGCGAGATCGCCGATCTCGGTGCGGCCGGTCTGGAAGACGCGCATGACCTCCGGCGGTGCCGGCAGGCCGGCCGCGATGTCCTCGGGGAGGGCGCCGGTGTTCATGCGCTGCATCCCGTCGGGCGTCGATACGGAGATCGCCAGCACGCCGAGCGCTTCGGTGACGGCATGCGCGGCATCAAGGAAGCTGCCGTAATCCCTGGCGAGCAGGGCGGGGTTGAAGGCGAGGCCGTGCACCAGCGCCTCGGCCCAGAGGAATTCATGGTCCACCACCCTGGCGAGGGCACGGGTGGTGGCGAGCATCTGGGCCTTGTACTCGATCCGCGCCGCGCTATGCGCCTGCCAGAGGGCGAGGCCGGTAAGCCCGGCCAGTGCCGCAACCAGGCCGAGTACCAGCATCACCAGGCGTCCGCGTAGGCTGGGTGCCCGTGAGGGCACCGCAGGAGCACATGCGGCATAGGCATGCCGGCCGACTGGCACAACAGTCGAAAAATTGCTCATTCGTGATGATAATGTTGTCACATGGGAATGGACCTACAGCAATATCGAGACCTCGCGACATCGTTTATTCTCGGAACATGCGCAATCATCGGCAGGTGAGGCTTCGTCGCCACAGGGTGACGCCGTGCTGGCGGGCCGTGCTCGCGGCCTGTTAGCGTCGGCCTTGGGGGCCTGCGTGCCACCCGCAAACGACGGGGCCGCCAAAGGCCCCGCAGGGAGGAGGATCCGTGATGCAGCGCCGTGCCCTGCTACCGATGCTTGCCGCTCTACCCCTCGCCGCCCGCGCCCAGCCCGCCGCGCCGGCTGTCTGGAGCCCCGACCGGTCGATCCGCATGCTGGTCGGCTTCGCCCCCGGCGGCAGCACCGATACCACCGCCCGCGTCGTCGCCCAGGCGCTGACCCCCGCGCTCGGCCAGTCGGTGCTGGTGGAGAACCGGACCGGCGCCGGCGGCAACGTCGCCTCCGAGGCCGCGGCCCGCAGCGCGCCGGACGGCTACACGCTGGTGATGGGGGCGATGGGCACCCATGCGGTGAACCAGACCCTGTACCGCAACCTGCCCTTCCATGTGGCGCGCGACTTCGCCCCGGTCTCGCTGGTGGTCCTCAGCGCCTGCCTGCTGGTGGTGCATCCATCCGTGCCGGTACGCAGCGTGGCGGAGCTGATCGCCCTGGCGAAGTCCCGCCCCGGCGGGCTCAACGCCGGCACCGGCGGCGCCGGCACCTCCCAGCATTTCGCCGCGGTGCTGTTCGAGAAGGAGACCGGCGTGCGCTTCACCCAGATCCACTACCGCGGCGGTGCGCCGGCGATGGCGGATCTGGTCTCCGGCCGGGTCGACCTGATCTTCGCCCCGGTGGTCGAGAGCATCAACCAGGTCCGCGCCGGCCAGGTCCGGGCCATCGGCATCACCTGGCCGGAACGCTCGGCGGAGCTGCCGGAGGTGCCGACGGTCGCCGAGACGGTGCCCGGCTACGCCTTCCAGAGCTGGCTCGGCGTCTTCGCCCCGGCGGGGACGCCGGCCCCGGTGATCACCCGGCTGTCGGAGGAGATCGCCGCGGCGATGAAGCCGCCGGAGATGCGGACCCGCATGCGCCAGCTCGGCTACGAGCCGGTCGGCAGCACGGCGGAGGAATTCGCCAGCTTCCAGGCCGCCGAGATCGCCCGCACGGCGGAGCTGGTGCGGCTTTCCGGGGCCAGCGTGGAGTAGGCGCGCCACTCGGCCCAGCCTCGCCGGAAGATGCGTCAGGCTGCGGTCGGCGTGGCGCATCCGCCAGAGCAGCATGCGGGGGCGTGGCGGGCATCGAACGGCGCGCCCTCCGTCACGAGCCGGTGGTTCCTCGCATGGAGCTTGGTGAGCAGCGCGGCCCGCGCCGGGTCGCAGGGCGCGCTCTGGCCAAACCGCGGGGTGCCCCAGCGCGCCGGGGCAACTGCCCTGCCATTCGTCGGCGACAATCGGGAGAAGATTGCAGTGGCGGGGCGTGCTTGGATTGTCTCCGGTCCGTGGGGAGTGTCGGAATTTCCGTGTATGGCCGGTCGGTTGAACGACACGGTCAGGCCATGGCCTTATTGAAGCGGTTGCCGAACAGGACGGCGAACTGGGCCTTGGCCATGGACCACTCACGCGCTGGCATGGTCCATTCCTTCTCGGTCCTGCTCAAGACCAGATAGAGCAGCTTCAGTGCGGCCTCGTCGGTCGGGAAGTGGCCGCGGGTGCGGACCGCGCTGCGCAGCTTGGCGTTCAGCGCCTCGACCGCATTGCCGATCTGCTGACCCTGAAGGCGGATGGCCGGTACGGGCTGCACGACATCACCCAGCGCCAGCACGCCCTGCAGGCCGCCCGGCAGGCCGAGCGCGCGGGCGGCGATGCGGCGCTGATCACCGCCTGCCTGCTGCACGACATCGGCCATCTGGTGCATGACCTCGGCGACCGCCCGGCGGAGCAGGGCGTCGACGACCGGCATGAGGCGCCGGGCCACGCCTTCCTCGCCGCCTGGTTCGTGCCGGAGGTGATCGAGCCGGTGCGGCTGCATGTCGCCGCCAAGCGCTATCTCTGCGCCACCAAGGCGGATTACTTCGCCAAACTGTCGAAGGATTCGGTGCTGAGCCTGGCGCTGCAGGGCGGACCGATGTCGGCGGCGGAGGCGGCCCATTTCGCCGCCCTGCCCCAGGCCACGGCGGCGGTGCGGCTGCGGCGCTTCGACGAAGCAGCGAAGGTGAAGGATCTGGAAACGCCGACGGTGGCGCATTTCCTGCCCTATGTCGCGGAATGCCTGAAGCCCGAAGCGGGCTGATCGGCCGGTTCACCCGACGCTTCGGGCGCCGGGATCGGATCACGCGCCGGGCTCTGAATCGACCGCGGTCTCTCACTCGGCATGCGCGGGCCACCGGCACGCCGTCCCCGTCCACCGCCACATGGTACTTCGTGCCTCGCTTGGCCCGTTCCGTCGGCTTGGGGTCGGTGAGGTCACAGCCGCGCTTGGCGCGCGGAGCATCTATCCAGGTTCAGGTCGGGATGGCCGCGCAGCATCCCGACCGGCAGGGCACGCACCCGCGCCAACAAGCCCGTCTCGGCCCAGGTCGATCACCGGTGCGACGGGATGCGAGATCCTGAAGTCCAATGCCGCTGTCCATAGTCTGATGAGACCCAATCATTGAGCAGCGGCAGCGCGAGCGGTCAGACCAGATCAACCGTGAGTGGCTTTGGGAGCGGACCCTAAGCTCGACTTTAGCCAATTTCGGCGCCACCGCGAGCGCAGCCTTTTCCGCCATTTTGCGCGGGTCCCGGGCGCGCGCCGAGCGTCTGTGAGGGGATTTCGAGCTGTCTATGCTCAGCCGATAGAGCAGCAAACCCAACCGCTACGAGGGGCATTCAAGGCAACGAGCAATTTTGTCGCCGGACGGTCAGGAAAACTGGCCTAATTTCAGCTTAGTCCAAATATACGAGAAAAATAAGGGCCACAATGGGCCCTATATAATGTTATTATAATATTTGTCTCATCTATACTTAGCGGTTTATATCCTCTTTACCGTTCGGAGAACCATCTCCTCCACCATTGCCAAAGCCGTTATTTCCTTTTTTTCCAGGCTTTCCGTGAGTAGGTGGTGGAGTAGGGCAGCAAGGATCACATGGATCGTAGTAGGATGTACCGCCGCTGACCTGATCAAGCTCTTCAAGAGTAAGTTTGCGTAAAGATGAAATCATATCTTAATTCCTTTCCTGGATAATAGAAAAGCAAAGAAGCGTTTCCCTTTTTACAGAGATATTGGCTAACAGCATCGCGCAGGAGGCTAGATGTCAGCAAACATATGAACACAGCTTCAAGATGTATATGTCAATGAAATCGCGATTTTATCATTCAATGCCGTTTCTTCTAATTCGGTTGTATCTGAGCTGGGCTTTGGCCAATTTCGGGCAAACACCTGCAAGGTCAGTGACTTAGCTTGCACTGCCTCGTTCAGAATAAAGCCTTGAAATTATTAGAGCCTCTTCGAGAATTGGCCAAAGTCGAGCTAAGTGCGGCTCAGGCGGATATCCACCTCGCGGTCCACATAGGCCCATTCGGCGGTCTGCCGCAGGCGGCGAACCAGTTCCTCGAAATCCGCCGCGTGCTCCGGCGCGTATTCGAACCAGGTGAGGAAGTCGAAGGGCTCACCCAGCTCGCGGCTGTGGTACAGGCGGCGGGCGACGGCCGGCAGGTATTCCATGCCGATGCCGATATGTCGCGACTGCTCCTCCAAGATCGCCCGGCGTTCATCCTGCGCCAGTGCCCACCAAGCCTCCGTCTTGCGGATAGGGATCAGCGCGGCGCGGGTCGCCTGCGGCCGCAGCAGCCCCTGCTGCACCGCGCCCAACGCGTTCAGCTCCGCCCGGTTGGTGTAGCGCGGATTGCTGGTCACGCCGCGCAGCGCCCAGGCGGCCTCCGGCGGCGGTGCGGCGCCGGCGCCTTCCAGCACGGCCAGCCGCGCGGCCATGGGCAGCGCCTCGCCGATGACTGGGCTGACGCGATCGACCTGCCAGAGGCCCGAGGTGCAGCCGACGAAGGTGACGAGGAGCGGTGGCGGCATGGCGCATCCTATTGCCATCGCCTGCCGCACGACAGTTCCCGGCTGGCACGCAGTGCCGTGCGAGCCGGCCGGCGATCCCGCAAAACCACAGGTATTTGTAAAATTCGCCCCCAGGAACAATGGGTTTGATGGCCACACATCTAGCTGGAATGCTCTGGAAACAACGCCTTACGGATAGATCAGCACATCTCCAGGTATCTGAGTTCGCTCGAATTTCCGAGATGTGCATGTCCTAGGATCAGCTCCGACCATGATGGTGTAGGCGCGCGTTCAGGCTCGGGGCCGGGTCCTTCGCTTCTGCCGGACACTCTCCCGGGACCTCAGAACACCCCCATCGCCAACCCCGCGGCGAAGCCGGCGCCCAGTTCCTCGCAGCGCGCCAGCTCCGCCGCCGGGATGGTCTTCGGCGCCAGGATCGCCTCCGGTGTCTGTGCCCTGGTGCAGACCAGGATCGGCTCGGCGATGGCGCGCAGCCGCCAGCCGGTGGCGATGCGGGCAAGCTGGCGGATCGCGTTCTGCCCGTCGCTGCCGGCGCAGACCATCACCGCGTAAGGTCGCCCCTCGATGCGGCCGAGCACCGGGTAGTAGCAACGGTCGAAGAAGCTCTTCATCGGCCCGGCGATCGCCGCCAGGGTCTCCGGCGTCGCGAAGATCACCCCATCGGCGTCCAGCAGCGCCTCCGGCCCGGCATCATCGGCGTGGCGCAGCAGCACCCTGGCCTCGGCGGCCGCGCCGCGCGCCGCCGCCTCGGCCATCTGCCGGGTGCCGCCGGTGTTGGAGTGGAACACGATCAGCAGCGTCCTCATCCACCGCGCCTCCGGGACTCGCCGGCGCACCGATCCGGCCTATGCTGCCGGCAACGCCAGCCCAACGAATAAGGACGCGCAATGCGCATCGAGATCCTCTGCACCGGCGACGAGATCCTCACCGGAAAGACCGTCAACACCAACTACGGCCATATCGCCCGCCGGCTGGTCGAGGTCGATCTCGGCGTGCATTGGGGCACCACCGTGGGCGATGACCGCCCTGCCCTGCTGACCGCCTTTCGCCAGGCCGCGGCGCGGGCCGAGGTGGTGATCGTGAACGGCGGGCTCGGCCCGACGGTGGATGATCTCAGCCAGGAGGTCGCGGCCGAGGCGGCCGGAGTGCCGCTGGTGCTGCACGAGCCCTGGCTGGCGCGCATGGAAGCCTTCTACGCGAAGCGCAACCGGCCGATGCCGCCGAACAACCGCAAGCAGGCGATGCTGCCGGACGGCGCCGAGTTCATTGATAACCCGATCGGCACCGCCTGCGGCTTCGCCGTCACCATCGACGGCGCCCGCTTCTACTTCACTCCCGGCGTGCCGCGCGAGATGCGGCGCATGCTGGACGAGCAGATCATCCCCCGGCTGCTGGCGAAGGAAGGCCGCGCCAGGGTGACACGGCTGAAGCGCTTCCACTCCTTCGGCATCGGCGAGAGCCGGGCCGACGACATGCTGGCGGGCATCGAGGCGATGGCGCCGGCGAATGCAGTGAAGCTCGGCTTCCAGGCGCATTACCCGCAGCTCGAAACCAAGCTGGCGGCGCGCGCCGCCGATACCGCGGGGCTGGAGGCGATCCTCGCGCCGATGGAGGCCGAGGTGCGGCGGCGGCTCGGCAATTTCATCGTCGCCGAGGATGACCAGACCCTGGAAGGCGTGGTGCTGGAGGCGCTCGGCAGCGGCACGCTGGCGGTGGCGGAGACCTTGACCGGCGGCGGCATCGCCGCGCGGCTGGTGCAGGGGCCGGGCGCCGAGACGCGGTTCCGCCGCGGCGTGGTGGCGCGCGACCTGGCACAGCTCGGCGCCGCCTGTGGCGTGGCGGTGGCGGTGATCACGCCGGAGGCGGCGGCGCAGGTGGCGGCGGGCCTGCGCGAGAGCAGCGGCGCCAGCCATGCGCTGGCGGTGCTGGTGGCGCTGGAGGAGGGCAATGATGCCGGCGGGCGCATCTGCCTCGGCGTCGCCGATGCCACGGGCACGGTCTCGCGCGAGGCCAGGCTGATCGGCAACCGCGACTGGGTCCGCCTGGGCGCGGCGGAACTCGGCCTGGACGTGCTGCGACGCCGGCTGCTCGGCCTGCCGGTCGAGGAGCGGGTGGATTTCGAGCGGCGCTGACCCGGGCTGGAGATGAAGCCGGGGTCAGCCCGCGGCGGCGTGCGGTCCAGTGTCCCGAACCTGAAGCTCGTCACGAAATGTGGCGAACGGAAGGGTCAGGACACCAGGAGCCCCCGGTGCTTCCCTACCGCGCCACCCGCGCCAGCGGAAAGCTGCGCAGGTCGCGCTGCGCCGTGCGGAACACCGCATCCTGCCGATGCCGCTTCTCCGCCGCCAGTTGCGGCACCCGCCGCGTTACCCATTCGCCGAGAGCCAGCGCGCTGACCCGCCCCTCGCCATCCACCGCCGCCCTGCCACCCAGCCCCTCGCGCACCGCGACGGCAAACAGCCCGTTGCGGTCGTCGTAGCTGTCGAGGGCTTCCTGCACGCTGGTGCTGGCGGCCAGCAGGAAGCGCCCGGTCTCGTTGCCGAGAGCCGAGAGGCTGTCCACCGTCAGCTGCCCGGCGTGGCAGGTGTCAATGAAGAGGAAGCCATCGCGCGCGCGGATCCGGGCAATGGCCCCGACCAGCGCCTCATCGTCCAGCGCCTGGCCGCGCAGCGCGGCCAGGGAGGAGACGTCGCGCACATCCGCCGGCAGGAAGAGGAAGCGCCGGTCCGGCTCGGTGCGCAGCCCGTGGCCGGCGATATAGAGCACAAAGGTATCCTCCGGCCGCGCCCGCTCGGCCAGCGCGTCCAGCGCCGCCAGCACGCCGGCGCGGCTGGCTTCGGCATCGGTCAGCAAAGTCACCTGGACGTCCCGGAACAAGCCGCCGCCGGCGCTGCGCAGGGTCTCCGCCACGGTGCGGGCATCGGCGACGGCGAAGCGCAGATTCAGCTCCGGGTTGGCATAGCGGTCGACGCCGATCGCCAGCACCAGCAGCCTTCCGGCATCGGGCGGCGGCTGCGCCTCGCCCTCCCGCCGCAGCTCCAGCCCCGGCCCCTCGGCGAAAAGGGTGCGGTCCTCGGCGTAGAGCCGGGTGGCGATGCGGTTCGGTCCGGGGTCGAGCGGCACCTCGATGCTGGCCGCCCCGGCGGCAGGCATGCCGCGCACCGCGATGCGGTCGTTCACCACCACATCCAGCGGCCCGAGGCCAAGGCCGCGATCCTCCGCCACCAGCCCGAGCCGTAGCGCCGTCGCCCCCTCCGGCAGCACGCCGCCGCCCCAGCTGAGTGGCTGGCATCCGCCATCCGCCAGCACCGCGCAGGCCTCGCCCGGGCTCAGCACCGGCAGCCGGTCGATCCGCTCCCGCACCGCGCCGAGGCTGGCGACCCGCGCCGCCGCCGGCGCCGCATCCCCGGCGATCCGGGCACGGGTTTCGGTGGGCGCGAAGAGGGCACGGTAGGCCTGGCGGAAGCTGGCCCATTCCGTCGTCTGCGCCCGGCCGCGGTTGAGGTGGACGCCGACCAGGTCCTGGCCGCCCTCCGGCGCATGGTCGAACAGCCCATCCGGGGTGAACAGCACCCAGCGGCGGCCATCGGCATGGACGAAAAGGGCGCCGCGCTCGGCCAGCCGGCCGTCCTCCGCCGGCCCGTACCAGCGCAGCGTGCCGTCGCCGAGCGCCGCGGCCACCACGCCATTGCCGGCGACGGCCAGCCCCCAGGCGGCGCCCGGCAGGGCCAGCGCCTCCTGCGGCACGCCAGCGGCGTCGTAGCGGCGCAGATGGGTGTCGGTGCCGAGCAGGAAGCCCCGCTCGCCCGGCAGGATGGCGAGGCTGCGGGCGAACTCCCGCTCGCCCAACCGCAGCACGGTGGCATTGGCGCCCTGGCCGAGCCGCGGCCGGTTGGTGTTGCGCCAGTCGGCCACCGCGATGCGGCCGGAGGTGGTGCGGGCCGGCGCCAGGGATTCCGCCGGGTCGGGGGCTTCGATCCGGCCCTCCGCGGCATCGAAGACCAGCGGCGCCGCGCCTGGCGCCAGGGCGAAGCGCAGCCGCAACCCATTCCGCGCGATCGCCAGGCTTGCCGCCGTCGCCCGCCACTCGGCGGTCACCGGACGCGGCCCCTGGGCCAGGGTGCCATCGGCGGCCAGCCGGCCCCAGCCTGGGTCATCCGCGGCGAAGGCCAGCCCGCCCTGCGGCAGCGGCAGCAATTGGGTGATGGTATCGCGCGCCGCGGCGATGTCGCTCGGCGGGCCGAGGCCGAAATCGGCCCAGCGGCGGATGACGAAGCCGGAAGGCCCGCCCGCTCGCCGGGCATAGCCCGCGGCATGCAGCTGCACCCCGCCCCGGCCGTCGCTGGCCCAGGCAACCGCCGGCAACCCCTCCCCGGCCAGCCCGGCGACATCGGGGGCGAGCAGGCTGCGAAGGTCGGCGAGGGCGAGGATATCGACCCGCAGCCGATCCTCGTAGCCGACCGCCAGCAGGGTCGCATCGGGCGAGATGGCGATGCCATAGGGCCGGGCGCCGGCCAGCGGCACCTTCTCCGCCAGCTTGCGCCCGGTGGCGTCATAGACCCGGATGCGGCCATCGGCGGCGCTGACTGCGAAGCGGTTGGCGGCATCGAAGGCCAGCATCCGCGCCGCGCCCGCATATGCGGTGTCCTCGCCGAGCAACCGGCCGGTCCCGGCATCCCAGACCCGGATGCCGGCGCGGCCGTCGAGCGCCGCGGCGAGCCGCGTGCCATCCGGCGAGACGGCCAGGTGCAGGACCGGCGCCGGCAGCCCGGGCAGCCGCGCGATCAGCCGCCGGCTCGTGGTGTCGAAGACATAGATGCAGAAATTCCCGTCCCAGCTCCGCCCGGTGTAACCGGCGGCGAAGGCGCGACTGCCATCGGCCGAGAGCGCGACAGCGTAGAGCTCGCCCTCGGCATCCGGGCCGATCGGCGGCCGCAGCACGCCGCGCGGCGCCCCACCGGGCAGCGCCCAAAGCCGCAGCGTCTTGTCATCCGAGACGCTGGCGAGCAGCCGGCCGGCGGCATCGGTGGCCAGCCGGGAGATATGCGCGGTATGCGCCGCGACCTCGACCCGCAGCACCGGCGCCTGCGGCGGCTGCCCGCCCGGCTGGGCCAGGGCTGGCGCCGCGAGCAGCAGCATCACGCCTGCGGCGTGAATGCTCCATTCATGCCAAGATTGCGAACGCGGCCCGCGGCACCTGCCGCGTAGCCAAGGCTTCCGGAGGAAACCACCCGGCACCTGAGGGATGGTTGGCCGCACACGACCAACGACCGCCGCTATCAGCGCCAACAGCCGGCGCATGGGCTCAGCCGGCCAGTTCGAAGCCGCCGCCGCCCGAGGCTGCCATCTCCGCATTGGCGACGCTCTCGGAGAAGCCCTCGCGCCGGGCGATGTTGCTGGCCGCCAGGGTGCGAGTGTCGCTGTTCACCGCCGGGCCGGCCGCCTGGGCGCGCGGCTCGGCCTGGCGCGGCAGCGCCACGCCGCGACCGCCGGCGCTGTTGAAGGCGCTCTGCTCGGCATAGCCCAGCCGCTCGCCATCCTGGGTCTGCACCAGCGCGTAGCCCGGGGCGATCGGGCGGATCCGCACCGGCTGGCGGGCGGCGAGCCGGCCGATCTCCGGCGCCCCCGCCTCCGGCCGCAGCTTCAGGGCAACCGGCGCCCGCGCCAGGGCATTGACCGCGGTCGCGTTGCGGCGCGCCTCGTAGCTGGCCTTGGTGCCGGGGGCGACGCTCTCGATCGCGGTCTCGAATTCGGCGCCGCGGGTGCCGATCCGCTGGTCGATGCTGCGGGCCAGGGCGATGTCGCGCTGGGTACGGGCGCGGAGGGCCGTCATCTCGGCCTCGGCCGTGCCGCGCGGCAGGCGGCCCTGGCGATACGCCTCCCGCACCTCCCGCGCCTGCTGGAAGCGGCAGTCCATCAACTGGTTGAAGGCAAGCTGGGTACGGTCCAGCTCGGCATTCTCGCGCGACAGGTCGGAGACCAGGCTGGCCTGGATCCCGGACTGGTCGGCGCTGCGCTGCTGCAGCGCCGCGAGGTAGCCGCCGGCGGCGCCGGTGGCCGCCCCGGCGGCGGCGCCGATCAGCGCGCTGCGCCAATTGCCGCCGATGATCCCCCCGAGCGCGGCGCCACCAGCCGCCCCGAAGGCCGCCCCGCGCAGGATGTCCTCGGCGAAGAAATTGCCGGTGCTGTCGAGCGCGACGACCTGCTGGCGGCAGCTGTCGGACCCGTCATCGGCGCCGATCCGGTCGCTGCGCGTGGTGACGCAACCGGCCAGAAGCACGGCCGAGGTGGCGATCGCAATCATCCGGTTGGGCTGACGGGCCAAGCGAGGACGCTCCGGTTGAATTCACGGCCGACAGTATCAATCGTTCCTGGTGGTTGCCAGCCCTGCTGCGCCATGCCACCGGACCGTGACAGGATGGCCATGTCAGTCGGAGATCGCGCAGCGCATGTCGGGATGGCGGGATGAAGCGGACGAGCCCATCCGCCCCTTGTCCGAGGACGACCCGGCACCGGGGCTGGAAGGCCTGCCGCGCCTCGACCTCGAGCCGGTGGAGACGGCGGTGCCGGCGCTGGTGGACCAGGCGATCCAGGGCCCCGTGGTGCTGACGCGGCATGGGCGCGAAAGCTTCGTGCTGCTGCCGCTCGACATCTGGCGCCGGGTCTGGGGCGCCGTGCCGCGGCCGCCGGTGATCGATGTCGACCCCGCCGACCGGCCGAGGCGAGGCCGGAAGCCGCGCGGCCCGGCTTGACGCGGCCGGCCCCGGCGGGGATGTGCCAGCCGCATGGCCCCACCCCTTCTGCTGCTCCAGGACATCCACCTCCACCTCGGCACCACCCCGCTGCTGACCGGGGCGACGCTCTCGGTCGGGCCGGGGGAGCGGCTGGCGCTGGTCGGCCGCAATGGCTCGGGCAAGTCCACCCTGCTGAAGGTCGCGGCCGGAGTGCTGCAGCCGGAGGCCGGGACCCGCTTCCTGCAACCCGGCGCCACCCTGCGCAGCCTGCCGCAGGAGCCGGATTTCGGCGGCGCCCGCACCGTGTGGGAGCATGTCGAGGCCGGCCTCGGCCCGGGGGATGACCCCTATCGGGCGCGCTGGCTGCTGGAGCAGCTCGGCCTGACCGGGGAGGAGGCGCCGGGCCGGCTTTCCGGCGGCGAGGCACGGCGGGCGGCGCTGGCCCGCGCCCTCGCCCCCGCCCCCGACATCCTGCTGCTGGACGAGCCGACCAACCACCTCGACCTGCCGGCCATCGCCTGGCTGGAGGCGGAGCTGGCCTCGATGCGCGGCGCGCTGGTGCTGATCAGCCACGACCGGCGGTTCCTGGAGACCTTGTCGCGCGCCATGGTCTGGCTCGACCGCGGCACCACGCGGCGGCTGGAAAAGGGCTTCGCCGGCTTCGAGGCCTGGCGCGACCAGGTGCTGGAGGAGGAGGAGCGCGAGGCCCACAAGCTGGACCGCAAGATCGTCCGCGAGGAACACTGGATGCGCTACGGCGTCACCGCCCGGCGCAAGCGCAACATGCGCCGGGTGGGCGAGCTGGCGGCGCTGCGGCAGCGGCGGCGCGACGCGCTGAAGGCGACCGGCACGGTGCGCATGGCGGCCTCCGAGGGCGAGGGCTCCGGCACGCTGGTGGCGCAGGCCGAGGCGGTGACCAAGGGTTATGACGGCGCCGCGCCGGTGGTGCGGGACTTCTCGACCCGCATCCTGCGGCGCGACCGGGTGGGCATCGTCGGGCCGAACGGGGCCGGCAAGACCACCCTCCTGAAGCTGCTGACCGGGGAGCTGCAACCCGACAGCGGCACGGTGCGGCTCGGCACCGGCCTGCAGATGGTGACACTCGACCAGAGCCGCGACAGCCTGGACCCGGCGCTGAGCCTGGCCGAGGCGCTGACCGGCGGCAGCGGCGACCAGGTGGAGGTCGGCGGCCAGCGCCGCCACGTGGTCGGCTACATGAAGGATTTCCTCTTCGTGCCGGATCAGGCGCGAACCGCGGTGGGGGTGCTCTCGGGCGGCGAGCGGGGGCGGTTGATGCTGGCGCGGGCGCTGGCCCGCCCCTCCAACCTGCTGGTGCTGGACGAGCCGACCAACGATCTGGACCTGGAGACGCTGGACCTGCTGGAGGAGCTGCTGGCGGAGTATGCCGGCACGGTGCTGGTGGTCAGCCACGACCGCGACTTCCTCGACCGGGTCTGCACCAGCGTGATCGTCAGCGAGGGTGACGGCCGCTGGCAGGAATACGCCGGCGGCTACACCGACATGCTGGCCCAGCGCGGCCGCGGGGTGGAGGCGAAGCCGGCCGCGGCCCCGGAGCGGGCGGCGGCGAAGCCCGCGGCGGCGCCGGCCCCTGCCCCGGCGGCGAAGCGGAAGCTGACCTTCAAGCAGCAACACGCGCTGCAAACCCTGCCCGGCCGGATGGAAGCGTTGCAGGCGGAGATCGCCCAGCTGCGGACCGTGCTGGCGGCGCCGGGGCTCTACACCCGCGACCGGGCGCGGTTCGAGCGGTTCACCGCGGCGCTGACCGAGAAGGAGGCGGCGCTGGCGGCGGCGGAGGAGGAGTGGCTGGAGCTGGAGATGCTGCGTGAGGAGATCGAGGCGGGGTAGCGGCCCCCTTTCTCCGGCAGTGCCTTGTAAATAGCCATTTGGTTATATACCTTATGGGCTATGGATGACCTGCTCAGCCTGAAGCTCGCCGCCCTGGCCGATCCGACCCGGCGGGCGATCATCGCCCGGCTGGCCCAGGGCGAGGCCACCGTCTCCGAGCTGCGGAAACCCTTCCCTATCAGCCAGCCCGCCATCTCCAAGCACCTGAAGGTGCTGGAGACAGCGGGGCTGATCGAGCGTGGCCAGGCCGCGCAATCCCGCCCACGGCGCCTGAGGATCGATGCGTTGGAGGAGACCGCCGCCTGGTTCGAGCAGGTGCGGAGCCTCTGGAGCGACAGCTTCGACCGCCTCGACGCGCTGCTGGACACAGCCGGCCCACAGCAAGGGGAACAGTGACGCATGGACGCTTCCGCCGATTCCGAATTCGTCATCGCGCGCGTCTTCAACGCCCGGCGCCAGCGCGTCTGGGACGCCTGGACGCAGCCGGAGATGCTCGGCCGCTGGTTCGGGCCCAAGGGCTCCACCACCACCGTCCTCCGCTCCGAGCTGCGGCCGGGCGGGATGCTGCATTTCCGCCTGGATGCGCCGGATGGCGGCAGGATGTGGGGCAGGTTCGTCTATCGGGAGGTGGAGGCGCCGTCGCGCCTGGTCTGGGTGCATTCCTTCGCCGACGAGCAGGGCCGGTTGGCCCCCACACCCTTCGGCGGCAGCTGGCCGATGGAAATCCTGACGACCGTCCTCTTCGAGGCGGCGGGCGAGGCGACGAAGGTCAAGCTGCGCTGGACGCCGATCTCGCCCACCGCCGAAGAGCTGAAGACCTTCACCGCAAGCAAGCCTTCGATGAACGGCGGCTGGGGCGGGAGTTTCGAGCTGCTCGACCGGCTACTGGCACAGCCGGGCTGACCGGAACGCTCGCCTGCCCGCGGCGGGGGGACCGTCACCCCCCGCTGATCGCCGTCATGACGATCATCTCGGCCCCCGGCGCCAGCGGCGTCGCCAGCCCGGCCTTCTCGCCATCGACGAAGACGTTCAGGTGGCGCCGCAGCGCCGGCCTCGAATCGCACAGCCGGTCGCGCATGCCCGGCCAGCGCGCCTCCAGGGCGGCGATCGCTTCCTCGACCGAGCCGGCCTCCACCTCCACCCGCCGCACCGCGCCCGGGAACAGCCGCAGCAGCGCGCCCGGCAAGGTCACCACCACCATGGCCGCCTGCCCCTAGGCCTCGACCACCAGCGTCTCCACCGAGGAGATCGCCGGCAGGTGCTCCGCGATGCAGCGCCAGTGGTCGCCCTCATCGGCGCTGGCGAAGACGCTGCCGGAGCTGGTGCCGAAATAGACCCCGGCCGGGCTCAGCGGGTCGGTCGCCAGCGCCTGGCGCAGCACGCCGATGAAGGCGTTCTGCTGCGGCAGCCCCTCGCGCAGCGCCTGCCAGCTTTCGCCGCGGTCGCGGCTGCGCCACACCGCGGCCTTGGCATCGGGCACGTAGCGGCCGGCGCTGTCGCCGTTCAGCGGCAGCAGGAACACCGTCGAGGGATCGCGCGGATGCGCCGCGGCGGGGAAACCGAAGGAGGAGGGCAACCCGGCCTCGATGCTCTGCCAGCTCCGGCCGCCATCGTCGCTGCGGTACATGCCGCAGTGGTTCTGCTGGTACAGCCGGTTCGGCATGCCGGGCGCCAGCGCCAGCCCGTGCACGCATTGGCCAACTTCCGGGTAGCGCTGGTCCTCCGGCAGGTAGTCGCAGCGGATGCCGCTGTTGCGCGGCTGCCAGCTCTCGCCACCATCCGCGGTATGGAACACCCCGGCGCTGGAGATGCCGACCCAGAGCTGGCGCGCATCCGTCGGGTGCGGCACCAGCGCGTGCAGGATCAGCCCGCCGCCGCCCGGCTGCCACTGCGGCCGCGAGGGGTGGTCGCGCAGCCCATGCACATGCTGCCAGCTCACCCCGCCATCCTCGCTGCGGAACAGCCCGGCCGGCTCCACCCCGGCGTAGAGCACGCCGCCGAGGCCCTTCGCCAGGCTCCACACCGCGCGGATCGGCGCCTCGCCGGCGGGGTAGGCGAGGCCCTGGCTGGAATGCGTCCAGCTTTGGCCGAAATCGGCCGAGGTCCAGACCGCCGGGCCGAACCATTCATTGCCGCCGCCGGCGTGGATGACACCGGTCGCCGGGTCGGCGATGACGTGGCAGATCGGCCAGGCGTCGCAGAACGGGCCGCGCTGCACCCAGTCGCGGCGCGCCGCGTCGCTCTCCAGAATGAAGGCGCCCTTCTTGGTTCCGAGCAGGATGAGCAGCCTCGACGTCATCTTTCCCCCTCCGTGGTTGGGTGCCGCCGCGCCGTCAGCCATTGCGGGCCGCCAGCGACCAGCTCACGCCGTAGGGATCGCGCAGCTGGCCGTAGCGGTCGCCCCAGAACATCAGCTGCAGCGGCAGGACCACCACCGCCCCGGCGGCGGTGGCGCGGCGCCACCAGGCATCGACGTCCTTCACCTGCAGATGCAGGGCGTAGCCCTGCGGCGGCCGCAGCGGGTGGCCATGCTCCGGAAAGGCGTCGCTCAGCATCACCGAGCCGCCGTTGATGTACAGGTGGATGTGCATGGTGCGGCCGCTGTCATCGGGCGGAATCCGCGCCACCGTCTCGGCGCCGAATGCGCGCTCGTAGAATTCCGCGGCGGCGCTGGCATTGCTGAGGGTGAGATAGGGCGCCACGCCCCCGAGCACCGGGGGGTGTTGCGGCTGGCTGGCGGCGGTGGTCTCGGCTGTCATCGCTGTCCTCCTTGCACCTCGCCCCAAGGACGCCACAGGGTGACGCGCCCCGACAGCCGCGGCGGATTAAATCAGCCCGTCCTTTCGCCTTGCCGCGACGGCGGCGACTCCTGCGTCAGCTGGTCGAGGTGCTGGCGGATATGCGCCGCCTCGGCCGCCGAGCCGGCGAGGGCGATAGCCTGGCCAAAAGCGGTGCGGGCTTCCTCGGTCCGGCCGAGCTTTCGCAGCAGCGCGCCCTTCACGCCGAAGTAGTGGAAATAGCCGGAAAGCCGCGGCGCCAGCGGCTCGATCATCGCCAGCGCCGCCGCCGGCCCGTGCAGCTGCAGCACCGCCACCGCGCGGTTCAGCGTGATCACCGGCGAGGGCTGCAGCCGCTCCAGCGCGGCGTAGAGCTGCTCGATCTGCGCCCAGTCGGTCTCCTCGGGCCGCGCGGCGCGGGCATGCAGCGCGGCGATGGCGGCCTGGACCTGGTAGGCGCCGGCACGGCGGTGGCGCATCGCCTTGTCGATCAGCGCCAGCCCCTCGGCGATCATCTGCGGGTTCCACAGCCGGCGGTCCTGCGCTTCCAGCAGCACCACCTCCCCCGCCGCGTCGAACCGCGCCGCCGCCCTGGCGCGCTGCAGCAGGAACAGCGCGGCGAGCCCCATGATCTCCGGCTCGGCGGGGAACAGCCGCAGCAGCAGCCGGGCCAGCCGGATCGCCTCGTCGCAGAGCCCGGCGCGCTCCGGCTCCGCCGCCCCGGCGGAATAGCCTTCGTTGAAGATGAGGTAGAGGATGGCGGCCACCGCGCCCAGCCGCTCCGCCCGCTCCGGCGCGCCCGGCGTCTCGAAGGGCACGGCGGCGGCGGCGACGCGGGCCTTAGCGCGGGTGATGCGCTGCTCCATCGCCGCCTCGCTGACAAGGAAGGCGCGGGCGATGCGCGCGACGCCAAGGCCGGAGACGATGCGCAGCGCCAGCGCGATCTGCTGGTTCGCCGGCAGCTCCGGATGGCAGCAGATGAACAGCAGGCGCAGCACGTCGTCCCGGTAATCGGCCTGGTCCAGCCGCTCGGCCAATGGCGCTTCGGCATCATCGAGGTTGGAGAGGTGATCCTCCTCCGGCAGCGGTGCCTGGCGGGCCTGGCGGCGCCGGACATCGATGCCGCGGTTGCGGCCGACCAGGATCAGCCAGCCGGTCGGGTCGCGCGGCGGGCCGTTCACCGGCCAGGTGCCGAGCGCCCGCAGCGAGGCGTCCTGAAAGGCTTCCTCCGCGGTATCGAGGTCGCGGAAATACCGCAGCAGGGCGCTCACCACGCGGGGGCGCGCGGCGGTCAGCGCCGCCTCGATCCAGGCCAGTTCGCTCACCCCGGCGCGCTCCCGGGCACGAAGTAGCCGATCGGGCGCAGCTCATAGGCGCCGCTGGTGCTGCTGGCGCGCGAAAGCTCCTGCGCGGTCTCGATCGCCTGGTCTAGGTCGGCGCAGTCGACGATGTAGAAGCCGAGGAGCTGTTCCTTGGTCTCGGCGAAGGGGCCGTCGAGCACCAGCGCCTCGCGCCCCTTGCGCACGGTGGTCGCCGCCGTGGTCGGCAGCAGCCGCGCGACCGGGCCGAGCCGCCCGGCCGCGGCCAGCTTCTGGTGCACCACGGCGAGCTTCGCCATGACGGCGGCATCCTCCTCCTTGGACCAGGCGCTGACGACGTCTTCGGAATCGTAGCAAAGTATGGCGTAGAGCATGGGTGGCCTTCCCTCCCCGGTCACAGGACGGCGGAGCATGCCCCAGGGCCGACATCGGGCCGGCAAAAAATCGCGCCGGCGCGGAGACTCTGTCCCCGGCCTCGCCTCAGTCGGCCTCCACCACCGCGGCCCGGGGCGCAGGCGGGCGGCGCAGCGCCCAGAAGGCGATCGAGCCGCAGAGATAGGCCGCGATCGAGCAGAGGAAGGCCGCGCGGTAGCTGCCGGAGATGTCGAAGATCCAGCCCGCCGCCCAGGCGCCGAGCGCCGCCCCCAGCCCGGAGCCGATGGTGATGACGCCGAGGATGGTGCCGAGCCGCGGCCCGGGAAAGAGATCCGCCGTCTTCGCGGTGATCGCCGGCCCGCGCGCCCCCCAGGTCAGGCCGAAGAAGCAGGCGTGCAGCCAGAGCAGCAGGTGCTGGTCCGGCCCGGTGATCGCCAGGGCGCAGCCCACGCCGAGGATGGAGATACCATAGGCCAGCAGCGCCGAGGCCTCGCGCCCGATGTAGTCGGAAAGGGTGCCGGTCAGGATCACCCCCGGCATCGCCAGGAAACTGCCCATGCCGAGCACGCTGGCGGCGTAGAGCGGGTCGAAGCCGACATCGACGGCGAAGGCGATCTGGTGCAGCGAGACCAGGAAGCTGCCGATGCTGGTGAACATGTAGACGAGGAACAGCAGCCAGAATTGCGTGGTGCGGATCGCCTCCGACAGCGTCCAGTGCCGCACCGGCGCAGGGGTGCCGCGCGCCGTCGTGGCCGCCGCGCCGCTGCCGCCGCGCCCGAACAGCGCGGCGAGCGGCAGCAGGAGGAGCAGCGTTGCCGCCCCCTCCAGCAGATAGGCGGCGCGCCAGCCGACGCCGCTGATCAGCATCTGGCTGACCGGCGCCGAGACCGCGCGGCCGAAGCCATTGGCGGATTGCAGCACGGCGATCGCCATGCCGCGCCGGGTGGGGAACAGGCCGGAGATCAGCGGCACGAAGACCAGCAGGCCGACGCAATTCGCCCCGAAGGTCATCACCACGCCATAAAGCAGCACGATCTGCCACAGCGCATCGGCCTGGGCGCTGCCGACCAGGCCAAGCGTCAGCAGCGCGCCGCCGAGCAGGATCATCCGGCGCGCGCCGAACCGGTCCACCATGCCGCCGACCAGCGGCGAACTGAAGCCGCCGACCAGCTGGCCCACCGAATAAGCCAGCGAGCTTTCGGCGCGCGACCAGCCGAACTCCTCGACGAAGGCCAGCAGGAAGACTGTGTAGGAATGCATGGCGCTGGCGCCGACCGTGAAGGCGAGGAAGGCGCCGGTGAGGATCAGCCACGGCCGCCGGGCGGAGGATGGCTTCGGCCCGTCGGGGGAGTCTGACATGCCGCCATGGTAGAGCAGCTTCCGGATGGGCGTACACCGCCGGCCTGGCGTCATGCGCCGGAGTTGCCGCTGCCGCGGTTGTTTCGGGCCGCCGTCACCGCGACCGGCCAATGCCGGGCACCTGTCCTGCGCGCCGGGCCCATCAACACGAATTCGTGACAAACGCTGCGGCCACGCCCTGCGGCACGGCGGGCCTGCGACACCTCAGCCGGCCGCAACCACTGTTTCGCCAGCCACTACCGGCACGCGCATGGCAAGGCTTGCACGGAACCCTGTGCTGTCGCGAGCAACCAGGAGCAGAATGTCCATGCCGCGCAGCGCGATGCGACGGAGATTCGTGCGCATCCGCGTCTTTCACTGGAGCGTATTCAGGCTACGATCTACCACCGGCACCGGCCTTCCACGGCCGAAGCCCCGCCCTTCCGGCTGCGAAGGCGCGGGCGGCTGCCGATGAGAACAACAGGAGATCTTGCCATGCGCATTGCAACTATCGCGGCGCTTGTTTGCCTAGCATCGCCCATGGCGTTGGCGCAGCCGTCGCCGACTGCCACCTCCCGCATCGTCACCCAGGTCCAGACCGCCGCCGACCTGGCCGCGGTCTGCGACCCGTCCTGGTCCGGCGTGCCGCGGCTTGAGGCCATCGCCTATTGCCAGGGCTTCCTGACCAGCGCCGGCCAGTACCACACCCTGCTGCACCCGGCGGGCGGCCGGCTGCGTCCGCTCTACTGCCTGCCGACGCCGGGGCCGACCATTGCCGAATCTGGCGTGGCCTTCGCCGCCTGGATGCGGGCCAACCCGGCCCATGCCAATGAGCCGGCACTGGATGGCCTGCTGCGCTGGGCCCAGGCCACCTACCCCTGCCCGCCTGCCACCACCACCACCACCACGCGCCCAGCGCGGCCGGCCCGCTAAGGAGACCACGACCATGACCCTGGGCTCGATGCGTTTCGCCCTTCTCCTCCTCGTCGCGCTGGGCGTGTCCGCCTGCGGCAACCTGTCCCAGACGCAGCAGCGCACCGCGACCGGCGCCCTGGGCGGCGCTGCCGTCGGCGGCGTGCTCGGCTCATTCGCCGGCGATGCGGGGCTGGGGGCGCTGCTCGGCGCCGGTGCCGGCGGCGCCGGCGGCTATCTCTACGACCAGTCGCAGCAATCCCAGCGGGGTTATGGCCCCCCGCCGCGTGGCAACCGCCGCTACCGGTAGGCGCCTGACGACACCCGCAGCCACGGTGCCGCTGGCGTAACATGCCGCCCCTGGCGGGACCGCGGTTGACCAGCTGGCGCGCCGGACGGTGACCCCGTCCGGCGCCTCATTCTGCGGCGTTTGGGTTCGGCGCGGATCTGGTGCCGACCATGGACTCCTTGCTCTCACGTCCCCCGGCCGGCCGGTGCTGGCCGCGCGGCTCTCCGCGCCGGCCGATTTCGTTCCAATCCAGGCCGCATATGAAGTTGTCCGGTGCACCAAATACTCCCCGCACAGCCGAAATATTACCTTCTTCTGCCCGAACGAACTAATTTTGAACTGCGTCGAATTAAATTCAGCGGTCTATTGGGAGATATTAGACAGGATATAATTTAATGGTTGAATTTTCCCGGGACGATTTAACCTTCATCGTACGGCAGATCGCCATCGCCGAAGCCAATTCAGCCGGCCAGCCGCTGACCGACCTGATCGGCGACCCCTCCCTGCCCTTCGGGCTCCGTACCGTGGCAGGCACCGACAACAACTTGCTCCCCGGCCAGCAGAACTACGGCGCCTCCGACCGGCTCTTCCCACGGCTGCTGTCGCCGGTGTTCCGGGATGCCGGCGTCCTCGACCTCGACGGTCCGGGCGGCATGCCGTCCACCCCGACCTCCTACGCCCGGACCAGCGGCATCGTGTCGGATTCGCAGCCACGCAGGATCAGCAACCTCATCGCCGACCAGACCGCCGCCAACCCGGCCGCCAGCGCCGTCGCAGGCAGTGCGGCGGACGGCCCCCTGCCGATCCCGAACAGCGTGCCGGGCGATCCCGGTGCCGCCCCGTTCAACACTTGGTACACCCTGTTCGGCCAGTTCTTCGACCACGGCCTCGATCTGGTGGAGAAGAGTGGCAGCGGCGCCGTCTTCATGCCCCTCTCCCCCGACGATCCGCTCTACGACGCCGGCGGGGCGGACGGCGTGCCCAACAGCGGCGACGAGACCAATTTCATGGTGCTCACCCGGGCCACCAACCAGCCCGGCCCGGATGGCGTGCTCGGTACCGCCGACGACATCCATGAGCAGATCAACAGGACCACCCCCTTCGTCGACCAGAACCAGACCTACAGCTCCCACCCCTCGCACCAGGTCTTCCTGCGCGAATACGCGCTCGACGCCGGGGGCCACCCGGTCGCCACCGGCCGGTTGCTGGCTGGCGCCGATGGCGGCCTTGTCACCTGGGGCGGGATCAAGGCGCAGGCGCGCGCGCTGCTCGGCATCGAACTGGCCGACACCGACGTCACCGACCTGCCGCTGCTGGCGACCGACGCCTATGGCCGCTTCATCCGCGGCCCGAACGGCCTGCCGCAGATTGTCACCAGCTCAGGGCTGATCGAGGGCAATCTCGGCGCTCCGGTCAGCACCGCCGAGGCGATCCGCACCGGCCATGCCTTCCTCGAGGATATCGCCCGCGACGCCGACCCCACCGGCAAGACCGCCGATCCGGACAACGCGGTCGGCCTTGCCGGCCCGGGCTCGGGCGAGGTCGTCACCGGCGGCGGCGCCGTCGGCGGCGCAGGTGATGGCGATTCGGGTGGCGGCGGTGCCGGCGGCGCAGGTGACGGCGGGAACTACGACAACGAGCTGCTGGACGCGCATTACGTCGTCGGCGACGGCCGCGGCAACGAGAACATCGGCCTCACCGCCGTCCATCACATCTTCCATTCCGAGCACAACCGGCTGGTCGACCAGGTGAAGCAGGTCGTGCTGGCCACCGGCGATGCCGATTTCATCGCCGAATGGCAGACGAGCCCCGGCGAGTGGAACGGCGAGCGGCTGTTCCAGGCGGCCCGCTTCGGCACGGAGATGCAGTACCAGCATCTGGTGTTCGAGGAATTTGCCCGCCGGGTGCAGCCCGGGGTCGATGAGTTCGAGGCCTATGACACCACCATCGATCCGGCGATCGTCGCCGAATTCGCCCATGTGGTGTATCGCTTCGGCCATTCCATGCTGACCGAGACGCTGCCGCGCACCGATGCCGATGGCAGCAGCGCCGACATTGAACTGGTCGAGGCCTTCCTCAACCCGCTCGGCTTCAGCCGCGACGGGGCTCTGACCTCGGATCAGGCGGCGGCCTCCATTATCCGCGGCACCACCGGCCAGCGCGGCAACGAGATCGACGAATTCGTCACCGATGCGCTGCGCAACAACCTGCTCGGCCTGCCGCTCGACCTTGCCGCCATCAACATGGCGCGCGCCCGCGATACCGGCGTGCCGCCGCTGAACGAGGCCAGGCGGGAGTTCCACCGCGGCACCGGCGGCGACCCGGCGCTGAAGCCCTACGACAATTGGCTGGAGTTCGGGGCCAACCTGAAGCACCCGGAATCCCTGGTGAATTTCATCGCCGCCTATGGCACCCATCCGGACATCGCCGGCGCGGCGACGCTGGCGGCGAAGCGGACGGCGGCGGCGGCGGTCGTGCTGGGCGGCGCGGATGCGCCGGACGACCGGCTGGACTTCCTCGCCGGCACCGGCGAATGGGCGGCCGACCGGCCCGGGACCGGCGTCGACGCCATCGACTTCTGGATCGGCGGCCTGGCGGAGAAGACCCTCGCCTCGAGCGGGCTGCTCGGCTCCACCTTCAACTTCGTCTTCGAGACCCAGATGGAGGCGCTGCAGAACGGCGACCGGTTCTACTATCTTGCCCGCACCGCCGGGCTGAATCTCTTCGTCCAGCTCGAGGAATCCTCCTTCGCCGAGCTGATGATGCGCAACACCGGCGTCGGGCACCTGCCCTTCGACGTGTTCTCGACACCCGATCACACCATCGAGCTGGCCGACCCGGCGAGCTTCCCGCCCGGCCTGGTCGAGGTCGCCGCCGATGGCACCGTCGCATACCTCGGCGACGGCCATGTGGTCATGGGCGGGACCACGGAGGGCGACCGCATCATCGCCGGCGGCGGCGGCGACGCGCTATGGGGCGATGGCGGCGACGACTGGCTGAGCGGCGGCGGCGGCAACGATGCGCTGGTGGGCGGCGAGGGCGACGACACCCTGCTCGGCGGCGATGGTGATGACGTGCTGAAGGGCGGCGGCGGCGATGATTCTATCGACCCGGGCGATGGCGAGGATCTCCTGCTCGGCGGCAAGGGCAACGACTTCATCGGTCCCGGCACCGGCCCCAAGGAGGTCTTCGCCGGCCAGGGCAACGACATCGTCATCGCCGGCGAGGATGCAACGGCGCTGAACGGCAATGAAGGCGACGACTGGCTGGCAGGTGGCGGCGCGGCCGACCTGCTGGCCGGCGACAACGACGATCCCTTCGACCTGACGCCGATCCCCGGCAATGACGTGCTCATCGGCGGCGACGGCGATGACACGGTGCGCGGCGAGTACGGCGACGACATCATCCTGGGCGCCGAGGGCGCCGACGGCATCGATGGCGGCCGCGGCTTCGACTGGCTTGGCGTCGCCGACGCGAGCGGCGGCATCGTCGCCGATCTCTGGGCGATCAACATCGACGCGGTCGAGGGGCTCTCGGGCTCGGCCGGCGACGATGTGCTGCGCGGCGACGACAGCGCCGCGGACAGGCTGACGGATGCCGGGCTGATCGATGGTCTCGCGGCGCTGCTCATGGGCGCCGAGACCTTCGATGGCGGCAACATCATCCTCGGCGGCGGCGGCAACGACCGGATCGAGGGGCGCGGCGGCGGCGACCTGCTGCATGGCGATGCCGCGCTGCAGGTGGCGCTGACCATGCATGCCCCGGGCGGGGCCATCCTGCGCGAGATCATCATTGCCGAGCGGGGCGGCGACGACACGCTCCTCGGCGGCCAGGGCGCCGACACGTTGGTCGGCGGCGAAGGCGCGGACAGCTTCGAGTACCGAACGGCGGCCGAGGGCGGCGACAGCATCCGCGACTTCGCACCGGGTGACGACCGGATCACGGTTTCCGCCGCGGGCTTCGGCGGCGGCCTTGAAGCCTCCGGGCGGCTGGACCCGGGGCGGTTCACCGCCAATGCGACCGGCCTGTCCGACGCGGACTGCGGAATCGGACAGTTCGTCTACCGCACCACCGATGGCAGCCTGTGGTGGGATGCGGATGGCACGGCGACGGCGGAGGCGGTGCTCATCGCCCGGCTGGACGGGCTGCCGGCGCTTGGCGCGGCGGATGTCTTCGTGATTGCCTGAGGCGCGACGGCCCGGCTTCAGCCGGGATTGCCGCCCAATTTGCGCAGGCAGATGTCGAACAACCGCTCGGCGGCGCGCTCACCGGTGGCCGGCTCGCCCTCGGCGGCGAAGACCACGCGGAGGCGGGGTTCGGCGCCAGGGGCGCCAACCACTCCTCCCAGGGCGCAGGCTTGCGCCCCGGTCGGTCGCTGCCGGTCACGTCGCGCCCGGCCCCGGGCGGCGGGATGCCATTGCCGTCCTGCGAACCGCGCTTGGCCTGGGACATAGCCGGATTCTCTCTACGACGGGTAATGGCACCAGGCCCGAGGCACCGTGATCCCCTTTCCGGTACAGCAGGTTACCGGCTTTTCCATGCGGTCGCCCCGGCCTCGGAATGGCCCATCGCCCGATGGGATCGGCGATGTACCCCACCCGGCACCGGGGCAAATACCCCAGTCGGTCTGCCCTCCGGTCCCGCTCCGCCGGATGTGTCCGCCCCAGGGCGCCGTGGTGGCCCGGCCGGCTGGTATGCAGCCGGACGGAAATCCACTGGGAGGCCGACCACGATGGGGCGGGGTGCAGCACCGGCTAAGGATGCGGCGGAGGCCGGCACCGGCGAGCGCCCGTTCAGCCTGGTCCGCTGGTTCGCCGTGCTCGCCTCGGTTGCATCGCCGCCGCCGCCATCGGCTCGGCGGTGCTGCTGACGCATTTCCTCACCCGGCAGATGCTGCAGCGGGATGCCGAGGTCAGCGCCGATTTCATCCAGACCATGGTCGCCGTCGGGCAATCCTACGAATATTTCGACCATCGCGCCGCGCCGGACGCCAGGCAGGGGTTGGAGGCCTTCCTGAACAACGTCTCGCAATGGCCCGATGTGGTGCGCGCCAATGTCTTCGCCGCCGATGGCACGGTGCTGTGGTCGAGCAGCGCCAGGCTGATCGGCCGGAGGGCCGGCACGAACCCCGATCTGGCGAGCGCCCTGGCCGGCCGTGTGGAGGTGCAGAGCGGCGTCATCGGCCAGGGCGGCAAATCGGAGCACGCGACCTTCGGTCCCGAGGCGAAGGGGCTGCGCTTCGTCGAGGCCTATCTGCCGGTGTGGGATGCCGAGCGCCGCCGGGTGATCGGCGTGGCGGAGATCTACCGCCTGCCGGCCTCGCTGTTCCGCAGCATCGACGCCGGGGTGCGGATGGTCTGGGCCGGCGCCCTGGCCAGCGCCGTCTTCCTCTACCTGACGCTGTTCTGGATGATGCGCCGGGCCGACCGGCTGCTGCGCATCCAGCGCGAGCAGCTGGTGGAGGCGGAGACCCTGGCGACGGTCGGCGCCTTCGCCTCGGCGGTCGCGCATGGGGTCCGCAACCCGCTCGCCGCCATGCGCTCCTCCGCCGAGCTCGCGCTGGAGGAAAAGGACGAGACGGTACGGCGGGCGATGCTTGCCGACATCCTGCGCGAGGCCGACCGGCTGGGGCGCTGGGTGCGCGACCTGCTGCTCGGGGCGCGCGGCGAGGCGATGGCACCCGGCGCGGTGGATGTGAACGCCCTGCTCCAGGAAAGCGCCCGCAGCTTCACCGCCATCGCCGAGCAGCACGGCATCCGGCTGGTGCTGCGGGTGCGGCCGGTGCCGCCGGCGCGGGCCGAGGCGGGCCTGCTGGCACGCGCCGTCGACAACATCATCGCCAATGCCATCGAGGGGACGCCGCGCGGCGGCGAGGTGATGATCGAGAGCCGCGCCGAACGCGCCCAGGGCCCGGTCGAGATCCGCATTGCCGACAATGGCAAGGGCATGCAGGCCGCGGCCGGGCGCGGCATCGCGCGGCCGTTCCATTCGACCAAGCCGCATGGCACCGGCCTCGGCCTGGTGCTCGCCCGGCGGATCGTCGCCAGCTACGCCGGCAGCCTGCTGCTCGAGAGCGCGGAGGGGCGCGGCACCACCGTGACCATCCGGTTGCAGCCGGCCCTCGGTTGACCGCGGAAACGGAGGAGAGTCGGCAAGATGTCGCAGGCCGGGGTGCTGGTGATCGAGGATGAGGGCGTGCTGGCCAGCAACATCCAGCGCTACCTCCAGCGCGAGGGCTTCGAGGTGCGCACCGCCGCGACCGGGCAGGACGGGCTGCGGCAATGCGAGGCCTTCGGCCCCGATGTGGTGCTGCTCGACCTCGGCCTGCCGGACATGCCTGGGCTCGATGTGCTGGCGCGCATCCGCTCACGCGACAGCCTGGCCAAGCTGATCATCCTGACCGCGCATGGCAGCACCCAGGTGGCCGTCGATGCGATGAAGGCCGGCGCCTACGACTACCTCTCGAAGCCGGTCGCCCTGGCGGAGCTGAAGCGGGCGGTGGAGAAGGCGGTCGGGCTCGGCCGGCTGGAAGGCGCCCTCTCCTACTACCGTGGCCGCGACGCCTGCGGCAGCGGACTGGCGCAGCTGCTGGGGGAGTCGCCCGCCATTCTGGCCCTGAAGCGGTCGATCACCCGGCTGCTGGAGGCGGAGGCGCGCCTCGCGCCCGGCGACCCGCCGCCGCCGGTCCTGATCCGCGGCGAAACCGGCAGCGGCAAGGAGCTGGTGGCGCGGGCGCTGCACTTCGACGGCACCCGTCGCGATGGCCCCTTCGTCGAGGTGAATTGCGCCGCGCTGCCGGCGCATCTGCTGGAGGGCGAGCTGTTCGGCCACGAGCGCGGCGCCTTCACCGACGCCCGGGAGCGGCGGCTGGGGCTGGTCGAGGCCGCGCATGGCGGCACCCTCTTCCTCGACGAGATCGGCGATCTGGAGCCGGCGCTGCAGGTCAAGCTGCTGAAGCTGATCGAAGACCGGACGGTGCGGCGGCTCGGCAGCACCCGCGACCGGCGGGTGGATGTGCGCTTCCTGGCGGCAACCCACCACCCGCTGGAACGGATGGTGCAAGAGGGAAGGTTCCGCGCCGACTTCTACTACCGGCTGCGCGTCATCATGCTGGAGGTGCCGCCGCTGCGCGAACGCGACGGCGACGTGATGCGGCTGGCGCAGCATTTCCTCGCCTCGCTCGGGCAACGCTATGGCCGGCCCGGGCTGCGGCTGGCCGCCGGGGCGCGCGCCCTGGCGGAGCGGCATCCGTGGCCGGGCAATGTGCGCGAGCTGCGGAACGTCATGGAACAGGCGGTGCTGTCGGCCGACGGCGACATCATCGAGATCGACAACCTGGCCATCATGCCGCCGGCCTGGCAGCCGCCGCGCCCGGCCGAACTGGCGCCCGGCGCGGCCAGCCTGTCGCTGACCGAGACCGAGCGCCTGCTGATCGCGCAGGCGCTGGAACAGAACGACGGGAACGTCACCCGCGCCGCCCGCAAGCTCGGCATCAGCCGCGACACGCTGCGCTATCGCCTCGGCAAGCAGGCGAGGAGCCAGGAATGAGCGACCGGCGCAGCTTCATCGATCAATCGGCCCGGCCATGAGCGGCGATCCCGGCACCGGGCTGTGGGGCGCGGCTGAGGCCTATGAGCGCTACATGGGCCGATGGAGCCGGAAGGTGGCGCCACTCTTCCTCGACTGGCTCGCCGCGCCGGACGGGCTGCGCTGGGCGGATATCGGCTGCGGAACCGGCGAGCTGAGCCTGCAGATCGCCACCCGGTGCCGGCCAAGCCGGCTGATCGGCATCGACCCTGCCGCCGGCTTCCTGGCGCAGGCGGCGCGACGCATACCGGGCGCCGAGTTCCGGGCGGGCGACGCCACCCGGCTCGACCTGCCCGATAACGGTCTCGACTACGCGGTCAGCGGACTGGTGCTGAACTTCCTGCCCGATCCGGCGCAGGCGCTCGGCGAGATGGCCCGGGTGGTGCGGCCCGGCGGCACCGTCGCGCTCTATGTCTGGGACTATGCCGGGCAGATGCAGATCATGCGGCAGTTCTTCGACACGGCGCGGCTGGTCGACCCTGGCGCCGCGGCCCATGACGACGGGATCAGGGCGCCGATCTGCCGGCCGGGGCCGCTGCGCGCGGCCTTCCTCGCGGCGGGGCTCACCGAGGCGGCGACGACCGCTCTCGACATCCCGGCGGCCTTCGCCGATTTCGCCGACTACTGGGAGCCCTTCCTCGGCGGAACCGGCTCCGCGCCGAAGTATTGCGCCGGGCTCGATGAGGATCGGCGGAACCGGATCTGCAACCTGCTGCGCCAGCGGCTGCCGACCGGACCGGATGGCGAGATCCTGCTGGCCGTGCGGGCCTGGGGCGTGAAAGGCCGGGTGCCCGGCTGAGCCGGCGCCAGCGTCAGCCGCCCGTGGATCCCGCCAAGCCGGATACCGCCACCGGCGACGCGGCATCCGTGGCGTCGTGCTCCGACACCGCGGGCAGCAGGAAGGTCACTTCGGTGCCCTGCCCGGGCGTGCTTTGGATCCTGAGCGTGCCGCCCGCCTGCTCGGCGAAGCCATAGGCCTGGCTCAGCCCCAGCCCGGTGCCCTCGCCCCGCGGCTTGGTGGTGAAGAAGGGTTCGAGCACGCGGCCGAGCACGCCGCGCGGGATGCCGACGCCGCTGTCACGCAGGTGGATGGACACGGCTCGGCCCGATATCCCGTCCGACCCGTCGTTCAGCGTCACGTTCCTGGCCGAGATCGCGAGTTGGCCGCCATCCGGCATGGCGTCGCGGGCGTTCAGCGCGACATTCAGCAGCGCCAGCTCGAACTGCGTCGTATCGACCCGAATGGGCCAGAGGTCGTCGTCCAGATTGAGCTGGACGCGGATATTGCCGCGGAGCGAGCGGCTGACCAGATCCGCCACCTCGCGAATCTGGCTGGCGACGTCGACGAGCTCGGGCTCCGCCGGATGGTGCTGCGAGAAGGCGAGCAGGTGTTCGGTCAGCCCGGCGCGCTGCTGCGTCGCCGCGGCCATGTCGGCAAGGATGCGCTTCAACTGGTCGTTCCCGCCGGCCAGTGCATTCGCCAGCCGGATGCCGCTCTGGATGATCTGAATGAGGTTGCTGAAGTTATGCGCGATCCCGGCGGTGAGCTGGCCCAGCGCCTCCAGCCGCTGAAGCTGCGCCATCTGCTCCCGGATCTCGTCGTTCGCCCGCTGCGCCTCGTGCCGCTCGGTGATGTCGCGGGTCACCTTGGCGAAGCCGACCAGGACGCCATTCTCGTCCCGGACGGCGTCGATCACCACGCTCGCCCAGAAATAGCGCCCGTCCTTGCGGACGCGCCAGCCCTCACTCTCGAACCGTCCGGTCGTCGCCGCCTGCTCCAGCGCCCGCCGCGGCAGCCCGGTGGCGCGATCCTCCTCGGTGTAGAAGCGGGAGAAGTGCTGGCCGATGATCTCCTGCGCCGCGTAGCCCTTGATCCGCTGCGCCCCGGTGTTCCAGTCGATGACCCGGCCCTCCGGGTCGAGCATGAAGATGGCGTAGTCGGTCACGCCCTGCACCAGCAGGCGGAACCGCCGCTCGCTCTCGCGCAGCGCCACCTCCGCCTCATGGCGTTTGGTCATGTCGCGGGTGATCTTGGCGAAGCCGATCAACCGCCCGGCGTCATCATGCACGGCATCGAGCACCGCATGGGCCCAGAAGCGGGTGCCATCCTTGCGGAGACGCCAACCTTCGGCCTCGGCGCGACCGCCCTGGCGGGCGGTTTCCAGCATCACCTCCGGGCGGCCGAGGCGACGGTCCTCCTCAGTGTAGAACTCCGCGAAGGACGTACCGATGATCTCCTCCGCCGTGTGGCCCGTCAGGCAGTGCGCGCCCCGATTCCAGCTGGCGACCAGGCCCTCGGTATCCAGCAGGAAGATGGCGTAGTCGATGACCGCCTCCACCAGCAGGCGGTAGGTCGCATCGGTCCTGGCCGTGTCCGCCTCACTCATCCCGGCGGCCACCCGCTTGCCGGGAATGCGGGAATCGCCGCCGGGTCGCGCCGGAACGGGGCGCGACGGGCCTGAGGCGGGCCGCTGCGAGGCCCAATCCGGTCGGCCGCAGTGCCATTGAGCCGGCGCCGTGATACTCGCAATCCTCGACCTCCTCCGGGCCGTGCCGCACGGCGTTGGATCGGAACACGGGCGCGCCGACCGGTCCGGCAGCGCGCCCAGACAGGCGAGAGCGTAGGCGAACCGGCGCTTGCCGCCCGTGCCCGGGCCACGGGGGTCAATGCACCTGCGTACTGCATGCCAGGGTCCCGCGAGGGGAATTTTCCGGCACCACCTGGCCGCCAGCATGCGGCGGCATGGCTGGCGGGTCCACCCGCAAAGTTCCGGCAAGACCCCAAGGGCGTCAACTGGCTTGGCGCCCACGGCGGCATGGCGCGTTCCGCCGCTTGCCACGGCACTGGCGTGGGCTGGTAACCGCCAGCCTCGCCATTAGGCCTGCATTAGGCCCGCCGGCGCCGGCTCAGGCAGATGCCGATCAGGCCCGTCCCCAGCAGCGCCAGGGTGCCGGGCTCCGGGACCAGCTGCGGCAGGGTGCCGGCGAAGGGACGATCATGCAATTCGCCCCTACCGTTGAAGTTCAGGGCGAACAGGAACCCTTCCAGCGGGGTGGAATTGGAGACCGTTGCCTGGGGCGCCAGTACCGCGCCATGCCAGGCTCTCTGGAAGTCGAGGGTCTGCGCCTCGGTGAAATTCCAGATCACATGCTGATTGATGAAGTTGCCGGCATTGAAGTTCGCCGTATCGGTGAAGCTGGTTCCGGTGACATTGATGACGATGGTGTCCGCCGTCCCGCTGAACTTCAGGTCGCGGGCCGTTGCGAGCAGACCGGCGTCCAGGGTGAACACGGCCAGCCCCTGGGCATTCGGCGTGACGATGAAGGTGAAGCTGTTGGGGTCCGCGGCATTGACCGTGCTGTTCGGCGCCAGCCCGGCGAGATCGCCGGAGAGCGCGGTGAGCGGCGCGGTGAAGTCGCCGATGGTGAAGGCCGGCGTGTTCACCATCGCGCCGCCGTTCAGGTTGAAGCTGCCGGCGTTGCTGCCCTGGATGTTCACGTTGCCGCCGTTGTTGACGTTGGCGCTCGTCACGCCGGAAGTCACCGTGATGGCGTTGATGGCGCCGAAGCTCGATGGAGTGTTGGACGGGTTGTTATAGAAGGTCGCCCCACCGGTGATGGTGTTCGCCACCAGCCGCCCTTCCACATCCGAGTTCGATGTGAAGCTTCCTGAGACGACGGCATTGAATTGCGTCATGATCTCGGTCGCGGTGAGCGGGGCTGCCTGGCCCAGGCCCGGCCCCAAGGCGAGGGTGGCGGCAAGCAGGGCAGCCATTGTGCGGCAGAACATCCGAACCACTCCCTGGGCACCTCGTCCTGAGATGCCTCACGTTGCGTAAAACCAAGATCCGTTATTTGGACTTGTTTCGCTATGAGGTCCAGTGAATCGTCTCAAAAATCTAATATCACATTTTCTTGTGGTCCGATTTGGCAACAATGAAGTTCATTATGAAATTGCACTTAACGATGGGTGGCATGGCACGGTCGGGAACGGCGACAGGATGGCGGGCGTCGCAGCACGCCGTTCCGGTGTCAGGTTTGCCGGCGACGCGGCTCGTCCGGCAGCGCGCGAGCGACCAGGATGGGTCAGCCGCTCCGCGGCCCCGGGCCGTCGCACGGTCCGCCAGCTGCGGAATGATTTCAGGACCATCCCTGATTTTCAGGCACCGGGGATTGTCGCTGTCGTCGGGATTGCGGGTTGCGAGTCAGCGCGCAGCCAGACCCACCGCCGCTGCGGTGCTGCGGAACCGGGCAGCCCACCCGGTGACGGGAGGGGCCCGGAGCCTTGATGCCGCCATGCAGGCAGCGCGCGAAATGCCCGGACCCACGAAGGCGCACATGCGCCGCGATATCTCGCTTCGAGATATATTTGATTTTTGAGATAAAATCTTATAAAAAGAATCCGCGGCCAGCCATAGGAACGGCAGGTCCGCCTCGGTTCTTCAAACTATCGTTCGTGTCGTTTCCAGGTGATCACCAGCACGTCCCGGCAGGAGGGCAGCGCCGGATCCGCCGGCTCCACCGGCGTCACCCCATGCATCACCCGCACATCGTCGATGAAGGCGGTGTCCAGCCGGTCCAGCAGGGTGAAGCGCGCCAGCTCGGCGCCGGAGTCCTCGGTGATGAGGGTTTCGCCACCCACCAGGTTGGTGCGGGCGATCATGCCGATCAGGACATAATCCACGCCGTCATGGTGGACGCCCTCCGGCGTCGGCAGCCCTGGCGTGCCGGCCGCCGCCTCGATGCGGAACTGGTGCAGCTCGACGAACCAATCCCTGCCCGGCGACTGCGCATCGGCGACCGAGCGGCCGAGGTCCAGCAGCGCCTGCAACGGCGCGCCGCTGGCCACCGCATCCTCCACCGGGGCGAACCACCGCTCGACCCCGCCATTCAGGCTGTTGTGCACCACCGCCTGGAAATGCGGCCGGTGCGGGTTCCGGACATGGCCCGGCTGGCCCCAGCGGGCGGTGAAATTGGCATGCCGGCGGCGGCGGTAGAGCCCGCCATCCGCCATGAAGCGGTCGGTTTCCAGCCGCGCCCAGCTGGCGGCGAAATCATCCAGCGCGGCCGGCGCGACCCCCAGCCGCGCCGTCAGCGCCGGGCCACGCAGCAGCGCGAAGCCCCTGGCCGCGACCTCTTCCCGCAGGCCGTCCGCCGGCGGATCCTTCAGGGCAGCGCTCATGACACCTCACCGATCGGCGGCGCCGCGCCGGTCCGCCCGGCCAGCACCTCCGCCACATGCCGCACTTTCACCGGCACCCCCTCCCGCTTCAGCCGCCCGGCCATGTTCAGCAGGCAGCCCATGTCGCCGGCCAGCAGCGTATCGGCGCCGGTGGCGGCGATCGCCCTGGTCTTGTCCGACACCATGCGGGTGGAGATGTCCGGGTACTTCACGCAGAAGGTTCCGCCGAAGCCGCAGCAGATCTCGGCATCCGCCATCTCCTTCAAGGTCACGCCAGGCATGCCGGCAAGCAGCGCCCGCGGCTGCCGCTTGACGCCAAGCTCGCGCAACCCGGAGCAGCTGTCGTGATAGGTGACGACGCCGTCGTAGCGGGCGGCGATTTCCGTCATGCCGCGCACATCGGTCAGGAAGCTCACCAGCTCATGCGTCTTCGCCGCCAGCCGCTCGGCGCGGCCGCGGTATTCCGGGTCGTCGGCGAAGAGGCCGGGGTAGTGGTGGGAGATCTGCCCGCCGCAGGAGCCGCTGGGGACCACGGTGTAGTCGTAGGGCAGGAAGGCATCGACGACATTGCGGGCGAGTTCCTTCGCCGTCGCCCGGTCGCCGCTGTTGTAGGCCGGCTGGCCGCAGCAGCTCTGCGCCGCCGGAACCTCCACCTGGCAGCCGGCCTCCTCCAGCAGCGCAATCGCGGAGAAGCCGACGTTCGGCCGGTAGAGGTCGACGAGGCAGGTGACGAAGAGCGCGACGCGCGGCCGGGTCTGCAACATATGGCCAATCTAGGGCGGCGCTGCCCCGGGTGGAAGCACGCCGGCTGCATGGCCGACCATCAGGGCGCCGATGGCGCCACGGCATGCGCCGCCTCCTGGACCGGGGCGAAGGAACGGGGCACCAGGACGAAGACCTCCGCGCTTTCCCGCATCAGCCCGGCACGGGTGGCGGCGGCGGCACCCCAGCCCCAGAACAGGTCGCCACGGGCGGCGCCACGGATCGCCCCGCCGGTGTCCTGGGCATGCACGATGCGGTGGATCGGCGTGCCGTCCACCGGGTCCCGCGTCACCAGGTAGACCAGCGCGCCATAGGGGATGAAGGTCGGGTCGACGGCGATGGAGCGGCCCGGCGTCAGCGGCACGCCGAGGGCACCCGACGGCCCCTCCTCCGGCCGCAGCCCCTCCATCGTCCGGAAGAAGACATACGAGGCATTCTCCCGCAGCAGCGCCGCCGCCGCCGCCGGCGGGGCCTGCCGCAGCCAGTCGCGGATGGCCTGCATCGACATCCGTTCGCGCGGCACCTCGCCGCGTTCGATCAGGCTGCGGCCGACGGCGCGGTAGGGGTGGCCGTTCTGCCCGGCATAGCCCAGCCGCAGCAGCCTGCCGTCATGCAGCTTCACCCGGCCGGAGCCCTGGATGTGCAGGAAGAAGGCATCGACCGGGTCGTCGACGAAGGCCAGCTCCAGCCCCCGGCCATCCAGCGCGCCCCACTCGATGGCCGCGCGGTCCGGCATCGCCTGGCCAGCCGGCGGCGGCGCGTGCAGTGGCACGAGATAGGGGCCGGTCGGATACTCGGCGCCGCGCAGCTCCGGCTCGTAATAGCCGGTCAGCAAGCCGGTGCCGACGGCGAAGGGCTGGAAATACCGCTCCACGAAGCGCCGCATCATCGCCTGGCGCGCCGCCGCCTCGCGCGCCTGCGCCGCGGCGGAGGGCGGGCGGCGGCCGGGGCGCGGCGATGGCGGGCGCAGGGTGTCCGCAAGACGGGCCGCCGCGGCACAGGCCTCCGCCGCATTGGCCACTTGGCTGCCGAGGCGGCCGATCTCGCCGCTGCCGCCGAGCGGCCGGTCGCCCCCCCAGCCGCGCAGCGCCCGGCAGGTGCCGAGGAAGGGCGCCAACGCCTCCACCGGCGCCTCGCCCGGCCATTGCGGCAGCGCCGCATAGCCGCGCGCCTCGGCGGTTTCGGTGGGGGGTGGCGGGGGTTTGGGCGGCGGCGGCGGTAACTCTGCCGCCAGCGCCAGCGCCGGCAGGAACAGCCCTGTCAGGAGAAGTCCGGCGAGCCTGCTGGCCCGCCGGTCGGGCACGGTCGTCAGAGGCTGCGGGTGGCGACCAGCTTCCAGGTCGGGTCGCTGAGGTTGAGGTCGCGCTGGAAGGTCCAAAGGTCGGTCAGCTCCGTGATCGCGTCGCTGCCCGCCACCACCTCGCCGCCACGGCCAATGGTCATGTTGATCTGATCGGTGACGAAACGCACGGTCACGTCGGCAACGGTGCCCCGAAGGTCGGCGGCTTCGATGGCCAGTTCGTTGACCGCGCGCAGTTCGGTGCGCTGCTGCTCGCCGGCCTGCTCGCGGGCGGTGATCGCCTGCTCGAAGCCGGCATAGGTGTCATCTGAAAGCAGCGCGCGCAGGGTCTGCCGGTCGCCGGTGGCGAAAGCCTGGATGATCATGCGGAAGGCACCCTCGGCGCCATCGAGGAAGCGCTCCGGGTCGAAGCCGCGGTCGGCCGCGGCGATGCGGCCGAGCGCCTGGCCCGGCGGGGTGCGCGGGTCCGGCACCACCTTCGCGGCGCGGCCGGCCTGCGGCGGCGCCACTTCCTCGGCCACCCCATCGACCACGCGGCCGCCGCGTGGGTCGTAGCCGGCAGCGCGCGCCTCGGGAGCCGGCGGGCGCTCGAAGCCGGTACGGCGGCCGAGCACGCTCCGCAGCCGCAGTACCAGGAAGGCCGCGACCATCGCGAAGAGAATCAGCTCGATCGGGAAACCGCCACCCATCGTGAACTCCTTTTCATCTACTTAAGCGCGCCCGGGGTCGGTCGCAACGGGTGGTGGGCAAACAGATCCGCGGTTTGCCGCGGATGGCTTGCGGCTCCGGCGGCCGGCTTGTATCGCCATGCCCCATCAAACGGGAACCGCGCCGCGATGATCCTGCTGCGACACGGGCAGAGCGAGTTCAACCTGCACTTCACCGCCACCAGGCGGGATCCCGGCATCGCCGACCCGAAGCTGACCGAGCTCGGCCACCAGCAGGCCGAGGCGGCGGCCGAGGCGCTGGCGGGGGAACGCATCCGCCGCATCATCAGCTCCCCCTACACCCGCGCCCTGCAGACCGCGACCCCGGTGGCCCGGCGCCTTGGCATACCGATCATCGTCACCCCGACGGTGCGGGAGCGCTACGCCTTCTCCTGCGACATCGGCTCGCCACGCACCGCGCTCATGCTCGCCTGGCCCGACATCGATCTCAGCCATATCGACGAGGTGTGGTGGCCGGCGATCGAGGAGCCGGACCATCAGATCGAGGCCCGCGCCGCGCTGTTCCGCGGCGAGATGGCGGCGCTGCCGGATTGGCGGGATACGCTGGTGGTCTCGCATTGGGGATTCATTCTGGCCTTGACCGGACAGCGCGTGGTGAACGGCGAGATCCTGCGCTGCGACCCGACCGGCCCGGCGCCCGAAGGAATCCTCTGGCGTCAGCCGCATCCCTCGGTGGTGAAGCCCTGACATCACCGGCCGGCCCGTGCTACCGGGCTGCCCGCTACCACGCCCCGGCGTTTCCCGCCGGGCCCGCGAAAGAATCCATCATGTCCGACCAGCCCCCGCTGTCCAACGGCCAGCCCGGCGCCGCCCCGCAGGGCCCGCTGGTGCTCAACCTCCAATACACCAAGGATCTCTCCTTCGAGGTTCCCGGCGCGCCGGAGATCTTCACCTCGCTGCGCGAGCAGCCGCGGGTCGACCTGCAATTGGATGTGCAGGCCCGGCCGATCCAGGAAGGCGGCAACGTCTACGAGGTGTCGCTGCAGATCCGCGCCGACGCCCAGGCGGATGGCCAGACCTGCTTCATCGCCGAGCTGGTCTACTGCGGCATCTTCACCGTGACCGTCGACCAGCAGGTGCTGGAGCCGGTGCTCCTGGTCGAATGCCCGCGCCTGCTGTTCCCCTTCGCCCGCAACATCCTGGCCGACGTGACCCGCGACGGCGGCTTCCCGCCGGTGATGCTGGCGCCGATCGACTTCGTCGCGCTCTGGCAGTCGCGCCGGGCCGAGGCCGGCGCGGTGGGCACCGCCTGAGCCGCTCGCCGGGAGGCGAATTGACGCCGATTTGACGCGCGTCGGTTGAAAAATCGCCGCTTGCGCTCGCGCGAATCTTGTGACCGGCCATCCGGGCCATATAAAACGAGGTCAGAACAAACCTCGTGAGCCCGGATGCCATTGGTTTCGGCTTCACCCTTCCCAGTGCTCGCCTTCCCGCGGGCCGGGCGGACAGCCTCGCCGGCCCCTGACCCGGATCGGATCCTGCTCTCCCCGCCGCACCTGACCGGGGGGGAACTGGCCTCGCTGCAGGCAACGCTTGCCGCAGGCTGGGTGGCGCCGGCCGGGCCGGTGCCGGCAGCCTTCGAAGCCGCGGTCGCCAAGGTCACCGGCTTTCCGCATGTGCTCGCCGTCGCCTCCGGCACCGCGGCGCTGCACCTCGGCTACCGCATCCTCGGCCTCACCGCCGGCGACGAGGTCTGGACCGCGACCCTCACCTATGTCGCCACCATCGCGCCGGCGGTGCAGATGGGCGCGCGCCCGCGCTTCCTCGACGTCGCGGCCGACAGCTGGACCCTGGACCCGGAGCTGCTGGAACGGGAGCTTACCCGCGCCGCGCGACGCGGCAGGCTGCCGCGGGCGGTGGTGCCGGTGGATATCTTCGGCCAGAGCTGCGACCTCGATGCCATCCGTGGGCTATGCGACCGCTGGGGCGTGCCGGTCCTCTGCGACAGCGCCGAGGCATTGGGGGCGATGCGGCGTGGCCGGCATGCCGGACTGGGGGCGCGGCTGGCCGCCTTCAGCTTCAACGGCAACAAGATCGTCACCACCGGCGGCGGCGGCGCGCTGGCCTCGGAGGACGCCGGGCTGATTGCCGAAGCGCGGCACCTGGCGACCCAGGCGAAGGAGCCGGCGCCGCACTACCAGCATGAGACGACCGGCTTCTCCTACGGGCTGTCCTCCATCCTCGCCGCGGTCGGGCTGGCGCAGCTCGGCGTGCTGCCGGCCCGGGTGGCCGCGCGGCGGGCGATCTTCGAGGCCTATGTCGCGGGGCTGGGCGACCTGCCCGGCATCGGCTTCATGCCGGAGCCGGCCTGGTCGCGCAGCACCCGCTGGCTCAGCGTGGTGACCCTCGACCCGCGCCGCGGTGGCCCGGATCGCGAGGCGGCACGGCGGGCGCTGGCCGAGGCCGGGATCGAGGCCCGGCCGGTGTGGAAGCCGCTGCACCTGCAGCCGGTGTTCCGCGGCGCGCCGCAGGCGGGGGGCGCCGTCGCGGCGGGGCTGTTCGAGCACGGCTTGTGCCTGCCGTCCGGCAGCGGGTTGTCGCCCGCCGAGCAGGGCCGGGTCATCGCCACCCTGCGCCGCCTCTGGCCCGGCTGACGCCGTGCGCATCCTCTACCTGCACCAGCATTTCTCGACCCGCGAAGGCGCCACCGGCACCCGCAGCCTGGCGATGGCGGAGGCGCTGGCGGCGCGCGGCCATGCGGTGACCCTGGCCTGCGGGCAATATGCCGGGGCGGTGAGCGGCCTCAGCGGCGGGTTCCGGCGCGGCCGGCGGAAGGGCATGGTCGGCGCGGTGCGGGTGGTGGAGTTCGCCATCCCCTGCGGCAATGCCCAGGGCTTCGCGGCGCGCGGCGCGGCCTTCCTGCGCTATGCGGTACGCGCCGGCGGGCTGGCGCTGGCCGGCCACTGGGATTTGATCATCGCCAGCTCCACGCCGCTGACCGTCGCCCTGCCGGCGCTGGCGGCGCGTGGGCTGCGCGGCCTGCCCTTCCTGTTCGAGATCCGCGACCCCTGGCCGGAGCTGCCGCGCGCCATGGGGGTTGGCTCGCCGCTGCTGTGGCAGGGGCTCGACCTGCTGGCCGATGCGGCCTGCCGCCGCGCCGCCGCGGTGATCGCGCTGTCGGAGGGCATGGCGGCGACCGCGGTGGCGCATGGCGCCGAGCCTTCCCGCGTCGCGGTAGTACCGAATGGCTGCGACCTCGGGTTGTTTGGCCCTGGCGTGGCGCCCTGGCGTCCGGAGGGGCTGGCGCCGGAGACCGTGCTGGCGGTCTATGCCGGGGCGCATGGACCGGCGAACGGGCTGGACCAGTTGCTGGCGGCGGCGGCGCTGCTGCAGGCCAGGGGCGCGCCGGTGACGCTGCTGCTGGTCGGCGAAGGTGGCGATAAGCCACGGCTGACGGCCCGGGCGGCGGCCATGGGGCTGACCGCGCTGCGCTTCCTCGACCCGCTGCCGAAGCCGCGGCTGGCCGGGCTGCTGGCGGGGGCGCAGATCGGGGTACAATGCCTGGCGCCGGTGCCGGAATTCGCCGAATGGACCGCGCCGAACAAGCTGATGGACTATCTCGCCGCCGGGTTGCCGGTGGTGGCCAATCTCGGCGGCCGGGCAGCGCGGTTGCTGGAAGATGATCCGCTCGGCCGCTGCGGCATCGCCACGCCTCCCGGCGACACCCCGGCGCTGGCCGGCGCTCTGGCCGCGCTGGCGGCCGATCCGGGCCGCCGTGCGGCGCTGGGCGCCGCCGCCCGCGCCCAGGCAGAGCAGCGCTGGGACCGCCGGGTATTGGCCGAGCGATTCTGCGTGGTCGTGGAGCAGTCCCAGGGCGGGGCCGCAGGCCGAGCCCTGGCCCCGGCGGGAGTCCGGGAGCGGAGCCCCCGAGCCGCCTGATGGAACTCCACCTGGTCGCCGCCGCCCGTCCCAACCTGCCCAAGCTCGCCGCACTCTGGCACGCCCTCGGCGCCAGCGCCCTGCCGTTCCGCCCGGTGCTGTTGCACACCGGCCAGCACCATGACGCCGGGATGTTCGGGGCGCATCTGGCCGGGCTCGGCCTGCCGGCGCCGGAAATCGCGCTTGGCATCGGCGGCGGCAGCCATGCGGAGCTGACCGGCCGCACCATGATGGCCGCCGAGGCGCTGTGGCGCCGCCGCCGCCCGGCCCTGGTGGTGGTGCCCGGCGATGTCGATGGCAGCCTGGCCGCGGCGCTGGCGGCGCGGAAGCTCGGCCTGCCGGTGGCGCATCTGGAGGCTGGGCTGCGCTGCGACGCGCCGGATATGCCGGAGGAGATCAACCGCCGCGCCATCGACGCCATCGCCAGCCTGCATTGGGCCCCGGATGAGGCCAGCGCCGCCCGGCTGCTGGCGGAGGACCATGCGCCGGACGGGGTGCGGGCGGTCGGCAACAGCATGGTGGATACGCTGCGGCGCAGCCTGCCGGCGGCCCGCGGCCTGGCGCTGCCGGCGGGGCTCGAAGCCGGCGGCTATGGCGTGGTGACCTTGCACCGGGCGGCGAATGTGGACGATCCCACCGCCTTCGCGCCGCTGCTGCGGGGGCTGGAGGAGGCCGCCGCGCTGCTGCCGCTGGCCTGGCCGCTGCACCCGCGGGCCCGCGCCCGGCTGGCGGCGCATGGGCTGGCGGTACCGCCTGCGGTCACCCTGCTGCCGCCCTTGCCCTACCTCGATTTCCTCGGCCTGCTCGCCCGCGCCCGGCTGGTCGCGACCGACAGCGGCGGGGTGCAGGAGGAGGCGACGGCGCTTGACCTGCCCTGCCTCACGCTGCGCCCCAGCACCGAACGGCCGGTGACGCTGGAGGCCGGCACCAGCCGGCTGGTCCCGGCGACGGCGCTGCCGGCGGCGGTGCGGCAGGTGCTGGCCGGCGACTGGCCCAGGGCCCGGCCGATCCCGCTCTGGGACGGGCAGGCCGGGGCACGGATGGTGGCGCATCTGGCGCAGCGTCTGGGATGAACCCGCCCCAGGTCCTGCTGCTCTCGGCGGCGCATCCGCCGGATGACATCCGCGTGGTCCGCAAGGAGGGCGCGGCGCTGGCCGCGGCGGGGTGGCGGGTGCGCCACTTGGCGCCAGGCGACGAGGCGCCCGCCATGGTCGCCGGCATCGGGATCGAGACCTTCCGCCGCGGCGCCGGCTGGCGCGGCCGGCTGCGCGCCCTGCCCGCCCTGGCCCGCCGGGCCGCCGCCAGCGGCGCCGCGGTGCTGCATGCCAGCGAGCCGGACAGCTGGCTCGCCGCCCTGCTCGCCGCCCGCCGCAGCGGCGCGCGTGTGGTGATCGACGTGCATGAGCACTACCCCTCCCGGCTCGATGCCCGGCTGCCCGCGCCGCTGCGGCCGCTGGCCCGGGCGGCGCTGCGGCTGGGCTGCCAGCTGGCCGGGCTGGCGGCCGATGCGGTGGTGGTGGCAAAGGATGGGCTGGCGGCGGAGTTCGGCGTGCCGGCGCGAACCGTTGCGGTGCGGAACTACGCCCTGCCGGTGGCGGTGCCGCCGCGCCGCCACGCGCCGGGGCCGCTGACCCTGGTGCATGCCGGGGCGCTCGGCCGCGGCCGCGGCTGGCCGCAGATGCTGGCGGCCCTCGCCCTGGCGCCCCCCGGCACCCGCCTGCGCCTGATCGGCCGCTTCACCGACGGCAGCGAGGCCCAATTCCGCGCCCGGGCCGCCGCCCTCGACCTCACTGACCGCATCGAATCCCTGCCCTGGCTGCCGCATGCCGAGGCGCTGGCACGGATGGCCGAGGCGGATATCGCCCTGGTGCTGTTCCAGGCCGGCGAGGTGAACCACCGCCTCGCCCTGCCGCACAAGCTGTTCGACGCCATGCTGGCGGGGCTGCCGGTCATCGCCCCGGATTTCGCCACCGAGGTCGCCGCCGTGGTGCGGGACGCCGGCTGCGGCGAGCTGGTCGACACCGCCGACCCCGCCGCCATCGCCGCCGCCATCGTCCGCCTGGCCGAACCGGCGCGGCGCCAGGCGCTGGGCGAGGCCGGGCGGCAGGCCGCCGCCACCCGCTTCGGCTGGGCCGGCGAGGCGGCGCGGCTGGTGGCGCTGTACCAGCGGCTGGCCCCGCTGCCGCCCGCCGGTGGCGGTCCCGGACGAAGCGTCCTATAGCAGCGGGCATGGCTCGCCGCGCGCCGCACCGGATTCTGCTCAACCTGCTGCTGGATTCGGCACTCGCCTGCTTGGCCCTGCCATTGGCGGTGCTGCTGGCCACGCCGGGCGAATGGCCCGAGGTGCATTGGTGGCTCGGCGCCGCCCCCGGCGCCGCCCTGGCGCTGCTGATGGCCGGGCTGCCGGTGCGGCTGCCGCAGCAATACTGGCGCTTCGCCGGCCTGCCGGACCTGATGGGCATCGGCGTCGCGGCCGTGCTGGCGGCGCTGCTGTTCTGGGGCGGGCTGCATGCCCTGGGCGGCTGGCGGCCGACCAGCCCGGCCTTCCCGGCGGTGCATGCGCTGGTGCTTGGCCTGATCCTCGGGCTGCCGCGCATCGCCGGGCGGCTGCACCATGCCCGCCGCGGCCCGGGGTCGGATGTCGCGCCGCAGCCGGTGCTGCTGGTCGGCGCCGGCGACGCCGCCGACCTCTTCATCCGCGCCCTCAGCGCCGAGCGCACTCCGGGCTACCGGGTGCAGGGCATCCTCTCCATGCGCTCCCGCCAGGCGGGGCGGCGCATCCATGGCCACCCGATCCTCGGCACGCTGGATGACGCGACGGCGCTGCTCGACCGGATGCGGGCCGAGCACCGGCTGCCCTCCCTGATCGTGCTGGCCACCCCGCATGTGCAGGGCCTCGCGCTGGAACGGCTGCTGGACGCCGCCGACCGCCACGGCGTGCCTGTCCGCCGCGCCCCCTCCGTCACCGCGCTCGACCCCCAGGCACGGCGGATGACCACCGCGCTGGAGCAGAAGGAAGCCCCGCGCCTCCAGCTCCGCCCCGTGGTGATCGAGGATCTGCTGGACCGCCCGCAGGTGCCGCTGGACCGGGAGGGCATGGCCCGGCTGATCCAGGGACGGCGGGTGCTGGTGACCGGCGCCGGCGGCACCATCGGCGGCGAGCTGGCACGGCAGGTGGCCGCCCTCGGCCCGGCCCAGCTCACCCTGCTCGACCACGGCGAATACGCCCTCTACGAAATCGACCTGGAACTGCGGGAACGCCACCCCGACGTGCCGCGCCGCGCCGTCCTCGCCGATGTGCGCGACGAGCCGCGGCTGCGCCGGCTGCTGGAGCAGCTTAAGCCGGAACTGGTGTTCCACGCCGCCGCGCTGAAACACGTGCCGATGGTGGAGAACGACCCACTGGAAGGGCTGCTGACCAACGCCCTCGGCACCCGCGTGGTGGCGGATGCCGCCCGCGCCGTGGGCTGCCGGGCGATGGTCTTCATCTCCACCGACAAGGCGGTGAACCCGACCAGCGTCATGGGCGCCAGCAAGCGGCTGGCCGAGATGTACTGCCAGGCGCTGGACGTCTCCGCCCGCGCCGGAGAGGGCGGGATGCGCTGCGTCACCGTCCGCTTCGGCAATGTGCTGGGCTCCACCGGCAGCGTGGTGCCGCTGTTCCGCCGGCAGCTTGAGCGCGGCGGGCCGCTGACCGTCACCCACCCCGACATGCGCCGCTACTTCATGACGGTGCGGGAGGCGGTGGGGCTGGTGCTGCAGGCCAGCGTCATCGGCGCCGAGGACCGGGAGGACCAGCCGCCGGAACTGGCCGAGGGCGGCATCTTCGTCCTCGACATGGGCAAGCCGGTGAAGATCGTGGAGCTGGCGCGGCGCATGATCCGGCTGGCGGGGCTGCGGCCGGAGGAAGACGTGGAAATCCGCTTCACCGGCCTCCGCCCCGGCGAGAAACTGTACGAGGAGCTGTTCCACGGCCAGGAACCGCCCCGCCCGACGCAGTTCCAGGGCCTGCTGGTGGCGACGCCGAGGACGGCGGACCCGGCGCTGGTGGGGCGGGCGATCGACGAGATCGCGGCGGCGGCCCGCAGCGGCACCCCGCGGGCGGCGCTGGCGCAGCTCGGGCGGCTGGTGCCGGAGTTCGACCATAACGTGGATGGCGAGGGGTCGCGGGCGGCGCAGTAGCGCGTCCTACTCCGTTCTGACTTGGCCATCGCACCGAGGCTGTGTGGGCAGGGCCAGGGGCAATTCCCCTGGACCCCATCAAAGGCCGCAGGGTCTTAGGAAATGGGGAGTTTGATTGGGTACACGCGCCGGTGGCCTAACACGGGCAGAAGCCGTGCTTGTACTTGGCCTGTGTATCCGCTTTCGATTTCAATCCGCAGGCTTGTGAAGCTGATATCCGTTCAACCCATTATCGGTTAGCGCTTTTATTGGGATCTTCCAAATGATCCGGACTGGCTAGTCGAAACCCGCCTGAGCCTAGACCCTTCTTGTAGCTGATGCGCCGGTTGCACGGCCCTACGCTGCAAAGGAGTGGCTGGCCTATGGCGGACACAAGCATCGAGTGTACCCGGCCGACCGGAGCCTGGGTGGCCGCCCGCCGGAAGGAATTCCACGACGCGTTGGCAGCCTTCAACCCCGCCAAGCCAATTCTGATCCTCGGCCACCACGACGCGGACGGGCTTTCCTCCACGGCCATCCTGTCCCGTGCACTCGAGCGCGGCGGGCGGAACACCAAGGTTCGGCTGCTCGGCCGCGGCGAGAATGTTTGGTCTGCGGAGATGGCGTCAGAGCTTCGCGCGCAGGACATCGGCGGCTTGATTGTGGCCGATCTCGGTACCCGCGCCGAGCCGCCGCTTCCTGGCATGGCCACTGTGCTCCTGGACCACCACGTGCCTGCCGGTGTTCCGCAAGCGGCGCTGCTGATCAGCGGCCACGGCCTACATCCGACGCCCACCACCTCGCTTTTAGCTTGGTGGTGCACCGGCGCTATAGCGGAGGTGGACGACCTCCTCTGGCTTGCGGCGCTCGGCATTATCGGTGACATGGAGGATGCATCGGGCTTCCCCGAACTCGCAGCGGCGCGCGAGCGCTGGGGCATCACCGCGCTGCGTAAAGCCGTCTCTCTCCTGAACGCTCCGCGTCGGGCCAGCGCCGGCGATGCTGGTCCGGCGCTCGCGCTGCTATTGAAGGCGGACGGACCCAAGGCGGTGCTGTCGGGCGAATACCCCGAAACCGCGTTGCTTCAGGCAGCCAAGGCAGAGGTGCAGGAGGCTCTGGCCGAGGGCCGCCGCGTTGCCCCCCAGATCCGCGGCGAAGTGGCCCTGATCCCCCTACACTCAGCCTGTCAGATCCATCCGCTGATTGCGCAGCAGTGGAAGGGACGACTGAAGGATAAGGTCGTGATCGCCGCCAATACCGGCTACCGCCCAGGCTGGGTCCATTTCGCCGCGCGCTCTGGACAAAGCACTGATCTGATCGACTTTCTTCGTCACCATCGGCCGGAGGGCGCCGACCCTGTGAGCTACGGCAACGGCCATGCCCAAGCCTCAGGCGGAGCACTGCTACCCGCGGCCTGGAACCGCTTCGTGGCCAAGCTTGGCTTTGGTGCCGAGATGCAGGTGCCGGCATGAGCGCGCACCGTCGACAATCCTCGCCAGTCCCCGCAGGGTCCAAGCTGAGGCCACTTCGCCTGGGTGTCCCGGTCAAGCTGATGGGCGCCCCGGACATCAAGAGCAATGACACCCGCCGCTGGCAGCAGAACCCTCATCTGAAGGTCTCGCTGGAACACATGGACCGGGCACTGGACTATCTCGACCGCCATGACATCCGCATGTACCGCCTGTCCTCCGATTTGGCACCCTATGCCACCCATCCCGACATGCCTCAGTTCCATTCCATGGTGCGCGATAGCGATGCCGAGTTGCGGGCATTCGGCGCCAAGGCGAAGAAGCTGGATATCCGGCTGAGCTTTCATCCCTCCCAATTTGTGGTGCTGAACAGCCCCGATGCTGCGCTGGTGGAAAAGAGCATCTGGGATCTGAGCTCTCAGGCGGAGATGCTGGATCGCATGGAGCTCGGGCCCGAGGCTGTCATGGTGATCCATGTTGGTGGAACCTATGGCGACCGCACTGCCGCTAATGCGCGCTGGGTGGAGACCTGGGACAACAAGCTGCCGGAGCACGTGCGGCGTCGCCTGGTGCTCGAGCACGACGATATCCGCTTCTCCGTTTCAGACATTTTGTGGATTCACGAACAGACGGGAGTACGGCTGATTTTCGATCATCAGCACTTCTGGTGTTTGAACCCGGATGGGCTCGACATGCGTGACGCGTTGGAGAGAGTAATCCGGACCTGGCCCAAAGATCAGAGGCCAAAGGTTCACTTCTCCTCCCCGCGCACGGAAATGCGGGAGCTCAAGCGCAAGGAGAAAGGGACACGCAAGTTGAAAACTGTGCTGGTCGCGCCGGTGAACACAGGCCATGCGGACTTCTGCAATCCATTTGAGTTCATCACCTTCATGCGGACGGCGGAGGGGCTCGACTTCGACGTGATGCTGGAGGCCAAAGTCAAAGATCTGGCGTTGATTCGCTTACGCCCCGATCTGCTGCGCTACGCCCCGGATGTGGCGCAGCGCTTCGGGTTGGAACCGGCCAAGGCGCTGGCTCTGAAAGCAGAGGAACAACTCCTCTTGGAGGAGGAAGCCGATGATGAGGAGGAGGCCGTTCACGGGGGAAGCTAGGGATGCTTGTCCTTCACCCGCCGCGCCGGCCGCCCGCCGGTCGATACCCGCGCCCGGCTGGATGCCATCTTCCGCGCCGTCACCCTGAAGGCTCCGGGCGGCGGCCGCGGCGCCTGGCGGCAGTTGCCTTCGGGCTTCGGCAAGCCGGATACGGTCAGCCGCACCTATCGCCGCTGGGCCCGCGCCAACCTCTGGGCCCGGCTGCTGACGGAGGTCGCCTGCCCCAGCTGCCCGCCGGTGCTGCGCCGCCTCACCTATGTCATCTGCTGCGCCTTCCGCCGCGCCATCCGGGTCATGGGCATCCGCGCCATCATCCTGGCCCGGCGGCTGCGCCTGTTCTCCGCCCTGCCGGCCCCCTCCACCCTGGTCTACGACCGGGATTTGTCCGAAACCCTCTCCGCCATTCTCCCCAACGCCCTCGATCGCCTGCGCGCCGAGCCCGGCTGGCGCCCGCCGAAGGGCTTCATCCGCGCGGTGGATGGCCTCATGCGCTTCGCCCTCGGCCGCCGCCCCCGCCGTCGCATGGAACCCGCATGAGTTTCCCCAGCAAACGAACGGCGGGGTCCGGGGAGGCCCCTGCCTCCCCGGCGGGGTCCAGGGGCAGAGCCCCTGGCCTTCCCTTGTTGCACCCCGAAACCCCGGTTGATTTTGCCCCGACCCCCGCCGGCCCTACTAAGCCCCGCATGACCGAACCCCGCCCCATCGCCTTCTTCGACATGAAGGCCCAGCAGGCTCTGATCCGCGCCGAGATCGACGCCGGCATCGCCCGCATCCTCGACCATGGCCGCTTCATCCAGGGGCCGGAGGTGGATGCGCTGGAAGCGAAGCTCGCCGGTTTCTGCGGCGCCGGCCATGCGGTCGGCGTCTCCTCCGGCACGGATGCGATCCAGATCGCCCTGATGGCGGAGGGCATCGGCCCGGGCGATGCGGTCTTCCTGCCCGCCTTCACCTACACCGCGACGGCCGAGGTGCCGCTGGTGCTCGGCGCCACCCCGGTCTTCGTCGATGTGGACCCCGCCACCTTCAACCTCGACCTGGCGGACCTCGAACGCCGCGTCGCGCTGGTGCTGCAGGAAGGACGGCTGCGGCCGCGCGCCGTCATCGGCGTCGATCTCTACGGCCTGCCGGCGGATTGGCCGGCGATCCGCGCGCTCTGCGACCGCCATGGCATGTTCGCGCTGGATGATGCCGCCCAGGCCTTCGGCGGGGCGCTGCATGGCAAGCGGCTCGGCGCCTGGGCGCATGCCACGGCCTGCAGCTTCTACCCGACCAAGACCCTCGGCTGTTACGGCGACGGCGGCGCCATCATCACCGACGATCCGGCGCGGGCGGAGCTGTACCGGTCGCTGCGCACCCATGGCGAGGGCAAGTCGCGCTACGAGGTGCTGCGCACCGGCATGAACGGCCGGCTGGACAGCATCCAGGCCGCCATCCTGCTGGCCAAGCTGCCGCTGCTGGAGGGGGAGCTGAAGTCCCGCACCCAGGCCGCCGCCTGGTACGAGGCGGCGCTCGGCGGCCGCGTCACCACCCCGCAGGGCTTCGCCGGGGCCGAGAGCGCCTGGGGCATCTACACCATCCTGCTGCCGGACGCCGAAGCCCGCGCCCGGGTGCAGGCGGCGATGCAGGCGGCCGGCGTGCCCTCGGCGATCTACTATCCGAAGCCGCTGCATCGCCAGCCGGCCTATGCCGAGGCCCATGCCAGGGGCATCGGCGCCCCGCCGCTGAACGGCCCGCCCCCGCTGCCGGTCAGCGAGGCGTTGTGCGAGCGCTGCCTGTCCTTGCCGATGCACCCCTACCTGACGGAGGCGGATGTCGCCCGGGTGGCGGACGCGGTGCTGGCGAAGCTGTAAATGCCGACATATTTACGATCCTTGTTGAACCGAACGGCGGCGGCGCGCTTCCATGATGGCACATCATGGAGGCTTCAGGCATGCGCCGGCGCTCCCTGCTCGCCGCGGGCACCGCGGCGCTGCTACCTCGCCCGGCGCCCGGCCAGGGGGTCGAGGCCGGTGAACCCGTCGACGTGCTGCTGGTGCTGGCGGTCGACGTCTCCCGCTCGGTCGACGAGGATGAGGCGCGACTGCAGCGGGAGGGCTACCGCAACGCGGTCTCCGACCCGCAGGTGGTGGAGGCGATCCGCGGCGGCATGATCGGCGCCGTTGGCCTGGCCTATGTCGAATGGGCCGGGGCGGAGTACCAGCGCCTGGTGCTGCCCTGGGCGCGCATCGCCGGCCAGGGCGACGCCCTCGCCTGGGCGGAGAAGCTGGCGGAGGCGCCGCGCGCCTCGCTCTCCTGGACCTCGATCTCCGCCGCGCTGGACTTCTCCCGCACCGTGCTGGCGCAGGCGCCGTTCGATGCGGCCCGGCGCGTCATCGACGTCTCGGGCGATGGGGTGAACAACAGCGGCGGCGCGGTGGAGGTCGCGCGCGATCGGCTGGTGGCGGAGGGGGTCACGATCAACGGGCTGCCGATCGTCAACGACCGCCCGACCTTCGGCCGCATGCCGCCGATCCCGCTGGACGACTACTTCCGCGAGAGCGTGATCGGCGGCGCCGGCGCCTTCGTCATCGTCGCCGAGGACTTCGCCAGCTTTGGCAACGCGGTGAAGCGGAAGCTGATCCGCGAGATCGCGATGCTCGGCGGGCCGACCGTTGGCTAACCGGCCCGCAACGGCGCCGCGCGTCTCAACCTGCGCCGGAGCGATGGCTCAGCGCTCGACATCCTCGATCGAGAGGCCGAAGCTGGCTACGCCCTCGGCCAGCAGATCGCCCAGCGTGTCCATGTTCAGCAGGTAGGTCGCGGCGTCACCACTCTCGTTGCGCTCTGCAGCCAGGCGCAGCGCCTCCTGCCATTCCTCCGGCCCATAGTCGCCGCGGCCGGTCCAGGCGAGGGCGATCAGCGCGGCCTGCTCATCCTCGTTCAGCGCGTTGATGAACTCGTGCAGCGCCGCCTCGGTCAGGTCGTCCGGATCCTCCTGCAGGAGGGCGGCCTCGCTGTTCTCATCCTCCGAGAGCTGGGCGGGGTCGACCTCTTCCTTGCCTTGCAGGACGCGGGCGTTGTCGACAATGGTCGCCACCGTCTCGAGGCTGATGCCAAGGTCGATATCATCGTCGTCGACGGGTCTTGCCATTGCTTTGCGATCCCATGCGGTAAGCCGGGTAAGCCGGAATACGCCGTCACGGTTCCACGCCCGGTGCCACGCCAGCGGCAGAATTGTACCGGAGGAACACCCTGCCGATGGCGGCGTTGGCACGCCAACAGCACCTTCAACCGACGCTCGGGTGGAAAGGGTAGAATCATGGGGCAGCGGGACGCAAGCGGCTTGGCTTGGCATGGCGCAGCAAGTCTGGCGGTGCTGCTGGGTGGGCTGGCGTTGCCGCTGCCGGCCAGCGCCGACATTGCCCCCGGTCTGGCCTGCGGCACCAGCATGCCATCGGCGAATCGGGCGGTCCTGCAGCAGGTCGCCGACCGGCACTCAACGCAGGCCCGACGACGCCATGACCAGCGCCATGACGAAGCACTGCCGTCGTTGCCCGATGCCTCGCCCGCCGTGCTGCGGGCGTTCTTCACCTGCCCAACAATGGCCATGCCCCGGCCCGGTGATGGCTGGCGCAGGGAAGGTCCGGTGCGGCTGAGCTGACCCCGGCCTGGAGCAAGGACCGCTACGCCGCCCAGTCCGGCGCGAAGCCTGGATTGACCAGGCGACGGCCCTTCGGCAGCGCCGCAAGGGCCGCCAGATCGTCGGCGTCGAGAACCAGCTCGGTCGCCGCCAGATTCTCCCTCTGCCGGGCCGGCGATGCGGCCTTCGGGATCGCCGCCACGCCAGGCATCGCCAGCAGCCAAGCCAGCGCCACCTGCGCCGGGGTTGCTCCATGCTTCTCCGCGATGCCGCGGATCACCGGATCGTCCAGCACCTGCCCCTTGGCGACCGGCGTGTAGCTGGTCAGGACGATGCCCTGCGCCCTGGTGTAGTCCAGCAGCCGCTGCTGCGAAAGGTAGACGTGGTGCTCCACCTGCAGGCAGGCGATGGGCGCGATCTTCGCCTCCACAGCGGCCCGCAGCAGACCGAGCGGGAAATTCGCCACGCCGACCGCCCTGGCGCGCCCTTCCGCCAGGATCCGCGCCTGCGCCGCCAGCACCGAGGGCAGATCGAGTTGTGGGCTCGGCCAATGCACCAGCAGCAGATCAACATAGGGCTGGGCGAGCCGGTCCAGGCAGGCGTCGAAGCCACGGCGGAAGGCATCGCCCTGGGGCTTGTCCCACCATACCTTGGTGGTGAGGTAGACCTCATCGCGCCGCAGGCCGCTGGCATTGATGGCGGCGCCGACCGCTGCCTCATTGCCGTACATCTCGGCGGTGTCGATGTGGCGGTAGCCAAGGCCGAGGGCGGATTCCACCGCTGCCTGGCACGCGGCGCCCTGCATCGGCCAAGTACCGAAGCCGAGCCGCGGCAGGCGCGTCAGCGCGCTTTCGAAGAACGGGATGGTCATCGGAAGCCCCTCTACCGGCGGGAAAGATCGACCATGCCGGCGAAGCCGGTCTCGGTGCCGAAGGCGAGATGGGTGCCAGCGGCATTCCAGCCGATGGCCGAGACCGCGCCATGCCCCGGCGCCGCCACCGGCACCACCTTGCCCGACGCGATCTCCGCCAGCAGTACCAGCCCATCGGCGAAGCCGGCCGCGACGATCTCGTGTTGGGGATGGCAGGCGACGGCGCTGCACAGCACGCCATCGCCGCCGGCCAGCTCGGTTGGCGCCTTGCCCATCGGCCCGCCGCCGAAGAACGGCCAGATCACCACGCTGTCGGCACCGCTGGTCGCCAGCCACTTGCCGCGGGCGGTGAAGGAGAGAAAGCGGGTCTTCGACGGGTAGCCGGACATGCGCATATGCTGGCTGTCGGACAGGCGCCAGCCGTGCAGGGCATTCTCCTGCATCGCCGTCACCACATGGGTGCCGTCCGGGCTGATGGCGATGGCGGCGTGGCTGCCCTTCCATTCCAGCACTCGCGGCTTGCCGTCCTTGGCGGCGACGAACCACAATGAGGCGCCGTTGTAATGGCTGGCGGCGACGCGCTTGCCGCGGGCATCGAAGGCAATGCCGCCGACCGCGCTGGGGTGCGCCAGGGTCTTGAGCGCCTCCCCCTTGGCGTCGAACAGGTGCAGCTGCTTGCCGACCGCGGCGGCGCGCAGCCCGCTCTCATGCGCGGCGACATGCTCGACCCATTTCATCGTGCCGAGCCTGGCGATCTCGCCCACCGTGCCATCCGGCGTGATGCGCACCAGCCTGCCATCGTCGCCACCGGTCAGGAAGCCATCCTTCGCATCCGCCGCGAGCGACAGCACCGCGCCGTCATGCGCTGCGGCGGCAGCCCAGGCCTCGGCCGGCTGACCGGGGCGGGCGACATGCACCATGCCGTCGCCGAGGCCGAAGCCGCAGCTGCCGTCCCGGCCGAAGGCGAGCCCCACCACCCAGGCGCCGAGGTCGCGCGAGACGCCGCGGCTTTCGAGCAGGAAATCGGCGCCTCCGGAGGTCTCGCTCATACCGTCCCCTCGGCGTCCACCTGGCAGGCCTCGAAGCCGCGGCGCAGCACCGGCCGATTCAGGTCGCGGCCGATGAAGACCAGCTTGGAGCGGCGCGGATCGCCCTCCTTCACCGGGCCGATGAAATCACCATCGGCGATCATGTGCACCGCCTGGAATGCGAAGCGGCGGTCGTCATTGGCGTAGTAGAGGATGCCCTTGGTGCGCAGCAGGTCCTGGCCCTTGTTGGCGAGGAGCTGGCTGATCCAGGCGTTGAAGCGCTCCGGGTCGATCGGCCGCGACACCTCGAAAGAGAGCGAGTTGATCTCGCCATCATGCTCGTGGTCATCCTCGCCCGAGAGGAATTCCGGCTCGCGCTCCAGGATGCGCTTCAGGTCGAAGGCCTCGCGGCCGATGACGGCGTCGATCGGCACGTCGGATTTCGTGCTGCGGCGGATCTCGGCATAGGGGTTGATGGCGCGGATCCGCCGCTCCACCTCCTCCGCCTCGGCCTCGGTGACCAGATCCATCTTGTTCAGCAGGATGATGTCGGCGAAGGCGATCTGCTCCACCGCTTCCTTGCTGTCGGCCAGCCGGGCCGGCAGGTTCTTCGCATCCACCAGGGTGACGATGGCGTCGAGCCGGGTGGCGCGCTTCACATCCTCATCGGCGAAGAAGGTCTGCGCCACCGGAGCGGGGTCGGCGAGGCCGGTCGTCTCGACGATGATGCCGTCGAATTTGCCGCGGCGCTTCATCAAACCGCCGATGATGCGGATCAGGTCGCCACGCACGGTGCAGCAGATGCAGCCGTTGTTCATCTCGAAGACTTCCTCGTCGGTATCGACGACGAGGTCGTTGTCGACGCCGAGCTCGCCGAACTCATTGATCACCACGGCGAATTTCTTGCCGTGGTTCTCGCTGAGGATGCGGTTGAGCAGGGTCGTCTTGCCGGCGCCGAGGTAGCCGGTGAGGACGGTGACGGGGACTTGGGTGGTCTCGCTCATTCGGGGGCTCCGCGGGGCGGGGTTCGGTTGGCCGGGAATATGGGACGGCCGGCGCCGTGGGGCAAAGGGCCCGGGTCGGGTCAGGGCCGGGGCCGGGGCGGCATGCGGCACGGCGGCGGCGGGCATGTCGCGGCACTCGGCCATGACGTCGCCTCTATCGGCGAGGGCCGCGTCGGGGATGCTGTCCCCGGCCCCCCCCGCTGGAGGGCAACCAGGCGTCCTTGAGGACCGCGGCGTGGATCCGGGCTTTGTGGTTCTCGAAGAACTGGCTCAGGCGAGAGCCATCATGGCGCTCCAACTACACCAATACAGTCAGGGAGCATGTCAGCATGCACTGCATATGCCCGCAGGCAACATTCCCTGCAAAACAGTCCCACCACTGATGATACACGCCGCAACCCAGATCGAGGTCTGGAGGGACGCTTGTCCCCCCAGCAGGTGTTCGGGAACAGCATCCCCGATCTACTTTCCTAGTATTTCAATATCGAAGCCAATCAGGCCGCCTCCGCTCGGATCGCTGCCTCCAATGTCCCGATCAGCCGGTCCACATGCGGCTTCTCGACGATCAGCGGCGGCGAAAGGGCGATGATGTCGCCGGTCACCCGGATCAGCACGCCGTCATCGAAGCAGCGGCGGAACACCTCCATCGCCCGCTGGCCGGGCTTGCCGGCGCGTGGCGCCAGTTCGATGCCGGCGGTCAGCCCGCAGTCACGGATATCGACGACATTAGGCGCCGCGCGCAGGCTGTGCGCCGCCTCCTGCCAATAGGGCTCGATCGCCAGCGCCCTGCCGGGCAAATCCTCGGCCCGGTGCACCTCCATGGTGGCGATGGCGGCGGCGGCGGCCAGCGGGTGGCCGGAATAGGTATAGCCGTGGAACAGCTCGATCCCGCCCGGCGCGCCTTCGACGATGGCGGCGTAGACGCTGTTCTTCACCGCGACCGCGCCCATGGGCACGGCGGCGTTGGTCAGCCCCTTCGCCATGGTCATGATGTCCGGCGTCACGCCCAGCCGCTCGGCGCCGAAGTTGGTGCCGAGGCGGCCGAAGCCGGTGATGACCTCATCGAAGATCAGCAGGATGCCGTATTTGTCGCAGATCGCCCGCAGCCGCTCCAGATAGCCCTTGGGTGGGACCAGCACGCCGGTGGAGCCCGCCACCGGCTCCACCATCACCGCGGCGATGGTCTCGGCGCCGTGCAGCGCGACCAGGTTCTCCAGCGCATCGGCAAGCTGCGCGCCATGCTCGGGCAGCCCTTTGGAGAAGAGGTTCTCCGCCAGCCCATGGGTATGCGGCAGGTGATCCACATAGGGCAGCAGTGCGCCGAATTGCTTGCGGTTGCCGCCGATGCCGCCCACCGACATGCCGCCGAAGCCGACCCCGTGATAGCCCCGCTCCCGCCCGATCAGCCGCACCCGGCTGCTGTCGCCACGCGCCTTGTGGTAGGCGAGCGCGATCTTCAGCGCGGTGTCGGCGCTCTCCGAGCCGGAGTTGGTGAAGAAGACCTTGTCCATGCCATCGGGCGTGATCTCGGCGACCCGCGCCGCCGCCTCGAAGGCGATGGGGTGGCCGAGCTGGAAGGTCGGTGCGTAGTCGAGGATGGCGGCCTGCTGCTGGATCGCTTCCTTGATCTCGCGCCTGCCATGCCCGGCGTTGCAGCACCAGAGCCCGGCCGTGCCGTCCAGGATCTCCCGCCCGTCCGGGGTGAAATAGGACATGCCCTCGGCCCGGGCGATCATCCGCGGGTTGGCCTTGAAGTAGCGGTTGTCCGAATAGGGCATCCAATAGGCGTCGAGGTTGTTCGGGCGCGACACGCTGAGCTCGTTCATCGGGGCGGTCTCCTGGGCGGTGCCAACCAAGCCCAAGGCGCCGCCCGCCGCAAGCCTTACCCCTCCCGCCGCGAGCCGCCGCGTGGCAGGTTGCGCCCGGATATCGGGCAGATGACGGAGACAAGGGCATGACCGAGGGCAGGCTGGTGATCGGCAACAAGCGCTACTCCTCCTGGAGCCTGCGCGGCTGGTTGGCGGTGCAGCTCGCCGCCCTCGACGTGACGGAGGTGGTCATTCCGTTGCAGGAAGGCCCGTCCGCCGCGGTCGCCGCGGCGACGCCGGCGGGGCTGATGCCCTATCTGGAGCATCGCGGCGCCCGGGTCTGGGAGAGCCTGGCGATCTGCGAATACTGCGCCGAGCTGGCGCCGGGGCTCTGGCCGGTCGATCCCGTGCTGCGGGCGCATGCCCGCTCCATCGCCGCCGAGATGCACGCCGGTTTCCGCGGCCTGCGCCAGGCGATGCCGATGAACCTCGGCCGGGAGTTTCCCGGCGGCGGCCGCACGCCGGAGGCGCTGGCCGATATCACCCGGATCGAGGCGATCTGGCGGGAGGGGCGGGCGCTCACCGGCGGCCCCTTCCTCGGCGGCGCCGAATTCGGCCTGGTGGATGCGATGTACGCCCCGGTCGCCACCCGCTTCCTGACCTGGCAGCCAGAGCTGGCGGCCGACACGCTGGACTACGTCGCGGCGGTGCGGGCGCATCCGCTGATGCAGCGCTGGTATGTCGAGGCGCTGGCCGAGCCGGAGGCCTGGCTGCTGCGGAAGTATGAGAGCCCGCCAGGCGCGCTGGGATGAGCACCGCCGTCGCCCTCGACCATGTCGGCGTCGCCGCCCGCGACCTCGGCCCGCTGACCGCGGCCTATGAGCGGCTGGGCTTCGCCCTCTCCCCGGTGGCGCAGCAGAGCGGCAGGCGCAGCCCGGACAAGCCGGTGGAGCTCTACGGCAGCGGCAACCGCTGCGCCTTCCTGCGGCACGGCTATATCGAGCTGATCGCCATCCTCGACCCGGCGCTCTTCGCCAATGGAGTGGATGGCTTCGTGGCGCGCTATGCCGGCGCCCATATCATCGCTCTGGCGATGCTGGATGAGGCGGCGAACCTCGCCCGGCTGCGCCGCGCCGGGCTGGAGATCCCGGGCATCTCCCATCTCGAACGGCCGGTGGAGGCCGGCGGCCCGATCGCCCGGTTCGCCCGGCTGCCGTTACCGGATGCGCCGGAGGGGCGGCTGCAGCTCATCCGCCACCTGACCGCCGAGCTGGTCTGGGACAAGCGCTGGATGGGCCACCGCAACGGCGCGGTGGCGCTGGAGAGCGTCATCCTGGCCAATGACCCGGCGGCGGAGACCGCGGCGCGGCTCTCCCGCTTGGCCGGGCTGCCGCTGGTGCCGGACCCGGCCGGCGGCTTCCTGCTGCGCCTGCCTGGCGCTGCCGGGGCGGCGGGACCGCAGGCACCGGTGGTGGCGACCAGCCTGCGCATCCTCGACCCCGCCGCGCTGCCGGCGGTGCTGCCGGGGGTGACTTCCCCTGCCCTGCCCTGCATCGCCGGCTTCGTGGTGCGCACCGGGGACGGCAATGCCGCGGTGGCGCGGCTGCTGGCGGCGGAGGGCATTCCGGCCATTCCGGCGCCCGGTCTCTGGGGCGAGGGGCTGATGGTGCCGCCCGCCTACGCTGGCGGCGCCGCGGTGGTCTTCGCCGCGTGACCATGGCGCGGGCGATCGGCCGCAGCCTCCGCAGCTACTACGCCCCCGGCCGCGCCGCCCGGCTCGATGCCTTCCACGCCCGCTTCCTCGGCCCAGGAGAGCTGGGCTTCGATATCGGCGCCCATGTCGGCGATCGCACCGCCAGCTTCCGCCGCCTCGGCGCCAGGGTGGTGGCGGTGGAACCGCAACCACGCCTCGCCCGGTTGCTGCGGCTGATCTTCGGCCGCGACCCCGGGGTGGCGCGCGTCGCCGCGCTGGTCGGCGCCGTGCCGGGCGAGGCGGTGCTGCGGCTCAACACCGCCAACCCTACCGTCGCCAGCGCCAGCGAGGCCTTCATCGCCGCCGCCGATGGCGCGCCGGGCTGGGAGGGGCAGCGCTGGGATGCGGCCCTCATCCTGCCGGTGACGACCCTGGCGGCCCTGGGCGCCACGCATGGCCGACCGGATTTCGTGAAGATCGACGTCGAGGGCTATGAGGCGGCGGCGCTGGCCGGGCTTGAGCTGGCGCCGCGCAGCCTCTCCTTCGAATTCACCACCATCCAGCGCGATGTGGCCCTCGCCTGCCTCGAACGGCTGGCGGCGCTCGGCTACCGCGCCTTCAACGCCTGCCTTGGCGAGGCCATGGAATTCGCCCACCCGCGGCCGGTGGATGCGGCGGCGATGGCCGGCTGGGTCACCGCCCTGCCGGCCGAGGCCAATAGCGGCGACATCTATGCCAGCCTGGAGGCCGCCCGCATCGCGCGCTGAGACCCGGCCGGTTCAGCCACCATGGAGGACGGCGACCTCTGCCCGCAGCCCATCAGCCCCCGGGCAGCGGCGATGCGCCCGGTGACGGCCTCGGTGGTGCCGCCGCCGAGGGCGAGGATGCGGCGGCCTACAACTCGCGCAGCACGGCCCAGAGGCTGGCCTTGCCCTCGAAGCCGATGCCCGGGATGTCCGGCATGCGGATGCGGCTGTCCTCGACCGGCGTGGCATCGGCGAAGCCGCCGAAGGGGGCGAAGACCTCCGGATAGCTCTCATTGCCGCCGAGGCCGAGGCCGACCGCGATGTTCAGCGCGAATTGATGGCCGCCATGCGGCACGCAGCGGCGCGGCGACCAGCCGTGCTCCTGCAGCATCGCCAGGGTGCGCAGGTATTCGACCAGCCCGTAGGAGAGCGCCGGGTCGAATTGCAGGATGTCGCGGTCCGACCGCAGCCCGCCATGGCGGATCAGGTTGCGGGCATCGAGCATGGAGAACAGGTTCTCGCCGGTGGCGATCGGCCCGGCGTAGTGCTCGGCCAGGGTCGCGTGGGTGGCGTAGTCCAGCGGGTCCAGCGGCTCCTCGTACCAGCGCAGCCCATAGGGCGCGAGTGCCGCGCCATAGGCCAATGCGGCGTGCAGCCCGAAGCGGCCGTTGACATCGACGCAAAGCCGCATGCCGTCGCCGCCGAGCAGCTTCAGCACCGCCTCGATGCGGGCGATGTCGAGCTTGAGGGCATCCTTGATCGGCGTGCCGGGGGCGCCGCCGATCTTCATCTTCACCACGCTGTAGCCGAGGTCGAGGTAGCGCTGCATCTCCGCCACCAGCTCCTCCAGCCCCTTGCCGGGGTAGTAGTAGCCGCCGGCGGCGTAGATCCAGGCGCTCTCATCCGCCTCGCCGCCGCGGTAGCGGTCGGCCAGCAGCTTCCAGAGCGGCTTGCCGGCGAGCTTCGCCGCGGCATCCCACAACGCCATGTCGAGCACGCCGACGGCGACGCTGCGGTCGCCGTGGCCACCCGGCTTCTCGTTCCGCATCATCGCCTGCCAGGCGCCGGCGGGCTCCAGCCCGCCATCGGCATGGCCGAGCGCCGCCTCCGGCGCCTCCAGCAGGCGGGGGATGAAGCGTTCCTTCAGCAGGCCGGGCTGGGCGTAGCGGCCATTGGAGTTGAAGCCGTAGCCGGTGGCGCTGCGGCCGGCACCATCCTCCACCGTCACCGCGACCACGCTCGCGGTCATCTTGGAGAAGTCGATATAGGCGTTGGCGATGGCGGAGGCGATCGGAACGACGCCGTCGCGGACGGAGGCGATGCGCATCAGCCCAGCACCTCGGTCACCGCGATGCGCAGGCCCGGAAGCGCGGCGGGCTCCGGCAGTTCGTCGCGCGCGACGCCGGCCGTGGCGCGGTAGGCTTCATCCCTTGGGTCCCGGTACACTTCCACGGCGCCTTCTCCGATATTCGCGATCCAGACCTCCGGCACCCCGTGCCGGGCGTAAAGCGGCAGCTTGATACTGCGGTCGTAGCGCAGGCTGCCGTCGGCAACCTCGACCAGCAGCAGGACATCGGCTGGGATCGGGTGGTCGCCGCGGTAGTTGTCGGTGCGCGGCTTCAGAAGCATGAAGTCGGGCCGCGGCTCGGTCAGATCGGAAAGCCGTAGCGGGCTTTGTGCCGACACCACCGCCCGGCCCCGGGCCGCGGCCGCCAACGCCGCGATCAGGGAGTTGACCGCGCCGCTGTGCTGGCTGCCGATGGGCGCCATGTCGATGATTTCCCCCTCAATCAGCTCGACACGTTCGTCCGGCGCGAAAATGCCCGCTTTGCCCATACGGTCGTATTCGCGGACATCCAGCTTGTGCCGCTTCACCCGGGGGGCCCGCTCCAGCGGGCCTGGCCGGTCGCCGTCCATCGCCACCTCCTTCGCCGCGCCCGGAGCAGTTCATGCAGCTTGGAAACATTCTGCGTGAAAATGCTGCTCCGGCCTGAAACGCCAGATGAAGCCCGTCGCTGCCTCGGTAGCCCGCCGTGGAACGACGGGATGCCCGCAATGCCGCGAAGCGGCCTCGCGGGGCTCTCCTACACCGCTCCCTTGGCCTTCAGCGCCGCCAGTTCCTCGGCCGAGACGCCGAACTCCGCCAGCACCTCCGCGGTGTGCTCGCCCCGCTCCGGCGTCGGCCGGCGCGGGGGGGCGACGCCCTCGATGTTCATCGGCGCACGCACCAGCTTCACCTCGCCGAGGGTCGGATGCGGCACCGCCCATTCCAGCCCCAGGTGCTGCACCTGCGGGTCGGCGAAGACCTCGTCCATGGCGTAGACCGGGCCACTCGGCACGCCGGCCTTGTTCAGCCGGGCGATCCAGTTCTCCGAGGTGTCGGTCTCCAGCACCGATTGCAACAGGGCGTTGGTCTTCTCGCGGTTCTGGGCCCGGGTCTTGTCGGTGGCGAAGGCGGGGTCCTTCGCCTGCTCCTGGATGCCGAGCGTCTCGACGATGCGGTTCCACATCTCCTGGCCACCGCCCGCCAGGTTCATCAGCCCGTCCCTGGTGCGGAACAGGCCGGTCGGCACGGTGGTCGGGTGGTCGTTGCCGGCCTGCTTCGGCACCTCATGCTTCATGGTCCAGCGGGTCGCCTGGAAATCCATCATGCCGACCATGGCTTCCAGCAAGCTGGTGTGCACCCAGCGGCCGCGGCCGGTCTGCTCGCGTTCCAGCAGCGCCACCATGATGCCGAGGGCGGTGTAGAGACCGGCGGTGAGATCGGCGACCGGGATGCCGACCCGCACCGGCCCCTGCCCCGGCAGGCCGGTGACCGACATCAGCCCGCCCATGCCCTGGGCGATCTGGTCGAAGCCCGGCCGCCTTGCATAGGGCCCGGTCTGGCCGAAGCCGCTGATCGAGCCGAGCACGATACGCGGGTTGATCGCCGATAGTGCTTCGAAATCGATGCCAAGCCGGTCCTTCACGTCGGGGCGGTAATTCTCCACCACCACATCCGCCTTCTCGACCATGCGGCGGAACAGCGCGAGCCCGTCCGGATGCTTCAGGTTCAGGGTGATGCCGCGCTTGTTGCGGTGGACATGCTGGAAGTCCGGCCCGTGCCGCTCGCCGCCCATGCCGCTGCCGGTGTCGATCTCCTCCGGCGCCTCGACCTTGATGACATTGGCGCCCCAATCCGCCAGCTGCCGCACGCAGGTGGGGCCGGAGCGGACCCGGGTGAGGTCGAGCACGGTGAACCGGGCCAGCGGGAGATCCGACTGCGGCGACATGGTAAAGCCCCTTCCTTGGCGGGCCGAACAGGCGGGGCCCGCCACGGCGCGCCGCTGGTCCAGCCCCATACGAGCAAATTACGCCGCCCGGGTGATCCCACCCAGGCGGCGCCTGCGCTAACTTCCCCGCGAACCGCCGGAAGGGCAAGACCATGGACGACACGTCTGGCGACCCGCTGCTGTACGAGATCCGCGACGGGATCGGTTTCGTCACCCTCAACCGGCCGCAGGCCCGCAACGCGCTGACCTTCCCGATGTACGAGCGGCTGCGCGAGATCGCCCTCGGCGCCGCCGAGGACGCCTCGCTCAAGGCCATCGTCATCACCGGCGCCGGGGAGAAGGCCTTCGCCGCCGGCACCGACATCTCGCAGTTCAGCAATTTCCGCACGCCGGAGGATGCGCTGGCCTATGAGGAGCGGATCGACCGCGTGCTGGTGGCGCTGGAGGAATGCCCGAAGCCGACCATCGCGGCGATCAGCGGCGCGGCGACCGGCGGTGGCGCCGCCATCGCCGCGGTCTGCGACATCCGCCTCGGCGCCGCCAATCTGCGGATCGGCTTCCCCATCGCCAAGACCCTCGGCAATTGCCTGTCGATGGCGAATTACGGCCGCCTCGCCGCGCTGATCGGCCCGGCCCGGGTGCTCGACCTGATCTACACCGCCCGACTGATCGAGGCGGAGGAGGCCAAGGCCATCGGCTTGGTCTCCGAGCTGCTGCCGGACCACGCGGCGCTGCAGTCCCGGGCGGAGGCGCTGGCGCGCACCATCGCCGGCCATGCGCCGCTGACCCTGCGCGCCACCAAGGAGGCGATGCGCCGCCTCCGCCTCGCCGCTCGGCAGGTGAATGGCGACGATCTGGTGACCATGTGCTTCACCAGCAACGACTTCCGCCAGGGCGTCGAGGCCTTTCTGGCCAAGCGGCCGATGGTCTGGACCGGAAGCTGAGGCGGCCAGGGGCGGAAGGCTTCAACCGCCCACGCTGATCTGCGCTGCGGTGATCACCCCGCCCCAGATGCGGCGCTCCTCCATGAGCGCGGCGCGATAGGCCTCCGGCGTCCCATTCACCAGGATCCAGTGCAGCGCCTCCATGCGGGCGCGCACCTCCGGCCGGTTCATCACCTTGTTGATCTCGGCGTTCCAGAAGGCGACCCATGCCGGTGGGGTCCCGGCCGCCATCACCGCGCCGTAGCCGACATCGCCGATGAAGCCCGGCAGCGTCTCCATCACCAGCGGCACCTCGGGCAGGGCCGGGTTGCGCTCATCCGTGGTGAAGGCGATGGCGCGCAGCCGGCCGTCGCGGATATGCGGCAGCGATTCCGGCAGCAGGCTGAAATAGAGATCGGCATTGCCGGCGATGATGTCGAGCAGCGCCGGCGTGCCGCCGCGATACTGGATCATCTCCATGGCGATGCCGGCATGGTGCATCAGGCGCGCCGCCAGCAGATGGGTCGCGCCGCCGAGGCCTGCCTGACCAATGTTCAGCCGCCCCGGATTGGCCTTCGCATAGGCGATGAGCTGCGGCAGCGTGGTGAAGGGCGCGCCCGGCTGGCCGACCAGCACCACAGGCACGCGAATGAGGTTCACCAGCGGCAGCAGGGCACGGTCCGGGTCGATCGGCATCTGCATGCCCGGCAGCACCGGCGCGGTGGACAGCACGCCATTCGAGGCGAGGGACAGGCTATGGCCATCCGCCGGCGCAGTCGCCACCGCCTGCATGGCGATGAAGGTGCCGGCACCGCTGCGGTTCTCCACGACGATGTTGCGGCCGCCGAGGGCCGGCCCCAGCCCCTCGGCCAGGATGCGGGCCAGCAGATCCACCGTGCCGCCCGGCGCATAAGGCACAATCAGGCGGACATCGCGGGTGATGCCCTGCGCCCCGGCGAAGGACGGCAGCAGCAGGGCGAACAGGAGGACAAGGCGACGCATGCGGCATCTCCTGGCAGCGGTGGTGCGTCAGCGTCGCGATGGCGCTCTGCCGGGGCAAGATGTTTCCGCTGCCGCCGCGCCGGGAAATCGACCGTTCGAACGCTGGCATGACCATGCAGGCGGCAGCCTGCCCGCGGAATGGGCCTCGCCCGGCACGGGCGCCGGCGCTAGAGCGGATCATGGAGGGCGTGATCGCCCCGGAGCAGGAATCCACCCTGCCGACAACAGGCTACAGCGGCCGGTGTTCAGACAGGAACGCAATCCGCGATAGTCAGGGCGACACATTCGGAGGAACACCATGCTCACCCGACGCCTTCTGCTGACCGTGCCGCTCGCCGCCCCCGCCCTGGCCCGTGCCCAGCTTCGCTGGGATCCGCCGCGCCCCATCTCGCTGCTGGTCGGCTTCGCCCCGGGCGGCGGCACCGACATCATCGCCCGCCTGCTGGCCCCGGCGCTGCAGCAGACGCTCGGCCAGCCGATCGCGGTGGAGAACCGGCCGGGTGCCAGCGGCACCATCGCCGCCCTCACCGGCTCCCGCGCCGCGCCAGACGGGCTCACGGTCTACATGTCCACCGTCAGCGCCTCCGCCGTGGTGCCGCCGCAGATGTCGCCGCCGCCCTTCGACATCTACAGCGACCAGACGCCGATCGTGCTTGCCGCCACCGTGCCGCTGGTCGCGGTGGTGCCGACCACCTCCCCGGCCCGCGACCTCGCCGGGCTGATCGCCCGGGCCAAGGCCGATCCGGGCGGGTTGAACTACGCCTCCTCCGGCGTCGCCACCCAGCAGCACCTGGCGGCCGAGCTGCTGTCGGCAGCGGCCGGCATCCGGATGACGCATGTGCCCTTCCGCGGCACCGGCCAGGCGGTGAACGAGATCCTGGCCGGACGCATCGATCTCGCCATCGACACCTTCCCGACCTACCTGCCGCATATCCGTGGCGAGCGGGCGCGGGCGCTGGCGACCACCATGCCGCAGCGCATCTCCTGGCTGCCCGACCTGCCGACGGTGGCGGAAAGCGGCTTCCCCGGATTCGACGCCAATGTCTGGTACATGCTGATGGGCCCGCCCGACATGCCGGTGTCGATCCGCGACCGCTGGGCCGAGGCGGTGGGCGCGGCACTGGCTGACCCTGTGCTGCGGCCGCGGATCGAGGCCGCCGGCTTCATTCCTGGTGGCGGCAGCAGCGACGACGCCGCGGCACTGCTGCGGCGCGATGCCGAGCGCTACGCGACGGTGATCCGTCAGTCGAGCATCCACATCGAGTAGCACCCTGGCCGGCGGCGATTGTCGTGCGTCCGCGATGGGCGCAGGATCGCCGGATAGGGCCAGGAAACCGAATGACCGATGCAGCCGCCGCGCCGGGCGGAATCTTCAGCATCAGCGGCCGCCAATGGCTGATCCTGCTGATGGTCCAGCTGGCGAACATGCTGTTCGGCATGACCATCACCCTGGCCAACCTGGTCCTGCCGGAGGTGCGCGGCACGCTGTCCGCCACCCAGGACGAGATCTCCTGGGTCATCACGCTGAATCTCGTCGCCACCGCCGTGGCCACGCCGATGACCGGCTGGCTCTCCGCCCGGCTCGGCTGGCGGAGCCTGATGTTCTCCACCGTGCTCGGCTTCACCCTCGCTTCCTTTCTCTGCGGCATCGCCAACAGCCTGGAGATGCTGATCCTGGCCCGGGTCGCGCAGGGCGCCTTCGGCGCGCCGATCATGCCGCTCGGCCAGGCGGTGCTGCTCGGCACCTTCCCTCGGCACCTGCATGCGACCGCGCTGGTGATGTGGGGCGTGGGCGCGGTGTTCGGGCCGGTGCTCGGCCCCATCCTCGGCAGCATCGCGACCGAGGCCTATGACTGGCGCGCCGCCTTCTTCATGATCGTCCCGCCGGGCATCGCCACCCTGGCTTGCATCTGGTTCGCCCTGGCCGAGCATACGGAACGCCGGCGCATCGCCTTCGACTGGACCGGCTTCCTGGCGCTCTCGATCGCGCTGGTGGCGGTGCAGCTCATCTGCGACCGCGGCCAGCGGCTGGACTGGTTCGACTCGGCCGAAATCACCCTATATGCCCTGTTCGGCGCCATCGCCTTCTGGGTGTTCTGCGTGCATTGCCTGACCGCGCGGCATCCCTTCCTCAACCCGCGCCTGCTGCTGGACCGGAATTTCAGCATCGGCCTCGCCCTCGCCTTCGTCATGGGCATGCTGAGCTTCACCAGCCTGTCGCTCTTCCCAACCCTGCTGCACGACCTGCGCGGCTACCCGAGCGATGCCATCGGCCTGCTGATCGCCGCCCGCGGGATGGGCAATTGGGCTGCCTTCCTGGTGATCGTGCCGCTCACCCGCGTCGCGCCGCGCTCGGCGATCGCCGCCGGCATGGCGCTGCAGGCGGTCTCCGCCTTCTGGATGGCGGGGTTCGACATCAACATGACCGAGGCGGAGATCTTCTGGAGCAACATGCTGCAGGGCTTCGGCCAGTCCATCACCTTCACGCCGATGACCGTGATGGCCTTCTCCACCCTGCCGAAGCACCAGGTGGCGGAGGGCTCCGCGGTGTTCACGCTGATGCGGAATTTCGGCTCCAGCCTGTTCATCTCGATCTGCGTGCTGGTGCTGATCCGCTCGACCAGCATGAACTACGCCCGGCTGACCGAGCACATCACGCCATTCAACGAGACCCTGCTCTTCCCCGGCCTGCCGGCGCAGTGGAACCTGGAGACCACCACCGGGCTGCTGCGGCTCTCGGCCGAGTTGCACCGCCAGGCGGCGATGATCGGCTACATCAACGCCTTCGGCCTGATGGCGCTGGCCGCCGCCGCCGCGGTGCCGCTGGCGGCGCTGCTGAAGCGGCCGTCCGCCTGACGTTCCCGCCGCGCCCTGGCTGTGGCAAGCTGGCGCATCGCCGGAGCTCCTGCATGCATCGCCGCGCCCTGCTCGCCTGCCTCGCCACCCCCGCCATCGCCCGGGCGCAGGGTTTCCCCGCCCGGCCCGTCCGCGTGGTCGTCCCCTTCGCCGCCGGCGGCATCATCGACGTCGCCGCCCGCATCCTGGCCGAGCCGATGGCGAAGCGCCTCGGCCAGCCTGTGGTGGTCGACAACCTGCCGGGCGCCGGCGCCACCATCGGCGCCCGGACGGTGGCGCGGGCCGCGGCGGATGGCCATACGCTGCTGCTCTCCGGCGCCGCCCATGCGGTGATGCAGGCGCTCTACCCCGACCTCGGCTTCGATCCGATCCGGGATTTCGCCCCGGTGGCGCTGCTCGGCGAGCAACCCTTCGTCGCCGCCGTCCACCCCGGCGTGCCGGTCGAGACGGTGCCGCAACTGCTGCATTGGCTGCGCGACCGCAAGGGCGAGGCGAATTTCGCCACCACCGGCATCGGCGCCGCCTCCCATCTGGCAGGGGAGTTGCTGAAGTCGCTGGCCAAGGTGGATTTCACCGTGGTGACCTACCGCGGCACGCCGCAGGCGGTGACCGACCTGCTCGCCGGCCGGGCCGATTTCATGATCGACAGCCAGACGCTGCTCGCGCCGCTCGCCCGCGACGGCAAGCTGCGGTTGATCGCCGTCACCTCCGCCCGCCGGTCGCGCTACCTGCCGGAGCTGCCGACCCTGGCCGAGGCCGGCGTGGCCGGATATGCCGCCACCTCCTGGCAGGCGCTGCACGCCCCGGCCGGCACCCCGCCCGCGGCGCTGGAGGCGCTGGCCGCCGCGGCACAGGCCGCCGTCGCCGACCCTGGTGTGCAGGCGCGCTACATCGAGACGGGCCTGGAGGCGCTGACCGGCGGCCCGGCCGAGGCGTCGCGCTTCGTCCAGGCGGAAGCGGCGCGCTGGACACCGATCCTGCAGGCGACCGGCGCGCGCAGCGGCTGAACCGCAGCGGCGGCCCCTTGCCGCGGCGGCGGGGCCTGCGCATGTCCAGCGCAGGCCGCAAGGAAACCGCCATGCCGCAGCACCACCAGCCTGGCACGAGGCCCTGACTCGTGCCAGGCCCCCTCGCCGGCTTCCGCATCCTCGACCTGACCGCCATGGTCTCCGGCCCCTCCGCCACCATGCTGCTCGCCGACCAGGGCGCGGAGGTGATCAAGCTGGAAAATCCGGCCGGCGGCGACCACACCCGTGCCTCGGCCAACCGGCGCGGCGGCGTCTCGGCCAACTACCTCCACAACAACCGCAGCAAGCGCTCCGTCGCGCTCGACCTGAAGCGGCCGGAGGCGAAGGCCGCGCTGCTGCGCATCGCCGCGCGCTGCGACGTCTTCGTGCAGAATTTCCGCCCCGGCGTCATCGAGCGCATGGGGCTCGGCGAGGATGCGCTGCGGGCGGTGGCGCCGGACATCGTCTATGTCTCGATCAGCGGCTTCGGCGAGGCGGGCCCGTTTGCGCAGAAGCCGGTCTATGACCCGCTGATCCAGGCGGTCTCCGGCCTCGCCAGCATCCAGGCCGGCGCCGACGACCTGCCGCCACGGCTGGTGCGCACCATCATCCCGGACAAGCTGACCGGCGTTGTCGCCGCCCAGGCGATCACCGCGGCGCTGCTGGCGCGCAGCCGCGGCGCGCCAGGACAGCATGTGCGGCTCGCCATGCTGGACGCGGTCACCGCCTTCCTCTGGGGCTCCGACATGGGCAGCCAGACCTTCGTCGATGCCGCGATCCCGCAGCAGGACGCCGCCAGCTTCATCGACCTGATCTACGCCACCACCACCCGCCATATCACCGTCGCGGTGCAGAACGACCGGGAATGGGTGGCGCTGTGCCGGGCGCTCGACCAGCCCGGCTGGCTGGAGGACCCGCGCTTCGCCACGCCGGCGCTGCGGCAGACGCATATCAACGAACGCCTGGCGCTGATCCAATCCGCGCTGGCGACGCGCAGCGCCGAGGAATGGCTGGAGGTGCTGACCGCTGCCGCGGTGCCTTGCGCACCGGTGCTGACACGGACCGAGACGCTGACGCATCCGCAGATCCTCGCCAACGGCATCGTTATGGAGAGCGAGCATCCGCAGGCCGGGCGCATCCGCCAGGCGCGGCCGGCGGCGCGCTTCTCGGCAACACCGGCGGTGCCGCAGCGCCCTGCCCCGCTGCTCGGCGCCGACACCGCGGCGGTGCTGCAGGAGGCCGGGCTCACCGCCGCCGAGATCGCCGCGCTGACGGAGAATGCCGCATGATCGACTTCCACTACTGGCCGACGCCGAATGGCTGGAAGATCTCCATCATGCTGGAGGAATGCGGCCTGCCCTACCGCATGGTTCCGGTGAACATCGGCGCCGGCGACCAGTTCAGGCCGGAGTTCCTGGCCATCAGCCCGAACAACCGGATGCCGGCGATCGTCGATCACGATGCGCCGGAGGGGCCTGTGCCGGTGTTCGAATCCGGCGCCATCCTGCTGCATCTGGCGGCACGCAGCGGGCGCTTCCTGCCGCGCGATGCGAAGGGCCACAAGGAATGCCTGGAGTGGCTGTTCTGGCAGGTCGGCAATCTCGGCCCGATGGCCGGGCAGCTCAGCCATTTCGTCAACTACGCCCAGGGCGAGCACGAATACTCCCGCACCCGCTACGCCAATGAATACCACCGCTGCCTCGGCGTGCTGGAACGCCGGCTGGCGGGGCGCGACTACATCCTGGACGACTACTCCATCGCCGATATGGCAAGCTTCCCCTGGGTGCTGATCAGCAAGCCGCTCGGCCAGCCACTGGATGAGTTTCCTGCCGTCGCGGCCTGGCGGCAGAGGATCAAGGCGCGGCCGGCCGTGCAACGCGGCATCGATCTCGGCAAGGCGCTGCGCCGCGGCGCGCCGCCGACCGAGGCGGAGCGCCGCATCCTGTTCGGCCAGCGCGCCCGGCAGGGCTGAGCCGCGCCGGAACCACCGCGTCCGGGCAACGTTGCCGGGGCATCATGGCACCCCGCGCCTCGGCCGCCCGCGATACCTTCCTCCGCACCTACCGGGCGAAGCGCGACTTCACCGTCACGCCGGAGCCCGAACCCCGCGCCGCGCACCGCGGCCAGGCGCTGCGCTTCGTCGTGCAGAAGCATGAGGCGCGGCGGCTGCACTGGGATTTCCGGCTGGAGCATGACGGCGCCCTCTGGAGCTGGGCGGTGCCGAAAGGCCCCTCCCTCGATCCCGCCGACAAACGGCTGGCGGTGCGGGTGGAAGATCACCCGATCGTCTACGCCGATTTCCGCGGCACCATCCCGGAAGGCAATTACGGCGCCGGCACGGTGGAGATCTGGGACAGCGGCAGCTGGGAGCCGGTCGGCGACCCGGCCGCCGACCTCGCCGCGGGGGAGCTGAAATTCCAGCTGAAGGGTAAGCGCCTCGCCGGCGGCTTCGTGCTGGTGCGGATGAAGCCCCGCGGCCGGGAACGCGCCGAGAATTGGCTGCTGATCAAGGAGCATGACGCGGCGGAACGCCCCGGCGCCGATGCCTCCGTACTGGAGGTCACGCCCGGCCCGCCGCGGCGCCCGGTACCGAGAAAGGCGAAGCCCGCCGCCGTCACCCGCGCCGAGACCGTGGCGGCGCCGAAATCCCGCCCCGGCATCGCCGTCGCCCAGAAGCCAGAGGCGGCGCCGCGCCCGCCCCCGCGCGGGCCTGCGCCAGTCGCCGACGCGGCGCGGGCGCCGATGCCGGAGGAGCAGAAGCCGCAGCTTGCCACCCTGGTCGAGGAACCGCCGGAAGGCGCCGCCTGGCTCAGCGAGGTGAAATTCGACGGCTATCGCCTGCTGGTCCGCAAATCCGGCCGCGATATCCGCCTCATCACCCGCAACGGACTCGACTGGAGTGGTAAGCTGCCCGAGGTGGTGCGCGCCGTGGCGCGGCTGAAGCCGGACACCCTGCTGCTGGATGGCGAGCTGGTGGCGCTGCGGGAGGACGGGCTCTCCTCCTTCGCCGCGCTGCAGGCGGCACTGGCCGATGGCGGGGAACGTCGCGGGCTGTTCCTCTATCTCTTCGATCTGCTGTACCTGGATGGCTGGGATCTGCGCCCCTGCCGCCTGGCGGACCGCAAATCGGCACTGGCCGGGCTCAACCCATGGCGCGGCCCGCTGCGCTACAGCGACCACCTGGCCGGGGAAACGCCGCGGGTCCGCCGCCAAGCCTGCGCCATGGGTCTCGAGGGCATCATCTGCAAGCGGGCCGATGCGCCCTATCGCGGTGCCCGCAGCCGCGATTGGGTGAAGGTGAAATGCCAGGGCCGGGACGAGTTCATCCTCCTCGGCTGGACCCCGCCGGCCGGCAGCCGCACCGGGCTCGGCTCCATCCACCTCGGCTTCTTCGACGAGCAGCGGGGATTGCACTACGTCGGCGGCGTCGGCACCGGCTTCTCCGACCGGGAATTGCGCAGCCTGCATCGCCGCCTGTCGCGCATGGTGACGACGTCGCCGGATGGGCTGCTGCTGGCCGGCGAGCCGCCCGACCCCGCCATCAACTGGGTTCGGCCGGAGCTGGTCGCCGAGGTGCAGTACATCGGCTGGACCGGCTTCGGCCGGCTGCGCCACGCCACCTGGCTCGGCCTGCGCGAGGACAAGGGGCCGGAGGAGGTGGTGCGCGAGGTGCCGCACCCGGAGGTCGCCCGCATGCCCTACCAGCCCCGGCAGAGACCAGGCGCGGCGATCGTCCACGCCGCCGCCCCGAAGCGCGGCGCCCAGCGCATCGGCGGCACCGAGATCACCCATGCCGACCGTGAGGTTTGGCCCGGCATCACCAAGCAGGATCTCGCGGAATACTGGACGAAGCTGGCGCCGCGCGCCCTGCCGGAAATCGCCAACCGGCCACTCGCCCTGCTGCGCTGCCCGGACGGCATCGAGGGCCAGCGCTTCTTCCAGAAACACGGCAACAAGGGCATGCCGCCCGCGATCCGCGAGGGCACATCGGAGGATCAGCCCTGGCTGGCAATCGAGGGCGAGCCCGGGCTGCTGGCCTGCGCGCAAATGGCAGCAATCGAGCTGCATGGCTGGGGCGCCACCCTGGCCGATCCGGCGCGTCCCGACCGGCTGGTCTTAGACCTTGACCCCGGCGAAGGCGTCGGCTTCACCGAGGTGGTGAAGGCGGCGCTTGCGCTGCGGAAGCGGCTGCAGGCGATGGGGCTGGAAAGCCTCTGCCGCACCACCGGCGGCAAGGGGCTGCATCTGGTGGTGCCGCTGGAGCCGACGGCGGGCTGGGATGCGGTGCGCGACTTCGCCCGCGGCATCGCCCGGGCGATGGAGGCGGAGGCGCCGGAGCGCTTCGTCTCCACCGTACCCAAGGCCAAGCGGCGCGGCCGCATCCTGGTGGACTGGCTGCGCAACGGCGCGGGCGCCACCGCCATCTGCTCCTATTCGCCCCGCGCCCGGTCCGGCGCCACGGTGGCGACGCCGCTCGCCTGGCGCGAGGTGGGTGCGAAACTCGACCCGCAGGCCTTCACCCTCTCCACCGTGCCGCAGCGCATCACCCGGCAGAAGCGTGACCCCTGGGCGGAGCTGCCGGCGCTGGCGCGCCGCCTGCCGAAGGAGAAGCCCTGATGGCGGAGCATCAACGCCCGATCTGGCGCGGCCATCTGCGCCTCGCCCTGGTCTCCTGCCCCGTCGCCCTCTACAGCGCGCGACACGCTTCGGCGGAGCTGCATTTCCACTTCATCAACCCGGAGACCGGCAACCGCGTACGCATGGTGACGCTCGACGCCGAAACCGGGAAGGAGCTGCACCGCGGCGATCTGGTGAAGGGCTACGAGTTCAAGAAGGACACCTATGTCCTGCTCGATGATGCGGATTTCGAGCGGGCGAAGATCGACAGCTCCACCGTGCTGGCGATCGACAAATTCGTCGCCGCCGAGGCGATCGACCCGGTCTACTACGACGACAGCTACTTTATGGTGCCGGATGGCGAGGCCGGCGAGGATGTCTACGCCGTGCTGCGCGAGGCGATCGGCAAGACCGGCCGCGTCGCCCTCTCCCGCCTGGTCGTCGCCCGGCGCGAGCGGGCGGTGGCGATCATGCCGATGGGACGCGGCATGGTGCTGCACACGCTGCACGATCCGAAGGAGCTGCATGACCCGCAGGAGCATTTCGCCGGACTGAAGGGCATCAAGCTGGATTCGGCGATGGTGCGGCTGGCGACCCAGCTCATCGACCGCCAGACCACACGCTTCGACCTCTCCGACATGGAGGACCGCTACGAGGCGCGGTTGCGGGAGGTGATCGAGGCGAAGCTGCGCGGCGAGGAGGAGCCCGAGCCGGCGGCGGAGCCGGAGCGGGACAATGTCATCGACCTGATGACCGCGCTGAAGCGCAGCCTCGGCGAGGACCAGGCACCGGCCAAACGCGCGGCGAAGCGCAAGCCGGCGGGCAAGGCGAAGGCGCCGGCGCGGAAGCCCGCCGCGCGCCGCCGGGCCTGACCGGGGTACCATGCATCTCGCCTGTGGGTCCAAGAGGGGCCCTGCCCGCCAGAGGCCGAAGGGCCTCTGGAAGCCAGAACTCAATCAAGGATTCCAAGAGCCTTTCGGCCCTTGGTGGGGGAGCGCGAGGGGGCAAGGCGCCCCCGCGTGCCGGCCCTTTCGGCAGTCGGCTAGCCGCCGATGATGCGCGCCGCGGCGATGATCGGATCCATGCCCGGGGTCATGGTGGCGCCCTCATGTACCCGCTGCTCGGCCAGCACCTCCGCCGCACGCACCGCGGCCAGCGCCTCCAGCACCGCCTCGGCTCGCTCCAGCGGCACCACCACCACGGAATCGGCATCACCGACGACGATGTCGCCCGGCCGGACATGGACGCCGCCCAAGGTCACCGGCAGGCCGACCGTGCCTGGCCCGTTCCGCGCCGGGGAATTCGGGCTGATGCCGGCGGCAAACAGCGGCAGCCGCGCCGCCACGATGCCGGCGCGGTCGCGCGCCAGACCATCCGTGACGAAAGCGGCGACGCCCTTGTTCTTCATCATCCCGGCGGCGAGGTCGCCGATCAGCGCGGTGCCGGTGAAGCCGTCATTACTTACCATCAGCACGTCGCCCGGCTCCGCCTCATGCAACGCGCCGAACATGCCGACGGTATCCGCCGGATAGGCATGCGCGGTCAGCGCCGCGCCAACGAAGGCGGCATTCTCCGGATCAAGCGGCTTGATTCGCCAGTCCACCGCGCCGCGCCCATCCATCGCATCGGCCAGATGCGAGGTCTGGGCGCCGCGGAAGGCATCGATCAGCGCCTGGCTCGGGCGGCGGTGGCCCCGGTGGAGGGTCAGCAGCGGCGGGTTGTGCAGCATGGCGGTTCTTCCCTGGACGCCGCAGCCAAGCGCCAAGCCCGGGCAGGGTCAACCGGAAGCGTCACTCGGCCGCCAAAGCGAAGGCCGGCGAGGCCTGGGCGCCGGCCGAAAGCTCCGCCGCCGCGGCCAGCAGCGCCGGGGCCAGCCGGTGCATCCGCGCCGCATCCAGCCGCAGCAGCGGCCCGGCGATGCTGAGCACGCCGATCGGCGCCTGGGATACCGGGTGCCGCACCACCGCGGCCACCGCCGCCATTCCCGGCGAGGAGCTGTCCTCCACCACCGCATAGCCCTGCGCCCGCGCCGCCCGCAGCCGCTGCAGCAGCGCCTGCGGCGTGCGCGGCGCCCGGGGGCCAAGCTGCCGCGGGTCGCCGAAGCCCTGGGCGGCGACCAGCGCCAGCGCCGCCTCATCCGTCAGGCTCGCCAGCCAGGCATGGCCATTGGCGGTGGAGGCCAGATGCGCATCCATGCCCATGTCGGGGTCGTAGCGCAGCCCGTAGCGGGCACCCTGCGCCTTCGCCACCCAGGTCAGCCGGCCATCGGCGATGACGCCGAGCCGGACCAGCTCCCCGGTTTCCTGCGCCAGCCGGTCCAGCACCGGCTGGGCGATGTCGGTGATGCCGCTCTGCGCCAGATAGCCGAGGCCGAGCGACACCAGCTTGATGCTCAGCCGGTAGGGCCCCTGGTCGCGGTCCTGGCGGACATAGCCCTGGCGGACCAGCTCGGCCAGCAGCCGATGGGTGGCACTGCGTGGGATCGCCAGCCGGTCCGCCATGGCATGCAGCGGCAAGCCGGCCGGCGCGGTGGCGAGCAATTCCAGCAGGCGAAGGGCGCGGTCGAGCACGGCGGTCATCGGGTCTCCCGCTGCGGACGCCTCCAGGAGCGCCCGGGCGGATTCAATATGGAACTACGTTCCAATTCCTGCCAGCCTTCGTTGCAGGCAAGGTGGAGGAAGGCGCATGCTCGCAGGGCTGAACGGCGCGACGCGCCTCTATGTCGTCATCGGCGACCCGATCGCCCAGGTGCAGTCCCCCGCCGGAATCACCCACAGCCTTGCGGCGCGCGGCCGGAACGCCGTGCTCGTGCCGGTGCATGTGCCGGTTGCCGATGTGGATGCCTGCATCCGCGGCCTGTCGCTGGCACGGAACCTCGACGGCATCGTGGCGACGGTGCCGCATAAATTCACCGCCTTCCGGCATTGCGCCACGGTGACGGAGCGCGCCCGCTTCCTCGAATCCGCCAACGCCATGCGCCGCAATCCGGATGGCGGCTGGCATGGCGACATGCTGGACGGGCTTGGCTTCGTCGAAGGCATCCGCCGGGCGGGCTGCGTGCCGGAGGGCAGGCGGGCGCTGCAGGTGGGCGCCGGCGGCGCCGGCACCGCCATCGCCCTGGCGCTGCTGGAGGCCGGGGTGGCCTCGCTGGCGCTGCATGACGCGGATGCGGCGCGGCGGGACCGGCTGATCGGCCGGCTGCGCAGCCGCTTCGGCGACCGGGTGCGGGAGGGCTCGCCCGACCCTGCGGGGTTCGATCTGGCGGTGAACGCCACCCCGGCCGGGATGCTGCCGGACGACCCGCTGCCGCTGCTGGCGGACCGCCTGGCGCCCGGCACCTTCGTCGGCGAGGTCATCACCGCGCCCGAGGTCACCCCGCTGCTGGCCGCCGCCCGGGCGCGTGGCTGCGGCACGCAGACCGGAATCGGCATGTTCACCGCCGTGCGGGACATGATCGTGGACTTCCTGCTGGAGAGAGATCTGGAACAGCATTCCAGATCGGCTTGATGCTGGCGGCCGATACGCCTAGCCTCCTCCGAAAGGTGGGAGAGACGATGATGCGCCTCGGGCTGTTCATAATGCCGCTGCATCCGCCGGAGCGGCCGATGGCCGAGACCCTGGCGGAGGACACCGAGAAATCCCTGCTGGCCGACCGGCTCGGCTTCCATGAGCTCTGGGTCGGCGAGCATTTCTCCGCCTCCTCCGAGCCCATCGCCTCGCCGCTGATCTTCATGGCCGGGCTGGCACCGCGCACCAATCTCACCTTCGGCACCGGCGTCATCAACCTGCCGAACCACCACCCGGCCATCGTTGCCGCCGAGGTGGCGCAATTCGACCAGATGACCGGCGGCCGCTTCATCATGGGCATCGGCCCCGGCGGCCTGGCCTCGGACTGGGAGCTGTTCGGCAACACCGATCCGGCGCAGCGCGGCAAGCGGATGGTGGAGTCGATCGACACCATCCTGGCGATCTGGGCGCAGGACCCGCCCTATGACATCGCCGGCGCGCGGATCACCGAGGCGATCATCCCGGAGTTCGGCGTCGGCACCATGCCGAAGCCCTGCCAGCGGCCGCATCCGCCCATCGCCATCACCGCGCGCAGCGTCGACAGCTTCGGGGTACGAATGGCGGCGCAGCGCGGCTGGAGCGTGGTCTCGGCCAATTTCGTGGCAGAGCGGGTTGTCGAAGGCCATTGGCAGACGATGCGCGCCGCCAGCGGCGCCGCGGCCAGCGGCGCGGATTGGCGTGTCTCCCGCAATTTCTGCATCGCCGCCACCGATGCCGAGGCGCGCGACCGCATCTTCGACGCCAAGGGCGCCAACCGCTACTACTTCCACTATCTCTCCACCCTGGCCCGCCGCGCCGGCCAGTTGGCAACCTTGAAGCCGGCGGCTGACACGCCCGATGCGGCGGTGACGCTGGAGGCGATCATCGACGACTGTGTCATCAGCGGCTCGCCGCGCACCGTGCTGGACCGGCTGATCGCCTTCCGCGAGCGGGTCGGCCCTTTCGGTCATCTGCTGATGGCCGGGCTCGACTGGAGCGGTCCGAATGCCGCCTGGGAGCAGGAGACGATGCGCCGGCTGGCCGAGGAGGTGATGCCGCGCTTCCGCCAGCATGTCGCGGCAACGAAGGCGGGATAGCCGTCGGCTACCGTTCTCCGTCATGCGCGGACCTGACCCGCGCATCCGGATATCAACGGATGGCCGGATCGAGTTCCGCCATGACGTGGAGGCGGCGCGGCGGCGCTACGCCACCGGCTTCGGCCAACGCGAGGCGACCTCCGGCAGCACCCGCTCGATCAGCAGGCGGGTCTGCTGCAGCATCCCCTCCCCGTCGCTCACCGCCGGCCGAAGGATGAACTTCGACACCCCGGCATCGATGTATTCGCCGATGCGCCGAAGGATCGCCGCGGCATCGCCGGTGACAAAGCGATCGGCGGCGGGTTTGCCGCTGCGCCGCTCATAGGCAGCGCGCAGCCGGGCGATGTCCGGGTCGTCCGCCGCGCCGAAGCGGAAGGCGAAGGCGGCGCCGTAATGGTCCTCGTCGATGCTGCGGCCGGTCTCCACCAGCGCGGCACGAATGGCGTTGACCACCGCCCCCGCCTCCGCCGGCGTCTCCGGGCCGCCTTGCCAGCCGGTGCCGTAGCGTGCGGTACGGCGCACCGCGGCATCGGAAGCGCCGCCGATCCACATCGGCAGGTCGGGCTGCACCGGCAGCGGCGATATGCGGGCGCCGGTCAGCCGGTTGTGGCGACCGGCAAAATCGACGCTCTCGCCGCGCCAGAGCCGGGCGATGATCTCCAGAGCCTCATCGGTACGGCGGCCGCGCTCCTTCGGCTCCAGCCCCATCGCGCCCCATTCCGGCGCCAACGGGCTGCCGATGCCGAAGCCCGGCAGCAGCCTTCCGGCCGAGAGCATGTCGATGGTGGCGCATTGCTTGGCCAGCAGCACCGGCTCCCGCATCGCCAGGGAGACGACGTTCATGCCGAATTTCAGCCGCCGCGTATGCCCGGCCAGCGCCGCCAGGGTCGCCATGCATTCGAGGATCGGTTGGTTGCTGATGATGCGATCGGTCTGCCAGAGGCTGTCCACCCCACCCTGCTCGCAGAGATCGACCCAGCGCCAGAATCCCGCCGCATCGGCGAAGGGAAACTCCATCAGCCCGAGCCCGATGGCGATGCGGCGGCCGGCCATCAGGCGATCTCCGCGACGGCGGCATGGAAGCGCCGCATCACCGCCAGATGGTCGGCGATGCTGCGCCCCGGGATGCGCTTGTGGTGCCGCCGTCCATAGGTGTTGGTCAGGGTCAGGTGGGTGGCGCCGAGGCGCTTCCAGTAGCGGGCATCCTGCGCCCAGCTCGCCTCGTCGCCGGCGCCGCCGGAGATCCAGACCTCAAGGCCGATCGCCGTGGGATCGCGCCCCCCCTTTTCCGCCAGCGTCCTGATCCTGGCCAGCTCGCCCTCGATCTCCGGGCCCGGCGCATAGGCATTCATGATCCAGCCGTCGCCGATCGTGGCGATGCGCTCCAGGGTCTGCGCGGCATGGCCGCCGAACCACACGGGTATTCGGCGGCGCACCGGCAGCGGGTTGATCCCGGCATCCTCCACCTTGTGCCAGCGCCCCTCGAAGGTGACATGCGGCTCGGCCCAGAGCGCCTGCATCAGCCGCACCTGCTCGGCGCTGCGCCGGCCGCGGTTGCCGAAATTCTCGCCAAGCGCGGTGAACTCCACCGGATTCCAGCCGACCCCGACGCCAAGCCGGAAGCGCCCGCCGCAGAGCACATCCAGCGACGCCGCCTGCTTCGCCACCAGCGCCGCCTGGCGCTGCGCCAGGATCAGAACCTGGGTGGAAAATTCGGTGGTCGGCCGGCACAGCGCGGCCAGGTAGCCGAAGCAGACGAAGGGATCGTGGAACAGGTCCTTCGACGTATTGCGGTCACCCCAATCCGGCCGCGATGCGACATTCACCCCCAGCACATGGTCGGCGAGGCCGAGGTTGGTGAAGCCGATCTCCTCCGCCGCCAGGGCGACATCCCGCACCGTCTCCGGCGCCCCGCCGATATCGCTCAGCGGCAGCATCACACCCAGGCGCATCGGTCAGCCCTCCTCAATTGGTGCCGACGGCGGCGCCCAGCACATCGCCGATGCCGCGGTGAATGACGAGATCGGCGATGTCGTCGAGCCCGGTTCCCTCGCGGTTGACGATGACCAGCCGGGCACCGTTGCGCTTGGCGAGTTCGGGGAAGCCCGCCGCGGGATAGACCACCAGGGAGGAGCCGAGGACGATGCAGAGGTCGGCCGCCAGCACCTCCTGCTGCGCCCGGATCATTGCCGCCTCCGGCATCGACTGGCCGAAGCTGATGGTCGCCGTCTTGATCAGCCCACCGCAGGCGCGGCAGTCGTGGACGTCGCCTTCGCGCTCGAAGGCGGCGCGCAGCGGCTCCAGCTCATAGCGCTCGCCGCAGTCGAGGCAGGTGGCGTAGGTGGTGTTGCCGTGCAGCTCGATCACCTGGCGGTCGGGGATGCCGGAGGCCTGGTGCAGCCCGTCGATGTTCTGGGTGATGACGGCGGAGACCTTGCCCTCCCGCACCAGCCGCGCCACGGCGCGATGGCCGCGATTGGGCTCGGCGGCGCGCATCACCGGGTCGGACGCGAAGCGGCGGCGCCAGGCCTCCCGCCGCATCTCGGCCGATGCACAGAAATCCTGGAACATGATGGGCTGCATCTGGGTCCAGATGCCGCCCGGGCTGCGGAAGTCCGGGATGCCGGATTCCGTGCTGATGCCGGCGCCGGTGAAGACCACGGCGCGGCGGGCGGCGGCGATCAGCCGCCGCAATTCCATGGTGTCGGACGCCTGCTCCATGGCGGGGAGCCTGACCCGGTTTCCGCCGCCGGGCAAGCGCCGGCTGCTACCGGGGCAAGGGTCAGGCGCGGGCCTCGGCCCGGATCATCGCCGCGCCCTTCTCGGCGATCATGATGGTCGGCGCATTGGTGTTGCCGGTGGTCAGGGTCGGCATCACCGAGGCATCGATCACCCGGAGCCCGCCGATGCCACGCACCCGGAGCTGACTGTCCACCACGCTGGCCGGGTCCTCGCCCATCCGGCAGGTGCCGACCGGGTGGTAGATTGTGGTGCCGTATTCGCGCATATAGGCGAGCATCTCGGCATCGCTGTTCACCTCCGGCCCCGGCATCATCTCGAAGGCACTGTGCTGAGCCATGGCGGGAGCGGCGAAGATCTGCCGGGCCAGGCGGATGCCCGCCGCCAGCACCTGCTGGTCGGAATACTGCGCCAGGTAATTCGGTCGGATCGCCGGCTTCTCCAGCGGATCGGCGGAGCGGGCCATGATGGTGCCGCGGCTGTCCGGCCGCACCGGGCAGACCGCGACGGTCATCCCCGGCTCCCTCTCCAGGGTGCCGACCACGTCGCGGTCGTAGGTGGCCGGCGTGAACAGCAGCTGCAAATCGGGGCTGGCGAGGCCCTCGCGGGAGCGGCAGAAGACCTGCGCGGTGGTGACGCCGAAGGTCAGCGCGCCGCGGCCCTGGACCGCGTAGCGCATCGCCTCCCGCATCAGCCGCCAGCCGCGGGCGAGCTGGTTGGTCGAGATCTCGCCCTTCACCCGGTGCTGCACCCGGCCGACGTAATGATCCTGCAGGTTCGCGCCGACCGCGGTGATATCCTGGAGCACGGGCACGCCGATCGCCTGGAGATGCGCCGCCGGGCCGATGCCCGAGACCTGCAGCAGATGCGGCGAGTTCACCGCGCCGCCGGAGAGGATCACCTCCCGCGTCACCCGGATCTCGCGCTCCGCCCCGCCCTGGCGGAAGCGGGCGCCGACGCAGCGGCGGCCCTCGCAGATCAGGCCGGTCGCCACCGCATCCGTCTCGATCCGGAGGTTCGGCCTTCCCTTGGCGGCGGCGAGGAAGGTGCGGGCGGTCGAGCCACGGAAGCGGCCGTTGCGGGTCATCTGCGAATAGCCGACGCCCTCCTGCTCACGGCCGTTGAGGTCCTTGCGGAAGACATGCCCGACCTGCTGCGCCGCCTCGACGAAGCGGTGGGTCAGCGGCAGGATGGTGCGGTAATCCTCGACGCGCAGCACGCCGCCCTGACCGCGGTACTCGGCCTCGCCGCCCTGGACGTAATGCTCCGACTGGCGGAAGTAGGGCAGCACATCCTCATAGCTCCAGCCGCGGCAGCCCATCTGCGCCCAGCCGTCGAAATCCGCCGGGTTGCCGCGGACATAGAGCATGCCGTTGATCGAGGAGGAGCCGCCGAGCACCCGCCCGCGCGGCCAGTGGATGGCGCGGTCGTTGCTGCCCGTCTCCGGCTCGGTCGCGTACATCCAATTGACCCGCGGGTTGCGGATCAGCTTCAGCATGCCGGCGGGGATGTGGATCCAGGGATACCAGTCGGACGGCCCGGCCTCCAGCAAGGTCACTTGCGCCGAAGTCTCGCTCAGCCGGCTGGCGACGACGCAGCCGGCCGAGCCGGCGCCGATGACCAGATAGTCGGTGTCCATGGCATTCCCCCAGGTCTTGTTGCCATTGCGCCGCGCCCTCGCCCGGCCGGTCAAGCCATGCGGGGGCGATTTCCCATCCGGCGTGATCCTTGCCTAGGATCACCGGGAAGCAGCGGATGGGCAGCGGATGGACGGCTTCGAATTCGGCATCGATATCGGCGGCACCTTCACCGACGTGGTCTGCCGCGCCCCGGACGGCTCCATCCGCCTGACCAAGGTGCCGACCACCCGCGGCAACCCGAGCCGCGCGGTGCTGGCCGCGCTGGAGACCGCGGGCAGCGAATGGCAGGTGCCGGCTTCCGCCATCCGCCGCTTCGCCCATGGCACCACGGTTGCCACCAATGCGGTGCTGGAACGCAAGGGCGCCCGCATCGGGCTGATTGCGACGGAGGGCTTCCGCGACGTCATCGAGATCGGCCGGCAGATGCGGCGCCAGATGTATGATCTGGTGCTGCACCCGGAAACCCCGGTCTTCCTCGCCCCAGGCCGCTACCGCCGCGAGGTGCGGGAGCGGGTGGATGCCGGCGGCGCGGTGCTGCTGCCGCTGGACGAGGCCAGCGTGCGCCAGGCGGTCGCCGAATTGCTCGCTCTGGAGGTGCAGGCGATCGCCGTCTGCCTGGTCTTCTCCTTCCTGCACCCGGCACATGAGCAGCGCATCGCCGAGATCATCGAGGAGATGCGGCCCGGCCTGCCGGTCTCGCTCTCCTCCGAGGTCGATCCGGCCTTCCGCGAATACGAACGCACCTGCGCCACTGGTTTCGACGCCTATGTGAAGCCGCTGGTCGCCGACTACCTGGCGAACATGGAGGCCGGGCTGGCCCGGGCCGGCGTGCCGGCCACCTTGCAAGTGATGCAGTCACGCGGCGGGCTGATGTCCTCCGCCATCGCCCGGCGGCGGCCGGTGCGGCTGTTCCTCTCCGGCCCGGCCGGCGGCGTGGTGGGCGGGCTGGACGTCGGGATGGGCGCCGGCTTCCGCGACCTGATCACCGTCGATATCGGCGGCACCTCCTGCGACATCGCGCTGGTCAGCGACGGCACGCCGCTGATCCGGGCAGAGGGGCTGATCGACGGCTTCACCGTGCGGGTGCCGATGGTGGATGTCACCGCCATCGGCTCCGGCGGCGGCAGCCTGGCCTGGATCGACGCGGCGGGTTCGCTGCGGGTCGGTCCGCAATCGGCGGGGTCGGAGCCGGGTCCGGCCTGCTACGGCCGCGGCGGCACCCAGGCGACGGTGACCGACGCCTCCGTCGTGCTCGGCTACATCGACCCCGGTCAATTCGCCGGCGGCAGCATGACATTGCAGGTCGCGCTGGCGGCGGATGCGGTGCGGCGCACGGTGGCGGAGCCGCTCGGCATGGCGCTGGAGGATGCGGCGCTCGGCATCCACCGCGTGCTGAATGCGCAGATGGCGGAGGCGATCCGGCTGGTCTCCATCGGCCGGGGGATCGACCCGCGCGGCTATGCGCTGCTGCCGCTCGGCGGTGGCGGGCCGATGCATGGCTGCGCCCTGGCCGAGGACCTCGGCATCACCACCATCATCGTGCCGCCGCACCCCGGCGTGCTGGCCGCCGCTGGGCTGCTCGGCGCCGCGGTGGAGCATGAGATCGCCAGCGCCTTCCCGCATGCCTGTGAGGGGCTGGACCCGGCGCTGCTGAGCCCGGCGCTGGCCGCGCTGGATGCCCGCTGCCGCGCCCTGACCAAGGCGGAGGGGCTGGCCGAGGAGGAGGTCGAGATCAGCCACGCCGCCGACCTCTGCTACATCGGCCAGTCCTATTGGCTGGAGGTGCCGCTGCGGCTGGACGAGCCCGATCCGGTCGGCGAGGCCTACCAGGCCTTCCTCGCCGCGCATCACCGGGTCTATGGCCATGCGCCGCCGCTGCCGGCGAAATTCGTCAACCTGCGCAGCGTCCACCGCTCCCGCGCCGGCAGCGTCGCCGGCGGCATCGGCCTGCATCATGGCGCGGCGGCGGCGCCCTCGATGCGGCCCATCCGGGTGCGGCAGCAGCCGCACCCGGTCCCGGCGGCGATCTGGCAGCGCAACGCCATCCGCGCCGGCGACCGCATCCCCGGCCCCGCGATCATCGAGCAGGTCGACACCACCACGCTGGTCGAGCCGGGCTGGACCGCGAGCCTTGCCCCCGGCGGCGCATTGCTGATCCGGAAGGAGATCACGGCATGAGCGAGTTCAGCACAGCCAGCCTCGACCCGATCACCGTGGAGGTGACGCGCCACCGGCTGGAAGGCATCGCCAATGAGATGCAGTCGACCCTGCTGCGCAGCTCCTTCTCGCCGATCGTGAAGGAGGGGCTGGACGCCTCGGCCGGCCTCTTCACCGCGGATGGCCAGACCCTGGCGCAGAGCTGCTCCATCCCGATCCATCTGGCGACGCTGATCCCGGCGGTCGCCCGCATCCTGCGCGACTTCCCGCCGGCGACGATGCAGCCGGAGGATACCTATGTGCTGAACGACCCCTATTGCGGCGGCACGCACCTGCCGGACATCGCCGTGGTGCAGCCGATCTTCGCCGGTGGCCGGATCATCGCCTACAGCGCGGCGATGACGCACCACCAGGACATGGGCGGGCTCTCGGCCGGCTCGGTGCCGACCAATGCCACCGAGATCTTCCAGGAAGGGCTGCGCATCCCGCCGCTGAAGTTCCGCGACCGCGGCGTGGTGAATGCAACCCTGGAGGCGATGATCCGGCAGAATGTCCGCATCCCCGATACGGTGATGGGCGACATCCATGCCCAGGTCTCCGCCTGCTCCATCGGCGCCCGCCGCGTGACCGAACTGGCGGAGAAGCAGGGCGGCAACGCGCTGGCCGTGATTTTCCACGAGCTGCTCGACCGCTCGGAGCGGATGACCCGGCTGGCCCTGGCAGAAATCCCCGACGGCACCTATCGGCATGTCGACTGGCTGGACAATGACGGCGTCGAGCTGGACAAGCCGATCCGCATCGAGGTCGCCGTCACCATCAAGGGCGATGCCATCCACATCGACTTCACCGGCACCAGCCCACAGGTGCGTGGGCCGCTGAACTGCGTGCCCTCCGGCTCGCTGGCCGCCGCCTGCTTCGCGGTGCGGGCGCTGACCGACCCGAAGATTCCGACCAATGGCGGCTGCTTCCGGCCGATCTCGCTGCACCTGCCGGAAGGCACGCTGGTGAACCCGCGCGAGCCGGCGCCGGTGAACGCCCGGACCTCCACCATCAAGCGCATCACCGGCACCATCATCGGCGCGCTGGCGCCGGTGCTGCCGGAGCGCATCCCGGCGCCATCGGCCGGGCAGATGGTGATCGTCGCCTTTGGCGGCCGCCGGCCGGACGGCAAGCCCTTCGTCACCGGCGACCTGATCGCCGGCGGCAGTGGCGCGGCGCGCGGCAGCGATGGCGTCGATGTCATCGAGACCGACGCGACGAACTGCATGAACCTGCCGGCCGAGGCGGCGGAGATGGAAACGCCGGTCCGCCTCAACCGCGTCGCGCTGCGGCCCGGCTCAGGCGGCGATGGCGAATGGCGCGGCGGCCTCGGCACCATCCGCGAATACGAGGCGCTGGTGGACGACGTCAGCTTCACCCACCGCAGCGAACGGCATTTCAGCGCCGCCGCCGGGTTGTTCGGCGGCGGCGAGGGCGCGCGCGCCGTCTCCGTCATCCACCGTCGCGGCGGCACCGAGGAGGTGATCCCCTCCAAGATCGTCACCCGGCTGCAGAAGGGCGACCGGGTGGTGATCGAGACCGCCGGCGGCGGCGGCTATGGCAACCCGGACCGCCGCGCCGCGGCGGCCCGGACGGCGGATCTACTGGACGGGAAGGTCACCCCTTCAGCGCCCTGACGATCATCGTCGTCAGCCGCGGCATGTTCGGCCCGATGGCCTCGAAATCGGGCCGCACCAGCCGCTTCTGCGCATCCTCCGCGCTCATCACCACATCCTGCGTTTCAAGCTCTCCGGGATCTGCACCGCGGTGCTGGCCGGAGAGAAGAAGCCACGGGTGATCCAGGCGAGCTGGCATTCATCCCTCCGTACCGGGTCTGGTGGCGCGGAAGGCCGGCAGGGTCACGTCGCGCAGGATGTCCGGCACCGCGCCGAGCTGCGACAGGATGGTGATCTGCGCCACATCCCCGGCCGGGGCCTGCGCCAGCGCCTTGGCGAAGCGCAGCAGCGAGGCACCGCCCGCGGCCGCCCGGCATCCACCGTCACCGCGCTGTAGCCGAGCGCCGCCTGGCCGATCATGCCGCAGACCGCGACGGCATCGGTCACCGTCGGTCGTGTCCCGCTGCGGCCGAAGCAGGCCGGACCAGGGGTGGAGCCGGCACTCTCCGGCCCCACCCGCAGCACCCCGAAGCTGCCGACCGAAGCGATGCTGCCGCCGCCCTCGCCGATCGAGGTGACCGAGACCGAAGGGATGTGGATCTGGAACTCACCGATCCGCTCGCCGGTGCCGTATTGCGGCTGGCCATCGAGGATCAGCGCGACATCGGCGCTGGTGCCGCCGATGTCGAAGCTCATGCATTCCCCGAGGCCGCAGAACCCGGCGATGAAGCCGGCGCCGATGACGCCGGAGGCGGTGCCGGAGGGGATCATCTGCACGCAGTCGCGCTTGCCCTGCTCGGCCGTCATCACCCCCGTTGGAGCGGGTGATGCGCGGCTCCGCCGTGGCCCGGTCTCCCGCAGCGCCTGTTGCAGCCCGCCGAGCTAATGTGCCACGCGTGGCTGGACGTAGCCGCCGCCCACGGCGGTGATGATGCGTACGTACTCGTGGATGATCGGCCAGGTCTCGGCCGAGCCGAACACCGGCAGGCCGGGGCGCGCCCGCCGCAGGATGGCCAGGGCGGCCGCCTTCTGCGCCGGGTTGCGCCAGGCATGCAGCAGCGCGACGATGATGCCCTCCGCCCCCGCCGCCTCGGCGGCGGCGAGTGCCGCCAGCCCGGCGAGGATCTCGGCGCCCGGCTGGTCCGGCGCGAGAACACCTTCAGCGCCAGCACCGCGCCGCTACGGTCGTCGAGCACGACGAGATCGGTGAAGGAGCCGCCGATATCGCCGCCAGCCCATGCCTGTCTCCCGGTGCCCCTTTCGTGGTGCAGCAGGTGGCATCAAGCACGCCAAGGCGGTGGGGGTGGCGGGTTCAGCGCCGCGGCGGTGGTTCCGCCTGGCCCGGCGGCGGCAGTGGCGTCTGCGCGGTGCTGTCCGGCGTGGTGCGCGTGGCGCCGCCGCCGGTGTCGCGCCGCGGCTCGCCGTCACCAAGCTGGCTCGGGGCGGGGGGCGGCGCCTCGGCGGCGGGCGGCGGGGATGGCCGGGTCACGCCCTGCGTCGGGGCGGTGCCCTGCGCCAGGGCAGGCCCGGCAGCCAGCAGCAGCGTGCCGCAGGCCAGCACGGGATAATGGCGAAACGCTGTGCGGCGCATGTCCCGTACCTCCCAGGGCAGATCGTGGTGATGTGGCGCAACGCGACGTGATGTGGCGCAACGCGACAGCGGATGCAGCGTTCCTTTCATGCACAGTTGGGCCGGGGGTTGGGATGATGCGGGATCGAAGCGAGGAGAAGCCGGCCCGGCGTGGCCTGCTGGGCGCCGCCGGTGTGGCGATCGGCCTGGCCGCCGCACCTGCCGCGGGGTTCCGCGCGGATGGCGGCACCGGCGGCCTGCCGCCGGAGAAGGAGAACGAGGCGGCGAAGCGGGCGCCACGCTACCGCGAGACCGACCACGTCCGCGCCTTCTACCGCACCAACAGCTACTGAGGGCGCGCCGATGCTGATCAAGCGCGCAGCAGGCCAGGCCTCACGACGGCGGCTGGCGGCGGCCTGGCAGGGGATGTCCTCCGGCGGGCTCGACCGGCGCGGCTTCCTGCGCCAGGCCGGGCTTGGCGGCGCCGGGCTGGCCTCGCTCGGGGCCCTCTCCGGCCGCGCCGTACGGGCCGAGGAGCAGGTAGGGGGCCGCATGGGCGCGCTCGATGCGCTCGCCCCGGTCCAGCGCATCAAGAACGTCTGCACCCATTGCTCGGTCGGCTGCACCGTCATCGCCGAGGTGCAGAACGGCATCTGGGTCGGCCAGGAGCCGGCCTGGGAATCGCCGATCAACCGCGGCACGCATTGCGCCAAGGGTGCCAGCGTGCGGGAGCTGGTGCATGGCGACCGCCGGCTGAAATACCCGATGAAGCTGGTGGGCGGCGAGTGGCGCCGCCTTTCCTGGGATCAGGCGCTGGACGAGACCGGCGCCAAGCTGATGGACATCCGCGCGCGCAGCGGACCAGAATCGGTATTCTGGCTGGGCAGCGCCAAATTCACCAACGAGGCGGCCTACCTGTTCCGCAAGCTGGGCGCCTTCTGGGGCACCAACAACACCGACCATCAGGCCCGCATCTGCCATTCCACCACCGTCGCCGGCGTCGCCAATACCTGGGGCTACGGCGCGATGACCAACAGCTACAACGACATCCGCAACGCCCGCACCATCATCATCATGGGCGGCAACCCGGCCGAGGCGCATCCGATCGCGATGCAGCACGTGCTGACCGGGCGCGAGATGAACCGCGCGAACATGGTCGTCATCGACCCGCGTTTCACCCGCACCGCGGTCCACGCCCATGAGTACGTCCGTATCCGCCCCGGCACCGACATCCCTGTTGTGTGGGGTATGCTCTGGCACATCCTGCAGAATGGCTGGGAGGACCGCGAGTTCATCCGCCAGCGGGTCTATGGCTTCGAGGAGATTCGCACCGAGGTGACGAAATGGCCGCCGGAGGAGGTGGAGCGCGTCTCCGGCGTGCCGGGCGAACAGCTCAAGCGCATCGCCCAGATGTTCGCCACGCAGAAGCCGGCGACGCTGGTCTGGTGCATGGGCGCGACGCAGAAGACCGTGGGCACCGCGAATGTCCGGGCCTATTCCATCCTCTGCCTCGCCACCGGCAATGTCGGCTCGGCCGGCACCGGCGCCAACATCTTCCGCGGCCACACCAATGTGCAGGGCGCCACGGACATGGGCCTCGATATCTCGACCCTGCCTGGCTACTACGGGCTGGACGAGAGCGCCTGGCGCCATTGGGCCCGCGTCTGGGAGGTGGATTACGCCTGGCTGCGCGACCGCTTCGCCAGCGAGCGGCTGATGCAGACGCCGGGAATCCCCAGCACCCGCTGGTTCGACGCCGTGCTGCTGCCGAAGGACCAGATCGAGCAGCCGGACCGGTTCAAGGGCATGGTGGTGTTCGGCCACGGCGGCAACACCGTCACCCGCATGCCGGAGATGGTGAAGGGGCTGGAGGCGCTGGAGCTGCTGGTGGTGGCGGACCCGCACCCGACCACCTACGCCCAGGTCTCCAATCGCCGCGACAACACCTATCTGCTGCCGATCTGCACCAACTTCGAGACGGTGGGCAGCCGCACCGCCTCCAACCGCTCCCTGCAATGGGGCGAGAAGATCGTCGAGCCGCTGTTCGAGAGCCGCAACGACTACGATGCGATGTATGCGCTGACCCGGCGGCTCGGCTTCGCCGATGAAATGTTCAGGAACATCGCCGTGCATGACGGCGCGGTGGTGGTCGAGGACATCCTGCGGGAGATGAACCGCGGCCTCTGGAGCCTCGGCTACACCGGCCAGTCGCCGGAGCGGCTGCGCGCGCACATGCTGCACCAGCAGCATTTCGACGTCACCACCCTGCGCGCCGGGCCCGACGCGCCAGAGGAGGTGCGCGGCGACTACTACGGCCTACCCTGGCCCTGCTGGGGCACGCCGGAGATGCGCCACCCTGGTTGCGGCATCCTCTACGACACCTCGCTGCATGTGAAGGAGGGCGGCGGCGTGTTCCGCGCCCGCTTCGGCGTCGAGCGCAATGGCGAGACGCTGCTGGCCGAGGGCAGCTGGTCCAAGGGCTCGGAGATTCAGGACGGCTATCCGGAGTTCACCGTCGCGGTGCTGAAGCGGCTCGGCTGGTTCGACGAGCTGTCGGCGCATGAGAAGGAGAGCATCGCCCGCGTCGGCGGCGACGATATCGACCGCGTCTCCTGGTCCATCGACCTGTCCGGCGGCATTCAGCGGGTAGTGATGGAGCATGGCTGCGTGCCGCATGGCAATGGCAAGGCGCGGGCGGTGGCCTGGAACCTGCCCGACCCGGTGCCGATGCACCGCGAGCCGATCTACACGCCGCGCACCGACCTGATCCCGACGCTGGACCAGTTCGCAGCCATGGCCAGCACCAACAAGGCACCGCCCGGCACCTACCCGACCTTGCCCGATCGCCGCGGCTACCGCATGCCGCATCTCGGCCTCAGCGTGCAGATGCGCTCGCATCAGGTGGCGAAGGAGTTTCCCATCATCCTCACCTCCGGCCGGCTGGTCGAATACGAGGGCGGCGGCGAGGAGACCCGGTCGAACAGATGGCTGGCCGAGCTGCAGCAGGAGATGTTTGTCGAGGTCAACCCCGATGATGCGGCGGCGCGCGGCATCCGCAACGGCGGCTGGGTCTGGGTGCTCGGCCCGGAAAGCTCGGCGCGGGTGCGGGTGAAGGCGCTGGTGACGGAGCGGGTCGGCCGCGGCGTCGCCTTCATGCCCTTCCACTTCGGCGGCTGGTTCCAGGGCGAGGACCGCCGCCGCTTCTACCCGCCCGGCACCGATCCCATCGTGCTCGGCGAGAGCGTCAACGCGGTGACGACCTATGGCTACGACCCGGTGACCTTCATGCAGGAAACCAAGGTCACGCTGTGCCAGATCAGGAGCGCGTAGCCATGCCTGCGATGGAGGAGCGCCGCCTGGCACGGAGCGTGAATCACCGGCACTCCCGCAGGGAGCCACGATAATGGCGCGGATGAAGTTCCTCTGCGACGCGGATCGCTGCATCGAGTGCAACGCCTGCGTCACGGCCTGCAAGAACGAGCATGAGGTGCCCTGGGGCATCAACCGGCGCCGCGTCGTCACCATCAACGACGGCAAGCCGGGTGAGCGCAGCATCTCCATGGCCTGCATGCATTGCACCGACGCGCCCTGCGCCGCGGTCTGTCCGGTAAGCTGCTTCTATGGCACGGTGGATGGTCTGGTGCTGCACGACAAGGACCTCTGCATCGGCTGCGGCTACTGCTTCTACGCCTGCCCCTTCGGTGCGCCGCAGTACCCGCGCGTCGGCAATTTCGGCGGTCGCGGCAAGATGGACAAATGCACCTACTGCGCCGGGGGGCCGCAGCAGGACAACACCGCGGTCGAGTACATCCAGTACGGCGCCAACCGCCTGGCCGAGGGCAAGCTGCCGCTCTGCGCCGAGATGTGCAGCACCAAGGCGCTGCTGGCCGGCGACGGCGACATCATCGCCGGCATCTACAAGGAACGCGTCCAGCGCCGCGGCTTCGGCTCCGGCGCCTGGGGCTGGCGCACCGCCTATGGGGAGACGATCACGGCATGACCGCGCGCCTCATGCTGCTGGCCCTGCTGCTGTTCGCTGCGCCAGCGGGCGCGCAGCAGGACAACCAGGCACAGAACCCCGGCGCCCCTGCGGTGCAGTCGGTGGCGCCGGAGGTTGGCCCGAGCGGCGGCGGCACCGGCAGCGGGCCGATCCCCGACAGCACCGAACGGCCGCCTGAGACCGGTGACCAGCGCGCCACCGTACCGCCGCCGCGCCCGCCGGTACCGACCACGGAGATCCCCGCCGGCCGCCCCTTCACCGACCGGCCGAACATCGATGCGGGCGAACTCGAATTGCAGCGTGCGCTGCGTGGTGGCGTCATCGAGGGCCAGGTCACCATCCCGAACCAGGCCGCCGGCATCCTGATCCAGCCGGCGGGGCGCGACTGGCGCGGCTTCCGCACGCGCACCCTCACCATCGCCGGCGCCATCCTGATCCTCGGCATGGTGGTGGTGCTCGGCGTGCTGCATCTGTGGAAGGGACCGAGGCGTATCGACGCCGGCCGGGCCGGCCGCCGCATTCCCCGCTACAGCCTGCTGGAGCGTTGCAACCACTGGATGGTCGCCGGCAGCTTCGTGGTGCTGGCGCTCACCGGGCTCAACATCACCTTCGGCGCCTATGTGCTGCGGCCGGTAATCGGCCCCGAGGCCTTTACGTCTCTCACCTGGCTCGGCCAGGCGGCGCACCAGTACCTGTCCTTCGCCTTCGTCCTCGGCCTACTGGTGATGCTGGCGCTGTGGCTGCGGGACAATCTGCCGACCAGGGTCGACCTTGCCTGGCTGCGCGCCGGCGGGCCGCTCGCCAAGGGTCATCCGCCAGCCGGGCGCTTCAACGCGGCGCAGAAGGGACTGTACTGGCTGGTGATGGCCGGCGGCGTGCTGGCCGCCATCTCCGGCTACCTGCTGATGGCACCGGGGCTGCTGGACAATGTCATCAGCCAGCAATGGGCACATGTGGTGCATGCCGTCATGGCGATGGTGCTGGTTGTTGCTATCCTCGGCCATATCTACATCGGGACCATCGGCACGGAAGGCGCCTTCGAGGCAATGGCCGAGGGCGAGGTCGACTGGAATTATGCCCGCGAGCACCACAGCGTCTGGCTGGAGGAGCAGGCGGCAGCAGCCCGCCGAAGCGTGGCACCGCAGGAGGCCCGGCCCGCCGCGGGCGACTGACATCGGCGCCGTGCGGCGCCGCTCAGGCGAAGGCAAGCAGCCGGCGCGGGTTGCCGGTGGTGATTGCCGCCACCTCCGCCTCGGTGAAGCCGCGCTCCAGCATCAGCGGCACGACGTTCTCGAAGATATGGCCGTAGCCATGGCCGCCCCAGCGCCTCAACCGGGTGCGGTAGCAGATGTCGTGGCTGATCACGATCCGCTCCAGATGGCCACGGGCGATCAGCGCGCGGATCAGCTTCAGCCGCACCGCATCGTTCGGCATGTCGATGGCGGCGAGCGGGTAGTAGCTCGCCTCCTGGCCGAACAGGTCGAACTCGATCACCACACCGCTGTCCGCCAGGCGCAGCAGCCGCGTCTCGTCGAAGATGGTGCGGTCGATGTGGCTGATGATGATGCGGCCGGGATCGGCGCCATGCGCCCGGATGAAATCCGCCACCTCCTGCGGCTGGTCGGGGTGGCGGCCGGGATGGACGTTCACCGCCGCGCCGGTCTCGGCCATCGCCAGCAGCGCGCCCGCCATCACCCGCCGCTCCTGCTCGGTCCAGGGCGCCTGGCAGCCGATCTCGCCGATGATGCCGGCCCGCACCGTTGTGCCCCAGGCGCCCAACTGGACCTGGTCCACCATCTCCCGGGCGAAATCCTCGGCGCCGCGGGCGGCATTCGCCGGATCCTGGTACTCATGCACGTAATGGCCGCAGCCCATGATGATGTGCAGCCCCGCCTCCGCCGCCAGCCGCGCCAGCGCCGCCGGGTCGGGGTCGAGCCCGCCGGAACTCAGCTCCACCAGGGTCCGCCCGCCGGAGGCGCGCAGCGCCGTCAGTTCCGCCACCGCTGTTGGCTCGCAGCGGAAGCGCAGATTGCCCGGCACCTTCTTGCGGCCGTAGTTGATGGCGAAGCAGTTGCAGAGCGTGATCTCCGGCCCCTGGTCCGGATCCGCCCGCATCGCCGGGGTGCGGATGTCCCAGATCAGGTGCTCATGCATCAGGGTTGGGCCCAGCTCGGCCGGATCGAGCGGACCGAGCACGGTCTGCGCGCGGCCACGCAGTACATCGCGCGTCATGCGGGCCGGCGGGGAGGTTTGCGCCATGGTGTCGCTGCCCTTGCTGCCGCGGCCATGATCCAGCTGCCGACGGCGCCTGTCCACCTTGCCGATCGCGCCATGCCACGCCTATGCTGCACCCACCCCGGCTGAGGGGCCGGCGCGAACACGGAGCGCCGCGACGACGGCCCGTTCCAGGGCCGCGGCATCACGAGGGGCGCTGCAAACCCGCGCGACTGCAAGGTTGCGCAACATGGGGTGCACCATGCCGATACTCGATCGCCGGGCGCTGCTCGGCACCACTCTGGCCCTCGCCACCTCCAGCCCCGGGCGCGCGCAGGACGCGTGGCCGAGCCGCTCCGTCACCCTGGTGATGCCGGTGGCGCCGGGCGGGCCGGGCGATGTTATCGGCCGGCCGCTCGGCCAGTATCTGGCGGCGGAATTCGGCCAGCCCTTCGTCATCGACAACCGGACCGGTGCCGGCGGCACCATCGGCGTCGACCACGCCGTGCGGTCGCGGCCGGATGGGCACACGCTGCTGATCTACAGCAACAGCACCTACACCATCGCGCCGCATCTCTACCCGATGCCCTATGACAATGTGGCGTCCATCGTCCCCGTTGCGCTGATCGCCGGCGCGCCAAGCTTCGTCTGCGTCCATCGCAGCGTGCCGGCGAACACCCTGGCGGAGCTGATCGCGCTGGCGAAGCGGCAGCCGGAAGGGCTGACCTTCGCCACCGCCGGCATCGGCTTCACCAGCCATCTGGCGACCGAGCTGTTCATGGCGAAATCCGGCATCAGCATGCTGCACGTGCCCTACCGCGGCGGCGCGCCGGCGGCCCAGGCGATCGTCGCCGGCGAGGTGCAGGTGAATTTCATGGAGGCGGCGCTGGTCCGCAGCCTGCTGCCTACCGGCAACATCCGGCCGCTGGCGGTCACCAGCCGGCAGCGCCACCCGCTGATGCCGGAGGTGCCGACCCTCGATGAATCCGGCGTGCCCGGCTTCGAGAGCGCGACCTATTGGTCGATGGTGGCGCCGGCCGGGGTGCCGCAGCCGATCCTGGCGAAGCTGACCGCCGCGGTGCTGCGCTACCTGGCGCTGCCGGCGACCCAGGCGCAGCTCACCAACGCCGGCTTCCTGCCGATCGGCGGCGATGGTGCGGCCTTCACCCGTCACCAGGCGGAGGATAGCGCGAAATGGGGAGAGATCATCCGCGCCCGCGGCATCCGCATCTGACGCGGGTCCGTGTCCATGGCGCCAGCCCGGCCGGCAGCTACCTGGCCGGGCCGCCACAACGATGATGGCGGGACATCTGCGATGGGCGACAGATGAAGGATGCGCCTTTGCCTGGCCGACGTCCTTGCATTTCACCTTGCCTTCAGCGGCCGCGCAGGATCGGGGCAGCGCATGAGCGAAGCCGCCCATGCCATTGCCCGGCTTCGCCGAACGAGCGGATGCGGCACTGCACCGGCCGCAACCGCATCGCCTGGTTGCCCTACGACGCGTAAAGCCGCGGCGCCGCGGCTCAGTCGCGGCGGCGGCGGATCAGCCGGCCTGGGGCCTCGCCGGTGAGGCCGCTGGCGCCGCGATAGGTCGAGACGCCATTGGTCCAGACCTCCTCGATCCCTTCCGAGGGCTGCTTGGGGTCCTCGAAGGTGGCGCGGTCGATGATCCGGTGCGGGTCGAACAGCACCAGATCCGCATAGGCCCCAGGCTTCAGCACGCCACGGTCGGTCATGCCGAAGAGCGCGGCGGTGCGCCCGGTCATCTTGTGGATGGCGGTTTCCATGTCCAGCAGCCCGAGCTGACGGGAATACAGCCCGAGCACCCGCGGGAAGGTGCCCCACAGCCGTGGATGCGGATGCGCGTCATGCGGAATGCCATCCGAGCCGATGACGGACATCGGATGCGCCATGATGCGGCGTACATCCTCCTCGTCCATCTGGAAGGTGATGGCGCCGGCCGGCAGCAGCTTCTCCGCCGCGGTGCGGATATCGGTGTTCCAGCCGCGCGCCACTTCCGCCAGATCCTTGCCCGCCACCTCCGGGTGCGGGATCGACCAGGTGATGATGACGCGGCAATCCTCCCGCAGCCGGTCCGGCATCAGCACGGTGGAGCCGGCCGGATAGGGGTACATGTCAAAGAAGACTTCCTGCATCGCCGCCGCGGCTTCGATCAGCGCCAGGGTCTGGGTGCTGCGGCCGTAATTCTCCGGCAACGAACACTTGTGGTGGCTGATCCAGACCGGCACGCCGACCCGCTTGCCGATCTTCAGCGTCTCCTCGATGGAGGCGCAGACGCGGTCCGCCTCGTCGCGCATATGCGTGACATAGATGCCGCCGGCGGCACGCAGCGGCTCGGCGACGGCGATCACCTCCTCGGTCGGCGCGTGCATGTTAGGCTTGTAGTAGAGGCCGGTGGAGAAGCCGGAAGCGCCCTCCGCCAGGCTTTCGGCGACGATGCGCCGCATCTCGGCGATCTCGGCATCCTTCGCCGGGCGATAGAGATCCTCGCCCATGACGCGGTAGCGCAAGGTCTGGTGGCCGACCATGGCGTAGGTGTTCACCGCGGCCGGGGACTTTCGCAGCGCCTCGGTGTAGTCGCCGAAGCTGCCGAAGCGCCACCAGCCCTCCTCCCCCACCAGGTCGAGCGGCGGCACCGGGCGCTTCGTGGTGACCAGCGGCGCCAGCGACACGCCACAATTGCCGACCACCACGGTGGTGACGCCCTGCGAGGATTTGCAGTGCAGGCATTGCGGGCCGCAGAGCACGGCACGGTCGTCATGGGTGTGGGCGTCGATGAAGCCGGGCGCCAGGGCGCGCCCGGTGGCGATCACCTCCCGGTCCGCGCTGGCGCCGCCGAGGTCGCCGACCGCGGTGATGCGGTCGCCGGTGACGCCGACATCGCCGACGCTGCGCGGCGCGCCGGTGCCGTCGAACAGGGTGGCGTCACGGATGATGAGGTCGCAGCGGAGCGCCATGCTACACCTCCACCCCGTAGAGGTCTTTGGCGGCCTGGCGACTGATCAGCCCATCCGCCACGTCCCGCTTCACCAGCGCCGGGTCGCGCTGCTTCGGATCGCCCATGCCGCCGCCGCCCGGCAGCTTCAGCAGCAGCCGCCTTCCCTTCGGGACGATCTGGAAACCCTTGGTGCGCAGCGGCGTGCCGTTCGCGTCGTTCAACCCGACCCAGCCATTGGCGCCGTCGCCGCCGCCTTCGCGGCCCTTCGGCGCATTGGCGACGCGGTCGAAGATGGCGTTCACCGCGAATTCCGCCTCGTTTTTCGCGCCGATCTCCATGACCTGGCCGAAGCCGCCACGGGTGCGGCCGGCGCCGGCACTGTCGGGCCGCAGCTCCTTCTTCCAGAAGATCACCGGCGCGACATTCTCCGTCGCCTCCACCGGCATGGTGCGCACGCCGGAGGGGAAGGCGGTGCCGTCCAGCCCATCCTTGGTCGGCCGCGCGCCGGTGCCGCCGGAGTTGAAGGTGATGATCTCGAAATCCTCGGTCTCCGCCGCCTGGCCGGAGACCTGGCTGCCACCCCGCAGCGGCGGGTTCCACAGCGCGGAGGAGCCTTCCGCATTCACCCGATCCGGCACCGCCTGGTGCAGGCAGCCCATCATCAGATCCGGCAGCAGCTGGCCGACCACATGCCGCACGCTGACCGGATAGGGCCGCGGCGCGTTGAGGATGCAGCCTTCCGGAATCACCATGTGGAAGGGGGACAGGCTGGCCCAGTTGTTCGGGATCTCCGGCGCCACCACGCATTTGATCCCGAAGCAGGAATAGGCCCGGCAATAGGCCGGCGGCACGTTGATGCCGCGCGTCGAAAGCCCGGAGGTGCCGGCGTAATCCACCACGATGCGGTCATTGTGGATCGTCATCGCCGCATTCAGCGTGACTTCGAATTCGTAGCCGTCGGATTTGATGGATCCGCTGAAGGTGCCGCGCGGCAGCTTGGCGATCTCCTCCAGCGTCGCATGCAGCGAACTCGCAAAAATATACTCCGCCAGCGGGTCCAGGCTATCCATGCCGAACTCGTCCAGCATCTCCACCAGCCGCCTGGCGCCGGCGTCGTTGCAGGCGCAGAGCGAGTAGATGTCGCCTTCCAGCTCCACCGGCGTGCGCGAGCCGGCACGGATGAAGTCGAAGAAGGTCTCGTTCGGCAGGTTGCGGTCGAAGCATTTGACGATCGGGATATAGAGCCCTTCCTCGAAGACGCTCCGCCCCTCCGGCCCCATGCCCAGGCCGCCGATGTCGATGATATGCGCCGTATTGGCGAAGAGCCCGACGATCTTCCCGTTCCGGAACGCCGGCGTGACCACGGTAAGATCATGCAGGTGGCCGGTGCCGAGCCAGGGGTCGTTGGTGATGTAGTGGTCACCCGGCTGCATCGTCTCGGCGGGGAATTTCGCCAGGAAATGGCCGACCGATTCCATCATGGAATTGACATGGCCCGGCGTGCCGGTGACGGCCTGCGCCAGCATGCGGCCCTGCAGGTCGAAGACCCCGGCCGAAAGATCGCCCGCTTCCCGCACCGTGGTGCTGAAGGCGGTGCGGATCATGGTCTGCGCCTGCTCCTCGACCACCGCGATCAGGCGGTTCCACTGGATCTGGCGCTGGATCTTCGCGAGTGCCCCGGTTTCCTTCACGGTCACGCCTCCTGCGTCAGGTCGAGGTAGCCAAGTCCATCCATCCGGCAAACCCAACCGCGGCCGACCATGGTGCTGGTCTCCGCCTCGGTCACAATGCAGGGCCCCTGCACCGTTGCGCCGGGGAACAGGGTGGCACGGTCATAGATCGCCCATTCCGTCACCTCGCCGGTGGTGGTGTCGCGCACCGCCTGGTGGCGGATCGGCGCCGGCGCGGGGGCGGCGGCCACCTCCGCCACCGGCTCCACCGCCTCGACGACGGTTGCCACCGTCACGGCGAAGCTCAGGATCTCCACGTCGCTGCCGGGCACCGGGCGGTCGTAGAAGCGGGTGTACTCGCGGTCGTAGAGGGCGCGGATCTCCCGCACATCCGCCTCCGTCATGTCGCGCGGCGGCAGCGGCACGGCGATCTCATGGCCCTGGCCGACATAGCGCATGTAGGCGATGCGGCTTTCCCGGGTCGGCGCGTCGAAGGCCCCCTTGGCGACCACCGCCGCCGCCTCATTCGCCATGCCGGCGAGCAGCGCGTTCACCGCCAGCACGTCGAAGCTGGCGAAGCGCTGGTAGAGGCTTTTCACCACCTCATAGGCTACCGGGGCGCGGAGGAAGCCGATGGCGCTGCCGACGCCGGCGCCGCTCGGCACCAGCATCCGCTTCACTCCGATCTTCTCCGCCACGCGGTAGCCATGCACCGGCCCACCGCCACCGAAGGCGATGATGGTACGGCCGCCGAAACCCTTGCCGCTTTCGATGGCATGCACCCGGGCGGCGTTCGACATGTTCTCGTCGACCATCTCGACCACGCCGAGTGCCGCCATATCGGCCGACAGCCCCAGCTTGCCGCCCACCTCGGCCGCCAGCGCATCGCGCGAGGCCTCCGGGTACAGCCGCAGCGCGCCGCCGGCGAACAGCAGCGGATCATAGCGGCCGAGCGCCAGATTGGCGTCGGTGACGGCCGGCTTCGATCCGCCGCGGCCGTAGCAGGCCGGGCCAGGATCGGCGCCGGCGGATTCCGGGCCTACGGTGATGCGGCCCATGCTGTCGACCGCGGCGATGGAGCCGCCACCGGCGCCGATCTCCACCATCTCGATCACCGGAATGCGCAGCGGCAGGCCGGAGCCCTTCTTGAAGCGGCCGACCCGCGCGACTTCGAAGCTGCGGGAGGCCTGCGGCTGATAGTCATCGATCAGGCAGACCTTGGCGGTGGTGCCGCCCATGTCGAAGGACAGCACTTTCTCGAACCCGCGCTGCCGGGCGACATGCGCCGAGAAGATGGCGCCGCCGGCGGGACCGCTTTCCACCAGCCGGATCGGGAAGCGCGCCGCGGTGTCGAGGGTGGTGAGCCCACCACCGGACAGCATCATGAACAGCGGGCAGGTCAGGCCCGCGGCGCGCAACTCGGTCTCCAGCCGGCCGAGGTAGCTGGCCATCAGCGGTTGCACATAGGCGTTGGCAACGGTGGTGGAGAAGCGCTCCCACTCCCGCATCTCCGGCGAGACCTCGCTGCTCAGCGAGACCGGCACCTCCGGCCAGAGCCGGCGGATGATCGTGGCGGCCTGGCGCTCATGCGCCGGGTTGACGAAGCCGTGCAGGAAGCCGATCGCCACCGCTTCGATGCCCTCGGCGCGCATGAAACCGACATGGCGTTCCACCGCCGCCTCGTCGAGCGCCAGCAGCACCTTGCCGGTATTGTCCAGCCGCTCCGGCACCGGCAGCCGCCAGCGGCGCGGCACCAGCGGCTGCGGCAGGTCGATGTTGAGGTCGTACTGGTCGTAGCGGCTCTCATTCCCCAGGGCGAGGACGTCGCGGAAGCCCTCCGTCGTCAGCAGCGCGGTCTTCGCCCCCTTGCGCTCGATGACGGCATTGGTCGCCAGGGTGGTGCCATGGATGACGAGGGCGATGTCGACGGGCGCGAGGCCCGCCTTCTCCAGCACCACGCGGACGCCTTCCAGCACGCCGAGTTCCGGCGCATGCGGCGTGGTCAGCACCTTGCCGGTCCAGCGCTGCTCATCCTGTTCCACGGCGACGTCGGTGAAGGTGCCGCCGATATCCACTGCGAGACGCGCGGTCACGCGCCGTACTCCGCCGCGAAGCGCTGCGCCACCGCGCAGGCCTGCTGAAAATCCTCGATCCGCATGGCTTCCTTTGGGTTGTGACTGCCGTTCTGGTTGCGCACGAAGAGCATGCCGGACGGCACGCCAGCCTGCGCGAAGGCCGCCGCGTCATGGCCGCCGCCGGACGCCATGACGAGGTGGGGAATCGCCAGCACCTCCGCCGCGCGCTGCAGCGCCGCCTGCACACCCGCATCCATCGGGCTGGCGCGGCTGCCGCCCTCGGCGCCCAGCTCGAAGCGCACGCCGCGCCGTGCCTCGATCTCCGCCACCTTATCGTGGAGCAGCTCGAACAGCGCGTCGCAGCTGTGCAGGTCGAGGCTGCGCACATCCAACTGGAAATGCGCCTCGCCGGGGATCTTGGTGAAGCCGGCCTCGGCGGTGGTCGCCAGGGTGCAGAAGGTGCAGACCATGCGATGGCCCCGCGCCTCCATCCGGCACCAGGCCTCATCCAGCGCCACCGCCAGCTCGGCCAGGGCAATCGCCGCGTCGCGGCGGTACTTCCGCGGCGTGCCGCCGGAATGGTTGTACTCGCCGAGGACCCGCCCGGCGCGGAGGCGCCGGCTGCCGGGGATGCCGGTGACAATGCCGACCGGGATCTGCTCGGCATCCAGCACCGGCCCCTGCTCGATATGCACTTCCAGAAAGGCGGCGACGTCATCCGGGCCGATCGCGCGCTTGCCGGCGGCGGCGAAGCCCGGGTCGAAGCCCTCCTCGCGCATGTGCTCGGCGAGGGTCCGGCCGCTGTCGCTGCGCCGCACCTCCAGCTCCTCCGGCTTGAGCATGCCGAGGGCGCCGCGGCTGCCGGGGTAGGAGGTGGGGAACCAGGCCCCCGCCTCCTCGGCCCGGATCGCCATCACCGTCACGTCGCGCGCCGGGGTGAAGCCGGCGCGCCGCATGCCGGCGACCGCCGCCAGCCCGGCCAGCACCCCGGCGGCGCCGTCGAAGTTGCCGCCCTGCTGCACGCTGTCGAGGTGGCTGCCAAGGATCACCCGCTTCGCCGCCCGGTCGGCGCCGGGCAGGGTGACATAGAGGTTGCCGATCGGGTCGACCCTGTGCTCCAGCCCCAGCGCCTGGGCGGTCTCCGTCACCAGCGCATGCGCCATGCGCTCGCCCGGGCCATAGGCCTCGCGGGTGATGCCGACGCCGTCGAAGCTCTTCGCTTGCAACTCGGCGAAGAGCCGTTCCGCGAGTTCGACGTCAGGCGTGAGGTTGGGCAGCATCAAGAGCCTTTCCGTTGAGCAGGTGCCAACCGAAGGCCCTGCGGCCTCCGGTGGCGGTCACACCATTCCGCGCACGCGTCCGCCATCGACGCGGATCATGCTGCCGGTGATATAGCCGCCCTTCTCGCTAGCAAGAAACGCGCCCATCGGCCCGTAGTCCTCCGGAACGCCCAGCCGGCCGGCGGGAATCTCCTTCGCCGCCTGTGCCAGCGCCTCCTCGAAGCTGATGTTGAGCTGCTGGGCGCGCTTCGTCGTGGTCTGGGTCACCCGGTCGGTCTGGATGGTCCCGGGGGCCAGGACGTTCATCGTCACCCCATCCTTCGCCACCTCGCCGGACAGCGTCTTCAGCCAGCCCCAGATCGAGGCGCGCAGCGTGTTGGACAGCGCCAGGGTTGGGATCGGATGCTGCATGCCGGTGCTGCCGACGACGATGATCCGCCCCCAGCCGCGCTGCCGCATCGCCGGCAGCAGCCGGTTGGTGATGCGGATCGGCGAGGCGACGATGTGCTGGAACCATTCGAGCAGCGCCGCGTCGGTGATCTCGGCGGCGGTGCAGGGCGGCGGGCCGCCATGGTTCAGCACCAGGATGTCGATGCCGCCCAGCGCCTTCTCGGCGGCATCGGCCAGCCGGTCCATGTCGGCGCCGTTCGCCACATCGGCGACGATGCCACTGGCGCTGGCAGCGCCCTTCGCCTTCAGCGCCGCCGCGGCCTCATCCAGCCGGCCCTGGTCGCGGCCGCTGATCACCACCGAGGCACCCTCGCCCGCCAGTGCATCGGCGATGGAACGGCCCAGGCCCTTGGTTCCGCCCATCACCAGGGCGCGGCGGCCCTTTAATCCGAGATCCATGGTCTCTACTCCCCTCCGGTCGGCGGACCCTGCCCGCGGCGGCGGCGCAACACAAGGGAGGGCGGCGCCGCGACGAGGGTCGCTGCGGCGCCGCCTCCCCGCGGCTGCCAAGCCCGGCCGGGACTGCTAGAAGTCCAGCAGAAACCCGGAGGCGTCCCCATGGCCAAACCCGTCCTGCTCGTCACCCGCAAGCTGCCCGAGGCCATCGAGGCGCGCGCCGCGCGCGACTACGACGCCAGGCTCAATCCGCAGGACGAGCCCTGGTCGAGCGACGGCGCCGAGATCGCCCGCCGGGCGACCGCGGCCGGTGCCGCCGGCATCCTCGGCGCGGCGGGGGACAGGCTGGACGCCGCCTGCATCAACGCCCTGCCCGCGTCGGTGAAGGTCATCGCCACCTTCAGCGTCGGCTTCGACCACATCGACATCGCCGCTGCCAAGGCGCGCGGCATCGCGGTGGTGAACACGCCGGAAGTGCTGAGCTTCGCCACCGCCGAATGCGCCTTCACCCTGATGCTGATGGCCGCCCGCCGGGCCGGCGAGGGCGAGCGCATGGTGCGTGCCGGGCAATGGAAGGGCTGGGCGCCGACCCAGCTCATGGGCGTGACGCTGGAGGGCAAGAAGCTAGGCATCCTCGGCTTCGGCCGGATCGGGCGGGAACTGGCGGCGATGGCGCGCGGCTTCCGCATGGAGATCCACTACCGCGACATCCAGAAGCTGCCACCCGAGGTCGAGCAGGGCGCGATCTATCACGACAGCGAGGACAGCTTCCTCGGCACGATCGATATCATTTCCATGCATGTGCCCGGCGGCGACGCCAACCGCCACTGGCTGAACGCCGCGCGACTCGCGAAAATGAAGCCCGGCAGCATCGTGGTGAACAGCGGCCGCGGCGTCTCGGTGCACGACGACTCGCTGATCGCGGCGCTGAAGTCCGGCCATATCCGCGCCGCCGGCCTCGATGTCTACGACGGCGAGCCGAAGGTGAACCCGGGCTACCTGACACTCGAGAATGTCGCGCTGCTGCCGCATCTCGGCAGCGCCACCATCGAGGTGCGCGACGCCATGGGCAACCGGGCGTTGGAGAACCTCGACGCGGTGCTGCTGCACCATACGGCGCCGCCGCATCGGGTGGCGTAGCCGGGGCTTTCAGCCATCGCCACCATGGAACGCTTTCCGGAAGGGACCGACATGCGCATGACCCGCCGTGCCTTGCTTGCCGCCGCACTCGCCGCCCCGGCCCTGGCCGGCACCGCCGCCGCCCAGGCGCCGGCCGCGGCCCCGGCGCAGCAGGCGCCCGGCTACTACCGCTTCAAGGTCGGCGGCTTCACCGTCACCACTGTCTACGACGGCTACAACCGTCGCCAGGTCCAGGGGCTGGTCCGCAACGCCCCGGTCGAGCAGGTGCAGGCGGTGCTGTCGGAAAGCTTCCTGCCCACCGCCACCTATGACGGTCCCTATACCGTCACCTTCATCGACACCGGGCGGCAGCTCATTGCCTTCGACACCGGCACCGGCGGCCAGATGGCGCCGACCGCGGGGCTGCTGCCGGCCAATATGGCGGCGGCCGGGCTGGACCCGGCCAAGGTCGATCTGGTGGTCATCACCCATTGCCACCAGGACCACATCCATGGGCTGACGACGCGCGACGGCGCCGCTTTCTTCGCCAATGCCGAGGTGGCGGTGCCCAAGGCGGAATGGGCCTGGTGGAGCGACCCCACCAATGAAAGCCGCAGCCCGCAGGGCCAGCGGGTGAACTTCGCCAATGTCGCCCGCCGCTTCGCCCCCTACCGCGACCGGCTACGCCGCTACGCGCCGGGGGCGGAGCTGGCGCCGGGGCTGCGGGCGGTGGCGGCACCGGGCCATACGCCGGGCCACAGCCTGGTGCATGTGGCCGATGGTGGGGCGCAGCTGATGCTGCTGGCCGACACCACCCACCGCCCGGAGCTCTTCGTTCGCCGCCCCGGCCTGCATTCGCTGTTCGACTTCGACGCGGAGATGGCCGAGCAGACCCGCCGGCGGGTGCTGGACCAGGTGGCGACGGATCGGGTGCAGGTGATCGGCTACCACTTTCCCTTCCCCGCCGTCGGGCACATCGCCCGCGAGCCGGAAGGCTACCGCTACATCGCCAACGCCTGGTCGTAGAAGAACACACGGCGGCGCCGGCTTCGCCACCAGCATCCGGCGGCAGATCGCCACGGTCAGCGGCCCGGCCGGTCAATCCGACCGGGCCGCTGGCAAACGGCAGACGGGTCTAGAGCCCGGCCCGCATCCGCCCGGGGTTGAGCACGCCGCGCGGGTCCATCACCGCCTTCACCCGGCGGCCGATCTCGGCCAGCGCCGGCGGCTCCGGCGACAGTACTTCCACTGCCGCGCGCAGCGGCTCCGGCGCGCGGAACAGGGTGAAGCTGCCGCCCGCGGCCGTGGCGGCGGCGATCACGTTGGCATGGGCCGCCGCGGTTGCCGGCCCGGCCAGCCAGACCAGCCCACCGCCCCAGTCCAGCAACGCCTGGCCGAAGCCGGTAGCGGCGACCACCCCGGGCCCGGCGCTGGGCTGGACCGAGACCCGCCAGACCGCCTGCTCCGCCGTGGCGCCGAGCGGCTCGGCATCGCGCACCGCACGCCACAGGGCGCGGCTCTCGGCATCGCCGATCAACGCCACCTCGCCGAACCGGGCAAGCTCGTCCCGCAGGCGGACGCTGCGGTAGGCGACAGACTCGGGAAGCTCCTCCAGCCGCAGGATCGCCAGTGGCCCACCCAGCCCCACGCCGCCCTGCGGCAGCAGCGCCGCGCCGGTCACGCCGAAGGGGCTGCCGAGCCCGGCCGAGAGCACCCGCACCCCATCCGCGAGATCCGCCACCCGCACCGCGATAGTGCCGGTCGCGGACGGCGCCGGCAGCACCTTCAGGGTGATCTCGGTCAGCACGCCGAGGGTGCCATGCGCCCCGGTCAGCAGCTTGCAGAGATCGAGGCCGGTGACGTTCTTCAGCACCCGCCCACCGCTGCGGAACACCTCCCCCCGCCCGTTGACCGCGCGGATGCCCATGACATGGTCGCGGGTGGCGCCGCCGGTGATGCGGCGCGGGCCGGAGAGGTTGGTGGCAACGATGCCGCCGAGGCTCGCCGGCCCGGCGCTGCCGAACAGCGCGGCGAGATCCGGCGGCTCGGCAATCAGGTGCTGGCCGTGCTCGGCCAGTGCCGCCTCGATCTCCGGCAGCGGCGTGCCGGCCCAGGCGGCGATGATCAGCTCCTGCGGCTTGTAGAGGGTGATGCCCGAGAGGTTGCGCAGCGTGAGGCCGCGCGCCGCCTGCACCGGGCGCAGCAGCCCGCGCTTGCTGCCGCGCCCCTCGATGCCGAGCGGCACCCCCTCCGCCGCCGCGGCGGCGACGGCGGCGGCGACCCCGGCCTCGGTGTCCGGCGCCAGGAAGCTCGCGCTCATGCCGCCCGCGGCAGGGCGGCGGGGGCGACCGCGGGGTTGCCCTCCAGCGGGAAGACCTTGGCCGGGTTCAGCAGCCACCCGGGGTCGAAGGCCGCCTTGATGGCGCGCTGCTGGTCCAGCTCGGCGGCGGTGAATTGCACGCCCATCAGGTCGCGCTTCTCGACGCCGACGCCATGCTCGCCTGTCAGGCAGCCGCCGACCTCGACGCAAAGCTTCAGGATCTCGGCGCCGAAGCGCTCCGCCTTGTGGAAGCTCTCCGGATTGTTGGCGTCGAACATGATCAGCGGGTGGAGGTTGCCGTCGCCGGCGTGGAAGACATTGGCGACCTGCAGCCCGTATTCCGCCGACATCTCGCCGATGCGCTTCAGCACGAAGGGCAGCTCCCCGGTCGGGATGGTGCCGTCCATGCAGAGGTAGTCGGGGCTGATCCGGCCGACCGCGCCGAAGGCGCCCTTGCGGCCCTTCCAGATCGCCAGGGATTCCTCGGCGGTCTGGGCGACCTTCAGGCTGATCGGGTCGAAGCGGTTGCAGATCTCCTTCAGCTTGCCGAGCAGCAGATCCTGCTCCGCCTCGCTGCCCTCGACCTCGATGATCAGCATGGCCTCGGCATCCAGCGGGTAGCCGGCATGGGCGAAGGCCTCGCAGGCGTGGATGCAGGGCCTGTCCATGAACTCCAGCGCCACCGGGATGATGCCGGAGCCGATGATGGCATCCACCGCCTGGCCGGCGATCTCGATGCCCTTGAATGCGGCCAGCATGGCACGCTGACCCTCGGCGCTGCGCAGGATGCGGACGGTGACCTCGGTGACCACCGCCAGCATCCCCTCGCTGCCCGTCAGCAGCCCAAGCCAGTCATAGCCCGCGGCATCCAGATGGCGGCCACCGATGTCGATGACCTCGCCGGCCATCGTCACCACCTTCAGGCCGAGCAGGTTGTTGGCGGTGACGCCGTATTTCAGGCAATGCGCGCCGCCGGAGTTCATCCCAACATTGCCGCCAATCATGCAGGCGAGTTGGCTGGAGGGGTCGGGGGCATAGAAGAAGCCGTCGGCCGAGACATGGTTGGTGATGCCGAGGTTGGTGACCCCGGCCTCCACCACCGCCAGGCGATTGTCGTAGTCGACCTCGAGGATCCGGTTCATCCGCATCAGCCCGAGCACCACCGCATCGGCCAGCGGCAGCGCCCCCCCGGAGAGCGAGGTGCCGGCGCCGCGCGGCACCACCCGCACCCCCATGGCGTGGCAGAGCCGCAGCACCGCGGCAACCTGCTCCGTGCTGGTCGGCAGCACCACCGCCAGCGGCGGCTGGCGATAGGCGGAGAGCCCGTCGGTCTCATAGGGCTTGAGGCGCAGCGTCTCGCTGATCACGCCTTCGCCCGGGACAATGGCGCGAAGCGCCGCGACGATCTCGGCACGGCGGGCCATCACCTCGGCCTTGGGTTCGGGCAGCCGGATCATGCTGGGACTCCCTCAGGAGGTGGGGATGGCAAGATGGGCCGGGCCGCCGTGACGGGCAAGGCGCGCTTGCCCCGGCGGCCCGGCACGGCCACTCTCCGCCGCGCCGCCAGGGGTGCCATCGGCGCCACCGCCGCAGTAATTATCCAGCAGACGCCGTCACCACCCCGAGGGGAGAATTCCTTGCGCCCGCTTCGTCGCCTTTGCCTTGCCGCCCTGCTCTGCTGCCTCGCGCCGATCGCCCAGGCGCAGATCCGCGAGGGGCTCTATGCGATCGAGGGCAGCAATCCCGATGGCACAAGCTACTCCGGGAAATTCGCCCTGCAGCCGGGGCCGGCGGGCAGCTGGGTCGGCATCTGGCAGGTCGGGTCGGCGCGGGTCGCCGGGCTCGGGTTGATCGAGGGCGGGATCCTCGCCCTCTCCTTCGTCAACGAGGGCCGGCCCGGCATCGCCGCCTACCAGGTCGAGCCGGACGGCAAGTTGCGCGGCACCTGGACCACCGGCGGCGGCATGGGGTCGGAGATGCTGACGCCTGAATAGGGAGGCGCCGAACACGCAAAGCCGCCGCGGCGGTGCCGGCGGCGGCTTGGTGGCCTCAATGCCCGGGCGTCATGGCCCAGGCGGCACGATTCAGCCCTGGCGAGCCTTCAGCCGAGGGTTCTTCTTGTTCAGCACATAGAGCCGGCCGCGGCGGCGCACCACCACGCAGTTCTTGTCGCGCGTCTTCGCAGTCTTGAGGCTGTTGCGGATCTTCATCGGACCAAACCCTGGAGAGGCGGTGCGTCTAGGGGCGGCAGGCCGGGATGTCAACCGCAGCGGCCATGAGTGCCGCCTTCCCGGCCGCCTTTCTGCCGTTGCGTCACCGCTCGGCATGGCCATTCTGCAGGCAGAGCGTGTCCTTCAGCAACGCGATGCGCAGCCGTTCCAGCGCGTCCCGCAGCACCATTGCCGCCTCTTCGAATTGCTCGTTCGCGGCATCCTCCAGCAGGTGGTCGAGGCGGCGGATCAGGCTGCGCCGCCGGTTCATCAGGTTGAAGCCCGTCACCAGAAGCTCATCCGGCCACAAGGCGGCCTGTTCGGTCGCGCCTGGGGAGGGCTTGGTTCGCCGCGGCATCCGATCGCCTCCGTAATCCTGCGTCGAGGGGTACGCGGCCAGAACAATCGACGGTGGCCTGACGGGACGCAATCGCCACGGCCCGGAGCCGCGGCGAATCGGCGCGGTTTGACGCATTACTGACATAAGGGCGGAACGGGTTCCGCCTGCGTTCCGGAGCGGCATGGCGCTCTTCACGCAATCACTGCGGTGACAAGCGCCGGTTCGGCAGGCTCACTCCGCCGCCAGCTTCCCGGCCCCCGCCTCCAACCGCAGGAAGCCATCCCGCGTTTGCGGCAGCTTGCGGCCGAGGATCTGCTCCGCCACCTGGGTGCGCAGCACCTGGGCGGTGCCGCCGGCGATGGCGAACATGCGGGCGTCGCGCACCGCGCGCTCCATCGGGTTCTCCCGGCTGTAGCCGGCAGCGCCCCAGAGTTGCAGCGCGTTGTTGGTCACCTCGATGGCGGTATCGGCGGCCAGCACCTTGGCACGCGCCGCCAGCAGACGGTCCGGGAAGCCGATCTGCGCGTCACCGGGCCCGGCCGAGCGCGCCGCCTGCCAGACCAGCGCGCGCGACGCCTCCAGCTTGATCGACATATCCGCCAACATCCAGCCGAGCCCCTGGAACTCAGCGATCGGCCGGCCGAACTGCCGGCGCTTCTGGACATAGGCCAGGGCGTGGTCATAGGCGCCGGCGGCGATGCCGAGCGCCGCGGTCGCGGCGCCGACGCGCTGGCCGTTGTAGGCCTCCATCAGCCGGCCGAAGCCGCGGGCGAAGCCGCCCGGCGGGCGCAGCACCATCGTGTCCGGCACTTCCAGCCCCTGGAAACGGATCTCCGCCTCCGGCATGCCCTTTAGGCCCATGGAGGGGATGCGGCGGTGCACCACCAGTCCGGCCGGGTCGCGCTCGCCGTTACGCACCACGATGAAGCCGCCGATGCCAAGATCGCGGCCATCCTCGAAGGCACGGGCGAAGATGAGATGCAGGCGGGAGACGCCGCCGCCGGTGATCCAGTGCTTGACCCCGTCGATAACCCAGCGGTCGCGGTGCTTCACCGCCCGTGTCGTCATCTCGGTGGCGGCGGATCCGGCCTCGGGCTCGGTGATGCAGATCGCCGGCTTGTCACCACCAAGCACCAGGTCGGCGGCGATGCGCTTCTGCGCCGGGGTGCCATAGGCCATGATGGCGCCGACCGCGCCCATGTTGGCCTCGACCGCGATGCGGCCGCAGACCGCGCAGGCCTTCGCGAATTCCTCGATGACCAGGACGGCGTCGAGATAGGAGAGGCCGGGGCCGCCCCATTCGCGCGGGATGGTCAGGCCGAAGAAGCCGGCCTCGGTCATGCGCCGGACCATCGGCCAGGGGTATTGCTCGGTGCGGTCGGTCCCGGCGGCCTGTGCGGCGGCCTCCTGCGCCATGTCGCGGGCGCGGCCGCGGAGTTGCACCTGCGCTTCGGTCAAGCCGTCCATGCGTGTGTTTCCTGCCCAGCATGGCAGGATTAGGCGGTTCCGATCGCCGCCGCAATTGTCGGCGCGAGGCCGCGGAATTCCGCGGCGCGCGGGCTGCGCGACCGCCAGGCGAGCGCCAGGCTGCGGCCCGGTGCGGCTTCCGCCACCCCGGGGGCCTCCAGCGGCCGGACCTCCACCGCGGCGCCGGCCAGCACGCCGCCCTCCACCGACAGCCGCGGCAGCAGGGTCACGCCGAGGCCGCTCGCCACCATCTGCACCAGCGTATGCAGCGAGGTGGCGGCGAAATTGTCCTCCACCGGCGCCACCGCGCGTGGCAGGCCGCAGGCATCCAGCGCGTGTTCGCGCAGGCAATGCCCATCCTCCAGCAGCAGCAGATGCTCGGCCGACAGCGCCCCGGCGGGAATCCGGTCGCGCGCCGCCAGCCGGTGCCCGGCGGGAAAGGCGGCGAGGAAGGGGTCGAGGGCGATCGGCAGGATCTCGGCATCGCCACAGGCGCAGGGCAGCGCCAGCAGCAGCAGGTCCAGTCGCCCGGCATCGAGTTGCGCCAGCAACCGCTCCGTCTGGTCCTCCCGCAGCCAGAGCCGCAGCCGCGGGAAAGCCTGGCGCAGCGCCGGCATCAGCCGCGGCAGCAGGAAGGGGCCGATGGTCGGGATGACGCCGAGGCGAAGCGGGCCGGAGAGCGGGTCGCGCGAGGCCGCGGCGGTCTCCGCCACCGCCTCCAGCGCCGCCAGCGCGGTGCGGGCCCGCGCCACCACCTCCAGCCCCAGCGGCGTGAAGATCGGCCGCTTCGCCGCGCCACGCTCCAGCAGCGCGGCGTCGAGCTGGCGTTCAAGGGCGATGATGCCGGCCGAAAGGGTGGACTGCGTCACCGTGCAAGCCGCCGCCGCCCGCCCGAAATGGCCATGGTCGGCAAGCGCCAGAAGATAGCGGAGCTGCTGCGGGCTGGGGAGGGAGATCATCCGGGTCCATCGTTTCTATCGATCAAATTTCAAAAAACTATTCATTGGCTAAGTCGTTCGCCAGCAGGCATATGCTTGTGCGCCGCAGCAGGACCCGTTTCGCGCCTGCTGCGGCCCGTTGGACCACAGGCTCAAGGATTCAGGCATGCTGACCGTTGGCGATAAGTTTCCGTCCTTCCAGCTCACTGCGGTGAAAGCCGGCCCCGAAGGTCTCGGCGGCCCCGGCAAGTCCTTCACCGAAATCAGCTCCGCCTCCGATGCCGGCAAGTGGAAGATCGTCTTCTTCTGGCCGAAGGACTTCACCTTCGTCTGCCCGACCGAAATCGCCGCCTTCGGCAAGCTGGCCGGTGAGTTCGCCGACCGTGACGCGGTGGTCTATGGCGTCTCCACCGACAGCGAGTTCGTCCACCTGAACTGGCGCGTCCACAACGACGACATCCGCGACCTGCCGATCCCGATGCTGGCCGACATCAAGCGCGAGCTGGCCGAGAGCCTCGGCATCCTTGACAAGACCGCCGGCGTGGCACTGCGCGCGACCTTCATCGTCGACCCGGAGGGGACCATCCAGTGGGCCTCGGTCAACGGCCTGAACGTCGGCCGCAACCCGCAGGAAGTGCTGCGCGTCCTCGACGCCCTGCAGACCGACGAGCTCTGCCCCTGCAACTGGGAGAAGGGCAAGGAAGTGCTGAACCCGGACGCCCTGTTCGAAAAGGCGGCCTGATCAGAGCGGATCGCCGAAGGGCGGCATCGTCCGAAGCGAAACGGGGGCAATCAGCCCCCGTAGCCGCTCTCCCGCGCCCTTGGCGCGGGAGAGGGTTGGCCGAACGGATCGCCCGCGGTCCGCTCCGCCCACCCCGTCCCCCTGAGCCTTCGAAGGAGCCCGCCATGTCGCTGGAAGCCCTGCGCAACCGCCTGCCCGAATATGCGAAGGACCAGAAGTTGAACCTCGGTAGCCTGGCGACCGAGCCCGTGCTGAACCAGCAGCAGCGCGCGGGCACCTTCATCGCCTCGGCGCTGGCCTCCCGCAATGCCGAGGTGATCCAGGCCGTGGTCGGGGAGTTCGGCCCGCAGCTGAGCCCGGAGGCGCTGAACGCCGCCAAGGCCGCCGCCTCGATCATGGGCATGAACAACATCTACTACCGCTTCACCCATCTGGTCGGCGGCGACTACGCCCAGATGCCGGCCAAGCTGCGGATGAACGTCATGGCCCGCCCCGGCGTGGACAAGGTGGATTTCGAGCTCTGGTCGCTCGCCGTCTCGGCCATCAACGGCTGCGGCATGTGCATGGAAGCGCATGAGAAAGTCGTGCTGCAGCACGGGATCACCAAGGAGCAGGTCCAGGCCGCGGTCCGCATCGCCGCAGTGGTGCATGCCGCCGCCGCGACCCTCGATGCCGAAACGGCGCTGGCCGCCTGATACCGACGGCCGCTGATCGCCCCTGATCAACGGCCCGCTTCAGCCGCCGGGCGGCTTGCTCCGCAAAACCGTGGCTACGCGCCACTCGGCGCGGCGCCCGTTCGGGCGCCCGGCATGAGTGGAAGACTCATGCCGATGGTATGAACCCGCTCAACCGGTGGCGCGGAGGACGAACAGCGCCCCCGCCACCGGCGCCCCCTTCTCCTGGCGCAGCACCGCGCCGCGCTGCGCTGCCACCGCCAGCCCCGCCGTCGCCGCCAGCTGTGCGACATGCGCCGGGTCATGGCGGTAGCGCATGCCCTCGCCCAGCGCGAAGGGCACCCCTTCCCCCGCCTCCACTGAGAATGCCGCCACCCCGCCCGGTGCCAGCGCCGTCGCCATGGCGTGCAGGGCAGGTGCGAGGTCGCCCAGGTAATTCAGCACATCCACCGCCGCGACCAGCCCATAGGCGGCCGGATGCGCCGGCAGGAAGCTGAGCAGGTCGGCTTGGTGCAGCGCCTGGTACAAACCCCGCCGCCCGGCCTCCGCCAGCATCCGCGGCGAGAGGTCCAGCCCCTCCAACCGGGCCGCGAAGGGCGCCAGGGCGACACCTGACAGCCCAGTGCCGCAGCCGAGGTCGAGCACCCTCAGCCCGCGCGCCACCCCCATCTCCTCCAGCAGCGCCGCCAGCAGCTCCGGCGTCCGGTACTCCAGCCGGCCGGTGAGCTCGGCATCGAAGCGCGGGGCGAATTGATCGAACAGGTCGCGCACATAGCTGGCAGGCGCCCGGTCCGGCACCGCACCGCCGCGCAGCGCCGCCAGCAGAAACCGCGCCTGCTCGGCCACCGCCGCATCGCCTTCGGCATGCCCCTGGGCGCGGGCCAGCGCCGCCTCGGCCGCCGCCGCCGCTCCCGCGGCATCCCCCGCCTCCCGCCGGGCATGCGCCAGGGCAAGCCACGGCAGCGGCGCCTGCGGATCAAGCGCCACCGCCTGGGCAAGCGGTCCCAACGCCGCCGGGGCGTCGCCCAGCCCGCACAGCGCCTGGCCGAGGTTCCGCAGCGTCACCGGGTCCGCCGGCCGCCGGGCCAAAGCGGCACGCAGGTGCCGCACCGCCTCCGTCAGCCGGCCGGCCTCGGCCAGGGCCGCGCCATGACTGGCGAGGAACACCGGTGCCTCCGGCTGCAGCGCCACGGCGCGGCCGGTATGCGCCACCGCGGCGGTCACATCTCCGCGTTGGCGGGCTAGCACCCCCAGCAGGTTATGCGCATTGGCGTCCTGCGGCCGCAACGCCAGCACCCGGCGATACCGCCGCTCCGCCCCGGCCAGATCGCCCCGCGCATGGCGGGCGGCGCCATCTTCCAGCAATTCCCTCGGGTTCTCGGCCGGCATGGCGGCACTCTGGCGGCGCCGGCCAGCCGGCGCAACCAAGCGCGGCGTGGCTGGCGTGCAACAGCATCATACGATCACATTTATGTGCTTGCGTCCGCCATGACCGATCCGTAAGGCTCACGCACCCCCGACACGCCGCCGGGGGCCCATTCATGGTGCGTCATGCAGACCACGCCTGAGCCCGACCCGCCCGCTGCGGCGGAACCCCCGGAAGCCCAGGGCATTGACAGTCCCATGCAAGCCCAGACGCAGATCATCCCGCAAGCACCGCCCACTATGCCCTTCGCTTACGACCAGGGCACATTCGACCGTTGGTTGCGGAACGAGCTGAACAGCCTGCACTCCTCGGTGCTGTCCGAGCCCATCCCGCAACACCTGCTCGCCATCCTGCAGCAGTCAAAGCCGGATTGATCCGAAGGCGGCCGGCCTGCCGGCCCGAAGCGGCGATGATCGGTCCACCGCACTATTCTTCCTCCATCTGCGACCGGGGCAGCGGATCGAGGCCCAGGCTGCGGCGCAGCTGTTCCCGAGCGCGCGACAGGCGGGAGCGCAGCGTGCCGGCCGGCACCCCCAGCACCCGCGCCGCATCGGCGTAGTCCAGCCCCTCCACCACGACCACCCATAGGGCTTCCCGATGGATTGCCGACAGCCGGCGGTAGGCGTTGGCGACGTCGTGCATCGCCTGGCGTTCCTCCTGCCCGCCGGACACCGGCGCATCCGGCAGCGACTCCGGATGCACCATCGGGCTGCGCGCGGCCCGCCGTACCGCCGCGGCACGCGCGTGGCGGAGGATGGTGAACAACCATGCCCGCAGATTGGTGCCTTCCTGAAACTGCCCGCGCGCGGCAATCGCCCGCACCAGCGTTTCCTGCACCAGATCATCCGCGACATCAGCCTGCCGCGCCAGCACGCGCGCGAACCGGCGGAGCCGTGGAATCTCCGCCGCAATCGCTGCCGCGAAGGCGTCCGCTTCGGGCGCCTTTTCCTGCTTCATGCGTCCCTGGCAATGCCCCTGTCGCACGACCCATCGCGTGCGGCGCGACACTATCCGAAGCCATGCGACTGAGGGCCTTCGCCGGAGACACCCTTGCGTGTAACCCGGGTGTTGCGTTGCACGCTTGCGTGGGACGCCGTCCGCAAGGCGTCAGAACAAACCCTCGATGCGGCCGGCGGCGTCGAGCCCGATCGATTCCGCCGCCGGCCGCCGCGGCAGGCCGGGCATGGTCATGATCTCGCCGCACACCGCGACGACGAATCCGGCCCCCGCCGATAGCCGCACTTCGCGCACCGGCAGCACATGGCCGACCGGTGCGCCGAGCCGCTTCGGGTCGGCGCTGAAGCTGTACTGCGTCTTCGCCACGCAAACCGGAACATGGCCGAATCCCTGGGCTTCGAAGCGCGCCAGCCGGGCCGCGACGGGCTCCGGGATCTGCACTTCGGCAGCGCGATAGATCTCCCGTGCGATGGTCCGCAACTTCTCCGCGAGTGGCAGCGCCGCGTCATACAGCGGCGCGAAGCTGGCACTGCCCGCAGCAAGCCGGCGCTGCACCGCGCAAGCGAGATCGGTAGCGCCGGCGCCGCCATCGGCCCAATGCGTGCAGAGCACCGCCTCGGTGCCGAGCGCCGCCATCGCTTCCTGCACCGCTGCGATCTCTTCACCCGCGTCGGTTGTAAAAGCGTTCAGCGCAACCACCACCGGCAGGCCGAACTTGCCCATGTTCTCAACGTGGCGTGCAAGGTTCACCACGCCACGCCGCAGCGCCGCTACATCTTCGCGCCCGAGATCGGATTTCGCGACACCACCATGCATCTTCAACGCGCGGATCGTCGCGACGATGACGCAAGCATCGGGCGCCAGCCCGGCGCTGGTACATTTGATGTCGAGGAATTTCTCCGCTCCGAGGTCGGCGCCGAAGCCCGCTTCCGTCACCACGACATCGGCCAGCGTCAGACCGAGTGTCGTTGCCACCACGCTGTTGCAGCCATGCGCGATGTTGGCGAAGGGCCCGCCGTGCACCAGCGCCGGCGAGCCTTCCAGCGTCTGCACGAGATTCGGCGCCAGCGCGTCGCGCAACAGCGCCGCCATCGCGCCATCCGCCTTGATGTCGCGGGCGGTCACGCTGCGGCCATCGCGGGTCTGGCCGACAATCATGCGGCCGAGTCGCGCCTGAAGATCGGCAAGGTCGGTCGCCAGGCAGAACACCGCCATCACCTCCGACGCCACGGTGATGTCGAAGCCATCCTCCCGCGGGATGCCCTGGCTGGCCCCGCCAAGGCCCAACACGAGGTCACGCAGGTTGCGGTCGTTCATGTCGAGCGCGCGCCGCCAGCTGATGCGACGGGGGTCGAGGCCGAGTTCATTGCCCCAGTACATGTGGTTGTCGACCATCGCCGAGAGCAGGTTGTTGGCGCTGGTGATGGCGTGGAAATCGCCGGTGAAGTGGAGGTTGATGTCCTCCATCGGCCCGACCTGGGCCCGGCCGCCGCCGGTCGCCCCGCCCTTCACCCCGAAGCAGGGGCCGAGCGAGGGCTCGCGCAGGCAGATCATCGTCCGCGTCCCCAGCGCGTTCAGCGCATCGCCGAGACCGATGGTGGTGGTGGTCTTGCCCTCGCCAGCCGGGGTTGGGTTGATGCCGGTGACCAGCACCAGCTTGCCGCGCTTCGCTCCGGCCTGACCGGCGACGAAACCAGAATCGATCTTCGCTTTGTAGCGGCCGTAGGGCTGCAGCGCGGACTCGGGAATGCCGGCGCGGGCGGCGATGTCGCCGATCGGCAGCAGGGTCGCGGCGCGGGCGATCTCGAGGTCGGTGGCCATGGGTTATTCTGCCTCCCGGGGCGGTTGCATGGCGCTTATCGTCCTGGCCGATGCCAGGCAAGGCGGAGATGCAACCATCCGGCGCCGGGGGACTTCACCAGGCCATGGCCAGCCCTTGCATCGACGTCTGTTGCTATGACGAGGCCACCGGCTGGTGCCTCGGCTGCGGCATGACCCGCAAGGACAAGAAGCACTGGAAGAAGGAGAAGGACCGGCGCCCGGCCATCCGCGATGCGTTATCCGGCCGGCTGCTGACCCTGGCCGCCTCCGGCAAGCCGATCGGACCGGCGGCGAAGCACAAGAAGAAGGCCTGACGTCCATGGGCCGGATTCGCGCCACCGGCCCTGAGCCGATCATCCTCACGTTCCGTGGAGCCGAGGAGAGAACTCGGCACGGCGCCGTTCTGTGCGACATGTCACCAGCCAACCGCCTCAATCACCTGATCCGTCAAACCCGCGCGCAGCCGGTCTGGCTGCGCTACGCGACGACCCTGGGGATCGTGCTGGCCACGCTGCTGGTGCGGATGATTTCCGACCGGGCGCTGGGGGAAAGCTATCCCTTCATGCTGTTCTTCGTGCCGGTCCTGCTGTCCGCCTGCCTGTTCGATCATGGCTCGGGGCTGCTCGCGACCGCTGCCTCGGCGGTGCTCGTCACCTGGTCCAATCTGTCGCCGGCCGGCACGCTGAGCCTCGACCATGCGACGGACACCCCCATGCTGGTCATGTTCATGGCGATCGGCGCGGCGATGTCCGGCATGGTGGAGACGATGCATCGGGCCGTGGCCCGGGCACAGCGGGCCCATGCCGAGCTGGTCGAGTCCAACCGCCGGCGGGATATGCTGCTGCATGAATTCCGCCATCGCACCCGCAACGACCTGCAATCGCTGTCGGCCCTGCTGCTGCTGCGGGCGCGGGCGGCGACGTCGGAGGCGGCCGGCGAAGGGCTGCGCGAGGCAGCCGGGCATGCACGGGCGCTGGCGCGGGTCCATGGCTGGCTCGCCCGCGGCGCCCCGGCCGATCGCGACGATCCGGCACGGGTAGACACCCGCGAGTTCATTGAAGGCCTCTGCCGCGATCTGGAGGTCACCCAGACCGGTGGGCTGCGGCCGATCGGGCTGCGTGCCAGCGCCGAATCCTACTCGCTCGACACCGAGCGCGCGGTGCATCTCGGTCTGGTGCTGAATGAGCTGGTTACCAACGCGCTGAAATACGGCTTTCCGGACGAGCGGCACGGCGTGATCTCGGTGCGCTTCACCCGCTCGGCCGAGGAGTTCGTCCTGATCGTAAGCGACGATGGCATCGGTCAGGCCGGCGCCGATGACGAGGCCGCAGGGTCCATCCGCACCAGCGGCACCGGGCTCGGCACCCGGCTGATGCATGGGCTCGCGGCGCAGCTGCGCGGCCGCTTCAGCCGCGCGGCGGGCGAGGCCGGCGTCGGCACCATCGCCCAGTTGCGCTTTCCCGTCGTGGAGCCGCGCCGGTTGCAGCTCGACGCGCCTCGGCTCAGCCCGCCTGCCGCTGCCTGACCCCGAGGGCATCCAGCGCCTTGCCGATCGCCGCGACGGCGCCGCGCATATCCTCGGGCGTGATGGCGCCGACGCAGCCGATGCGCATGGTCGGCACCTTGGTGTTGTAGAAATTGCTGATCAGCACGCCGCGCGCCTTCAGCGCATCGACGAAGCGCTGCAACTCGAAATTCGGGTCGGCAGGCTGGTGGACGGTGACGATCACCGGCCCCTGGTGCCGCCACTCCAGATAGGGTGTCAGGCCGAGCGCCTGGACGCCCTGGTACAGCACCCGCATGTTCTCGGCGTAGCGGGCGAGGCGCGCGGGCTGGCCACCCTCCGCGGCATGCAGGTCGAGCGCGACACGGAAGGCCGCCAGCGCCTGCACCGGCGGGGTGAAGCGGAAGCTGCCCCAGCCGGCCCGCAGCGCATGCTGGTAGACATCGGCCAGGTCGAAGGACCAGGACCCCGCCTGCCCCGCGGCGGCGGTCAGGCTGTCGATCCGCGCCACGGCGAAGCCGATGCCGGGCAGCCCCTCCAGGCATTTGCCGGAGGTGAACAGCAGCGCGTCCAGCTCCGGCTGCGCCGCCAGGGAGATCGGCAGGGCGCCGAAGGCGGAGACGCTGTCGAGGATCAGCCGCCGCCCCGCCGCCCGCACTGCCGCGCCAACCGCTGCGGGGTCGTTGACGATGCCGCTGCCCGTCTCGTTCTGCACCATGACCACATGGGAGATGGCGGGGTCGGCGGCGAGCGCCGCGGCCACTTCCTCCGGCGCCACCGCCCTGGTGTCCGGACCGTGCAGCGAGACCACCTGCCGCCTGGCCTCGGTCGCCAGCCGCACCGCGCGCTCGGCATAGGCGCCGTTGCGCGGGATCAGCAGCTTGCCGCCGGCGGGGATGAAGCTGCGGATGGCGGCTTCCATCAGGAAATGGCCGCACCCTTGCAGCGGCAGGGTGGCATGCTCGCCCTCCCGCCCGCCGGCGAGGTCAAGGACCTGGGTGCGAATCTCGGCGTAGACGGCGCGGAAGTCGTTGTCCCAGGGGGCGATGTCCTGCGCCATGGCGGCGCGGGTCTCGGGCCTCGTCTGCACCGGGCCCGGAATCAGCAACAGCATGTAATCGGCACCTTTACGCTGAAGCGGGGCATAGCCCATCCGGCCCGGCCAGGAGAAGGCCGGCGATCTCGCGCCGCAGCTTTTCCCGGACCGCCTGGGCGAAGGCGGCGTAGTCCGGGCAGGCCATGGCAAAGCTGCCGGGGCCGCCGATCACCTCCGTCGCGTAATGCTCGAGCAGGTCAGGCTCCTCGTTCAGCACCGCCAGGCCATTCAGGGTGATGCCGGCGGCGACGCCGATGTCGCGCACCGGGCCGGGCGGCCTTCCCTGGTTGTGGCGGCCATCGCCCGAGACATCCAGCACATGCCGCGTCGCCTCGGCGGGGCAGCGGGCGAGCAGGGCGAAACCGGCCGCCATCCCTTCCCCCAGCGCCGTGGCGCCCGGCAGAGGCAGCCGTGGCGCGCTCTCGACGGCATCGGCCAGGGCCGAGGCGGCCTCGGCGCCTCCCACCCGCAGCCAGGGCACCGCGACGTCCGGCTGTCCCGCTCCCACCCCCATCGAGGGCCAGGCGCCCGACCAGAACAGCACGGCGACAGCGATGCCGCCGCGCGGCCCGGCGGTGCAGAGGGCGGCGATGCCGGGGTCGCGGAAGGCCGCGGCATAGCCACCGATCATCAGCCCGAATTCATCGAAGTCGACGCTGGCGGACACGTCGACGGCAAGGCAGAGCGCAAGGTCCACCGGTTCCATGGACCAGACATAGAGCATGTCAATCCTGGCCGCACACCGCCAGGCTGTGGTTCATGCTTCGGAAGCTCCTGATCCGGGCAGCAACTCCCTGTCGCGCCAGCGCGGCCGGCGCCCGGGCGCTGCGGCGGATGCAGGATTGCGGCTGCCGCCATGTGCCGGTGACGGAGGGCGAGCGGCTGCCCGGCAACATGTCGCAGGACAATAGCGGTGCGGCAGAGCAGAACCGGCAGGAGGCAGAAGGCATACCATAGGCGTGGGGCTGTGATCGACGGCTGCCGCCGAGGGCGTTATGACCGGCCCGCAAGCGTGAGCGGCGTTGGGCAGTTTCCGTATTGCGATTGATTCGCAATCTCGATATCTCGGATACATTGTGTTCGGGATAAACACGCAATGTCACATCGCCTTCCGCCTCGCCTTCAGCCGACGCTTGGTCTTGCCGGCCTTTCCCTGCTCGGCGCCTTGCCAGCCGCCGCCCAGACCCCGCCCGCGGCCATACCATTGCCCGAAATCGGCATCGCCGCCGATGCACCCTCGACCTACCGCCGCGATGCCCAGCCGGCGCCGCGCCTGCCCACCGCCATCGCCGACACGCCGCAGACCATCAACGTCGTCCCGCGGGAGTTGATCGACGAGCGCGCCGGCACCACGCTGCGGGAGGCGCTGCGCAATGTCACCGGCATCAGCCTGGTTGGCGGCGAAGGCGGCGCCTCCGGCGACAACCTCACCCTGCGCGGCTTCAGCGCGCGCGGCGACTTCTTCATCGAAGGGCTGCGCGACAGCGGGCAGTATACCCGCGACCCCTTCTATCTCGACAGCATCGAGGTGCTGAAGGGCCCCTCCTCCATCCAGTTCGGCCGCGGCTCCACCGGCGGCGTCATCAACCAGACGCTGCGGCTGCCGCAGGCGCGGAATTTCGGCGAGCTGAGCCTGCAGGCCTTCTCCCCGGGCGGCGTCCGCGCCACCAGCGACGTCAACCTGCATGCCGGCAACGTCGCGGTGCGGCTGAACACCATGGCGATGACCCAGCAGATCGCCGGCCGCGACCATGTCGAGAACAAGCGCTATGGCGTCGCTCCCTCGATCACCTGGGGCCTCGGCACCAATACCCAGCTGACCGTGCACTACCTGCACCAGTATGAGGAGAATATCCCCGACTATGGCGTGCCCTGGCTGTTCGGCCGGCCTGCTCCGGTGAATCGGAGCAATTTCTACGGCACCAGCGGCGTCGACCATGAACGGCTGACCACCGATGTGCTGACCGCGCGGGTCTTGCACCGGTTCAGCGACGCGATCACCCTGCGCAACACCTTCCGCTTCGCCAATTACGACCGTGACCTGGATGCGACCGCGCCGCGCATCGCGGGCACGGTCACCCCGTCAACGCCGCTCTCGTCCATCCTGGTGAACCGGCAGGCGCAGTTCCGCGACGCCACCGACACCAGCTACACCAACCTCTCGGAAGCGGTGCTGAACTTCCGCACCGGCATCCTGGAACACTCGGCCATCATCGGCGTCGAGCTCAGCCGCGACCTGAACAGGACCACCCGCTACGCCGCGACGCGGCCGTCCACCAGCCTGCTGTTCCCGAACTTCTATGCCATCGAAAACGGGCTGCGCACCGTCTCCTCGCGCATCGACGTCACCTCCGACAGCGCCGCGGTGTTCGCGGTCGACCAGATCAAGCTGGGCGAGATGTTCGAGATCCTGGTTGGTGGCCGGTTCGACCATTTCTCCACCGACTACCGCGACCGGCTGGCGAATACCCGGCTGAAGGGGAACGACAACGTCGGCAGCTACCGCGCCGCGCTGGTGTTCAAGCCATTCCCCGGGGTGCGCACCTATTTCTCCACCGGCACCTCCTTCAACCCCTCCGGCGAGTTCCTCACCCTCTCGGCGACCATCGCCGACCTCGCGCCGGAGCGCAACCAAAGCTACGAGCTCGGCGCCTCCTGGGAGGTGACCGGCCAGCTCGAGCTGCGCGGCGCGCTGTTCCGCCTGGAGAAGGAGAACGCTCGCACCACCGATCCGGCAACCGGCATCACCTCCCTTGCCGGCAACCAGAGGGTGGACGGGTTCGAGGTCTCGGCGCTCGGTCGGATCACCCGGAACTGGAACCTGCTGGCCGGCTACACCTTCCTCGACGGCGAGATCGTCGAGTCGAACACCCCGGCCGAGGTCGGCCGCCGCATCCCCAACACCCCGCGCCACACCGCCACGGTCTGGACCACCTACGACCTGCCCTACGACCTGCAGCTCGGCGGCGGCGCCTTCTACGTGGACAGCCGCTTTTCCAACACCGCCAACACCAACCGGGCGCCCGGCTACACCCGTTGGGACGCCGCCATCGCCTGGCAGCCGCGGGAGGGCGCCTTCCGTGGCCTCCGGCTGCAGGCGAATGCACTGAACCTCACCGACCGGCGTTACTATGACCAGGTCACCGGTGGCCAGGTGGTGCCGGGCGCCGGACGGACTTTCCTGTTCACCGTGGGGGCACGCTTCTAGCCATGCTGGTGCAGATCGAAGGGGTGTTGACCGCGGAGCAGGTGGCGCAGGCGCGCCTCCTGCTGGAGCAGGCACCCTGGGTCGATGGACGGGTCACCGCCGGCCACCAATCGGCGCAGGTGAAGGATAACCTCCAGGTCCCGGAAGGCTGCCCGGAGCATCGCACGCTGGGCGACATGGTCCTCGGCGCGCTGGAGCGGAATCCGCTGTTCATCTCGGCGGTGCTGCCGCTGCGGGTCTTCCCGCCGCTGTTCAACCGCTACGATCCAGGGATGACATTCGGCGCGCATGTCGACAACGCCATCCGCCAGATCACCGGCACGCCCCATCGCATCCGCACCGATGTCTCCTGCACCCTCTTCCTCAGCGATCCGGCGAGCTACGACGGTGGCGAGTTGATCGTCGAGGACGCCTACGGCGAGCAGCGGGTGAAGCTGCCGGCCGGCGATGCCGTGGTCTACCCCGCGACCAGCCTGCACCGCGTCGCGCCGGTGACGCGCGGCGCCCGCCTCGCCAGCTTCTTCTGGGTGCAGAGCATGGTGCGCGACGACGGCCAGCGGGCGCTGCTATTCGACCTGGACATGGCGATCAACCGGCTGCGCGGGGATATCCCGGAAACCCATCCCTCGCCGGTGCAGCTCACCAGCGTGTACCACAACCTGCTGCGGCGCTGGGCCGACGCGTGAGGCCTTCCGGCCGGCGGTCAGGCCGGCTGGCCACGCGGCGGCCATGCCCCCCGGCGCGCGCCATCACACGGATATGCGAACCACCCGACCGGTGACGGGCGTAAGCTGAGTGGGAGTCGGTGCCCCTGGCAGGGCGCCGCCCATCATCATGCCAGGAGCCAGCCCATGGCGACGGCCCACACCGCCCACCCCTACCTCGACATCTTCACCGCCAGCCTCGTGCCCTACATGCGGCGCGGACCCGGCCACGAGCAGGATCCGCCGCCGCCGCACCTGCTGCCGCTGCCCGCCAGCATGCCGGAGGCGCAGCGGCTGCTCCATCTGCTGCTGGGTGCCGACCGCGATGTCCGCGAGGACCATCCCCATGCGGCGGCGATCAACCTCGCTCTGGCCGAGACCCGGCTCCGCCTTGCGATAACGCATGACGGCGCAACGCCGGCGCTGGAGGCGGCGCTCGCCGCCATCAGCCTGGCGCGGGAGGAGGTGGCGGGGGGCAACACCCGCCGCGCCTGCGCCGCGCTGGCGAGCGCGGTGCATGCCCTGCAGCGCCCGATGGACGGCGTCAGAAGTAGCCGAGCGCCATGATGCCGTCGGGACCGAGGTCCTCGCCCGCCAGCTTGCGGCCGATCAGGTCGCGCAGCGTCTCCGAGGCGCCGCCGCCGAGCGAGCCGTAGCGGGCGCCGCGGTAGAGGCGCGAGACCGGGTATTCATCGGTGAAGCCGAAGCCGCCGTGCAGCTGCACCGCCTCATTCGTCACCCGGATCGCCATTTCATTGCAGAAGACCTTGGCGGTCGCCGCCAGGAAGGGGTCCGGGAAGGGGCTGGCGGTCCAGCAGGCGCGGTAGAGCAGGCCGCGCGCCGCCTCGATGTCCTTGTACATGTCGGCCAGCTTCCAGCGCACGCCCTGGAAATCGGCGATCGGCTTGCCGAAGATCGGCCGGTCGCGGACGTAGCGCACCGCCTCGTCGAAGGCGCCCTCCGCGAGGCCAAGGCTGATCGAGGGGTTGAGGCAGCGCTGGGTGTTGAAGGCCGAGAGCAGCTTGCGGAAGCCATCCTCGCGGATGACGAGATTCTCGAGCGGCACCTCGAGATCGTTGAACTGCACCTCGTGCAGGTTCTCCCCGCCCATGGTGTGGTAGGTGCCGGTGACGGCGAGGCCCGGCGTGCCGCGCTCGATCAGCACGCAGCCGATGCCCTCGCGACCCGGCTTCCCGTCGATACGGGTGAAGACGACGAACATGCCAGCTTCCTCGGCGCGGCTGATCAGCGTCTTGGTGCCGTTCACCACGACGCGGTCGCCCTTGATCACCGCATTGGTGCGGTAATTCGCCACATCGGTGCCGGCATGCGGCTCGGTCATGCAGATCGACAGGATGCAGTCGCCGCTGACCACCTGCGGCAGGATACGGCTGCGGATGCTCTCCGGCGCATATTTGGCGATAACCCGGGTCTGCACTCCGGCCTCGCCCAGCACCGCCATCGCCGTCGGGTAGCAGACCTTGGCGATCTCCTCGAGGATCAGCGCGGTCTCGAAGACCGGCAGGCCAAGGCCGCCGTATTCCTCGGGCACCGTCATGCCGAGCACCCCGAGGCCGGCGAGTTCCTTGATGTTCACCCAGGGGAAGGTGCCATCCATCCAGCGCAGGGCGCGCTGGCGGAAGTTGGATTGTGCCAGGTCGCGCACGCTGGCGACCATCGCGCGCTGCGGGTCGGTGAGACGGAAATCCATGATCGTGTCCTTGGTCCTGTAGTCACCCCGCCGCAGGGGTCGCTGCTTCGACTCGCGCCGAAGTCCGGGGAAGCGCCCGCCTCCCCGGTGGGGGTTCGGGGGTGAAACCCCCGATCAAACTCATCGCTCTTTGCCGCTCAGCCCCGGAACTGCGCCCCCGCATCCACCTCGATGGTCGTGCCCGAGAGATACCCGCCACGCGGGCTGGCGCAGAACACCGCCAGATCGGCGATCTCCTCCGGCTTCCCCGCCCGGCCGAGCGGCAGCCCGGCCAGCATCTCCTGCCAGCGGCTCTCGTCGCCGAATTTGGTCTTCGCGCGCGACTTGGAGAGGGTGATGATCCGGTCGGTCATGGTCGCCCCCGGGGCGATGCCGACGACGCGGACATTATGGTCCGGCGCCTTGCCGCCGAGCGCCGCGGTGAAGGCGATCAGCGAGGCATTGCCGGCGGCGCCGCAGATGTAGTCGGCGCGCGGGCCGCGGCCGGCCATGCCGATGATGTTGACGATGACGCCATCCTTCCTCGCCTCGAACTTCGGCAGGTAGAGCTGGCAGAGATGGATATAGCCGAACACCTTCAGCGCCCAGGCCTCCTGCCAGCGGGCCAGCGAGATGTCGTGGATGGTGCCGCCCGGAATCGCGCCGGCGTTGTTCACCAGTATGTCGATATCCGGGAAGGCCGCCTGCATCGCCTGGCGCGCCCCGGCATCGGCGAGGTCGGCGGCGTGGATCGCCACATTCACATTGTGCCGGGCGCGGATGCCGGCGGCTGCCTGCTCCAGCGCCGTGGCATCGCGGGAGGCCAGGATGACGTCGCAGCCGGCCTCGGCGAAGGCGTGGGCGCAGGCCTGGCCGATGCCTTTCGAGCCGCCGGTGACCAGCACGCGCTTCCCGGCGATGTTCATGTCCATGGATCGTTCCTCCCGCTGCCGCGCCCGGCCGCATCCCGGTCCGCGTGCGACCCCCGGGAGGCTACAGCCGCGGCGCGACGCCGGATACCCCGCTCGCCTGCTCCAGCGTCGCCAGCGCCAGCAGATAGGCGTGGCGCGCCTGGTTGGCCTGGATGCGCGTGGCGTTCAGGGTGCGCAGCGCGTCCAGCACCTCCAGCAGGCTGCGGCCGCCGGCGACATAGGCCTGCTCGGCGCTGCGATAGGCGTCCTCCGCCCGGCCCAGGGCACCGCTGGTGTAGAGGTTGAGCAGCGCCCGCGCCTGTTCGTACCCTGCCCAGGCGGCGGCGAATTCGGTCCGGGCCTGCAGCAGCGTGGCACGCGCCAGCGCCTCCGCCTGGCCGGCCTGCGCGGTGGCGACGCCGAGATTTCCCTCGACGATCCGCCGCGTGAAGATCGGCACCGAGAGCGACAGGCCGAAGCTGTTCACCGCATCCAGCTGGTCGCGCGAGTTCGGCAGATCCTGCGACAGCCGGGACCGTCCCCAGCTGCCGTTCACCGTCACGTCGCGCGACCGTTCGGCTTCGGCAAGCTGGCGATTGGCGTCGGCCGCGCTGGCCTGGCGCTGTGCCGCCACCACATCGGCGCGGCTGGCGACGCCCTCGGCCAGCGCCTCCCGGCCGATGCCGAGTACCGGCATCTGGTCGAGGCGCCCGCGCAGGTCGAAGGCGACCGGGGAGAGGATGGTCTGCACCGTGGTCGGCACCGCGGCAGAGCCCTGCCGCGGCGCGGCGGTGCCGCGAAGGCCGGGCGCCACCAGGCCGGGGCCGCCGATCTGCCCCGCCCCTGGGGCAAAGGCCGCGGGGTCGGCCGCCAGCAGCGCGGCGACGGTGGCGATGCCGGCGGCATAGGCCTGGGCATTGCCGGTGACATCGCTCTCGAATTGCAAGCGGCTGGCCTGGAAGCGCAGCAGGTCGCCTTCCGGGATGGCCCCGTCGCGCAGCTGGCGGCGCAGCAGCGCCTCGGTACGGTCGAGGCTGGCGCGGTTGGCCAGCGCCACCTCCAGATTGGCCCGGGCCAGAAGCGCGCCGAGGAAGGCCTGGCGCAGTTGGAAGAGCTGGGTGCGCAGCGCATCCAGCACCTGCGCCTCGGCCTGGCCGATCTGCTGATCGGCGACGCGGGTGCGCAGTTCCCGCTTGCCGCCGCGCTCGACGAGGACGGAAAGGCCGACATTGATGTTGCTCGACGGGCTGAGCAGGCGCGCGCCCTGGAGGGCGCCGCGCGCGGTCTCGTTGAACTGGCCGAAGCTGCTGCCGACCGAGACCTGCGGCGGCGGCAGGGCGGAGGCAACCAGCCGCTGCGCCCGCGTCGCATCCAGACCGCGCCGTGCCGCAATCAGCCCCAGGTTGCGTTCGACCAGCAGCGCCTCGGCCTCGGCCAGGGTCAGCGGCTGGGCGCCGCGGCCGGTCGGCAGGGCGGCGGTGCCGATGGGCGCGGCAACCGGCGCCTGAGCCTGCGCCAGGGCCGCCGGCGCCAGCAGCGCCAGCCCGAGCAGCGCGATCCAGCCCCTCATGCCCGCACCGCCACCGCGGCATCGGCCTCGGCCCGGCGGACATGCCGGGGCTTGCCGAAGAGGTCGATCGCCGCCGGGAAGACCACCAGGATGAACAGCGGCACCAAGCCGATGCCGCCCACCACCACCAGTGCCAGCGGCTTCTGCACGTCGGCGCCGATGCCGCTTGCCAGCGCCATCGGCAGCAGGCCGAAGAAGCTGGCGAAGCAGGTCATGAACACCGGCCGCATGCGGTCGGTGCCGGCCTGGTCCAGCGCCATGCGCCAGGGCATCCCCTCCAGCCGAAGGTGATTGAAGTGGGACAGCATGATGATGCCTTCCATCACGGTGATGCCGAACAGGGCGAGGAAGCCGATCGCCGCCGGCACGCTGAAATTCAGCCCCGCCACCGCCAGCGCGGCGACGCCGCCGGTGATCGACATCGGCACGATGCCGAACACCAGCAGCGTCTCCCGCAGCGTGTTGAACTGGACATAGAGCAGCACGAGGATCAGCGCGAGCGCCGCGGGCACCACCACCACAAGCCGGCCGATCGCCTCCTGCAGGTTGCGGAACTCACCCACCCAGTCGAGCCGGTAGCCGGGCGGCATCTCCACCCGCTGCGCCACCAGCGCCTGCGCCTCCGCCACCGTGCTGGCCGGGTCGCGGCCGCGCACGCTGAAGCGGATCGGCACATAGCGGCTGGCATCCTCGCGGTAGATGTAGGAGACGCCGGAGACCAGCTGGATGTCGGCCACATCGGCCAGGGTGGCGCCGCTGCCGCCGCCGACCGGAATGCGCTGGATGGCGTCCAGGCTGTCGCGGAAGGGCGCGTCGAGCCGCACCATCACGGGGAAGTTGCGGTCGCCGCCCGGCTCATACAGCCGCCCGGCCTCCCGCCCGCCGATCGCCGCCTGGACCACCTGGTTGACGTCGTCGACGGCCAGGCCGTAGCGCGCCGCCCGCGCCCGGTCGATCTTCACGGCGACGGTCGGCTGGCCAAGGGAGCGGAACACCGCAAGGTCGGCCACGCCTTGGACCTCGGTCATGACCTGGCGGATCTCCTCCGCCTTGCGGGCGATGATGTCGAGTTCCGGCCCGTAGACCTTGATGGCGTTGGCACCCTTCACCCCGGAGGCGGCCTCCTGCACATTGTCCGAGATCGCCTGGGAATAGCTGAACTCGATGCCGACAAACTCACGCGTCAGCCGCGCCTGCATGGCATGCACCAGCCCGTCGCGGTGCGGCGCCGTGGTCCACTGGTCCGGCGGCTTCAGCGGCAGGAAGAACTCCGCATTGAAGAAGCCGGCACTGTCGGTGCCGTCATCCGGCCTGCCCTGCTGCGAGGTGGCGGTGATCACCTCGGGGAACTCCAGCAGCACGGCGCGGATGCGGTTCACCGTGCCATTGCCCTCCTCCAGGCTGATGGTGCCCGGCATGGTGGCGCGGACCCAGAGGTTGCCCTCCTCCAGCGTCGGCAGGAACTCGGCGCCGAGCAGCGACATCAGGAAGATGGAGCCGGCTAACAGCGCCGCCGCCAGCAGCAGGCAGAGCCGCCGCGCCCGCATCGCCGCATCGTAGAGCCGCCTGTGGCCCCAGCGCAGCGCGCGAACCACGGGCGTGTCCCGTTCCCGGCTGTCTTCCTTCAGCAGGGCCGCGGCCAGGGCCGGGGTGATGGTGAAGGTCGCCAGCAGCGCGCCGATGATGGCGTAGGCGTAGGTCTTCGACATCGGGCCGAAGATCCGGCCCTCGATCCCGCCCAGGGTGAACAGCGGGATGAAGGCGGCGATGATGATCAGCGCCGAGAAGAAGATCGCCTTGTCCACCTCCCCCGCCGCGCGCAGCACGGTCAGCGACAGGCCTGACAGCTCCTTGGAGCCGGCCGGCGCGATGTAGCGGTGGGCATGGCTTCGGGCCAAGCCGAGGTGGCGGTAGATGTTCTCCACCATGATGACGGTGGCATCGACCAGCAAGCCGAAGTCGAGCGCACCGAGCGAGAGCAGGTTGGCGCTCTCGCCCCGGCTCATCATCAGCAGGATGGCGAAGAGGAAAGCGAAGGGGATGGTCGCCGCCACCACCAGCGCCCCGCGGAAATCGCCGAGGAACAACCATTGGATGATGAGGATGAGTGCCACGCCCTCGATGATGTTGTGCACCACCGTCCGCGTGGTGATCTTCACCAGATCCTCGCGGTCGTAGAGCGGCACGATCTTCACCCCGGGCGGCAGCACGCCGCCGGCGTTGATCCGCGCCACCTCGGCCTGCACCCCACGGATGGTCGGCAGGGTCTGCTCGCCGCGGCGCATTAGCACCGTCGCCAGCACCACATCGTCGTCGCCCTCATGCCCCGCGATCCCGAGCCGAGGCAGGTTGCCGATCTCGATGGTGGCGATGTCGGCCAGCAGCACCGGCATCCCGCCCGCAGCGGTGACGACGACGTTGCGCAGATCATCCAGGCCGCGGATCAGGCCGATGCCCTGCACCACCGCCACCTGCGGGCCGATGCGGATGGTGCCGGCGCCGACCGTGGCGTTGCCGGCGCGGACGGCGGCGATCACCTGCGGCAGCGACAACCCGTGCGCCGCCATGCGCCGCAGATCGACCACCACGTTGTAGCTCTTGCTGTGGCCGCCGAAGGAGGTGACGTCGACCACCCCCGGCACCCGCTTGAAGCGGCGGTCCAGCACCCAATCCTGCAGGGTCTTGAGGTCGGTCAGGGAATAGCCAGGCGGGCCGACCAGCCGGTAGCGCATGATCTCGCCGATCGGCGAGAGTGGGGAGATCTGCGGCTGCACGCCTGCCGGCAGCGCGTCGATCTGCGCCAGCCGGTTCAGCACCTGCTGCAGCGCCTGGTCGTAGGTGTAGTTGAAGTTGAACTGCACCCGCACGTCGGACAGCCCGAACAGGCTGGTGGAACGAACCGAGGTGAGGTTGGGCAGCCCGGCCATCGCCACCTCGACCGGGATGGTGACGTAGCGCTCGATCTCCTCGGCGCTCTGGCCCTGGTTCTGGGTGATGATGACGACCTGGGGCGGCACCGGGTCCGGATAGGCTTCGATGTTCAGCCGGGTGAAGGCGACCAGCCCGACCACGATGAAGACGAAGAACAACAGGATGACCAGCGGCCGGCGCTGCAGGGCGAAGGCGACGATCTGACGCATGCGATGCTTTCCGGCGATTCAGGACGCGGCGCGGGGCGCCGCCCGTAGCAGGGCGTGTGAAGGTGTCGGGCGAGCGGGGGCAGGCCTGCCGGCCTCGCCCGGGCCTGCCCATGCAGCCTGACGGCGCGGCATCCCCTCACTTGTCCTCAGTCGATCCGGGCCGCCCGGTCGATGAAGAGCGCGCCGCCCGTCACCACGCGCTCGCCGGGATTGAGCCCTTCCGTCACCTCGACCACCTCGCCGGAGCGGATGCCGGGGGTGATGCGGCGGAGGATGAAGCGGTTGCCGTCCAGCGCCACCCAGACCGAAGCCTCGGCGCCACGATAGATGATGGCGTTCACCGGCACCGCGAGACCCTGCTGGCCCTCCCCCACCGCGATGCGGAAGGTGGCGAACATCTCCGGCTTCAGCAGCCGGTCGGGGTCCTGCACCTCGGCGCGCACCGTCAGTCGCCGGGTGACCGGATCGAGGCCGGCGCCCACCATGGCGATGCGGGCATCGAAACGCCGCCCGGGCAGAGCCCCCACCATGACCTCCACCGGCTGGCCGGGGCGGATCATCGGCGCATCCAGTTCCCGCACCGCGGCGACCAGCCACATGGTGGAGAGGTCGGCAATGGTGAGGACCGGATCGGTGGCGCCGCTCGAGAGCCATTGGCCGGGACCGACCCGGCGCTGCACCACGGTGCCGGCGATCGGCGCGGGCACCGGCACCACCGCATCCACCATGCGGGTCAGCTCGATCCGGGCGACCTGTTCGGGGCTGCGGCCGAGCACCCGCAGCTTGTCCCGCGCCGCCGCCAGGGTGGCCTCGGCGCTGCGCAGGTCAGCCGCGGCATTGGCGGCGGCGACCCTCGCCTGCTCGACATCCCGCTGCGAGGTGGCGCGGGCGCCGAACAGGCTGGCCTGGCGGGCTTCCTCGCGCCGCGCCTGGTCGAGGGTGGCGCGGGCCTTGTTGGCGGCATCGGCCGCCGCCAGCAGGTCGTTGGCCGCGCCGGCAAGGTCGGTGGTCTCGATCTCGAACAACGGGTCGCCGGCGGCGACGGTGTCGCCCATGCGGGCGAGGGCGCGGACGACCCGGCCGTTGTAGGGGGAGAAGACCGGCGTGGCACGGTCCTCGTTATAGGCGATGCGGCCCTCGGCGATGCGCTCGGCGCGGAACTCGCGGAGTTGCATGGCCTCGATCCGCAGCGCGCGCATCTCGGCGTCCGACAGGCGGAATTCGCCCTGCGCCAGCGGCTCGGTGGCCGTAGCAGGCGGCGACTGCGGCACCGGCACCTTGCGCGCCATCGAGTCGTAGAGCGCGGCGCCGCCCGCCGCCAGCAGCGCCAGCGCGCCGCCGATCAGCGCCAGGCGACGGCCCTTCCGCAGGGCGGGGGGAGCCACGGGCGGCGCGGGCGAAAGCGGTGGACGCGCGGAGGAAACTTCCGCCTTGTCGGGTACGGCGAAACTCGGCGCGCCCGGCGGTTCCGGCTTCGCCACCTCTTTGGGCGGCACCGGCAACGGCGGCTGGTTCAGCATATTCATCGCTGTTCAGACCCCACCACGCGGCGCGCTCCATCCCTGCTGCCGCGTTGAAGTCGGGCAGCATCCGGCCGGAGTTCGGCCGGATGCTGGACCATGCACACCGCTCCCTTACGGGGAGATTGTGCGAAACCTGAAACCAGCGAAATCCAAAAATTAACTTAAAAACACAATGATGGAGTCTTGCGTCACCGCTCTGGACTATATCAGCAATTCGATCAGGAACGGCCCTGGCCGGGCGAAGGATTGCGCCATGAGGTCGCCCAGCGCCTCCAGCGTGCTCGCCTGGGCGGCCTCCACCCCCATGCTGTTGGCCAGCTTCACCCAGCCGATGTCGGGATTGCCGAGGTCCAGCATGTCCATCGCGGTCCGTCCCGGGTTGGCGCCGACGTTGCGGTATTCGCCGATCAGGATCTGGTATTTGCGGTTGGAGAGCAGCACCGTGGTCACCGGCAGCTTCTCCCGCGCCTGGGTCCAGAGCGCCTGGGGTGTGTACATGGCGCTGCCGTCGGCCTGCAGGGCGATGACTCGCCGCCCGCCGGCACCGATCGCCGCGCCGGTCGCCACCGGCGGGCCGTAGCCGATGGCGCCGCCGCAGTTCTGCAGCCAGTCATGCGCCGGGGCAGCATAGGTTTGCGGGAAAAAGCCGCGGCCGTAGGTGACCGATTCGTCGACGATGACCGCCCCTTCCGGCATCAGCGCCGCCACCGCCTGGGCGAGGCCTTCCGGGCTCAGCGCACCGCGCGGCGCCTCCGGCCGCGGCCCGGCCGAGGGGATGGCAACGGCTGGCGCGCCCAGCTCATCCGCCAGGGCAGCCAGCGCCGCCTCGGCGTCCTGCTCGTTGCGGGTCAGCACATGCACCGCGGCATCCGGCGGGTAGAGCCGGCTAGGCTTGCCGGGATAGCCGAAGAAGCCGACGGGGTCGCGGGCATTGACCAGCACCAGGTGCTGCACCTGACCGAGCACCGCCAGGGCCTGCTCGACCACATAAGGCACGCGGTCGAGCTGGAGCCGCCCCTGGCCGCGCTGGATCCGGCCGTTGGAGCCTTCCGCCAGCAGCCGCGCGCCGGTGGCGGCGGCGATCCGGTGGGCCTGGCGCTGGGCGCCCTCGGTCAGGGCGAGGCCGCCGAGCAGCAGCAGCACGTTCTTCTGCTCCCGCAGGATGCGCGCCACCTGCTTCACCGCATGCGGGTCGGCCTGCGGCACCGCCGGCACCGGCAGCGCCTGGCCGACCACGCCACCCTCGTTCCAGGAGCTGTCGGAGGGCAGGATCAGGGTCGCCACCTGGCCGGGCGAGGTCCGCGCCGCCTGCACCGCCACGGCGGCATCGGCGCCGACATCCTCGGCCCTTGTCGCTGTGCGGACGAATGCGGAGACGCCGCGGGCCCAGCCCTCGGTGTCGGCGGTCAGCGGCGCGTCATAGGGCCGGTGGTAGACCGCCTGGTCGCCGACGATGTTGACGATGCCGCTGCGCGCCCGCCTGGCATCGTGCAGCCCGGCAAGGCCATTCGCCAGGCCCGGGCCGCAATGCAGCAGGGTCGCGGCCGGCTTGCCGGCCATGCGCCAGTAGCCGTCGGCGGCGCCGGTGACGATGTTCTCCTGCAGGCCGAGGACGCAGCGCATGCCGGGGATGCGGTCCAGCGCCGCGACGAAATGCATCTCGCTGGTGCCGGGGTTGGTGAAGCAGACGTCGACGCCGCTCCCCAGCAGGGTATGCACCAGGCTTTCGGCTCCGTTCACGGCGTCACTCTCCCCTATTCCGGTTGCGGCGGCGAAGGGTGCGCGCGGCGAGCGACTGCCGCAAGCCCGGCACCACGCGAAACGCTGGATGCCGTACCTGAAACGATTATCGCGGCTTCAGGGGAGTTCGGGTCGGCCATGCACCAGCCACCATTGGGTCGGTTCGAATTCGCAGTTCTCCGCTTGGGCGGATCACGCTTACCGTCTCTCTGCGAGATGAAACCGCTTTAGGGTTGATGCATGGCCAGAACCATCCTCTTCGGCTTTCTCGCCGGATTCGTCGCGGTGCTGGTGTTCCACCAGGGCACCGCCTTCATCCTGCACAACCTGGGCACTTACCTGCCCTGGTCGGGAAACCTGTTCGGCCGGGTGGGGGCGCCCTTCAACCTGGCCCCGGTGCCGCCCTTCGGTATCCCGACAGTGCTGTCGCAAGCCTTCTGGGGCGGGATCTGGGGGATCGTGCTGGCAGCGCTGCTGCAACGCGCATCGCTGCCGGCGCTGCTGACCGGCTTCATTTTCGGCGCGCTGGCCCTGACCCTGGTCGCCTTCACCCTGGTGGCCACAATGAAGGGGCTGCCGCTCTTCGCCGGCGGCAACAAGCAGGTCTGGCTGCGGGCCGGCCTCTACAACGGCGCCTGGGGCTTCGGCACCGCGCTGCTGCTGCTGCGGCCATTGCGGCTGCGACGCTGAGGCCAAGCCGGCTCCCCGCCCGCCGCCGAGGCCATTGCGGCGCTTGCGCGATGGCCCCGGCATGTCACTTTGTTGCGCGAGGCAGTCGGCCGGCATGGCCGCTCCGCCAGGGAAGGGGACCGATCCGATGACCGTGCAACGCTACCGCCTGTCGCGCCGTGCGGCGCTGGGTCTGCTCGGGGCCGGGGCGCCGCTGCTGGTGGCGGGGCCGGTGCGCGCGCAGCCGCGCCTCGACCGGGTGTCCTTCGTCACCAACTGGCGGGCCCAGGCGGAGCACGGCGGCTTCTACCAGGCCCAGGCCGCGGGGCTGTACCGCAAGGCAGGGCTGGAGGTCGACCTCCGCACCGGCGGGCCGCAGGTCAACCCGGCGCAGCTGCTGCTCGGCGGGCGCGTCGACATGTCCATGGGCAATGGGCTGGTGGCGCTGAATTTCGTCCGCGAGAACATCCCCTTCCTTTGCATCGGGGCGATCTTCCAGAAGGACATGCAGGTCCTGATCGCCCATCCGAACACCGGCCTCAGCGGGTTCGAGGCGCTGCGCGGCCGCACCATCCTGGTCGGTGCCGAGGCGCGGGTGACCTGGTGGCCCTTCCTGGTGAAGAAATACGGCCTGCGGGAAGACCAGCTTCGCCCCTACACCTTCAACCTGCAGCCCTTCCTGCTCGACAAGCAGCTCGTCCAGCAGGGCTATCTGGGCAGCGAGCCCTTCTCGATCCGCGCCGCCGGGGTGAACCCGGATACGCTGCTGATCCATGACGCCGGCTTTGAGAATTATGGCACGACCATCAACATCGGCGCGAAGACGCTGAGCGAGCGGCGCGAGGTGGTGCAGCGCTTCATCGATGCCTCGATGGAAGGCTGGGACCAGTATCTGAAGGGGCCGGCCGGCGGCTTCGACACCGCCGCCGCCAATGCGCTCATCAAGTCGCAGAACCCCGAGATGACCGACGAGCTGATCGCCTTCGGCACGCGGATGATGAACGAGCATGGCATCGTCCGCTCGGGCGATGCGGCGACCCTCGGCATCGGCGCGATGACCGAGGCGCGCTGGCAGCGCTTCCATGCGGCGGTGGCGGAGGTCGGGGTGCTGCCGCGCGACCTCGACTGGCGGAAGGCCTTCGATCTGTCGCTGGTCAACAAGGGCATCGGCAAGGTTTGAGGCGCCGACCAGCCCCCGCCCCTGCGCGTGGGGCGGGCCGACCGGCGCCCTACCCCACGCTCAGCGCGGCGCCGTGGTCAGCCAGCCGACGATGCGCCGGGCGATCGGGATCGCCATCATCGCGGCGGGAAAGGCGAAGCTCCAGGCCAGGGCCCAGTTGAGCAGCCAGAGCCGCAGGAAGCCAGGCGGCGTGCCGAGATTGACCAGGGTGAGCAGCAGGGAGACCACGCCAGCCATGAAGAAGGTCATGACCAGCGGGAACAGCGCCGCGGCGTAGCGGGCCGGGATCATGCCGCGGATTGCCGTGCCGCCTCGGAACTGGCCTGGCGCTGCCGCGCCGCCTCCACCGCCGGCGGCGGCGGCCCGCCGGCCATCCAGTCCAGCAGCTCCACCGTATGCGCGACCGGCAGCCCGCCGCCGTCGAGCTGGGTCAGGCAGCCGATGTTGCCGGCCGCCAGCAGATCCGCCCCAGTGCGTTCGAGGTTCGCCAGCTTCCGTTCGCGCAGCCGTCCGGCGATCTCGGGCTGCAGCAGGTTGTAGGTGCCGGCACTGCCGCAGCAGAGATGCGCCTCGGCCGGCTCCTTCACCCGGAAGCCGGCACGGAGCAGCAGCTGCTTCGGCGCGGCGATGATCTTCTGGCCGTGCTGCAGGGAACAGGCGGCGTGGTAGGCGACGGTCAGCCCCGGTGCTTCCTCCCGCCGCGGCGCATAGCCGAATTTCACCAGCACCTCCGAGATGTCCATGGCGATGCCGGCGATCGCCGCGGCCCGCCGTTTCCAGGGCTCCGGCTCCTCGCGGAACATGAAGCCGTAGTCCTTCACCGTGGTGCCGCAGCCGGAGGCGTTGACCACCACCGCATCCAGCCCCTCACCTTCCAGCTCGGCGCTCCAGGCGGCGATATTCGCGCGGGCCAGGCGCATCGCCGGGTCATGCTCGCCCAGATGATGGTTGAGCGCGCCGCAGCAGCCCTGGCCGGCGGTCACCACCACCTCGATCCCCATTCGCGTCAGCAGCCGGATCGTCGCCTCGTTGATCGATGGGGAGATCACCTGCTGGGCACAGCCGGTGAGCAGGGCGACCCGGCCGCGCCGCTCGCCCTCGGCCCGGTGGATCTGCGGCCGCGCGGCCGGGCCGGCCGGCGGCAGGCTCCGCGGCGCCAGCCGCAGCATGGCGCGCAGCCGCGCCGCGGTCATCGAGCCGCCCGGGATCAGCCCGGCGAAGGGGCGCGCCAGCCGGGCGCCCTGCAACGCCAGCCGGAACCGGCGCGGATAGGGCAGCAGCCGGCCGAGCAGCCGGCGCAGGGCGCGTTCCGGCCAGGGCCGGGTGTAGGTTTCCTCGATGTAGCGCCGGGCGTGATCCACCAGATGCATGTAGTTCACGCCGGAGGGGCAGGTGGTCATGCAGGACAGGCAGGAGAGGCAGCGGTCGACATGGCGCACCACCTCCTCGGTGGCGGGCCGGCCGCTCTCCAGCATGTCCTTGATCAGGTAGATGCGGCCGCGCGGGCTGTCCAGCTCGTCGCCCAGCAGCACGAAGGTCGGGCAGGTGGCGGTGCAGAAACCGCAATGGACGCAGGTGCGGAGAATGCTATTGCTCTCCCGCGTATCGGCATCCTTCAGCTGTTCCGGGGTGAAGCTGGTCTGCATGAGGCCTCGCGGGACGGCCCCTGGATATAGGCCGCCGCGCCTCGTCGGGCCAGCCTTCCCCCGCCGGCCGGCCACAGCCGTTGTGTCCCGTGCCCCGCAGCCAGGGCCACGGCGGCAGGCCGACGGTTCAAGGGCATGGGTGCTGCGGCATCCATGCCGGCAAACCTCACGGCGTGGCCGCGCGCGCCTCCGCCACCGCCGCGCGCAGCAGCATGGCGATCGCCTGAGCCAGGCAATCGTTGAGCCGGTCGGTCACTGCGGTGCGCGCGTTGCGGGGCGCGCGTTCCAGGTCGATCGTGTCGGTCTCGGCCCAGTGCCGCATCACCTCGTAGCGCCGGAACAGCGGCACGCCATGCGCCGCGGCAACCAAGCGCAACGCCTCCCGATATGCATCGACATTGGCATTGGCGCGCAGGAAGCGGGAGAATTGCGGGTCGATCAGCACCGCACCGGCGCCGGCCGCCTTCAACTGGTCGAGCCCGCCGTGCAGCGCCTCGACCATCTCATCGACCTCCAGGCCGCGCGCCGCCTCCACAGTGCCGGTCTGCCACAGCACCAGATCAGCTGGCTTGCGGGCGAGTTCCTCGCGCAGCATGCCGGCGGTGTCGGTGGCGGTGGCGCCGCGGGCGCCGCGGACCCGCAGCTCCAGCTTCAGGCCGGGGCGACGCGCGAGGATCAGGGCCTGCAACCGAGCCGGCCAGCCGGCGGCCTGGCCGCTGGTGCCAGGGCCGAGCACCGAGGCGGAGCCGACGACCAGGATCCGCAGCGCCCCGGCCGTGACCGCCCGGGCCACTGTGGGCAGCGGCGCGCCCGGGTCCAGCAGTTCCATCGGCGCCCCACAAGCGGGCGGGCCCGCCGCCGTCGCCCCGACGGGGACAAGGAGCACGCCCAGCAACAGGAGGCGTCGTAACCAGCTCATTGCACTGGAGTCGTAGAAGAGGGCGCGACATCCGGCAAGGCGTCAGCGGCCGGCCGCTGGACCGGCGCCTGTTCACGCAGCCGGTACCAGGCGGCGATGGCGCCGACCCCGACAAGCACGGCAAGGCCAGCGAGGTTCACCGCCAGCTGCATCAGCCAGCCCTCCGCCTGCTCCAGCGCCAGCCGGCCGAGGAAGGAGAGAAAGATGCCGGTGCAGAACACCGGCAGCCCGTGCTGTCCCATCAGCACGAAGGGCGCCGCCACCCGGCTGCGCACCCAGCCGGCGTCGAAGGGGACCAGATGGCCGAGCAGGTAAGCCAGCGCCAGTATCGAGACGAGGCGGAAGGGGTGCAGGCCGGTCTTGTCCACATCCGCCAGCACCAGGGCGACGTTCTCGGGCAGCCCGGCGAAGCTGTCGGCATCGGCATAGGCGATCAGCATGGCGGCGGCGCCAACCACCAGCACCAGCCCCGCCGCCGCCGCCAACAGCGGGTGGAAGGGCACCGCCGGCGGGGTGCCCCGCCGCCCCGCCGCCCGCGGCACGTAGCCCAGTGCGCAGCCGGCGAAGAACAGCAGCTGCCAGGCCAGCGGGTTGAAGAACCAGCCGCCGCCGGTCCAGCCCGGCAGGTTGAGGTCGAGCAGCCGCACCACCAGGTAGCCGGCGCCCGACAGCCCCAGCAGCACCGCCGGGTGACGCAGCAGCGGCGAGGCCGGGATCAGCAGCAGCAGCAGCACGATGTAGAGCGGCAGGATGTCGAGGAAGGCCGGCTGGAAGCGCAGCAGCAGCGCCTGCAGCAGCGCCTGGTAGGGTTGCTCGGCGAAGACATCCAGGTGCAGCTCGTCGAGATAGGCGGTGGTGTCGAGCGCCGCCGCCGAAAAGCCGACCTGCGCGGTGAAGACCACCAGCAGGAAGATATGCGCGACATAGAGCGTGCCGACGCGGCGCAGCAGGGAGGCGGCGGTGAAGGTGAAACCGCGGCGGTCGAGGGTCGCGCCATAGGCCAGCCCGGCGGCATAGCCGGCCAGCAGCACGAAGGCCTCGGTGGCATCGCAGAGGGCGATGTTGCGCAAGGTGAGGAGGCCGAGCCAATTGCCCGGCACATGGTCGATGAAGATGCAGAACAGCGCGATGCCGCGGAAGAAATCGACCCTCAGGTCGCGCCTCGCCCCCGATTTGGGGCTGGCCTCCTGCGCACCGCGGATCAGGCTCCGCATCGACACCTCCGCGGGTGCTCCATGCGGGAGGCCGGCGCCGCATGCAAGCCGGGATTGCCCTTCGGCAACCGCAGTCGCGGGGAGCGGCAACCAGGCATGTTGCCACATCCCAGCCGTGGCGACGGATTACGGATTTTTCATACGCTGGCGCTGCCTGGACGCATGCCAGATCCATCATGCCTGAGGAGCTGAGCACACGATTTCGCCTTGTTCAGCCCCTCCCGCTTGCGCCATTTTTGCACGATGCGAGGTTTTTTCACCGTATTGCTGTGCCTTGCGTCGCTTGCCCTTCCCCCAGGGGCAGCGGCGGAGCCCTGCCCGCCCGCGCCCGCCCAGAACTTGGTGCTGCCGCGGGCCCGCGCCGCGGTGCAGGCCGGACGGCCGCTGACCATTGTCGCCTTCGGCTCCTCCTCCACCGAGGGCGCCGGTGCCAGCGATGATGCCATGACCTACCCCGCCCAGCTCCAGGCCAGACTGCGCCAAGCCCTGCCGGGGTTGCGGGTCAGGATCCTGAACCGCGGCAAGGGCGGCCAGGAAGTCGGTGAGATGCTGGCCCGGCTTGACGCCGACGTGCTGGCCGAACGCCCGGCCATCGTCATCTGGCAGGCCGGCGCCAATGCCGTGCTGCGGGGCATGGCGCCGGAGAGCTTCAGCGCCGCCATGGCGCACGGCATCGCCCGCGTCCGGGCCGCCGGCGCCGAGGTGGTGCTGATGGACAGCCAGCGGGCGCCGCGCATCCTCTCGGCGCCGCATTACAGCCGCTTCGACTCGGCGCTGCATGACCTGGCGCTGCACGCCCGGGCGCCGCTGTTCTCCCGCGCCGCGCTGATGCGCGCCTGGGAGGAAGCCGGCACGCCGAATGCCGAGATGCTGTCGCCCGACGGGCTGCACCACAACGACCGCGGCTACGCCTGCGTGGCGGCGGCGCTGTCGCGCGCGATGCAGGATGCGGTGGGCCCGGCGCTGATCGCCCACCGCTGAGGCGGGCCGGCTACCCCCCCGCCCGCACAATTAACCCGGCCGAGGTCACCGGGAAGCCCCGCACCGAAAGCCGCAGATGCGGCGGGAAGACCGTACCGAGCGGCGAGCCCGCCTCCTCGAAAGGCGGGAGGTCGACGAAGCGGTCCAGCATCCCGCTGCCATGGCCGTCATCCAGCGGCAGCATTTCATGGCGCTGCGCCGCCAGCCGCGCCGCCAGCGCCTCCAGATGCCGCCGCTGGTAGAGCACGGTGGCGCCGCGGCTAAGGGTGCCGGCCAGCTCGTCGAGATTGAACTCCGTGGTGTGCACCGCGATGCCGCCCGGCCGCAGGCAGCGCATCGCCTGCTCGACGAAGCGCATCCCGCGCTCAAGGCTGCCGAGATGCTCCATGGCGCAGGCCGACCACACCAGGTCGAAGCCACCCTGCCGCAGATCCTCCGGGATCGCCGCCATATCGGCGGTGCGGAAGCTGACCCTGGCGTCGAATTCGGCCCGCGGCAGCAGCGCCGGGCGGAACAGCGCCTCCGCCGCGCTGCCGTGCTGACCGGTGGCGATCCAGTCCCGGGCGCGGGCGTCGCCGCCATCAAGGTCGGTCGCCACCACCGCCACGCCATGCGCGGCGAGGATCGCGGGCAGGGATTCCCGGCCGACCGCGAAGCCCAGGGCGCGGCGGCCGGGTGCCAGCATCCCCGCCTCCCACAACGCCTGGAGGATGAAGCAATTCTCCCAGAGCTTGCGATGATAGACCGGCGGCGTGCCGAGCAGCCTGCACCAATGGCGCAGCCAATCGGCCTCGATGTCGGATTGCCGGCAGCTGCGGCTGGTCAGCCCGGCCGGGCTTGGTCCTTCCGGCACCGGCGCGACCGGCCCGGCGAGGCCGGCGGCGTAGTGGCGCTGCGCCATCTCGGCGCCGAGCACCTTCACCGACCAGCGGGCCAGCTCCGCCTCGCGCTCCCCGCGCAGCCTGGTATCCCCGACAAAGGGCAGGACGCGGTGGCGCCGCCGCCAGCGGGTGAGGTGTCGAAGGATTCCGGCGATCATCGCCACAGGCTGTGGCGCCTGCGGCGCTAGCTGTCGAGCTTGATTCCCAGCTCGCGGATCAGCGGCCGCCATTCGGCATTCTCGCGTTGCACGAAGGCCTGGAATTCCGCCGGGCTCCAGGGCGTGCTCTCGATGCCGAGGTCACGGTAGCGGGCCTGCACGTCATCGGCGGCGACGCCGCCCCGCAGCGCCTCGGCCAGCCGGGCGACAATCGGTGCCGGCACCCCCGCCGGCACGCTCATCCCCTGCCAGCCATAGGCGATGGCATTGGCGAAGCCCATCTCCCGCAGGGTCGGCACCTCCGGCGCCCGCGGGCTCCGCGCCTCGGAGAAGACGCAGAGGGTCTTCACCCGCTTGCCGGCGATGAAGGGGATGCCGGTGGCGCAATCGATGACGACGCAATCGACATTGCCCGCCAGCAGGTCCTGCATCGCCGCCGGCCCGCCGCGGTAAGGCACATGCGTCGCCTCCAGTCCGGTGCGGCGCTTGACCATCTCCATCGCCAGATGGTGCGGCGAGGCCACCGCCGGGGTTCCGTAGTTCGGTGCCCGTGTTTTCGATTGGGCGACGAAGTCGGAAAAATCCTTCACCGGACTGTCGGGCCGCACCACGATGAACAGCGGAAAGCGGCCGATGAAGCCGACGCCCTGGAAGTCGCGGTCGGGATCATAGGGCAGGCGCGTGTAGAGCGCCGGGTTGTAGACCAGGATGCCGTTGTCGACGTGCATCAGGGTATAGCCATCGGCCGGGCTGCGGCTGACCATCTCGCTGGCCAGCACCGCGCCGCCGCCGGGGCGGTTCTCCACCACCACATTCTGGCCGAGCCGGGCGGTGAGATGGGCGCCGATCAGCCGGGCGAACAGGTCGCTGGCGCCGCCCGGCGGGTAGCCGACCACCCAGCGCAGCGGCCGGTCGGGGAAGCCCTGCGCCCGCGCCGGCCCGGCCAGCGCCGCCATACCGCCAAGCCCCGCCATAACCCCGCGTCGTCCGAGCATCGCCTGCTGTCCCCGCACCGTCGTCCGTCTTCGCATCTAGCCGATGCGCAGGGCTTCCGTCACGGCCCCGGACGCATTGCCGCGAGGGCCGGACAACGCCGGCCTGAAGCTCAGGGGTGGGGCACTGCCCCGAGCAGCCCGATCAGCAACGGCAGGCTGAGCGCCGCCAGCAGGTGCTGCAGGGTGATCACCGCCGCCATCAGCGGCGCGTCGCCGCCCATGGCACGGGCCATGACATAGCTGGTCGTCGCCGTCGGCAGCCCCATGAAGACCACCGCGGTCGCCAGGGCCAGTGGCTCCAGCGCCAGCGCCTGACCGATGCCGAGGGTGAGCAGCGGCATCACCGCCAGCTTCAGCCCCGCCGTCACCAGTTGCAACGGCAGCCGGCCACGGATGGCGGAGGGCGACAGCGCCGCCCCGACGCAGAGCAGGCCGAGCGCCACCGAGGCATGGCCGAAGGTCGCCAGCAGCGGCCGCAGCCCGGCCGGCAGCCCGCCGAGCAGCGCCACGGCGAAGCCGGCGAGGCAAGCCAGCAGCAGCGGATTCGCCGCGAGCTGGCGCAGCACCCGGCGCGGCGACAGGCGCTGCCCATCCGCCTTGCCCAGCGCGAAGACCAGGGTGACCAGCACCTGGACGAAGGGCACGATGAGGCCGGTGGCGATGGCGCCGAGGCTGGTACCGATGCTGCCGTAGAGGCCGCTGATGATGGAGAAGCCCATCAGCTGGTTGAAGCGGATGCTGCCCTGGAAGACCGAGGTGGTTGCGGCATGGTCAGTACCGGCCGCGCGGGCCAGCAGCAGGCTGAGCCCTGCCCCGGCCAGCAGCGCCAGCCAGATCACCACCGCCATCCCGCCGAGCGGCAGCGCCGCCAGATCCACCGCACCGATGGCCGAGACCAGCAGCGCCGGCAGCAGCACCCAGAACACCAGCCGCTCGATCCCGGCCCAGATCGCATCCTCCCGCAGCAGCCAGCGGCGCAGCAGCACGCCAGCCAGCATCGCCCCGAAGGGCGGCACGAAGACGTCGAGAAAGAGGCTCAAGGCGCGCGGTGCCTCATGCGCCGGATCCCGCCCGCGGCGTGTCCTGCGGCACCCCGGCGATCTCGCCGAGGCAGGCCGCCTCGGTGCGCGCTTCGGCGCCATTCGCCCGGGCCGCGGCATGCGCCACGCGCAGCCCGCCCCGCGCCGCCGGGTAGAGGATGAGGTCGAGGGCACAGCCGCCGCCGGCGTAGAGCCAGACCTCGGCCGTCCCCTCGGCCCGGCGCAGCGTCGGCTCGCCGAGCAGGCGCCGCAGCTCCCCTGGCCCGACGCCAAGCAGTTGCGCGGCGGCGCGCGGCCCGCCGGGGCGGGCGGGACGGTGCGGCCAGGCGATGGCATCGCCCGAGGGCGGCGTATCCGGCGGGGGGTCTGTCAGCTGAAGCGTGGCGGGCACCAGCTGCCCCATGGCGGCGAGGCTGGCGCTGCCCTGGTCCAGCGCCGCGCGTAGCTCGGCCGTGGGGGCCTCTGCGCCGGCGCAGCCGGCAGGGAGCAGCAGCAGCAGGCGGAGACGGGGCGCCATGGCGCTCGGGTCCCGGGGGTGGCGGCCAGGGCCGCAAGGGGTGCGGCACCCAGAGGCGTCCCCCGCCTCCGGCCAGAGACGGGGACGCGGTGGGACTCAGGCCTCGGCGGGCTCCGCCGACAGCCGGGCCGGCGCCGGGGCCGCGGCGAGCTGGCCCTCGGTCACCATCTCCATCTTGCCGGAGACCTGCCCGCCTTCCTCGACCTGCAGCTTGCGGTAGCGGGCGGTGCCGGTGACCTTGCCGGTGGCACGGATGACCAGGCTGCCGCGGGTGGTGATGGTGCCGTCGAACAGGCCGGCGATCTCGGCATCCTCCACCTGGACCTCGCCCTTGAAGACGCCGGCCTGGGCGACGAAGAGCTCGGTTGCCTGGATCATCTGGCTCTCGACGGTGCCCTCGACCACCAGCCGCTCGGCATCGGTGACGGTGCCCTGGAGGCTGATGCCGCGGCCGACCACCAGGGTGCGGCGATCCGCCGGATCAGCCCGGCCGACCGGACGGGCCGGCACGCCCACCGGCGCGGGACGGGGACCGAGGGTCGGCGCGGCGGGGGCAGCGGAGGGCTTCGGAGCCGTGTTCATGCTGGGCGCATCCTTGGAAGAAGGGCGATAGGGCGGCACGCCGAGTTCGGCGTCGCGCGCGGCCTGGCCGCCCGGCGCAGGATCGGCCCCGGGCGCCCCTGGCCCGTCCTCACGTTTGCGGCTGAAGATGGCCATGCTGCTTCCCCTAATCACAGCGTCACGCGGGCGGCGGAACGGTGATCTGGCACCGCGCCCGGTGGCCCCGGGCTAACACGCGGAGTTGTGCAGGCACAACAGACGTCAGCGTTCAAATCCGGATTTCCGCGGACATTCCGCCGGTGTTGCGATGCATCAGATGGGTCATCGCCGCGGTGCCCAGCACCGGCACCAGCAGGTTGAGCCCAGGCACCAGCGCCATCGCCGCAAGCACCGCGCCGAGCCCCAGCACCGGCACCTCCCGTTGCCGCCGCAGCCGGCGCGACTCGAGCACCGACATCCGCCGCTGTGCCACCCCTTCGAACAGCCCGTGGCCGAGGGCGATGGTCGAGATCAGCCACAGCAGCACCGCACCGAAGGGCGGCACCAGCAGCGCCAGCGGCAGCGCCGCCAGCGACAGCAGCCCGAAGCGGAGCGCGAGGCCGAGGTTGAAGGCCAGCTGCGCCCCCAGTCCCGCCCCGCTCGCCGGCGGCAGCGCCGGGTAGAAGCGCCGCTCCACCGCCGCCGCCACCGAGTCGAGGAACAGGCCGGAGAGCGCCAGCACCACCGGCACGAAGAGCCAGACCGCGAGGCCGAGCGCCATCAGCCCGCCCGCCGCCGCGGCGAGCCCGGCCAGCCACCCCTCCCCGCCTGCCAGCCAGCCGACCAGCCAAGCGGCCGCCGCCGCCAGGCCGAGGAAGGCGATGCAGGCGCCGATCACCCCCCGCACCAGCGGGCCGAGGAAGGCCGGGTCACCGATCTGGCGCAGGGTCAGCAGGCAGGCGGCGAGCATCGGCGCGGAATCCCCGAGGTTGCGGCGCGTCGGGACGGAGGCTACAGCGGACTACATTCAGATCTGAATGCCACTCCGCTGTGGCCTGTCGTGTGTAGAGCGGCTTCACGCCCCGGGGCGTTCCTGCCCCGCCGCGATCCGCCGTAGCCTGTTCTTTTTAGAGCGGATTCACGCTCCGGGCGTTCATGCCCCGCCGCGATCCGCTCTATCCCGTCGCCAACCGCCCCGCAACGCCGCGCGCCGGCAAAGGTGTATCCCGCACATGAGCGAGCCTACCCTCGACATCCTCGGCATCGGCAATGCGATCGTCGACGTGCTGGCCCGGGCGGAGGATGAGTTCCTCGCCGCGCAGAACCTCACGAAAGGCGCGATGCGGCTGACCGGCGCCGAGGAGGCCGAGGCGCTGTACCAGCGGATGGGCCCGGGGGTGGAAAGCTCCGGTGGCTCGGTGGCCAATAGCTGCGCCGTCGCGGCGGCGCTCGGGGCGCGGGTCGGCTTTCTCGGCAAGGTGGCGGAGGATGCGCTCGGCGGCGTCTTCGGCCATGACATCCGCGCCGCGGGGGTGCATTTCCCGACCGCGCCGCTGCAGGGCGGGGCGCCGACCGCGCGCTGCCTCATCCTGGTGACGCCGGATGCGCAGCGGACGATGAACACCTTCCTCGGCGCCTGCGTCGAATTCTCCGCCGCCGATGTCGATCCGGCGGAGGTGGCGCGGGCCAAGGTGGTCTATCTGGAAGGCTACCTGTTCGACCCGCCGGCGGCACAGGCGGCGTTCCGCGAAGCCTCCCGCCTCGCCCACCAGGCAGGGCGGCAGGTTGCGATCAGCCTCTCGGACGCCTTCTGCGTCGAGCGCCACCGCCAAGCCTTCCGCCGCTTCGTGCGGGAGGAGGCCGACATCCTCTTCGCCAACGAGAGCGAGCTGCTGGCGCTGTACGAGACCGATGACTTCGCCGCCGCCGCGACGCAGGCCGCCGAGGAGGTCGGGCTGGCGGCGCTGACCCGCAGCGCCGCCGGCAGCCTGGTGGTGGCCGGCGAGGCGCGGCATGAGGTGCCGGCGGTGCCGACCCGGGTGGTCGACACCACCGGCGCCGGTGACGCCTATGCCGCCGGCTTCCTCGCCGCCTACACCCAGGGCCTGCCGCTGCCGGAATGCGGCCGCTGGGGCTCGGTGGCGGCGGCCGAGGTGATCTCGCATTTCGGCGCTCGGCCGCAAGCCGATCTCAAGGCGCTGGTCGCCGGCAGGCTGCCGCCCGGGAACCGCCCGGTCTCCTCCGTCTTAGGGTAGCATCGGCCGATCGCCGCGGGGCCATGCCGGCCGCGGGGCGGGAATCGGCCAGGCACCGCACGGCGCGGCTTCCGCCCAGGCCCCCTTCCTGTCGGCGGTCAGCCGCATGCGGGACACCGGCTCGATCGGAGACCCTGATGCGCCGCACCCACCGTCTGACCACCCTTGCCTCCGGCACCGCCCTCGGGGCGTTGCTGTTCGCGGGCCCTGCCCTCTCCCAGGCCGCCTCTGGCGGCGGCGATATGTCGCTGCGGCAGATGCGGCAGGAGCAGCAGCTTGCCGCCTCGCCCGGCCTGCCGGGGCAGCGCGGCGCCGCGACCGAAGCGGACCGCCTGACCGCCGGCCCCTCCGACCCGAGCGGCTGGGTCGCCCAGGCGCAGGAGGCGACGCGCCGCAACCGGCCCGGCGAAGCGGCCGAATTGCTGGAACGCGCCGAGACCCGGCTGCTGACCCGCGTCGTGCCGCCGGCCCGGGATGCCGAACGACCGATGCGCAGCCCGGCGGTGGAACGGCTCAGCGCCGCGCGCGCCGCGTTGCAGGCACGCGACCGGACGGCCGCGCTGCGGGAGATGGACCTCGCCCTTGCGGCGCTGGCGTCTATGCCACGCGATGACATGGCGACCGGCAGCGGCACCAGCATGGCGCCGATGCAGGGCAGCGGCACCATGATGATGCGGGACCACGGAATGGGCTCGCATTCGATGAGCCGGGCGGATGCCATCATCCGGGTGCAGGGCGGCGGTGGCGAAGGCGCCAGCGGTGGCCTCTCCGGCAGCAGCCCCGGCTCGCCCGGCGTGGGCTCCATGGGCAGCACGCCGGGGCCGACGCGGGGATCGCCCCAGCAGCCGGCGATGCGCCCGGCCCAGCCCGGCGTTGCCACCAATCAGGAAGGCGCGCCGCCACCCGGCTCGCTGACCCCGCACCCCGGTATGACCGGCAGCGGCACGATGATGCCCCCCGCCACCGGCGCCGGCCCCGGCGGCGGCCCGAGCGGCGGCACCACCGGCACCCGGTAGGAGGCCAGGCCGCCGGCGCCGGATGCGCCGGCGGCCGGGCGACCAGGAAAACCAGCCCTGGGGCCGGTCGGGCAACCTTCCGCCGGCCCCGCCTGAGCGCCGTGCATAGGGACCCGGCCAGGCAAAATGCCCGCCATTCGCACGCAAGGCTCGCATTCCCGGCGCCAAGCGCCTATGTGTGCGCTGCAACACGCCGCCTGCCTGCTCCGCCTGGCCCTCGGCCGCCCGCTTCAGGGTGCCGACGGGACCGGCGACGCTTTGCGTTGCGGCCGCTAGGGAAACACCACCCCGATGGAACTCCGCAACGTCGCGATCATCGCGCACGTCGACCATGGCAAGACCACGCTTGTCGATCAGCTCCTGAAGCAGGCCGGCGCCTTCCGCGCCAACCAGCAGGTGGCCGAGCGCGCGCTCGACCGCAACGACCTGGAGCGCGAGCGCGGCATCACCATCCTCGCCAAATCCACCGCGGTCGAGTGGAAGGGCGTCAAGATCAACATCGTCGATACCCCTGGCCACGCCGATTTCGGCGGCGAGGTGGAGCGCATCCTCTCCATGGTGGATGGCGCCATCGTGCTGTGCGACGCCGCCGAGGGCCCGCTGCCGCAGACGAAATTCGTGCTGACCAAGGCGCTGGCCCGCGGGCTGAAGCCGATCGTCGTCATCAACAAGGTCGACCGTCAGGACGCCCGCCCGGACGAGGTCCACAATGAGGTGTTCGACCTCTTCGCCGCCCTCGGCGCGACCGATGAGCAGCTCGACTTCCACACCCTCTTCGCCTCCGGCCGGCAAGGCTGGGCGGATCTGGAGCTGAACGGGGCGCGGAAGGATCTGGCGCCGATGTTCGACCTGATCCTGAGCCATGTGCCGGCGCCGAAGGTCGAGCTCGACAAGCCCTTCGCGATGAACGCCTCCATCCTGGAGAGCGACAATTTCCTCGGCCGCATCCTGACCGGCCGGGTCGAGCAGGGCATCGGCCGGGTCAACATGCCGGTGCGCGTGCTGCGCCAGGACGGCAGCGTGGTCGAGACCGGCCGGCTGACCAAGCTGATGACCTTCTCCGGCCTCGACCGCGTGCCGGTCGAGGAGGTGCAGGCGGGCGACATCATCGCCATCGCCGGCCTGTCGGACGCCACCATCCCCGACACCATCGCCGCCCCGGAGGTGGTCGAGCCAGTCCCCGCCATTCCGGTCGATCCGCCGACCCTCGCCATGACCTTCCGGATCAACGACGGCCCGCTCGGCGGCCGCGAGGGCAAGAAGGTGACCTCGCGGCAGATCCGCGACCGGCTGATGAAGGAGACCGAGGGCAACGTCGCCATCAAGGTCCGCATCAGCGAGGAAGTGGACGCCTTCGAGGTGGCCGGCCGTGGCGAGCTCCAGCTCGGCGTGCTGATCGAGCAGATGCGCCGCGAGGGCTTCGAGCTGACCATCGGCCGCCCGCGCGTCCTCACGCGCGAGAACCCGGAGACCGGCGAGCGCGAGGAGCCCTTCGAGGAGGCGCTGATCGACGTCGATGAGGGCTATTCCGGCGTGGTCGTCGAGAAGATGTCGCAGCGCAAGGGCCAGATGCAGGACATGCGGCCCTCCGGCGGCGGCAAGGTCCGGCTGACCTTCCACATCCCCTCGCGCGGCCTGATCGGCTACCATGGCGAGTTCCTGACCGACACCCGCGGCACCGGCATGATGAACCGGCTGTTCCTCGGCTATCAGCCCTGGGCCGGGCCGATCGAGGGCCGCCGCAACGGCAGCCTGATCTCCAACTCCGATGGCGAGGCGATCCAGTACGCGCTGTTCTACCTGCAGGAACGCGGCACGCTGTTCGTCGACCCGGGAGTGAAGGTCTATGTCGGCATGATCCTCGGCGAGCACAGCCGGGACAACGACCTGGATGTGAACCCGATCAAGGAGAAGAAGCTCACCAACATCCGCGCCGCCGGCAAGGATGAGGCGCTGCTGCTGATCCCGCCGCGGAAGATGAGCCTGGAGCAGGCCATCGCCTACATCGAGGACGACGAGCTGGTGGAGGTGACGCCCTCCGCGATCCGGCTGCGCAAGCGCTACCTCGACCCGAATGAGCGGAAGAAGCACGCGAAGCGGGCGGAGAGCCAGGCGGCCTGAGCGGCACCGGCCGGGCATTCGACCTGGGGCGCTGAACCTGGAAGGGTTCGGCGCCCTTTTCAATTCAGCCGGTGCCGCAACTCCTCGATCACCATCCTTGTGCGCTTCGCCGTCTCGCCCTCCGGCTCCAGCGCCAGCGAGCGGTCGAGGCAGTTCAGCGCCGCGCCGATCCGGTCCAGCCGCTGGTTCATCAGCCCGGCCTCCCGCCACAGCGGCGCAAGGCCCGGCGCCAGCCGCAGCATGTCCTCGGTGCAGGCCAATGCCGCGACCAGGTCGCCGCTGCGCAGCCGGCGCAGCTTGATGTTGTTCTGCAGCCGCAGCAGCACCGCACGCTTGTCCATCAGCCGCAGCAGGCCCGGCCGCAGTTCCGCCCGCTCGCCCTCGATCCGCTTGATCAGCACCCGCAGCTCGGGCGCGGCGAGGCCGGTGCCGCCGCCGAAGACATCGACGATGGCCTGGGCGCGGCCGCCCTCCAGCGCCACCAGGAAATGCCCGGGGAAATCGACGCCATGCGCCACCCAGCCGGCGGCCTCGGCGGCGTGCAGCCAGAGGATGCCGAGGGCGACCGGCAACCCCTGCCGCCGCTCCACCACCCGGATCAGATTGGCATTGGCCAGATCTTCGTAGTTGCGGGTGTCGCCGGAATAGCCGAAGCGGCCGTGGATCACCTCGGCGAGTACCGCCCGGCGACGGTCCGGGTCACCCTCATCGGCCGCCGCATCGGCGGCGGCGGCGCGCACCGCCGCCTGTGCCAGCTCGGTCAGCGCCGCGGCGGCGGCGCGCCAATCGGCTTCCGGCGCATCGATCCGGGCGAGCTGGAGCGCGACGCTGCCGAGGTCGAGTTCCGCATCGGGCAGGGTGCCGGCGGCGTCGAGCGCGGCACGCGCCTCATCCTGGGGGGTGCTGGCCATGCCGCACTGTCGCGCCGGCAGGGCGGCACCGCAAGGGAGGCCGCCGGATCAACCCGGCGGCGGCACCATCACCCTGCGGGTGGTTGCGCGATCATGCGGCCCAGCCGACGGCCACCGAAGATATGGACATGGAAATGCGGCACCTCCTGCCCGGCATCCGGCCCCATGTTGGAGAGGACGCGGTAGCCCGCCTCCTCCAGCCCCTGCGACTTCGCCACCGCCGCCACCATGCGCCAGAAGCCCGCAATCGCCGCATCCGGCGCCGTGGCATGGAAATCCGCAGAGCTGACGTAGCGGCCCTTCGGGATCACCAGCACATGCACCGGCGCCTGCGGGTTGATGTCGTGGAAGGCGAGCGCATGCGCATCCTCCGCCACTCTGTCGCAGGGGATCTCGCCGCGCAGGATGCGGGCGAAGATGTTGGCGTCGTCGTAGGGCGGCCTACCGGAGGTGGACATGGCGCTTCTCCCCGTGGCTGGTCATGGCAGCTTGCTGGTGCGGGCAGCGCGGACGATGCCCTTGGGGCGGGCGGCCTTCTCGACCAGGCCGCTGATTCCCTCCCGCCGCCGCAACTCGGCCCAGACCTCGTCCGGGCGGATGCCGGCATCCACCCAGACCACCACCAGGTGGTACAGCAGGTCGGCGGATTCGAGGATGGTTTCCGCGCGGTGGCCCAGCGTCGCCTCGATGACGCATTCCACCGCCTCCTCGCCCAGCTTCTGCGCCACCTTGGCGGTGCCGCGCGCCATCAGCCGGGCGGAATGGGATTGGGTGATGTCGCCGGAGATCCGGCGCTGCTCCACCGTCTCCCACAGCTGGTCGAGCACCGTGGCGTCGCCGGCGCCCGGAGCGACGGCAAGCGGCTTCAGCACCCGATCCTCGACCTGGCGGATGGATTTCGGCAGCTTCTTCGCCTTTGCCGGCACGCCTTGCGGCAGCGGCAGATCGGCGCCCCTGGCCGGCTTCTTCGCCTTGGCCTTGGCCGATGCGTCCAGCGGCAACGCCGGAGCGGCGCCCTTGGCCGGCTTCTTCTTCTCGGTCCTGGCCATTCAGGCCGCCTCCGTTGGCAGTGGACGGGACAGCGGGCGGACCGGCAGCCCGGCCCCTGCCAGCGCCGCCTTGGCATCGCCGATGCTGAACTCGCCGTAGTGGAACACGCTGGCGGCCAGCAGGCCGCTGGCCCCGGCCCGGGCGCCCTCAACGAAATGCCCGACTGTGCCGACGCCGCCGGAGGCGATGAGCGGCACCGACACCGCGGCCCGCACCGCCCGCAGCAGTTCGAGGTCGAAACCGGATTTGGTGCCGTCCCGGTCCATGCTGGTCAGCAGGATCTCGCCGGCGCCGGCCGCGGCCATGCGCCGGGCCCAGCCGACCGCGTCGATGCCGGTGCCGCGCCGCCCGCCATGGGTGAAAACCTCCCACCGCCCGGGCGCCGTCTGCCTGGCATCCACCGCGACGACGATCGCCTGGCTGCCGAAGGCTTCGGCAGCACGGGAGACTAGCTCGGGCTCGGCCACGGCGGCGCTGTTGATGCTGGCCTTGTCGGCGCCGGCCAGCAGCAGCCGGCGGACATCCTCCACGCTGCGGACGCCACCGCCGACGGTTAGCGGGATGAACACCTCGGCCGCGGTGCGGCTGACCACGTCGTACATCGTGGCGCGGTTCTCATGCGTCGCGCCGATGTCGAGGAAGGTGATCTCGTCGGCACCCTCGCGGTCATAGGCCCGGGCCTGTTCCACCGGGTCTCCGGCATCGCGCAGGGCGACGAAATTGACGCCCTTCACCACGCGGCCGTCCTTCACGTCGAGGCAGGGGATGACGCGCAATGCGACCACGGGGGTACCTTCCCGGTTGGGCGGCCCCGTTTGCCGCCGATGGGCCGCCGGGTCAAGCGCCGATGCTGCGCATCTGCGCCCAATCCGCTGCGGGGGTGTCGTGTCAGCGGCATGAATGGGAGATTCATGCCGCCGCTGAATCCAGGGTCCGGGCAAATCTGCGGATGGCCTCGCCGCAAGTGCAGCCGCGTCGAGGCCTATCAACCCGCCGTGGCCAGGGCCTCGGCGATGCCGCGGGTCCAGGCGCCGGCGCTGGCCGAGAGCAGGCCGATGTCGGTCTGGGTGGTCAGGAATTGGGCGCCGCGGCGGATGACGGCGGCCTGCGCCTTCGGGTCGCGGTTGCCGCCGCAGCCGAAATGCTTGCCATTCGCCCGGCAGGCGGCCAGCACCCGGTCCACCGCCGCCTGCAGCTCGGGGTTGGCGTATTGACCGGGCTTGCCCATGTTGGTCAGCAGGTCGTTCATGCCCATGTGGATGACGTCGATCCCCGGCACCGCGGCGATAGCCTCGATGTTCTCCACCCCTTCCCGCGTCTCCACCATGCAGGCCAGCAGGGTCGCGGCATCCACCGCCGGCAGCGCCTCGGCCGGCGGCACGGCGCGGAAGTCGAAATAGGGATAGCCGCCGGTGACGCTGCGCCGGCCGAGCGGGCCGAACCGCACTGCGGCGACGGCGCGCTCGGCATCCTCCCGGGTGTTCACATCGGGGTAGACGATGCCGGTGACGCCATTGTCGAGCAGCGCCTGCACATCCTGGTCATGCACGCTGCGGACCCGCGCCAAAGGGGCGATGCCGATGGCCAGCGCCGCCTGGGCGATGTGGCCGATGGTCTCCAGCCCGAACAGGCTGTGCTGGACGTCGATGAACAGGAAGTCATGGCCGGTCGCCTTGGCGATGCGGGCGATCTCGGCCGAGCGCGACATGCGCACACCAAGGCCGAGCGCAACGCCGCCGGCGGCGAGCTTCTGCTTCACGGGGTTGACGAGGGCGGGTGCGGGCATGGCGGTTTCCTCCGCCGCCATGGCAGCATCCGCGGCGGGCGGCGTCCAGCGGGCGGGGTGCCGAAGCGGTGGGGTTGACCGCGCGCGGCGCGGCGTCTGCAATGCGCGCAACGTTCAGAAAGGCAGCGTGCATGCCCGATATTCGCGTCAAATCCGAGATCGCCGGTTCGGTCTGGAAGATCATGAAGCAGGCCGGCGAGGCGGTGGCGGCGGAGGAGACGCTGCTGCTGCTGGAATCGATGAAGATGGAAATCCCCGTCGTCGCGCCCAGGGCCGGCACGGTACTGGAGCTGCGCGTCGCCGAGGGCGAGGCGGTGGCGGAGGAGGATGTGGTGGCGGTGATCCGGGCCGGCTGACTCCTGCCCGGCGCCTCCACCCGCGCGGCGCCTGCTTTACAGCACACCGCCGCAAAGGACGGAGCGGAGCCGTGGCGACACCCAACGACAACGAACCACCCGTCGCCGGGACCTGGGCCACGGGCAAGCCGCATGAGCTGGCGTTTTGGCGCATTGTGGTAACCGGCGCCGCCCTGCCCGCCCGAGTACCATGCCGAAATCCTTGGCCGCTGCGACCCGGCCGCTGAGGTGAACCCGGCCGTCATCGCTGATATTGCCATCGCCCCGCTGGCCGAGGCGGTGCGGCTTGACATCGCCGCCAGCCGGCCTCCTCGCCCGGCTGCAACCGTCGCGGCCAGCTCGACCTCACTTCCTGGATCGGCCCCGGGGCGCAGGCGGGCACGCCGGCGGCGTCCATCGCGGCACTCAACGCCGGGGTGAATGCGGCACTGGACGCGGCGGATACGCAGGAAGCGATGGCGCGGCTCGGCATCGTCCGCCTCGGCGGGCCACTCGGCACCATGACCGAGCGCATCGCGCGGGAGGGACCAGTCTACCGGCGGTCACCACCGGGATCGGGATCTCCGTGGAACAGCTGGCCATAGGGTGTCTATCCTGCCGCCATGTCGCCGCTCGACGACCTCATCCCCCGCAGCTTCCGCGCGGTGCTGGCAGGCCTGCTCTCGAAGGACACCCCCTGATGCGCGTCACCCTCCTCGGCGCCGGCGCGGTCGGCGGATGGCTGGCCGCGGGCCTGGCGCGGGCCGGGGTGGAGGTTTCCATCCTCGCCCGCGGCGCCACCCTCGCTGCGCTGCGCGGGCGCGGTCTGGTCTTCCGCCACGGCGAGGCGGAGGAGGTGTTCCGCCTGCCAGCCTCCGACGACCCGGCGGCGCTGGCCGGCGCCGATATCCTGCTGCTCGGGCTGAAGAGCCATGACCTGCCCGCCGCCCTGCCCCTGGTGCGGCGGCTGATCGGGCGGGAAACCCTGGTCGCCCCGGCGCAGAATGGCCTGCCCTGGTGGTTCTTCCAGGGGTTCGGCGGCCCGGCGGAGGGCGCCATCCTCGACAGCGTCGATCCCGGCGGGGCGCTGGCCCGCGCCATCCCGGCGGAACGGGTGCTCGGCGGCGTCGCCCATGTCGGCAGCCGGGTGGAGGCGCCGGGGGTCATCCGGCTGATCCAGCAGGACCGCATGTTGTTCGGCGACCCCTCCGGCCGCCACCCCGGGCCGCTGGCGGCGCTGGTGGCGGCGCTGGCCCGCGGTGGCATCCCGGCCTCCGCCGCCCCCGACATCCGCATGGAGATCTGGCTGAAGCTCTGGGGCAATTCCAACATGAACCCGCTGAGCGCGCTGTCGCGCGCCGACATGCTGGCGATGCTGGACGACCCCGGCGTCGCCGGCCTGATCGAGGCAATGATGCGGGAAATGGCGGCGATCGGGGAGCGCATCGGCCTGCCCATTGCCCAGGACATCCCCACCCGGTTGCAGGTGACCCGGCGGCTTGGCGCCTTCCGTACCTCCATGCTGCAGGACCTGGAGGCGAGGCGGCCGCTGGAGCTCGGCCCGGTGCTGGGCTGCCTGGTGGAGCTGACACAGCGGCTGGAGATGCCGGCGCCGACCCTTGCCGGGGTGCATGGGCTGACGCGGCTGCTGGGCCGCAACCTCGGCCTGGATTGAACCCGGCGGCGGATGGGACGTCTCATTCTCATGCAGAACGAGGTGGCGCGCAGGGGCTGGCTCATCGGGCTGGGGGTGGGCTTGGGGATGGGATTCCTGCAGGGCGCCGCCGCGGCCGAGCCGTCCCGGAGGCGACGGCCGCGCCCGCGGCCGAAGGCGGCGGCACCCCCTCCGGCGCAGCCGCCGCCCGAGCCGTCGCGGATTCCGGACATCGACGGCCCGCCGCCGCCCTCCACCCGGCCCGGGCTGGAGCCGGCCCCGGTGCCCTCCACCAATGTGCTGCCGCCGCTACGCGATACCAGGCCGCAGTCGAGCCTGTCCCTCGGCGTGCCAACCCCGCCGGAGCCCTTCCAGGGCCAGACCTTCGGCGGCAACGACCCATCACCGGACCGCCGACAGCCTCCAGGGCAGGGGCTGCGCCTGCCCTCGCCGGGCGCGACTCTGCGGATGCCGTTCTGACCAGGATGCGGAGTTCGGAGGCGGTACCTCGGGCGGCAGGACCGGTGGCTCCACCCCCGAACTCCCGCTGGAAACACAAGCGTCCCTCAGACCCCAGCCTCAGCCCGCCGGTACGCCGTCCGGATGGGCAAGCTGTGGCACCGCCAGGGATGGAATCCCTAATTCTCCCTCAACTCCAAAGGCTAGCCGCAGGAGGCGGCTTTCACAGGGTTGAAGCCTGAAAGCGTGAAGCTGCCTGGATGCGGTGCGAGCAAATCGCGGAACAGCGGGAATGCCCTGGAGCGCCGATAGGCTCTACGGACGACGCTGCAGATCCCGGCCGAGCTGCGATCGGCTCCCGCCATGGATTACCGATCCAGTTCAGCGGCGGCCAGCTCGGCAATCCGCAGGTCTATGGCCGCCATGGGGTCATCGTCGGGCAGGAACCAAGCCGCCGATAAACCGGTCCAGGCAAGGATCCAACGCAGCAGGCGCTCCCGTTCCAGCTTCGCGGCCTTGGCGACGACCTCAAGGCGTCGGGCGAAACGGCCGGGCTCGGTCGCGGCCGGCCACGTCGGGTCGGCCAGATCGGGATTGGTGAAGATGTTGGCGAAATCGAAGCTGCGCTCGCCGACCAGGTGTTTGGGATCAATGGCGAGCCAGCCCCGCGCTCCGAAGTCGAGAACGTTGCCGTGGTGCAGATCGCCATGCAACGCCCGGCATTCGCGCGGTTCGGAGAGCAACGCTCGGGCCGTCTCGGCGCAGCGGACAAGAATGCCACCGTGACGAGCGGCTGCTGGTTCCAGCTGCCGGAACCAGTGTGCCAGAGGGGTCAGTTCAGGAAGCGGCTTCGTCCTCGGAGCGTGCGACCGGGCGGCTGCGTCGCACAGGATGCGGCAGGCTTCGTCATCGCGTCCCGTACGGGCCATGTCGGCCAGAGAGGCCGAGCCCATGGCGCGTTCCAGCAGGAGGGCCGCATCGTCCCGGGCGAACACCCGCGCCGCGCCGTCTCCGTCCCACCATTCCATCAGCACGCCGCCGAGGCGCTCGTCCTCCGCATGGGACAGCTTGAGCATGGCTGGCTCACCGCTCAACAGGACCGGCAGCAACCGTGCGGTCGGGGTTGTGATCGGATCACCATCGGGGACCAATCCCCAACGAAGCAGGTAAGGATCGAACATCCGGCAGCCCATGGCACCTCGTTGAGACCGCATTGGATCGGCCGTTCCGGGAACCCTGAGCTGCCCGGCCCCGTCATCCAGCCGCTGTTCCAGACGGCCTGTATATTGATCCTCGTGGGCAGCGACTCGCACGGGAGCTTGTTCCCCCAGCAGGGATGCGGGGACAGCGCCTCCGTCCGACGTCCTGTTCTGCCCAGTACCCGACCTACCCACCCCGCGCGCGGTGCCACAGCATCAGCGCGGCGTCATAGGGCAGCGCCGGCACTTCCCGCAGCCGCCACCACCAGCGCTGCGCCCAGCCCGGGGTGCCGGAGGCGCCGATCGGCACCGACTGGGCCGGCAGGCCGGCCAGGCGCAGCAGCAGCAGGCAGCGCGGCAGGTGGTAGCGGCTGGTGGCGGCCAGCACCGGCCCGGGGTGGCCGCGCAGCATCGCCACCGCCGCGCGGACCGAGGACAGGGTGTCGGTCCCGGTCGGCTCTTCGCGGATGCGGGCAGCGGGCACGCCGGCCTGCCGCAGCAGCCGCGCCATGATGGTGCTTTCGGCGTCGCCATGCCGGCCGCGGCCGCCGGTCGGCAGGTAGATGGGCGGCGGGACCAGGGCCTCGCCGTGGCGCGCCGCGGCCTCCACCCGGCGGCGGAGGGTCGGGCTCGGGGTATTGTCCGGCCGGACCGCGGCACCGAAGATGATGATCGCCGTTTGCGGTTTCACGTCGGGGCGGCGAGCAGCAGGCGGTTCATTGGCTCCATCGTCGTCCGCAGCGCCGCCAGGTCGCGCCAGAATGCCTCCCGCGAGACGCCGTTCGCCGCCAGTTCGTCGGCGATGGCGCCGAGGCTGCGGCTGCCATCCACCCGTTGCAGGATGGCCCCGGCCAGCCGCGGCATCGGCAGCACCACCCGCAGCCCGTCGAAGGTCACGGCGATGGTGCCGTCGCGCGGCAGCCCCTTCGCCAGGGTGGGGCCATCCATCTCCCGCAGCACCGGGACCGAGGCCGGGTCGTCCCAGGCCCGCATCGGCTCCGGGTCCTCGGCGCGGACGCAATAGACGATGTGGATGCCCATGTTGCCGGTGACCGCCTCGGCCAGGGCCGCGCGGTCCAGCGGCGAAAGCCGGGCGGTGCGGGCACGCAGCTTCGGGTCGCTGAGGTAGCTGTCCGGGTCGTAGCGCACCGGCTCCACCCAGCAGGCCACGCGCAGCCCGGCGGCGGCCACCAGAGCGGCGAGCCCGGGCACGGTGAAGGCGGCGTCGCGCGGGTTCAGCAGCAGGTCGTAGAGCCCGGCATCACCGCCGGAGAGGTGGTCGGTCAGCCAGGGGTTGCGGCGCAGCCAGGCGGTCTCCGGCACCTGCTTCCACAGCCGGCGGGCGGTCTCCACCCGCGCTGGCGGCGGCTGCTCCGCCGGCGCCAGCAGCCGGAGCGCATCCTGCAGCATATAGACGCCGGTGCGGCCATGCGGGGCATAGACCATCAGCCCCAGGCCGCCGCCCGGCGCCAGCACCGAGACCAGCGCGCGGAGGCCGGCCAGCGGGTCCGGCAGGTGGTGCAGCACGCCGCAGCAATCGATGTAGTCGAAGGGCCCGAGGCCGCTGCCCGGCAATTCCAGCAGCGAGCCCTCGATGAAGCGGATGTTGTCGAGGCCACGGGTGGCGGCACGGGCCTCGGCGATGCGGCGGGCGGCGGCGCTGCGGTCCAGCCAGGTGACCTGCCCCGGGCGCCTGGTCCAGGCCATCTGCTGCGCCAGCATGACGGTGCCGTCGCCGGTACCGCCGCCGGCCACCAGGGCGCGCAGCGGCCGGGAGGCGGGGCGGCTTGTGCCGAAGATCCAGTGGTCGATCTCCCGCAGATGGCTGGGGCTGCCGACGATCAGGCGCTTCGCCTCCTCCCGCGGGTCGCGGGCGGGATAGGGGAAGGCCTCGTACTGGTCGGCGAGACGAGCATCGGTCGGATCAGTCATGCCAGGCTGCATAGGCCCTGGGCGGCTTGGGCGGGAGGGGCCGATGGCGCTGCGGCTTGAGCCGGCGACGGTTGGGCAGGCCGCCGCCCTGCCCCGCCGGGGATTTATCCGAAAGCCGCGCGGCCGTGTTAAAGCAGGCGCCGCGTCGCCACGACCGGATCAACCGCCGCCCGGCGGTTGCTGCCGGCGGGGCCCGCCCGTATCTAGACGCCATGCGCATGTTCTTTCGCCCGGCCCTGCTCACCGCCCTGCTGCTGTGCCCCGTCCTTGCCCAGGCGCAACAGGAGCGACCGAAGAAGCTCGGCGAGTTCCAGTCCTGGATCGCCGCGACCTACACCGAGGGCGGGCAGAAGATCTGCTACGCCTTCGCCCGGGCCAGCCGCAGCGAGGGCGCCAGCCGGCAGAACGTGATGCTGACCGTCACCCACCGCCCCGCCGCGCGGGACACGGTGACCATCTCGGCCGGCTACACCTATCCGCGCACCGTCACCGATGTGGAGGTGACGGTGGGATCGCATGAGTTGCCCTTCTACACCGCCGGCAGCACCGCGGCGGCGCGCAACAGCGCTGCGGCGATCCGGGCGATGCGCGCCGGGCGGGATGCGGTGGCCAAGGCCCCCGGCCCGAACGGCCGCGGCCGGGTGACCGACACCTTCCCGCTCGCCGGCTTCAGCGCCGCCTATGATGCCATCTCCCGCGAATGCCCGGTGCACCGATGAGCCCGCTCGATCAGCCACGCCAGGACACCGCCGACCTCAGCACCGCCGAGCGCGACCGCGTCCTGGCCAAGCAGGCGCTGTTCAACCCGCCGCCGCCGGTGCTGCCGGACGGCAGGCGGGAGCTAGTCGGGCTGTCGCGCGAGGAACTGGTGGCGGAGATGGCGGCGATGGGCGAGAAGCCCTTCCGCGCCAAGCAGCTCTGGCACTGGATCTACCACCAGGGCGCCAGCGATTTCGCCGCCATGACCAGCATCGCCGGGCCAATGCGGGCGAAGCTGGCGGAGCGCTTCGTCATCGGCCGGCCGGAAGCGGCGACGGTGCAGACCAGCCGCGACGAGACCCGGAAATTTCTCTTCCGCTTCCGCGACGGCCAGCAGGTGGAGACGGTCTACATCCCCGACCCGCAGGAGGATCGCGGCGCCGTCTGCATCTCGACCCAGGTCGGCTGCACCCTCTCCTGCCGGTTCTGCCACACCGGCACGCAGAAGCTGGTGCGCAACCTCGGCGCCGCCGAGATCGTCGGGCAGTTCATGGCGGCGCGCGACAGCTACGGCGAATGGCCCAGCCCGAAGGACGACAAGCCGCGGCTGCTCTCGACCATCGTCGTCATGGGCATGGGTGAGCCGCTCTACAACTACGAGAACACCGCCAAGGCGCTGCGCATCATCATGGATGGCGAGGGTATCGGCCTGTCACGCCGGCGCATCACCCTCAGCACCTCCGGCGTGGTGCCGATGATGGACCGCTGCGGCGAGGAGCTGGGGGTGAACCTCGCGGTGTCGCTGCATGCGGTGACGGATGAGCTGCGGGACGAGATCGTGCCGCTGAACCGCAAATACCCGATCGCCGAGCTGCTGGCCGCCTGCCGCCGCTACCCCGGCGCCAGCAACGCCAGGCGGATCACCTTCGAATACGTCATGCTGCGCGGAGTGAACGACTCGGAGGCCGAGGCGCGGGAGCTGGTGCGGCTGCTGCGCGGCCTGCCGGCCAAGATCAACCTGATCCCCTTCAACCCCTGGCCGGGCAGCCCCTACCAGACCAGCACCCATGAGCAGACGGCGAAATTCGCCTCCATCCTGAACGACGCCGGCTATTCCAGCCCGATCCGCCGGCCGCGCGGGCGGGACATCCTGGCAGCCTGCGGGCAGCTGAGGACCGAGAGCGAGCGGCTTCGGCAGCCAGCCGCCTGAAGATCAGCACGACAATCGCAATCGCGCAGTGGTTGATCTTTAGTAACTATTCCTTGATAGCGGTTGCCTCTGGTCGCGCCGCTGCATCGTCACCGCCGGCGTCAAGCAGCCCACGGCGCGACCTTGGCCCGGGGGAAAAGCTTCCATGTTGCCAGCCTTGCTGCGTATCGCCCTGCTGCTGGGTGGAATGGTCACCGGCCTCGCCACGCACCATGAGGCAGCCGCGCAACCGGTGCGGACCGGCCCTGCCGGTGCGGCCTTCTACCAGGCACCCAGCCCGTTGCCGCGGGGGGAACGCGGTTCGGTGATCTGGGCCCGCCCCCTGGCGGCGGAGGCCTCCCTGCCGAGCGCGGCCAGCAACCTTCTGGTCCTCTATCGCTCCACTGATCCGGCGGGGAACAGCGTCGCCGTCTCCGGCACGGTTGCCATTCCTGCCGGCACGCCGCCGGCTGGTGGCTGGCCGGTCATCACCTGGGCCCATGGCACCACCGGCCTGGCACCGATATGCGCCCCCTCGCTCGATACGCCGACCGGCCCCGAGCATCCCTACCTCGCCGGCCTCCGCACCCTGTTGGACGGCTTCGTCAAGCGTGGCTACGCGGTGGTGGCGACGGATTACCAGGGGCTGGGCACGCCGGGGCCGCATCCCTTCCTGCAGGGTCAGCCGAATGGCCGGAACGTGCTCGACATGCTGCGCGCGGCGCGCCGGATCGAGGCCGCCATCGGCACCCGTTACCTGGTGATGGGCCATTCGCAGGGAGGTCACGCGGCGCTGTTCGCCGGGGCCGAGGGGCCGGCGTATGTGCCGGAGCTGACACAGGTCGGCACCCTGGCCTTCGCGCCGGGCTCGCAGATCATGGGGCGGCTGAACTCGGTGCGGCAGGCGCCGGATGTGCAGCTTGCCGTGCCCTATGTGCTTTATGCGCTGCAATCCTATGCCGGCACCAATCAGTCCATCGACCTGCGGCGCATGCTGGCGCCGGGCGCACTGGTGCATCTGCCGGACCTGCACGAACAATGCATGACCCATGCGCTGACCACCGGCTACTGGTCCACCGCCGTCGCCAGGGATCAATTCCTGCCGCAGCCCGATCTCACCGCCTTCAGCAGCATGGCGGCGAAGAACGAGCCGGGCATGCTGCGCATCGCCGCCCCGACCATGATCATGCAGGGCACCGCGGATGTGACGGTGCCGCCGGGCTGGACCGACAGCTTGGCCGGGCAGCTTTGCAGCAATGGCACCAGCCTCGCCTACCGGCCCGTCAGCGGGTCGGACCACAACGGGGTCATGGTCGCGGGCGCGATGGAAGCGCATGGCTGGGTGGCGGCGCGCTTCGCCGGAGAGGCACCGGCCAGCAACTGCGGCGCCCTGCCGAAAGCCGGCGGCGGCTGAAGCACGTGGCCTGCCGGCCAGGATCAGGCTGATCCCCAGAGCAGTTTCACGTTCAAGGGCCTTCACGCCCCTCCGCGATCTGCTCTAGCCGGCAAGGCCGATCGGCCTTGCCGGGACGCGTGCTTCACACTTCGGCATCGCCGCCCCTCGCCGCAAGCAGATGCCACGGCGAGGCCGGCTGAGCGGCGACTGCCCTACTCCGCCGTCGCCCCGCTCTCCGCCACCACCCGGGTCCAGAGCGTCACTTCGGATTGCAGGTAGCGGGCGTAATCCGCCGCGCTGCCGCCGGTCGGCTTGGCGCCCTGGGCAGCCAGCTTGGCCCGCACCTCGGCATCGGTCAGCGCCGCGGCCACCGCCTGATTCAGCCGGGCGATCGCCGCCGGCGGGGTCTGCGCCGGCGCCATGATCCCCTGCCAGGCGCCGAGGTCGAAGCCCGGCGGCGTCAGCCCGGCCTCCGACATGCTCGGCACCTCGGGCAGCAGAGGCGTGCGCTCGGCGCTGCTCACCGCGATGGCCCGCACCCGGCCGTCCTGGATCACCGGCAGGGCGGTGACCACGGTATCCGAGGTGAACTGCACATTGCCCGCCGCCGTATCCATCAGTGCCGCCGCGGTGCCGCGGTAGGGCACGTGCACCGCCTCGCCGCCGATGTGCCGCAGCACCAGGAAGCTGACGAGGTGGGAGATGTTGCCGATGCCGCCGGAGGAATAGCTGAGTTTGCCGGGATTCGCCTTGATCCAGGCGATGAAGCCGGCGGCGTCGCGCGGCAGCATCGCCGGGTTGACCACCAGCGCCAGCGGCGAGGCGGCGGTCAGCGCCACCGGCGCCAGGTCGCGCAGCACGTCGTAGGGCAGCCGGCGGTACAGCGCCCGGCTGATGGCGATGGAGGAGGTGTTGTAGAGCAGCGTATGGCCATCCGCCTCGGATTTGGCGACCGCCTCGCCGGCGATGTTGCCATTGGCGCCGCCACGGTTCTCCACCACCACCGGCTGGCCGAGGTCGCGGGCCATGCGCTCGGCGAGGATGCGGGCGACGACATCGGTCGGTCCGCCCGGCGGGAAGGCGACAACCAACCGGACCGGCCGCTGCGGGAAGGCCTGGGCACGGGCCGGCGCTGCGAGCAGCCCCGCGGCGCCCAGCGCCAATGCATTGCGACGAAGCATCATGTCTTGGTCCTTCCCTCCCTTGGGCCAACCGGGGCCATGGTCTGCGAACCTGGGTCATTACGGCAGACTAATATCAATCCGCCACGGAACCACGCGCGGCGCCGGCGGTTGCAGCGGCTTGGCCTGTCGGTTCGCCGCCGTGAGGCCGCCTGCCTCGGAGACCACCATGGATGTTGCCACCCTAGTGGGGGCGGCTGCCACCCTCGCCTCCACCACCAGCTTTCTGCCACAGGCGTGGAAAGTGATCCGTACCCGCGACACCGCGGCGATCTCCGCCGGCATGTACGCGGTGACGGTGGTCGGATTCGCGCTATGGCTGACCTATGGGCTGCTGCTCGGTGCTTTGCCGCTGATCGTCACCAATGGCATCTGCCTGGCGCTATCGGCCTTCATCCTGGTGATGAAGCTACTGCCGCGGCAGCAGAAAGTGGCGGTGGCGGAGACGCTCGACCCGCTGAGCTGACCCCGGCCCAGGCCGGATACGACGACGCGCAGTGGTTGCTCACGTTACGGGTGCTTGACGTAATAGGGTCCGCAGGCACCAATGCGCCGCCCAATGTCTCCCGCCCCTCCCATCGCCCTGTTCGCGCTCGCCGGCTTCACCACTGGATCGGGCATGCGCATGCTGGATCCGCTGCTGCCGATGCTGGCGGCGGATCTCGGCGTCACCGTCGCGGCCACCACTCCGGTGGTCGCCGCCTTCGTCGTCGCCTATGGAATGGTGCAGCTGGTCGCCGGCCCGCTCGGCGACCGCCTGGGCAAGCCGCGCATCGCCTTCTTCGCGCTGCTGCTCTACGGCGCGACGCTGATTGGCAGCGCCATGGCAGCCGACCTTGGCGAACTGGTGGGCTACCGGGTCCTGGCCGGGATGTGGGCGGGCGCGGTAATTCCGCTGCTGATGGCGCATCTCGGCGACACCGTGCCCTATGCCGAACGCCAGGGCGCGCTGGCGCGGTTTTCCACCGGGATGGTAATGGCGCAGATGCTGGCCGGGCCGATCGCCGGCATCATCGCGGAATTCCAGGGCTGGCGCCTGCCGCTGATCCTGCTTGGGCTGCTGGCCTTCGGCGTGGCCACGGCCCTGGCGCTGCGCCTCCGGCAATCCTTGTGGCGACCGCCGCCGCGGCGGACCGGCGCTCCGGGCTATGGCGTGCTGCTGCGCCGTCCTTCGGGTCGCTGGCTCCTGGCCATCGCCTTCTTCGACGGCTTCTGCCTGTTCGGCGGTGCCTTTCCCTTCGTCGGCGCCTTCCTGGTGGAAGGCTTCGACCGCGGCATTGCCGAGGCCGGCCTGCTGGTGGCCGGCTTCGGCGCCGGCGCCTTCCTCTACACCCGCTTCGCCCGCCGCCTGGTGCGGCGCTTCGGCGAGCGTGGGCTGCTGTCGATCGGCGGCACCGGCCTCGCCGTCGGGCTGACGGCCCTGGCGCTGGCGCCGAACTGGTGGGTGGTGGGGCTGCTGCAGCTCGGGCTCGGCCTGATGTTCTACATGTTCCATGGCGTGCTGCTGACCATGGCAAGCGAGGCCCTGCCGGAGGCCCGTGGCACCGCCATGTCGGCCTTTGCGATGGCGCTGTTCCTTGGCCAGGGCGCCGGGTCGCTCGCCTTCGGGCTGGGGCTGCTGGTGCTCGATTACCGCGGCACCTTCATCGTCGCCGCCATCGGCTCGGCGGCGCTGACCCTTTGGGCGCGGCGCGGCGCCCACGCCAACCAGACGGAAACCGCGCCGTCAGGCTGAAAGCCGCGCCGGGTTTTCATCCCCGGTGGGTCGGAGCAGGGCCAGTGGCAACTGATACCGACCAAAGCGATCATTCACCTGATGCAGGCCGATCGGGGCCTGCCGGAACCGCAAGCTTCAGGCGAAGTGCACATCCGCCTCGACCAGGCTGGTGACGCCGAGCAGCACGATGACATCGCCCTGGCCGAGGTCGATGGCGCTGCTGCCGCCCACCACCGAGAAGGCAGCCTGCACCTGGCCGAAGCAGGCGAAGCCGAGGTTGACCAGCAGGATATGGTCCAGGTTGGAAGTGAAATCGCCGATGGCATCGCTGCCGGTCCCGCGCTCGAAGACGAAGCTGTCGGCGCCGGCCTCGCCGTACAGCACGTCATTGCCGGCCATGCCGTTCAGCGTGTCGGCGCCAGCGCCGCCGAACAGCCAATTCGCCGTGGCACTGCCGGTCACCCGGTTGTCGAGCGCATTGCCGACGCCGAAGAGGATGGCGCCCAGCAGGGTGAGATTCTCGATCTCCTGGCCGAGGTGGAAGCCGGCACCGGGGATGTCGGCGAAGACCGTGTCGTTGCCCTCGCCGGCGAATTCGAAGATGAGGTCGGCCGGGGTATCGACGTAGAAGACGTCGTCGCCGGTCCCGCCGTGGAGGTGGTCGTACTCGCCGAGGCCGGAGGCGCCGTCCAGCGTATCGTTGCCTGCGCCGCCGAACAGCAGGTCGAAGGCGGGATCGGCACCACCGGTCAGGTGGTCGTCGCCAGCCTCGCCATGGAGCACATCGGCATCCTCGCCGCCGGTCAGCGTGTCGCAGCCAGCGCCACCGAGCAGGTGGTCGAGGCCGGCGCCGCCCTCCATGCTGTCGTCGCCATCGCCGCCGTTAAGGATGTCGTTGCCGGCATTGCCGAGGACACTGTCGTCGCCGCCCAGGCCGATGATGAGGTTGGCGCCTTCATTGCCGGTGATGGTGTTGGCCTGCTCATTGCCGACGCCGAAGATGTCGCCGGCGCCGCCGGCGAGGACCAGCGCCTCGATATTGGCGTAGAGGGAATAGCTGGCGGTGGAGCTGACGGTATCGGAGCCTTCGCCGGCATTCTCGAGGATCACATCCGCCTGGCTGTCCACCGCGTAGCTGTCGTCGCCGGTGCCGCCGCTCAGGGTGTCGGCGCCGGCATCGCCCTCCAGCGTGTCATTGCCGGCGCCACCCTCCAGCCGGTTCGCCGCGGCATTGCCGATCAGCCGGTCATGGCCGGCGCCGCCCCTGGCATTTTCGATCACCGCGCCGAACGCGATGGCGAGGTTGTCCACCCCGGCGTAGCTCGGCGTCGGCACGGCGGTGGCGAAGGCAGGGATTTCCAGCCGCCGGTCGGCATCGGTCAGCCGCATCGCGATGCTGCTGAAATGCCCATCCTTCAGGTTGATGATGCTGGGCAGAGTCTGGTTGCTGGTGTCGATGGTGTCGCTGCCGCCGCCATCCCAGATGGTCTCCAGCAGCCGCGCATCCGGCGCCCAGGCATAGCGCGTGTCACCGGCGTTGGTCGCGGTGTTGGCGCCGTAAAGATACTGTGCCGCGGCGATGTCGTAGAGCATCGGCGTGCTGGGATAGAGATTGGAGATGCTCCAGGCGTAGCTGCTGGCATCGCCGGTGACGGTGACGATCCCGAGGTCTGCCGGGATCTGATAGGCCATGATGGTGTAACGCAGATTGTCCTGCGCGGCCGCCAGGGGGTCGGTGCCCTCGAAGGGATGCTGCAGCCCGATCGCATGGCCGAGTTCATGCACCAGCACGTAATAGCCATATGCGCCTTCCGCCACAGCGTCGTTGTTGGAATCGGTGCTGATGTAGATGTCGCCCATCCAGGGCACCGGATTGTAGTTGGTGACGATGGAGGTCAGCGGGTTGAAGCCATAGGCGAAATTCGGCGGATAGGCATAGCCGCCGATGCCGGTCATGGATTCCTGGCCGAAGCGGATCTGGCCGCCGTCGCCGGCATCCGACACTTCGGTGAAGGTCAGGTTGGCGACCGCCGCCCACTCCGCCAGGGCCTGTCGCGCCCCGGCCTGCATTCCCGTGTCGAAGACGGCAAAGCCGGGGTGGTCGCCCGGGGACTCATAGCCGGCCGGCACGCCGGCCATGAAGCTGTAGGTCACCGAGACCGCGGTGCCGATGCCGGCGAAGTCCAGCAGCGGCGTGTTGACCGCGAGCGGAAAGTTCCAGCGGGCGGAGCGGCCGGAGTCTTCCAGAACATACAGGAGAGGATCGAATACGCTCACCTGCCTCACCCCTCGCCGGCATCATGGCTCGCCGTCTTCTACTGACGCTGCACTACCAATTCGTTGCGGCCGGCGGTTGAAAGCCCGTCGCGCCGAGACAGCCTGGCCGACCGGCCCTTGACGGCAGCGGCACCAAGGCGCTTAGCCGGGATCAACGAGGAAGACGAGACGTGGCCATGCCCATCGCCGACCTGTCAGATGATTCGACGTCGCTCGCTGACTTCTTCACCCTCTGCGGCGCCAATGCCTGGTCCAGCCGGGTTGTGGCGCTGACCAACCCAGCCCAGTCCGGCTCGCTCAGCAGCCGGGCGGCGCAGTACCGGCATGCGCTGGAACTCGCCCTCGCCCGGCTCGGTGATCGCCGCGCGCTGGCCCGCGCCACCCCGGCGGAGCGCCGGCTCTGCGGCTTCGCGCGGGACGCGGTGCAACTTGCCGAGAGCCTGCCGGCGGCGGCGCGCGACCGGCTGCGCGCCGACCTCACCGCCGGGCTGACCGGCCAGCGCACCCTGATCCCGCTGTTCCACCTGCTGCGCACCGCGGCAGGGCTGCGGGCCCGCGGCTTCAACATCGAATTCGCCGGGCTGGCCGAAGGCGCGCCCTTCGACCTGTTGGCGCGGCGTGACGGCGCCACCGCCGAGGTGGTGTGCGAAACCGCCTCCGCCGAAGAGGGCCGGCCGGTGCACCGCGGCGACTGGTTCTCCCTGGTCGACCGCATCAACCCGGAGCTGCTGAGCTGGTTGGCCGCCCACCCCGGCCGCTACCTGCTGAAGATGACCTTGCCGGAGGGCATCTCCGGCCCCGAGCAGCTGGCCGAGTTGCACCAGCGCATCAGCGACATGCTGGCGGCGGAGAAGCGCCAGGACGCCGGAGCACAGGCGATCCTGAAGCTGGACCCGTTGGTGCTGGCCGGGGCGCAGTTGCCGGATTTGCCCGGCGGGCTGCCGGCGCGGCTGCGGGCGCTATTCGGGCCGGAGGCGCATCTGGCGGTCACCGCCGATGTCAGCAGCGGCAGCGTCTTCGCCATGGCCGCCCGGGCGGGGCGGGAGAATGAGATCAGCGCCGCGGTCTGCCGGCGCCTGGCGCTGGCCGCAGGGGCCCGGCTGACCGGGCGGCATCCCGGCATCCTTGCCGTCTTCCTCGAGGAGCTTGACCGCAGCGAATGGCGGGTGCTGCGCGAGGCACTGGAACTGGAGGGCGCGGTTCGCCGTTTCTTGACCACTCCGGCGGCGAAGCGGGTGGTGGCGGTTTCCTGCACCTCCCGCTTCGAGATGTTCGGGGCAACGGAGGGCGAACTGCGGTTTCGCAACCAGGCCCATCCGGCGGCAAGGCTGCCGGGGCTGGCGCCGGCCGTGCTCTCGTCCCTGTGACCGCAGGCTTTCCGTGTAACGTGCTGCAACTGTCGGGTTCCTGCCACGTTCCCGCTGGCGAATGGCCGCTCCCGCCTGCGCGGGCGCGGCTACGAGGATGAGGACCCCGATGACCGAACGTGAGTTCCAGGCGAAGCTGGCAGAGCTGGACCGGTTGCTGAACGACCCTGAGATCCGCATGGATCCCGATCGGGTCTGGACACTGCTGGCCGAGATCAGCGCGCGGGACATGCGGCCCGCCGCCTGACGCTGCCAATGGCGAGGGCAGCAGAACGCCCCGGCCACCTCCGTGGCCGGGGCGTCTCGTTTCAGGCGACCTCGAACAAGCCGGCGGCGCCCTGGCCGCCACCGATGCATATCGTCACCACCACGTATTTGCCGCCCCGCCGCTTCGCCTCGATCAGCGCATGGCCGGTCATCCGCGCGCCGCTCATTCCATAGGGGTGGCCGATGGAGATGGCACCGCCGTTGACGTTCAACCGCTCATCCGGGATGCCGAGCCGGTCGCGGCAGTAGATCACCTGGCAGGCGAAGGCCTCGTTCAGCTCCCACAGGTCGATGTCGTCCATCTTCAGCCCGTGCTTCGCCAGCAGCTTCGGCACGGCGAAGACCGGGCCGATACCCATCTCCGCCGGGTCGCAGCCCGCGACGGCCATGCCACGATAGATGCCGAGTGGCTGCAATCCGCGCCGTTCCGCCTCCTTCGCCTCCATCACCACCGCAGCCGAGGCGCCGTCCGAGAGCTGGCTGGCATTGCCGGCGGTGATGTAGCGGCCTTCGGTGATCCGCTGGCCCTCGGTCAGCACCGGCTTCAGCCCGGAGAGGCCGGCCAGGGTGGTGTCGGGGCGGTTGCCCTCATCCTTCGCCAGCGTCACCTCCTTGTGGGAGATCGCGCCGGTCGCCTTGTCGGCGACGGCCATGATGCTCGGCAGCGGCACGATCTCGGCGCCGAAGCGGCCGAGGCCCTGGGCAGCGGCGGTGCGCTGCTGGCTGCGCAGGGCGTATTCATCCTGCGCCTCGCGCGTCACCTGGTAGCGCTCGGCGACGATCTCAGCGGTCTCCAGCATCGACATGTAGAGCTGCGGCACATGCTCCACGAGCCAGGGATCGCGGGTGCGATAACGGTTCATCTTGTCGTTCTGCACCAGCGAGATGGATTCGAGCCCGCCGCCGACCGCCACCTGCATGCCATCGGCGATCACCTGCTTTGCCGCGGTGGCGATAGCCATCAGCCCGGAGGAGCACTGCCGGTCCACCGACATGCCGGGGATGCTGTCCGGCAGGCCGGCGCGCAGGGCGCATTGCCGGGCGAAATTCGAGCCCTGGCTGCCCTGCTGCAGCGCGGCACCCATCACCACGTCCTCGACCTCGGCAGGGTCGATGCCTGCGCGCCGCACCGCCTCGGCGATGACATGGCCGCCCAGCGCCTGCGCCGGGGTGTCGTTGAAGGCGCCGCGGTAGGCCCGCCCGATCGGCGTCCGCGCGGTCGAGACGATGACGGCACTGCGCATTTCCGCTTCCTCCGGTGTTCCGCGACGGGTCGCGGCCTGGCCGGCCTCCGCCGCCGCGTGTCGCGTCTAGGCTCCCAGTATCTTCCACACGCCATCGGCATGCACCAGCACCCGATCGCCGGACATCAACGTGCCGCGGATGAAGACGACGCTGCGCGTCGCGCGCAGCACCTCGCCACGGCCGATGACGAGTTCGCCGAGCTTGCCGGGCGCAATGAAGTGGTGATTGAGCTGCACGGTCGTCACCGGCTTGCGGCCGGCGCTTTCCCACACCGTCATGCCGAGCACGTCATCCATGAAGCTCATCAGCATGCCGCCATGGACGACGCCGCCGATGTTCAGGTGGCGCTGCTCCGGCAGGAAGGCATACTCCCACGCATCGCCGGCGCGGCGGGCGAGGAAAGGGCCGACCATGGCCGGGTAATCCTTGGCCGGCACGGGCTTCCAGCCACCGGCCTGCAGCGCGGCGGGGATGGTGGCGGCGGTCTGCAGCCCGGGAAAGCGGGCCTCGGGGGGCGAAATCTCGTTCATGCGCAGGGTATAGCGGCCTTGCTGCGCCGCGTCATATCGTTCGCTTGGCGACGATCAGGAACTCCCGGTTGCCTTCCGGGCCCAGCAGCGGGCTCGGCTCGACACCGAGCACCTGCCAACCCGGCAACGCGGCCCACCAGGCGGCGATGCGGTCACAGACCGCGCCATGCACCGCCGGATCCCGGACCACGCCGCCCTTGGCGATGGCCGGTCCCACCTCGAATTGCGGCTTGATCAGCGCCACCGCCCAGGCGCCGGGGGAGCAGAGGCCGAGCGGGAACGGCAGGATGGTCTGCAGGCCGATGAAGCTGGCGTCGCAGACCAGCACCCCGGGAGGCTCAGGCACCTGCGCCGCATCGAGGTAGCGGGCATTGACCCGTTCCAGCACCACCACCCGCGGGTCGTTGCGCAGCCTCCAGGCGAGCTGTCCATGCCCGACATCCACGGCATAGACCTTCGCCGCGCCATGGTGCAGCAGCACATCGGTGAAGCCGCCGGTGGAGGCGCCGATGTCGAGGCAGATCCGCCCTGCCGGCGACAGGCCGAAATGCCCGATCGCATGCGCCAGCTTCACCCCGCCACGCGACACCCAGGGGTGGTCCTGCCCGCGCACCTCCAGCGGCAGGCCGGCCGCGAGCATCTGCCCCGGCTTCTCGATCCGGCGGGTCTCGGAAAACACCTTGCCGGCGAGGATCAGCGCCTGCGCCCGCGTCCGGCTCTCGGCCAAGCCACGGTCGACCAGCGCCTGGTCGGCGCGTTCCTTGGCGATGGCCTCAGGCCCGCGCCGGCCGGTGCGCCACGGCGTCGCTGCCGAGGGCGGCAACGGCGGCGGCGACGATCTGCGCCGCGTTCAGCCCGGCCTCATCATACTGCTTCTTCGGGCTCTCATGGTCGATGAAGCAGTCCGGCAGGCACATCGGCCGCAGCTTCAGCCCGTTGTCGAGCAGCCCCTTCCAGGCGAGGTGCTGCATGACGAAGCTGCCGAAGCCGCCGACCGAGCCTTCCTCGATGGTGATCAGCACCGCATGCTCGCGCGCCAGCCGCTCGACCAGCGCGGTGTCCAGCGGCTTGGCGAAGCGGGCATCGGCGACGGTGGTGGACAGCCCACGGGCGCCAAGCTCCTCGGCCGCCTTCAGGCATTCCCGCAGCCGCGCACCATAGGAGAGGATGGCGACGGTGGTGCCTTCCTTGACGATGCGGCCGCGGCCAATCTCGAGCGGCGTGCCGCGCTTCGGCAGTTCCAGCCCGAAGCCTTCGCCGCGCGGGTAGCGGAAGGCGCTGGGCCGGTCGTCGATGGCGGCGGAGGTCGCCACCATATGCATCAGCTCCTGCTCATCGGCCGCAGCCATCAGCACCATCTTCGGCAAGCAGCCGAGATAGGCGATGTCGAAGCTGCCGGCATGGGTCGCGCCATCGGCACCGACCAGCCCGGCGCGGTCGATGGCGAAGCGCACCGGCAGGGACTGCAGCGCCACATCGTGCACCACCTGGTCATAGGCACGCTGCAGGAAGGTGGAATAGATCGCGCAGAAGGGCTTCATCCCCTCCGTCGCCATGCCGGCGGCGAAGGTGACGGCGTGCTGCTCGGCGATGCCGACATCAAAGCTGCGCTTCGGGAAGCGCTTGGCGAAGGCGTCGAGGCCAGTGCCGGAGGGCATGGCGGCGTTGATCGCCACGATGCTCTCATCCGCCTCGGCCTCGGCGATCAGCGCGTTGGAGAAGACCTTGGTGAAGCTCGGCGGGCCGGGCGGCGCCTTCACCTGCTCGCCGGTGATGACGTTGAACTTCACCACACCGTGATACTTGTCGGCGCTGGCCTCGGCCGGGGCATAGCCCTTGCCCTTCTTGGTTACCACATGCAGCAGGATCGGCCCCTGCAATTCGGTGTCGCGCAGGTTGCGCAGCACCGGCAGCAGATGGTCGAGGTCATGCCCATCGATCGGGCCGACGTAGTAGAAGCCCAGCTCCTCAAACAAGGTGCCGCCGGTCAGCAGGCCGCGGGCATATTCATCGGCACGCTTGGCGGCGCGCTCGATCGGCGCCGGGAAGTGGCGTGCCAGCTTCGCCATCATCTCGCGGATCGAGAGGAAGGGCCGGGAGGAGACGACCTTCGACAGATAGGCGCTCATCGCCCCGACCGGCGGGGCGATCGACATGTCGTTGTCGTTCAGCACGACGATCAGCCGCGACTTGTTGGCGCCGGCGTTGTTCATCGCCTCATAGGCCATGCCGGCGCTCATCGCGCCGTCGCCGATCACCGCAATGACGTTGCGTGGCTTGCCCTGCAGGTCGCTCGCCACCGCCATGCCGAGGCCGGAGGAGATGGAGGTGCTGGAATGCGCCGCGCCGAAGGGGTCGTACTCGCTCTCACTGCGGCGGGTGAAGCCGGAGAGGCCGCCGCCCTGGCGCAGCGTGCGGATGCGGTCGCGCCGCCCGGTCAGGATCTTGTGCGGATAGGCCTGGTGGCCGACGTCCCAGATGAGCCGGTCCTTCGGCGTCTCGAACACCGCATGGACCGCGACGGTCAGCTCGACCACACCGAGCGAGGCACCGAGATGGCCGCCGGTCTGGCTGACGGCGTGGATGGTTTCCGCCCGCAGCTCATCGGCCAGTTGCTTGAGCTGCTCACCGGAGAAATTGCGCAGATCGGCCGGGACGCGCACCCGGTCGAGGAGCGGGGTGGAGGGTGGTTGGGACATCAGCTCCTCCGCTCGATCACGAAATCGGCCAACATACGCAAGAGGTCGGCCCGTTCACCGAAACCGTCAAGGTGCGCCCTGGCCTGGGTCACCAGTCGCTCCGCCTGGAGCCGGGCGCGGTCGAGGCCAAGCAGCCCGACCAGCGTGGCCTTGCCCGCCACGGCATCCTTGCCGGTGCGCTTGCCGGTTTCCTCGGTGCTTGCAGTGGCGTCAAGAATATCGTCGGCAATCTGGAATGCGGCGCCGAGGTCGCGACCATAGGCCAGCAGCGCATGCCGCTGCGCCAGCGGCGCCTTGCCCAACACGGCGCCCGCCTCGGCGGAGAATTCGATCAGTTTGCCGGTCTTCAGGGTCTGCAGCCGGCCGACCGCCGGCTCATCCAGTGGCACCCCGGCAGCTTCCGCCAGCATGTCGAGCATCTGCCCGCCGCACATGCCGCGCGGCCCGGCGGCCTTTGACAGGCAGCGCACCAGTTCCGTCCGTACGGCCGGGTCGCTGTGGGTGTCCTCCTCCGCCAGCACGGTGAAGGCATGGGTCTGCAGCGCATCGCCGGCGAGGATCGCGGTCGCCTCGTCGAAGGCCCTGTGCACCGTCGGCTTGCCGCGACGGAGGTCGTCGTTGTCCATCGCCGGCAGGTCGTCGTGCACCAGGGAATAGGCGTGCACCATCTCGATGGCGCTGGCGACCCGCAGCGCGGCGCTGCGGGAGACGCCGAATTGCCGCGCCCCTTCCAGCACCAGGAAGCCGCGCAGCCGCTTGCCGCCACCGATGGCGGCGTAGCGCATGGCCGCGAAAAGCGGCGCCTCAGGGCCTTCCTCGGCCGGCAGCAGGAGGTCGAGCGCCTGGTCGATTTCGGCCGCGGCGGCCGCCATGGCGCCCTGCAGGCTCGGCGCTGTCGTGGTCATGCCCATCCCCTCGGCCTCATCCGATTGACGGGCCTCATTCCACATCGCGCAAGGTCGGGCCGCCCGGCGCGTCGACCACCGCCTGCACCTTCGCCTCCGCCTCCGCCAGCTTGCGCTCGCAATGGCGGCGCAGGGCGTCGCCACGGGCATAGCTGTCGATGGCCTCAGCAAGGCTGCCCCTGCCGCCCTCCAGCGACTTCACGATCTCCTCCAGCTCGGCGAGCGCATCCTCGAAGGATTTCGCTGCGATGTCGTCGCCGGCGGGCCGGTCCTGCGCCTCACCCATTCGGGTCTCCGTCCTCGAACGGCCTTCATACAGCCGAAGCGCCCGGGGCAAAACCGGCCCGCTACGCTGCGCCGCGCAGGAGCCGGGACAGGAAGCGGAAGCGTTGCCCTGCGGCGACACAGGCTGTGGCCGGTCTCCCGACCTGATCACCCTGAGCCGGCGACCCGGCTCAGAGCGCCCAGGCCTCCTCCAGCCGCCCGGCCAGGGCGGCGCGGGCCGCCACCGCATCCAGCGCCGCCGCCGCCTCCTTCGCCCGCCGTAGCTGGCGGTGCAGGCCGAGATCCCAGGTGAAGCCCATGCCGCCATGCAGCTGGATGGCACTCTCGATGACCGCCGGGGCGGCCTCGGCGCAGGTGGCACGGGCGACCAGCCGGGGGACGGATTCCCCCTGCGGGTCCTGCCCGGCCAGGGCCAGGGCGTGCTCCAGCGCGTGCCGGGCGCCTTCCAGCGCGATCTTCTGCCGGGCCAGGGAGAAGCGCAGCCCCTGCATGGTGACAAGCGGCCGGCCGAACTGCCGCCGCCCGGTCAGGTGCTCGATGGCCCGGTCCATGCAGTGCCCGGCCGCGCCCAGCGCGCCGGCGGCGCGCAGCAGCAGCGCATCGGCCCGGAGTGTCGCCCAGGCGGCGGCGGGGATGGTGGCGGCCGGAGTCGCGCCGGACACGCTCACCCGCGCCGCCGGGCGTTCCAGGTCGAATCCCGGATCCTCCGCCACCGTCACCCCCGGCGCATCCAGCGCCAGCAGCACCGCGCCCTCGCCGAGCGGCGCCAGCAGCCATCGCGCCGCCGTCCCGAGCGGCGCCCGGCCGACCACGCCGGAGACGCCCGGCGAAAGGCTGCCGGCCCCGGCGATGGTCAGCACCGCCTCCCCCGCGACCAGCGCCGCGGCCAGATCCGGCTGGGTCTCGGCCAGCAGCCGGGCGGCGAGCAGGGTCTCGACCAGCGGGAAGGCCAGCAGCCCGGCCTCCGCCACTTCCACCACCGGCGCCACCGCCGAGAGCGGCAGGCCAAGCCCGCCCACCGCCTCCGGCGCCAGCACGCCGAGCAGCCCGGCCTCGCCCAGACGGGCCGCCACCGACGCGGTGTCGAGGCCGTCGCATTCGGCGACGACGCGCTGCGCGGTGCGGGCGATCTCCGCCGCGATATCCGAATGCTCGCTCATCGCGCCTCTCCCCGCGGCAGCTTCAGGATCCGATCGGCGATGATGCCGAGCTGGATTTCGGTGGTGCCGGCATAGATGGTCTGCGCCCGGGACTGGAGATAGGCCTTGCGGAACCGCCGTTGCGCCGCTTCCACCTCGGGCGAGGCCGGATAGGGCGCCTGTTCCAGCAGCTCCACCGCCAGGGCGGCAAAGCGCTGGTGCGCCTCGCTCCAATGCTGCTTCGAGAGGCTGCCGTGGCCGCCGATGCTGCCGCCGCCGACCAGCACCTCCACGGTCTGCTCGACCAGCCGCTTCAGCACCTCGATGTCCACCTGCACCTGGGCGATGCGCTGGCGGATGCTGCTGTCCTCCAGCAACCGGGCCAGCGCCGGATCGGCGCGGCAGGTGGTGACGAGATGGCGCAGCTGCTCCTCGAATCGCCAGCCGCGGTACATGCGGTTGGTGCCGCGCTCCACCTCCAGCACCCTGACCGCCGCGGCCCAGCCCTTCGCCGGCTCGCCGAGCGCATCCTCGGGCTCGACCAGGGCATTGTCGAAGAACACCTCGCAATATTCGGCGTCGCCGGTGATCTGGCGCAGCGGCCGCACCGTGACGCCGGGCTGGTCCAGCTTCAGCGCAAACAGCGAGAGGCCCTTGTGGCGCTCCTCCATGGTCCCGGTGCGGGCCAGCAGCAGGCAGCGCTGGGCACGGTGCGCGCCGCTGGTCCAGACCTTCTGGCCGTTGATCCGCCAGGCGGCGCCGTCCCGTGTCGCGCGGGTGCGGAGCCCGGCGAGGTCGGAGCCGGCCTCGGGCTCGGAGAAGCCTTGGCACCAGATTTCCCGCATCTCGAGGATCGCCGGCAGGTAGCGGCGCTTCTGCTCCTCGGTGGCGATCGCCAGGATGATCGGCCCGGCCAGCTCCTTGCCGATGGAGTTCTGGCTTTCCGGCATTGGCAGCCGGCCGATCTCCTGGTTGCTGATCAGGTGCTCGCGCAGCGTCAGCCCATGGCCGCCATAGTCGCGCGGCCAGGCGATGCCCCAGAATCCCTCGCGGTGCAGGGTCGCTTCCCACGCCTTGGCTTCATCCAGCGAGGGCGGCCGGTAGTCCACCGCATCGGCCCGCCAGTGCGGCGGCAGGTTCTCGGCAAGCCAGGCACGTTGCCGGGCACGATAGGCCACGGCGTCGATCGCCGGTGTGGCGGCTGCGCTCATGCGCGGTCTCCTCCCACGGGCGATGGCCCGCTCGGTTCGGACGGCAGTCTCCGGCAGCGGCGTGGATTGATCAACCCGGGCAGGAGGCCGGGCCCATGCCGAAAATCTTTGGCCTCGGAACGGTTACATTGCATCGGCCGTTCCCGGCCGGGATGAAACCGTTCTAGCCTCCGCACAACAAGAAAATGAGGGACCACGTCCATGTTCCGCCGCACCCTGCTTGCCGGCCTCGCCCTGCCGGCCTTCGCCCGCGCCCAGGCCGATTACCCGAGCCGGCCCGTCCGCATGATCGTGCCCTTCGCCGCCGGCGGCTCCGCCGATGTCGTCGCGCGCATCACCGCCCTCGGCATGCAGGAGGCGTTGGGCCAGCCCGTGGTGGTGGAGAACCGCGGCGGATCGGGCGGGGTCATCGGCTCGGAGGCGGCGCTGGCGGCGGCGCCGGACGGCTACACCTTCGTCTTCCATACCTTGTCCTCGGCGGTGCTGAACGCCGGGCTCTACCGCAACCTCTCCTTCGACGTGCGCCGCGCCTTCGCACCATTGGCGCTGATCGGCACCTTGCCAAACATCATCATGGTCAATCCGCGCGTGCCGGCTGGCAGCCTGCCGGAGCTGATCGCGCTGATGAAGTCGCGACCGGGGCGGATCACCTACGCCTCTTCCGGCGCCGGCACCATCACCCATCTGTCGGCGCAGCTGCTGGCGACCATGGCGGGCGCCGAGGCAACGCATGTGCCCTATCGCGGCTCCGGCCCGGCCTTCGCCGACCTGCTGGCCGGCACGGTGGACATGATGGTCGACACCATGGCAAGCGTGATCCCCGCGGTGCGCAGCGGCCAGGTGCGCGCGCTTGCCGTCACCACCCTGGAACGCAGCCCGGCGCTGCCGGAGGTGCCGACGGCGCAGGAAGCCGGGCTGCCTGGCTACGAGACCTATAACTGGCACGCGGTCTTCGCCCCTGCGGCAATGCCGGCCCCGCTCAGGGCACGGCTGGAAGCCGCCGGCATCGCCGCGGTGCGCAGCGGCGCGGCGCGGCTGACAGCGGCCGGGGTGGAGCCGCGCGGCGACGGCGCGGCGGCGCTCGCCGCATTCTGGGACAAGCAATTCGCGCTGTGGATCCCGATCATCCGCGCATCCGGTGCAACGGCGGACTGACACAAAATCGATTGCACGACACCCGCACGGGTTGCAGCATCCCTCGGCGAGGTCGGACCAACCGCCCGCCATCCACCGCGCACGTCCTGGCGATGCGCTCCGGAACCAGAGGGGAGATTCGTCCATGAGCTCATCGGCACTCGGCGCGTCCACTGCTCCACCTGCGCCCGACACTGCCGCGCCGCCGTTGATAGCCGGCGGCCCGCTGGAAGCGCGGCACATGCGCTCCGCCGCCTATCGCAACGCCGCACAGCAGGAGAAGCTGACCAGCACGCATTGGCACATCGCCTGGGCCAATGGCCTCGGCTGGGGCTTCGACGGCATGGATGGCGCGATCTTCGCGCTGGTCGCGCCAATGGTGATCATGGAGTTCGGCGTCAGCCTGCCGGAGTACCGCACCGGCGTGCAGATCGCGATGCTGGTTGGCATCATCGGCCTCTATCTCTGGCCCTGGCTCGCGGACCGTTTCGGCCGTCGCAACCTGCTGGCGATCAACATCGCGATGTTCTCGCTGATGATGCCGCTGGTGGCGCTGGCGCCGAGCTGGGGCTTCTTCGTCGCCGCCTATGCCATCGTGCGCTTCGCGCTGAACGGCGAATGGGCGATCGGCTCCATGCTGGTGGCGGAGACCTGGCCGGCGCGGCTGCGCGGGGTGATCGTCTGCGCCGACCGCTCCGCCTGGGGCGTCGGCGCGGCGCTGGCCGGCACCATCACCGCCGTGGTCGCGGCGCAATGGGGCTGGCGCGCCGCCTTCGTGCTGCCCGCGGTGGTGGCGCTGCTGGCGGTCTATGTCCGGCTGCTCTGCCCGGAATCGCCCTATTGGGTGCGGACCATGGACCGCAAGCAGCGGATCAAGGACGAACTCGCCGCCGGCCGGATGATCTCCGAGGATGACCGGCGCTGGATCGACAAGGCGGGCAAGGTCGGCGTCCGGCAGCTGTTCCTGCCGGACATGCGCCGCAACACCCTGCTTGCGACCTTCGTCGCCACCACCAACCTGATCGCCTTCTCCACCGTCGGCCTCTGGATGCCGCTGTTCCTGAAGGAGGCGCATGGCTGGTCGGCGGCGGAATACGGCAGCTTCTACGTCGCCTGGGGGCTGATCGGCGTGGTTGGCATCGCCGGCGCCGGCTGGATCATCGACAGATTCGGCCGCCGCCTCGGCTTCGTGCTGATGCTGGCCGAGGGCGCGTTGTTCCTGACGCTCTGGACCTATACCCAGAGCAACACCCTGCTCTGGGTCTACGGCCTGCTCTGGAGCATCGGCTTCCTCGGCGTCTGGGGCCCGGCGACAACCTACACCACGGAGATGTACCCGACGCGCGTCCGGGGTGTCGGCAACGGCTTCTCCTGGGCCGTGGCCTTCTTCATCGGCTATGTGCTGTGGCCCTTCGTCTCGGTCTGGATCCGCGAGGCGACCGGGTCGTTCCAGATCGCCTTCCTGCTGATCCCGGTGGTGATGCTGGGCCAGGCGGCGGTGGTGTGGTGGTACAGCCCGGAGAATGCCGGCAAGGACCTCGACCGCATCCATGTCTGAGAATTCCCCGCAGGACCGCTGCGCGGTTCTGCGGGGGCCCCGGATCGTCGCTTCCAACCGGCGCTTCGGCATGCCTTCCGCGGCAAGGCCGCGGAAGGATGCTTCCTGCAGGCGCGGCGGCGGGCCGGTGATCCGCCGCCGTCCGCCGCGCTCAGAGTCCCAGCAACCGCTTCGCATTGCCGCCGGCGAGCGCTGCGCGGGTCGCCTCGTCGAAGCTCTCGACCGAGCAGATGTGGCCGATCGGGTCGCTGTCGGCCATGTCGAAGGGGAAATCGGTGCCCATCAGGATGCGCTCGGCGCCATACACCTTCACCAGATATTCCAGCTGGTGCGGGGTGAAGACGATGGTGTCGAAATAGAGCTTCCGCAGATAATGCGTCGGCGGTTTCGGCAGGTTGCCGCGGCTGTCGGACCGCGCGCCCCAGGCGTGGTCGATCCGCCCGGAATAGGCCGGCAGGTAGCCGCCGCCGTGCACCGCCAGGATCTTGAGGCTGGGGTGCCGTTCGAGCACCCCGTCGAAGATCAGGTGGTGCAGCGCGACGGTGGTATCCAGCGGATTGCCGATGACGTTGTTGAAGTAGTGCTCGCGGAACCGCTGGCCTTCGGTGAAGCCGTTCGGATGGATCATCACCAGCGCGCCGAGCCGTTCCGCCGTCGCCCAGAAGGCCGCGAAGGCGGGGTCGGAAAGCTCGCGGCCGGCGACATTGGTCAGCACCTGCACGCCCTTGAAGCCGAGCGGCCCCATGCAGCGCTCCAGCTCCCGCACCGCCTCCCCGGCCTCCTGCATCGGCACGGTGCCGAGGCCGAGGAAGCGGTCAGGCCGCACCGCGCAGAAGGCGGCGATGCCATCGTTCACCATGCGGTTGGCCACCACCGCATGCTCCGGCGCGACGGTGTAGTAGCTCTGCCCCGGCGCCGGGGCACAGAGCTGCATATCGATGCCCATCGCATCCAGCTCGGCCAGCCGCGGCCCATGCCGGGTGCCGACGGTCCGGCGGTCGGCATCCTGCTTGCGGTTCAGCGCCTGGGTCGCCGGGGTGGCGAAGCGGCCGAGCGGAACGGTGGCCGGGTCGAGGTGCGGCGCCACATAGGCGCCTGCCTCCGGTACGAAGACATGGGCATGGATGTCGATGGTGGTGCTCGTCGGGCGCGTCTCGCGCCCCGGCCTGCCATGGGCGCGGGCAACGGTGGCGCCGTAGTGGTTGGTCTCTTCGGGCATGCCTGCTCACTCCGTTGTCGCCGTGACGCTGCTCCGGCGGCACAGGCGCGACCATCGCCACCGTGCCGCGGTGCCGCCGCCGTCCGCCCGGTCCGGGGCGCGGCGGCGCAGCAGGGCAGCGTCGCGCCGAACCGCGATGCCGGCAATGCGGCCCCCGCGCCTGCCGAGCATGAACTCCGCTTGCGAACCGCAAGGACAGGACACTAGCCTGCCTGCGGTCCAGGAAAGGGTTGCCCATGGCACGCATCGGCATCGCCGGACGTCCGGCCCTCTCCTGTGGCAAAGGACCGGGGCGATGATCCTCTACGGCCATTGGCGATCTCTGGCGGCGATGCGGGTGCGGATCGCCCTTGCCCTGAAGGGGCTGGCCTATGAGGAGCGCAGCATCGACATTCTGGGCGGCGGGCAATTCGCGCCCGGGTTCCTGGCGCTCAACCCGCAGGCGGCGGTGCCGGCGCTGGAGGCCGGCGACGGGCCACCGCTGTTCCAGTCCCTCGCCATCCTCGAATGGCTGGAGGAGACTCACCCGGCACCGCCGCTGCTGCCGAAGGATGCGCGCGGCCGGGCGCGGGTGCGGGCCTTGGCCCTGATCAGCGCGGCGGACAGCCACCCGCTGCTGGTACCCCGCGTGCGAGACCGGCTGGCCCGGCAGTTCGGCGCCGGGGAGGCTGCCATCACCGCCTGGTCGGTGCATTGGATGGCGACCGGCCTGCGTGCCACCGAAGCCCATCTGGCGCGCGACGCGGTGCCCGGCCCCTGGAGCCATGGCGGGGCGCCGACCCTGGCCGACCTCTTCCTCTACAGCCTCTACGCCGGTTATGAGCAGCGCGGCGGCAGCCTCGACGGCATGCCCAACATCGCCCGCGTGGTCGCCGCCTGCGAGGCCGACCCGTGCTTCACCGCAGCGCATCCGCTGCGCCAGCCTGGCGCGCCGAGACGCTGACGCCATGCGCGCCGCGGTCCGCGACACCGAGATCTACTTCGATATCGACGGCCCCGGACTGGTGGTCGAAGGCACCCGGATGCAGGAGCGCCCCATCGCCTTCGCCATCCATGGCGGGCCGGGCTCCGACCACACCGGCTTCAAGCCCGGTTACACGGCGCTGACCGAGGCGATGCAGGTGGTCTATTTCGACCATCGCGGCCAGGGCCGCTCCGGCCGCGGCGATCCGGCGCGCTGGAACCTCGACGAGAATGTCGAGGATATGGAGGCGCTGCGCCGTCACCTCGGCTGCGGCCCGATCGTCTCCATCGGCACCAGCTACGGCGGGATGGTGGCGATGGCGCATGCGGCGCGCTACCCCGCCAGCGTCTCCCACCTCGTCCTCGTCGTCACCGCCGCGCATGGCGGCTTCATCCCGCGGGCGCAGGAGATCCTGGCGGAACGCGGCACGCCGGAGCAGCAGGCACTCTGCGCCAAGGTCTGGTCCGGCGGCTTTGCCGACGAGGCCGAGCTGAAACACTACTACCGGGTGATGGGCCCGCTCTACTCGGTGCGTTTCAACGCCGAGGCGGCGGAAGCCGGTATCGCCCGCGCCGTGCATTCGCCGGAGGCGCTGAACCGCGCCTTCCGCCCGGACGGCTTCCTGCGCGGCTTCGACCTGCGGCCGGAGCTGCCGCGCATCACCGCGCCGGTGCTGATCCTGGCCGGGCGCCACGACTGGATCTGCCCGCCGGAATTCTCCGAGGAGATCCACGCGCTGCTGCCGGGCTCCCGGCTGACGGTCGTCGAGGAGAGCAGCCATTCCATGCGCGTCGACGCGCCCGAGCGGCTGTTCGGCGAGATCCTGGATTTTGTCGGCGGCACATGATCCATTCACACTGAGGGAGGAACCCAACATGGCCGAACCGATCCTGTTTCCCGGCACCGTCGAATGGTCCGGGGAGAACCCCGGCATCAGCCTGAAGACCGACCCGGACGGGCCGTTCACCGCGCTCGCCAGCTTCTTCCGCGTGGTACTCTCGCCGCATGGCCGCGGCCATGCGCTGGTTCTGCTGGAGAACCCGCAGCAGAACGGCGCGCCGGGCAATGTCGTGCTGACTGACAACGAGCCACTGGCGCGCTACCTCATCAGCGATTTCGTCTCGCATTTCGGCGCCTGGCGCGGGCTGCCGGGGCTGGCCGGCATCACCTACCGCAAGCTGGACAGCGTGGTCGCTTCCGGCGATCCGGCGCGCAGCTACACCGAGACGGTGAAGGCCGGCGACCTGACCGTGGCGCTGAACTGGTCCGGCCTCGGCGCACCCTTCTGCTTCGCCCTGACCCCGGCGCAATCGGCCACCGGCAAGCATGCCATGCCGAGCCTCTTCGTCGGCTGCGACGCCGCCAGCATCAGCGTCAACGGCCGCACGCTGCCGGGCAAGCCGGCGCCGCGCGATGTCGCCGGCAAGCGGATCAGCACGGCGATGCTGGCCTTCTCGGAAACCTGGATCCGCGCCTGAGTCATGGGCGCGGCGCCTCAGCCGCGCCGGCGCACCATGCCGGAGGCGGTCAGCGCCGCCTCCACCCCGGGCCGCACCTCCTGCACCACCTGCATCAGATCGGTGCGGTTGAGCGGGCGCGGGGCGATGCTGGTGGCCTCCTGACGCTTCAGCACCTCCGGGTCGCGCGCCGCGGCCAGTAGCGCCGCCTCCAGCCGCTCGCGGATCGGCGCCGGCAGCCCGGCCGGGCCGGCCCAGATGATGAGCTGACGCGTCGCCGTCTCGAATCCCTGCTCGATCAGGGTCGGCACCTCGGGGAACTCCGGCCAGCGGTCGACGCTGGCGCTGGCCAGCATGCGCAGATTGCCGCCCTTCACCAGCCCGATCATCTCCGAAGTGCCGGTGTAGCTGTCGATATGGCCGCCGGCGACCTGCGCCGCCGCCTCGGTGATGCTCGGAATCTGCACATAGGTCATCTGCATCCCGGTCAGCCGGGCCAGGTCGAAGAAGCTGACCGCCGAGCCCGGGTTGGTACTGGCGATGTTGAGCGACCGCCGTTTCCCCTCGGCGATGAAATCCGCCAAGGTCCGCACATTGGGCAATGAGGGGCCCACCGGCACGCCGATCCTGAGCTCCGAGGTGCAGGCGAGGAAGTCGAAGCTTTCCCAAGGCTTGTAGGGCAGGTCCATTGTCAGCGGCGCCACCACCAGGGCGGAGAAGCCGACCAGGCCGAAGGTGTAGCCATCCGGCCGTGACTGGGCGATGCGGGTTGGCCCGAGCGTGCCGCCGGCGCCTGGGGTGTTGCGCACCACCACCGACACGCCGAGGGATTTCTCCATATGCGCGGCGATGGCGCGCGCCACCACATCGGTGCCGCCGCCCGGCCCGAAGCCGGTGACGAGTTGCAGCTCGCGCGCCGGCCAGCGGCCCTGTGCCAGGGCGGGCGCGAAGGCGGGGGCGGCCAACGCGGCTGCGGCAAAGAAACTCCTGCGATGCATGATCAGCGTCCTGTCCAGCGTGGCGCGCGTTTCTCGACGAAGGCCCGCGGGCCTTCCTGGAAATCCTCGGTGTCACGGATCCGGGCGCTGGCCTCGCGGCTGAGCCGCCACAGCGCCGCCTCGTCGAGATCGGCCGCCTGCCGGGCGATGGCGAGGCTCTCCCGCACCGCGATGGGGGCGTTGGCGCAGACCTTGCGAGCCAGCGCCAACGCCGCCTCCAGCACCTGGTCCTGCGGCACCACCGCGTTCAGCAACCCGTGCTGATGCGCCAGCGCGGCGCTGATCGGCTCGCCGGTGGCGATCATCTGCAGCGCGATCGACTTCGGCAGCGCCCGCGGCAGGCGGAACACGCCGCCCGCCCCCGCGACCAGGCTGCGCTTCACCTCCGGCAGGCCGAAGGTGGCGCTTTCGGCGCCGACGGCGAGGTCGCAAGCCAGCAGGATCTCCAGCCCGCCGGCCAGCGCATGGCCCTGGGCCGCGGCGATCCACAGCTTGCTGCGAGGGGCCTGGACGAAGCCGGCGAAGCCGGTGCCCTGCCGCGCCAGGGTGGCGACGCGGCCGGCCGAAACCTCCTTCAGATCGGCGCCGGCACAGAAGGCGTGCGGCCCGGCACCGGTCAGCACCGCGGCCCAGATCTCGGGGTCCGCCTCGACCCGGGCGACAGCGGCTTCCAGCGCCTCCGCCACCGCGCCGTTCACGGCGTTGCGCGCTGCCGGCCGGTTCAGCGTGACCAGGGCAATATGCGGCTCGGCAAGCTCGAACAGCACCGCGGGCGCATCGCTCACGAAATCCTCCCCAATGGTTCTGGTTACGACGATCCTCGCGCCCCGTGGGGCAGGAAGTCAACGCGGCGCGGTTGCCCGCGGGCGCTTCCGCCGCCATGGTGGCGCCCTGACCGCCAGGAGGAGGAACCGTGGCCGAGCCAGTGCAGGACGCGGCAGGATTCGAACCGGCGCGACTCGACGCCTTCCTGCGCGACGCCATTCCCGGCCTCGCCGGCCCGATGGCGCTGACGCGGATCTCGGGCGGCCAGTCCAACCCGACCTTCTTCGTCACCTACGCCAATCGCCGGCTGGTGCTGCGCAAGAAGCCGGGCGGCGAGGTGCTGCCCTCCGCCCATGCCGTGGACCGGGAGGCGCGGGTGCTGCAGGCGCTGGCCGCGACCGACGTGCCGGTGCCGCCGGTGGTGCTGTTCCACGCCGGGGAGGAGGTGGTCGGCACCCCCTTCTACGTCATGGAACGGGTCGAGGGCCGGGTGTTCGACAGCTGCGACCTGCCGGGCGCGGCCGTCGCCGAGCGCCGCGCCATGTATTTCTCCTTCGCCGCAACCCTGGCGAAGCTGCATGACGTGGACTGGCGGGCGGCGGGCCTCGAAGGCTTCGGCCGGCCGGGCAATTACTTCGAGCGCCAGGTCGGCCGCTGGACGAAGCAGTGGGAGGCCCAGCGCTTCCGTGACATCCCCGAGCTGACGACGCTGGCGGCATGGGTCGGCGCGCACATCCCGGCCGATGACGGCGAGACCGCCGTGGTGCATGGCGACTACCGCCCCGGCAACGTGTTGTTCCACCCGACCGAGCCGCGCGTCGTCGCGGTGCTGGACTGGGAGCTTTCGACCATCGGCCATCCGCTGGCCGACCTTGCCTTCAGTGTCATCCCCTGGCGCAGCGCGCCGGATGAATATGGCGGGATGCTCGGTCTCGACATTACCGGCCTCGGGATCCCGACCGAGGCAGAATACGTCGCGCATTACTACGCCAGCCGGCGGCGCCCGGCGCCGCGCATGGCGACCTTCCACGTCGCCTTCGCGATGTTCCGCTTCGCGGTGATCTTCGAGGGCATCGCCGCCCGGGCGCGGGCCGGCACGGCGGCGGCGGCGAATGCGGCTTCGGTCGGCGAACTCTCGGTGGCGCTGGCGCGGCGTGGCCTGGACAGCATCGGAGGCTAGGGTGGATTTCGCCTATTCGGACAAGGTGCGGGCGCTGCAGGCGCGGCTGCTCGACTTCATGGACCGCCAGGTGCTGCCTGCCGATGCGGAGTTCCGCCGCATCGCCGACAGCGGCGAGTTCCCGCTGGCCATAATCGACGATCTGAAGGCGAAGGCGCAGGCGGAGGGGCTGTGGAACCTCTTCCTGCCCGGGCTGAAGGATGACGAGCCCGGCACCGCGCTGACCAACCTGGAATACGCCCCGCTGGCCGAGATCATGGGCCGGGTGCCCTGGGCCTCCGAGGTGTTCAACTGCAACGCCCCCGACACCGGCAACATGGAGGTGCTGCATCTCTTCGCCACGCCAGAGCAGCGGGAGCGCTATCTCGACCCGCTGCTGCGCGGCGAGATCAGAAGCTGCGTGGCGATGACCGAGCCCGACACCGCCAGCAGCGACCCGACCAACATTGCCACCAGCATCCGGCGCGAGGCGGAAGGCTACGTCATCAACGGCCGCAAATGGTTCACCACCGGCGCCATCCACCCGAATGCCGCGGTCTTCCTGGTGATGGGGCGGCAGGAGGATCGCGCCGCACTCGGCCCGCATGAACGCCACACCATCCTGCTGGTGCCGAAGGGCACGGCAGGCGTCACCGTGGTGCGCAACGTGCCGGTGATGGGCCATCACGCGCCGGAGGGCCATTGCGAGGTGCTGTTCCAGGACGCCCGGGTGCCGCTTTCGGCCCGGCTCGGCGAGGAAGGCGCGGCCTTCGCGCTGATGCAGGCGCGGCTCGGCCCCGGGCGCATCCACCATTGCATGCGCACCATCGGCCAATGCGAGCTGGCGCTGGAGCTGATGACCGACCGCGCGCTGGAACGCGTCGCCTTCGGGAAGCATCTGGCGGAATACAGCAATGTCCAGGACTGGATCGCCGAGAGCCGCATCGAGATCGACCAGGTGCGGCTGCTGGTGCTGCGCGCTGCCTGGCTGATGGACCGCGAGGGCAACAAGGCGGCGCGTGTCGATGTCTCCGCCATCAAGCTGGCGGCGGCGCGGCTGCAGACACGGGTGGTGGATCGCGCCATGCAGGTGTTCGGCGCCATGGGGCTGACGCCGGATACGCCTCTCGCCTACCTCTATGCCTGGGGCCGGGCGCTGCGCTTCATCGACGGGCCGGATGAGGTGCATCTGCGCACCGTCGCCCGGGCCGAGATCAAGGCCCGCAAGTCAGCCCACGGGCTGTCGCGCGGCGGCTACTTTCCCCGCGCCGGGTAGGCTGCGCCGGCGGGACGCAGTCCTGGCCCTGCCCCGCCCAATTCGGCGGCAGCGCCGTGCGGGCCATCTCACGCGCCCATGCCTTCGGCGACGGCACGCGGCTTGCTCCACCACGCCACGCCGCTCGCCCGCGGCGCTGCGTGGAGAGCCGCCATGACGCTGGTATTCCATCTCCTGCACCCCGGCTTCGGCACAGGGCCACATGGTCCGCGTGCCGTCGCCATCACGGTGGTGAGGACGTCATGAACCGCCGCGCCATCGGGACCATCACACCCTCCTCCAACCGCACGGTGGAGCGCGTGGTGCAGGCCGTGCTGCGGCATTTCCCGCAGCTCGATTCCTGCTTCGCCCGGGTTCCCTACTACGGCGACGGGCTCGGCCAGCCGGCTGACGCCTATGCCACCGAGAGCTACCGGCAGGCGGCCTGGCTGCTCGGCCATGCCGGTGTCGAGGTGGTGTGCTGGAACGGCACCAAGGGCGCCGGGCTCGGCCTGCCGGTGGATAAGGCGCTCTGCACGATGATGGCGGAGGCAGCCGGGGTGCCGGCCACCACCACCTCGCTGGCCACCGGTACCCTGCTGCAACGGCTCGGCGCGCAGCGGATCGGCCTCGTCGTGCCGGGCGCCACCGAATATGCCCGGGCCTCCGGCGCCGGCTTCGACCCACTGGGGCTGGAGACGGTGGCGATGCGCGGGCTGGGGCTGACCGACAATCTCGCGGCCAGCGCTGTGCCGCCCGGGCGGATTGCCGCGCTGGTGCGGGAGGTGGCGGCGGAGGCGCGGCCCGATGCCATCCTGATCTGGAGCACCAACCTGCCCGGCTGGATGCTGATGGCGCCGCTGGAAGCGGAGCTCGGCGTGCCGGTACTGGATTCCGCCGCGGTCGGCGTCTGGGCCTGCCTCGCCGCACTCGGCCTCGATCCGGCGCCGGCGGCGGCGCTCGGGCGGATCTTCAGCCTGCCGGGCTGACGCTCCCCGGCGGCGCCCTGCCCTGCCGTAGCCGGCGCCCCTGCCCCCGGGCATCATGGCGGAGGATTGGAGGACTCCATGATCGCACCACTCGACGCCACCGCCCTGCCCGCCGGCATCCGCGCCGGCTTCATCCCCGGCATCAACGGGCTGAGGATGCATGTGCTGGAAGCCGGAACGCCGGGCCACCCGCTGCTGCTGCTGCTGCATGGCTTCCCGGAACTCGCCTATTCCTGGCGCAAGGTGATGCCGGCGCTGGCCGCGGCCGGCTACCATGTGGTCGCGCCGGACCAGCGTGGCTACGGCCGCACCACCGGCTGGGATGCCGACTACGATGCCGATCTTGCGCCCTTCCGCATGCTCAACCTGGTGCGCGACGTGCTGGGGCTGGTGGCCGCATTCGGTGCGCGGGAGGTGGCGGCGGTGGTCGGGCATGATTTCGGCTCCCCGGTCGCCGCCTGGTGCGCGCTGCTGCGGCCGGATGTGTTCCGCCGCGTCGCGCTGATGAGCGCGCCCTTCACCGGTGTGCCGCCGCTCCCGCTGGGCAGGGCGCCGCGTCGCGCGCCGGCCGATGTGCATGCCGCCCTCGCCGCCTTGCCGCGGCCACGCAAGCACTACCAATGGTACTACTCGACCCGGCCGGCGAATGAGGACATGTGGCGCGCGCCGCAGGGCGTGCACGACTTCCTGCGCGCCTACTACCACGTGAAGAGCGCCGACTGGGCGGAGAACAAGCCGGCCCCGCTGCAATCCTGGAGCGCGGAGGAACTGGCGAAGCTGCCCGGCTACTACGTCATGGACCTCGACCGCACCATGGCGGCGCAGGTGGCGCCTGAGATGCCGGGCGCCGACGCCATCGCCGCCTGCCGCTGGCTGCCGGAGGGCGAGCTGCGGGTCTACAGCGGCGAGTATTCCCGCACCGGCTTCCAGGGCGGGCTGCAATGGTACCGCTGCCGCACCACCGGCCGCTTCGATGCCGAGGCCGAGGTCTTCGCCGGCCGCACCATCGACGTGCCGGCGGTATTCATCGGCGGCGCCAGCGACTGGGGCATCCACCAGACCCCCGGCGCGCTGGAGCGGATGCGGCGAGAGGCCTGCACGAAGATGGCGGCGGTGCATCTGATCGAGGGCGCCGGCCATTGGGTGCAGCAGGAGCAGCCGGAGGCGGTCAGCGCGAAGCTGCTGGAATTCCTCAAGGATTAGGGCGGATCGCGGAGGGGCGTGAAGCCGCCCTGCAAACGACAGGCGATAGCGGACTGGCGTTGAGACGCAATGCAATCCGCTGTAGTCGGCTTCGCCGTACCCGCTCCGCCGTACCAAGAGGCGGTGATGAATGCGCGGTCGAGGACTATACCTATCGTTACGATCCGCAGACCGACTTCCGCGACCTCATCCGCATCTGGCGCCGCGCCACGGATGCGTGCCTTCCATGGTATTGCCCGGCGGCTCGGGCAGCGACTGCTGGCCTCGCTGCCGGCGCTGTTCGGCGTGGTGGTCTTCACCTTCCTGTTGATGCGGGTGCTGCCGGGCGATCCGGCGGCCTTCTTCGCCTCCGGCCCCAATGCAGGGCCGGAGGAGGTGGAGGCGCTGCGCCGGGAGATGGGGCTCGACCAGCCGATTCCGGTACAGTTGCTGCACTACCTCGGCGATGTCGCCCGGGGCAATCTCGGCCGCTCCCTGTCCACCGGCCAGCCGGTGGTGGACGACCTGCGGCGCCGGATGCCGGCCTCGTTGGAGCTGACCTTCTGCGCCCTGGCGCTGGCGCTGTCGCTGGCCCTGCCGCTCGGCATCCTCGCCGCGCTTCGGCCGAACTCCCTGACCGACCATGCGGTGCGGCTGCTCTGCACGCTTGGGGTCTGCATGCCGACCTTCGTCTCCGGCCTGCTGCTGATCTACACCTTCTACACCCTGCTGGGCTGGGCGCCGGATCCGAGCGGGCGGATCGATGTCTTCGTCTCCCAGCCGCCGGAGGTGACCGGCTTCCTGCTGGTCGATGCGCTGCTCGCCGGCGATGCCGAAGCCTGGCTCGCCGCCGCCAGCCAGCTGGTGCTGCCGGCCGCCACCATGGCGCTGTTCGTGCTGGCGCCGCTGGCGCGGATGACCCGTGCCTCAATGCTCGCGGTGCTGACCAGCGATTTCATCCGTACGGCCGATGCGCTTGGTCTGTCGCGGCGGCAGGTGGTGCTGGTCTATGCGTTGCGCAACGCGCTGCTGCCGGTGATCACCATCATGGGCATCGTCTTCTCCACCATGCTCGGCGCCAATGTGCTGGTTGAGAAGGTGTTCTCCTGGCCTGGTGTCGCCTCCTATGCGCTGGATGCGCTGCTGGCCTCGGATTACGCGCCGGTGCAGGGTTTCGTGCTGCTGATGGCGATGATCTTCGTCATGGTGAACCTTGCCATCGACGTGCTCTACGGCGTCGCCGACCCGCGGGTGAATGTCGGATGAGCGCGACCCTGCGCCACGCCGGCTGGGTGCTGCGCGGCAATCCGGTGACCCTGGCCGCCGGCCTCGGCGCGACCCTGATGGTGCTGCTTGCCGTCTTCGGCCCGGCACTCGTGCCTTACGATCCGGTGGCGTCCAACGTGCCGGTCGCGCTGCGACCACCCTCCGCCGCGCATTGGTTCGGCACCGACCAGCTTGGACGGGACGTGTTCAGCCGGGTGCTGGTGGCGACCCGGCTCGACCTGCTGATCGCCGCCTCGGCGGTGACGCTCTCCTTCGCCGCCGGTGCTCCGATCGGCGCCTTCTGCGGCTACGTCGGCGGCAGGCTGGACCGCTGGGTCGGCCGCCTCGTCGAGCTGCTGATGGCCTTTCCGCTCTTCGTCCTGGCCATGGCGATGGTCGCCGCCTTCGGCAACCGGGTGGAGAACATCGTCATCGCCACGGCGCTGATCAACCTGCCCTTCTACATCCGCTTCGCCCGCGCCGAGGTGAACATCCGCCGCAATGTCGGCTGGGTGGAGGCGGCCCGCGCCTCGGGCAACAGCCATGCCCAGGTGGTGCTGCGCTTCCTGCTGCCGAATGTGCTGCCGGCCATGGCGGTGCAGATCTCGCTCAACCTCGGCTGGGCCATTCTGAACGTGGCGGGTCTGTCCTTCCTCGGCCTCGGGGTGCGGCCGCCGACGCCGGAATGGGGGATATTGGTCGCAGAAGGCGCGCGCTTCATCACCGCCGGCAGATGGTGGCTGGTGACCTTTCCCGGGCTGGCGCTGATGCTGGCGGTGCTGTGCTTCAACCTGCTCGGCGATGGGTTGCGCGACATCCTGGATCCGCGGCTGCGCACATGACCGCGCCGCTGCTTTCCATCGAGGATCTGCGCGTCGGCTTCTCCACGCGGCACGGGCTGGTGGAAGCCCTGCGCGGCATCTCCCTCGGCCTGCACGTGGGGGAGACGCTCGGCATCGTCGGCGAAAGCGGCTCCGGCAAGTCGGTGACGGCGCTGGCGGTGATGCGGCTGCTGGACCGCGCCGGGCGCATCAGCGCCGGCCGCATCAGCTTTCGCGGTCAGGACATCACCCATGCCCCGCGGCATGTGTTGCAGCCGCTGCGTGGCGCGGCGATGTCGATGATCTTCCAGAACCCGCGCGCCGCGCTGAACCCGATCCGTACCGTCGGGCTGCAGATCGCCGACGTGCTGCGGGCGCATGAACCGCTCTCGGCGCGGGAGGCGCGGGACCGCGCCGGGGTGCTGCTGGAGGCGGTGCGCATCCGCGATCCGCTGGCCCGGCTCGATGCCTATCCGCATGAGCTCTCCGGCGGCATGTGCCAGCGGGTGATGATCGCCATGGCCATCGCCTGCGAGCCGGCGCTGCTGATCGCGGACGAACCGACCACCGGCCTCGACGCCACCACCCAGAAGACGGTGATGGATCTGCTGTCCGAGACCACGGCGCGGCGCGGCATGGCGATGGTGCTGATCACCCATGACCTTGGCTTGGCGGCGCAGTATTGCGGCCGGATCGCGGTGATGCAGCAGGGGCTGGTGGTGGAGGAGGCGCCGCCGCACAAGCTGTTCGGCGCGCCGCGCCACGCCTACACGCGCCGCCTGGTCGCCGCCTCGCCGACCCGCCAATCGACCATCGCCAGCCTGCTGCCGGAAGCATCGGCCGCACCGCCCGCGGCGCCTGCCGTGCCGCGCGGTGGACGGCTGCTGGAGGTGCGGGGGCTGGTGAAGCGCTTCGCCGGCACCACCGCCGTCGATGACGTCTCCTTCCACCTTGATGCCGGGGAGAGCCTCGGCCTCGTCGGCGAGTCCGGCTCGGGCAAGAGCACGCTGTCGCGGCTGGTCTGCCGGTTGCTGGACCAGACCGCGGGCAGCATCCGCTTCGACGGCACCGACATCGGCGCCGTCCCGGCGCGCGGTTTCCACCGCAACCCGCATCGCCGCGACATCCAGCTCGTCTTTCAGGACCATGGCGGAAGCCTCAACCCGCGCTTCACCGCCTTCCAGTCCATCGCCGACCCGCTGAAGCTGCTGGCCGGCCTCGGTGAAGGCGAGGCGCTGCAGCGACGGGTCGGCGAATGCGCCGAGCGGGTCGGGCTGCCGGCGGAGTTGCTCGGACGCTTCCCGCACCAGCTCTCCGGCGGGCAGCAGGCGCGCGTCGGGATCGCCCGCGCCATCGCCGCCCGGCCGCGGCTGCTGGTGCTGGATGAGCCCACGGCGGCGCTGGATGTCTCGGTGCAGGCGGTGATCCTGGCGCTGCTCGACCGGCTGCGGCGGGAGGAAGGGCTGAGCTTCCTCTTCGTCAGCCACGACCTCAACCTGGTGCGGATGATGTGCCAGCGCATCATCGTGCTGCAGGCCGGCAAGGTGGTGGAGGAAGGGAAGAGCGATGCACTCTTCGCCGCCCCTCGCGCCGCCTATACCGCCGAACTGCTGGCGGCGATCCCGCATTTCGCGCCGGAACCATCGGTGCCCGGCACCGCCGGCTGACTCAACCAGCCGCGAACACCATGGTCGAGGCGACCTCCCATTCCAGCAGCACCGCATCGCCGGGGACGAGGCCGGGGGCCGGCGGCCCGGCCGCGGCGAGCTGGCGGCGGATTGCGAGCGGCGCCTGCCAGGCGGTTTCGGCCTCCAGCAGCAGGCTCGGCCCCTCGAAGATCACCTTGCGCAGCCGCGCCGGCAGGCGGTTCACGCCGGGCGCCGGCGGCGTGGCGGGATCGGCCAGGCCGATGCGCTCCGGCCGTACTCCCAGCTCCACACGCCCGGCGACGAAGCCCTTCTGCGGCGGGGCGCGCAGCACCGTGCCATCGGGCAGCAACAGCCCCCCAGCGGCGCCGTAGGTGGCGACCAGCCAGTTGGTCTGGCCGATGAAATCGGCGACGAAACGGCTAGCGGGGGCGCCGTAGATCGCTTCGCCGCTGCCGATCTGCTCGCAGCGCCCGGCGCGCAGCACGGCGATGCGGTCGGCCAGCACCAGCGCCTCCTCCTGGTCATGGGTGACATGGATGAAGGTGGTGCCAACCTCCTGGTGGATGCGCTTCAGCTCCAGCTGCATCCGTCGGCGGATCTTGAGGTCGAGCGCCGAGAGTGGCTCGTCCAGCAGCAGCACGGCGGGGCGGTTGACCAGGGCGCGGGCCATCGCGACGCGCTGCTGCTCCCCGCCCGACAGCGTCTCCGGCATCCGCGGGCCGAAATCCTCCAGCGCCACCAGCCGCAGCATCGCCGCGACCCGCCGGGCGATCTCCGGCTTCGCCACGCCCTTGCGCCGCAGGCCATAGGCGATGTTGTCGAACACCGTCATGTGCGGAAACAGTGCGTAGCTCTGGAATACTGTGTTGACGTTGCGGCGCCAGGGCGGCACGCCGGCCATGTCCTGGCCCTGCAGCCGCACCACGCCGCGGTCCGGCGCCTCGAAGCCGGCAATCAGTTTCAGCAGGGTGGATTTGCCGGAGCCGCTGGGGCCGAGCAGCGCCAGGAACTCGCCGGGCCGCACGGCGAGGCTCATGTCGCGCACCACCGGCGCGCCGGCGAAGGCCTTGTCGATGCCGATCAGTTCCAGATCGGGCGATGCATCGCTCATCCAGGCGCTCCGGACAGGGGTTGGCGGGGCGGGTTCGCCGGAAGGACAGGATGAAGCAGAATCGGCCGGTTTCGGCCATCCCGCACGCGGCCGGTTTCCGCCTGCGATCACCCTGGCCTATCCTCGCCACGGCACGGCGCCATGGAAGCGGCCGGCCATGGGAGAGACGCCATGCAGGATGCTGCCCGCCCGACACGACGCCCGTTGCTGGGCCTTGCCGCCGCCAGCCTCGCCAGCCCCTTTCTTCACACCGGCTCAGCACGCGCCGCCGGTTTCCCGGACCGGCCGATCCGGCTCATCATCCCCTGGGCTGCCGGCGGCTCCACCGATACGCAGATGCGCATCATGGGCGAGATCGCCAGCCGCCACCTGGGTCAGCCGGTCGTCATCGAGAACAAGCCCGGCGCCCGCGGCACCTTCGCCGCCAGCATCCTGCACAGCCAGGCGAAGCCGGATGGCTACACCATCGGCCAGATCCACGCCGGGGTGCTGAGCCACCCCTTCATGACCCGCTCCGCCACCTGGGATTCGGTGAACGACTTCACCTACATCCTCGGCATCACCGGCTATCTCTCCGGCCTCGTGGTGCGGGCCGACGCGCCCTGGCAGGACTGGAAGTCGCTGATGGAGCACATGCGGGCCAATCCCGGCAGCGTCTCCATCGGCACCTCCGGGGTCGGCGGCGCCAGCCACCTGGTGATCTCGCAGATCTTCGGGCGGGAGCAGGTGACCTATCTGCACGTTCCCTACCGCGGCGTCGCCGAGACGACGACGGCGCTGCTGAGCGGCCAGGTGCAGGCGATCGCCGACAGCAGCGGCTGGGCGCCGCATGTCGAGGCGGGGCGCATGCGCATCCTTGCCGTCTGGGCGAACGAACGGCCGAAGCGCTTCCCCGACGCGCCCTCGATCCGCGAATTCGGCATCGATGTCGGCGGCATCGCGCCCTATGGGCTGGCCGGGCCGAAGGGCATGGACCCGGAGGTCACCCGCATCCTGCACGACGCCTTCAAGGCGGCGCTGTTCGACCCGCAGCACCTCGCGGTGCTGGAGCGCTACGACATGCCGGTGCTGTACATGACCGGCGAGGACTACCGCGCCTGGAACGCTGCGCGCATTCCGGTGGAGCGCGAGCTGATCCGCCGCCTCGGCATCAGCTTCGAGGGCGGCTGATTACTCCCCGCAAAACCGCTTCTCGGTTTTGCGGGGACCGCGGACGGTCCCTCCCGATCGGCGCTTCGGCACAGCCTTCCGCGGCAAAGCCGCGAAGGGTATCGGGAGGCGACAGTTCCGACCGGCGCGCGGGCGGGCGGCTTCACCCCTTCAGGCCGCCCAGCACCTCCGCCGTATGCTGCCCTGGGCTCGGCGCCGGGCGGGCGGAGCGTGGGCGCTGGCGGTCGAAGCTGATCGGCAGCCCAACCACCTGCACCCCACTCTCCGGCAGCGTCTGAATGAGGTCGACCGCGGCGAATTGCTCGGTCGCCACCACCTCGCCGATGTCGTTCACCGGGCTGCAGGGCACCCCCACCGCCTCCAGCGCCGCCAGCCAATGCGCGCGGGTGTTGCCGCGCAGCACCTCGGCGATCATCGGGATCAGCTCGGCCTTGTTCGCCACCCGCTGCCGCCCCACCGCGAAGCGCGGGTCCGTGCCCCATTCCGGCCGGCCGAGCGCCCGGGCGCAGCGCACCCACAGCCGGTCGTTGCCGGCGGCAAGGCAGATCGGCCGGTCGGCAGTCTCGAACACCTGATAGGGCACGATCACCGCGCCGCCGGTGCCGTGGCGCTTCGGCACATCACCGGTCGCCAGGTGGTTGTTCACCTGGCCCTCCACCCAATGCACCGCGGTTTCGAACAATGAGGTATCGACGATGCAGCCGCGCCCGGTGCGGTCGCGCTGGCGCAGCGCCGCCAGCGCGCCGATGGTGCAGAACATCCCGGTCGCCTTGTCGTTGATCGAGGCGCCGCAGAAGGTCGGCGGATCCTCCGGCCTCCCGGTGACGCTCATCATGCCGCCATAGGCCTGCAGCAGCGGGTCGAAGCCGGGCTTCAGACGCAGCGGCCCCTGGTAGCCGAAGGCCCAGACCGAGCAGTAGATCAGCCGCGGATGCCGCGCGAGCATCGCCTCCGGCCCGATGCCGATCTCATCCACCACGCCGGGGCGCAGGTTCTGGATCAGGATGTCGGCGCCCTCGCACAGCCGGTGCAGCGCTTCGATGTCAGCCGGCGACTTCAGGTCCAGCGTGACGCTGCGCTTGTTGCGGTTCTGGCTGTGGAAATAGAGGCTGGTCTCGCCATCCGGCCCGAAGGGCGGGCCCCAGGCGCGGGCATCGTCGCCGCCCTCCGGCTTCTCGACCTTGATGACGTCGGCGCCCATGTCGGCCAGCATCACCCCGGCCAGCGGCCCGGCCAGGGCCTGGCCCACCTCGATCACGACCAATCCTTCAAGAGGCAGGGTCATCGGTTCCTCCGCGTGGTTGGCGCCACCATAGGGGCGGCTGGCGCGGGCTGGCCAGACGGGTATCCTGCGGCCCGGAAACTCCAGGGGAGAGAGACGCCATGAGCACCAGCACCGCATCGGCGCATTACGTCCCGGTCCGCGACGAATGGCTCGCACGCCGGGTCGAGGATGCGCTTGAGCCTGGGCTGCCGATCGTCGATCCGCACCACCACCTGTGGGACCGGCCGGAGTGGCGCTACCTGCTGCCGGATCTCCTGGCCGACACCAACCAGGGCCACAACATCGTCGCCACAGTCTTCGTGCAATGCCGCGCCATGCATCGCGCCGCCGGGCCGGAAGCCTTCAAGCCGGTGGGCGAGACGGAGTTCGTCAACGGCATCGCGGCGATGAGCGCCTCCGGCGGCTACGGCCCGACCCGGGTCTGCGAGGGCATCGTCGGTCATGTGAACCTGCAGATCGGCACCGAGGCGCGGCAGGTGCTGGAAGCGCATATCCAGGCTGGCGGCGGCCGGTTCCGCGGCATCCGCCACATCACCGCCTGGAACCCCGACCCGGTGATCATGAACCCGGCCTACCAGCCGCCGCAGGACATCCTGTTCCGCGAGGATTTCCGCGCCGGCTTCGCCCAGCTCGCGCCGCTCGGCCTCAGCTTCGACGCCTGGCTGTACCATCCGCAGATCCCCGACCTGACGGCGCTGGCGCGGGCCTTCCCGGAAACCCCAATCGTGCTCGACCATGTCGGCGGGCCGCTCGGCATCCGCGGCTATGCCGGCAAGCGCGACGAGGTGTTCGCCGATTGGCGCGCGGCGATGGCGGAGCTGGCAACCTGCCCGAACGTGCACGTGAAGCTTGGCGGGCTCGGCATGCGAATCAACGGCTTCGGCTTCGAGGATGCGGCCGAGCCGCCGTCCTCCGACATGCTGGCCGCCGCCTGGAAGCCCTATATCGACACCACCATCAACCTCTTCGGCGCGCGGCGCTGCATGTTCGAGAGCAATTTCCCGGTGGACAAGGGCAGCTACAGCTACGGCGTGTTCTGGAACACCTGCAAGAAGCTGGCAGCGGGCGCCTCGGCCGAGGAGAAGGCGGCGCTGTTCAGCGGCACGGCGCAGCGGTTCTACAAGCTTGCCGGGTGAGCGACCCGATCGCGGGAGGGCGCAGGCGGAGCCGGGCACCGGAGGCGTGAAGCGGGCTGCCGATCCGCCGGCCCGGCGGTGCGCGACCCGGCGAACCTCGGCTGGCTGCGCGCCGCCACACTCCAGGGCTGGGGTGGCCCCCGCCTGCTGGAGGCGCATGAGGCGGAGCGGCTGCCGATCACCGCGCAGGTCTCGCATGACGCGATGAACCATTCCATCGCCGTCGCCCGGCAGCGCGGCGCGGTGCCGCCGGACATCGAGATGCCGGAGCCGGTGGGCGATGCCATCCGCGCCCATGATGGCCCGGCGCCGGCCTATTCGATGTACGGTTTCACCTCGTCCACCGTGCCTGGATGCCGCACGCCGCCTGTGCAGCCGCTGGCAGCGGCGCGGCAGCGCGGCGTGCCGCTGGCGCTGGCCGACCGGATCCGCGGCGCGGCATGACTCCCGGCAGCCGCGGCTTCGTCGCCGCCATCGTTGCGGCGCAGGTGCTGGTGCAGATCGGCGCCTTCACCCTGCCGGCGCTGCTGCCGGACTACCTGGCTGCATGGGCGCTCAGCGCGACGGAAGCCGGCTGGCTCATCGGCATCTTCTACGCTGCCTATGTCCTGGTCGTACCGGTTCTGGTGGCGCTGACCGACCGGCTGCCGGCGCGCCGCATCTATCTGGCCGGCGCCGGGCTGACGGCGCTTTCGCACCTCGGCTTCGCCACCATCGCGGAAGGCTTCTGGTCGGGGCTGGCGCTGCGCGCCCTGGCCGGCATCGGCTGGGCCGGCTGCTACATGCCAGGGCTGAAGGCGATCGCCGATCCGCTGTCCGGCGACGCGCAATCGCGCGCCGTCTCCTGGCACGCGGCCGGCGTCGGCATCGCCGGCACCGCCTCCTTCGCCACCGCCGGCGCATTCGCCGCGCTGGGCGGCCCGGCCGCCGCCTTCCTGTTCGGCGCGGCGGCGGGTGGCGGCGCGGTGCTGATCGCGCTGATCATCATGCCCGACACCCGCCCCGCACCAGTGGCCGGACCGCCACGGGCGCTGCTGGATTTCCGCCCGGTGTTCCGCAACCGCCGCGCCATGGCCTGGATCGCCGGCTATGCGGTGCATACCTGGGAGCTTGCGGCGCTGCGGGCCTGGGGCGTGACCTTCCTCGCCATCGCCGCGACAAGGAATGCGCCGCCCTTCTGGGTGCCGGGGCCGACGGTGCTGATCACCGCGATCGGCCTGATCTGCATCGCCGTCTCCATCACCGGCAACGAGACGGCGCAGCGCTACGGGCGGCAGCGGGTGGTGACCTGGGCAATGTCGGTGGCGGCGGTGCTGTCGCTGCTCACCGGCTGGATGGTCGGGCTGTCCTTCTGGCTGGCGCTGCTGCTGGTGCTGGCCTGGAACGCGGCGATCTACCTCGACAGCTCGGCGCTCACCGCCGGTACGGTGCAGGCGGCGGGGCCGGGGCTGCGCGGCGCGACCATGGGGCTGCACAGCATGGTGGGCTATGCCGGCGGCTTCCTCGGGCCGCTCGGTGTCGGCATGGCGCTCGACCTGGCCGGCGAGGATGCGGTGGTGGGCTGGGGCCTCGGCTTCGCGCATCTCGCCGTGGTGACGCTGGCGGGGCTGGCGGTGCTGCGGCTGCTGGGACGTGATCCGGCGCGGCCGGCCGCCTAACCACGCACTACTCCGGCTTGAGTCCGGCGATCTCCACCGCCTGGCGCGACAGCGCGAGTTCCTCCTGCGTCACCGCCAGGTAATGCCGGCCATTCATCTGCGCTGGCGTGGCGACCTCGGCGCCGAGGTCGAGCAGCCGCGCCTGCACCGTCGCATCTCCCACCGCCGCGGCCATCGCCGATCGCAGCGCCTCCAGGATCTCCGGCGGCAGCCGGGCCGGGCCGAGCAGGCCGATCGAGGTGGACAGCTCCGCATCGATGATGCCGGCCTCGCGCAGGGTCGGCGCCTCCGGCACCTGTGGCGAGCGCACCGCCGAACCGGTCGCCAGGATGCGGGACTTGCCGTCGCGGTGCAGCGGCAGCGCCGCCGAAAGCTGGTCGAACATGCAGTGCAAATGGCCGGCGACGAGGTCCGGATAGGCCGCGCCGCTGCTGCGGTAGGGCACATGCGTCAGCCCGGCGCCGCTGCCATGGTTGAACAGCTCGATGCCGAGATGCGCCCCGGTGCCGATGCCGGAGGAACCGGCCGAGACCTTGCCCTGGTTCGCCTTCGCATAGGCCAGGAACTCCTGCAGGGTCCGCGCCGGCAGGGTGGCCGAATTCGCCAGTACGATCGGCACCCGATAGGCCAGGGCGATGAAGGTGAAGTCGGTCCAGGTGTCCCACGGCATCCGCGCCGTGGTCAGCGGGCTGATGGTCAGCGTGCCGGAGGAGCCGATGCCGAAGGTCAGCCCATCCGGCCGCGCCTTCGCCACCAGGTCGAGGCCGATGACGCCGCCGGCGCCGCCGCGGTTCTCGATGACCACCGGCTGGCCCAGCCGCTCCGCCATGATCGGCGCCAGCAGCCGGGCGGTGAAATCGACATTGCCGCCGGGCGCGAAGGCGACGACGAGGCGCACCGGCCGGTCCGGCCGCCAGCCAGGCTGCGCCAGGGCCAATGCGGGCAGGGACAGCGCGGGCAGCGCCCCGAGCAGCAACGTGCGGCGTGTGGTTCTCATGGTGCGAGCGTCTCCTGGGGCACGAAGCCCCGCCAATGTCCGGGCCGCGCCACCTGCTGCGCATAGCCCTGCATCCGATCCGCCGCCTGGCCGACCAGCGCTGGCGCGGTCAGCGCCTTGCGATCCAGATAGGCGGCCAGTTCGTCGCGCGCCGCGGTGAGCGCGCCGAAGCCCGATTGCAGCACCGCCGAGGTCATCTCCACCGCGGTCGCCCCGGCCAGCAGGAAGCGCGCGACATCGAGGCCGTTGCGGGCGCCATTGGTGCCGATGATCGGGAAATCCCCGCCCAGCGCCGCCCGCGCCTGCGCCACCCAGCGGCAGGAGATCGGCAGCGCCCAGGGTCCGCTGAACCCGGCCGCGGTGCCGAGCACCGGCGCCAGGGTCTCGACATCCGGCAGCATCCCGACGAAGCGGCCGACCATGCCCACCGCCTCCGCCCCGCCCTCGCGTGCAGCGCGCGCCAGCGGCAGGATGTCGCCGCCGATGCCGGGCAGCTTGACCCAGAGGGTGCGGGGGAATTCGGCCCTGACCGCGGCGACGATGGCACGCAACCGCGCCGCATCGGATTCGATGGTGACGACGCCGGGCTTCACCTCGGTCGCCTGCGGCGAGCCGACGTTGAACTCCAGCACGCGGATGCCGGCGCGGTGGATCCTCCGCGTCAGCTCCAGCGCGCCCTCCAGCCCACCATAGACGATGCTGGCGGCGACGAAGCGGCCGTCCTGCGCAGCCAGCCGGTCGGCGACGGCCACGGTCGCCAGCCATTCATCGACCGGGATCTGCTGCAGGCCGGACCGGCAGAGCAGGCCTGCCGCCCCCGCCTCGGGCGCGCCCCAGGGCACCACCCGGTTGTCGGGCGAGACCAGCGCGTAGTCGGCGATGTCGAGTTGCGCCGCCGCCGCCGCCGTCTCGTTGATCGACTTCGAGATCACCCCGGCCGCGCCGCTGGCCAGCGCCGCGCGCAGCCCGGCCGCGGTCATGGTGTGCTCCCCCGAGCCGCAGATGATCGGGTTCGCCAGGGCGAGGTCGCCGATGCGCGTCGCCAGCCTGTCACTCATGCCGTCTCTCCATAGGCGTTGGAGCCGAGCCGCCGGCTCAGCGCCGCGGCGGCCCCCCGCAATTGCGCCAGCACCGCCGGCGGCGGCGGCTCGGGCAGGTGCTGCACCGAGCCGATCAACCCGATGCTGCCGACCAGCCGCGCCTCGGTGCCGGCCAGGATCGGTGCCGCCAGCACGTTGATGCCGAGCAGCGTCTCCCCCGCCGCGCTCTCCCACAGCCGGGTGCGCAGCAGGGCCAGCCGGGCGCGCAGCGCCGCCGGATCGGTCAGCGAATGCGGCGTGAAGGCGGGCAGCGGCGCCGACAGGGCGCGTTCCACCGCGTCCGGCGCGGCGAAGGCGAGCGCGATGCGGCCCTGCGCCGAGCAATGCAGCGGCGGCCGGTTGCCGGGGCGGACGGTGATGCAGACCTTGTCGGCGCTTTCCAGCGCATGCACCACCAGCACTTCGCCGGCATGCGGCACGGCGAGCAGCACCGTCTGCCCGGTCGCATCGCGCAGCCGCTGCATCAGCGGCTCGGCGAGGCGCCTGAGGTCGAATTGCTCCGCCGCCGCCTGGCCGAGCTGGAACAGCCGCCAGCTCAGGCGGTAGCGCTCTGACGCCTCCTCCTGCTCCACCAGCCCGGCCTGCCGCAGGGTGCCAAGATGGCGGTGCACCCTGCCCTTCTGCTCGCCGAGCGCGCGCGCCAGGTCGCTCACCCCCATCGGCCGGCCGGCCTGCGCCAGCCCTTCCAGCACCCGCACCGCGACGAGGACGGAGCGGACGGCGCCAGTCTCCGCGGCCTCGGCGGCGGGGCTATTGGCGGGGGATGCTGGCATCGGCGACGACGCGGGCCCAGCGGGCGTTCTCCTCAGCGACGAAAACGCGGAACGCCTCGGGCATGCCGGGCGCCGGCTGCACGCCGAGTTCGAGCAGCCGGTCGCGCACCTCGGGCAGCGCCAGGGCATGGGCCAGCTCGGCACCCAGCCGGTCCACCACGGCGCGCGGCGTCCGGGCCGGGGCGGCGATGCCGTTCCAGCTCCGCACCACATAGCCGGACAGCCCGGCCTCCTCGGCAGTCGGCACCTCCGGCAGGTCGGGGAAGCGCCGCGGCGCGGCGATGGCCAGGATGCGCATGCGGCCGCCTGCCAGCTGCGGCAGCACCGGCGCCAGGATCTCGGAAACCAGATGCACGTCGCCGCTGGTCGCGGCATTCAGCAGGTCCGGCGTGGCGCGATAGGCGACCACGGTCATGTCGAGCCCGGCCATGCTGCGGAACAGCTCGGCGCCGAGGTTCTGCGCCCCGCCGACCGCGACCGAGCCGATATTGGCCGAGCCGGGGCGCGTCTTCGCCGCGGCGATGAACTCGCCCAGCGTGCGGTAGGGCGATTGCGCGCCCACCGCCAGCACATGGTCGAAGAAGGCCATCCGGCTGACGAATTCGAAGTCGCGCAGCAGGTGGTAGGGCAGCTGCCGGTAGACCGCGCTGGCGGTGCTGTCAGTGGTGGTCATCAGCAGGATCGTGTGGCCATCCGGCGCGGCACGGGCGACCGCCTCGGCGGCGACGATGCCGCCGGCGCTCGGCCGGTTCTCCACCACCACCGGCTGGCCAAGGCGTTCCGTCAGCTTCTGCGCCACCAGCCGGGCGGAGAGGTCGCCGACCCCGCCCGGGGCGAAGCCCAGGATCCAGCGGATCGGCCGGTCCGGCGACCAGCCCTGCGCCCGGGCCAGCCCAGGCGCCAAGGCAGCCACCGCCAGCAGCGCCCGCCGCTTCATCGCCCCGCCTTCCCGTAGCCACCGCCGCCGGGGGTTTCCAGCACCACCTCGTCGGCCGGCTGCATCACCACCTTCTTCGCCTCGCTGACCGGCACGCCATTCACCAGGAAGCGGCCAGGCGCGCCGGGAGCGCCACCTTCCAGCCCCTCCGGCCCCTCGGCGGTGCGGCTGGTGACGGCGTTGAGCAGCCAGGGCTCGTTGGTGCGCAGGCGGAAGCCGATGCGCTGGCCATCGCCGCCCGGCTGGGCGCCAGCGCCGCCGGAGCCGTCACGCAGCTCCTTGCAGGTGATCTCGACCGGCATCGCCGCTTCCAGCACCTCCACCGGCACGGCGGCGATGCCGGTCGGGTAGCAGGTGGCGGCCGGGCCGGGCTTGCCGCGCCGCGCCCCCATCCCGCCGGAATAGCTGAACATCGAGGAGGTGAAGCTCTGCCCGCCGGCGTCCTTGCCCTGGATCTGGATGGTCCAGACCGCGCCGGCACCCTCCGCCAGCACCCTCTCCGGCATCACCTGGTGCAGCGCCTTCAGGATCGGGAAGGGCACGTACATGCCGACGACGTGGCGGGCGTTCACCGGCGCCGGATAGGCGCAATTCACCACGCTGCCCTCGGGCGCCGTCACCCGCACCGGCCGGAGGCTGCCCCAATTATTCGGCAGCTCCGGGTCGAGGCAGGAGCGAACGGCGAAATTCGCATAGGCCGCGGTGTAGTTCAGCACCACATTGACGCCGATCGGCAGCTGCGGCGTGGAGCCGGCGAAGTCGATGGTGATCTCCCCCGCCTCGGCATCAATGGTCACCGCGGCATGCAGCACCACCTCGGTGCCGCCGGGTACGTCGAAGCGGCTCTCGCCATGGAAGGTGCCTGGCTTCAGCCGGCGGATGCTGTCGCGCGTCGCCGCCTCCGACCGCGCCAGCACCTGGGCGGACAGCTCTGCGATGTCGTCGAGCCCCTGGCGATCGCAGAGCGCCTGCAGCCGCTCCGCCCCGACCCGGCCGCTGGCCACCTGCGCGGCGAGGTCGCCGAAGACATGGCCCGGGGTGCGGACGTTGCGGCGGATGATGTCGTGCAGCAGGGCGTTGGGCCTGCCGGCCTCGTAGAGCTTGGCCAGCGGCAGCCAGAGACCTTCCTCATGCACGTCGCGGGCGCCGGCGCCGACGCCATAGCCGCCGATGTCGGTGTGATGGATGGTGGAGCCGAAGAAGCCGATCACCCGGTCCCGCCGGAACACCGGCGTCATCACCGTGATGTCGAAGAAATGCCCGGCCGTCAGCCAGGGATCGTTGGTGATGAGCACATCGCCGGGGAGAAGCGTCCCCGCCGGGAAATGCCGGACGAAATGCTCGCCGGCGGCGGCGAGCGAGTTGATGTGGCCCGGCGTGCCGGTGACCGCCTGGGCCACCATCCGTCCCTCGGCGTCGAACAGCGCGGTCGCCAGATCCCCCGCTTCCCGCACGATGGGCGAGAAGGCGATGCGTTGCAGCGCGCGGGCCTGCTCGCTGACCGTCGAGATCAGGTTGCCCCAGAGGATCTCGAGCGCGATGCCGTCCATCATGCCGCCTCCCGCACCGCGATCACCGCGCCCGTCGGATGCACCGTCGCCACCCAGCCGGGCAGGATGACCAGAGTGGTCTCGCGTTCCTCGATGATGGCGGGGCCGGCGATGCGCTGGCCGATGCCGAGCGCCGGGCGGTCATGCACCGGCACCGGCGGCGCCCCCGGCAGCAGCGCCAGCGGGCGATGCGCGCGGGGCGGCGCGGCGGCAGCCTCTGTAGCCGGCGGCGGGCTGGCCTCGGGCACCGGTCCGCTGGCGATCAGCCGCCAGGTGACCACCTCCACCGGCACCTCCGCCAGCCGCATGCCGTAGAGCGCCTCGTACTCGGCCTCGAATGCGGCGCGCAGCACGGCCGCGTCATGCGTCCGCAGCGCCTCGGCCGGCAGCGTGGTGGTGACCTCGTTCTGCTGGCCGGCGTAGCGCATGTCGGCGGCGAAGCCGAAGCGCGCCTCGCCCGGCTTCACCCCGGCGCTGGCCAGCGCCGCCCTGCCCTCCGCCTCCATCTCCGCATAGAGCCCGGCGATGCCGGACCAGTCGGCGCCTTCCAGCGGCCCGAGGGCGCTGCGCACCAGGTCGAGCCGCACCGGCGTCACCAGCGTGCCGAAGGCCGAGAGCACGCTGGCCAGCGGCGGGAAGATCACCTGCGCGCAGTCCAGCAGCTCCGCCACCCGGCAGGCATGCACCGGGCCGGCGCCGCCGAAGGCCAGCAGCGGCAGGCCGCGCCAGTCGAGCCCCCGGTCGGTCGCATGCGCCCGGGCGGCGGAGGCCATGTTCTCGCAGACGACCTGGTAGATGCCGCGCGCCGCCGCCTCGGCCTCGACCCCGAGCCGCGTGCCGAGGCACGCCGCCGCGGCACGGGCCCCGGCGGCGTCGAGCGGCATGTCGCCGCCGAGGAAGCGCGCCGGGTCGAGCAGGCCGAGCACCACATCGGCATCGGTCACCGTCGGCTCGGTGCCGCCGCGGCCGTAGCAGACCGGGCCGGGCTCGCTGCCGGCGCTGCGCGGGCCGACCTTCAGCAGGCCGAGCGCATCGACGCTGGCGATCGAGCCGCCGCCGGCGCCGATCTCCACCATGTCGATGCAGGGCACCACGGCGGGCATGCCGCTGCCCGGCTTGAAACGGTACTTGCGGTCCACCTCGAAGGTGCCTGCGACCAGGGCCTGGCGGTCCTGGATCAGGCAGGCCTTGGCGGTGGTGCCGCCCATGTCGAAGGAGAGCAGCCGGTCGAGGTTGAAGATTTCGGCGAAATGCACCGCCGCCAGGGCGCCGGCGGCCGGGCCGCTCTCGATCATCCGCACCGGGAAGCGGCCGGCGACCGTGGTGCCGACCACCCCGCCGTTGGAGAGCATGATCAGCGGCGCGTTGGGGAAGCCGCGCCGCGCCAGCGCCTCGGCCAGCGCGGTCAGGTAGGGAGCGGTGATCGGCTGGGTGTAGGCGTTCATCGCCACGGTGCTGGCGCGCGGGTACTCGCGGAGTTGCGGCGCTACCTCGGAGGAGATCGAGACGAAGAGCCCCGGCGCCGCGGCGAGGATCGTCTCCCGCGCTGCCCGTTCGTTGGCGCCGTTGCGGTAGCCGTTGATGAAGCAGATGCCGAGTGAGCGGATGCCCTGGGCCTGGATGGCCCGAGCGATGGCGGCGGCTTCGGCCGGATCGACCGGCTGGGTGACGCAGCCATCCGCCAGGGTGCGCTCGCGCAGGGTGAAGGTACGGTCGCGCGGGACCAGCGGCTCGGCGAACTCGATCTGCGGGTCGAACATGTCGTAGCGATGCTCGTCGCGGATCGTCAGCAGGTCGCGGAAGCCGGCGGTCAGCAGCAGGGCGGTGGGCGGGCCGCGGCGCTCGATGACGGCGTTGGTGACGAGGGTCGTGGCATGCACTGTGACGTCGTCAACCGCGGCCGGGGCGATGCCGGCCTTGCCGAGCGCCAGCCCGACCGCGCGGAAGAAGCCGTCCAGCAGGTCGCCGTGGGTGGTGAGCACCTTGTCCACCACGGCGCGGCCATCGGCATGGCGCAGCACCACATCGGTGAAGGTGCCGCCGATATCGACGGCAAGCGCCCAGCCGGCCATTCCATTTCCCCCGTGGCTGTCCCGGACTCCGGCACGCCGTCTTGGAAAGCAGGATGGCGCGGCCGGCCTGCCGGCGTCAACGCCCCGGCAAGGGCTTCAGCGGCGGCTCCACCCCCGGCGGCAGCGGCACCTGGGCGATGTTCAGCGTCATGCCCACCGCCACGTAGTAGCCGCTGACCGCGATCAGATCGATGATCCCGCGCTCGCCGAAGCGGGCCTTGGTGGTGGCGTAGGTGGCGTCCGAGACGGTCTTCGTGCGGTGCATCTCGGTGCAGAATTCCCAGACGATCCGCTGATCCTCGGTCATCCCCTCCGGCCGCCGGCCCTCGGCCACCGCGGCGGCGATGGCGGGCGGCAGCCCGGCCTTCATGGCCAGGATATGGTGGGCGTACCATTCGTACTGCGCCGACCATTCCCGCGCGGTGATCAGGATGGCCAGTTCGTTCAAATCGGCCGGGATGGAGCTGTTGAAGCGCAGGTACTCGCCCACTCGCTGGAAGCGGTCTGCCACCTCCGGGCTGCGCAGCATCGCCGGAAAGGGTCCCCGGAGGCCGCCGCGCGGGCCGCCGGTGATGCCATCCGCCACGCGCTTCTGCTCTGGCGTCATTGCCTCGGGCGGGATCGGCGGCAGCCGGCCGCGCTTGCCGTCATCGACCGGCAGGCCAGTGTCACTGGGCATGGTTTCCTCCGTTTCGTGTCAGGATGCCGATCATCACCCCACCAAATTGGCTTCGCAACCCGCCACCCCTGGCCTAGCGTTACGGTGCAGGGAAATGGCTGCCGGGAGATGTTCTTGGCCTATGCGTTGCAGCAGCTGATCAACGGGATCAGCCTGGGGATGATCTACGGCCTGATCGCCGTGGGCTACACCATGGTCTACGGCATCATCGGCATGATCAATTTCGCCCATGGCGACGTGTTCATGATCGGCGCCTTCATCGCCCTCATCACCGCCCTGCTGCTCTCGGCCGGCGGCATGCTGGACGGGCCGGCGGCGATCCTGCTGATGCTGCTGATCTCAATGGCGTTCACCGCGTTCTATGGCTGGACGATGGAGCGGGTGGCCTATCGGCCGCTGCGCGGCAGCTTCCGCCTGGCCCCGCTGATCACCGCCATCGGCCTCTCGATCGTGCTGCAGAACTACGTGCAGGTCAGCCAGGGCGCCCGGGTGAAGCCGATGGAAGCGCTGCTGCCCGGCGGCATCGAGGTGATGCGGGACGGCGGCTTCGTGGTGCAGCTCTCCTTCACTCAGATGCTGATCATCGGCGTCACCCTGGCGGTGCTGGCGGTCTTCACCCTGCTGGTGACGCGCACCCCGCTCGGGCGGGCGATGCGGGCCTGCGAGCAGGACCGGAAGATGGCCGCGCTGCTCGGCATCGACACCGACCGCACCATCAGCCTGACCTTCGTCATCGGCGCGGCGCTGGCCGCCGTCGCCGGCACCATGTACCTGCTGCGCTACGGGGTGATCGATTTCTACATCGGCTTCCTCGCCGGGGTGAAAGCCTTCACCGCGGCGGTCCTCGGCGGCATCGGCTCGCTACCCGGCGCCGTCCTCGGCGGGCTGCTGATCGGCCTGATCGAGACCTTCTGGAGCGCCTATTTCAGCGTGCAGTACAAGGATGTCGCGGCCTTCTCGATCCTGGTGCTGACCCTGATCTTCCTGCCCACCGGCCTGCTAGGACGGCAGGAGGTCGAGAAGGTATGACCCAAGCGTCCGATGACCGGAGCGGCGAAAGCCGCGGAGGTCTGAATCGGCCGCCCTTGCCGATACCCCGGGCGCTGCGGGACGCCGCCATCGCCGCCGCCATCGCCTTCGGCCTGTTCGCCGTGATGGTCGGGCTGCGCACCGAGGTCTCGCCAACCGGCGCGCTGGTGCTGCGCCAGCGCTGGGCGGAGGTGGCCATGCTCTGCGGCATCGTCTTCGCCGGCCGGCTGGCGCTGACCCTCTGGCTCGGCCGCCGGGCGCTTCGGCCCACCACCGCGCCGGGCCCCTGGGCCGTCCGGTTGCAGCAGGCCGGGCGATTCTTCGCGCCGGCCCTGCTGGCGGCGGCGCTGGTGCTGCCCATCGTCTCCGGCGGCGACCGCTACCTGCTCGACCTCGGCATTTTGGTGCTGACCTACGTGATGCTCGGCTGGGGGCTCAACATCGTGGTCGGGCTGGCCGGGCTGCTCGACCTCGGCTACGTCGCCTTCTACGGCATCGGCGCCTATTCCTACGCCCTGCTCTCGACGCATTTCGGCCTCTCCTTCTGGATCGGCCTGCCGCTGGCCGGCATCATGGCGGCGTTCTGGGGCGTGCTGCTGGGCTTCCCCGTGCTCAGGCTGCGCGGTGACTATCTGGCAATTGTGACCCTGGCCTTCGGCGAGATCATTCGCGTGGTGCTCAACAACTGGGTGAGCCTGACCGGCGGACCGAACGGCGTCAGCGGCATCCCCCGGCCGAGCTTCTTCGGCCTGCCCTTCTCCATGTCGGGTGAGCCCGACACCTTCGCCGGCTTCTTCGGGCTGGAACCCTCGCCCAGCCATCGGGTGATCTTCCTCTACTACCTGATCCTCGGCCTGGCGCTGCTGACCAATTGGGTGACGATCCGGCTGCGCCGCCAGCCGCTCGGCCGCGCCTGGGAGGCGCTCAGGGAGGATGAGATCGCCTGCCGTGCGCTCGGCATCAACGTCACCGTCACCAAGCTCTCGGCCTTCGCGCTCGGTGCCATGTTCGGCGGCTTCGCCGGCGCCTTCTTCGCCACCCGCCAGGCCTTCGTCAGCCCGGAGAGCTTCACCTTCATCGAGAGCGCCATCATCCTGGCGATCGTCGTGTTGGGTGGCCTCGGCAGCCAGGTCGGCGTCGCCGTCGCGGCGCTGGTGATGATCGGCGGGTTCGAGCTGTTCCGCGACCTGGGCGAATACCGCATGCTGGTGTTCGGCGGCGTCATGGTGGTGATCATGATACTCCGGCCGCGTGGGCTGGTCGGCACCCGCACGCCCTCGGTGGCGCTTGGGGAGAAGCGCGCCATCGGCGGCGACCTGGTTGGCGAGGGGCGCGGATGAAGCCGCCCGCCGCCCGGGCGCACCGCGACATGATCCTTGAGGTCGCCAACCTCACCATGCGATTCGGCGGCCTCACCGCGGTGGACCGCGTCTCCTTCACCGCGTTGCGGGGCGAGATCACCGCGCTGATCGGCCCGAACGGCGCCGGCAAGACCACGCTGTTCAACTGCATCACCGGCTTCTACCGGCCGAGCGAGGGCGCCATCCGGCTGCACCGCCCCGGCGCGCTGCCGGTCGACCTGCATCGCCTGGCCGGCTACCGCATCGCCCGCAGCGGCGTCGCCCGTACCTTCCAGAACATCCGGCTGTTCCCCGGCATGACCGCGCTCGAGAACCTGCTGGTGGCGCAGCACAACACGCTGATGGCGGCCAGCGGCTGGGCGGTGGGCGCGGTGCTGGGGCTGTCGCGCTACCCGGCGGCGGAGCGGGCGGCGATCGAGGTCGCCCGGCGCTGGCTGCTGGCGACGCATCTGCTGGACCGCGCCGACGACCCGGCCGGCGCCCTGCCCTATGGCGCGCAGCGGCGCCTGGAGATCGCCCGTGCCATGTGCAGCAGCCCCGGTGGCCCGGCGCTGCTCTGCCTGGACGAGCCCGCCGCCGGGCTCAACCCGCGCGAATCCGAGGAGCTGGCGCGGCTGCTGCTGGAGATCCGCGCCGACGGCACCTCCATCCTGCTGATCGAGCATGACATGGGTGTGGTGATGAAGATCAGCGACCGGGTGGTGGTGCTGGACCATGGCCGGCGGATTGCCGATGCCGCGCCGGCCGCGGTGCGCAGCGATCCCAAGGTGATCGCCGCTTATCTCGGCGAGGAGGGAGAGGAGGAATGAGGCCGGCCGAGCAACGCCCCCGCGCCATCCGGCGCTCCGGCGGTCGGGCGGCATGACCCCCCTCCTCGACATCGACTGCCTTTCCGCCGGCTATGGCGCGGTGCAGGCGCTGTCGGATGTTTCGCTACAGGTCATGTCGGGTGAGATCGTCACCCTGATCGGCGCCAACGGCGCCGGCAAATCCAGCCTGCTGATGAGCATCTGCGGCGACCCGAAGCCGCGCGCCGGCCGCATCCGGCTGACCGGCGAGGACATCACCGGCGCCCCAACCCACGCCATCATGCGCCGTGGCGTGGCGCAATCGCCGGAGGGCCGCCGCATCTTCCCGCGCATGACGGTGCGGGAGAACCTGCTGATGGGGGCCGAGGCGCTGACGCGGGAGGATCCCGCGGCGCAGCTCGAACAGGTCTTCACCTTGTTCCCACGGCTCAAGGAACGGCTGGCGCAGCGCGGCGGCACGCTGTCGGGCGGCGAGCAGCAGATGCTCGCCATCGGCCGGGCGCTGATGTCGAAGCCACGGCTGCTGCTGCTGGACGAGCCCTCGCTCGGGCTGGCCCCGCTGGTGGCGAAGCTGATCTTCGGCGCCATCCGGCGGTTGAACGCCGAGACCGGCCTGACGGTATTGCTGGTGGAGCAGAACGCCTTCCAGGCGCTGCGGCTGGCGCATCGGGGGTATGTCCTGGTCAACGGCCGTATCACCATGGAAGGCAGCGGCGCGGCGCTGCTGGCGCGGCCGGAGATACGGGAGGCCTATCTCGGCGGGCATGGGTGACGCCAAGGCAGATCGCAGGCTGAAAGCCTGAAGGCGTGCCTCCGTCCTGAAGGCAATAGGCCAGAGCGATCTCTGTCCCACCTGGACTGCGATCCGCTCGGGTGTTCCGTCGCCGTTGGAAAGCGCCATGGCGCCGGCGTAAGCTTCGCCGTCACGTCGCCCTCCAGGGGCACGAATCGTCAGGGAGACCAAGAACATGCTGACACGTCGCGGCCTCATCGCCGCCTCCGCTGGCCTCGGCATCGCGGCCGACGCCCGGGCGCAGGGGAGTACCGGCCCGATCCGCATCGCGACGGCCGGGCCGATGACCGGCCAGTACGCGGCCTTCGGCACCCAGATGCGCCTCGGCGCCGAGCAGGCTGTGGCTGATCTCAATGCGGCCGGCGGCGTCCTCGGGCGCCAGCTCGCGCTCGAGATCGGCGACGATGCCTGCGACCCGCGCCAGGCTGTCTCCGTCGCCAACCAGCTTGCCGGCCGCGGCGTGCGCTTCGTGGCCGGGCATTTCTGCTCCGGCAGTTCGATCCCCGCCTCCAAGGTCTATGCCGAGGAAGGGGTGCTGCAGATCAGCCCCGCCTCCACCAATCCGCGCTTCACCGATGAGGGCGGCTGGAACACCTTCCGGACCTGCGGCCGCGACGACCAGCAAGGCCAGGTCGCCGGCGCCTATATCGCCAAGACCTTCCCGGGCAGGAAGGTGGCGATCCTGCACGACAACTCCGCCTACGGGAAAGGGTTGGCGGACGAGACGAAGAAGGCGCTGAACGCCGCCGGCACGACCGAGACGCTCTATGCCGCCTACACACCGGGCGAGCGGGACTACAACGCCATCGTCTCCCGCCTCAAGGGCGCGGGGGTCGAGGTGGCCTATGTCGGCGGCTACCACACCGAGGCCGGCCTGATCCTTCGCCAGGCGAAGGAGCAGGGGATGAACCTCACGCTTATCGGCGGCGATGCGCTGGTCACGAATGAATTCTGGCAGATCACCGGCGCCACGGGCGAAGGCACGCTGATGACCTTCAGCAGCGACCCGCGCAAGCGCGCCACCGCCGCGGAGGTCGTGCAGCGCTTCCGGGCGAAGAACATCGATCCGGAGGGCTATGTCCTCTACACTTATGCGGCGCTCCAGATCTGGGCGCAGGCCGCGGCCAAGGTCAACAGCACCGACCCGCGCCGCGTCGCCGCGGCGCTGAAGGCGCAGGGCCCGTGGCAGACCGTGCTCGGCCCGATCAGCTTCGACGCCAAGGGCGATGTAACAGTGCCGGACTACGTCTTCTACATCTGGCGGAACGGCAGCTACGCCGAGATCTGATACGAACGGCGGTTGATCCTGACCGATCAACCGCCCCCTCGGTCGCCAGGCGGTTTGCTCCGCAAGCCTTGGCTATGCGCCAGGCGGCGCGGCGCCCCCTTGGGCGTTTGGCACGAATGAAGGATCCATGCCGTTGGTAGGAGGCGAGCGCCGCCGCGCTTTCCGTTGTGGCGGCGTATCTGGGTGGAGGTAATGCTTGAATCGGCCGGCGCGGGGCCACATCTTCCCCGCATCGTCAACAACTGAAAGGAGGTGATCCAGTGTCTCATTGCCATACGCCGCGTGCCCTGCCTGCGGCCTGGATCATCGTCTCCGCCACTGTGGGGACGGCTTCCTGAGCCCTGCCTAGGCCGGCAACGGCTGCAGCAATGGGAAGGCCCCGGCGGCAACGCCGGGGCCTTCCGCATTTCTACGGTCCCGCGATCGGGCCGGGTCCGTCAGCCGAGCTTGCCAACCCGGTGATAGTCGCGGCCGAAATAGATCAGCCCGTGATCGTGGACGCTGCCGGCGCGGATGCCTGCCACCTCGGCGAAGACGACGAGATGCGTGCCCTTCTCGACGATCTCGGTAACCTGGCAGTCGAAGGACACCACCGCCCCCTGCAGCACCGGCGCGCCGGTCGCGAGCGTCACCCAGGTGCCGGCGTCGAAGCGCTCATCCATGCTGCATTTGGTCACGCCGGCGAAGACCATCGCCGCATCCTGCTGCCCGGCCGCGACCACGTTCACGCAGACATTGCCATTGGCCTTCAGCGCCGGCGCGGCGGTGGCGTTGCGGTTCATGCAGACCAGCAGGGTCGGCGGCTCGTCGGTCACGCTGCAGACGGCGCTGGCGGTGAAGCCGCCACGCCCGGCGGGGCCGCCGGTGGTGATGATGTTCACCGCCGCGCCCAGCCGCGCCATGGCATCGCGGAATTCCTGCTTGCTGACCGTCATCTGCGGCATGCCCTGCTGTTCGGCAGGCAGTAAAGCACGCGCCACGGCGATGGGAACCCCGGGCCGCGCATCCCGCGGCCCTGTCCCGGCAGGATCATTTCATCCTGGCGGCGAGCGGTGTCGACACCTCTTCCAGCGGCCGGCCCTCCGCGGCGAAGCCCAGACGCCATTCCGTTGCCGCCGCCACCAGCATCAGCGCCGCGGCGATCAGATAGCCCCACATGATGTCGCCGCGCTGCCCGCCCTCGATCAGCCAGCCGAACAGCGCCGGCCCGACCACCCCGCCCATTCCCGTGCCGATGGCATAGAACAGCGCGATTGCCATCGCCCGAATCTCCAGCGGGAAGCTCTCACCCACCGTCAGATAGGCGGCCGAGGCGGCGGCGGAGGCGAAGAAGAAGATCACCGTCCAGGCCGCCGTCTGCTCCCAGGCGGAAAGCCAGCCGGCGGCGAAGGCGAAGCCGGTGGCGGCCATCAGCACGCCGGCCAGCGCGTAGGTCGCGGTGATCATCGGCCGGCGACCGATGGTGTCGAAGAAGCGGCCGAGCACCAGTGGCCCGGCGAGGTTGCCGAGCGCGAAGGGCAGCATGAACCAGCCGATCTGCTGTGCCGGAATGGCATAGAATTTTGTCAGCACCAGCGCATAGGTGAAGAACACCGCATTGTAGCAGAAGGCCTGACAGGACATCAGCGTGAGGCCGAGCACCGCGCGGTCGCGCTGGGTGCGGATCATGGTGTGCCACACGTCGGAGAGGCTGGCGTGGCCGCGGCGGTGGAATGCCACCGCGCCATAGGTCGGCGGCGGCAGCGGGCCATGGGTCTCGGCGACGGATCGCTCGATGCTGCGCACCACCGCCTCGGCCTCCGCCTCGCGGCCGTGCACCATCAGCCAGCGCGGGCTTTCCGGCAGGTGGCGGCGCAGTAGCAGCACCACCAGCGACAGGGCGCCACCGACGACGAAGGCGGCGCGCCAGCCGATCTCCGGGTCGATGATGGCAGGGTCGAGCACCACCAGCGCGGCGACGGCCCCGATGGCCGCACCGCCCCAGAAGGTGCCGTTGACGTAGAGATCGGTCCTGCCGCGCAGCCGCGCCGGGATGAGTTCCTGAATTGCTGAATTGACCGCCGCATACTCGCCGCCGATGCCGGCCCCCGTGAGCGCACGGAACAGCGCGAAGGACCAGAAATCCCAGGCGAAGCCGGTGGCGATGCTGGCCGTCATGTAGACCAGCAGGGTGATGAAGAAGAGCCGCCGCCGCCCCATCCTGTCGGCCAGCCAGCCGAAGCCGAGCGCGCCGACGACGGCACCGATGAGATAGGCCGAGGCGGTGAGGCCGATCTGGGTTTCGGTCAGCGCCAGACTCGGGCTCTGGTGGATGGCGCCGGCCAGGCTGCCGACCAGCGTCACCTCCAGCCCGTCGAGGATCCAGGTGATGCCGAGCGCCATCACCACGCGCCAGTGGAATCCGGCCCAGGGCAGGCGGTCGAGACGCGCCGGCACATCGGTCTCGAAGCGGCCGGTGCCGTCGCTGCCTGATCCGGCCCCTGGTGTGTCGCGCATTCCGACCTCCCCCCTCCCTGGCCGCAACGCCCAAAGCGGCTTCGGGTGCCACGCAGGTAAGCACGCTAACGGCAAGGCCCGAAGCGGATCGCCTCCACCCTTGCGTCGAGGCGGCTGCGGGTATCGTCGACATCGGTGCTGATGACGATTTCCTGCAACGGCGGCGGCTCGCCACCGAAGGCATGGCGCCAATCGGCGGCGAGGTTCACCGATTCCTCGAACCAGCGGCCGCGCGGCGCCTCGGCCGGGCGCAGCACCCTGACCTTGCCCAAACCGGCCAGGTAGGGGCTGGCGAAGGGCACCGGCTCGCGCCCGGTGCCGCCCCAGACATAGGTCAGCACGCTGCGCGGTAGCGGGTGGCTGCCGGCGGCGGCCTGGGCCATGGCATGCTGGGTGCGCTGCCACATCGTCACCTGCGGCGGCCAGCCGGAGAAGCCGACCGAGATCGAAATCGCCCGGTCGTCGCCGCCGCGCTGGGTCAGATCGGTGGGCGGTGGCCCCTGATCGACCCGCCAGCGCCAGCCGAGGCAGGCCGGCATGCCCTGCACCCGGCGCCAGACGAAGCTGCCCTGGGCCTCCGCCTGCACCCCGATGCCACCATTCGGCAGGAGCCGGAAGCTGGCCGGCGGCACGCCATGCCATTCCACGTGGCGCCAGCCCGCGGCCTCCAGCGGGTCGGGCGGATGGGAGGGTCCCGCCCCGGCCAGCGCCGCGGCGGCGAATGTCGTAGCCAGAGCAGATCGCCGGAAAGCCGGGAAGGCTGAGGGCGCGATTCTGCCCTGGAAAGACCAGGCCAGGGCGGATCGCAGTCGCGACTGGACTGCGATCCGCTCTGGGGGCGTGGCAAGCCGGCGCATGGATGGTTAGATGCCGGCCGCGCAGCCCGAGACAAGGAGGGGGACGAATGCCCGAGATCAAGATTGCGGCGAGTGATGGCGGCGGCAGCTTCGGCGCCTATCTGGCGCAGCCCAAGACCAGGCCGGCTGGCGTGGTGGTGATGATCCAGGAAATCTTCGGCGTGAATGCCACCATGCGCGCGCTGAGCGACTGGGTCGCCGAGATGGGCTTCATCGCCGTCAGCCCCGACCTGTTCTGGCGCCAGGAAGCCGGGGTGCAGCTCGACCCCGATGCCGGCCAGGCGCAATGGGACCGTGCCTTCGCGCTGATGAAGGGCATGGACCAGGACAAGGCGGTCGAGGACATCAAGGCGACGATCGCCGCTGCCCGCAAGATGGACGGCAGCAACGGCAAGGTGGCGACCATGGGCTTCTGCCTCGGCGGGCGGCTTTCCTACATGGCGGCGGCACGGACCGATGCCGATGCCAACATCAGCTACTATGGCGTCGGGCTGGAAGGTCTGCTGGGCGAGGCAGGGGCGATCAAGGCGCCGCTCATCCTGCACATTGCCGAGAAGGATAAATTCGTGCCCCCCGAGGCGCAGGCGAAGATCATCGAGGGGCTGAAGGGCCACCCGCAGGCCACGGTCTACATCTACCCGGGCGTCGACCACGCCTTCGCCCGCATGGGCGGCCATGCCTGGGACGCCCGCGCCGCAACCATCGCCAATGGCCGGACGGCGGAGCTGCTGGCCAAGGTGCTCGGCTGATCGGCCCGCGTCCCGGGTGGCAACACCCGGGACGCTTGGCGCGTCACACGAACGCCGCCACCTGCGGCACGCCGAGCAGGTGCCGCCCGACCATCTCCAGATGCCAGGGCGTCGCCTGCAGATGCTGGGAGGCGCACATGGCGTCGCGGAAGCGCCGCTCGAAGGGGTTGGACTCCAGCACCGCGGTGGTGCCCGCGGCACGGTAGCAGGCGACCGAGACATCGGTCGCGTCGCGCATCACCGAGGTGGTCGCCAGCCGCACCGCCATGCGGGCGTCGAGCGACAGGGTCTTTGCCGCCTCGGCCTCCTCCCAGGCCTCCCGCAATGTGCCGAGCAGGTACATCCGGGAGGCGCGCAGCCGGGCCTCGAGCTGCGCCACCTCGGATTGGATGCAGTGGTTCTCCGCCATCGGCTGGGCGCCAGCGCGGGCGGTCTTGCCGCGGGCCAACGCGACATACTGGTTGAGCAGGCCGCGCGCGGCGCCGAGCGCAACCCCGGCAAAGCCCGCAGCGTAGCACAGGTGCGAGGTGAAGGCGGTGATGGTGCCGTGCTGGCGCCGCTCGTCGAGGCGGTCGCGGAAGCAGGCATGCGCATCCGGCACGAACAGCCCGTCCAGCTCATAAGTGTCACTGCCGGTGCCGCGCAGGCCGAGCGAGGCCCAGTCGCCGATGATGCGGGCCTGCTCCTTCGGGAAGATCACCGTCACGTCTTCCGGCTTGCCGTTGGGACCGTTGCGCAGCATGCCATCCGGCAGCACCACCGGCACATGCGCGCCGAGCAGCGGCGCATGGCGGCTGCCGCTGGCGAAATCCCAGGAGCCGGTGACCCGGTAGCCGCCCGCCACCGGCACGGCGCGGGCACGGCCATGCCGGGCGCCCCAGGCGAGGCCGCTGCGGCGGTCGGAGAAGAAGCGATGGGCCACCTCGGGGTCGAGGTAGGTGGCGCTGCTCATCACCGAGACATTGCCCTGGTTGACGCACCAGCCGACACTGGCATCGCCCACCGCCAGCGCCTCGGTGATCGCGGCGAAGGTGTCGAGCGACAGGGCGGCGCCGCCGAGCGAGGCCGGGGTCAGCAGCCGGAAGAAGTCGTTGGCGTAGAGCGCCTCCAGCACCTCCGGCGTCAATTCGCGGGCGGCCTCGATGGCCGGGCCGGCGGCGTCGAGCAGCGGCACCAGGGCGCGCGCCCGCGCGACCGGATCGCTGCCGGACATCGCCGCGTCGCGCGGCAGTTCCAGCGCCCCGAGTTCGGCTACGGCCATGGCGCTACTCCCTTTCCTCAATCCTGCACCGGAAGCTAACACGCGGCGGGCCGGCGGCAAGTCGGGCGACCGTCCTTTTCCACGCATAGGGCATTCAGAAGGCCAATCCGCACCGCTCCGGTTGCTTGCCTATCCCGGAGATTCGTAAGAGGGGCAAAACCTGTGGTGGTCAGGCGGGCTGGCAGCGCTGCCGGACCAAGTCGGGCAAGTACGGGATGCTGGCTTGGCCTGGGATGCCGAGCCTGGCGCCGAGGTAATCCCAGAAGCTGAGGCCGAGCTTGGCGCAGGTCTTGGCCAGGCCCAGGAAGGCGTCGCGGCAGTCGCGGCCCGGATCGCTGCGGGTGCCGCCGCTGAGCTTGCGGCGGGTGACCTGGGCGCGGATGTCGTTCTCCGATCCGTTGGTGTGCAGCGGGATCTCGGGGCGGTCCAGCACCTGCAGCAACTCGGCTTTGTTGGCATGCAGGCGCTCGAGCAAGCGGTCGAGCATGGCGAAGCCGGTGCGGCGCTGGAAGATGCGGTCGAAGCGGGCGCGCAACTCGGCCCGGCGGCGCCGACTGGGCTCGCGGCGGTACGCCTTCAGGTCGGCGTAGAACCACCAGATGAGGTCGCGGATGCGCGCCTGGACGGCCCGCTGCTGGTCGGTGAAGGTCTCGAGCCTGTGGACGAGACGCTCGGCATGGATCCAGCACA
>NZ_JACOMF010000010.1 GCF_014283215.1 Siccirubricoccus deserti
TCAGCTTCTGGGATTACCTCGGCGCCAGGCTCGGCATCCCAGGCCAAGCCAGCATCCCGTACTTGCCCGACTTGGTCCGGCAGCGCTGCCAGCCCGCCTGACCACCACAGGTTTTGCCCCTCTTACGCAAATTCTCCTCAACCTGCTGAGCAATGCGGTGAAATTCACGCCGGCGGGCGGCGAGGTCACGCTGCGCGCGTCCCGGGCGCCGGCGGGTGCGCTGCGCCTCACCGTCACCGACACCGGCCCTGGCGTGCCGCCCGAGCTGCGCGACACCCTGTTCGGCGAGTTCATGCAGAGCCGGCGGGCAAGCGCCGCCGGCGAGGGCACGGGGCTCGGCCTGGCGATCTGCACCGCCCTCGCCCGCGCCATGGGGGGAACGATGCAGCACGCGGCGGGGCCGGATGGGCGGGGCAGTGCCTTCTCCGCGACCTTGCCGCTGCCGCCGGCGCGGCTGGAGGCGCCGCCGCCGCCCGCCGCCCCGGCGCGGCCGCTGCGCCTGCTGGTCGTGGATGACGTCCGTCCCAACCAAATGGTGGCCCGCGCGCTGCTGGAGTCGGAGGGGCATGTGGTGACGGAGGCAGCGGATGGCGCCTCGGCGGTCGAGGCGCTGCGCCGCGGCCCGCCGCCCGATGCGGTGCTGATGGATGTCGGCATGCCGGAGATGGACGGCCATGCCGCCACCATGCTGATCCGCGGGTTGCAGGGCGCGGCCGGGCGCGTGCCGGTCATCGCGCTCACCGCCTATGCGATGCCGGAGGACATTGCCGCCAGCCGCGCCGCGGGCATGGACGGGCATCTGAGCAAGCCGCTGGAGCGCGCGGTGCTGCTGGCGGAGCTGGCGCGGGTGGTGCCCGGGCGCTGACCGCCGCTGGCATGGTGCATGCCCGGCTATGCCATCCCAAGCATGGAGCGGGTGGATCCCCAAACCCTCTCACCTTGGCTGGTTCCTCCAGGACTCCTCCGCACGGGCCTGGGCGGAGCCCTTCACCGGCCATCGGCCGCGCCTGGATGGTACCGGAGATGTTCTGCGATCTGGCGCGGCGGCCGGAACGCCCCTGCTTCGACTGGATCCTGATCGGGGACAGCAGCCATGTCGGCGACGCCTATGGCGGCTCGCGCGAGATCTGCCTGAAGCGCGGCCTGGCGGTGCCGCGGCAGGCCCCCGCCATCACCGCACCTTGATGGCCGCCGCCACCAGCCGCATCGACATCCTCCCCACCTTAGCCACCGAGGAGGTGGGCGGTGACGGCTCCTGTTCTCGATGAACGACGGCAGCCGCCGCAGCCTGGCCGAGGTGGCGGATGGGCTTCCCGGCGCTGCAACGCCGCGGCCTGACGCGGCGTGCCTATGCGCATGTGCGATTCCGGGACAATCTGCGGGAATTCTGAACCCCGCGTGGTGCGGGGACGCACACCGTCCGGTGGGCGCCGCGGCATATGCCGCGGTGGCCTGAATCGGTCGGCCAAAGGAGGAAGCATGGCCCCCCGCATCGTCATGATGGACAGCGCCCTCAGCGCTGCCGAGATCGCCCGCGAATTGGCGCCCGCGGGCTTCGAGCTGGTGATCGCTCCCTTCGGCAGCCCGGAGTTCAAGGCCGCGGTGCCGACGGCGGATTTCCTGGTCGGCTTCGGCAACAAGGCGATCGACGCCGAATTCTACGCCGCGGCGCCGCACATCAAGCTGTTCCAGCTGCTCTCGGCCGGCTACGACACGGTGGACATCGAAGCCGCGCGCGGCGCCGGGGTGCCGGTCTGCAACAATGGCGGCGCCAACAGCACGGCGGTGTCCGAACACGCCATCATGCTGATGCTGGCGACCTGCCGCCGCCTGGTCTGGCAGCATGAGAACGTCGCCTCCGGCCGTTGGCGCGGCAACGACCCGAGCCAGACGAAGCTCTATGAGCTGCGGGACAAGGTGCTCGGCATCGTCGGGCTCGGCGCCATCGGCAAGAAGGTGGCGCGGCTGGCCAATGCCTTCGGCATGACGGTGCACTACTACGACATCCGCCGCGTCTCCGAGGCCGAGGAGGACGCGCTCTCGGTCCGCTTCAAGCTGCTGAACGAGATCCTGCGCAACTCCGACATCGTCTCGCTGCATGTGCCGCTGACCCCGGCCAGCAAGCACATGATTGGCGCCGCGGAACTGAAGCTGATGAAGCCGACCGCCTACATCATCAACACCTGCCGCGGCCCGGTGATCGATGAGGTGGCGCTGACCGCGGCACTGTCGGATGGCGGCATCGCCGGCGCCGGCCTCGACGTCTTCGACCAGGAGCCGCCGCCGGCCGACAACCCGCTGTTCCGCCTGCCGAATGTGATCCTGACGCCGCATTTCGCCGGCCCCACCTGGGACAATCAGCAGGCCCGCTTCCGCAACGCCTTCGACAACTGCCAGCGGGTGGCGCGGGGCGAGAAGCCACTCTGGGTCATTCCCGAACTGGCGGGCTGAACCGGGTTTCCCAGGCACCGGAGAGGGAAGCCTCTCCGGTACTTGATCGCCTATATATTTCCATTATTTTAGAGGCGTGGAGAAATCAGCCGCCATCGCCGCCCTCTCGGCGCTTGCCCAGGAGTCCCGCCTTGATGCCTTCCGCCTGCTGGTGCAGGCGGGACCGGAGGGGATGCCGGCCGGCCAGATCGGCGGGCGGCTGGGCCTGCCCTCGGCGACCCTGTCCTTCCACCTGAACCAGCTCCGGCAGGCCGGCCTGGTCAGCTTCAGGCGGGAGGGGCGGTCGCTGATCTACCAGGCGGAGTTCCCGGCCATGACCGCGCTGGTCAGCTACCTGACGGAGAACTGCTGCCAGGGCGATCCCGCGGCCTGCGGCCTCAGCGCAGCGGCCTGCAACGACGCCAAGGAAGGAACCACCGCATGACGGTCACCATCTACCACAACCCGGCCTGCAGCGCCTCGCGCAACGTCCTTGCCCTGATCCGCGAGAGCGGGGCGGAACCGCGGGTCATCGAGTATCTGAAGACCCCACCGGCTAGGGCCGAGTTGGCCGAGCTGATCCGCCGCATGGGCATCCCGGTGCGCGAGGTGCTGCGCCGGAAGGGCACGCCCTATGACGCGCTGAAGCTGGATGATCCGGCGCTGACGGATGACGCGCTGCTGGATGCGATGACGGCGCACCCCATCCTCATCAACCGTCCGATCGTCGTCACGCCCCTCGGCGCGCGGCTCTGCCGCCCGTCGGAGACAGTGTGGGACATCCTCCCCGCCTCGCCGGCGGACGGCACGCTGGCCGCGAAGCTCCCGGCATGAGCGAGGCCGCCACCGCCGCGCCGGACCAGGCGCCGGCCCTCGGACTGTTCGAGCGCTATCTCACCCTCTGGGTCGCGCTCTGCATCATCGCCGGCATCGGCCTCGGGCAGGCCATGCCGGACCTGTTCCAGGCGCTTGGCACGGAACAGTGGCGGAGGTCAACCTGCCGGTTGCCGTGCTGGTCTGGCTGATGATCGTCCCCATGCTGCTGAAGATCGACCTGGCGGCGCTGGGGCAGGTCGGCCACCATTGGCGCGGCATCGCCACGACGGTCGGAATCAACTGGCTGGTCAAGCCGTTTTCGATGGCGCTGCTGGGCTGGCTGTTCATCGGCCTGCTGTTCCGGCCCCATCTGCCGGCCGGGATGATCGACGGCTACATGGCTGGGCTGATCCTGCTGGCGGCGGCGCCCTGCACGGCGATGGTCTTCGTCTGGTCGAACCTGGTGGAGGGCGAACCGCATTTCACCCTGTCGCAGGTCGCACTGAACGACACGATCATGATCTTCGCTTTCGCGCCGATCGTGGCGCTGCTGCTCGGCCTGTCCTCGATCACGGTGCCCTGGGATACGCTGCTGCTCTCGGTCGTGCTCTATATCGTGGTGCCGGTGGTCGTGGCGCAGCTCTGGCGGCGCGGGCTGCTGGCCAAGGGCGGGCCGGCGGCGCTCGGCCGGACCTTGCGCCGTCTGGCGCCGCTGTCGCTCTCGGCGCTGCTGTTGACCCTGGTGCTGCTGTTCGGCCTGCAGGGCGAGCAGATCCTGCGCCAGCCCGCCGTCATCGCCATGCTGGCGGTGCCGATCCTGATCCAGGTCTACCTCAATGCCGGGCTGGCCTACTGGCTGAACCGCCGTCTCGGCGTCGCGTGGTGCGTGGCAGGGCCTTCGGCGCTGATCGGCGCCAGTAATTTCTTCGAACTGGCGGTGGCGACGGCCATCGCCCTGTTCGGCTTCCAGTCGGGCGCGGCGCTGGCCACGGTCGTCGGCGTGCTGGTGGAAGTGCCGGTCATGCTCTCCGTCGTGCACATCGTCCGGCGGTCGCGCGGCTGGTACGAACGCGGGGCCTTTCCGCGCCGCCCTGCCTAGCAGCCCTTGAGGCCAGGCAGCCGCCTTCCGGTCGCGCCTGGACGCCGCGTCGATCGGCTGCAGCGGATTGCGGTCATGGCCGAACGCCAATCCGCTGCAGCCTGCCGCTTGCAGGGCAGCCTGACGCTCCGGGGCGCTGACGCCTTGGCGGCCCGCTTTGGGTACGGGCACTCGCTTCCCTAGCCGCCTGCCGCCCCAGCCTGAGCAGGGGCGCCGCGCCAAAGGCCCTGCCCTGGCCTGTGACGCACAGCTCTCCCCCTGTGTCCCAACGCACCGACACGCTGCGACGCCTCGGCAACACTGCCGTGAGCTTGCCCCAATCTGGCCACAATCCAGTTGTGGCCTCACGCATTTTTGTATACTGCCTTCCTTCTGATTGTCGTTGCAAGGGAGTGCCCGCCTTGGCCCACACCAGACCGGACACCCCCTGCCCCACCCCGAACCAGAATCCCTTCCGCCGCACCTGGCGCATGGCGCGCGGCTGGTACACCTCGGAGGAACGAGCCGTCGCCTGGGGGCTGACCGCCGCCACCCTGGCGCTGACGGTGGCGCAGATCGCCATCCTGCTCCGCGTCAACCTCTGGCACCGCGACTTCTTCAACGCCCTCGAACGCCGCAGCGACGCTGCCCTCGGCGGCCATGTCTGGCTGTTCCTGCTGCTCGCCGGGCTCAGCATGGCGGCCGCCGTCGCCCAGCTCTGGGCCCGGCAGATGCTGTCGCTGCGCTGGCGCCGCTGGCTGGTGCAGCATCTGCAGGACCGCTGGCTGCACAATGCAGGCCACTACCGCATGGGCCTGCTGCCGGATGCCGCCGACAACCCGGACCAGCGGATCAGCGAGAACACCCGCTGGGCGACGGCGATGGCCGTCGACCTCGCCACCGCGCTGCTGAATGCGCTGCTCACCCTGGTCTCCTTCGCCAGCGTGCTGTGGATGCTGTCGGGCATCGTCCAGGTCGGCGGGGTCGCGGTACCCGGCAGCCTGGTCTTCGTTGCCATCGCCTATGCCATCATTGGCAGCCTTCTCACCTGGGCGATCGGGCGGCCGATGGTCGGGATCAACATCGCCCGGAACCAGGCGGAATCCGACCATCGCTTCGCCCTGCTGCGGCTGCGCGAGAATGCCGAGGCGGTGGCGCTGAGCGGCGGCGCGGCGGATGAGGCGCGCGGCCTCCGCCGCAGCTTCGGCCAGGTGGTGGAGGTGATGCACAGGCTGCTGCGGCGGGAGCGGCAGTTGATGTGGCTCGGCTCCGGCTACGGCATGGTCGCCGCGGTGCTGCCACTACTGCTGGCCAGCCCGCGCTACTTCGCCGGCGCCCTGACCCTGGGTGCGCTGGTGCAACTCGCCCAGGCCTTCGTCTCGGTCACCGGCGCGCTCTCCTGGTTCCAGGAGCAATGGCCGCGGCTCGCCGATTGGCGCAGCCATGTCGAGCGGATCGTGGCGCTGGAGGATAGCCTGGATGCCGCCGCGGCGCTGGGCGAAGCCGGCGGGATCGTCGTGGAGGAGGTGGTGCCGGGGGAGGTTCCGGTGCTCGCCTTCACCGACCTGACCCTGCGCGCCCCCTGCGGCGCGGTGCTGGTCGAGGGCGCCGAGGCGACCATCCGCCCGGGCGAGAGGGTGCTGGTCCAGGGCCCGAGTGGCGCCGGCAAATCCACCCTGTTCCGTGCCGCCGCCGGTCTCTGGCCCTGGGGCGAGGGCGTCATCCGCCGGCCGTCCGCCTCCGCCGGGCTGATGCTGCTGCCGCAGCGCCCCTACCTGCCGCTGGGCACGCTGCGGGAGGCGGTGTGCTACCCGGCCGGCCCCGGGAGCTTCACCGAGGCCGCGGTGCGCGCCGCGCTGCTCCGCTGCGGCCTGCCGGCGCTGGCACCGCGGCTGGATGAGGCGGGACGCTGGGACCGGGTGCTGTCGCTAGGCGAACAGCAAAGGCTCGGCTTCGCCCGGCTGCTGCTGCACGCGCCGCGCTGGGTGCTGCTGGACGAGGCGACCTCGGCGCTGGATGAGGCCAGCGAGGCGGCGCTGATGCGGCTGTTCCAGGCGGAACTGGCCGGGACGGCGGTACTCTCGATCGGCCATCGCCCGGGGCTGGCGGCCTTCCACCACCGGGTCCTGCGGCTGGAGGGGCGGCGGCTGATCCCGGCCGAGGCGTTGCCGCGGCGGGTCCATTTGGGGCACGGGCGGGTGTTGGCGCTGGCGGCCATGGGGTAAGTGCCGGGGTCAGCCCCCAGATCCCGGCCGGGGTTTGGGCGGGGGCCTTCAAGGCGACGGCGGGGAAGCCGGGGGCTTCTCCTTCGCTGGCGCGACAGGAGACTCGCCATGGCGCCAGATGATGGATGGACATGCGGTATCGGCTGGTGGTCTTCGATGTCGATGGGACGCTGGCAGACAGCTTCCCCTGGTTCGCCGGGGTGCTGAACAGCGTCGCCGACCGCTTCGGCTTCCGCCGCGTCAATGCCGCGGAACGGGACGCGCTGCGCCATTGCGACAGCCGCGAAATCCTCCGGCGGCTGCAGGTGCCGTCCTGGAAGCTGCCGCTCATCGCCATGCACATGCGGAAGCTGAAGGCGGAGGCGGTAATTCCGCTGTTCCCGGAGGTACCGCAGATGCTGGCGCGGCTGCAGGCGGCGGGGCTCACCCTCGGCATCGTCAGCTCAGACAGCGAGGCGAATATCCGGGCCGCGCTCGGGCCGGAGACGGCGGCGCGGATCGCGCATTGGGGCTGCGGCGCCGGGCTGTTCGGCAAGCCGGCGAAGCTGCGCCGCCTGGCGCGCCAAGCCGGGGTGGCGCCGGCGCTCTACATCGGCGATGAGCAGCGCGACGCCGAGGCGGCGGCCAAGGCCGGCTTCGCCTTCGGCGCCGTGCTCTGGGGCTATGCCAGCCCCGCCGCGCTGCTGGCCCAGTCTCCAGCCGAAGTCTTCGCCACGCCCGCAGACATCACCGCGCGCTTAGGCTGAACCGCAAGGCTTCCGAAGCCCTTTGGTGAGGGGAGGAACGCTGCGCATGCAACCCGGCGTCGCCTCGGGGCCGTTGGCGCCTGAGCCGGTCCGTGGCGGAGGCCAGGGGGAACCCCGGAATTATGCCCTTGCCATCTGGAACCCTCCCATGTGGGAGGGGCGTTTCTCCTACCACAACAAGGGAGGAGACCGCATGCGCAGGTTCATCGTTCCGGCTGCCGCCCTGGCGGGAGCTCTGGCAACGGCGGGCGCCTTTGCCCAGGGCACGCAGCAGCCCCAAGGCGGCACGATGCAGCAGATGCCGATGATGCAGGGTCAGGGCGGCATCATGGCGGGTGGCTGCCCGATGATGCAGCGGATGGCCGCGATGGACACCCGCCTCCGGCAGCTTGAGGAACGGGCGGGTATACCGACCCCGGCAACCCCGCCTGGCCGCTGACCGGAAAGGGCGCCAGCCTGGAGTTCGGAAGACCGCGGATGATGCATGGCGGGATGGAGGGGATGCACTGGATGATGGGCGGCATGGGCCTGCTTGGGCTCATGCTGCTCGTTCTTCTCGTCCTCGGGATCGCGGCACTCATCCGGTATCTCCGCCGCTAACCGGCTCTGGAGCCGACAGTCCCTGGCATGCTGCGGAGTAAATGGCGGCGCCCCTGTTTCCGTCATGGGCGGGCCTGACCCGCGCGCCCGGATATTCAGCAAATCCAGCCGGTCAGGGATGGCCGGGCCAAACCCGGCCATGACGAGGCGGTGGCGGTCACGAGCGCTGCCCGCGCTTCCCGCAGCCTGCTAGAGATCGACCTTACCGGTATGCAGCCTCAGCCGCATATGGTCCGGCACCTCCTGCCCGGCATCCTCGAAGGCCTTGCGCAGCGCGCCCATGCTCGGGCCGAAGATGCCGCTGCGGTTCTCGCTGCACCATTCGCGGCTTTCGGCCGGCATCCGCAGCGAGCCCTGGAAGCGCGGCATGACCCAGCGGGCGAAGAGTTCGAAGCTGCGCAGCGTATCCTCGCGATTGGCCCATTCATGGGCGCGGAACAGCACGCCGCCGGCGCCGCCCTCGGTATAGGCGAGCAGCCGCTCGATGCCCTTGGCGATGGTCTCCGGCGAGCCGACCAGCGTGGTGCCGGCCTTCAGCCCGTCGCCGAGCGGGTCCTCGCTGCGCATCGGCGGGCGACCCAGGGTCTCGCTGAAATAGGCCAGCGTCTCGGTCCGCTCGCCGCGGGCGACGTCGCGGAAGGCGCGCTCATCCTCCTCGGCGCAATGCATGTTGACGACGAGGCGCCAGCCGTCGCGGTCGAAGCGCTTGCCGTGCTTCTCCGCCTCCGCCTCGCCCTGGCGCCAGTATTCCGCCAGCTTGGCATTGCCGCCAGGGAGGCCGGCACCCAGCGACAACAGGCCGACCCCGTACTTGCCAGCGGTGAGCACGCCGGAGGGGGTGGTGGCGCTGGCCACCGCGATCGGGAAGTGCGGATAGGTGTAGGGGGCCAGATGCAGCCGGGCCTGGTTCAGCTCGAACCAGTCGGTCTTCATCGACACCGGTTCCTCGCAGGCCAGCAGCTGCATGATGGCGCCGAGGCTCTCATCCATCATCCGCCGCTGATCCTCGGCCTTGATGCCCATCATGTAGGCGTCGGAGACCAGCGCACCTGGGCCGCAGCCGAGCATCGCCCGGCCGCGCGTCATGTGGTCGAGCTGGACGAAGCGCTGGGCGACCAGGAAGGGGTGGTGGTAGGGCAGCGAGGTGACGCCGGAGCCGAGCATGATGTGCTTGGTCCGCTCCGCCGCCGCGCCGATGAAGATCTCCGGCGAGGCGATGATCTCCCAGCCGGCGGAATGATGCTCGCCGATCCATGCCTCGTCGTAGCCGAGGCTGTCGAGCCAGGAGACCAGTTCCAGGTCGCGGCCAAGGGCGAGGGTCGGGTTGTCGCCCACACGGTGGAACGGCGCCAGGAAGATGCCGAAGCGCAAGCCGCGATGGGCCATGGAGAACCGCCTTTCTTGGTTGGGACCAATTCCGGTAGCAGGCTAGCCTGCGATCGCCCCGGGTGGAAACCCGGGGCGTGAACCGCCGGCTCGGCATTGTGTCGGGTCGGGGCAGGCGCCCGGTTGACTGGTCGCCGGCACGGGTTGTGTTCCAGCGCACGGCGGCCGCGGCGGCGTGGCGGCAAGGTCTCGGCATCAAGACCGGAGGAACCCGCCATGGCCGCCACGATCACCCCCGCCACCGCCGCCCCGGCCCGCCGCAGCCTCCTCCGCCGGCTTCGCTGGTGGCTGCTGCGCCGCCGCAGCGAGGCAATCCTGCGCAGCCTGGAGCCGCGGCTGGGGCGCGCCGGCCGGATCGCGCCGGCGAGCCCCGGCGCCTGACCGCTCAGCGCGGCCGTTCGGCCGTACGCAGCGCGGCCGAGCCGCCGCCGACGCGGATGCGGGTGCCGGTATCGGTCAGCTTGCCGTCTTCGGCGACGCGCAGCACGGAGATGTCCTTCTCCACCATGTTGCCAACCAGCAGCGTCCTGCCGTCGTTGGAGAAGGCGGCGCCCTGCGACCAGGTGCCGACCCGCGCCTCCGACACCAGGCTCAGCCGGCCATTGTCGATCCGCAGCAGCCGGACCATGCCGGGTCCATGGAAGGGCGAGCCGGCCGGCTTGTTGGAGCCGTTCATCACCGTCACTGCCACATGCCGGTTGTCCGGGCTGACCATGATGCCTTCCGGCGTCTGGCCGACCGAAATGGTGTCGACGATGCGGAAGGGCTCGCGCTGCAGGTCGATGAGGCTGACGGTATCGGCATCGCCGGTGCCGCGGCCGATATTCGCCACCACCGCCCAGCGGCCATCGGCGGTGATCGCCAGCCCATAGGGGCGGACGCCCGTGGTGATCTCCCGGTCCAGCTTCACCACCCGGTCGCCCTCGATCCGCAGCAGGCTGACCGAATGGTCGCCGTAGCGGGTGACCAGGGCGTGCCGGCCGTCCGGGGTGAATTGCACGTGGCTGACCTCGGAGGAAACCGGGCCGATCTCCACCTTGCCGGCCGGAGTCACCTGACCATTGGCGATGCGGTAGATGCTGACCGTGCCCTCCGCCCGGTTGGCGACCAGCGCCATGGTGCCGGCGCGGTTGATCGAAACCCCGGCCGGAGCGGCGCCGGTCGGCACGGTGGCGGCGACGCGCGGCGGGTTGGCGGTCAGGTCGATCACCGCCATGGTATTGCCGGGGACGAGCTTCGAGGGATCGCCCGGGTCCCGCCGCTGGTTGGCGGTGACCAGGGCGAGGCGCTCGTCCGGGGTGACGGCGACCGAAACCGGCGGGCCGACGACGCTGGCCGGCACCTCGATCTCGGCGCGGACGGCCGGCGGGTTGGCCAAAAGGTCGATAACCGAGATTGTGTCCGGCGCCGGGTCGCGCACCGTGCGGGTACTGCCGTTGTCCAGCACCACCTTGTTGTCATTGGCCGAAAGCACGAGTTGCGCTGGGGCAGTGCCGGCCAGGCCGAGCAGCGCCGCGCCAGCGAGCAGCAGGTGTTTCATTGCTCATTCCTCCCATTGGGGCAGTGCCCGGCCTGGGAGTGTCGGCGGTAGGGGGCCGTTGTGGCAGGGATGTGGGCGATCATTGTTCCGTGATGGGCATGAGGCCCCATCGGCCACGATTGGGACCTGACACACTCATGCCGGCCCAGAGCGCCCCTGGCGGGGGTGCAGGGGGCAGCGCCTCCTGCTAGCCTCTCCCGATGATCGGCATCGACTGGGGTACCTCCTCCTTCCGCGCCTATCGGCTCGCCGCCGGCGGCGCCATCCTCGACCGGGTGGAGAGCGCGGGCGGCATCCTGACGATCCCCTTGGGCGGCTTCCCCGCCGCCCTGCAGGCCGCCATCGGCCCCTGGCTGGCGCAGGGGGAAGCCCTGGTGCTGCTCTGCGGCATGGTCGGCAGCCGGCAAGGCTGGGTGGAGGCGCCCTATCTGCCCTGCCCGGCCGGCCCGGCCGAGATCGCCGCCGCCCTCACCCCGATCCCCCACCCCGATGCCCGCCTGTTGCTGGTCCCCGGCCTCACCTCCCGCGACGCCGCCGGCGTGCCGGATGTGATGCGTGGCGAGGAGACCAAGCTGGTCGGCCTGCTGGCCGAACTCGGCCCCGCCCCGGCGCTGCTCTGCCTGCCCGGCACCCACAGCAAATGGGCGCGGCTGGAGGGCGGAAGGATCACCCGCTTCACCACCCAGATGACCGGCGAGCTGCGCGCCGTGCTGCTGGAGCACAGCATTCTCGGTCGCCTTGTCGAGCCCGGCCCGGGCAGCGACGCGGCCTTCCTGCGTGGCGTCCGGCGGGCCCGGCAGGGCGGCGGGCTGCTACACCAGGTCTTCGGCACCCGCGCCCTCGGGCTGCTGGGCGAGCTGGCGGCGGCGGAGACCGACGACTACCTCTCCGGCCTGCTCATCGGTCATGAGGTCCGCGCCGTGGTGGAGGATGGCGCCCCGGCAGGACCCGTGCACCTGGCGGGGGCTGAAACCCTCTGCCGCCTCTATGCGCTGGCCTTCGAGGAATTCGGCCTGACGCACCGGCGGCACGACCCCGACATCGCCGCGCGCGGCCTGGCGATGATCGCGGAGACGCTGCAATGACCGAGCCCAAGACCCTGGCGGATTGGCTCGCCCGCTGTCCCCTCATCGCCATCCTCCGCGGCATCACCCCGGATGAGGCGGTGCCGGTGGGGGAGGCGCTGGTCGAGGCCGGCGTCACCATCCTCGAGGTGCCGCTGAACTCGCCGGAGCCGGTCGAGAGCATCCGCCGCCTCGCCCGGCATTTCGCCGACCGCGCCCTGGTCGGGGCCGGCACGGTGATGACCGCGGCGCAGGTCGGCGAGGTGGCCGGCGCTGGCGGCCGGCTGTTGGTGACGCCGCACGCCGACCCGCTGCTGGTGCACGTCGCGAAAACCCGCCGCATGTTCACCGCCCCCGGCTTCTTCACCCCGGCGGAGGCTTTCGCGCTGCTGGAAGCCGGGGCCGATGCGCTGAAGCTGTTCCCGGCCGAGGCTGCCTCCCCTGCCGTGCTGAAGGCGCTGCTGGCGGTGCTGCCGAAGGGCACCGCGGTGGTGCCGGTCGGCGGCATGGCGGCGGAGAGCATCCCGGCCTGGCGCGCCGCCGGGGCGGCCGGCTTCGGAATCGGCTCGGCGCTCTACAAGCCGGGCGATGCGGCGGCGGTGGTCGGGCAACGGGCGCGGGCGCTGCGGGCCGCGCTCGGTTGAGCGCCGCGCCGGGGCGGTGCCGCGCGAAACCTCTGGCGCGGCGCACCGGTTTCGGGTGAAACCACCGCCACGGTCGCCCGAGCCGTAACGATAATGCGTCTCAGAATGCCTGGGGGAACGCCCGATGCTGCCTCGCCGCCACCTGCCGCGCCTTGCCCTGCTGGCCTCCCCCGCGCTGCTGCTCGGCCGCGGCGCCGCAGCGCAGGAGGTGACCTTGCGGCTGCACCACTTCCTGCCCGCCGTCTCCAACGTGCACCGCTACTTCCTGCAGCCCTGGGCGCAGAAGATCGCCAGCGAGAGCGGCAATCGCCTGCGCATCCAGATCTTTCCCTCCATGCAGCTCGGCGGCGCGCCGCCGCAGCTGTTCGACCAGGCACGGGACGGCGTCGCCGACATCATCTGGACCCTGCCCGGCAACACCCCCGGCCGCTTCCCACGCATCGAGGTGTTCGAGCTGCCCTTCGTCTCGCACAAGCGGGCGATCGTGAACTGCCTCGCCATCCAGGAATTCGCCGACAAGCACCTGCGGGAGGAATTCCGGGAGGTCCATCCGCTCTGCGTCTGGGGCCACGGCGAGGGGCTGATCCACAGCCGGCGCGAGGTGCGGACGATGGAGGATTTGCGCGGCCTGAAGCTGCGCTTCCCCTCCCGGCTGAACGGCGAGGCGCTGCGGGCGCTGGGTGCCGCCCCGGTCGGCATGCCGGTGCCGCAGGTGCCGGAGGCGCTGAGCCAGGGGGTGATCGACGGCGCGGTGGTGCCGTGGGAGGTGGTGCCCTCCATCAAGCTCCAGGAGATGGTGAAGCACCACACCGAGGTCCCTGGCAGCCCGACGCTCTACATCGCCACCTTCATCCTCGCCATGAACAAGGCGAAGTACGAGGGCTTGGCGCCCGAGCTGCGCGCCGTGCTGGATGCCAACAGCGGCGCCGCCGCCGCTCGCATGGCCGCTGTCCCCTGGGACGAGCGCAACCCGATGGTGGAGGCCGATGTGCGCCGCCGCGGCAACCAGGTCATCACCATCACCGAGGCAGAGAAGGCTCGCTGGATGGAGGCGACGAAGCCGGTGGTGGATGGCTGGCTGGCCCAGGGCCGGGAGCGCGGGCTGGACGCGCCGGCACTGCTCGCAGAGGCCAGGGCGCTGATGGCGAAGCACGGCGCCGGCGTCACCTGACTCCGCGCCGGTGGACGACGATCGCGCGCCGACAGGCCCCATCGCCCGGCTCGGCCTGGCGCTGGCGCTGGCCGGCGGTACGGTGCTGCTGGCGACAGCGCTGCTCGCCACCTGGTCGGTGACGCAGCGCTGGATCACCAGCCAGCCGGTGCCGGGGGATTTCGAGCTGGTCTCGCTTGGCTCCGGCATCGCGGTGATGGGCTTCCTCGCCCATGGCACGCTGCGGCGGACCAACATCCTGGTGGACAGCTTCACGGGCTGGCTGCCGCGCGGCGTGACCCGGGCGATGGATGCATTCTGGACCCTGGTCTGGATGGCGGTGGCGGCGGTGCTGGCGGAACGGCTGCTGGTCGGCGCGCGGGAGACCTGGCGCAGCGGCACCACCACCATGGTGCTTGGCCTTCCGAGCTGGTGGGCGGTCGGGCTCGGCGCCTTGGGCTTCGCCGCGACGGCGCTGGCGGCGGGGTACTGGGCGCTGCGGCTGGCGCGGGGATCCAAGGGAACGCAGGGCTGATGGCGCCTGAATTCCTGCTGGCGGCGACCGGCTTCGCGGCGCTGCTCGGGCTGATCGCGCTGCGCTGCCCGGTCGGGCTGGCGATGCTGCTGGTCGGCGCCGGCGGCTACATGTGGATCGTCGATACCGCGATCCTGCTGAACTACCTGAAGACCACGCCCTGGCACCTGTTTGCCAACTACACCCTCTCGGTCATTCCGCTGTTCATCCTGATGGGCGCGCTGGCGGAGCGCGGCGGGCTGGCGCGCGACCTCTTCGCCGCGGCGAATGCGCTGGTCGGCCACCGGCCCGGCGGCATGGCGATGAGCGTGATCGGCGCCTGCGCCTGCTTCGGCGCGGTCTGCGGCAGCAGCGTCGCCACCACCGCCACCTTCGGCCGGGCGGCGCTGCCGGAGTTGCGGCGCTACGGCTACGACCCCGGCCTCGCCACCGGCACCATCGCGGTGGGCGGCACCCTCGGCATCCTGATCCCGCCGAGCGTGATCCTGGTGGTCTATGCCATCAGCACGGAACAGAACATCGCCAAGCTGTTCATGGCGGCACTGGTGCCCGGCGTGCTGGCGATGCTGCTCTACATCCTGGCGATCGCGCTGGTAGCGCGCTGGCGCCCTTCCCTGGCGCCTGCCGCCGCCCGGCCGGCCGGACCGGAGATGCAGGTGGCGATGCTGAACGCCATCCCGGTGCTGCTGATCGCCGTGGTGGTGGTCGGCGGCATCTATGGCGGCGTCTTCACCCCGACCGAAAGCGCCGCCATCGGCTGCGTCGCGACCCTCGCGGTCGGCGTGCTGCGCGGCACGCTGAAGCCGCGGCAGGTGCGGGAGGCGCTGCTGGCCACCGCCGAGACCACGGCGATGATCTTCGTCATCCTGCTCGGCGCCGAGGTGTTCAACGCATTCCTTGCCCTGACCTCGGCGCCGGAGCTGCTCGCGCTCTGGATCGGCGAGCAGGATGTCCCGCCGCTCGGCGTGCTGGCGCTGCTGCTGTTTACCTACATCATCCTCGGCGCGGTGATGGATGAGTTGGCGATGATCCTGCTGACCCTGCCGATCTTCTTCCCGGTGGTGACGGCACTGGATTTCGGCCTTGCCAGCCCGGAGGAGACGGCGATCTGGTTTGGCATACTGGTGCTGGTGGTGGTCGGCATCGGGCTGACCGCGCCGCCGATCGGGCTGAATGTCTTCGTCATCGCCTCCCTGGCGCGCGACGTGCCGATCGCCCGCACCTACCGCGGGGTGTTGCCCTTTCTCGGGATGGACCTGATCCGGCTGGCGATTTGCGTGGCGTTTCCGGGGCTCAGCCTGTGGCTGGTGCGGCTGCTGAGCTGAGTGTTGACCCGCCCGCGCCGGCGAGCGACTGTCCGGCCAAACGCCTGCTTGGGAGATGCCGCCATGGCCGAAGCCTTCATCTGCGACGCCGTTCGCACGCCGATCGGGCGCTACGCCGGCGGCTTGGCCCCGGTCCGCACCGACGACCTCGGCGCCGTCCCGCTCAAGGCGCTGATGGCGCGCAACCCCGGCGTCGACTGGGCCGCGGTGGAGGATGTGATCTTCGGCTGCGCCAACCAGGCCGGTGAGGACAACCGCAACGTCGCCCGCATGGCGCTGCTGCTGGCCGGGCTGCCCGACTCCATCGGCGGCAGCACCGTCAACCGGCTCTGCGGCTCCGGCATGGACGCCGTCGGCATCGCCGGCCGCGCCATCAAGGCCGGCGAGGCCGAGCTGATGATCGCCGGCGGAGTCGAGAGCATGACCCGCGCGCCCTATGTCCAGGGCAAGCAGGCCGAGGCCTTCGGCCGGGCGCCGGAGATCTACGACACCACCATCGGCTGGCGCTTCGTCAACCCGAAGATGAAATCGGCGCATGGCGTCGATTCCATGCCGGAGACTGCGGAGAATGTGGCGCAGGATTTCCAGATTAGCCGCGCCGACCAGGACGCCTTCGCCTGGCGCAGCCAGCAGCGCGCAGGCAAGGCGCAGGCCAGCGGCCGCTTTGCCCAGGAGATCGTCGCGGTGGAAATTCCTCGCCGCAAAGGCGACCCGGTCCGGGTCGAGCAGGACGAGCACCTCCGCCCCGACACCACGCTGGAAGCACTGGCGAAGCTGCCGACGCCGTTCCGCCGCGAAGGCGGCAGCGTCACCGCCGGCAATGCCTCGGGCGTCAACGACGGCGCCGCGGCATTGCTGGTGGCCAGCGAGGCGGCGGCCCGGGCCAATGGGCTGACGCCGCGCGCCCGCATCGTCGCTGTGGCGACCGCCGGCGTCGCGCCGCGCATCATGGGCTTCGGCCCCTCGCCGGCGACCCGGCGGGTGCTGGAAAAGGCCGGTCTCAAGCTCTCCGAGATCGATGTCATCGAGCTGAACGAGGCCTTCGCGGCGCAGGCGCTGGCGGTGACCCGCGACCTCGGCCTGCCGGACGACGCCGAGCATGTGAACCCGAATGGCGGCGCCATCGCCCTCGGCCATCCGCTCGGCATGTCCGGCGCCCGGCTGGTGCAGACCGCGGTGCAGGAGTTGCAAAACCGCAAGGCCCGCTACGCTCTGGCGACCATGTGCATCGGCGTCGGCCAGGGTATCGCCATGGTGATCGAACGCGTCTGAAGCCAACACCGCCGGGAGGGAAGTGCCGCCATGTTCTACCAGCTTGGTGACATCAGCGTGCATGCCGATGCACGGGGGCCGGCGAAGGCCCCCGCGGTGCTGCTGCTGCACTCCCTCGGCGCCACGCTGAACATGTGGGACCCGCAGGCGGAGGCGCTGGCGAAGCGCTACCGCGTCATCCGCATGGACATGCGGGGCCATGGGCTGACCGATGCGCCGCCCGGCCCCTACAGCATGGAGCGGCTGGCGCGGGACGGCTTGGCGCTACTCGATTCGCTCGGCGTGGACAAGGCGCATGTCGGCGGCGTCTCGATCGGCGGGCATATCGCCATGCGCATCGCGGCGCTGGCACCGCACCGCGTGCTGTCGCTGCTGCCCTGCGACACCGCCCTCGACTTCGGCGGCGCGGCCGCCTGGCAGGAAAGGATGGACATCGTCGCGGCCAAGGGCATCGCCGCTATCGCCGAGATGACCATGTCCCGCTGGGTGCTGGACCAGTCGCTGGCTTCCTCCCGTGGGTTGCGGCGAATGCTGCTCAGCACCGATCCGGCAGGCTGGCTCGGCTGCGCTGCGGCGCTGCGCGAGGTGAAGGGCGACGAGCTGCTGGGCCGGATCCATTGCCCGACCACGGTGGTGGTCGGCGACCGCGACCCCTCCACCACGCCGGAGGCGGCGAAGGCGATCCAGGCGGCGATCCCCGGCAGCAAGCTGGTGGTGATCGCCGAGGCGGCGCATATCCCCAACCTGGAGCGCGCCGAGGCGATGACGCGGGCGGTGCTCGGGCATCTCGATGCGGTCACGGCCCTGCCGGCCGATGCCGCTGCGGCCGGCATGGAGATGCGCCGCCGGATTCTCGGCGATGCGCATGTGGAGCGCTCCGAGGCGGGGATGACGCCGCTCGATGCGCCGTTCCGCGAATTCATCCTGGAAGGCGTCTGGGGCAGGGTCTGGACCCGCCCGGGCCTCTCCTGGCGCGACCGCAGCCTGCTCTGCCTCGGCATGCTGGCCGCCCTCGGCCATCATGAGGAGTTCAGGCTGCATGTCCGCGCCACCCGCAACACCGGGGTGACGGCGGAGGAGATCGGCGAGGTGCTGCTGGCGGTCGCCGCCTATGGTGGGGTGCCGGCGGCCAATACCGCGTTGCGCATCGCCAAGGAAACCCTGCGCGAGATGGAAGGGGTGCCATGACCACGTCCGACCAGCCAGGTTACCGCCCGGCCGCCCCCGGCAGCCAGCCGCCACTCGACGCGCCGGCCTATGGCAGCACCCACAAGCGCCACCCGAAGCAGCCGCCGCTGCGCATCGCCGCCACCCTGACCGAAACCAGCGCACCACGAATGTCGGCCGGGCTCTACCCCTCCCACGCGGAGCTGGCGAAGGGGCCAGGGTGGGAGGCGCAGGGCGAGCGCATCATCGTCGCCGGCCGGGTACTGGACGAGGATGGCCGCCCGCTGCGCGGCACCATGGTCGAGATCTGGCAGGCCAATGCCGCCGGCCGCTACAACCATGAGCGCGACCGGCATGACGCGCCGCTCGATCCCAATTTCAAGGGCGAGGGCCGGATCTTCACCGATGCCGAGGGTTGGTACCGCTTCACCACCATCCGCCCCGGCGCCTATCCCTGGCGCAACCACCACAATGCCTGGCGGCCGGTGCACATCCACTACTCGGTCTTCGGCGCCGGCTTCGCCCAGCGGCTGGTCACCCAGATGTATTTCCCCGGCGACCCGCTGCTGCCAATCGACCCGGTGTTCATGGCGATACCGGATGCGGCGGCGCGGGACCGGCTGGTGGCGCGCTTCGACCTCGACATCGCCGAGCCGGAATACGCGCTGGGCTACCGCTTCGACATCGTGCTGCGCGGCCGCGCGGCAACGCCGATGGAGAACCCCGCGTGACCGATGAGCCACGCTTCGGCCTGACCGCCACCGCCTCGCAGACCGCGGGCCCGTTCTGGCACCTGATCGACTTTCCCGCCTGGGCCGACCTGCTGCGCGCCGATGGTCCGAATGCCGAGGTGGCTGGCGAGCGCATCATCCTGACCGGCCGCATCACCGATGGTGACGGCGCCCCCTGCCCTGACATGATGGTGGAGCTGTGGCAGGCCGATCCCGCCGGCAGCTACGAGGGCGCGTTCAACGGCTTCGGCCGCTGCGCCACCGACGACGACGGCATGTTCCGCTTCACCACTTTGAAGCCCGGTCCGGTGCGCGCCGCCGGCAATGCCTTCCAGGCGCCGCATGTGGCGCTGACCCTCTTTGCCCGCGGCCTGCTGCACCACCTCGTCACCCGCCTCTACTTCGCCGGCGAGGCGCTGAACGAGCAGGATCCGGTGCTCTCCGCCGTACCGCCCATCCGCCGCGCCACCCTGATCGCACAGCCGGAGGGCGCCGGGGTGTGGCGCCTCGACATCCGGCTGCAGGGTGAGCGCGAGACCGTCTTCCTGGAAGTCTGACCGATATGCCCGTGAACCCTGCCGACAGCCCCGTCCTCGGCGCCCTCTACGGCACCGACGCCATGCGCGCCGTGATGGGCGAGATGGTCTTCCTGCAACGCATGCTGGATGTGGAGGCGGCGCTGGCCCGGGCCCAGGCCGGGCTCGGCATCATCCCGGCCGAGGCCGCCACGGCCATCACCGCCGCCGCCGACGCCTCCCGCCTGGACCTGCCGGCGCTGGCCTCCGCCACCCGCAACACCGGCTATCCGGTGGTCGGGCTGGTGAAACAGCTCTCCGCGCTGGCAGGGGAAGAGGCCGGTCGCTGGACCCATTGGGGCGCCACCACCCAGGACATCATGGACACCGCGGTCGTGCTGCAGCTCCGCGACGGGCTGGTGCTGATCGAGGCCGAGTTGGCGGCGGTGAACGCCGGCTTCGCCCGGATGGCGGCGGCGCATCGCGGCACCGTCATGGCCGGGCGCACCCATCTGCAGCACGCACTGCCGGTCACCTTCGGGTACAAGGTGGCAGTCTGGCTCAGCCCGCTGCTGACCATGGCGGAGCGGCTGGCGCAGCTGCGGCCGCGGGTGCTGAAGCTGCAATTCGGCGGCGCGGCGGGGACGCTGGCCTCCCTCGGCGACCAGGGGCTGGCGGTGCAGACGGCGTTGGGACGTGAGCTGGGGCTCGCCGTGCCGGACATCACCTGGCATGTGGCGCGGGACGGCTTCGCCGAGACGGTGAGCGTCCTCGGCCTGCTTTGCGGTGCGCTGTCGAAGGTCGCGACCGACGTCATCCTGCTGATGCAGACCGAGGTGGCCGAGGTAGCGGAGCCCTACCAGCAAGGCCGCGGCGGCTCCTCCACCATGCCGCAGAAGCGCAACCCGATCTCCTGCGAATACATCATCGCCCAGAGCCGCGGCGTGCATGCGCTGGTGCCGCAAATGCTGGCGGCGATGGCGCATGACCAGGAACGTGGCACCGGCCCCTGGCAGGCCGAGCCGCTGGCGGTGGGCCAGGCCTTCCTGCTGGCGCACGGCGCTCTGGCCGCAACGCGGGTGCTGGCCGAGGGGCTGGTGGTGGACACCGCACGGATGCGCCGCAATCTCGACAGCACCAGCGGGCTGATCATGGCCGAGGCTGTGATGATGGGCCTCGCGCCCGTGCTCGGCCGTGGCGAAGCGCATCACGTCGTCAACCACGCCTGCGACCTGGCGCTGGCCAAGGGTGTGCCGCTGGCCGAGGCGCTCGGGCGCGACGCCAGGGTGGCGGCGAAGCTGCCGCCCGAGGCACTGACCCGGCTGACCGACCCGGCCGGCTATCTTGGCGAGGCGGGCGCCTTCGTCGACCGGGTGTTGGCGCGGCAGCAATAGTGGCGGAAGGCTATGGGTTGGGCGACAGCACCCAATTTGCTACTTTTAAGTAACAAACTACCGATTCGATATCGCCCCGAATAGGTTCTGGTGCCCGCGCCGGCGATGTGCCGCCTGGCCAGCGGCTGGGTCATGCCTTGTGGCGCAGGGTTCCGGCAGGCGAAAGCTGCAGCCTTCAAAGCCATGGAGCGCCTTCGGGCTGACCATACCGGTCAGTCTGTCGTCGTGCTCTTGAAGCATGTGGCTCCAGGGCAGTTCCATGCAGTCCGTTTCCAACCAATGTGAAACTACCCCGCCAAACGTTGCAATTTCGACTATTTTTGGCTCACAAAACTAAAGCGCACGATTGTTTTAATGTCATGAATGCAATTTTTGGGCTGAATTGGCTCAAGTTCATAGAAGAACAATCATGCAAGATACCAGCCCTGCCACAACGGCGAGCAGCCGGATGTGGGCTGCCTCCATGTCTAGCCCTATGCGGCGCAGCCTTTCCACAAAGGACGCATACCTGCTGCTTGCCCTGACCCTTGCCGTACTGCTCCTGGCTATCGGCGGGGCACTGCTGAATGAGCGCGCCGCGGCTTGGGTGCTGCGGGCCGATGCGGAGGCGGCGGGGCGGGCCTGGGCACAGGCCCTGGATCATGCGTTGGGCGAGGAACTGCCGTTGCTGCTGGCGGGCGAGGAACCCTCGGCAGGCGCACGGGCCGCCCTGGCCCAGGCGCAGCGCGGCGGCGACGTCTACCGCTTCCAATTGTTCAACCGATCGGGTGAGTTGGTCTTCGTCTCCGATAACCCTCATGCGCTGCGCGGGCAGCAGGAGTCGCTCGCCGCGCACCTCGGCAGCAGCGAGGCGGCAAATCGGCTGCTCACGGGCGGCGCGCAGGTGCATGCCGGCCATGGCCACCCGCCGGATCGCCCCGGCTACTACACCGAGGCCTATGTGCCGACCTGGCGGGGCGGCGAGCAGATTGGTGTCGCCGAAGTCTATCTGGACCAGTCCGCGAAACACGAGCTGTACCACCGCGCCTTCCTGTTCATCGAATTCGGCATCGCCGGGCTGATGCTGCTGGCCGGGCTGCTGCCGGTCTTCGTGGCCTGGCGCCGCACCTGCCAGCGTCGGGTCGCGGAATGCCGCGCGGAATTCCTCGCCACCCATGATGCGCTCACCAGGCTGCCCAACCGTCGTCGAATGTTGGAGGTGGTCGCGGGGGTGATGCACCGCCCCGACCAAGACGGCACGGTGGCACTGCTGCTGGTCAATCTCGATCGCTTCGGGACAGCGAATGACCTGCATGGCCGCGCAGCCGGCGACGCGCTGCTGCAGGAGGTCGCGCAGCGGCTGCGCGGCGTTGCCCTGGCCGCGGATACCGTGGCGCGGGTCGGTGGCGATGAATTCGCTGTGCTTGCCACCTTGAGGGGCGATGGCCGGGACGCGGCCGCCGGTCTCGCCGGCCGGCTGGTGGCGGCGCTAGACCGGCCCTTTGCATTGGACAGCGGCACCCTTCGGCTCGGCTGCAGCATCGGGATCGCGCTGACCACCTGGGACATCCACCTGCCCGAGACGCTGATGCGCCACGCCGCCCGGGCGCTGGCCCGGGCCAAGGCGGCGGGCCGGGGGTGCTTCCGCATCTTCGATGCCGGCATCGATACCTGCCTGCAGCAGCGTGTCCGGTTCGAGGCAGAGCTGCGCTGCGCCATCGGCCGCGACGAGCTGGTACCGCATTTCCAGCCAGTGGTGGACTTGGCCACCCGCCAGCTCCTGGGCTTCGAGATGCTGGCCCGCTGGCCGCATCCGACGCGGGGCATGGTGCCGCCGACGGAGTTCATTGCCCTGGCCGAGGACCTCGGCCTGATCGCCGAACTCACCGAGAACCTGCTGCGCCGCGCCTGTCGCGAAGCCGCTGCCTGGCCGCAGGAATTGCCCGTCGCGGTGAACGTCTCCGCCCTGCTGCTGCAGAGCCCCGCGCTGGGCGAGACGGTGCGGGCGGTGCTGGAGGAGACCCGGCTGCCGCCGCATCGGCTGGAGATCGAGCTGACCGAGAGCATGCTGATCGAGAATTTCGACCTGGCGCGGGAGCTGGCTGACAGCCTGGCGGCGCTCGGCGTCCGCCTCGCGCTGGATGATTTCGGCACCGGCTATTCCAGCCTCGCCCGGCTGCATGCGCTGCCCTTTGCCAAGCTGAAGATCGATGCAAGCTTCGTCCGCGCGATGACGCGCGACGCCGACAGCTACAAGATCGTCGCCGCGGTGATCGGCCTCGGCCGCAGCCTGCTGCTGCAGACGGTCGCCGAAGGGGTGGAGGAGCCCGCCCAGGTGGAAGCCCTGGTCGGGCTTGGCTGCGACAGCGGCCAGGGCTGGCTGTTCGGCCGCCCGGTGCCGGCCGAGGCGGTGCCCGCGCTGATCCTGCAGGCGATGCCCTCGCTGCTGCGGAACGGCCGGCACCATACCTAGGCCCGGATCAAGTTCCAGCGCTACTCCGGCTTGATATCGGCGACCCGCACCACCTCGGTCCAGCGCGCCACCTCGGCGGCGATATGCGCCGCGAATTCGGCCGGCGTGCTGGTGCGCGGCGCGATGCCCTGGCGCTCCATCGCCGCGCGTATGTCCGGCAGCGCCATGGCCCGCAGCACCGCGCCATGCAGCCGCGCCACCACCGGCGCCGGCAGCCGCGCCGGACCGAGGATGCCGCCCCAGCTCGTCGCCTCGAAGCCGGGGAAGCCCTGCTCGGCGATGGTCGGCAGTTCCGGCGCCTGCGGCACCCGCTCGATCGAGGTCACCGCGATGCCGCGGATCCGCCCATCCCGCACCTGCGGCAGCACCACCGGCGCGGTGTCCATGATGACCGGGATCTGTCCGGCGACGACTGCGGTGATCGACAGCTGCCCGCCCCGGAAGGCGACGTTCACCCAGTTGATCCCGGCCAGGGTGCCAAGCTGCGCCAGGGTAAGGTGCGGCGCCGAGCCGATGCCGCCGGTGGCGTAGTTCACCTCCCCCGGCTTGGCCCGTGCATGGGCGATCAGCTCCTGCAGGTTCCGCTCCGGGAAGCCGGGATGCAGCCCCATCACCATCGGCACCGAGGAGACCAACGAGATCGGTGTGAAATCGGCCACCGAATCGTAGTTGAGCCGGCGGCCATAGAGCGCCTGGTTCAGCGCATTCGGCCCGGCGTTGCCCATCAGCAGGGTGGTGCCGTCGGGCGCGCTGCGGGCCACCAGCTCGGCGGCGATGCCGCCATTGGCGCCAGGGCGGTTCTCCACCACCACGGTCTGGTTCAGCAGCTCGCCCAAAGGCTGCGCCAGCAGCCGGGCGATGACGTCACTGGCGCCGCCCGGCGGATAGGGCACCACCATGCGGATGCTCCGCACCTCCTGCGCCAGCGCCGGCCGGGCCAGTGCGGCGCCGGCGAGGCCGAGGATCCCGCGCCGGCGCATCACGCCGCCCTCTGGGCGAGAATCTGGCGCGCGGTGCGGCCATGGTTGCCGAAGCGGGTGAAGCCGAAGCGCAGCGTCTCGTTCTCGATCCGCCGTGCGGAATCATCCTGCAGCCAGAGCCGCAGCATGTGCCGCCTGCGGTCCGGCTCGGGGTGGTCCTCGTAGCCGCGGCGGGCGTGGAAGACAGTGTAGTTATTGGCAAATTCGATGTCGCCCGGCCTGAGGTGGAACTCCAGCAGCAGCGCCGGGTCGAGCGCGACCCGGTCGAGGAAGTCGAGCGCCGCCTTGCCCTGCGGGCTGAGCGGGATGCCGGTGCGGCGCTCGCCTCGGGTGATGTAGGAGCGGGCGTAGCGGGCGCTGACGGTGCCGTCCGCCGCCGTGGCGAAGACCGGAATGGGACCGCTGACCGCCGGCTCGCCTGGCCCTTCCTCGCCCTTGCGGTCGTAGGGGAAGCCGACATGCAGCAGGGGCAGGTATTCAGGATGCTCGGCCAGGATGCGGTTGTAGATCGACAGCGCGCTGGTCAGCAGCGTCGCCCCGCCGGATTTCGCCTGGCGCAGGCAGAACAGGCCGACCAGGTCGGAGTTGTCGCAATGCATCGACAGCTCGGCATTCACCTGATAGGCGCGCACATCTCCGGCGTAAGGCAGGCCGCGGTCGTAGACCCCGGCGATCAGTTCCGAGGCGGCGTTCTGGGTGATGGCCTCGCCGAGGTGGGTGCCGATACCCCAGAACAGCAGCCGCGCCTCGGCTTCGGAGTAGCGTTCCACCGGCAGGCCCTGCAGCACCGCGACGCCGCGCCCGGTGGTGAGCTGCGCCCGGACATCGGCCAGCAACCCCGCCCATTCCGGCAGCGGGAAATCCGCCCGGGTCACCTGCGGGAACTCGAGGCCACGCGCCTTCACCCCGGCAAGGGCGCGGTCGAGGGCCGCGATGTGCAGCGGTGTCAGCGGCAGGCGCCAACGCGAATCCGCTTCCATCTCCGCACGGGTCCAGGCGGCGGGTTCGGTGATGGGCGTGCGGCGGGGTTCCCCGGCCATCCTGATTCCTCCCGATCATCCGCCTTCGGTGGTACCCGAGGCGATTGCCGGGATGGTCGCGCCAAATGCTGCGCGATGGCAAGGGCTTGCTCCCTCCCCCACCGGGGGAGGGAGCCTCGGGTCTCAGCCGGCCGCGGTGACCGCCCGCTTGGCCATGACGGTGACGAGATGGGCGCGGTATTCGGCGCTGCCATGGATGTCGCCGTTGAGGCCATCGGCACTCTGCTTCACCGCACCGACGGAATCAGCCGACCAGTTGGCAGTGAGAGCCTTTTCCATATCCGCCTGGCGGAAGACGCCGGGGCCGGCGCCGTTGATCACCACGCGGATGCCGGACTTGGTCTTGGCCACGAAGGCACCGGCCATGACGTAGCGGCTGGCCGGGTTGCGCATCTTGGCGTAGCCGGCCTTCTCGGGAATGGGGAATTCCACCGCGATAAGCAGCTCGCCCGGCTCCAGCGCCGTGGTGAACATGCCCTGGAAGAAATCGTCCGCGGCGATGCGGCGCTTGTCGGTCACCACCGTCGCGTCCAGCGCCAGCACCGCCGCGGGGTAATCCGCCGCCGGGTCGTTGTTAGCGACGCTGCCGCCAATGGTGCCGCGATTGCGCACCTGGATGTCGCCGATGCCGCTGGCAAGCTGCGCCAGCGCGGGGATCGCCGCCTGCACCTCGGGGCTGTTGGCCACGTCCATGTGCTTCGTCAGCGCGCCGATGACGAGCTTGTCGCCTTGCCGCTTCACACCCTTCAGCTCGGCGATGCCGGAGAGGTCGACCACGGCGGTCGGCTTGTTGAGCCGGTGCTTCAGCGCCGGCAGCAGGGTCTGGCCGCCGGAGATCGGCCGCGCATCGGGGTCGGCGGAGAGAATCTTCACCGCATCCGCGACGGAGGTCGGCTTGTGGTAGGCGAAATCATACATCTCTGAACTCCCCTCGATCATGCACCAGCCGATGGGCGCCTCCGGGCCAAGGCCCTCCGGCGGCCGGCTGGCCGGTGTCAGCTATTCGGCGGCCAGCCTCTGTCCGGCATGGATGATGCCCCAGATCTTCTGCGGCGTCGCGGGCATCTCGACATGCCGCACGCCGTAGCCCTTCAACGCATCCACCACGGCGTTCATCACCGCCGGAGGGGAGCCGATGGCGCCCACCTCGCCGCAGCCCTTCACCCCTAGCGGGTTGTGGGTGCAGAGGGTCGTGTGGGTCGCCACCCCGACCGGGGGCAGGTCCTCCGCCCGCGGCAGGCAGTAGTCCATCATCGAGCCGGACAGTAGCTGGCCGTCGCTGTCGTAGACCGCAGCCTCCAGCAGCGCCTGGCCGATGCCCTGGGCGACGCCGCCCTGCACCTGGCCTTCGACGATCATTGGATTGATCACCCGGCCGACATCGTCAACGGCGGTGAATTTCATCACCGTGACATGGCCGGTGTCCGGGTCGATCTCCACCTCGGCGATGTGGCAGCCGCCGGGGTAGGTGAAGTTCTTCGGATCGTAGAAGGCGGTCTCTTCTAGACCGGGCTCGATCTCCTCGATCGGGTAGTTATGCGGCACATAGGCGGCGAGGCTGATCTCAGCCAGTGCCTTGGTGCGGTCGGTGCCGGCGACGCGGAAGGTGCCGCGGTCGAATTCAATGTCCTCGACCGAGGCTTCCATTAGATGAGCGGCGATCTTCTTGCCCTTGGCAATGATCTTGTCCATCGCCTTGACCATGGCGCTGCCGCCGACCGCGAGGCTGCGGCTGCCATAGGTGCCCATGCCGAAGGGCACCTTGGCGGTGTCGCCATGCACCACATCCACCTGCGCCACCGGCACGCCGAGCCGGTCGGCGACGAGCTGGGCGAAGGTCGTTTCATGCCCCTGGCCGTGGCTGTGCGCGCCGGTGAGCACGGTGACGCTGCCGGTCGGATGCACCCGGATGGTGCCGACCTCATAAAGCCCCGCCCGTGCGCCGAGCGAGCCGACGACGGCGGAGGGCGCGATGCCACAAGCCTCCAGATAGGTCGAGCAGCCGATGCCGCGCAGCTTGCCCTTCGCCGCGGCGGCCTGGCGGCGCGCCTCGAAGCCAGCCCAGTCACTCGCGGCCAGGGCGGCATCCAGGGTCGCGGTGTAGTCGCCGCTGTCGTACTGCAGCGCGACCGGGGTCTGGTAGGGGAAGGCATCGGTCGGGATGAAGTTGCGGCGGCGGATCTCGACGCGGTCGATCCCGGTCTCGGCAGCGGCGATATCGACCAACCGCTCCAGCAGATAGGTCGCCTCCGGCCGCCCGGCACCGCGATAGGCATCTACCGGGACGGTGTTGGTGAAAACCGCCTTCACCTCGCAGTAGATGGTCGGCGTGGTGTACACCCCGGCCAGCAGGGTGGCGTAGAGGTAGGTTGGCACGCAGGGCGCGAAGGTGGAGAGATAGGCGCCCATATTGGCCTCGGTATGCACCCGGAGGCCGAGGAATTTGCCGTTCGCATCCAGTGCCAGGGCGCATTTCGTCACATGGTCGCGGCCATGCGCATCCGACATGAAGCTCTCAGTGCGCTCGCAGGTCCATTTCACCGGGCGGCCGAGCTTGCCGGCGGCCCAGGTGACGATCGCCTCCTCGGCATAATGGTAGATCTTGGAGCCGAAGCCACCGCCGACATCGGGTGCGACCACGCGCAGCTTCGATTCCGGAATCTGCAGGACGAAGGCGCCCATCAGCAGCCGGATCACATGCGGGTTCTGGCTGGTGGTGTAGAGCGTGTAGTCGCCGCTGGTGCTGTCGAACTCACCGATCGCCGCGCGTGGCTCCATGGCGTTGGCGATCAGCCGGTTGTTGGTGGTCTCGAACTCCACCACCTTGGCGGCGGCGGCGAAGGCGGCGTCGTTCACCGCCTTGTCGCCGATATGCCAGTCGTAGCAGAGGTTGCCGGCGACCCCGTCATGAATCGCCGCGGCGCCGGGCGCCTGCGCCGCCGCCATGGTAGCGGCGGCCGGCAGCACCTCGTATTCCACCTGGATCGCCTCGGCGGCATCCTTGGCCTGGCCGCGGCTCTCGGCGATGACCACCGCGACCTGGTCGCCGACATGGCGGACCTTGCCCTCGGCCAGCATCGGGTGCCGCGGCTCCGCCATCGGCGAGCCGTCCTTATTGTGGATCTGCCAGCCACAGGGAATGCTGCCGAGGGCGGCCGTGTCAGCGCCGGTGTAGATCGCCACCACCCCGGGCATAGCCGCCGCCGCCGCGGTATCCAATACGACGATCCGGGCATGGGCATGCGGGCTGCGCAGGATATAGGCATAGGCCTGGCCCGGCCGGTTGATGTCATCCGTGTACTGGCCGCGGCCGGAGAGGAAGCGCAGGTCCTCCTTGCGCTTCACGCTGGCGCCAATGCCCTCGAAGGGTGTCACCGCATTCATCGTTCTGGCCTCCCCACCCGGTCCGGCCGGGGCGGACCCGCCCGCACGGCTTCCGGACCCTTATGATCCTCCGGCCTTTGCGGCCGTTGGGGCACGCCGCCACGGCGGCGCGCCCGACCGCGGCTATTCCGCCGCGGGCTGCAACTCGCTGCGGCGGCCGTGCATCACATCCTGTGCCGCGGCGATCGCCTTGACGATGTTGTGGTAGCCGGTGCAGCGGCAGAGATTGCCTTCCAGCCCCTCGCGGATCTCCTTCTCGGAGAGGCCCTGCGGGTGCTTCTGCACCAGGTCGATGGCCGACATCACCATGCCCGGGGTGCAGAAGCCGCATTGCAGGGCGTGGTACTCGCGGAAGGCCTCCTGCATCGGGTGCAAGGTGCCGTCCGGCTTCGCCAGCCCCTCGATGGTGGTGACGGTCGCGCCATCGGCCTGCAGCGCCAGCATGGTGCAGGATTTCACGCTGTCGCCATCCACATGCACCACGCAGGCGCCGCATTGGCTGGTGTCGCAGCCGACATGGGTGCCGGTGAGGCGCAGCTTCTCCCGCAGCAGCTCCACGAGGAGCGTGCGGCCCTCCACTTCAACCGTACTGGTCTTACCGTTCACGGTGAGCGTGACTTGCGGCATCCCGCGCCTCCCCAGAATTGCGTGCAGCGGCGCGACCAAGATGCCGCGCATCTTCGGAAAGGTCGCCCCGCCCCCGGCTTCCGTCAAGCGTCAGGACGGGGCATCCGGCGGATCAGGGCCGCGGTCCGGTCGGCGGCACGCTGCCGCCGGGCCGGTGCGGGGTGAGGCGAGCTGGCGGCGGGGCGGCGGAAGGCGCCGGGATCAGCCGCTTGCGGCCGCGCGTCATCAGCACCAGCACCCCCAGCACCACCGTGCCAAGCGGCCAGAGGGTCCAGAGCAGGGCCAGGGTCTGGGCGCCGAACAGCCCCGCCCCCATCGCCACCTCCGGGTCCGGCCCGGTGACATAGGTGCCGACCAGGGCACAGGTGCCGAGGATGCCGAGCAGCATCGCCAGGTGAAACAGCAGGAAAGCCCATTTGACGATGCGGCCGAAGCGGCTCCGGCGTTCCCGCACCTCCAGCATGACCGGCTCGGTCACGCCCGGCCCCGTCCGGTCTGGTCTGCCATGGCCCTCTCCGCGATTCGCCGCCGATGCTGCCCGGAATGCGGCAGCCCCGGAAGCCGCTGCGTCCCTCAGACCGGGATCACCGCCTCGCCCTTGGCGACGGCCAGCGGGTTCTCGGAGTCCGGCCGGTCGTGCAGGTGGCAGGCGGCGACATGGCCGGGGGCCATCGCGGTGCGCGGCGCGGCGAGCTTCGGCTCCTCCGTCCGGCAGCGGTCGAAGACATAGGGGCAGCGGGTGTGGAAGCGGCAGCCCTTGGGCGGGTTGATCGGGCTCGGCACATCCCCGCGCAGGATGATGCGTTCCCGCTGCGCCCCGGGCATCGGCACCGGCACGGCGGACAGCAGGGCCTCGGTATAGGGGTGCTTCGGCGCGGCGAAGAGGCTGCGCTTCGGCGCCACCTCGACGATCTTGCCGAGGTACATGACGGCGACGCGATGCGTCATGTGCTCGACGATGGCGAGGTCATGGCTGATGAACAGCAGGGCGAGGCCAAGCTCCTGCTGCAGATCCTGCAACAGGTTGACGATCTGCGCCTTTACCGAGACGTCGAGCGCCGAGACCGCCTCGTCGCAGACGATCAGGTCGGGCTCCGCCGCCAGTGCCCGGGCAATGCCGATGCGCTGGCGCTGGCCGCCGGAGAACTCGTGCGGCCAGCGGTTCACCGCGTCGCGCGGCAGCCGGACCGTGTCCATCAGCTTGGCGACCCGTTCTTCGAGATCCCGTGCGTCCCGCGCGAGGCCGAAATTGCGGATCGGCTCGGCCAGGATGTCGCGGACCCGCATGCGCGGGTTGAGTGAGCTGAAGGGATCCTGGAACACCACCTGCACCCGCCGCCGCAGCGGCCGCAGGGTGGCGGCCGTCATGTCGTCGATCCGCTTGCCGTCCAGCACCACCTGGCCGGCGGTGATGTCGAACAGCCGCAGGATGGCCTTGCCGACGGTGGATTTGCCGCAGCCGCTCTCGCCCACCAGCGCCAGGGTCTCGCCCCGCTCGATGTGGAAGGAGATGCCGTCGACGGCATAGACATGGCCGGTGGTGCCGCCGAAGAAGCCGCCGCGGATCGGGAAATGCTTCTTCAGCTCGGTGACTTCGAGGAGGGCGGTCATGCCGCGAGGGCCCCTTCCTTCATGGCGTAGTGGCAGGCCGCGACATGGCCCGGCGCCTTCTCCTCCAGCGCCGGTGCCACCTGGATGCAGAGCTCGGTGCTGTGCGGGCAGCGGCTGGCGAAGACGCAGCCGGGGATCTTCTGCTTCAGGCTCGGCACCAGGCCGGGGATCTCGGCCAGCCGTGTCTCCTCCCCATGCAGCGAGGAGCCGAGCTTCGGCATCGAGCCCAGCAGCCCCTGGGTGTAGGGGTGGCGCGGGGTGCGGAACAGCGGCCCGACCGCCGCCTCCTCCACCTTGCGCCCGGCGTACATCACGACCACCCGTTCCGCCACCTCGGCCACCACGCCGAGGTCGTGGGTGATCAGCACGATGGCGGCGCCGACGCGGTGCTTCAGGTCGCGCATCAGCTCCAGGATCTGCGCCTGGATGGTGACGTCGAGGGCGGTCGTCGGCTCATCGGCGATCAGCAGCTTCGGGTTGCAGGCGAGCGCGATGGCGATCATCACCCGCTGCCGCATGCCGCCCGAAAGCTGGTGCGGATATTCCCGCACCCGCCGCGCCGGCTCTGGGATGCCGACCAGGGTCAGCATCTCGACCGCCTTCTCCTCGGCCTCCTTGGCGTTCAGCCCCTGGTGCAGCCTCAGCGTCTCGCCGATTTGCCGCCCCACGGTCAGCACCGGGTTCAGCGAGGTCATCGGCTCCTGGAAGATCATGCTGATCTCGTTGCCGCGGATGCCGCGCATCTCGCGGTCCGAGAGCTCGAGCAGGTTGCGCCCCTCGAAGCGGATGGCGCCGGCGATCTTGCCCGGCGGCTCGGGGATGAGCCGCAGGATGGACATGGCGGTGACGGATTTGCCGCAGCCGCTCTCGCCCACGATGGCCAGCGTCTCCCCGGCATTGACCGAGAAGGACACGCCGTCCACCGCGCGGTTGACCCCGTCCGGCGTGCGGAAATGGGTCTGCAGGTTGTCGACCTCGAGAAGCGCCATGCGGTTAAAGCCTCTTCGCCATGCGGGGATCGAGCGCGTCGCGCAGCCCGTCGCCCAGCAGGTTCACCGCCAGCACGGTGATGGACAGGAAGATCGCCGGGAAGAAGACGATGTAGGGCTTCACCTGCCACAGCGCCCTGCCCTCCGCCATGATGTTCCCCCAGGAGGGGATGATCGGCGGCGTGCCGGCGCCGATGAAGGAGAGGATGGCCTCGACGATCATCGCGCTGGCGCAGATGTAGGTGGCCTGCACGGTGATCGGCGCCAGGGTGTTGGGCAGGATGTGCCGCCAGATGATCACCGGCGTGCGGGTGCCGGCTGCGACCGCCGCATCGACATAGGGTTGTTCCCTGAGCGACAGCACCACGCCGCGCACCAGCCGGGAGACGCGGGGGATCTCCGCGATGGTGATGGCGATGATGACGTTCTGCACGCTGCCGCGGGTCAGCGCCATCAGCGCGATCGCCAGCAGGATCGGCGGGATGGACATCATCCCGTCCATGATCCGCATGATGATGCTGTCCGCCCAGCGGACGAAGCCGGAGATGAGGCCGATGGTCAACCCGATGACCGAGGAGAGCAACGCCACGGAGAAGCCGACCAGCAGCGACACCCGGGTGCCGTAGAGCACGCGGGAGTAGACGTCCCGCCCCAGCATGTCGGTGCCGAACCAGTACATTGCGGAAGGCTCGCGGGTCCGCCGCGCCGGCGCCAGCGCGGTCGGGTCGGTGGTGAAGAGCAGCGGTGCGAAGATCGCGATCGCCAGCATCACCAGCAGCAGTCCGGCGCCGGCAACAATGGTCGGGTTGCGCCGGAGGAAACCGAGGAAGCCGCGGCGCGGCTTCACCGGCGGCAGCACATCCGGCATCGGGGGGGCGGCGGCGACGTCCCGCGACGTCAGCGCAGCCGGGGCAACTACGGTCGCTGAAGCCATCAGTAGCGGATCCTCGGGTCGAACAGGGTGTACAGCAGGTCGATCGCCAGGTTGACCAGGACGTAGACGAAGCTGAACAGCAGGATGACGCCCTGGATCACCGGGTAGTCCCGCCGCAGGATCGCATCCACCGTCAGCCGGCCCAGGCCGGGAATGGCGAAGACGCTTTCGGTGACGACCGCGCCGCCGATCAGCAGCGCCACGCCGATGCCGATGACGGTGACGATCGGCACCGCGGCGTTCTTCAGCGCGTGCAGGAACAGGATGCTGCGCTGGCCGGCGCCCTTGGCCCGGGCGGTGCGGATGTAGTCCTGCTGCAGCACTTCCAGCATCGTTGCCCGGGTGATCCGGGCAATCAGCGCGATGTAGACGCCGCCCAGCGCGATGGCCGGCAGGATGAGGTTCTCCAGCCAGGGGAAGAAGCCGTTGGAGAAGGCAGTGTAGCCCTGCACCGGCAGCCAGTCGAGTTCCAGCGCGAAGACATAGGCCAGCACATAGCCGACGACGAAGACCGGCACAGAGAAGCCGAGCACCGCGAAGCCCATTACCGCGCGGTCGATCCAGGTCCCCTGCTTCCAGGCCGCCACCACGCCCATCGGCACGGCGATGCTGACCGCAAGGCAGAGGGTCAGGACCATCAGCGACAGGGTCGGTTCGATCCGCTGCTGGATCATCGTCGTCACCGGCAGGTTGGTGAAAATCGAGACGCCCATGTCGCCTTGCAGGATGCGGAACAGCCATTCGCCGAAGCGCACCAGGAAGGGCCGGTCGAGGCCGAGGGATTCGCGGATGCGCTCCACGTCCTGCGGCGTCGCCTGGTCGCCGGCGATCACCGCCGCCGGATCACCGGGCGCTATGTAGAGCAGCGAGAAGACAAAGAGCGCGACAATGGCCATGACCGGAATGGTGGCCAGGACGCGACGGACAATATAGGCGAACATATCAATGTGCCTTCACATGGCCGGCCGATGCATGGTGCCGGGCCGGATGGTCCGGTGCCGCTCGGACGGATGCTGCTCGGGGCGCAGCGGCGCGCTCATGCTTTCGCGACGCCCCAGAAGAACGGCAGCGGGCCCTTCTGAATGCCGGTAACGTTGCGCCGCCAAGCCTGGTAGCCGAGGAAGAAGCCGGTCGGCGCATAGACCACGTTCTCCAGCGCCAGGCGATTGACCTTGCCGATCGCCGCCTTCTCCGAAGCGAGGTCCGGCGCGGCGAACCATTCGCTGATGGCGGCATCCACCGCCGGGGCGGAGGGCCAGCCGAACCATGCATTCTCGCCTGTGGCGCGGATGGCGTTGTAGCTCGCCGGGTTTACGCAATCGGCGCCGGCGTGCCAGGTGTGGAACATCGACCAGCCGCCCTGGCCGGGCGGGTTCTTCATGGCGCGGCGCTGGCCGACCGTGCCCCAGTCGGTGGCGATGAAATCGACATTCATGCCGAGCCGCTTCAGCAGGTCGGCAGTCACGTCGCCGAACGCCTTGGTGATCGACTGGTCCTGCGCCACCACGCAGATCACCGGCTCGCCCTTGTAGCCGCTCTCGGCCAGCAGCTTCTTCGCCGCGTCGATGTTGCGCGGCCCCTTCAGGATCTCGCCGCCTTCCTCCGAGTAGAGCGGCGTGCCCGGGGTGAAGTAGCCCGGCAGCGCTTTCCACAGGTCGGTGTCGTCGCCCACGAGCGCCCGCATGTAGTCTTCCTGGCTCATCGCCATCAGCACCGCGCGACGGACGCCGACATTGTTGAACGGCGGGTGGAGGTGGTTCATCCGGAAGCTGCCGATGTTGCCGAGCGGATCGGCGATGTCGACAGCGATGTTCCGGTTGCGCTTCAGAGTCGGCACCAGATCGGTGATCGGATTCTCCCACCAGTCGATCTCGCCGTTCTGCAGCGCCGCCGAGGCCGTCGCCGCATCCGGCATGATCAGCCACTCCACCCGGTCCACCATCATGCGCTTGGCGCCCGCCAGCCAGGTGCCGGCATCGCTGCGCGGCACGTAGCCATCGAATTTCTGGAACACCGCCTTGGCGCCCGGCACCCATTCGTTGCGCACGAAGCGCATCGGGCCGCTGCCGACATACTCGCTGATCTGGGTGAAGCTGTCGGTCCTGGCGATCCGCTCCGGCATGATAAAGCAGCAGGGCGTGCCGACCTTGGCGAGGGCGAAGCGCAGCTTCGGATAGGGGCTCTTCAGCACCCAGCGCACGGTGCGGTCATCCGCCGCCACCAGCTCGTTCTGGATGGCCTTCAGCATCTGGCCCATCGGGTCGCGCGGCATCCAGCGGGTGATGCTGGCGACCACGTCCTTCGCCAGCACCTTCTCGCCGTCATGGAAGCGCAACCCGTCGCGCAGCTTGATCGTCCAGGTGAGGCCGTCGGAGGAAACGGTGTCGCCCTCGACCATCTGCGGTTGCGGCTCGAGCTTCTCGTCGACGCCGTAGAGCGTGTCCCACACCATCGCCGAGGCGTTGCGGACAACGTACTGGGTGCCCCAGATGGGGTCGAAATTCGCCAGATTGGCCTGGGGAACGAAACGCAGGGTGCGTGCCGCCGTGCCCTGGGACAGTGCCGGCGCCGGCATGCCCGCCGTGGCGCCGAGTGCGCCGGCCGCGGCCGCCGCCTTCAGGAGATTCCTGCGATCCATCGTTGTTTTGCCCCCAGCTCCCAGCCGGGCAGCGTTCCGCGCGCCCGGTTAGCCATCAACCTGCCTCAGCCTTGAGCATTGCGCCAGCGTTGACCATTCCACATCATGGCTGGCACCGCCAAGGCGTCGGCCTCGCCGCCGGGCTTGCACGCAGCGTGCCAGCCCGCGGCGCGCCGGCCTCAGCCCCGCCGCACGCCCCAGAACAACGGCGGCCCGCCGGTGACCAGCCCGCTGAGGCTGCGCCGGTAGGCCATTGGCGGCCGGAGCAGGCCTAGCGGCACGAAGGGCACCTCCTCCCAGACCAGCCGCTGCATCTCCTCGGCAATGCGCTTGGCCGCGGGCAGGTCGGCGGCCTCGAACCAGGCCTCGCGCAGCGCCTCCCGGCGCGGGCTGGTGGCCCAGCCGATCCAACCCGCATTGCCGCGCAGCGGCTGGTGGCTGCCGGGCACCGAGACCTCGAACCCCTCCCAGGTGGTGCAGAAGATGTTCCAGCCGCCCTGCTCCGGCGGGTCCTTCTTCGCGCGGCGCTGCACCAGCGTGCCCCAGTCCATCACCTGCAGGTCGACATTCATGCCGATCCGCCGCAGCGTGTCGGCAGCGACCGCGGCCAGCGCGCCGAGGGTGGGGAAATCGCCCGGCGAGAGGATCACCACCTTCCGGTTGCGGTAGCCGGCAGCGGCCAGCGCCCGCTTCGCCGCCTCCGGGTCGCGCGGTCCGGTCAGCACCTCGAGCCCCGCATCATTCGCCAGCGGGGTGCCCGGGGTGAAGGCGCCGGCCGGCACCTGCCACTGCGCCTGGTCCTCGCCGAGCGCCGCCGCCATGAAGGCGCGCTGCTCGATCGCCGGGAGGATGGCGCGGCGGACGGCCGGGTTGTCGAACGGCGGGTGCAGGTGGTTGAACCGCAACATGCCGAGCGCACCGGCGCCGTTCACCACCTCGATGGCGATGTCGCGGCTGCCTCGCAGCACTGGCAGCAGATCCGCCAGCGGGGTCTCCCACCAGTCGATCTCATTCGCCTGCAGCGCCGCGGCGGCGGCGGCCGGGTCGGGCAGGATGCGCCATTCGACGCGGTCGAAATGCACCGGCTTGCCGCCGGCCAGGAAATCCGCCGGCTCGTCGCGCGGCACGTAATGCGTGTTACGCTCATAGACCACGAAGCTGCCCGGCACCCACTCCGCCTGACGGAAGCGGAAGGGCCCGCTGCCGATGGCCTCGGTGACCGGGGTGACGGGGTCGGTCCTCGCCAGCCGCTCCGGCATGATGGCGCAGATGTTGGCGGCGGGCTTGCCCAGCGCCCAGGCCAGGCCGGGCCAGGGCTTCTTCAGGAGGATCTCGATGCGGTCGTCGGCCGGCGCCCGCATTTCCTGCAGCAGCGCGTCCAGCCGTTGGCCAAGCATGTCGCGCTTCGACCAGCGGGCGATGGAGGCGATGCAGTCCCGCGCCCGCACCGGCTCGCCGTCGTGGAAGCGCAGTTCCGGCCGCAGGGTGATGCTATGGGCCAGGCCATCGGCCGAGACCTCGTGCTGCGCCGCCATCTGCGGCTTCGGCCGGAAATCCTTTCCCAACCCGAACAGCGTGTCATAGACCATCAGCCCGTGGTTGCGGGTCACGGTGGTGGTGGCCGCGACCGGGTCGATGGTGCCGAGGCTGCCCGCCGGCACGAAGCGCAGGGTGCGGGCGCTGCTCTGCGCGGCCGCAAGGCGCGGTGCCGCAAGCGCCAGGGCGCTGCCCTGCAACAGGCTCCGACGGTGCATCAGGCTTTCCCCTCCGGGCGACCCGCAGATCCCGGGCGCGGGGCGTGCTTGCCCCAGCCCGGGGCGCGGCGCAACCGGATGCGGCCGCGACGGTGACCTTGGCTCCACGAGCGCCTCCGACGGCCTCGGATCAGCCCTTGGCGAGGTTCCAGAATACCGTCGCCGGTGCGCGGAACACCCCGGTGACATTGCGCCGCCAGGCCGAGGGCTGCCAGTAGAAGCCGAGCGGGATGTAGGGCAGCACCTCCATGGCGCGGCGGTTCAGCGCATCGCCGACCTGCTTCTGCCCGGCGGCGTCGGGCGCCTCGATCCAGGCCTGGCGCAGCCGCTCGATCTCGGCATCCTCCGGCCAGCCGAACCAGGCGTTGCTGCCGTTGGCGCGGAGGAACAGGTGAAACACCGGCAGTGCCAGCGACTGGCCGGAGGAGGTGGTGTGGATGATGCTCCAGCCGCCTCGTTCCACCGGCTCCTTGCTGACCCGCCGCTGCACCAGCGTGCCCCAGTCGGCGGCGACCAGTTCCAGGTTCATCCCGAGCCGGGTCAGCAGGTCGGCGGTGACCATCGACAGTGCGTTGATCTGCGGATAGTCGCCGGGTGCCACCAGCACCACCTTCTCGCCGGCATAGCCGACGTCCTTCAGCACGGCGCGGGCGCGGTCGATGTTCCGTACCTTGAGGATGTCGCTGCCGGCTTCGGTCGCCAGCGCGGTGCCGCAGGTGAAGACGCCCTCGCAGGCCTCCCAGCCGTCGCGCTCATTGCCGGCCACGGCGCGCATGTAGTCGCGCTGATCCACCGCCATGGCGACGGCACGGCGGATGCCGGGGTTGTTGAACGGCGGGTGCAGGTGGTTGAAGCGGCAGATGCCATAGGTGCCGTCCAGCAACCGTTGCTGCACCACCAGCTCGCGGTTCCGTCGCAGCAGCGGCAGCAGATCGTGCAGCGGATATTCCCAGTAATCCTGCTCGCCGGTGACCATGGCATTCGCGGCGGTGGCGGAATCCGGGATGATGGTCCACTCGACCCGGTCGAGACGCGGCGCGCGGCCACCGGCCAGACCGTCCACCGGCTCCTGCCGCGGCACGTAGCCATCGAATTTGGCCCAGAGGGCGCGCTGACCGGGATTCCATTCGTCCGCAAGGAAGCGGAACGGCCCGCTGCCCACCGCCTCCCGCACCTGCTGGAAGGCGTCGGTGCTGGCGATCCGCTCCGGCATGATGAAGCAGGGGAACTGGGTCTGGCCGAGCGCCATGGTCAACAGCGGCACCGGCTTGTGCAGCCGGAAGCGGAAGCGGCGGTCATCCAGCGCCTCGACCTCGGCGACACTGGGCTGCAGCACCTGCATGAAGGGGTCGCGCCGCGCCCATCGCTTGATGCTGGCGACGCAATCCTTCGCCAGTACCTTCTCCCCGTCATGAAAGCGCAAGCCCTGGCGCAGGGTGAAATTCCAAGTGAGGCCATCTGCCTCGGTGGTCCAGCCCTCCACCATCTGCGGCCTGATCTCGCCCTTAGCGTCCTGGGCGCAGAGCTGGTCGTAGATCAGGAAGGCGTGGTTGCGGGTGACCACCGCGGTGGTCCAGACCGGATCAAGGCTGGTGAGGTTGGCCTGCGGCACCACGCGCAGGGTGCGCGCGGCACTGCCCTGGGCAAAGGCCGGGGCCGGCAGGGCGGTGGCGGCGGCGAGGCCGAACAGGGTGCGGCGCTGCATGGTCTCAGAGCCTCCGTATGGCCGGGCGAAGGATGAAGCCGGCGGCATGGCGGGGCCAGGCGCGGCACCGCCATGCCGCCCCGCTCATGCCCGGCGGATGTTCCAGAAGATCGCCAACCCACGCACCCGGTCCACCAGGTCGCGGCGCACCGCGGTCTGCGAGCGGTAGGCACCGACCGGGATGTAGGGCAGTTCCTGCATCGCCAGCACCTGCATCTCCCGCGCCAGCGCCTTCCGCTGATCGAGGGTCGGCGCCTCGAACCAGGCGTCACGCAGGGCTTCGAGGCGCGGGATGTCCGGCCAGCCGAACCAGGCGCCGGCGCCATTGGCGCGCAATGTCGGGTTGGTCGCCGGGGTCAGGAAATCCATCGAGCTGAAGGCGTACATGGAAACACTCCAGCCGCCGCGCTCCAACGGCTCCTTGCTGGTGCGCCGCTGCACCACCGTGCCCCAGTCGGTCAGCGCCGCATCGAGGTTGACGCCGAGCCGGCGGAACAGATCGAGCGCCATCTGGGTCAGCGCCGAGGGCACCAATATGTCGGTCGGCCCCAGCAGCCGGATCTGCTGGTTGGTGTACCCCGCCTCCTTCAGCAGGGCGCGGGCACGGTCGAGGCTGCGTGGGCCGCGCAGCGGCTCCAGCCCGACATCGCTCGCCATCGGCCCGCCGGGGGTGAAGAAGCCGGCATCGGTCTGGTAGAGCGCAGGGTCGGTGCCGACCGCCGCCTGCATGAAGCTCTCCTGATCGATCGCCGGCAGCAGGGCGCGGCGCATCGCCGCCTTGTCGAAGGGCGGCTGCAGGTGGTTGAAGCGCATCAGCGCCATCATCGGCAGCGGGTCGATCGGCTCGATGGCGATGCCGCGGTTGCGGCGGAGAAGCTGCTGGATCTCCGGCGGCGGCTGCTCGTACCAGTCGATCTCGCCGGCCTGCATCGCCGCCGAAGCGGTGGCGGCATCCGGGATGATCTTCCACTCCACCCGGTCGAAATGCGCCAGCTTCGGCCCTGCGGTGTAGCCGCTGGCGGCCACCGGGGTCGGGCTGTAGACCTCGTTGCGGGCGAAGGCGGCGCCGCTGCCGGAGACGAACTCATCGGCCAGGAAGCGATAGGGGCCGCTGCCCATCACCTCACGGAGCTGGGTGAAGGGATCGGTCTTCGCCAGCCGCTCCGGCATGATGAAGCAGGGCGGCGCGACCGGCGAGGCCAGCGCCTCGATCAGCAGCGGAAAGGCACGCTTCAGGCGGAATTGCAACCGCCGGTCGTCCGGCGCCGAAATCTCCTCGACCAGCGGCGCCAGCTTCTGGCCCATGGCGTGGCGGCGCATCCAGCGGGTGACGCTGGCCGCCGCATCGCGCGCCAGCACGGGCGCGCCATCATGGAAGCGCAAGCCCTCGCGCAGGGTGATGGTAACGCGGCGGCCGTCCTCCTCCTCGACATGGCCCGCCGCCATCTGCGGCCGCGGGCGGAACTCCGCGTCGCTGCCGTAGAGCGTGTCATAGACCATGTAGCCCATGTTCCGGGTGACGTTGGACGTCGTCCAGATCGGGTCGAGTGCCGAGAGATCCGCCTGCGGGACGAAGCGCAGCACCCGGCCGCGCTGCGCCAGAGCCAGGCGCACCAGCGCCGCGGCAGCCGCCGCGCCGCCCAGCAATCCACGACGTCGCATCATGCCCTCCGCAGCCCCCAATAGATGGCGAAGCCGGGCACCCGGCCCGTGAGGTTCCGCCGCAGCGCGGTCATCGCCATGTAGGCGCCGACCGGGATGTAGGGCAGTTCCTCCATCGCCACCGTCTGGATGTCGCGGCAGATGCGCTGCTGCGCCGCGACATCGGGGGCATCGAACCAGGCATCGCGCAGTTCCTCGATCCGCGGGATGCTCGGCCAACCTGGCCAAGCCGCAGTGCCGTTGCCGCGCAACGGCGTATGCCCGGCAGGGTCGAGGAATTCGAAAGAGGAGAAGGAGGTGTAGAGCACACTCCAGCCGCCCTTCTCCAGCGGCTCGCGGCTGGTGCGGCGCTGCACCACGGTACCCCAGTCGCTCAGCGCGACATCGACGTTCATCCCGAGCCGGCGGAACATGTCGGCGCCCACCTGGGTCATCGCCGAGGGAGCAAGGATGTCGGTCGGGCCGATCAGCCGCATCGGCTGGTCGGTGTAGCCGGCCTCCTTCAGCAGCGCGCGGGCGCGGTCGACGCTGCGCGGGCTGGTCAGCGGCCCGAGGCCGACATCGCTCGCCATCGGCGTGCCCGGCGTGAAGAAGCCGACGCCGGTGCGGATCATCGCCGGATCAGTCCCGACGACCGCCGCCATGTAGTCGGACTGGTCGACCGCCGGCAGGATCGCCTGGCGCAGCCGCTTGTCGCTGAAGGGCGGGTGCAGGTGGTTGAAGCGGAGGATGCCGGTCAGCGGCAGAGGATCGATCGGCTCGATGACAACCTGCCGGTTGCGGCGGAGAAGCTGCTGGATCTCCGGCGGCGGCTGCTCGAACCAGTCGATCTCGCCCTGCTGCAGGGCGGCCGCCGAGGTCGCGGCATCGGTGATGATGCGCCATTCCACCCGGTCGAAATGCACCACCTTCGGCCCGGCGGTCAGGCTCGGCTCGCCCTGCGGCACCGGCACGTAGTCCGGGTTGCGCTCATAGACGATGAGGCTGCCGGAGTTGAACTCGTCCTGCTTGAAGCGGAACGGGCCGCTGCCGGTGGGGTCGCGGATCTGCTGGAAGGGATCGGTCTTCGCCACCCGCTCCGGCATGATGAAGCAGACCGGGTTGGTCGGCGAGGCGAGCCCATGCACCAGCATCGGGAAGGGGCGCTTCAGGCGGAACACCAGGCGCCGGTCGTCCGGCGCCTCGATCGCGTCGAGCACGGCTTCGAGCTTCTGGCCGGTCGGGTTGCGCTTCATCCAACGCTGGATGCTGGCGGCGCAATCCGCCGCCCGCACCGGCGCGCCGTCATGGAATTTCAGCCCCTCGCGCAAGGTGATGGTGACGCGCCGGCCGTCTTCCTCCGCCAGATGCCCCGCCGCCATCTGTGGCTGCGGGCGGAACTGCGCATCCAGGCCGAACAGCGTGTCATAGACCATGAACCCATGGTTCCGCGTGATGTTCGCGGTGGTCCAGATCGGGTCGATGCTGGTCAGGTTCGCCTGCGGCACCATGCGCAGCACGCGCGCCTGCGCTGGTTGCCCGATGGCAATGCCTGGCAGCGCGGCGACCGTGGCGCCGGCGAGGAGGGTGCGTCTTTGCATGGTGGCATCACACCTTTTTCAGGGACCAGAACAATGGCATCCCTTTTGGAACATCCGCCAGACTGCGGCGATAGGCCGTCGATTGGAAATACTGGCCGAGCGGCAGGGTCGGCGCCTCCTCGAAGGCAAGCTGCTGCATCTCGCGCGCGATCGCCTGTTGCCTGGGCAGATCGGCAGCGTCGAACCAACCCTGCCGCAACGTCTCCAGCCGCGGCGAGGTCGCCCAGCCCCACCAGCCGTCGCCGCCATTGCCGCGGATCGGCTGGTTGACGCCAGGGTTGATGACGTCGAGCCCGGTCCAGAAGTTGAAGAAGATGCTCCAGCCGCCTTTCTCCGGCGGCTCCCGGCTGGCGCGGCGGGCAACGACGCTGCCCCAGTCGGTCGCCACGAAATCGACGTTCATCCCGGCCCGCCGCAGCATGTCGTTGCCGACCTGGCCGAGCGCGTTCAAGGTCGGGAAATCGGTCGCCGCCAGCAGCACCACCTTCTCGCCCTTGTAGCCTGCCGCCTCGATCTCCCGCTTCACCTTGTCGAAGTCGCGCGGACCCTTCAGCACCTCGAGCCCGACGTCGCTGGCCATCGGCGTCTCCGGCGGAAAGAAGCCGACATTCTCGCGCCACAGGCTACGGTCGGTGCCGGTGACGGCGGTCATGTAGTCGGCTTGGCTGACCGCCCCCATCAGCGCCCGGCGGATGCGCGGATTGTCGAAGGGCGGGTGCAGGTGGTTGAACCGGCCCCAGCCGACCAGCCCGGTCGGGTTCGGCAGGTCGATGGCGATGTTGCGATTGCGCCGCAACAGCGGCAGCAGATCGGAGGTCGGCACCTCCCACCAATCCGTCTCGCCATTCTGCAGCGCCGCCGCGGCGGTGGAGGAATCCGGCGTGACGATCCATTCGACCCGGTCGAGGTTCACCCGCTTCGGTCCGGCGGTCCAGCTTGCCGTGCCCTCCTCGCGCGGCAGATAGCCGGCAAATTTCTCGTAGACGAAGCGGCTGCCCTGCACCCGCTCATCCGCCTTGAAGCGGAACGGGCCGCTGCCGACCATCTCCGGCACCTGTCGGGCCGGGTCGGTCTGCGCCAGCCGTTCCGGCATGATGAAGCAGCAGGGGGTGACCAGGCTGCCGAGCGCCTCGGCCAGCAGCGGGAACGGCCGCTTCAGCCGAAAGACCAGGCTACGATCGTCCGCCGCCGACATCTCGTCGAGCCGGGCGAGCAGTTCCTGGCCCAGCGGGTGCCGCCCAGCCCAGCGGCGGATCGAGGCGATGCAATCCTTCGCCCGCACCGGCTCGCCATCATGGAATTGCAGGCCGGGGCGCAGAGTGATGGTCCAACGCCGGCCATCTTCCTCGATGCGATGCCCCCCGGCCATCTGCGGCTGGATGCGGAAATCGGCATCCATGCCGTAGAGCGTGTCGAACACCATGAAGCCGTGGTGCCGGCTGACATAGGCGGTGGTGACGATCGGGTCGAGGATGCCGAGGTCGGACTGCGGAATGAACCGCAGGACCCGCGCCGCCGCCGGCTGGGCCAGCGCGGCGCGCGGCAAGGCCAGGACGGTGCCGGCAGCGGCAGCGCCGCGCAGCAGGTCTCGACGGTCCATGATGCTCTCCCCGAGGCCACGCTGCGGTGACCATTGCGGGGAGTGAAGCCCAGCCCGGACGCCGCCGCAAGCAGCCGCGCCCGGTGCGCGCCGGTCAGCTCCCGGTCATGTCTTGGTCACGTTCCAGAACAGCGGCAGGCCGCCGAGCACGTTGCTGACATTGCGGCGATAGGCCCAGGGCTGGAAATACTGGCCAACCGGCAGGTAGGGCACCTCGCGGAAGGCCTCGGCCTGGATCTCGGCGGCAAGCTTCTTCTGCGCCTCGACGTCGGGCGCCTCGAGCCAGGCGTTCCGTAATTCCTCAAGCTTCGGCATGGTCGGCCAGCCGAACCAGCTGTTCAGCCCGTTGCCGCGCAGGCCGAGATGCGTCGCCGGACTGAAGAAGTCGAGCCCGGTGAAGAAGGTGAAGAAGACGCTCCACCCGCCCTTCTCCGGCGGCTCGCGGCTGGCCCGGCGCTGCACAACACTGCCCCAGTCGGTCGAGACATAGTCGACGTTCATGCCGGCCCGCACCAGCATGTCGCGCCCGACCTGCGCCATGGCGTTCAGCGAGGGGAAGTCGGAGGCGGCGATGAGCACCACCTTCTCACCCTTGTAGCCGGCGGCGGCCAGGTCGCGCTTGACCTTGTCGAGGTCGCGCGGACTGGTCAGCGCCTCCAGCCCGACGGTGTTCGCCATCGGCGTGTCCGGCGGGAAGAAGCCGACACCCTCGCGGTAGTTGGACGGGTCGGTGCCGATGACCGCCGACATGTAGTCCGCCTGCTGCACCGCGCCGAGCAGGGCGCGGCGGATCGCCGGGTTGTTGAAGGGCGGGTGCAGGTGGTTGAAGCGGCAGAGGCCGAGCAGCCCGGTCGGGTCGTAGATCTCGACATTCAGGTTCCGGTTGCGGCGGAGCAGCGGCAGCAGATCGGCGGTCGGCTGCTCCCACCAGTCCATCTCGCCGGATTGCAGCGCGCCGGCGGCGGTGGAGGCGTCGGGGATCACCTGCCATTCCACCCGGTCGACATGCACCTGCTTCGGCCCGGCGGTCCAGGACGGGGTGCCGGATTCGCGCGGGCGATAGTCCGGGTTGCGCTCATAGACCAGACGGCTGCCGGCGATCCGCTCATCCGCCTTGAAGCGGAAGGGGCCGGAGCCGACGATCTCGCGGATCGCCGTATTGGCGTCGGTCCGGGCGATCCGCTCCGGCATGATGAAGGGCACCGGCGAACTCGGCTTGGCCAGCGCGTCCAGCAACAGGGCGAAGGGGCGCTTCAGCCGGAAGGTGAAGCTGCGATCGTCATTCGCCACGATCTCGTCGGTCGCCGCCATCAGCGCCTGGCCAAGCGCGTCGCGCTGCGCCCAGCGCTTGATCGAGGCGACGCAATCCTTCGCCCGCACCGGCTCGCCATCGGTGAAGCGGAGGCCGGGGCGGAGGGTGATGGTGACCCGCCTTCCGCCATCCTCCACCACATGGCCCTCGGCCATCTGCGGTTGCGGCTTGAAGTCGGCATCCAGGCCATAAAGCGTGTCGTACAGCAGGAAGGCGTGGTGCCGCGTGACATAGGCGGTGGTGATGATTGGATCGATCACCGCGACATCCGACTGCGGGATGAACTTCAGCACCCGGCTGCCCGGCGACTGAGCGAGGCCCGGCAACGCCAGCGGGGTTGCGGCAACCCCGGCGGCGCCGAGGAGAAGGCTGCGACGTTGCATGGGTAACCGTTCCCGTGTTGGTGAAGCCGGCGCAGGGGAACCCCATCCACCCGCGAAACGCAAGAGGTGACAGCCCGATCGCTGCGGCGGCACTGCCTTACGGCGTGCTTGCCGCAACACGGTCACAACTCCGGCGCATGATGACCATGAAGAGGAGCCCTTGCCGCATGCCACAACCGATCCGTTCCGGAAGCTCTGGGCGCATTTCCGATGCCGCGGCGCCATGCGCCGAGGAACGTGACCGCGCCGCTGCCGCGGAGCCATGCCGGATGCGGTGTCGTCACCACGCCGTGGTTTGTTTGCGCCGCAGCGTCCGCGTAGACAATGGCCTACCAGGATGCCCTGCATGACCGTCGTTTCCTCCCCCGCCGCCCAGCCTGAGCGGCCGCTTGCGCGGCTCGCCGGCGAATTTTGCCGCTTCGGTGCGGTCGGTGTCGTTGGCTTCATGGTGGATGCCGCGGTGCTGACTGCCGGCCTTGCCCTGGGCCTCGGCCCCTGGCTTGGCCGGATCTTATCCTATGTCACCGCAGCGAGCACGACCTTCGCGCTGAACCGCGCCTGGACCTATCGCGCGGCCCCGCGCGATGCGGTGGCGCGGCGCTGGGCGATGTTCCTCGTGGTGAATCTCGTTGGATTCCTCTGCAACTATGGCACCTACGCCGCACTGATGACGACCGTGCCGCTGGTCGCAGCGAACCCGGTGCTCGGGGTCGCCGCAGGTTCGCTGGCCGGCCTGGCAGGCAATTTCCTGCTCAGCCGGCGCTACGTCTTCACCCCGGGCGGCCAGCGCCGCCCGCTCGCCATCTGATGATCATGCCGACGGGTGCCATGTCCGACGTCCTGCGCCCTAGCCTCACCCTGATCCCCAGGACGCCAACCCGGCGGCGTCCCTCCGTGGTGCACTTCGCATGGATGGTCTGATGCCCAGTGACCCCGGTAGCAAGGACGCGCAGCTGGTTCCCGCCGTCGGCGATGCCGGCTGGGCCGGCTTTGCCAGTGGCGGGCGGACGGCTGCGAAACGCCGCGGGCCAGGCTGGCGCTTCGCCGGCCCCCTGCCGCCGGCCGTGGTCGCCAGCCTGGTCGCCGCGCTCGATATGGCGGCAACGGCGCTGGGCGGGCTGGTCCTGCATACGGTGCCGCTGCGGCGCGGACCGCCCTCGCCTGAGCTGATCGGCTTCGTTGCCCTGCTGGTGCCCTGCGTCGGCGCCGCCATCGGCGCCTATGGCCCTGCCCGGCTGCTCGGCGGCCGCCGGGCCGGAATGGCGGCGCTGACCGCGCTGGTAGTGGGCGTCGGCGGGATGATCCTGGCGGCCGCCGCGCTCGGCGCCGGCAGCAATTTCCGCCCGGTGATGGCAGCGCTGTGGGTCGGCTTGGCGGCACCGCCGCTGCTGGCCGGACGGGCCGCCGCCGGCTGGGGGCTGCGCGCGGTCGCCGGCCGCGCCCAGCAACGCGCCGTGCTGGTGGGCAGCGGACCGCAGGCTGCCCGCTTCGCCGCGGCGGTCCGGCAGCAGCCGGATGCCGCCTTACGGTTGATCGGCCTTGCCGATGATCGCGCACCCCACATGGCCGCGCCGGCCAGTGACTGGGGCGGCCTGCCCCATCTCGGCGGGCTGGATACCCTCTGCAGCCTGATCCGCCGCGGCGTGGTGGACCAGGTGATCCTCGCCTTGCCCTGGACCGACGAGGACCGGGTTGCCGCAGTCATGCGGGTGCTCGGCGACTATCCGGTCGATGTCCGGCTGGCGCCCGACCTGCTGGCGTATCGTTGCGGCGGCGAGGCGGAGCGGCTACGCCTGCTGCGGCTGGCCGACCGGCCGATCAGCGGCTGGGCGGCGGTGGTGAAGGCGGTCGAGGACTATACGCTGGCGATCGGCGCCATCGCCGTCGCGGCGCTGCCGATGGCGCTGATCGCGCTGGCCATCCGGCTCGACAGCCCGGGGCCGGTGCTGTTCCGCCAGCGCCGCACCGGCTTCAACAACCGCGACTTCTACGTGCTGAAATTCCGCACAATGTATGTCGAGGCGACCGATCACGAAGCGGTCCGCCAGGTGGTGAGTGGCGATCCCCGGGTGACCCGGATCGGCGCCATCCTGCGGCGCACCTCGCTGGATGAGTTGCCGCAGGTGTTCAACGTGCTGAAGGGCGAGATGTCCTTCATCGGTCCGCGGCCGCACGCCCCGGGCACTCGCGCCGGCGGCCGGCCGTTCGAGCAGGTGGTCGCCCGCTACGCCGCCCGGCACAAGGTGAAGCCGGGGCTGACCGGCCTCGCCCAGGTTCGCGGCTGGCGCGGCCCGACCGAGACCGAGGAGAAACTAATTCGTCGAGTCGAAAGCGATCTGGAGTATATCGAGACCTGGTCGCCCTGGCTCGATTTCACGATCCTCGTGCGGACCCTGCTGGCGGTGGCGCGGATGCGCAACGCCTGCTGACCCGGATGCCCGCAGGAGAGACTTGTGCCCGACACCCACGCCGAGGCCCGCCCTGGACCGCTGCCCGCGGGGCTGGGGGCCTCGCCCCGAATCGCCGTCCTGATCCCCTGCTACAACGAGGCGGTGGCGATTCCGCGCGTCATCGCCGCCTTCCGGGCGGCGCTGCCGGGCACGGCGATCCATGTCTACGACAATAACTCGAAGGACGAGACGGTGGCGGTGGCACGCGCGGCCGGCGCTGTGGTGCGCAGCGAGCAGCTGCAGGGCAAGGGCCATGTGGTCCGCCGCATGTTCGCCGACATCGAGGCCGATGCCTATGTCCTGGTCGATGGCGATGACACCTATGACGCCGCCGCCGCGCCGGAGATGCTGCGCCGGCTGTTCGCCGAGCGCCTGGACATGGTGACCGGCGTTCGGGTCACGCCGGAGGAGGCGGCGGCGGCCGCCTACCGCCCCGGCCACCAGCTCGGCAATGCGGTGCTGACCGGCATGGTCCGGCGGGTATTCGGCGACCGGATCAGCGACATGCTCTCGGGCTACCGCGTCTTCTCCCGCCGCTTCGTGAAGAGCTTCCCGGCATTGGCCTCCGGCTTCGAGACGGAGACCGAGTTCACCGTCCATGCGCTGGAGCTGAAGATGCCGGTGGGCGAGGTGCGGAGCATCTACAAGGAACGCCCGGCCGGCTCGGCCAGCAAGCTGAACACCTACCGGGACGGCTTCCGCATCCTGCGGACCATCATCATCCTGGTGCAGCGGGAGCGGCCATTGATGTTCTTCTCCATCTCCGGCGCCGCGATGCTGGCGGTCGCGGTGCTGCTGGCGGTGCCGCTGCTGCGGACCTTCCTGGAAACCGGGCTGGTGCCGCGGCTGCCGACCGCGGTGCTCTCGACCGGGCTGGCGCTGCTGTCCTTCCTCGCCTTCGCCTGCGGGCTGATCCTCGATACCGTCACCCGCGGCCGGCAGGAGGCCAAGCGGATTGCCTACCTCGCCATCCCCGGCCCCGATTTCGACAGCCCCGCATGAGCCTGCCGCCCTACCCCCCGCCCACCCATGTCGCCGGCGCCGCCGGACCCGCCGCCGCGGCGTACGCCGCGGATGTGGTGATCCTCGCGCTGGACCGGGCGGAGGAGACGATCGAGGCCATCGCCTCGGCGCGGGCGCAGCGGGGGGTGAGCCGGCACGTCTGGATCGCCGACCAGGGCAGCCGGCCGGAGAACCTCGCCCTGCTGGCCCAGGCGGTGGAAGGCGCCGCCGATGCCACGCTGGTGCGGCTGGACCGCAATTGGGGCGTCGCCGGCGGGCGCAACCGGGCGACCGCGCTCGGCCGTGGCCGGGTGGTCTTCGCCCTCGACAACGACGCCGAATTCGCCACCACGACGACCCTGGCCGAGGCGGTGCGGGCGCTGGAGGCGGCGCCGGACCTCGCCGCCATCGGCTGCCGCATCCTGGTGCATGCGACAGGGGCCGACGACCTCTCCTCCTGGGGCTACCCCGCCCCCCTGCTGCCGCGCGCCGGCGAGAGCTTCGACGCCTGCACCTTCGTCGGCGCCGGCCATGCGATCCGCCGGCAGGATTTCGAGGCGGTGGGCGGTTACGACGACCGGCTGTTCTTCTGCTGGGAGGAGTTCGACTTCGCGCTCCGCGCCATCAACCGCGGGCGCCGCATCCGCTACCGCGGCGACATCACGGTGCGCCACAAGGTCTCCGGCGAGCACCGCTTCGCCTGGTCCGGCACCCGCTGGTTCCACTTCGTCCGCAACCGGATCTACATCGGGCTGAAGTACGGCGATGCGGCGCTGGCGCTGCTGCCGCGCTTTCTGGCCTATCAGGTGAAGGGCGCCCGCAACGGCGTGCTGGCGCAGGGGTTGCGGGCCGGGCCGGCGGCGCTGCGGTTGGCGCGGCGATACCGCGCCGAGCAGGGCGGCCTCGACATCCTCACCCCGGCGGCGCGCGACTACCTGCGGCGCAATGACGCGGCGCATCGCGGCAGCCTCGGCGCCCGGCTGCGGGCGGAGGTGCTGGCAGCGCTGCCCAAGGCTCAGGCTGCCCAGGAAGCACCGAGGGACAGCGGCAGCCCGACGTAATTCTCCGCCAGGGTCAGCGAGGCGGCCGGCGAACGGCAGACGTAATCCAGTTCGGCAAGCTGCAGCCTGTGCTCGAAACCGTCGTCGCCGTCGAAGCGGTGCAGCATCGACGTCATCCACCAGGAGAAGCGCTGCGCCTTCCACACCCGGGCCAGGGCGGTGGTCGAATAGGCATCCAGCAGCGCGCTGCCGCGGCCGTGGCAGAACGCCTCCAGCGCCCGCGCCAGGACGCGGATGTCGGCGACCGCGAGATTCATCCCCTTGGCGCCGGTCGGCGGCACGATATGCGCCGCGTCGCCGGCCAGGAACAGCCTGCCGTGGCGCATCGGCTCCACCACGAAGCTGCGCATGCCGGTGATGCCCTTCTGCAGGATCGGACCTTCCTGCACCTGCGCCACCCCGTCGCGCCGGGCCATCCGCGCATGCAGCTCCGCCCAGATCCGGTCATCCGACCAGGCAGCGATATCCTCATCCGGCCGGCATTGCAGGTAGTGCCGCGCCAGCGTCTCGCTGCGCATGGTGGCGAGGGCGAAGCCGCGCTCGTGCCGGGCGTAGATCAGCTCATGCGAGGCCGGCCGCGCGGCGGCGAGGATGCCGAGCCAGGCGAAGGGGTAGACCCGCTCATAGGCGCGCAGCACGCCGGCGGGGATGCTGTCGCGGCAGATGCCGTGGAAGCCGTCGCAGCCGGCGATGACATCGCAGCGCAGCACCCGCGCCTGGCCGTCATGCAGGAAGGAGATGCTGGGATGCTCGGTATCGGCATCGTGCACCGCGGTGTCCGCCACCTCGAACAGCAACGGCCCGCCATGGGAAAGCCGGGCGGCGATGAGGTCCTTCACCACCTCCTGCTGGCCGTAGATGGTCACCCGCCTGCCGGTCAGCCCCTGCAGATCGATGCGGTGGCCCTGGCCGTCGAAGCGCAGTTCGATCCCGGAGTGCGGCAGCCCCTCCCGGTGCAGCCGGTCGCCGACGCCGGTCTCGGTCAGCACGTCGACCGTGCCCTGTTCCAGCAACCCGGCGCGGACCCGTTCCTCGACATAGGCGCGGGAGCGGCTCTCCAGCACCACGCTCTCGATCCCGGCAAGGTGCAGCAGATGCGCCAGCAGCAGCCCCGCCGGGCCGGCACCCACGATTCCCACCTGCGTCCGCATCGCCCTGGTTCCCATCTCCCGCCTCACTCTGCCGCTTTGGTACCGGACAGCAAGGGTTTGCGCCGCTGCCGGCGGCAGGCCAGGATTGCCGCCGGAGGACCCTGCCATGGCCCGCATGATGTACGACCTCGCCGGTGCCGATCCGGCGCTGCGCTTCAGCCCTTTCTGCTGGCGCACTCGCCTCGCCCTGGCGCACAAGGGGCTGGAGGTGGAGACCATCCCCTGGCGCTTCACCGAGACCGAGACCATCGCCTTCTCCGGCCAGGGGCTGGTGCCGGTGCTGGTCGAGGACGGCACGGTGGTGTCGGATTCCTGGGCCATCGCCTGCTGGCTGGAGGAACGCTACCCGGACCGGCCCAGCCTGTTCGGCGCCGCCGCCGGCCAGGCGGTGACGCGCTTCGTCAACTCCTGGGCCGACAGCGTGCTGCACCCCTGGATCGCCCGCATGGTGGTGCGCGACATCCTCGACGTCATCAAGCCGGAGCACCGGCCCTATTTCCGCGAAAGCCGCGAGAAGCGCTTCGGCACCACGCTGGAAGCCTGGGTGGCGGAGCGGGAGGCGCTGCTACCGGAGTTCCGCAAGGCGCTGCAGCCGGTGCGGCTGACCCTGCGCGGCCAGCCCTGGCTGGCCGGCGCCACCCCTGGCTACGCCGACTACATCGTCTTCGGCGCCTTCCAATGGGCCCGCTGCGTCAGCCCTTTCCGGCTGCTGGAGGCGGATGACCCGGTGCATGGCTGGCGCGGCCGGATGCTCGATCTGTTCGACGGGCTTGCGGGCCGCGCCCCGGGGCACGAGGTTTGACGCAAAGCAGGAGAACGGCGATGGACGACCGGACGGAAGCGGGCGCGGCATGCGGCCCGGACGGCTGCGCGGTGCCGGCGGAGACCACGATGGCGCTGCCGCTGGCGCGGGCGCCGTCCCGCATCGACATCATCTCCGACGCCATCTGCCCCTGGTGCTGGGTCGGCAAGCGTAACCTGGAGGGCGCGCTGGCCCTGCTGGCGGTGGAGGGCGAGCGGTTCGAGATCCATTGGCGGCCGTTCCAGCTCAACCCCGACATGCCCCGCGAGGGGGTGGAGCGGGCGTCCTACCGCGCGGCGAAGTTCGGCAGCGCCGAGCGCTCGGCGGAGGCGGATGCCCGGGTCGCCGCCGCCGGCCAGGCCGCGGGGCTGGAGTTCCGCCATGCGCTGATGCTGCGCACGCCGAACACCATCGATGCCCACCGGCTGATCCGCCTTGCCGGAGAGCACGGCCCGGCGATGCAGGATGCGGTGGTGGAGGCGCTGTTCCAGGCCTATTTCCACAATGGCCGCGACATCGGCAGCCACGCCGTGCTGGCGGAGATCGCCGGCGGGGCCGGGCTGGATGCGGCCGAGGCCGCCAGCGTCCTCGCCACCGACGCCGGCGAGGCCGAGGTCCGGCAGGAGGATGCCGGCTTCCGCCGCGCGGGCCTCTCCGGCGTACCGACCTTCGCACTGGAAGGCCATGTGGTGTTCAGCGGCGCCATGCCACCCGAGCAGATGGCTGAGGCTTTCCGCCGCGGCCTGGCGATCCTGCGGGAGCGCGCCAAGGCGGCGTAGGCTACGCCTCTCCCCTCCCCGTCGTGCACGGGCTTGGCCCGTGCATCCGGATAACCAGCGAAAGCGGGCGTTGGGGGATGTCTGGATCAACTCCGGCCATGACGAGGAGGGGCCTAATACGTCGCCCGGCCGCCCGAGACGTCGAAGACGCCGCCCGTCGAGAAGCTGCAATCGGCGCTGGCCAGCCAGCAGACCAGGGCGGCGATCTCCTCCACCTGGGCGAAGCGGCCGGCCGGGATCTTCGACAGCATGTAGCTGATCTGCTGCTCGGTCATCTGCTTGAAGATGTCGGTCCTGGCCGCCGCCGGGGTCACGCAATTCACCCGCACATCGGTCGTCGCCAATTCCTTGCCCAGCGACTTGGTCAGGCCGATCACCCCCGCCTTGGCCGCGGAATAGGCCGCCGCATTGGGGTTGCCCTCCTTGCCGGCGATGGAGGCGATGTTGACGATCCGGCCGTAATTGCGCGCCCGCATCCCCGGCACCACGGCGCGGCAGCAGAGAAAGACGCCGGTCAGGTCGATGTCGATCACCTGCTTCCAGGCGGCGACCGGATAGGCTTCGACCGGCGCGTTCGGCCCGGTGATGCCGGCATTCGCCACCAATATGTCGACCGGCCCGAGCGCCGCCTCGGTGGCACCGAGGGCGGCGGCGATCGCCTCCTCATCGGTCACGTCCACCCTGGCGGCGAAGCCGCCGAGCCGGGCGGCGACGGCTTGCGCCTCGGCGAGGTCCACATCCCAGAGGGCGACCCGGGCACCGCTGGCGGTGGCGCGCTCGGCAATGGCGAGGCCGATGCCGCGGGCGCCACCGGTGACGACCGCGACGCGGCCCCTGAGATCGAGTGCGTTCATGGCATGCCTCCCGTGTTCCGGGAGGAGATTAGGCGGCGTCCGAAGCCGCGGCCAGCGGCACCGCGGAGATGATCACCACTGCGCTGGCATAGGGGTATTCATCGGTCATCGTCAGATCGATGCGCGCTTCATACCCCGCAGGCACCAGCCGGGCCAGCCGTGCCGCGGCGCCGCCGGTGAGTTGCAGGGTCGGCTGGCCGCTCTTCAGGTTTACCACGCCGAGGTCGCGGAAGAAGACGCCGGCCCGGAAGCCGGTGCCGAGCGCCTTTGACGCCGCCTCCTTCGCCGCGAAGCGCTTGGCGTAGGTGGCGGCGCGGATGCGTTCGGTCCGTCGCTCCGCCTTGGCGCGCTCCAGCGGGGTGAAGACGCGGCTGATGAACCGCTCGCCGTGGCGGGCGATGGTCTGCTCGATGCGGCGGATGTCGACCGTGTCGTTGCCGATGCCAAGGATCATCCGCGTGCGCGTTCCACCCGAAGATTGTCGGCCGGGGCGCGCAGCGCGGCCATGATGCGCTCCAGGTGGCGGAGGTCGGTGACCTCCACATCCAACGCCACCTCCAAAGACTCCGCGTCGCGGTTCTGCACTTTCAGCCCGGTCACGATGCCATCCTGCTGCGCCACGGATTCGGTCAGCGCCGCCAGCGCCGATTGGCGGGTGCGGGTCTCGACCAGGATCCGGCCTATGCGGCCGCCGCCCACCGTCTCGTCCCAGTCGACGTCCAGAAAGCGTTCCGGCGTCGCCGCGAAATTCTCCAATGTGTGGCAATTCGCGGCGTGGATGGTCACGCCCTTGCCAGTGGTGACGATGCCGATGATCCGCTCGCCCGGCAGCGGATGGCAGCAGCCGGCGAAATGATACGGCATGCCGCTGACCAGGCCGGTGATCGGAATGCCGCCGTGGCCGAGCGACCGCGACCGGTCGCCCGGCCGGTCCAGCCTGCCGAGCAGCGGGCCGGCGCCGATCCGGCCGCGCGGCCGGGCCAGCGGCAGCGCATCGCTGGCGCGTGGCGGGATGCGCAACTCCGGCACCGCCGCATGCACCACCTCGCGCGGCGCCAGGGAGCCGGAGCCGACCGCCAGGAACAGCTCGTCCAAACCCGGCTGCTTCAGAGCTTTCAGCGCGCCTTCCAGCAGCTTCTCGGTGAAGTCCAGCCCTTCCTGGCGGAACGCCTTGGCGATGGCGGCGCGGCCGGATTGCTGATGCTCCTCGCGCTGCCTTGCATGAACGAAGCGGCGGATGCGGGCGCGCGCCTTGCCGGTGACGACAAAGCGTTCCCAGCCCGGGTTCGGCTGGCCGCCGCGGGCGGTGATGATCTCGACCTGATCGCCATTCTCCAGCTGGTGGCGCAGCGGGACGATCTTGCCGTTGACCCTGGCGCCGACACAGGTGTCGCCGACCTGACTGTGGACCTCATAGGCGAAATCCACCGGCGTCGCGCCGCGCGGCAGCTCGATCAGGTCGCCCTTGGGCGAGAAGCAGAAGACCAGGTCGCGATGCAGCTCGAGCTTGGTGTGGTCGAGGAATTCCTGCGCGCCCTCGGCATTCTCCAGGATGTCGAGCAGCGCCCGCACCCACGGGTAGCGCCGCGCGCTGCCGCCGGCGGCGACCTCCGGCCCCTGCTTGTAGATCCAGTGCGCGGCGACGCCGTATTCGGCGACCTCATGCATCTCCCGCGTGCGGATCTGCACCTCGATCTTGGCGTTGCGCCGTTCCGGCACCGTCACCCCGGTGTGCAGGGATTGGTAGCCGTTGGTCTTCGGCGTGCTGATGTAGTCCTTGAACCGGCCGGGAACTACCCGATAGGCATCGTGCACCGCGCCGAGCGCGGCGTAGCAGGAGGCACGGTCCTCGACCAGGACGCGGAAGGCCATGACGTCCGAGAGCGCCTCGAAGGCCACGTTCTTCTTCTGCATCTTGCGCCAGATGGAATAGGGCGACTTCTCCCGCCCCGTCACGTCCAGCGCCTGGATGCCATGCGCCGCCAGCACCCGCTTCAGATCCTGCTCGATCTCGCGGATCAGATCCGCACCCTGGCCGCGCAGGAAGGTCAGCCGCGCCGCGATGGTCTGCCGCGCCTCCGGGTGCAGCTCCTGGAAGGAGAGGGTTTCCAGCTCGGTTTTCAGCGCATCCATGCCGATGCGCTCGGCCAGCGGGGTGAAGATCTCCAGCGTCTCGCGCGCCGTCTTCCGTCGCTTCTCCGGCTTCGGCACGAAATGCAGGGTGCGCATGTTGTGCAGCCGGTCGGCCAGCTTGACCAGCAGGACGCGGATGTCCTCGCTCATCGCCAGCACCAGCTTGCGGAGGTTCTCCGCCTGCTTGGTGCCTTCCGATTGCAGCTCGATCCGGGTCAGCTTGGTGACGCCGTCAACCAGCCGCGCCACCTCGGCGCCGAATTGCCGCTCGATCTCCTTGAGGCCGACGGCGGTGTCCTCGGCCACGTCATGCAGCAGCGCGGTGATGATGGTGGCGCTGTCCAGCCGGTAATCGGCCAGGATGCCGGCAACGGCGAGGGGGTGGGTGATATAGGGCTCGCCGTTCTCGCGCGTCTGCCCGATGGAGGCATGCGCCTCGGCGGCGAATATGCCGGCGCGCTCGATCAATGCGATATCGACGCGCGGATCGTAGGCCCTCACGCGCTGGGCAAGCGCGCCCGCCTCGGCAATGCCGGGAACAGGTGGCGGCGCCAGCCCGGCGGCAACTCCTTCCGGTGCGCGCGGCACCGGCGCCTGCAGCGGCCCGGTGTCGCGCGAGGTCAATCCGCCCTCCTCAGCGACGCGCGCCGCCGCCCAGCTCTGCGGCGATCGCCGCCTCGATATCGTCGGGCGACATGTCGTCGAGGCCGCCGGCCTCGGCCGGCAGCTCCTCATTCACATCCATAACGCCAAAGATGTTCTCGTCGGTGGCGATGAGGTCGAGTACCTCTTCCTCCGCCGGCTCCGGCTCGGGGGCGCGCTGCAGCGACTTGATCAGGTCGGCCTCGATCGCATCGAGCGGAATGGTCTCCTCGGCGATCTCGCGCAGGGCAACAACCGGGTTCTTGTCGTTGTCGCGGTCGATCGAAAGCTCCTCGCCGCGGCCGATGTTGCGGGCCCGCTGGGCGGCCAGCAGCACCAGCTCGAAGCGGTTGGGGATCTTGACAATGCAGTCTTCGACGGTGACGCGCGCCATGACGGCCTCGTGCGGTAAGGGCAACGCCGCGGCAACGGCGTACCGGCTTCTAGGAGAACCTTCCAGATAGCCAGGGTGGCCGGGAAATGCAAGCTCTATGCCGCACTGCGGCAAACGCCGCCCCTCCCGCCGTGGCCGGCAGGCATGGCGAGGGGGGGCGCCCCGACGGACGCCCTGCCGTGGTGGCCGGCGCGGCTACTTCGGCGCCAGCACCATGATCATCTGCCGGTTCTCCAGCCGCGGCATCTGTTCGACCTTGATGGTCTCGCCCAGCTCGGTCCGGATCCGCTCCAGCACCTTGATGCCGAGGTCCTGGTGCGCCATCTCGCGGCCGCGGAAGCGTAGCGTGACCTTCACCTTGTCGCCCTCGCCGATGAAGCCCTTCATCTGGCGCATCTTGACGTCATAGTCATGGTCGTCGATGTTCGGCCGGACCTTGACTTCCTTGATCTCGACGACCTTCTGCCGCTTGCGGGCCTCGTTGGCCTTCTTCTGCTGCTCGTATTTGTACTTGCCGTAGTCGGTAATCTTGCAAACCGGCGGCACGGCGTTCGGGCTGATCTCCAGCAGATCCATGCCTACCTCGAAGGCGCGCAGCATCGCCTCCCGGGCCGACATGACACCGATCATCTCGCCGTTCTCGTCAATCAGCCGCACCTGCGGGACGCGGATGTCCTCGTTGACCCGCGGGCCGTCGCGGGTCGGCGGCTGATTGGAAATGGGGCCTCGTGCTATGGTCGTCTCCTGTCGCTGTTCATCTTGACATGCCGCTGAAGGCAAGCCTCATTTATGGCGCGTGCCTCACGCCGGTGCAACCACCGGCGTGGCTGCCGCCAAATCGGGCGGGGTCGCCTCGCGCGCCAGGGTTGCGACCGCCTCGGCCAGCGGCAGGGTCGCCTGCTCCCGCCCTGGCAGCCGGCGCAGCACCAGACTGCGCTCCTCCGCCTCCCGCCGGCCGACCACCGCAAGCACCGGCACGCGCTGATCGATATGATCCACCACCTTGCGGTTGATCTTCTCGTTCCTGAGATCGAGTTCCACCCGCAGCCCGGCCGCCTGCAGCGCCGCCGCGGCCTCCCGAGCGAAATCATCGGCATCCGAGACAATGGTGGTCACCACCACCTGCACCGGCGCCAGCCATAGCGGGAAGCGCCCCGCATGCTGCTCAATCAGGATGCCGATGAAGCGCTCGAAGCTGCCGAGAATGGCCCGGTGCAGCATTACCGGACGCTTTCGGCTGCCGTTCTCGGCCACGTATTCCGCGTCCAGCCGCTCCGGCATCACGAAATCCACCTGCAAGGTGCCGCATTGCCAGTCGCGGCCGATGGCGTCGCGCAGGACGAATTCCAGCTTCGGGCCGTAGAAGGCGCCCTCCCCCGGGTTCACCACGTAATCGACGCCAGCGATCCGGCAGGCTTCGCGCAGCGCACCCTCGGCCTGATCCCAGACCGCATCGGTGCCGGCGCGGACCGCCGGGCGGTCGCTGAACTTCACCCGGAACTCGCTGAAGCCGAGGTCGCGGTAGATGCCGGACAGCAGGTCGACGAAGCGCACCGTCTCCTCGGCAATCTGCTCCTCGGTGCAGAAGATATGCGCGTCATCCTGGGTGAAGGCGCGTACCCGCATGATGCCGTGCAACGCGCCGGAGGGCTCGTAGCGGTGGCAGCTGCCGAACTCCGCCATTCGCAACGGCAGCTCGCGGTAGCTGCGCAGGCCCTGGTTGAAGATCTGCACATGGCAGGGGCAGTTCATCGGCTTCAGCGCGAGGATGCGGTCCTTCTCATCCTCGTCCTCGACCCGGGCGATGAACATGTTCTCGCGGAACTTCTCCCAATGGCCGGAGGCTTCCCACAGCTTGCGGTCCACCAGCTGCGGCGTCCGGACCTCCTGGTAGCCGGTCACGTCCAGCCGGCGGCGCATGTAGTCCTCCAGCGCCCGGTACAGCTTCCAGCCCTTGGGGTGCCAGAAGACGCTGCCGGCCGCCTCCTCCTGCATGTGGAAGAGATGCATCTCGCGGCCGATCTTGCGGTGGTCGCGCTTCTCGGCCTCCTCCAGCTGGTGCAGATAGGCGTCGAGCTCCTTCTGGTCGCGCCAGGCGGTGCCGTAGATGCGGCTCAGCATGGCGTTGCGGTGGTCGCCCCGCCAATAGGCCCCGGCCACCTTCATCAGCTTGAAGGCGGTGCCGACATCGCCGGTGCCGCGCATGTGCGGGCCGCGGCAGAGGTCCACCCACTCGCCCTGGCTGTAGAGGCTGATCTCCTCGGTCGCCGGCAGGTCCCGGATGAGCTGCGCCTTGTACTTCTCGCCCTTCGCCTCGAAGAAGCCGATAGCCTCCTCGCGCGGCAGCACGCTGCGCACGAAGGGGCTGTTGCGAGCGATGATCTCCCGCATCTTCGCCTCGATGGCAGCGAAATCCTCCGGGGTGAAGGGCTCGTTGCGGGCGAAGTCGTAGTAGAAGCCGTTCTCGATCGCCGGGCCGATGGTGACCTGGGTGCCGGGAAACAGCGCCTGCACCGCCTCGGCCAGCACATGGGCGGCGTCATGGCGGATCAGTTCCAGCGCCTCGGGGTCGCGACGGGTGATGAAGCGCAGGCTGGCATCGCGGTCGATGCTGGCCGAGAGGTCGCGGGTCACCCCATCGACCTGCATGGCCAGTGCCGCGCGGGCGAGGCCGGGGCCGATCGCCGCCGCGACGGTGGTGCCCGTCACCGGCCCGTCGAAGGCGCGGACGGAACCGTCGGGTAGGGTGATCGCAGGCATCGCTGGGCAAGCTCCGGATGAAGGCGGCGGACCATGGGAAGCCGGACGCCCGGCGTCAAGCCGCGCTTGCCCTCGGCCGCCGGCAGGATCATGGATGCTGGATGCAAATCCCGCCGGAGCCGCGCCGCGCCGCACTCTATCTGGACTTCGATAATGTGTTCTCCACCCTGGCCGGGCTGGACGAGGCGGTGGCATGGCATTTCGCCAGCGACCCCGGGCGCTGGCTGGCGGCGCTGGCCGCGGGCCTCGGGGGCGACCGGCCGCGCCGGCTGCTGGTCCGCCGCTGCTACCTGAACCCGGCCGGCTGGACCGAGCCGGAGCCGGGCGGGCCGCTGGCCAGCTGGCTCGGCCAGCCGCGGCTCTACTTCAGCCGGTTCCGCGCCGATTTCACCCGGGCCGGCTTCGAGGTGGTGGATTGCCCGCGGCTCGCCCGGCTGAAGAACGGCGCCGACATCCAGATGGCGCTCGACATCGCCGATGCGCTGCACCACCCGACGCGGTTCGAGGAATTCCTCATCCTGTCGGGCGACAGCGACTTCACCCCGCTGCTGCACCGGCTCAGGGCACATGACCGGCTGAGCCTGCTGGCGGCGCAGGGCGTCTCGGCCCAGGCGCTGCGGGCGGCGGCGGATGCGGTGATTCCGCTGGTCGATCTGGCCGAGACGGCGTTGCCGGAAGACCGCGCGGCGCCCGCCGAGCCGCCAAAGCTAGAGGCCGGTGCGGCCGCGCCGCCGCCCGACCCGGCCGAGCCGGCCGCCCAGCGCGCCGCCATCCTGGCCCTGCTGCGGCAGGAGGTGGCCGGGGCACCGGGCCCGCTGCACCTGCCGGCGCTCGGCAAGCGGATCCACCTGGCGCTCGGTGGCTGGGTCCGCGCCTCCCGCTTCGGCGGCGCCGGCACCCTCGCCAAGCTGCTGGAGGGGGCGGAGGATCTGGCGCTGGAGGCTGGGCCGGGCGGCGGCTGGCTGTATGACCCGCAGCGGCACGACCGTCCCTCGCTCAGCCAGCCCGGACTACTGCCGGACGATCCGCTGGAGGCGGTGCTGGCGGAGTTGCGGCTGGCGTTGCGGGACTTGCCGGAATTGCCCCGCCTTGGCGCCGCGGAGCTGGAATTCGCCCTGCACGGGCTGGCCGGGTTGCTGCCGCTGCCCGGTCCGCCGGAGCCGGCGCAGGCCGAGGCACTGGCGGCGGAGGCCGGCGCCACCGGGCTCGACCTGCCGGCGCGTGCGGTGGTGGCGCTGGTGGCCTGGCTGCAGCGCGCCCGGCTGGACTGGCGCCAGCCGCCCGAGCCCGAGGCGGCGGCCCGGCTCGGCCGGGCGTTCTATGCCGAGCTCACCCGCGCCGCCGCCGCCGCGGGGCTGCGCCTGCCGGAGACCGCGCTGGCGCTGCTGCGGGACTGGGTGGGGCTGGCGACGCGGCGCGAGGCGGCGGTGGAGGCATAACCGCCGCTGCCGCTTGGCGAGGCGGCGGCGGAGCGCTACCCAGGCCTTGTCCTGGGGAGAATGCCGCCACATGCCGACCGCCGCCGAACGCATCGTCGAATTCCTGGCCGCGCAAGGCATCGACCGCGCCTTCTGCGTCCCGGGCGAGAGCTACATCGCCCTGCTGGACGCGTTGCACGCCAACAACCGGATGGACCTCGTCACCTGCCGGTCCGAGGGCGGCGCCGGCTTCATGGCGGTGGCGGATGCCAAGCTCACCGGCCTGCCCGGCGTGGTGCTGGTCTCGCGCGGCCCCGGCGCCTGCAACGCCGGCATCGCGGTGCATACGGCCGAACAGGATGCGGTGCCGCTGATCCTGCTGGTCGGCCAGGTGGAGAAGCGCGACCTGCGCCGCAACGCCTTCCAGGAGATCGACTACGCCAACATGTTCCGCGGCGTGGCGAAATGGGTGGGCGAGGCGACCGACCCCGACCAGGCGCCGGAGCTGATCGCCCGCGCCTTCGCCATGGCGATGGGCGGCGTCCCCGGCCCGGTGGTGCTCTCGCTGCCCGAGGATGTGCTGGCAATGCAATGCGCCGCGCCGGCGCTGCCGGCGACCCTGCCCGCGCCCCTCGCCCCGGCACCGGCCGACACCGCCCGGCTGGCGGCGCTGCTGCGGACGGCGGAACGGCCGATCCTGCTGGCAGGGCATGGCTTCGAATCCGCAGCCGGCCGGGCCGCGCTGCAAGGCTTCGCCGAGGCCTGGCAGCTGCCGGTCGCCGTCTCCTTCCGCCGCCAGGACCTGTTTCCCAACAGCCATCCGCTCTATGCCGGCGATCTCGGGCTGCGCAATCCGGATGACCAACGCGCCGCCTTCGCCGAGGCCGATCTGGTGGTCGCATTGGGCACCAGGCTGACCGACATCACCACCCAGGGCTGGAGCTGGCCGGCCGCCGGGCAGCGGCTGGTGCATGTCTGCGCCGACCCGCGCTTCCTCGGCTGGCTGTTCCCGGCCGAGCTGGCCCTGGCAGCCGATGCCCAGGCGACCATCGCGGCGCTGGCGGCCCACGCCCCGGGGGCGCCGGCAGGACGGGCCGACTGGGCCCGGCGGCTGCATGCGCTGCATGTGGCGGATTGCCAGGTGGCGCCCGGCCGATTCGCCGATGGCGTCGCCTTCGCCGAGGTGGCGAAGCTGATCGAACGGGTGGCGCCGGCGGATGCCATCGTTACCCTGGATGCCGGCACCTTCGGTGCGCCCTTCTATCGCAAGACTGCCTGGACGCCGCCGCAGCGCCTGCTGGCCCCGGTTTCCGGCGCCATGGGTTTCGGCGTGCCGGCCGCCGTCGCCGCGGCGCTGCGCTGCCCGGGGCGGCCGGTGATCGGGCTGGTCGGCGATGGCGGTGCGCTGATGACCGGCGGCGAGCTCGCCGTGGCGGTGGCGCGTGGCGCGGCGCTGAAGCTGGTTCTCTCCGACAACGGCAGCTACGCCAGCATCCGCATCCATCAGGAGAAGGCGCATCCCGGCCGGGTTTCCGGCACCAGCCTCATCAACCCGGATTTCGCCCAATGGTGCGCCGCCTTCCGGGTGCCGGTGACACAGGTGGAGAGCAACGCCGATTTCCCGGCGCTGGAAGCGGCACTGCGCACGCCCGGCCCGGCGGCGATCGTGGTGCGCACCTCGCTGGAGGCGGTGCTGCCGCGGCGGCTGGCGGCGGAGTAGTCACCAACCGCGTTGCAGACCGGAAGAATGCCGGATAGCGTCCCGTAACGATGGCGCGTACCGCGCCCACTCGGAGGAGGGATAGCGTGGCGCGTTCCAACGGTTGCGGCACTCTGATTGCTGCGTTTCTCCTGCTGCTGGCGAGCCTCCCGGCCCTCGCCGAGACCCGCCTCGAACGGGGCCGCTATCTGGTGGAGACCATCGCGGCCTGCGGCAATTGCCACACGCCGCAGGGCCCGAACGGCCCCCTGCCCGGCAAGGCCCTGGCCGGCAACCAGGTGATCGAGGACAATCCCGCCTTCCGCGCGGTCGCCTCCAACATCACGCCGGACCGCCGCACCGGCATCGGCGCCTGGACCGATGCGCAGATCGCCCGCGCCATCCGCGAGGGCATCCGCCCCGATGGCTCGGTGATCGGCCCACCGATGCCGATAGCCTGGTACCGCGACCTGGCGGATGAGGATGTGGCGGCGATGGTCGCCTATTTGCGGAGCATCCCCGCGGTCGCCAATGTCTCGGAGAAATCGACCTACCGGATGCCGCTGCCGCCGAACTACGGCCCGCCAGTCGGCCGGGTGGTGGCGCCGCCGCGCAGCGATATGGTGCGCTACGGCGCCTATCTGGCCGGGCCGGTCGGCCATTGCATGGAATGCCACACCCCCTTCGGCGCCCCGGGGCAGCGCGACCTGGAGCGGCTGGGGGTCGGCGGTCAGCCCTTCGAGGGCCCCTGGGGCGTCTCGGTCGCCGCCAACATCACCCCCGGTCGGGCCACCGGCCTCGGCGGTTGGAGCGATGCGGAGATCGAGCGGGCGATCCGCCGCGGCGTTTCGCAGGACGGGAGGCAGTTGTTCCCGCCGATGCCCTTCGGCCATTACGCCCGCATCTCCACCCCGGATATGGCGGCGCTGATCGCCTACCTTCGCAGCCTGCCGCCAGTGGAGCGGTAAAGCAGGCGCAGGCTGGCCTTATGCGGCCAACATGAAGGTCCTGGTCCGGAACCATGCGCTGCGCGCCGGGCTTGCCAGCCCATCCGGCGGGTCCTAATCCGGGGGCCGGAGGATTAACCCCATGGACCAGCCCCTCATCGCCAGTGATCCGCATGCCGAGATTCGCGAGGAGGTCGCCAAGCTCTGCGCCCGCTTCCCTGGCGAATACTGGCGCAAGGTAGACCGCGAGCGGGCCTATCCGACCGATTTCGTCAAGGCGCTGACCGAGGGCGGCTGGCTCGGCGCGCTGATCCCGGAGGAGTACGGCGGCGCCGGGCTGCCGCTGTCCGCCGCGGCGGCGATCCTCGAGGAGATCCACCGCTCCGGCGGCAATGCCGGCGCCTGCCACGCCCAGATGTACATCATGGGGACGATCCTGAAGCACGGCAGCCCGGAGCAGAAGAAGCGCTACCTGCCCGGCATCGCCTCCGGCGCGCTGCGCCTGCAGGCTTTCGGCGTGACCGAGCCGACCAGTGGCACCGACACCACCGCGCTGCGCACCGTGGCGAAGCGCGATGGCGACAATTACATCGTCAACGGCCAGAAGATCTGGACCAGCCGGGCGGAGCATTCCGACCTGATGCTGCTGCTGGCCCGCACCACCCCGCGCGACCAGGTGCAGAAGAAGACTGAGGGCCTCTCCACCTTCATCGTCGACATGAAGGCGGCGCTCGGCAACGGCCTGACCATCCGGCCGATCCGCACCATGATGAACCACAACACCACCGAGGTCTTCTTCGACAACATGGTGGTCCCGGCGGAAAACCTGGTCGGCCAGGAAGGCCGCGGCTTCCGCTACATCCTGGATGGCATGAATGCCGAGCGGCTGCTGATCTCCTCGGAGAGCATCGGCGACGCCAAGTGGTTCATCAGGAAGGCCGTCGACTACAGCAAGGAACGCGTGCTGTTCGGCCGGCCGATCGGCCAGAACCAGGGCGTCCAGTTCCCGATCGCCAAGGCCTATGCGCAGATGCGCGCCGCCGAGGCGCTGCTGAAGCTGGGCCTCGAGAAGTTCGAGGCCGGGCTGCCCTGCGGCGAGGAAGCCAATATGGGCAAGATGCTCTGCGCCGAGGCCGCCTGGGCGGCCGGCGAGGCCTGCATCCAGACCCATGGCGGCTTCGGCTTCGCCGAGGAATACGACGTCGAGCGCAAGTACCGCGAGGCGCGGCTTTATCAGGTGGCGCCGATCAGCACCAACCTGGTGCTGAGCTATGTCGGCGAGCACGTGCTCGGCATGCCGCGGAGCTACTGAGGTGCCGCAGGCCGGCGCCCATACGGGTGGCTGTCATTGCGGACGGGTCCGCTTCGCGGTGACGGCCGACCTCGCGCAGGTGATCGCCTGCAACTGCTCGATCTGCACGAAGCGGGGCCTCCTGCTGGCCTTTGTTCCACCGGCACGGTTCACGCTCGAGGCCGGGGAGGATGCGCTGACCGACTACCAGTTCGGGCGGAAGACGATCCACCATTTGTTTTGCGCCGGCTGCGGCGTGGAATCCTTTGCGCGCGGCAGGAAGCCGGACGGGGCGGAGATGATCGCGGTCAATGTCCGGTGCCTGGATGGCGTCGATCCGGACAGTCTTGAGAGGATGCCCTTTGATGGCCGCCAGCTTTAGCCAACCGCTGAAGGGCCTGCTCGTCGTCTCGATGGAGCAGGCGGTGGCCGCGCCCTATTGCGCCAGCCGCCTCGCCGATGCCGGCGCCCGGGTCATCAAGATCGAGCGGGCCGAGGGCGATTTCGCCCGGGCCTATGATTCCGTGGCGAAGGGCCAGTCCAGCTATTTCATCTGGCTGAACCGCGGCAAGGAAAGCCTCTGCCTCGACATCAAGGACCCGGCCGACAAGGCGCTGCTGGAGCGACTGGTGGCGAAGGCGGATGTCTTCATCCAGAACCTCGCCCCGGGCGCCATGGCCCGCGCCGGCTTCGGATCAGCCACGCTGCGGGAGAAGCACCCGCGCCTCATCACCGTCGACATCTCCGGTTATGGCGACGAGGGCGACTACGCCACGATGAAGGCCTATGACCTGCTGGTGCAGGCCGAGACCGGCCTGGCCTACGTGACCGGCCGGGCCGAGGGGCCGGGCCGGGTCGGGGTTTCCGCCTGCGACATCGCCTGCGGCATGCACAGCTACGCCGCGGTGCTGGAGGCGCTGATCGAGCGCGGCATCACCGGCCGCGGCAAGGGCATCGCCGTCTCGCTGTTCGACGGCATGGCCGATTGGATGACGGTGCCGCTGCTGCAATACGAGGGCACGGGGAAGAATCCGCCGCGCATCGGCCTCGCCCATCCCTCCATCTGCCCCTACGGCGCCTTCGAGACGAAGGATGGCCAGCTGGTCCTCATCGCCATCCAGAACGAGCGGGAATGGGCCAGCTTCTGCGCGCATTTCCTCGACGAGCCGGCGCTGCCACAGACCGAAGGCTACCGGGTGAACAATGAGCGGGTGGCCAACCGCCCGATGGTCGATGCGCATATCGGCCGGATGTTTGCCTCCCTGACCCGCGAGGAATGCGCCGCCAAGCTGCGCCGTGCCAATACCGCCTACGGCTTCGTCAACGATTGCGAGGGGCTGCGCAACCACCCGGCGCTGCGGCGGGTGGAGGTGGCGACGCCGGAAGGCCCGGTGGCCATCGGCGCCCCGCCGGCCCGGCTTTCGGATGGTCCGCGGAGCCTTGGGCCGGTGCCGTCGCTCGGCCAGCATTCCGCGGCGATCCGGGCGGAATTCGGCGGGTAGCACAGGCCGAGCCGAAGCTTCGCTGCTTCGGCTCCTCCCTCAGGCACCGGTCGTCAGCGCCAGGCCTCGGCCACTTCCACCGCCGGCGCCCGACGCGGCGGCGCAACGCGCGTCGGCGCCGGGTCGAGCAGGCCACGTCTGGCGCCCGCCGCCGCACGCGGCCCGAGCGACAGTGCCACTGCCTGAAACCCATTCGCCGCCCCGCGGCTCGCGCCCCAGGCCTGCGCCATTGCCTCCCGCCGGCGCAGCTCGGCCAGCCGCGCAGCCATCGCCGGCCAGGCCGCCAGTACCTTCAGCCGATAGGCTTCCGCCCGCTCTGGCGTGGTGGAGTGGTAATGCGCCGCCGATATCTCCCAATCCCGCCGGGTGCTGTAGAGGCTGCGCAGAAAGGTCGCCGCGTAGCGGGCGTTCGCAGCGGGGGCGAAGGCCTCCTCCAGGCTGGCGAAGGCCGTTGGATGATGGTGCAGATTCACCTGCAGGCAGCCGACATCGATCACCCGCACTCCGCGCGCCCGCAGCGCCTCGACCGCCGCCACCGCCTCCGCCTTGGTGTCGAAGAATCGGCCGCGCCCCTCGGCGTTGATGGTCCAGGGCCAGGGTGTGGGCGCGCCGGTCACCGGGTCCGGCCGCACTGATTCGACTCGGGCGATGGCCGGCAGCAGCCCGGCAGGCAGTCGGTATTCCCGCTCGGCCATCGCGATCGCCCGGCGGCATTGCAGCCCGGGATCCTCCGGCAGCGGCTGCGCCCGGGCCGGCACGGCAATGACTCCGAGAAAGAGGGCGAGATGCCGGACATGGCGCATGGGGGGTTCCTCAGGGTCTGGCCCAGGAAAGCGCCCCAAGCCGCTGTCTTCAAAGAGCCTTTCTGAAAGCGCCGGAACACCGAGATACATGCTGAATCATTCGAATGCTGCGATGCAAAATTCCTCTTGCCATCGGGTCGCAGGACCCCTAGATTGTGCATCGCAGCAACACGGCGTTGCCGGGTTGTCTGCCTTTCTTGGACGTTTCCTCCCTAAACTCGGCGGTGCCGCAAGGCACCGCCCTTTTTTTGTCCGCAGTCCGAGGGTTTACGGGCCCGCAGGTTTTCGCACGGCGGGACCGGCAGCGGGATCACCCTGCCGTCAGGCGGCTCACCTTGGCGTTTGGCAGGGGCATTCGGCTGGCGCTCAGCGCAGGATCGACCAGTCGCTTGCCGCCATGCGGCCGATCAGCCGGGCCAGGTCATCGACCAGCGCCTGCATCCGCGGCAGCCGCTCGATTCGCTGCTCATTCATGTAGAGCGGCCGGGCAATCTCCACCTGCAGCGCATGCACCCCTTCCCGCGGCCGTCCGTAATGCCGGGTGACGTAGCCGCCGGCATAGGGATCGTTGCGGCGGACCCGGTAGCCGAGTTGCAGCAGCGATTCCTCAACCATCCGGGTGGCCCTGGGGGCGCAGGCCGTGCCATGCGCATCACCGAGGACGAAGTCCGGCGGGCTGGCCGCCTGCGCCGGATGGGTCGGCATGGAATGGCAGTCGATCAGCAGGCAGTAGCCGAACTCGGCCCGGGTTTCGGCGATCAGCGCCGCCAGTGCCGCGTGGTAGGGCTGCCAGAAGCGGCGGATGCGGTCTTCGGCCTCGGCGAAGGTCAGCTTGTGGCGGTAGACCGCCTCCCCCGTTGCCACCACGCGGGCAATCGTCCCGAGTCCGGCGCCGACCCGCGGACTGGCGGTGTTCACCCAGGCCGGCAGCGGCCCGTCGAACATGCCGGGGTCGAGTTCCCAGGGTTCCCGGTTCACGTCGCAGAACACCCGCGGGAAGGTGGCCGCCAGCAGCGGCGCGCCATGCCCGGGCGCGGCGGCGAACAGCTCGTCGACGAAGCCATCCTCGCTCTTCCGGAGGGCCACCGGGTCGAGCCGGGCCGCGGCGACGAAGGCCTCCGGGTAGAGCCGGCCGGAATGCGGCGAGGCGAAGACCAGCGGCACGGTCTGCCGCGCTGGCCGGGTCAGCAGATAGGGCGGCGGTTCCGCGGCAGCGGGCGGCAGCGATGCGGTGAAGTCGAGAGGGAGGTCCATCGGCCCTGGGATCAAGCCACAGGCGGCGGCGCCTGTCATCTGTCGCTGCGCGGCACCCGACCCGAACGAAGCAGAGCAAGGAGACTTGCCGACCCTCCGGCGGCGGGCTAGATACCGCCTCCTTCGCCGCACGGCGGGCGCGTAGCTCAGCGGGAGAGCACTGCCTTGACACGGCAGGGGTCACAGGTTCAATCCCTGTCGCGCCCACCATTCTCCTTAATGCACTGAAAGTGAAGCGATTTCTGGCATAGAGCCGGCAGCGCTGCGTCCTCGCCGCGGCAGGCAGCGCTTCGACCTGGCCGTTGCCGACCAAGCCGAGGACGCCGCTACAGCGGATTGCGTTAAGATCCGAACGCCATTCCGCTGTAGCCTGTTGTTGTAGAACGGCTTCACGCTTCGGGGCGTTCCTTCACGCCCCTCCGCGCTCCGCTCTGGCCGGTCAGGGCCGCTCGTTCGAGAAGACGATGGTCCCGGAGGCGCTGAACATGCCGCCGACACCATGGCAGACCGACACCTTCGCGCCGGGCACCTGCGCCGGCGCGGTGCCGCGCATCTGCCGCACGCTCTCCTGCAGGGCGAACATGCCGTACATGCCGGTGTGAGTGTAGGACAGCCCGCCGCCGGTGGTGTTGAGCGGCAGCTTGCCGCCCGGGCGGGTGTTGCCCTCGCGGATGAAGCCCGCCGCCTCGCCCGGCTTGCAGAAGCCGAGATCCTCCAGCCCGTACAGCGGCAGATGGGCGAAGGCGTCGTAGATCATCATGTGATCCACATCCTTGCGGTCGATGCCGGCCGCCTCGATCGCGGTCGGCCCGGCCACGCGGAAGGCGCGGGAGTAATTGAAGTCCTCCATCTGCGAAACCATGGTGGTCTCGACCGATTCGCCGGTGCCGAGGATGTAGACCGGCTTGGTCGGGAAGTCCTTCGCCCGGTCCGATCTCGTCAGGATCAGCGCGCCGCCGCCATCCGTCACCAGGCAGCATTGCAGGATGCGGAAGGGATAGGCGATCATCCGGCTGCTCAGCACGTCATCAACCGTGATCGGGTCGCGGAACATGGCGCGCGGGTTCTTCGCCGCCCATTCCCGCTGCACCACGGCGACCGTCGCCAGATCCTCATGCGTCACGCCATGGGTCTTCATGTAGCGCAGCACGGGGATCGGGAAGAGCGTCGGCGGGCCGAAGGGGCCGAAGGGCATCTCGAATTGCCCGTTCAGGCTCTCCGGCTCGGCCGGACGGGGCGTCGCGTTGATGCGCGACTTGCCGCTCTCGCCGTGGGTGATGAGGATGGTGTTGGCATAGCCGGCATGGATGGCCGCCGCGGCATGGCGGACATGCAGCATGAAGGAACAGCCGCCAACCCCCGTGCCATCCACCCATTTCGGGGTGATGCCAAGGTAATGCGCGATCTGCTGCGGCATCATCGGGCCGACGCAGGCGACGCCGTCGATGTCCTTCGGCTTCAGCCCGCAATCGGCCATGGCGTTCAGCGCCGCATCGGCATGCAGCATGATCTGCGACATGCCGGGTATGGCGCCGAGCTGGGTCGTCTCGGCGGCGCCGACGATGGCGATCTCTCCGCGTCCGAGCATCACTTGCCTCCCTTGGCGGGACGGAAGAACGGCAGGCTGATCTCCTCATCCATGGCTTCGAAGGTGACCTCAAGCGGCATGTCGAGCACCAGCGCCTCCGGGGTCTGCGGGCAATCGACGATGTTGGTCATCAGCCGCGGACCTTCCTCCAGCTCCACCACCGCAATGGCGTAGGGCGGGGTGAAGCCCGGCACCGGGCGGTGGTGGATGACGTAGCTGTAGAGCGTCGCCTTCCCGCTCGCCTCGAACACCGAGACGTTCCGCGTGCCGGTGTAGGGGCTGAAGGGGCGGGGCGGGAAATAGGCCTTCCCGGTATCGCCGCAGCGCTGCAGCAGCAGCTTTCCCTGCTTGGCGCCATCCCAGAAATGCTTCGTCTCGGGCGTCGGCTTCGGCTTCGCCCGGCCTGGCGCGATCATGCGTCTCCTCCTGCGTGGTCAGATGCGGGCGGAGACTGTCACGGAAGCCGCCGCCGGCCAACTCTCTGGCGGCAAGGAACGATGCTGGCACCACCCGTCGTCATGGCCGGGCTCGACCCAGGGCTTTCCAACCGGCCATGGTCCGCGGATGCGCGGGCCAGGCCCGCGCATGACGGTGGGGAGGGATGGCATCTGCCATTCTCGCAGCTTGCCGGCGGCCGCTACATCGCCGGTTGCCAGCCATCGTGCAGCAGCGTGTAGCCATCGCCGCGCTTGGCCAGATGCAGCAGCCCGGGAAAATGCATGTGCATGCCGGCCACCGCGAGACCATCCGTCGCCACCATGTCGAAGACCCACCGCCGCGTCGCCGCCGCCTGCACCGGATCGACATCGAAGGCCATGGTCACTTCCGGATGCGCCACCTGGATTTCCGGCAGGTGGATGATGTCGCCCCAGATCAGCAGCGACTGCCCGCCGGAGGCAATCATGTAACCGGTATGGCCCGGGGTATGGCCCGGAAAGGGGTTGGCGGTAACGCCGGGGAAGACCTCGCCGCCGCTGAAGGTGCGGGTGCGGGTGCGGTAGGGTGCGACCTGGTCGCGGGATGCCTGGAAATTGCGCTGGCGGCCGACCTCGTCGGATTTCGCCATCGCCGCGTCATCATGCCAATGCGCCAGCTCGGCCTCGTGCAGCACCAGCTCGGCGTTCGGGAAGAGGCGCTTCTCGCCCTCGCTGAGGCCGTTGGAATGGTCCGGGTGCATGTGGGTCAGCAGCACCGTATCGATCTCGCCCGGATCGACGCCGGCGGCGGCGAGGTTGGCGAAGAGCTTGCCGCCGGTCGCTGCCATCGCCGTGCCGCAGCCAGTGTCGACCAGCGCCAGCCGGTCGCCGGAGCGGATCAGGAAGGTGTTCACCGCGGTGCGCCGCGGCACCGGGCGATGGTTCTCGCGCAGGATCCGCACCGCATCCTCGGGTGCGATGTTCTGGATGACGGCCATGGAGCCGTCGAGGTAGCCGTCGCTGATGCTGGTGACGGTGATGTCGCCGATGCGGCGGTGATGCACCGCCGGCACCTGGGCATCCGGATGCTTGGACATGGGTATCCCCCCTTGGGTTCAGGCAGCCGAGCCTATGGCACCGGCGCCGGGGCGGCCAGAGGGGGGCTGCCCGCCGCCTGGATCGCCGCCCAGACCCGCTCCGGCGTCGCCGGCAGGTCGAGGTGCCGCACCCCGAGCGGCCGCAGCGCATCCACCACCGCCCCCAGCACCGCCGGCAGCGCGCCCACCGTGCCCGCCTCCCCGGCGCCCTTCACGCCCAGCGGGTTGGTGGCGGTCGGCACCGGGTTGCTCAGCACCTCCATGGCGCAGAGATCGGCGGCGCGCGGCATCTGGTAATCCATGAAGCTGGCGGTCAGGATCTGGCCGTCCGGGTCGTACCGCACCCATTCGCCGAAGACCTGCCCGAAGCCCTGGGCGATGCCGCCATGGATCTGGCCCTTCAGCAGCATCGGGTTGATCACCGTGCCGACGTCATCGACGACAAGGTAGCTGAGCAGGGTGGTTTCCCCGGTCTCCGGGTCCACCTCCACCTCGCAGATGTGGCAGCCATTGGGGAAGGTGGCGTCGCCGGGGCGGGTGATCAGCAGCGCCGACAGCCCCAGCTCATCGCCCATCGGCAGCGCGCCCGGCACGTAGCTGCGGCGTGCCACCTCCTCGATGCCGATCCCGCGGTCGGTGCCGGCGACGCGGAAGATGCCCTCGGCGAATTCGATATCCTCCTCCGCCGCCTCGATGAAATGCGCGGCGAGGCGCTTGCCGCGGGCGATGATCCGCTCCGCCGCGCCGACCAGCGCGCCGCCGGCGGCCATCATGGAACGCGAGCCGATGGTGCCGCGGCCATGGGTGACGAGGTCGGTGTCGCCGTTGATGAAGCGGATGCGCTCCGGCGGGATGCCGAGCCGGGTGGCGGCGATCTGCCGGAACACCGTCTCATGCCCCTGGCCATGGTTGTGGCTGCCCATCAACAGGGTCACGCTGCCGCCGCTGTCGAAGCGGATCTCGGCGGCTTCCTCCATCGGGCCGCGATGCGGGCCGCCGGCGCTCTCGATGGCATTGGCGATGCCGATGCCGCGCAGCCTGCCGCGCCGGGCCGAGGCCGCGCGCCGCGCCTCGAAGCCAGCCCAATCGGCGGCTTCCAGCGCCAGCGCCATGTTCCGCGGGAAGTCGCCGCTGTCATAGGTGTAGTCGAGCCCGGTGCGGAAAGGCATCGCCTCCGGCCCGATCATGTTGTGCCGGCGCAGCGCGATCCGGTCGATCCCCATCTCATCCGCCGCCAGGTCGATCACCCGCTCGATGGCGTAGATCGCCTCCGGCCGTCCGGCGCCACGATAGGGCGCGGTCGGCTGGGTATGGGTGAAGATGCCGCGCACCTCGGTGCAGATATGCGGCGTTCGGTAGACGCCCGCGAGGCCGCCGACATTGTTGGTGGAGGACACCGGCCCCTGCCAGGCGAGATAGGCACCGAGGTTGCAGAGTGTGTTCACCCGCAGCGCCAGAAACGTGCCGTCCGCCGCCAGCGCCAGCTCGGCGGTGGAGAGGTTGTCGCGCGCATGGGTGTCGGTGAGGAAGCTCTCCGTCCGCGTCGCCGTCCAGCGCACCGGCCGGCCGAGGCGCTTCGCCGCGTGCAGCGCCAGCACATATTCCTGGAAGGGGCTCTCCTTCATGCCGAAACCGCCGCCGACATCGGGGGAAATGATGCGCAGCCGGCTGGAAGGGATGCCGAGGGCGTATTCCGCGATCTCGTTCCGCATCACATGCGGCAGCTGGGTGCCGGTGACCAGGGTGTAGCGGTCCTCGATCGGGTCGTGGCTCGCCAGCGCGTTGCGCGGCTCCATCGGGTTCGCCGAGACGCGGGTGATGCGGAAGTCGAGCCGGGCGACATGCGCGGCGCTCGCGAAGGCGGCCTCAACCGCGGCGGCGTCGCCCAGGCGGAAGACGAAGGATTCATTCTCCGGCGCCAGAGCCGGCCAGACCACCGGCGCGCCGGGCCGCACCGCCTCGCCGATATCGGTCACGGCGGGCAGCGGGTCGTATTCCACCAGTATGGCATCCGCCGCGTCCTGTGCCGCCGCGCGGGTCTCCGCCACCACCGCGGCCACCGCATCGCCGACGTAGCGCACTTCCTCCGCCGCCAGCATCGGCCAAGGCGTCTGCGTCAGCGGCCGGCCATCGCGCCGGTGGCGTGGGGTGACGCAGCGCAGCACGCCGAGTCCCTCCAGATCGGCCGCCGTCAGCACCAGCGCCACATTGGGCATCGTCCGCGCCGCCGCGGCATCGATGCTGCGGATACGCGCCGCCGCATGCGGCGAGCGCAGCACGACGAGATGCGCCGCGCCGAAGGCCGGCACATCATCGACATAGCGTCCGGCGCCACGCAGGAAGCGGGCATCCTCGACCCGCCGCATCGGGCTGCCGATCCTGGTGTGCTTCAAGCCAGCGTCCATGCACATTCCCCCCGCATCGGCACGGAGGATGCGCGGGACCCGCCGGCCTGTCACCTGCGTAGCCGGCCCGGGCGGTATCGTGGCTGTGATCGGCGGGACCCCGGCACGGCTTGCGGCCGGAAGGGGTTTCGGCCTTCCGTCACGCGACCGTCACGGCGATGGAGGCCGCGCCCGATGTCCAACACCCCGACCGGCTTAGGGCGCCGCAGCCTGGTCCTGGCCGCCCTGCTGGCACGCCCTGCCCTGGCACAGGCAAGCGTCGGCCGGGTGGAGGCGGTCCGCGGCGAGGCGGTGGCGGAATCGCCCCGCGGGCGCCGCAGCCTCAGCCCCACGATGCCGGTCTTCACCGGCGAGATCATGGAGACGGCCGAGGAGTCCCGCCTGGTGCTCCGCCTCGGCGCCGATACCGAGCTGCGGCTCGGCGCCGGGGTGCGGCTGCGGCTGGACCGCTTCCTCGCCCGCAGCGGCGGCGTGCTGACCCTGGAACGCGGGCCGATGCTGCTCGACCTGGGGCCGCAGGACCGCGCCGGCGGCACGGCCATCCGCTCCCCCTTCGGGCTGGTCGCGGTGCGCGGCACGCGGGTCTGGGCCGGGCCGAGCAACCGCGTCTTCGGCGTCTTCGTCCTGCGTGGCGCGGTGCTGCTGGTCGCCGCCGACCGTGCGGTCGAGCTGACCGCCGGCCTGGGTTCGGACATCGCCAGCCCGGGCGCGCCACCGACCCCGCCCATCGCCTGGGGCGCGCCACGAATCGCCGCGGCGCTCGCCTCGGTTAACTGAGCGGCGGGACGGTGTAGACCTCGAGCGGCGCCGCCCGGCCGCGCACCGCGAGCGGGCCGAGCGGCACCAGCCGCGCATGGCCGATCCGCGCCGCCGCCACCGGGCCGATGCAGATCGAGGTGCCGAGCTGCTTGTTCGCCGCCTCCAGCCGCGCCGCGGTGTTCATGACATTGCCATGCGCGGTGTAGTCCAGCTTGCCGCTGCCGCCGACATCGCCGACCACCGCCGGCCCAGTCTCCAGCCCGATCCGGGTGCGGCCGAGCCCGAGCTTGCGGCCGAGTGGCGTCGCCCGCTGCGCCTCCGCCGCCGCCAGCAGTGCCACGGCGCAATCGAGCGCCCGGCGCGGATGCGCGGGCAGGTCGAGCGGCGCGTTGAACACCGCATGCACGGCATCGCCAACGATCTTCTCCACCATACCGTCATGCGCGACCACCGTGGCGGTCAGCGCATCGAGATAGCTGTCGAGCAGCGCCACCAGCTCGGCCGGAGCGGCGCGCTCGGTCATGGCGGTGAAGCCCTCGATATCGGTGAAGAGGGCGGTCACCTCGCGCAGTTCGCCATCCAGGCGGATCGCCTCCGGCGCGGCCAGGATGCGCTGCACCACCGCCGGGGCCAGCCGCTGCTCGAACCGCGCCTCCAGCGCCCGGGCGCGGCGCTCGGCGGCGAAATGGGTGGCGACGGCGGCGGCGACATAGCCGATGGCGGCGAGCAGCGGCGGCCCGCCGCCATCCAGCAGCAGGCCGGCGCGGGTCAGCAGCCATGCCGCGGCCACCCAGCCGGCGACGGCGGCACCGGCGATCAGCGCCGCATGGCGCGGGCGGAGCGCCAGCCCGGCCAGCACCACACCGAGCACCAGCGCCACGGTGCCCAACGTCTCGGCGATGACCAGCACCGGCGGCCGGCGTGGCGCCACCCCGCGCAGCACCGCCAGCACCGCATCCGCCTGCAATTGCACCGAGGGCACCGCCATGCCGCGCGCCGCCGGCCGCAGCCCGCCCAGCTCCGGCGCGCTGCCGCCGACCACCACGATGCGCCCGGTGAGACGCGCGGCGAAGCGCTCCGGCTCAGCCAGCAGGGCGGCGGCGGAGAGGCTGCGCGCGGGCCAGCCTGCCGGGTCAGTCGGCAGCAGGCGCAGCGTGGCACCAGGGTCGAGCGGCACGCGCTGCCCGCCGACGACAAGACTCAGCGGATCGGCTTCCAACTGTAGGGCGCCGGCGCCCTCGCGCAGCCGCACCGCCTCCACCGCCAGCCCTGGCCGCGCCACGCCGCCGACCAGGGCAAGCAGCGGCACCCGGCGCACCCGCCCATCGGCATCCGCATCCAGGGTGAGCAGGCCAAGCCCCTCCGCGGCCGCGGCCAACTCGGGGATCGGCCCCTGCACCCCTGGGGCGGTGCCGATCCCCGGCAGCCGCACCATCCCGCGCAGCAGGATCGGCACCGCCGGTAGGCTGGCCTCGGTCGCATGCTGCTCCGGCAGCAGGCCGAGGGCGGTGGGTGCTGCGGCAATGGCCTCGGCGAGGAGGCGGTCGCCATCCTCCAGCGTGGCGGCGAGCCCGGCCAGCTCCTCCCGCCCGGTCAGCGCCGCCAGGCGGCGGGCCAGGGCGGCAGGGGAGAGCCGGTCCGGCTCAGTGACCAACATGTCAAGCGCGACGGCCGCCGGCCTGGCCGCCGCCACCACGCGCAGCAGGGCGGCCAGGCTGGCGCGGCTCCAGGGCCAGGCGCCGATGCGGTCCAGCGCCGCCCGGTCGATATCCACCACCATCACCTGGGCGGCGCCGGCCTCGATTGGGGTGGTGTGGAGAAGGTCGGTGGCGCGCTCGCGCAGCGTGTCGCGGAGGCCGGCGGGCGAGGCGAGCCACAGCCCAAGGCCCAGCCCCGCCGCCAGCCAGGCGAAGCGAGCTGCGGGGCTGGGGCGGAAGGGCGGCATCGGCCGAGGCCTCCTGGCCGCTCATGCGGCGCCGCGGCCGGCGGCTACCGCCTCACCCTGTCGATGGCCCCGGCACCGGGCGGGCCGGGCTGCCGGAACGCCCGCCCCGTGCTCAGTACGGCGTGTCGCCGCAGATGGTGACCCGATGCATGATCCGGGTTTCCGCCGGATAGTCGTTGATGGCGAAATGCTGGGTGCAGCGATTGTCCCAGAAGGCCATGGACCCGGTCTGCCAGCGGAAGCGGCAGGTGAACTCCGGCCGGGTCGAATGCTGCATCAGGAAGTCGATCAACGGCTTGCTCTCGACCTCCGTCATCTCCTCGAAGCGATGCAGATGGCCGCCGACGTAGAGCGCCTTGCGGCCGGTCTCCGGATGGGTGCGGATCAGCGGGTGGGTGGAGATGGTCTGGGTGTCGCCCGGGTCCTTCACCTTCATCGAGATCTTGTCGGCGTAGAACTCCTTGCGGGTCTTGCCGTCGTGGCTGCTGAAATTATCTCCGCGATAGACACCCTTCAGCCCGTCCAGCATCCGCCGCATCCCGGGCGACAGCGATTCATAGGCCAGGTACTGGTTGGTCCACAGCGTATCGCCGCCGGCCGAGGGCACTTCCTTGGCGTAGAGCATGGTGCCCATGGCGGGCTTCGCGGTGAAGGCCTGGTCGGAGTGCCAGGAGCCGCCGAAGTTCTTCTTGTCGGCCGGGGTTTTCTTGATCTCGAGCACCTCGGGGAACTCATCCATCCCGGCCATGTAAGGGTGCAGGTGGATGTCGCCCCAGCGCCGGGCAAAGCCCAGCAGCCGGTCCGGCGTCAGCTGCTGGCCGCGGAAGAACACCACGAGGTTGTCGAGCAGCGCCCGGCGGATCTCGCCCAGCACCTCGTCATCCAGCTCGCGCGAGAGGTCGACGGCATCGATCTCGGCACCGAGCGATCCGGCGATGCGGCTGACCTCGAGGTGGCGGTATTCGCTGTTCCGCAGCTCTGACATTGGCATTTTCCTCCGACGCTCATGGCGCGCGGCCGGCTTGGCGGCCGTCATGCGGATCATGCGCCCGGTCCGAAGCCGGGGTAAAGCCTGACGCGCCACCCCCTCCCCCGACTGATGCCGGCACCCAGGGCGAATGCGGCGGCCCCGGTTGCGGCCCACCGCGTCTGCCCTAGGATCGGCGCCTCGAAGCCGGAGGGTGTCCGCGGGCGGTCGCCCGCGCCGTGCCAGCTTCCGCCTGTGCAACCCAGAGGAGTCCAAGATGGCAGCCCCCCCCTCCGCCCGGCGCGACCGGATCAAGCCGCATTTCGGCAAGCTGGTCGAGATGACCAATGAATACGTCTACGGCGACCTCTGGGAACGCCCGCAGCTTTCGAAGCGCGACCGCAGCATCGTGACCATCGCGGCACTCGTGGCGCTCGGCTGGGAAGATCAGCTCAACAGCCACATCGGCCGCGGCCTCGGCAACGGGCTGACCCAGGAGGAGATCTCCGAGATCATCACCCATCTGTCGATGTACGCCGGCTGGCCAGCAGCGATGACCGCCTCGCATGTCGCGGTGGATGTGTTCGAGTCCAAGAAGGACTGATGCCCGTGGCGCAGGGCGGGCTGCGGATCGGCGAGCCGGGGTGGATCGGTCCGCTCCGGCTGAAGAACCGGCTGATCATGGCGCCGATGGGCACCAATTTCGGCACCGGCGACGGGCTCTCAACGGAGCGCGACCGGCATTACTACGCCCTGCGCGCCGAGGGTGGCGTCGCCGCCATCGTCACCGAGGCGATGGCGGTGAGCGAGGGCGGGCGCGCCCACAACAACTCGCTCTGGATCTACCACGACCGCTTCATTCCCGGCCTCGCGCGGCTGGTCGAGGCGATCAGGCAGCATGACTGCCTGGCGATCGGCCAGCTCAACCATCGCGGCGGGCTGCTGCGGCGCATGGTGCTGAACATGGAGCCGGTGGGCCCCTCCCCCTGGCGCAACCCGAACACCGGCGATGAAGTGCGGGTGCTGCAGGCCGATGAGATCCGCGCCATCCAGCTCGACTTCGTCGCCTCGGCGCGGCGGCTGTGGCAGGCCGGCTACGATGCGGTCGAGCTGCATGCGGCGAATGGCTACCTGTTCCAGCAATTCCTCACGCAGCGAATCAACCATCGCACCGACCAGTATGGCGGCAGCATCGCCAACCGCGCCCGGCTGCTGCTGGAGACGGTGCACCGCATCCGCGACGCGCTGCCGGATTTCCCGCTCTGGGTCCGGCTGTCCTGCACCGAATACTGCGACGATGGCTACCCGATCGAGGATGTCATCGCCGTCGCCCGGATGCTGGAACAGGCCGGCGTCACCGCGCTCGACCTCTCCGGCGGCACCAATGAGAGCCCGGCGCTGTCGCGCTTCTGCATCCAGCCGCCTTCCATGCCGCGCCGCGCCCTGGAGCCGCATGCGCGGCCGATCCGCGCGGCAGTCTCCATCCCCACCATCATTGCCGGCCGGATCCTCTCGCCCGAGGATGCCGAGGCGGTGCTGGAAGCCGGCAGCGCTGACTTCATCTCGCTCGGCCGGGCGCTGACCGCCGATGCCTACTGGCCGCGCAAGGCCTTCGGAAAGTCGCCGGCGCCGATCCGCGGCTGCATCTCCTGCAACGTCTGCTTCGAGCGGCTGACCCTGGAGCGCGACGTCTCCTGCGTCGTGAACCCCATGCTGGGCACCGAATTCGAGGAGCAGGCGCTGGCCGAACCGCAGCCGACCGGCCCCACCGCCTGGCCACGCCCGGCGCCGCGGCGGGTGCTGGTGCTCGGCGGCGGCGTCGGCGGCATCGAGGCGGCAAGGGTTGCGGCGGCGCGCGGCCATCAGGTCGAGGTCTGGGAGAAGGCTGCCCGGCCGGGCGGGCAGATCCACCTTGCGGTCGCCGCGCCTGACAAGGCGGAGGTAGAGCCGGCCTGGGGCTATCGCTGGACCCTGCTGCAATCGCTCGGCGTACCGGTGCGTTGCGGCGTCGACGCCGATGCGACGATGATCCGTGCATTCGCGCCCGACCATATCGTGGTCGCCACCGGCGCACGACCGCGGCCACTCGGCATTCCGGGCGCCACGCCGCTGCAGGCCTGGGATGTTATCGCCGATCCCGCGCTGATCCCCGAGGGTGCGACGGTGGTGGTGGTCGGCGGCGGCATCGTCGGCCTGGAAGTAGCCGACATGCTGATCCTGCGCGGCTGCCGCATCACGGTGCTGGAAGCGATGCCGGCGCTGGCGCCGCAGATGGCGCGCAACAACCGCACCGACCTGCTGCTGCGGCTGGAGCAGGCCGGCGTCCGCTTCCACACCAAGGCGCGGGTCGAGCGCCTCGTCGGCGGGCGGCTGGAGTTCACCGCGGACGGCGCGCCGCATGCGGTGGTGGGCGTGGACCATGTCATCGCCGCCATCGGCGCGCTGCCGAACCGCGAGGTGCTGCCGGCAGTGGAGGCGGCGGGCGTGCCCTATACGCTGGTTGGCGATGCCAACCAGCCGGGCGACTTCCTCTCGGTGCTGCGCGACGGCTTCATGACTGGGCTGGCGGTCGGCTTGCCACATGCGACGGGCGCCGGATAATTGTTACCCTTGCGGTCCGTTGCGCTGCATGGCAGCAGTGGCCCGCTCCCTCAGGGAGGAAGAAACCATGAACTCACCGACATCCGGGAAGAGTGGGAGGCCGTACACCCCCAGGCTCTCCCGCCGCGCCACGCTGCTTGGTGCTCTGGCGCTGCCTGCGGTGGCGCGGGCGCAGGGTTTCCCAACCCGTCCACTGAAGATCGTCGTGCCCTTCCCCGCGGCCGGCGCGGCCGACATCACCGCCCGGCTGCTGGGCGAGAAGATGTCGGCGACCCTCGGCCAGCCGGTGATGATCGAAAACCGTCCGGGCGCTGGCGGCAATATCGCCGCGGAAGCCGTCGCCCGCTCCGCGCCGGATGGCTACAGCCTGTTCCTCGGCGGTGCGACCATCTTCTGCGCGAACAAGTATCTCTACAGCGGCGCCATGCCCTTCGACACGATGCGCGACTTCACCCATGTCTCGCGCGTGTCGGTCGGCAGCACCCTGCTGGTGGTGCGGGCGGACAAGCCATGGCGCGACTTTGCCGGCCTGGTCAAGGCGGCGAAGGAAGCGCCGGGGCGGATCAGCACCGGCAGCTCGGGCATCGGCACCATCAGCCATCTCACCATCTCGAAGCTCGCCAAGGAAGCGAAGATCGAGCTGAACCACGTGCCGTATCGTGGTCTGGCGCCCGGGCTCAACGATCTGCTGGCGGGCAATGTCGACATGCTGTTCGACGGCATGCCGGCGCTGATGCCGCATGTGCGGGAAGGCCGGCTGCGGCCGCTCGCGGTCGGCAGCGCCAAGCGGGTCACCTATGTCCCGGGCATCGAAGCGGTGCCGAGCATGTCCGAGCTGATCCCAGGCACCGACATGGACATGGAGTTCTGGTACTGCATCTCCGCCCCGGCCGGCACGCCGCCGGCGGTGGTCCAGCAGCTGCATGCGGCCACCATCGCCGCGGTGCGCAGCCGCGACTATGGGGAGAAGCTGCTGCCGCTGGGCTTCAGCCCGGTGTCCGACGACAGCCCCGCCGCCTTCACTGAATTCCTCCGCTCACAGGATGCGGTGTGGCGGGATCTGGTCCAGGTCTCGGGCGCTAGGCTGGATTGAGGCGGTGGTCCGGCGGGCCGCCCCCAGTGCCCGCCGGAGCCTTTGAATACGGCATCGTAACGCCGGCGCTTGGCAGCGGAGCCGACGCGGCTTAAACCCTCAAGCAAGGCCTCCTTAGGGTCATACAACTTACAGGGAACGTCAGGGATGCACCGCAGAACCCTTCTTATCGCCGGTGCCGCGGCAATCGCCAGCCCGGCCATCCTCCGGGCTCAGCCGGCTTACCCGTCGCGCCCGGTGCGGCTGATCGTGCCCTGGCCGCCCGGCCAGGCCACCGACCTGATGGCACGGGTGGTCGCGCAGAAGGTTTCCGAGCAATGGGGCCAGCCGGTGGTGCCGGAGAACCGGGCCGGTGCCGGCGGCATGATCGGCACCGATTTCGTCGCCAAGGCGCCGCCGGACGGCTACACCATCCTCGCCGCCTCCACCGGGCCGATCACCACCGCGCCGCTGGTGCAGCGCACTGCCTATGACCCGGAGAAGGATTTCGTACCGGTCGCGATGATCGGCATCTCGCCCTATGTGCTGGTGGTGAACAATAATTTCCCGGCGCAGACGGCCGAGGAGTTCATCGCCAAGGTCCGTGCCTCGCCGGGCAAATACACCTACGCCACCTCGGGCACCGGCGCCGCGGCGCATCTCATCACCCTGATGTTCCTGGCGAAGGCGAAGCTGGACACGGTGCATGTGCCGTTCCAGGGCAGTTCGCCCTCGCTGACCGCGGTGGTGGCCGGGCAGGTGGATTTCGCCATCGAAACCCTGGCCGCGACCGGGCCGCTGTTCCGCCAGAACAGCCTGCGCGCCCTCGGCGTGTCGCTGTCGGGCGGCACTGAGCTGGCGCCGAACCTGACGCCGCTGGCCCGGGTGCCGGGCATCGAAGGCTACAACGTCGGCGCCTTTGGCGGCTACATGATGCCGGCGGCGACGCCGCGGCCGGTCGTCGACAAGCTGGCGGCGGAAACCGCGAAGGCGCTGGCAACACCGGAGGCACGGGAACGCCTCGCCGGCATCGGCATGCAGCCGGACCCGCGCGGCAGCGCCGCCTTCGCCGCATTCCTCAAGACCCATCGCGAGGAATTCCGCGACATCATCCAGACCAACAACATCCGCATCGAGTAGCGCGAAGCGGTAAGTGCGTCCCCCCCTGCGGCACGGGGGGGGGCATTGGCCCTACTCCGCCGCAGCGCGCAGTGGCGCGAGCAGCCGGATCACCTCGGCGACGGGGCGATCCGCCGGGTCGAGGATCGCCGCGGCGATCATCCCGGCCGCCGCGGTGCTGCCGGCATGCGCCAGGCAATCGCCCAGCTTCGCCGCAAGCTCCGCATCCGTCAGCGGCAGGCTCGGCCCGCCGCGCAGCGCCTCCACCCGGCGATGCAGGCTACGGCCATCCTTCAACCGAACGGTGATCTCGGCATAACGCGGGTTCAGCGCGCCGCTGCCCTCGCGCTTCGTGACCATGGGCAGGAAGGCCTGGATCGCCGGGCGCTGGACCGCGGCATCCTCGAAAGCCGGCAGGCCGACGCCGCCATCGGCCAGCGCCGCGGCGACGGCGTATTGCAGGCTGAACTTGCCGGCCAGGCCGGTCTGCGGCCGGTCATGCAGCAGCGGCGTGAAGGCCCGGTTGCTGCCCTCCACCTCCACCGCCGCGACATCGGCCAGGCCGATGCCGGTCTCCGCCTTCAGGTCGAGCAGCCCGTCCAGGGTGCGGTGGGTGGCGTAGCACATCGGGTATTTCTTCACCTCCAGCCCCGCCCGCAGCAGCAGCCGCGGCGTCTCGCCGAGGCCGGCGAAGCCCTGCGCCGGATCCTCGCCCTTGCCGTAGAGGGTGAGGTAGCCGCGCGCCCCGTCCAGCGCCGCCGGCGAGGCATCGAAGCCCTCGCGCGCCAGCAGCACGCATTGCAGGGCGGCGCGGTTGGCGTGCGCCGCCTGGAAGCTCTTCGCGTCGGTGCCGAAATTCTCCCGGCTGCCGGCGGCCTGCGCCACCGCGAGGCCGATGGCATTGACTGTCTGCTCCGCCGCAAGCCCCAGGAGGTTGGCGCAGGCAGCGGTGGCGCCGAGGGTGCCGATGCTGGCGGTGGCGTGCCAGCCGCGGGCATAATGCTCGTCGCCGATCGTCTCGCCGAGCCGCCCCATCACCTCGAAGCCGACCACATAGGCGGCGGCCAGCGCCTGCATCCCCTTCCCTTCCGCCTCGGCCAGGGCGCAGAGCGCCGGCAGCATGGCGACGGAAGGATGGCCACGCAGCGGCGTGGTCACGTCGTCATAATCCAGCACATGGCCGGCGACGCCGTTGACGAAGGCGGCCTGCTCAAGGCCGAGCCGGTCATTGAAGCCCCAGACATGGGCGGCGCCGGGGCCGCTGGTGGCACGGGCGTAGCGGAGCGCCTTCTGCGTCGTCGCCTCCCGCAGCCCGCCAAGGGCGCAGGCGATGGTATCCAGCAGGGCACGGCGGGCGAGATGGGCTTCCTCGGCGGTGAGCGCGGCCGGGCCGAAGCCGGCGACAAAGGCGCCGATGCGTTGGGCAAGCGTCTCGGTCATGGATGTTTCCTCTCCCTTTTCCGGCCGCCCCATCGGGACGAAGGCCGCGGCGCCCGGTCAGACCGGCACCTTCGCTACGTCATAGGTGTAGAGCCGCTCTGTTCGCTCCTGCATCACCGGCAGGCGAATCCGCGGGTAACATAGGCCGCCGCGCCCTCGGCATGCACCAGCTCCTGTTGTGGAGAGGAACCGACCACCACCCACGCCGTGCGGGCAGGACCTTCGGAGCAGTTGCCACCTCACTCGGCCGCCGCGTGCAGCTGGTCCCACCAGGCGCATTCGCCGGCGATCAGACTGTGGTTGCCGGGCAGCACCTGCACCGGCTGGCGCTCTCCGTTGCGGGCGGCTTCGAGCTTCAGCCGCCGCGCCTCCGCCTTCATCTCCGGCGAGCCCCAGGTGCGCTCATGGCCCCAGAGGCTGGGGCCGGAATGCATCTCCACCGGCTGCCAGGTGGCATCATCCACCACCCTGCCGCCCCAGCCGTATTCGATCATGAAGCCGCCCGGGGTGCGGGCGTAGAAGCTGGTCATGAAGTCGTTAGTGTGGCGGCCGAGGGAGGTGGCGATGCGTCCCTCCTCAAGCATCGCCAGGTCGTAGCCCTGGCCGACGTCGTCGAGCTGGAACAGCTCCATCATGATGTGGTGCAGCCCGGCGGTGCCGGTCTCGATCAGCGCCAGCGAATGGTGCCGCGGGTTCACGTGCAGGAAATAGGCGTGGAACGGCCTGGTCACGTAGTCGGAGATGCGGAAGCCGAGCAGGTCGCGGTAGAAGCCGAGCGCCGGCGCCATCTCCGGCACGGTCAGCACCGCATGCCCCATGCCGAGCACGCCGGTGCGGAAGCCGCTGAGGTTGCGGCCGGGCAGGAAGGGCGCGTCGGTGCTCTCGGCGCCATGCACGATCTCGATGCGATTGCCCATCGGGTCCTGGGTCACCACCAGCCCGGCAACCCGGCGCTGCGCCGCCAGCGCCGCATCGCCGTGCACCACACCATGGCCGGCCGCTTCCAGCCGTGCGGCGAGGGTGCCGAGCGTGGCGGCATCAGCGACCTCCCAGCCGAAGAAGCGGGCGCCGTCGTGGTCGGCCGGGGTCACCACCAGCCGCTGCTTGCGGTCATCCATGCGGAAGACGAGCTGCGCGGCGCTGCGCTCCGCCAATTGCAGGCCAAGGAAATCGACGCCGTAGCCCGCCCAGTCCTCCGGCGTCTTCGCCGCGATGCCGACATAGCCCAGGGCCTGGATCGTCATGGGGGTTCCTCCGCTTACGCGCCACGCCGATGTGCTGCCCAGGACGCCCATCCACGCAATCAAGGGGACAGGCAGCCACATGGCCGCTGCGGTCTTATGCGGAAGTGTACGGACAGCGGATGCGGCACGCCAGACCAGAGGGGCGAGCGAAGCCGAACCGGCCGGACAAGCGGGATGCGGCGGATCTCGTGCCCCCCATGCGCTGGCAGCATCGCCCTGCCGCCGGCCCGGACTTGGCGGCTGGCGATGCAGTGTTTGTGATTTGAGAAGGGCCGGATCGTCCTGCCCAATGGAGAGCTATTTATTTCATCCAAACTGTATTTTGACACGGGGTGGGGACATGCCAGAAGTTCCGCAAGTCATCGTCAACGGCATTGGTTTGACCGGCATCGATCTCTCGCAAGGCCTCAGCGTGAGCAATGTGGCCGGGCGTGTGGTGGTCAATGGGCAGGAGGTGCCAGAAGCGAGTGCTGCCAACGGGCTCACCGTGAGTGGAGGGGCCAACATCACCAATGCCAATACCGGCGCGGCCACGAGCAACGGCAATGGCGGCGTCGAGATCAGCGGCATCGCCGTCGGCAGCATCGAAACCGCGGGCAGCCCGGTTATGCTCAACCTCGCGAATACCGAATCCGCCGATGCCAGCAACAGCCTGGCCGTGGAGGCGGCGCCGGCCACGGCGCTCGACATGCTCGTCACGCCCGCCGCCGAGCAGGTTCCGTTGGGCTTCTACAGCCTGCCGGACTTCGGCCCGGACTGGCTGTTCGGCTGACGTGGCCGCAGGCCGCGACGGGTCAATGCACCAGCGACATTTCCGGCATCAGCTCGCTGGCCCGCCAGAACCGGCCGATGCTGTCGAGATGCGCGGCGACCGCTGCCGCATCCATGTCGGCCTGCGGCTCCGGCTCCAGATCGAAATGGTCGTAGCGGTTCTCTCCGCGCACCAGGGTTGCCGATAGCCGGGTCGGGCCGGTGTGGTAGCAGCGCGCCGGGATGTAGCTGATGCCGAGGCCGATGCGGTCATGCGCCGAGCGGTTCGGTGCCGAGCCGTGCAGCACCAGCGTGTCGTGCAGCGAGAATTCACCGGGCTGCAGCGGAATCGGCACGCCGGCTGCGGCATCCACCTCGGCCGCCACCGTCTGGCCGCGGCTGAGCATGATCGCCGGGTCTGGCTTGTCGACATGCGGCAACTGGCCCTGGCGCTGGGTGCCGGGCAGGATGGTGACGCAGCCGCTCTCCGGCGTGCTTGGCGTCAGCGCGACCCAGGCGGTGACATGCTCATGCGGCGCCAGGCCGAAATAGGTGCCGTCCTGGTGCCAGGGCACGAAGGCCTCGCTGCCTGCCGGCTTCCACCAGAGCGTGGTGTGGTAGACTAGGATGTCGGGGCCGACGAGATCCTCCACCGCATCCAGCACCGCCGGGTTGCGCACCATCTCCGCCGCCCAGCGGAACAGCAGATAGGGCTTCATGCGCGAGGAGGCGTAGCGCCGCCCTGGCTGCTTCGGGAAAGCCGCGTCGAAGGCACCGGTGGTGCGCTCCAGCTCCCGCCGCCAATGCTCCGCCTGGACGGCCGGCACCGCACGGAAGGGGGAGGCGTAGCCGTCGTGCCGATAGGCCGCGACCTGCGCATCGTCGAGAAACCTGCCCATGCTCGCTCATCCTTGCGGAACAGTGTCCTGGCACGCAATCAGCTTGCCACCGGCGGTGGCGTGACCCATAGCGCCTTCGCCACCCCGCGCAGTTCGCCATCGGCCCCGAAGATCGCCGTGCCCGCGTGCAGCTTGCGACCTTCCTGGGCGATCTGCCAACCGATCACGACGCAAGGCTCGCCCGGTTCCACGCTGCCCTCCAGCCGCCCGGCGATGCGGCCGAGCAGCATGCGCTGCGGCCCGCCATGCACCGAGAAGGCGAAGGCGCCGGCGCAGTCGAGCGCCGACCACAGGTACTCCGGCGCGATCCGGCGATCCGGCCCGGCGAAGGCGGCATGCGGCGCCCATAGCGCGGCGGACAGGCCGTCCCGCCCCGCCACTTTCCCGGTCAGCACCCGCAACCCGACCCCTTCGTCCCAGGCGGAGCCGCAGACGAAGCAGCGGCCGATGGAATGGCTCAGCGGGCTGGCAAGGAACCAGCGCGTGGCCGCCGCCGCCTCGGCGCGCGAGGGCGGCTCCGGTGGCACCAGATCAAGCTGGGTGGCGCGGGCCTCGGCGATGGTCACCGCCTCGGCATCCACCGCGCGCACCACGCCGGCGTCACGCTCGATGCTCAGCGGCATGTCCAGCGGCCAGCCGCGCCGCAAGGTCACCTCGGCGGGCTGGGTGCCGAGCAGCCCGGCCATGCGGCCGGCGACATAGCCGCCATTGCCGATTCCCTCCGGGCCGCGGAACCGCGCCTCGATACTCACCTGCTCCATGCCTCAACGAGTCTCCGCGGAGGACGAGGTGCCAGGGCCCTCGCCAAGGATGAGCAGCACCGCCGGCCTATCCTGGACGCCGTCGTGGTGGATGCCGCGAGCGAAATGGGTGACGCCGCTGCCAGCCGGTGCCGGCACCGTCGAATCCGGGTCTGACTTCCGGCCGCTGCCCATCCACCAGGTGCCGGAGAGCATGGCGATGAAGCCGTCGTTGGGGTGGAAATGCGGCCGGGTCACATGGCCGGGCAGCCAGCGCGGCATCACCGCATGAAAGCCGGGCTTCGCGGAATCACCGACCAGCACCGCCTGCTGATTGCCGTCGCGGATGACGGGGCCCCAGGGGATCTGCTCAGGCCGCTCAAGTGCGATGGCGCGGGGATCGACCTCGGCGGCGTGCGCCGGCGCCATCAGGGCGACGGCAAGGCCGCAGGCAATGCTGGCACGGCGAAGGGGTGAGGGCATGGCTGATCCTCCCATGGTTGGATCGAGCTTGGCCCGGGGCCCCGGCCGCTCCGGCACGCGGCTCACTGCAGCGCCTTCGACGCCTTTTCGAAGCTGCCCTTGGAGAGGTTCGGCGTGTCGAGCACCCGCTGCAGCTCACGTCGCATCAGCGCCCCTCGCTCCACCCACTGGCGCCGCCATAGGCCGAGCGGGCCGATCAGCCGCGCCGCGGTCTGGCCGTTGATCGGGTCGAGCGCAATGACCGCATCCGCCAGGAAGCGATAGCCCTCCCCCGAACTGTCGTGGAAATGCAGCGGATTGCCGCTGGCGAAGGCGCCAATCAGTGCGCGGGCGCGGTTCGGGTTCTTCAGGTCGAAATCCGGATGCGCATAGAGCGCCCGCACCGCGGCGATGGTCCCCGGGCGCGACGACATCGCCTGGATGGAGAACCATTTGTCGAGCACCAGATCGTCGCCGCGCCACTTCGCATGGAACTCGGCCAGCCCAGCCTCGCGCGCCGGCGTCTCGGCATCCGCGAGCAGGGCCAGGGCGGCGAGCTGGTCGGTCATGTTGGTCGCTGCCCGGTACTGCGCGGCGGCCAGGGCCACCCCATCCTCCCCGGCGGCGGCGAGGTAGGCGAGACAGGCATTGCGCAGGCTGCGCCGGCCGATGCTGCGGCCATCGATGCGGTAGGGGCCGGTCTCGGTCAGCGCCTGATAGGTGGCAAGCAGCGCGGCGCCGCAGTGCGTGCCGATCTGCCGGCGGAGATGGCGGCGGACCTGGTGGATCGCCTCCGGGTCGGCGACCTCCATCTGGTCGGCGAGGAAGCCCTCGCCCGGCAGCACCAACGCCTCGGCGGCGAAGGCGGGGTCGGCATCGGCGCTGGCCAGGGTATTCGCCACCGCATCGGCCAGCGCGGGAGCGAAGCCCGGCGCCTCGCCACGCTGCACCCGTGCAACCTGCTCCAGCATGAAGGCGGCGGCGTATTGCTGTCCGCTGTCCCAGCGCACGAAGGGGTCGCTGTCATGCACCGCGAGGAAGCGCAGCCGTTCCTGCGGCACGCCCTTCAGCCGCACCGGGGCTGAGAAGCCGCGCAGCAGGGAGGGCACCGGCGGGGCCGGGACGTCCTCGAAGACGAAATCCTGCACGGCGCCGTCCAGCAGCAGCACGCGGGTGCCGGGCTGCGCCGCATTCTCGCCGGCGAGCCGCGTCGGCAGCGCGGCGCCGGTATCATCCAGCAGCCCCATCGCCACTGGAATCGGCAGCGGCTGCTTCTCCACCTGGCCCGGGGTCGGCGGCGTGCGCTGGCGGAGCGTCAGCGTGTAGCGACGGGTCGCGGGATCGTAGCTGTCCTCGACGGTCAGCTCCGGCGTGCCGGCCTGGTCGTACCAGCGCATGAAGGGCGTGAGGTCGGTGCCGGAGGCATCCTGCATCGCGCCGACGAAATCCTCAATGGTCACCGCCTGGTTGTCGTTGCGGCTGATGTAGAGGTCCATGCCGCGGCGGAAGGCAACGGGACCGATCCGGGTGTGCAGCAGCCGCACCACCTCGGCGCCCTTCTGGTAGACCGTGGGCGTGTAGAAATTATCGATCTCGATGTAGCTGTCCGGCCGCACCGGATGCGCCATGGGCCCGGCATCCTCGGGGAATTGCGCCGCCCGCAGCCCGCGCACGTCGCGGATGCGCTTCACCGCGCGGCTTCCCTGATCGGCGGTGAACTCCTGGTCGCGGAAGACCGTGAGCCCTTCCTTCAGGCTGAGCTGGAACCAGTCGCGGCAGGTGACGCGGTTGCCGGTCCAGTTGTGGAAATACTCATGCGCGATGACGGTCTCAATGCCCTGCCAGTCGCCATCCGTCGCGGTTTCCGGGCTGGCCAGGACGTATTTGGTGTTGAAGACGTTGAGCCCCTTGTTCTCCATCGCCCCCATGTTGAAGTCGGAGACGGCGGCGATGTTGAAGACATCGAGGTCGTACTCCAGCCCGAAGACTTCCTCGTCCCACTTCATCGAGCGGATCAGGCTGTCCATCGCATGGCCGCAGCGCGTCTCGTCGCCGCGCCGCACCCAGATGTTCAGCGCCACCTTGCGGCCGGAGCGGGTGGTGAAGCTGTCGGGGACGTTCACCAGGTCGCCGGCGACCAGGGCAAACAGGTAGCTCGGCTTCGGATGCGGATCGACCCACCGGGCCCAGTGGCGCCCCTCCCCGGCATCGCCGCTGCCATCCGGATTGCCGTTGGAGAGCAGTACCGGCACGCGGGCGCGATCGGCGGTGATGGTCACGCTGTAGCGCGACATCACATCGGGCCGGTCGGGGAAGAAGGTGATGCGGCGGAAGCCCTCGGCCTCGCATTGGGTGTAGAAATTGCCCCCGGAGGTATAGAGGCCGGAGAGTGCGGTATTGCGCTCCGGCGCGATACGGACGCTGGTTTCCAGAATGCCCGCATCCGGCGCGTCGGTGATGGTCAGCGACCCGTCGGCGCCAAGCTGTCGCCGCGATTCCGGCAGCGCCTCGCCGTCCAGCCGGGCCTCGAGGAGCGTGAGGCCCTCGCCATCCAGCCGCAGCGGCGCATCCGCCGCCGCCGCCGGGTTGCGGCGGAATGCCAGCCGGCTGCGTACGATGGTCGCCATAGGGTCGAGGGCGAAATCCAGATCGACGGTATCGATCAGGAAGGCCGGCGGCGCGTAATCGCCGCGGCGGATGGTCTTCGGGCTGTCGGGCATTCGGGTCACGCCTGGAAACGGGTCAGCACATTCTCGAGCATGCGGGAGATCGGGTTCGCATAGCCATTGTGCGAGAGGCTGCCACAGAAGGTGATGGAGCCGGTGGAGAAGACCGCGCCGCCGTTGCGCGTCTCGAAATAGACGATCTCCGCGCGGATCAGGGCTTCCGGCGACTCGCCGGTCACCGTGGTGACATGGGTCAGCAGTTCCTCCGGCACCGTCACGAAATGCTCCTGGTGGCCTTCGCTGCGGGCCAGGATGACGGTGTTGGGCGGGGTGCCGAGCAGCGGGTCGGCCCGGTCCAGCTCGAAGCCCGCGGCGCCGCCGCCCGAAAGGCCAAAGCCGCCGAAAGCCTCGCCCGGGGCGATGCCGGTGCCTTCCATGATCCAGGCGACGCGCGGGTCGGTGGCGCCCGGCAGCAGCCGGTAATGGCTGCCCTCGAATTTCCCCTGGCCGCTGAAGCCGACACCGCAGAGCAGCTGCGGCGGCCTGCCGTTGCGCCGCCACAGGCCGCCCAGCGTGCCGTCGAGCTGGTTGAAATATTCGCCGGTCTCCGCCGCCCAGGCGCGGATGCCGCCCTCGGCCCGGCGGATCTCCAGCAGATGCGGCCGTTCCTTGCGCCGCGCCACCTTCCAGTAGAAGCCATTGCCGCCGAGATAGGCCAGCCTTCCGCCGTCATTCACGAAGCTCTGCAGCGCATCCAGCGTGCCCGGCGTGTGGTATTCGGGATGCGAGCCGGTGACGACGCAGCGGTAGCGCGACAGCAGCGCGACGCCCTCCTCGTCCAGATCCTCATCGGTGATGACGTCGAATTCGATGCCCTTCTCCTCCAGCCAATCGGTCAGATGGCTGTCGGCCGGCAGGTGGCGCAGGCCGGAGCCCTTGTCATCCGGCACCGCCAGGAAGCCCGGCCGCATGTTCATGATCGGCCGCAGCCGCGAGGAAAAATGGATCCCCGAACCGTCCGGGTGGTTGTTGTAGGTGGAAAGCCCGTAGTCGCGCTCAAGGTTGCCGCAATAGGGATAGGCACCCCAGGCGCGACGCTTCTGCAGCTGCGTCTCGGGGAACTCCGACCGGCGGTAGTTGGCGTAGACCTGGCAGGTGAAGGTGTTGGCGAGGTAGGCAATCTTCGCCCGCGCCACGCCCTTCGGCGGCAGCACGAAAAACGGGATCATGTCCCAATGCTCGCCGGCGCGCAGGCGCACGGCGTAGACGCCGCTCGGCATGTCCTCGGGGATGGGCACGCTGAAGTCGGTGGCCCAGCGGCAATCCTCCAGGTCGTCCTCGTGGAAATGCACCGCGGCGTAATGGCGCGGGGCGTGGTGCCAGGCGTGCTCGGCGCCGGTCCAGCGGCTGCCCTTCACTGCGCGCGCCGGCATGTTCACCAGCGTGCCATGCAGCGCGGCGGGACCGCGATCGTGGATCGCCTCACCCTCCTGCCCCACGGACAGATCCCACCAGGCGGCGACGCGGCCGGAGGCGAGCAGGGCTTCCGGATGCTCCAAGGTGACGCGCGGCGTGCCGCGCAGCAGCAGAGGGTCCTCAATGCGGCCGTTGAAATGCGCGCTGGCATCGGGCGCGGCGGCGAGGCTGAGCGCATAGGCGCCGCTCCAATCTGCGATCGGCAGCGCCGCCTCGGCGGCGCCGCTGTCGGCGGCGCCCCAGCTGATCTGCAGCGCTGTCTGCCGCAGGGTCAACCGGCCTTCCCCGATGGTGACGGCAAGCTCGTACCAGCGCTGGTCGAGCGGCGGGGCGCCGCTGGCGACGCTGACGCCCTGGCCATCGACCATCGCCTCGGCGGTGATACCGCCGGTATCGGCCCGCAGCACCAGGCTGCGCCCGGCGCCGGTCAGCGCCAGCAGCACCTGCGGCCGGTCCGTCCCGCGCAGCTTCCGCGGCTGCACCCGCAGCAGCAGGGTGAAGGCATCGCCGAGATCGAGCCGGCCCTCCGCCCGCCCGTAGGACCCGCGTGGGACCGGCTTGGCGACGGAGGGGTAGTCGCCCGCCCAGGGCGCCGGCACGGGAATGAGCTTCATCCCCGGTCCATCGGGGTTGGGGTCGGCGTGACGGACGCGCACCAGATCGGCGGCATAGGGCTGCGCGAGCTGGGAGGACACCTTGACCTCCAGCCGCTCCCCCGGCCGGGCGGAGAAACGGTCCAGATATCCGATCAGCGGCACCACCATTGCGCTATCCCCCTGCAGCCCAGGCGCCAGCCTGCCATGCATCGGCGCTGGCGCAAGCGGGGATTGCGGCCCGCGGGCTTGCCGGACGCGTGGTGCCGGCGCGAAGCTGCGGCGGAATGAGGGAGACGCGCCATGCCCTGCCCCACCCGCCGCCTGCCGCAGCCCGGCGCCATGGTCGTCGCCCCGCAGCCAGAAGCGGTGGAGGCCGGGGCGGCGATGCTGGTGGCCGGCGGCAATGCGCTGGATGCGGCGCTGGCCTGCGCCCTGACCCAAGGGGTGGTGGACCCGATGATGTGCGGCATCGGCGGCATTGCCACCTTGCAGGTCTTCGACCCGAGGACCGGCACGCACCAGGTGATCAACGGCCTCGGCACCTGCCCGGCGGCGGTGCGCGAGGATATGTGGGCCGATGCCTTCGAGGGCTAATGCAGCGATGGCTTCGGCTATCGGGTGAAGGGCCACGCCAATGAGCTTGGCCCGCTTTCGGTGACGGTGCCAGGGGCGCTGCGGGTCTTCGCCGATGCGCATGCGACGCTCGGCCGTAAGCCCTGGGCGGCACTGTTCGAGGCGGCGATGGACTTCGCCACCGAAGGCTGGATCATCCGCCCGCATGTCCACGCCATGTTCACCCTGGATGAGCGGCCCTATGGCCGGCTCAGCTACGTCCGGAAGCTCGGCCACACGGCGGAGGGCCGCGCGCTGTACCTGCGCCCGGACGGCACGCCGAAGCGGCTGGGCGAGACGGTGCGCAACCCGGCACTGGCGGCGACGCTGAGGCGCATCGCCGCGGGCGGGGCCGAGGAGTTCTACCAGGGCGGAATCGCCCGCGAGATCGTCGCGGTGATGCAGGCCGAGGGCGGGCTGATCACCCTGGCTGACCTCGCCGGCTTCCGCGCAGCGGTCAGCGCCCCGCTTGCCGTGCCCTACCGCGGCTTCACCGTGGCACTGCCGGAGCCGCCGGCGGGCGGCGTGGTGGTGGGCGAGATGCTGCGCATCCTGGAACGCTTCGATCTGACGGCGCTCGGCCACAACACCCCGGCCTACATCCAGGTCGTGGCGGAGGCGATGAAGATCGCCGGGCTGGACAAGGAAGCGCATGTCGGCGACCCGGCCTTCCAGCCGGTGCCGGTCGAGCATCTGCTGTCGGATGCCTATGCCGATGAGTGCGCGGCGCGGATCCGCCGCGGCGAGCGCGCCTCACTGGTGCGGGCGACAACGGATGCGCCGAACACCACCCATGTCTCCTGCACCGATGCCGAGGGCATGGTGGTGTCGATGACGCATAGCTTGGCGGTGCCCTCCGGCGTCATCCCACCCGGCACCGGCTTCATGCTGAACGGGGCGATGAACTGGATGGACCCGCGGCCGGGCCGTGCCGGGTCGATCGCGCCGGGCAAGCGGCGCTATTCGTCGATGTCGCCGGCCATCGTGCTGGAAGCCGGCCGCCCGGTGGCGACGCTCGGCGCGCCGGGCGGCGCCTGGATCACCGTCGCGGTGATGCAGGTGCTGCTGAACCTGCTGGATTGGGGGATGGGCATGCAGGAAGCGGTCAGCGCGCCGCGCTTCTCCGCCACCAGCGAGACGGTGGACCTCTCCAACCGCATCCCGCGCGCGACGGAGAAGGCGCTTGCCGCCATGGGCTATGCGACGAAGCGCAGCTACCAGAGCTACGCCTTCGCCGGAGTGCATGGCATCGCCCTGTGGGACGGCGTGCCGGAGGGCGGCGCCGACCCGCAGCGGGATGGCTATGCGGCCGGGGTCTGAGGCTCGCGGACCGGTTCCTTAACCGGTCCACGGCCGCGAACGCGGGCTACGCGGCGTCCGAGGGCGCAAATGCGTCAGCATCTACGCACGCCAATATTTTACCGGTAGCCGGGATCGGTCAGGTTGGTCAGCGGGAAGGCGCTGTGGACATGCGGCTGCACCACCGGCGCCGCCGGGTGCAGGTAGCTGCCGTCGAGCTGGCCGAAGCTGGTCACGCCAAGCAGCCCGAGCACCTCATGCACCTCAGTCTGCAACAGCTGGAACATCCGCGCCACCCCGGCCTCGCCGGCCGCGGCCAGGGCGTAGCAGTACATCCGGCCCAGGCCGACCAGCTCGGCGCCGAGGATGATCGCCTTGACGATATCCGTGCCGCGGGCGAAGCCGCCATCCACCCACACCTTGGCGCGACCATCGACGGCCTTCACCACCTCCGGCAGCACGGCGATGGAGCCGCGCCCGTGGTCGAGCTGCCGGCCGCCGTGGTTCGAGACATAGACCACCTCGACCCCATGCTCGACCGCGATCACCGCATCCTCGGCGGTGGCGATGCCCTTCAGCGCCAGCGGTGTGCCCGGGAAGCGGTCCTTCCAGCGTTTCACATCGTCCCAGTTCAGCGCTGCCTGGAAATGCTGGCCGGTGGCGCGCACCCGCCAGGGCTTGACGAAGCGCTTGGCGATGTCGCGCTCGCGCCGGCTGTAGATGGCCGTGTCGACGGTGAGGCAGAAGGCGTCGTAGCCGGCGTCGATGGCCCGCTTGCTGACATCCTCGATCCAGGCCCAGTCGCCGCGGACATAGAGCTGGAAGACCTTCGGGCCCTTGCCCGCCTGCGCCATCGGCTCCAGCCCCGGCATGGAGACCGAGGAGACCATGATCGGCACGCCGAAGTCTGCCGCGGCGCGCGCCGCCGGGGCGCCGCCCTCCGGGTCGAAATTCTCCAGCCCGCCGACCGGCGCCAGCATCACCGGCAGGGTGATGGGCTTGCCGAGGAAGCGGCCGGTCAGGTCGATGCTGGACACGTCGCGCAGCACCCGCGGCCGGAACGCCAGCGCGTCGATGGCGGTGCGGTTGCGCAGCATCGTCGTCTCGGTCTCGGTGGCGCCGACCAGGTAGTCCCAATTGCCGGGGCTGAGGCGGGACTTCGCTTCCTTGACGAACTCATGCAGCGTCTGGAAGGGGCTTTCGGTCTCAGTAGCCATTGCTCGGCGATCTCCGTTCACTTGCCGCCCAGATAGTCCCGGGTCCAGCGCTTGTAGTCGGCGTCGCGGGTGACGCGCGCCATGAGATTGTCCTTGGGCAGGCCGGGCAGCGCCGAGGGCTGCACCCCGTCGCGCAGCGCCTTCAGCGCGGCATGGACCGCCTGCTGCGCCGCCATGATCGGCTGGTGCCCCTGCAGGGCGATGCGGACGCCGCGCGCCGCCAGGTATTCCTTGTCGTTGACCTCGGTACCCTCGACGCCGCCGAGGATGATCGGCAGGGTGGCGACGGCCGAAACCGCATCCAGCTCCGCCCTGGTCCTGATGCCGGTGTAGAACAGCGCGTCGGCGCCGCTGGCGGTATAGGCCCGGGTCCGCGCCACCGCGTCCTCGATGCCGTTCACCGAAACCACGCCGCTGCGGGCGACGATGCAGAAGGAGGGATCGTCGCGCGCCGCCAGCGCCGCCTTGACCCTGCCCAGGCCCTCCTCCAGCGAAATCAGCGTGACCTTGCCGTCGCCATAGGGCCGCGGCAGCACCGTGTCCTCCAGCGTCATGGCGGCGACGCCGGCCGCCTCGATCTCCTCGCATGTGCGCATGGCGTTGAGCGCATTGCCATAGCCATGATCGGCATCGACCAGCAGCGGCAGGGTCTTCACCGCCCGGCAGATGCGGCGCGCCTGGTCGGCGAATTCGGTCAAGGTCAGCACGATGAGGTCGGGGGCGCCCAGCACGGTGAGCGAGGCGGTGGAGCCGGCGTACATGCCGACCTCGAAGCCCAGTTCCTCGGCGATGCGGGCCGACATCGGGTCGAAGACCGAGCCGGGATGAACGCAGAGATTGCCCGCCAGCACCTTGCGGAAGCGCATGCGGCGATCGGTGACGCTGTTCATTGGATCATCCCTCCAGAGGCGGCAGGTCGACCCGGCGCCGCGTGGTGTGGCCTTGGTGGCGGGGCGCGGCCCGCCGGGCCGTGCCGTTACGCTGGCCTGTGTAGCACCGCCGGCGTCCGCGTGAAGGTACGGCGGCCGCGCTTGAAGCCGGCCAGGGTCGGCGCGATCTCGCGGATCGCCGCGACCGTGTCGGGGGCATCGACCAGCACCAGATCGGCCGGGTTGCCGACGACGATGCCGTAGTCGGATTTCCGCAGCAGCTTCGCCGACTGGGTGGTGAACATGCCCCAGGTGTCGCGCAGCGCATCCGGCATTGCCTGCTGCACCACATTGGCATAGAGGTTCGCCATGCGGATGAGCTGCCCGTCGCCCATCGGGGTGAAGGCGTTCAGGATGTTGTTGGAGGAGACCGAGCAGGTCACCCCCTGCCGCACCAGCCGGTTGGCATCCACCACGCTGCGCTCCACCCGATGGTCCTTCTCCCGCCCGCCGAGGTAGAGGTCGGTCGAGGGCAGCACCGTCAGCGCCACGCCGGCATCGGCCATGCGCTTCGCCACCTGGTCGAATTCCGGCAGCGGCATGACCGACATCTTGGTCACATGCCCCACCGCGACCCGGCCGCCCCAGCCGTATTTCTCGGTCAGCTCGCAGACCAGCAGCGTGTCCAGCTCGGCGGCGGAGGCGCCGCTGTCGAGGTGCATGTCGATGTCGACGTCGAATTCCCGCGCCATCTCGAACACCCGCCGGATCTGGCCGGCGCGGTCGCTGTCGTAATTCGGCACGGCGCCGACCACGGTGGCGCCGTTGCGCAGCGCCTCAACCATCAGCTCATCGGTGCCGGGGTTGTTGAGCAGCCCCTCCTGCGGCATGACGCAGATCTCGATGTCGATCGCCCAGCGATAGGCGTCGATCAGCGCCTTCACCCCCTCGAAGCCACGCAGCCCGACCAGCGGGTCCACCTCTACATGGGTGCGCATGGTCATGGCGCCGTGCAGGATGCATTTCTCCAGCGTGCGGCGGGCGCGGGCGCTCACATCCTCTACGGTGAAGCTGTGCTTGATGGCGCTGGTCCGCTCCATCGCCCGGTGCGGAAAGCGGGAGGCCTCGCAGGCGCAGCGGTCGATGGTGCAGCTCTTGTCGAGGTGGATATGGGTCTCGACGAAGCCGGGTGAGACCAGCCTTCCGCCGCACTCCACCACCTCGCCCGCCTCGGCCGGCAGGCCGGTGCCGACAGCGGCGATCCGGCCGGCAGCCACGCCGATATCTGCGGCGCTGCCATCCGGCAGCCTGGCGTCGCGCAGCAGCAGGTCGAAGGGCATCTAGAGCTTCTCCGCGGCGGTGGCGTAGGGGATGTTGCGGCCGCCATAGCGGCGGACCCGCACATTGGCCTGCTCCGCATGGCCAGCGAAGCCTTCCAGCATGCAGAGCCGGGAGCACACCTCGCCGATCGCGGCGCTGGCCTCATCCGTCAGCACCCGCTGATAGGTGACGGTCTTGAGGAATTTGCCGACCCAGAGCCCGCCGGTGTAGCGCGCCGCCTTCTGCGTCGGCAGGGTGTGGTTGGTCCCGATGACCTTGTCGCCGAAGGAGACATTGGTGCGCGGTCCCAGGAAGAGCGCGCCGTAATTTGTCATCTTCTCCAGGAACAGATCATCGTCCCGGGTCATCACCTGCACATGCTCCGAGGCGATGCGGTCGGCCTCCGTCACCATCTCCTCCAGGCTGTCGCAGACGATCACCTCGCCGTAATCGCGCCAGCTCTGCCGCGCGATCGCGGCGGTCGGCAGGATTCCGAGCAGCCGCTCCACCTCGGCCATCGTCTCCCGCGCCAGCTTTTCCGAATCCGTCAGCAGGATGGCGGGCGAGGTCGGGCCGTGCTCCGCCTGGCCCAGCAGATCCGTCGCGCAGATCTCCGCATCCACCGTCTCATCGGCGATGACCAGCGTCTCGGTCGGGCCGGCGAAGAGGTCGATGCCGACGCGGCCGTAGAGCTGGCGCTTGGCCTCGGCGACGAAGGCGTTGCCGGGGCCGACCAGCATGTCCACCGCCGGAATGCTCTCCGTCCCCAGCGCCATGGCGCCCACCGCCTGCACGCCGCCAAGGCAGTAGATGACATCCGCCCCCGCCAGGTGCTGCGCCGCGACGATGGCCGGCGCCGGCCGGCCTTCGAAGGGCGGGGCGCAGGTGACGATGCGCGGCACGCCGGCGACCTTGGCCGTCACCACTGACATATGCGCCGAGGCCAGCAGCGGGTACTTGCCGCCGGGCACGTAGCAGCCGACCGAGTTCATTGGGATGTTCCTGTGCCCGAGCACCACGCCCGGCAGCGTCTCCACCTCGACATCCTTGAGTGCCGCCTTCTGGTGCTCGGCGAAGTTCCGCACCTGGGCCTGGGCGAAGCGGATGTCCTCCAGATCCTGGCCGGTGAGTTGGTCGAGGCAGGCTTTGATCTCGGCGTCGGTCAGCCGGTAGTCGGTACGGTCCCATGCATCGAACTTCACCGACATCTCGCGCACTGCGGCATCGCCGCGCGCGGCGATATCCGCCAGCAGCCCTTCGACGATGCCGCGCACCTTGGTATCGGCGTCGGCCTTGTCGGCGGCGGAAATGCTCGTCTTCAACCAGCGTGCCATGGTGTTCTCCTTCGCCGGGCCGCTTCACGGCGTCGGGCTTCGCTCCCGCCGGCCGGTCCGGCTCTATTCCGCCGTCCAGCCGCCGTCGACCAGCATTGCCGAGCCGGTCATCAGCGCCGAGGCATCGGAGGCGAGGAATACCACCGCCCCCATCAGATCCTGCACCTGCCCCAGCCGGCCGAGCTTGATCTTCGACAGCACCCATTCCCGGAACTCAGGCTTCTCGAAGAAGGGCCGGGTCAGCGGGGTCTCGATGAAGGTCGGGCCGATGGTGTTGGCGCGGATGCCGTGCCGCGCCAGATCGATCGCCATCGCCTTGGTCCAGCCCTCCATCGCCCATTTCGAGGCGCAGTAGACCCCGCGGTTCGGCCCGCCGACATGGCCCATCTGGGAGGAGATGTTGATGATGCTGCCGCGCACCCCCTCGGCGATCATCCGCTTCGCCACCGCCTGGGCGGCGAAGAAGCAGCCGCGCAGGTTCAGCCCCATCACCGCGTCGAAATCCTCGGGCGTCACATCCTCGAACCGCGCCGGGCGGTTGGTGCCGGCATTGTTGACGAAGGCGTGGAAGGCCGGGCGGGCGGCCAGGGCGTCCTGCACCGCCGGCACCTCGGCCACGTCCAGCACCAGCGTCTCGGCCAGGCCGCCAGCGGCGCGGATCGCCTCGGCGGCGGCCTCGATCTCGGCGGCGGTGCGGGCGGCCAGGGTCACCTCCGCCCCGGCCCCGGCCAGCGCCGCGGCGGCGGCGAGGCCGATGCCGCGCCCGGCGCCGGTGACGAGGGCGCGGCGGCCGTCCAGGCGGAAGCTCGGGGTTTGCGGGAGCGGGGTCATTGGCGGAGCGGTTGCGTCATCCGTCGCAGTCTGCACGCTCCGGCGCGGCGGTCCAGACCTTGCCGCGCCCCGGCCACTCATCGAGACTGGCGGAAAATCCCCCCAGGAGGAACGCCTGATGCTTCGCCTGTTCGCGGCCGTGCTGCTGGCCGCCGTTGGTGCCCTGCCCGCCGCCGCCCAGACCCGTTGGGTGATGGCCACCGCCTATCCCGATGCCAACTACCACACCCGCAACATCCGCCAATTCATCCAGGAGGTGGAGCAGGCCACGGAAGGGCGGCTGCAGATCCAGCTTCACGCCAGTGCCAGCCTGCTGCCCATGCCGCAGATCAAGCGGGCGGTGCAGACCGGGCAGATCCAGCTCGGCGAGATCCTGATGTCCGTCCATGGCAATGAGGACGCCTTCTTCGAGGTCGACGGCGTCCCCTTCCTGGCTGAAACCTGGGAGGCCTCCGCCGCGCTGATGCGGGCCTCCGAGCCTTTCATCCGGGCGCGGCTGCAGCGCCAGGGGGTGGAGCTGCTGTACATGGCGAATTGGGCCAGCCAGGGCTTCTACACCCGCGAGCCGGTCACCACCCTGGAACAGCTCCGCGGCGCCCGCTTCCGGGCCTACAACGCCATCACCATCCGCATGGCGGAGCTGATGGGCGCCACCCCGGTCACGGTGCAATCCGCCGAGCTGGCCCAGGCCTTCGCCACCAATGTGGTGACGGTGATGTTCACCTCGGCGCAGACCGGCGTGGACACCGCCTCCTGGGATTATGCCAAGGTCTTCACCGATGTCGGCGGCATGCGCGCCCGCAACGGCGTGCTGGCCAATGCCCGGGCCATGGCCACGCTGGACGAGCCGACCCGGCAGGCGGTGCGGGCGGCGGCGGCCCGGGCGGCGGAGCGCGCCGTGGGCATCGCCCAGGAGGCGGAACGGAGCACGGCCGCGCGGCTGCGCGAGCGCGGGATGCAGGTGACCGGCCCCACCCCGGAGCTGCTGGCGCAGCTGCGGGAGGTGGGCGCGAAGCAGATCCAGGACTGGCTGGCCAAGGCCGGGCCGGACGGGCAGGTGATGATGGAGCGCTACCGCGCCGCGCTCGCCCGCTGACAGCGGCGCGCCTGCCCCGCATACTGCGCCGCGGCATGAACCCGAGGGGGCTTCGATGGCGGCACTGGTGACGGGCGCGCAACAGGGAATCGGCCGGGCCTGCGCCCTGGCCCTCGCCGCCGCCGGCCATGATGTGGCGGTGAACTGGCTGGACGATGAAGCGGCCGCCGAGGCGGTGGCCGCGGGCATCCGCGCCGCCGGACGGCGCGCCCTGCTGGTGCGCGGCGACGTCGGCACCGCCGCCGGCTGCGCCGCCATCGTCCAGGCGGCGCTGGACGGGCTCGGCCGGCTCGACGTGCTGGTGAACAACGCCGGCATCTTCCCGCGCGTGCCCTTCCTCGACATGACCGAGGCGGAATGGGACCAGGTGCTGGACGTCAACCTGAAGGGCAGCGCCTTCTGCGCCCAGGCGGCGGCACGGGCGATGGTCACGGCGGGACGGCCCGGGGTGATCCTCAACCTGGCCTCGGCGGCGGTCCGTGGCGCACCGCTCGGGGTGCATTACAGTGCGACGAAGAACGGCGTGGTCGGCCTCACCCGCTCCATGGCGCTGGCGCTGGCGGAGCACCGCATCCGGGTGAACGCCATAGCCCCCGGGCTGACCGATACGGCGCAACCGCGCTACGGCAACAGCGATGCGGAGGTGCGGGCGATGGGCGCCGCGCTGCCGCTCGGCCGCCTGGGGCGGCCGGAGGATATCGCCGATCTGGCGGTGTTCCTCGCTTCCGACAGGGCGGAGTGGATCACCGGGCAGGTCTACCACATCAATGGCGGTGGCTATCTGGCATAGGGCCTCCCCACAAAGCTGCTGCGCAGTGTCGCGGGGGCCGCGATGGCGGCTCCCGATCGGCACCTCACCTCAGCCTTCCGCGGCCAGGCCGCGGAAGGACACGACTGGCGCGGCTCATTCCAGCAGCAGGTCGCGCAGTTGCGCCAGCCGCGGCGCATCCAGGCCGAGGCCCTGCTCCAGGAACACCGGCAGGCTGCCGCCATGGGCCTCGATGGCGGCGTCAAGCGCCGCCTCCAGCAGCGCCGGATGGGTCCCATAGAGCGCCTCGGCCAGCGGCTTTGGCGTGCCATCCGGCAGGGCGTAGTCGCGCCGCCACAGCCGGTCGGTCGCCACGTAATCCGCCAGCACCGTCTGCCGCGTGGCGCCAAGCGCCGTCAGCACCAGCGCCGCGCCCAGTCCGGTACGGTCCTTGCCGGCGGAGCAGTGGAACAGCAGCGCATGCCGGCGGGGGTCGAGCAGCAGATCGAACAACCCGCGATAGGCGGCGATGAAACGGGTGCCGTAATCCAGATAGGCACGACGCAGCAGCGCGACCACATCCTCGCCGGTCGATTGCTCCCGCCGCATCAGATCGGCCAGCGAGGCGCCGACCGTCGGCTCGATCGGCAGCGACACCCGCTCCGCACCCTCCGGCAGGCGGGAAGGGTGCCGCGCCGCCTCTGCCACCCCGCGCAGGTCGCAGATCGTGCGCAGGCGGAGCGCCGCCACCGCCGCCACGTCGCGCGGCGTGAGCTGCGCCAGGGTCGCCGAACGGTACAGCACGCCGAAGCGCAGCCGCCGGCCATCCGACACCTGCCAGCCCCCCAGGTCGCGCAGGTTGGAGGCGCCTTCTAGGGCAACGGGGCGTGGCAAATCCTGGGTCAAGCTCGGCGATCCTTCATCCGCGGCGGCGCTCGCCTTGACGCCGGGCGAGAGCGGCGAGAAGGATCACCGCTCCGGCCCCGCCGCACCAGAGCCAAAACCGAGGAGACTGCCCATGCCGTCATCATCCCTGTTCGACCTTTCCGGCAAGGTCGCCATCGTCACTGGCGGATCCCGCGGCATCGGCCGGGCGATCGCCGAGCGCATGGCGGAGCATGGCGCCAAGGTGGTGGTTTCCTCCCGCAAGCTGGACGCCTGCCAGGTGGTGGTGGACGCCATCACCGCGAAGGGCGGCACCGCCGTCGCCATGGCCTGCAACATCGGCCGCAAGCTGGAGCTGCAGGCGCTGGCCGACGAGACCATCGCCAAATGGGGCGGCGTCGATATCCTGGTCTGCAACGCCGCCATCAACCCGCATTTCGGGCCGGCGATGGGCATCCCGGACGAGGTGTTCGACAAGATGATGGCGACCAACGTGAAGTCGAACATGTGGCTGTCGCACATGTGCATCCCGAGCATGGAGGCGCGGGGCGGCGGCGCCATCGTCATCGTCTCCTCGATCGGCGGCTACAAGGGTTCGGTCAACCTCGGTGCCTATGCCATCACCAAGGCGGCCGACCTGCAGCTGGCGCGGAACCTGGCCTGCGAATGGGGGCCGAAGAACATCCGGGTGAATTGCATCGCCCCCGGGCTGATCCGCACCGATTTCGCCCGCGCCCTGTGGGAGGATCCGGTGAACTATAAGAAGCGGACCCGCGACACCCCGCTGAAGCGGATCGGCGAACCGGACGAGATCGCCGGCGCCGCAGTGTTCCTCGCCTCCCCGGCCGGCAGCTTCATGACCGGGCAGAGCATGGTGATCGATGGCGGCGTCCTGGCCGGGCCGCCGGCGAACACGGAGGACTGACGGCGCCAGCGGACGCGGAGCGGCGTTCGAGTTGAATGCCGCTCGGCGGGGCGCTCACGCGCCCCTGCGATCCACTCCGATGCGCCGGTTCCCCGGCTGCCCCTTGACAGGACCGGAACCCGGCCCCGGTTCTGTCAAGAGCCTTAGTTGCCCCGCCGCCCTGCGCTGCCGGCGCGGGCCTCAGCACGCAGAATCGCAACAGCATCGCTGCCTGTGACAAGACATGACGAAACCGGGACCGGCGGCTCACCTTCCGGCAATGCCCGAAATGAGGCAAAGTCGCCGCGCTCCCGCCGCATCAAGCAGCACAAGCAGCGCCGGGGCGCCGTATTGCGTTATGCGGCGCCTGGAATTGATGCTTTATTTATAATCGGGCCTGCTTGGCGCGATCCCGTGCGGGAACGCAGGCTGCTCACCCTGCGGTGATTTGCACTCTACACGACCGCCTTGCGGCGCAGCAATAAAAGTTTACCGCCATCGGCTGGCGCTAGCTCCATCCTGTTCGCGTTGCGCTGAAGTGCCAGCGCTTCCAGGGGCGGCCGATGAGCAGCATGCAAGACATCTTTGCCGACTACGCCAGGGCCTATGAGTCCCGGCGCGAGACCGATATGTCGATTGCCGAGTTTCTCGAAACCTGCCGGACCGATCCGGGGTGTTACGCCACCGCGCCCGAGCGCATCCTCTCCGCCATCGGCGAACCGGAGGTGGTGGACACCGCGAAGGATGCCCGGCTGGGGCGGATATTCCTCAATCGTACCATCCGCATCTACCCTGCCTTTTCCGAATTTTACGGCATGGAGGAGACGATCGAGCGGATCGTCGGCTTCTTCCGCCACGCCGCCCAGGGGCTGGAGGAGCGCAAGCAGATCCTCTACCTGCTGGGCCCGGTGGGCGGCGGCAAATCCTCCCTCGCCGAGCGGCTGAAGGCGCTGATGGAGGCCGAGCCGGTCTATGTGCTGAAGGCCGGCGAGCAGATGAGCCCGGTCTACGAAAGCCCGCTCGGCCTGTTCGACCCGGATCGCATGGGACCGCTGCTGGAGGACCGCTACGGCATCCCCCGCCGCCGCCTGACTGGGCTGATGAGCCCCTGGGCGCTGAAGCGGCTGGATGAGTTCGGCGGCGACATCTCCAAATTCCGGGTGGTGAAGATCCGGCCGTCGCGGCTGCGGCAGATCGCGGTCGCCAAGACCGAGCCGGGCGACGAGAACAACCAGGACATCTCCTCCCTGGTCGGCAAGGTCGATATCCGCAAGCTGGAGATGTACGGGCAGAACGACCCGGACGCCTACAGCTTCTCGGGCGGGTTGAACCGGGCGAACCAGGGCATCCTGGAGTTCGTCGAGATGTTCAAGGCGCCGATCAAGATGCTGCACCCGCTGCTGACGGCGACGCAGGAGGGCAATTACATCGGCACCGAGAACATCGGCGCCATCCCCTTCCAGGGCATCATCCTGGCGCATTCCAACGAAGCGGAATGGCAGGCCTTCAAGAACAACAAGAACAACGAAGCCTTCATCGACCGCATCTATGTCATCAAGGTGCCCTACTGCCTGCGGGTGACCGAGGAGCAGAAGATCTACGACAAGCTGGTCCGCAGCTCGGAACTGGCGCCCAGCCCCTGCGCCCCGGCGACGCTCGAGATGCTGGCCCGCTACAGCGTGCTGACGCGGCTGCGCAAGCACGACAACTCCAACATCTACGCCAAGATGCGGGTCTACGATGGCGAATCGCTGAAGGAGACCGACCCGCGCGCCAAGACGCTGCAGGAATACCGCGACGCCGCCGGCCCGGATGAGGGCATGGATGGTGCCTCCACTCGCTTCGCCTTCAAGGTGCTGGCGGCGACCTTCAACTACGACACCACCGAGATTGCCGCCGACCCGGTGCACCTGATGTACGTGCTGGAACAGTCGATCCGGCGCGAGCAGCTGCCTGACGAGACCGAGAAGCGCTACCTGGAGTTCATCAAGGGCGAGCTGGCGCCGCGCTACGCCGAGTTCATCGGCAACGAGATCCAGAAGGCCTATCTGGAAAGCTACAACGACTACGGCCAGAACCTGTTCGACCGCTATGTCGGCTATGCCGATGCCTGGGTCGAGGACCTCGACTTCAAGGATCCCGACACCGGTCAGATGATGAACCGGGAGCTGCTGAACCAGGAGCTCACCAAGATCGAGAAGCCGGCGGGCATCGCCAACCCCAAGGACTTCCGGAACGAAGTGGTCAAATTCGCCCTGCGGGCGCGTGCCAACCGTGGCGGCAAGAACCCTTCCTGGACCAGCTATGAGAAGATCCGGGAAGTCATCGAACGCCGCATGTTCAGCCAGGTGGAGGATCTGTTGCCGGTAATCTCCTTTGGGTCGAAAAAAGACGGTGAAACCGAGAAGAAGCACAGTGAATTCGTGGCACGCATGACTTCCCGGGGGTATACCGAACGTCAGGTGCGCCGGCTGGTGGAGTGGTACATGCGCGTGAAGCAGGCCGGCTAGCCGTCCAACCCGGTCGCAAGGCTCCCGCTGCATGCAGATCCTGGACCGCCGCCTCAATCCCAGCGGCCGTAGCCTGCCCAACCGCCAGCGTTTCCTGCGCCGTGCCAAATCCCTGGTGCAGGAAGCGGTGCGGGACGCTTCGGCCAAGCGGGACATCCGCAACGCCGACGAGGGCGGGGAAGTGAGCATTCCCCTGCACGGAATCCGCGAGCCGAGCTTCCACCATGGCAGCGGCGGCATCCGCGACCACGTGCTGCCCGGCAATAAGGAATACCGCGAGGGCGACGAGATCCCCCGCCCGCCCAGCGGCGGCGGGGGCGGCGGCTCCGAGGGTTCGCCGGATGGAAGCGGCGAGGATAATTTCCGCTTCGTCCTGACCCGCGAGGAGTTCCTCAGCCTCTTCCTCGATGACCTTGAGCTGCCGGATATGGCCAAACGCCGGCTGGTCGATGGCACCGACCCGGCCTGGCACCGCGCCGGCTATTCGGTCAGCGGCTCGCCGGCGAACCTGGCGCTTGGCCGGACCATGCGGAACAGCATGTCGCGCCGCATCGCGCTGAAGCGCCCGAAGCCGGAGGCGGTGCAGGCGCTGGAGGAGGAGATCGCCGCGCTGGAAGGCGATCCGGCGCAGGCCGAGCGGGTGCTGGAACTGCGGGCGGAGCTGGAACGGATGCTGCAGCGGACCAGGCTCATCCCCTGGATCGACCCGATCGACGTGCGCTACCGCCGCTTCGAGCCGGTACCGCGGCCGGTGGCGCAGGCGGTGATGTTCTGCCTGATGGATGTCTCCGGCTCGATGACCGAGGACATGAAGGACCTCGCCAAGCGCTTCTACACGCTGCTCTTCATCTTCCTGCAGCGCCGCTACAAGCATGTCGAGATCGTCTTCATCCGCCATACCCACGAAGCCTCGGAGGTGGATGAGGAGACCTTCTTCCACAGCCGGGAAACCGGCGGCACGCTGGTCTCGACCGCGCTCGAGGAGATGCAGAAGGTGGTCGCCGATCGCTACCCGCCGGCCGAATGGAACATCTACGCCGCTCAGGCTTCGGACGGCGACAACGCCGCTGGCGACAGCCAGAAGACGGCGCGGCTGCTGGTGGATACCATCCTGCCGGCCTGCCAGTACTACGCTTATATCGAGGTGGGGCGGGAGGGCGAGCACGGCATCCCCGGCTTCCCGCGCGGCCCCACCGACCTCTGGCGAACCTATGAGGCGCTGGTCACCGCTGGGGCGCCGCTGGCGATGAAGAAGGTCCGCCATCGGCGTGAGATCTTCCCGGTGTTCCGGGAGCTGTTCGCCAAGCGCGGCGTGCTTGAAGGGGCGAATGCATGAATGCCGCCTTGGAAGACCGGTTGCTCTACCAGGGTGCCGACTGGGATTTCGGCACGCTGATGCGGATCCATGACGCCTGCGCCGAGATCGCCGGCGATGAACTCGGCCTCGACTGGTACCCGAACCGGATCGAGGTGATCAGCGCCGAGCAGATGCTGGACGCTTATGCCAGCACCGGCCTGCCGCTGTTCTACCGCCACTGGTCCTTCGGCAAGCATTTCGCCCAGCATGAGGCGCTGTACCGCCGCGGGTTGCGCGGGCTGGCCTATGAGATCGTCATCAACTCCGATCCCTGCGTCTCCTATGTGATGGAGGAGAACACCGCCACCCTGCAGGCGCTGGTGATCGCCCACGCCGCCTTCGGCCACAATCACTTCTTCAAGAACAGCCGGTTGTTCCGAGAATGGACGGATGCCAAGGGCATTCTGGATTACCTGGAATTCGCCAAGGGCTACGTCCAGTCCTGCGAAGAGCAGCATGGCGAGCCGGCGGTGGAGCGCATCCTCGACAGCGCGCATGCGCTGATGAACTACGGCGTCCACCGCCACCGCCGCCGCGCCCCCGACCTGCAATCCGAGCAGAAGCGGGAGCGGGAACGGCGCGAGCACGATGAACAGATGTACAACGTGCTCTGGTCCACCATGCCGGAGAAGGCGGCCGCCCCACCGACCCGGAGCGAGGAGGAGCGGCGCCGCGTCCTGCTGCAATTGCCGCAGGAGAACATCCTCTATTTCCTCGAGAAGTCGGCGCCGCGCCTCGCCCCCTGGCAGCGCGAGATCCTGCGCATCGTCCGCAACGTGGCGCAGTATTTCCTGCCGCAGCGGCAGACAAAGGTGATGAACGAGGGCTGCGCCACCTATGTCCATCACCGTATCCTGAACCGGCTGCACGAACAGGGCCGCATCAGCGACGGCGCGCTGCTGGAAGCGCTGCATTCCCACACCAGCGTCATCATGCAGCCGGAATTCGACGACCAGCGCTATTCCGGGATGAACCCCTATGCGCTGGGCTTCGCCATGATGTCGGACATCGAGCGCATCGCCACCAGGCCGACCGAGGAGGACCGCGAATGGTTCCCAGACTTCGCCGGCTGTGGCGACGCCATGCCAGTGCTGCGCCACGCCTGGGCGGAGTTCCGCGACGAGAGCTTCATCCTGCAATTCCTCAGCCCGAAGCTGATGCGCGACCTGAAGCTGTTCCACGTGCTGGACGACACCGCCCAGCCGGTGCTGCGAGTGGAGGCGATGCATGACGAGCGCGGATACCGCCGGCTGCGCCGCGCCCTCGCCCGGCAATACGACCCGGCGCTCACCGACCCGGATATCCAGGTGGTGGACGTCGACCTCTCCGGCGACCGCCGGCTGATCCTGGAACACCAGGCGACCGGCGGGCGGCTGCTGGAAGAGCAGGAGGCGCGGCAGGTGCTGCGCCACCTCGCCAGCCTCTGGGGCTATGACGTGCTGCTGCGCGAGGTGGACCAGGGCAGCGGCGCCTCGCTGCGCGAGCACGCCGTCTCCCCGCCGCGCTGAGGATCAGGCCGCGACAGCCCGGGCAGCCTGGGCCGTCGCCTTGACCATCGCCGCGCCCTTCTCGGCGATCATGATGGTCGGCGCATTGGTGTTGGTCGATGTCACCGTCGGCATGACGGAAGCATCGATCACGCGCAGCCCCTGCAACCCATGCACCCGCAGCTGGTCGTCGACCACCGCCATCGCATCCGGCCCCATCCGGCAGGAACAGGTGGCATGGAACACGGTGGTTCCAGTCTGCCGCGCATAGGCGAGGAACTCGTCATCCGTCTGCACCTGCGGGCCGGGGACCGTCTCGGCCACCAGGTAGCGCTTCAGCGCCGGGGCGTTGAACCATTCCCGCACCCGCCGCATCGCCGCGACGATGGTGCGCCGGTCGCGCTCCTCGGACAGGTAGTTCGGGTTGATCGAGGGCTGGTCGCGCGGGTCCGGCGTGCGGGCCAGCACGCTGCCACGGCTTTCCGGCCGCATCTGCCAGATGCCGGAGGTCATGCCCGGCTTGGTGTCCAGTTGCCGCGTTGGCCCCGGCGCGTAGCTGGCCGAGGCGAACAGCGCCTGCACATCCGGCGTGGCGGATTCCGGCAGCACCTTCACCGAGGCCGCCACCAGCGACGCCGCATAGGTCAGGATGCCGCGGTTGGTGGCGAAATACTTCACCACCTCGCCAGCCAGGCGCAGCCCGCGGGAGCGTTCGTTCAAGGTGGCGATGCCCGTCAGCTCCGCCTGCACCCGCACCAGGAAATGGTCCTGGAAATTCCGGCCGACGCCGCGCAGCGCGTGCCGCACCGGGATGCCGACCCGCCCCAGATGCTCCGGGTCGCCGACGCCGGAAAGCTGCAGCAGATGCGGCGTGCCGATGGCCCCGGCCGAGAGGATCACCTCCGTCCCCGCCCGCGCCTCCTCGGTGACGCCACCGCGGGAGAAGGCGACGCCCACCGCCCGTGTGCCCTCGAACAGAACCCGGTGCACCAGCGCATTGGTGACGAGCATCAGATTGGGCCGCCGCAGCGCAGGGCGCAGGTAGGTCCGCGCGGCGGAGGCACGGAACCGGCCGCCGCGGGTCTGCTGCACCCAGCCGATATGGTCGCCGAGGCCATGCGGCAGGTCGTTCAGGTCTTCGCGGTACTCCCAGCCCAGCTCGACGCCGGCCTGGATCGCCGCCTGGCACAGCTCCGGCTGGTCCCGGGTGCGGGAGGTGAACAGCGGGCCGTCCGTCGCATGCACCGCATCGGCCGGGCCCTCCCACCGCTCCGCCTTGCGGAAGAAGGGCATCACCTCCTCCGACGACCAGCCGCGATTGCCGAGCTGCGACCAGTGGTCGTAATCCTCGGGCTGGGAGCGGATGTAGATCAACCCGTTGATCGAGCTGGACCCGCCCAGCACCCGGCCGCGCGGGTAGGGAATCTCCCGCCCGTTCAGCCCGGAGTCCTTGTCCGCCTTGTAGCCCCAGGTCAGCGTCGGGTGCTGCAGCAGCTTCATGTAGCCGGCGGGGATGTGGATGTAGGGGTGCCAGTCGCGGCCACCGGCCTCGATCAGGATGACGCGGGTGCCAGGGTCTTCGGTCAGCCGGTTGGCCAGCACGCAGCCGGCCGAGCCTGCGCCCACGATCACGTAATCCGCCTGCATGCCCGTATTCCCCCCTTATCCGGGTCTAGTACGAAGCCTGCCGAATCGCCAATCCGGCAGGCGCCGCCCGCGTCATTCCATCCGGATCCCGGTGCTGCGCACCAATGCCTCGGTACGGGCCATGTCGGCGCGCAGGAAGGCGCCGAACTCCTCCGGCGTGCCGCCGACGATCTCGGAGCCCATGTCGAGCAGCCGCGCCCGCCCCTCCTGCGTGCCGACGATGGCGAGGATCTCCCGGTTCAGCCGCGCCGTCACCGGGGCGGGGATGCCGGCCGGGCCGATCACCGCATACCACTCGGCTACCGCGAAGCCTGGGATCGCGGCCTCGGCGATGGTCGGCAGCTCCGGCGCGTAGGACTGCCTGGTCGCCGCGGTGACCGCCAGCGCCCGCACCTGGTCGCCACGTACGAAGGGCAGGGTCGAGCTGGCGTTGCCGAAGATCAGCTGCAGTTGCCCGCCGACCAGGTCGGCCAGCGCCGGGCCGCCCCCGCGATAGGGGACATGCACCATGTCGATGCCGGTGGCCTGCTTGAACATCTCGCCCGAGAGATGCACCGAGGTGCCGATGCCCGGCGAGCCGTAGGAGAGCTTGCCGGGGTTGGCCCGCCCATAGGCGATCAGCTCCGCCACGCTGTGCACCGGCAGCGCCTTGTTCACCACCAGGATGTTGGCGACGTTCGCCAGATGCAGGATCGGCGTGACGTCGTTCACCGGATGATAGGGCTGGCGGCTCAGCAACGCCGTGGTGATGAGGGTGCTGATGGTGATGCAGATGGTATGCCCATCCGGCGGGGCGCGCATGGTCTCCAGCGCGCCAACCGTGCCGGCGCCGCCGGTGCGGTTCTCGATCACCACGGATTGACCGAGCGCCGCGGACAGCGGCGGGCCGATGTAGCGGGCCAGGATGTCGGTGGTGCCGCCGGGCGGAAAGGGGATGATCAGGCGGATCGGCCGGTTCGGCCAGGCGGGCTGCGCCAGGGCGGGAACCAGGGCCGGCGCGGCCAGGGCGGCCGTCGCCGCCAGCAGGGTGCGTCGTTGCATCGCCGTCGCCTCCTTCACAGCACGATCGGACGGCGGTATTTGCTGCTGACCGTCTCTGGCCGGATCAGCCCGCCGGCCAGCGCCATGGTCCAGTAGCCGATGTCGGCGAGGTGGACGATGGTGCATTCCAGGCTGCGGACCAGCAGCTCGCCCTCCCCGCTATGGGCGCCGGCGATATGCGCGACCTCCTCCGGCAGCCCGGCCAGGAAGCAGAGGTGCAGGCCATAGCCGGGATGGCGGATCGAGGGCAGGCCGGTGGCGCGCGGCGAGGCTTCCCAGCGCCGGCGGTTCTCGGGGTCGAACTCCCAGGGCTTGCCGACGTCGTGGCAGAGCCCGCCGGCGATGACGATGTCCCGGTTGATCGCCATCTCCGGGTTCAGCGCACCCATCTCCTCGGCCATGCGCATCGCCAGCCGGGTGACGCCGCGGATGTGGTCGGTCTGGTCACCCCGGGTCAGGGTCATCGAGCCGGGGTTGCCCGAGGGTGGGATGTCACGGATCGAGCTGAATGAGGAGCGGGAGAGTGCCAGCGCCCAGGCCTCGATCACCCCCCGTTGCAGGGCGGGATCGCCGATCTCGGCCACCTCGGGCAATTCATCGGCGATGCGGGTCCGCAGCGCGTCGTCCGGCTCCTGTGGCATCGGCTTTCCTCCTCCGTCCAGGGCGGCTTGCGTCCATGCCTGAACGCCAGTCCGCCGCAGCTCATTGTTTGCAGGGCGGATTCATGCTGCGGGATGTCACGTCCCTCCGCAGTCCGCTCTGGCCGGTGACGATTCCATGCCAGCGCGCTGCCGGAAAGACCCATAGACAGTCAGGCCCGCCGCCTTGGGCTCCAGCTGCGGGACGCGGCAAGCGATGGCAGACAGGCGTGGCGGCAAGCGGCAGCAGAAGGACCCTGAGATCATCGCGGCAGGGCGGTCCGCGGCTTGTTGTCGCGTCCGCGCGCTGGCACATCCCGGGCCTGACGGAATGGCGTACAACGCCGGCCTCTGGAGGATCATGCACGATGACGGAACTCGGCCCCTTCTACCTCCGCTGGCGCTCCGGCCGCCCGGCGCCGGAAGAGGAGACATTCGAGACCCTCGACGCCGCCCTGGACGCGGTCGAGGCCCGCTGGGCCGAGTTGCAGCACCAGGCGCCGCAGATCCTCGACCGCCGCCGCGTGCTGCGCGCCAGCACCACCGAATTGCAGGGGCTGATGGAGGCGGAGGCGCCGTGATCGCCGTCCGGCGCGGCGGGCCAGCGGGGTTGGTGCGGGCGATGGCAGGATGAGCCGCCGCCCCCGCTCCAAGACGGCAGGCCCCAAGGGCGCCCACAGCTTCGCCGAACTCAAGCTGGAAATCACCCAACTCCAACGCGAGCTGACGCGGGCCGAGGCCAGGATCCGGCAGCTCGAAGGCGGCGGCGCCGACCCGATGGTGGCGAAGCGGCTGGCGGAGCTCGAGGAGGGGCAGAAGATCGCCCGCGGGTTGGCGGTGGATGCCGCCGTCGCCCGCTCCCGCGCCGAGGCCGAGCTGAAGGCGCTGCGCGACGCGATCAGCAAGGCGACCGGCTTCAACGGCTGGCTGCTGCGCCGGGCGCAGAAGCGCCTCGGAAAGGGCTAGAGCGAACCGTGGAGGACATGCCCGCCCCTGGGTGGGAAGCCGCCCTATGAACAATACGCTACAGCAGGTTGGTGTTCGGACATGAACGCAATCCGCTGTAGCCGGCTCCTGTCCTCCTGCGGGAAGCGAATGGAAGTCCCGGCACCGCGGCGGTCAGCATGGTGCCGAGCAGCGCCAGCACGTAACCTCGGATCGCCAGCAGGCCGGCTTCAGGTCGTGTGACCCGCGGCGGGAAGGCGGTATTTCCATCTCGACCAGGGAGGCCCGTCCCATGCAGAACCCAAGCCGCGTGATCCTTGCCCAGAGGCTGGGTTGACCCAGGCAGCCGGCGCACGGCGCCTGCCGCAGCCCGGGCCGGCGCTGGAGCCACGGCTTGAGAGCGTGCCGGGCCAGGCGCTGCCGCTGGCCTTCGCCCTCTCCCCTGGCCTGACGCTGCTGGAGGCGGTGGGCCGGCCGCTGCGGGAGGCCGGCTTCGCCCATGCCATGGTGACGCTGGAGGGCGGCAGCTTCGGCCCCTTCGCCTATGTGCTGCCGGCACCCTCGCCGGATGCCGCACATGCCGCCTGGTACAGCGCGACGCAGGCGCCACCCGGCGGCGCCAGGCTGGAGCGGGCCAACATCACCTTCGGCCTGCGCGACGGCCAGCCCTGGCTGCATTGCCATGCCATCTGGCAGGAGGCGGCCGGGCGCCGCGCTGGCCATGTGCTGCCGGAGGAGAGCATCCTGGCCGCGCCCATGGCGGCCCGCGCCTGGGGCCTGTCGGGCATCGGCTTCCTGGCGGAGCCGGATGCGGAGACGAATTTCACCCTGTTCCATCCGGTGCCGGACGCAGTCCGGGCGCTGCCGGCCGGCGCGGCACGGGTGATCGCGCTGCGGATCCGACCGAACGAGGATGTGGTGACGGCGCTGGAAGTCACCTGCCGTCGGCATGGCTTCGCCGGCGCGGTGCTGCGCGGCAGCGTCGGCAGCCTGGTCGGGTCTGCCTTCGCGCACGGCGGGATGGTCGCGGACCATGCGACGGAGATCCTGGTGACCGATGGCCGGGTTTCGGCCGATCGCGCCGGCCAGCTGCGGGCGGAGCTGGCGGTCGCGGTCGCGGATATGCGCGGCCACGTGCATGAAGGCGCGCTGTTGCAGGGCGTGAACCCGGTCTGCATCACCTTCGAGGGGCTGCTGGAGGAGGTGGCGTAGGCGTATCGCACCCGGGATGGCTGCATGCCGGGTGACGATGCGGCGAAGGGCGGGCCTGGATCGGCATCGTGGTTGCCGGCCCGGAACCGGCGGCCCGCGCAGCCGCTTCCACAGCGGAGGCGGCATGGCCGAGCAGATGAGGATCAGCGAACCGCCGGTGGCATCCGGCGGCCGGGACTCGCCGGACGGCATGGCGGTGATGCTGGGGTGGGAGGGCCATGCGCGCCGCAGCCATGCGCCAGCGGCCAAGCCCATCCCACTGCGAATGCTGCGGAGGGCCTGATGCGGCGGCGCTGGCTCTGGTTGCTGCTCGTCGCGGGCGCGCTGGCCAGTGCGGCGGCAGCCTGGGTGCTCAGCGCGCCGCGCCTGCGCTTCGGGCCGGAGGCGGCGGCGCAATTCGAGAATGGTGATGCGGCGCGGGGGCGGATTCTCTTCGCCGCCGGCGACTGCGCCTCCTGCCACGCCTCGCCCGGCCAGCCCGACCGGCTGCAGCTCGGCGGCGGCATGGCGCTGGCGTCGCAGCTTGGCACCTTCCGCCCGCCCAACATCTCGCCGGATCCGGAGGACGGCATCGGCCGCTGGCGCGGCATTGATCTGGCGAATGCGCTGATGGCAGGGGTCTCGCCGGACGGGCGGCATTACTACCCCGCGCTCCCCTATATCGGCTATGCGCGGATGCAGCCGCAGGACATCGCGGACCTCTGGGCCTATCTGCGCAGCCTGTCGCCGGTCGCCGGCCGCGCACCGCCGCATGACCTCGCCTTCCCGCTGACCATCCGTCGCCCGATCGGCCTGTGGAAACGGATCTACCTGGACGAGACGCCGCTCCTGCCCGATCCGTCCCGGGACGCGGCCTGGAACCGGGGGCACTACCTGGTGGAGGCGGTGGCGCATTGCGCCGAATGCCATGCAAGCCGCGGCCCGCTGCTGGCGGTGCGGGAGGCGACGCGGCTCGCCGGCGGCCCGGACCAGGAGGGCACGGGCTTCGTGCCGAACATCACCCCGGCGCGGCTCGGCGGTTGGAGCGAGGCGGATTTCGTCGAACTGCTGACCACCGGCCGCAGCCCGGAAGGACGGCAGGCGCGCTCCTCCATGGCCGATGTGGTGATCAATACGGCGGAGTTGCCGATCGAGGACCGGCGGGCGATTGCGCGGTATCTGAAGGCGCAGCCGCCACGGCCGACGCCGCGGCCCTGACGAGACGCTATCGGAGGAATCCCGGCGCATCGAGGGCACCGCCGCCGGGATCGCCTCGAAACGCCGTGCCGCGCCAACCGCTGCCGCTGCCGCGCGTTGGTCGCGCGAGCAGGCGGCGGCACAGGGCATGCAGCAACTCTTCTCCGCACGGGCCGACCGGCGGCTGCGCTTCGGCATGCTGGCCGGTGCCATCGGCCTGGGCGCGCTCGGCCTCGCGGCCTGGACCCTTGCCCGTTCCGACCGCGCCTGGGGCGTCGGTGTCGCCGCGCCGCAGCCCGTCCCGTTCAGCCATGCCGTCCATGCCGGGGGCCTCGGTCTCGACTGCCGCTACTGCCATGCAACGGTGGAGCGTGCGGCCTCCGCCGGGATGCCGACCGCCGAGACATGCCTCGGCTGCCATCGCCAGGTCTGGAGCGTCTCGGCCCAATTCGCGCCGCTTGAGACCGCCCTTTCCCTCGGCGGCTCCATCGCCTGGTCCTCCGTGCACCGGCTGCCGGAACATGTGCGCATCCACCACGGCGCGCATGTCGCGGCCGGCGTCGCATGCGGGACCTGTCACGGCGTGGTCGAGGCCATGCCGCGCACCGTGAAGATCGAGACCATGTCCATGGGCTGGTGCCTCGACTGCCACCGCGGCGCCGTGGCCGGTTCGGCCGCCGCCCGGGCCGGCCACGACGCTTATACCCATTTCGGCATCGCGCTTCCGCCGCTCACACGCTGCTCCACCTGCCACCGCTGAGAATTCCTCCGCGGATCCAGGGCACCTTTGCCGGCTGCTTGCGTTCTTCCGGGGCCGCTGCCCGGCCGGGAGAGCAACGGATGCGGGAATTCGGGCCCGACACGCCCTATTGCGGCGCGCCGCCCCTGCCGGGTGCGGTGCCCTGGAATGTCGATCCCTGGCTGATGGCGGGGCTCGCCGTGACGTTGCTGTTGGCCTGGGGCCCGGCGGGCCGCGGCGGCGACCGGCGCCTGTTGCTGGCGGGCTGGGCGGCGCTTGCCGCAGCGCTGCTCTCGCCGCTCTGCAACCTCTCGGTCGCGCTTTTCTCGGCACGTGTGGCGCAGCATCTGGTGCTGCTGGTGGCGGTGGCGCCGCTGCTTGCCCTCGGCCTCCCCCTGCCACGCCGGGCAGCGGCGCCGGGGGGGCTGGCGCTCGCCGCCGCCGCCTTCGCCCTCGCGCTCTGGGCCTGGCACCTGCCCGGCCCCTATGGCGTCACCTTCCGCTCCGATGCCGTCTACTGGGCAATGCAGCTCTCGCTGCTCGGCAGCGGCGTCTGGCTCTGGCGCGGATTGCTGCTGGGCGCGGCGGCGCGGCCGGAAGCGGCGCTGCTTGCCGGGCTGGCGACGGCGGCGCAGAGCGGCGCACTCGGCGCCGTTCTGACCTTCGCCCCGCGCCCGCTGTTTGCCGAGCATGCCACGACGACCCTCGCCTGGGGCTTCTCGCCGCTTGAGGACCAGCAACTCGGCGGGCTGCTGATGTGGGTGCCGGGCGGAATCGCCTTCGCCGCCGTCTCCCTCCTGGCGCTCGGCCCGGCCCTCATTCGCGATGGCACCAGGCCGCACGCCGGATCCCTCCCCTGGGCCGGCCGCAGGTGATGCGGCTGCGGCGGCTGCTGCCCGCCCTTGCGCTCACAGCGTGCAGCGGCGTGCAGACTCCGCTCGAACCCTGGGGCGTCCAGGCCGGGCTGATCGCGCAGCTTACCTGGCTGCTGTTCGGTGGCGGGGCGGCGATCTTCGCCCTGGTGCTCGGGCTGCTCGCCTTCGCCGTGCTGGCGCCGGCGCGGCTGCGCCGCGCCTTCGCCTCCCGCCGCTTCGTGCTGCTGGGCGGCATCGCCTTCCCGGCCGTCACCCTGGCCGTACTGCTGGCGCATAGCATGGGCATCTCCCGCGCCCTGGTGCTGCCGGAGACGGAACGGCCGCTGCGCATCGAGGTCATCGGCCGGCAGTACTGGTGGGAGGTCCGCTACCCCGATACCGGAGAGGGCCCGGGAGACATGGCGGTGACGGCGAATGAGATCCACCTGCCGGTGGGGCGGGAGGTGGAGCTGCTGCTCTCTTCCGGCGACGTGATCCACTCCCTCTGGCTGCCCAACCTGCAGGGCAAGCTGGACATGATCCCGGGGCGGGTGAACCGGATGCGGCTGCGCGCCGACCGGCCCGGCACGCTGCGCGGCCAGTGCACGGAATTCTGCGGGTTGCAGCATGCGCTGATGGCATTCTGGGCAGTGGTGCAGGAGCCGGCGGAGTTCGATGCCTGGCTCGCGCGGCAGCAGGCGCCGGTGCCGCCGCCACGGACGGCGGAGCAGGCGCGCGGCATGCAGGTGTTCGGGGAGGCCGGCTGCGGCGCCTGCCACGCGGTGCGCGGCACGGCGTGGCAGGGGCGGCTCGGCCCCGACCTGTCGCGCATCGGCTCGCGCCTCTCGCTCGGCGCCGGGCTGCACGAGGTGCACCGCGCGACCTTGGCGGGCTGGATCGCCGGCACGCAGGACATCAAGCCGGGCAATTCCATGCCGGCCTATGGCCGCACCCTGTCGGGCGAGGATCTGCTGGCGCTGGCCGCCTGGCTGGAGGCGCTGCGCTGATGGACACCAACCCGCCACGCGCGGCGACCGACCTGCCCAATCCCCTGCCGCGGCCGGAGGCCGAGCTCGCCGCGCTGGAGGCGGTGTGGGAGAGCCCGCGCGGCTGGCGCCGCATCACCGAGATCAACAACAACTTCATCGGCCCGCTCTTCGTCGGTACGGCGCTGCTCTTCTTCCTGCTCGCCGGCCTGCTCGCCCTGGTCATCCGTGCCCAGCTCGCCTGGCCGGGCCTGACACTGGTGGATCCGGCCACCTACAACCAGCTCTTCACCATGCATGGCACGGTGATGATGTTCCTCTTCGCCGTGCCGGCGGTGGAGGCCGTCGCCATCGCCCTGCTGCCCGCCATGCTGGGCGCGCGGGAACTGCCTTTCCCGCGCCTCGGCGCCTACGCCTACCTGATCTACGCCATCGGCGGGCTCAGCTTCTATTGCAGCATCTTCTTCGGCATCGCGCCGGACGGCGGCTGGTTCATGTACCCGCCGCTGACCAGCAAGGAGAACAGCCCGGGCGTCAACACCGACATGTACCTGCTCGGCATCGGATTCATCGAAATCTCGGCCATCGCCGGGGCGATCGAGCTGATCGTCGGCATCCTCCGTTGCCGCGCGCCCGGCATGACATTGGGGCGGATGCCGATCTTCGCCTGGGCCATGCTGGTCTTCGCCGCCATGGTCATCTTCGCCTTCCCCGCGGTGATCGTGGCGAGCACGCTGCTGGAGCTGGAGCGCGCCTTCGACTGGCCCTTCTTCCTGCCGGAACGCGGCGGCGACCCGCTGCTCTGGCAGCACCTCTTCTGGTTCTTCGGCCACCCGGAGGTCTACGTCATCTTCCTCCCCGCCGCCGGCATGGTCTCGATGATCGTGCCGGCCATGGCGCGCACGCCGCTGGTCGCGCATTCGCTGGTGGTTCTGGCGCTGGTCGGCACCGGCTTCCTCAGCTTCGGGCTCTGGGTGCACCACATGTACACCACGGGGATCCCGGCCCTCTCCCTCGCCTTCTTCGCCGCCGCGGGATTTGCGGTCTCCATCCCCTCGGGCCTGCAGGTCTTCGCCTGGATCGCCACCTTCGCCGCGGCGCCTCGGCGCATCCGCTTCGACACGCCGACCCTTTTCATCCTCGGCTTCCTCTTCATCTTCGTGCTCGGCGGCCTGACCGGCGTCATGGTCTCGGTCACGCCCTTCGACTGGCAGGCGCATGACACCTACTTCATCGTCGCGCACCTGCACTACGTGCTGATCGGCGGCATGGTCTTCCCGCTGCTCGGCGCGCTCTACTACTGGGCACCCACGCTCGGCCGACCGCTTTCGGAACGGCTCGGCAAATGGGCCTTCTGGCTGCTCTTCCTCGGCACCAACGTGACCTTCTTCCCGATGCACATCAGCGGCCTCGCCGGCATGCCGCGGCGCATCTACACCTATCCCGCAGGCTTCGGGCTGGAGGTCTGGAACGCAGTTTCCTCGGCCGGCGCCGCCATGGCGGCGGCCGGCGCGGCGGTGCTGCTGCTCGACGTCGCGAAGAACTTCCGGCTCGGCGGCGAGCAGAGCAGCCCCTGGCGGGCCGGTACGCTGGAATGGGTGACCAACACCAATTACGGCCCGCGCAGCATCCCGCGCGTGCGCGACCGCTACCCGCTCTGGTCGGAGCCCGGCCTGGCGAAGGAGGTGGAGGCGGGCGGCCACTACCTGCCCTTCACCGCGACCGGCCGGCGGGAGACGCTGATCACCAGCCCTGCCGAGGCCGAGCCGCAATATGTCGCGGTGCTGCCGGGCGTGGGCTGGGGACATGTCGTCGCCGCCATCGGCACGGCCGGCTTCTTCCTCAGCCTCACCGGCGAGTTCCTGATCGAGGCTGCGCTGTTCTTCGCCCTTGCGCTCGGCGGCATCCTTGCCTGGCTCTGGCAGGGCAGCGATCCCGGGCCGCTTCCGCCGCGCGAGGCGGATATCGGCGGCGGCATCGTGGTGCCTACCTATGCGACGGGCGCCGTCTCCACCGCCTCCTGGGCGATGGTCTGCCTGATGCTGGTGCAGGGCACCGCTTATGCCTGCCTGCTTGGCAGCTATCTCTTCCTCTGGCTGGTCAATGGCGATGCCATGTGGCCGCCGCCCGGCCAAGGGCTGCCGGTGGCAGGCTTCGGCCTCGCCGCCCTCGGCTTCTATGCCGCCGGCGCGGCCTCGCTCCAGGCGGCCGCCCGGTTGCTCGCCGGGCGCTCGCCTTGGCCGCACCGCCTCGCCCTTGCCCTTGCCGCGCTGCTGCTTCTCGCCGGCACGGCCGCGGATGGCTGGGCGCTGTGGCAGGGCGGGGTGCGGCCCAGCCTGCATGCCTATGGCGCCGCATCCTGGGCGCTCTTCGCCTGGCAGGGGATGCATGCGGCGATCGCCCTGCTGATGGCGGGCTACACCCTCGCGCGCTCCCTCGCCCGGCTGCTGGATGCGGAGCGGCGGCAGGCGATGGACGTCACCCGGCTGTTCTGGATTTACACCGCCGGCCAGGGCGCGGTCGGCCTCGCCCTGCTGCACCTCTTCCCACGGCTGCTGGCATGAACGCCGCGCGCGACACCAGCCCCGCCTTCGAGGTGCTGCGCAGCGCGGCCGGCCTGGCACTCTGGGCGGGGCACTTCGGCGTGATCTACGCCGTCAACGCCTTCGCCTGCGAGCGCGGCCTGGCGGGCACGCGGCTGTTCGGCCTGCCCTGGGTGCCGGCGGTGGTCGGCCTCGCGACGCTCGCCGCCCTGCTGCCGCTCGGCCTCATCCTGTGGTCGGTAATGTCGCGACTTGATCAACCACTGGCCGAGGGCGGCGAGGCGGAGCCGCGCTTCACCCGCTGGTTCGCCGCCGCCACCAGCAGCTACGCCATCCTCGCCGTGCTGTTCCAGGCGGCGCCGGCCGTGATCGTGCCGTCATGCGGGCCGGTTCATTGATCGCCGCGCGGCCGAAGCCGTGCCTCGGCGCGCGGCCCGCCCTGCCCGGGGCCGAGCACCATGCCGGCCGGCACCGGCTGCGCCGTGCCGATGGTGTAGAGATAGGCCGCCGCATCGCGCGCCTCCCGCTCCGTCAGGCCGAGCGAGGGCATGGCGGAGCCGGGCGAGATGGCCTGCGGGTCGCGCAGCCAGGCGACCAGGTTCTCCGGCGCATTCGGCAGCCTGCCGCCGACATAGGCGCGGCGGGACCACTCCAGCAGCGGCGGCCCGACCCAGGCCACCGCGCCGCGAATGCCAGGAATCACATGGCAGGACCCGCAGCCGCGTTCGGTGATGACGGCGCGGCCGCGCGCCGGGTCGGCGCCGGCGATGCGCAGCTGCGGCGGCGGCTCCGCCTCGTCGCAGCCGGCGAGCAGCGCGGCGAATGCGAGCAGGGCTGGGCCCAGGATCGGGCGAATGCTGGCCTCCCCGAACGGCTGCGGCGGCAACGTGGCGCGACCGCTACCGGTTGCGCCGGACAGGAACCAGGGCGGTGCCGGGTGCGTAGCGGCATGGCGCGGCCGGCGCGTGCGGCGGCGGGGTGCATCATCCCATGACAGACGAGCACAGCCTTCCGCCGCCCGAACGCCGCACCGTGCTGCGCGCCGCGGGTGCCTCGCTCGCCCTTGCCGCCGCGGCGGGCTGCGACATCGGGCCGGAGGAATTCGGCCATCCGTTGCATGCCCGCGGCCACGGCGTGCACGCCGAGGCGCTGAGCTATGCGACGGTGCTGGAGCTGGACGGTCTCGGTCGCGGCGTGCTGGTGCGTACCCGAGCCGGCCATGCCATCAAGATCGAGGGCAACCCGGCGCATCCTGCGAGCCTCGGCGCGACCGACGTTTTCCTGGAATCGGCCGTGCTCTCGCTGCACGACCCCACCCGCTCCCGCCGCATTCGCCGCGCCGGGCGCGCGCTGCGCGAGGCTGCGGGCCTGCCGGGCTTCCTCGGCGAACGCCGCGCGGCGCTGGCGGCGCAGGGTGGGGCCGGGCTGCGGCTGCTGACCGGCCCGGTCTCCTCGCCAACCCAGCGGCGGCTGATCGGCACGCTGCTCGTAGCTTTCCCCGAGGCACGCTGGCACGTCCACGCGCCGCTCGGTGATGCCGGCGCGGCGGAGGGCGCCCGGCGTGCCTTCGGCCAGGCGGTGGTGCCGGTGCACGACCTCTCGCGCGCTGCCTGCGTTCTCTCCCTCGGCGCCGACCTGCTGGGGCCGGGGCCGGCGCAGCTCCGCCAGGCGCGGGACTGGTCGGCTGCGCGCGCGCCGGGCCGCGCCGGCCACGCTCCACTGCCCGGGCTGATTGTCGCCGAGTCCGTGTCGAGCCTGACCGGCGCCAAGGCCGACCGCCGGCTCGCCCTGCCGCCAGCGGGGATCGAGGCGCTGGCCCGTGCGGTGGCGACGGAGCTCGGCATCGCCGCCGCCGGCGCCGCGCCGCAGCATCCGGAGGCACCCGGCATCGCCGCCGCCCTGCGCGCCGCCGGCCCCGCCGCGCTGGTCGCGGCCGGGCGCGGCCAATCGGCCTCGGTGCATGCGCTGGCGCATGCGATGAATGCTACGCTCGGTGCCATCGGCACTACGGTACGGCTGATCGACGACCCGGCCGGTGCCGCGGAGGCTGGCGACCTCGCCGCGCTGGCCGAGGCGATGGCACGGGGCGCGGTCACCGACCTGCTGGTGCTGGACGCCAACCCGGTGCTGGACGCGCCGGCCGGACTCGACTTCGTGGGGCTGCTGGCGCGGGTGCCGCACAGCGTGCATGCCGGGCTCTACCCCGACGAGACGGCGCTCGCCTGCGCCTGGCACCTGCCGCTACGGCATCCGCTGGAATCCTGGGGCGACAGCCTGGCCTTCGAGGGGACGGCGGCGATTCGCCAGCCCGCAACCGTCCCGCTGGTGGAGACGGCGCTCCCGGCCGAGGAGATCCTGGCATGGACCGCCGGCCAGTCGGCGGCGGGCGAGGCGCTGGTGCGCGAGACCTGGCGCAAGGCCTGGGGCGAGGCAAGCTTCGAGGAGCGCTGGCTGGCCGCGCTGGAGGCGGGGGTGGTGCCGGACAGCGCCGCGCCGGCGCGCGACCTACGGCTAAGTGCGGATTTCAACCCTGGCCCCGCCGCGCCGGCGGCCGAAGGCCTCACCGCGCTGTTCATGCCCGATCCGCATTTCTGGGACGGCCGCTTCGCACCGAATGCGTGGCTGCAGGAGCTGCCGCGACCGCTGGACAAGCTCGCCTGGGGCAATGCCGCGCTGATCGCGCCGCAGGATGCCATGGCCCTGCTGCTCGGCGATGGGGCGGCGGTGGAGCTGACGCTGCAGGGCCGCAGCCTGCGGGTGCCGGTGGTGATCGCGCCGGGCCAGGCGCCCGGCGTGGTGGCGCTGCCACTCGGCGGCGGGCGGCGCGCCGTGGGCGGGGTCGCGCCGGCGCTCGGCTTCGACGCCTACCGCCTGCGGCCGGCCGAGGCTCCCTGGGCCGCGCCGGGCCTCGTGCTCCGCCCGACCGGGGAGGTGCTGCCGCTGGTCTCGACCGCCTGGCACCACCCGGTGGCGTCCGACCCGCCGCCAGTCCGGCGCGTCGCGCCGGGCGAGGTCATCCCGCCCCTGCCGGAGCCGCGCTCGCTCTATCCCGACTGGTCCTATCCCGGACAGGCCTGGGGCATGGCGATCGACCTCGATGCCTGCATCGGCTGCAATGCCTGCTCGCTCGCCTGCCAGGCGGAGAACAACACGCCGGTGGTCGGGCCGGAGGAGACGGCGCGTGGCCGCGCCATGCACTGGCTGCGGGTGGACCGCTACCAGTACGGTCCGGCCGAGGCACCACGGACCGACTTCCAGCCCGTCCCCTGCATGCATTGCGAAAAGGCGCCCTGCGAGGTGGTCTGCCCGGTGAATGCCACCGTGCACGATCATGAGGGGCTAAACCTCATGGTTTATCCCCGCTGCATCGGCACCCGCACCTGCTCCAACAACTGCCCCTACAAGGTGCGGCGCTTCAATTGGGGCGACTATGCCCGCGCCACCGGAGCGCTGCCGGTGCGCAACCCGGAGGTGCCCGCGCGCCCGCGCGGCGTGATCGAGAAATGCACCTATTGCCAGCACCGCATCGCCGCCGCGCGCACGGCGGCGAATCAGGAGGGGCGCGCGATCCGCGACGGCGAGGTGGAGACCGCCTGCCAGCGCGCCTGCCCGACCCGCGCCATCAGCTTTGGCGACATCAACGACCCCGAGAGCGCCGTCTCCCGTGCCCGGCGCGAGGGGCGGCACTACGCGCTGCTCGGGCATTTGGACACGCGGCCCCGGACCACCTATCTGGCGCGCCTCGTCACCCCTTCGGAGGAACCGCCATGAGCATGGCGGCCGACACCCGTCCGGTTGCGGATGTCGCGCTCCAGGGCCGCTTCGGCTGGCGCTTCGCCCTCTCGGTCGGCGCCGCCGCGGCGGGCGTGCTGCTGCTGGCCTATGCCGTCGCGGCCCTGCTGCTGCGGGGCACCATCCTCTGGGGCACCAACATCCCCTTCGTGTGGGGCTTCGACCTCATCAACTACACCTGGTGGATCGGCATCGCCAACGCTGCCAGCCTCTTCGCCGTGATCCTGGTGCTGCGGCGGCATGGGCTGCGCACCGCGGTGAACCGCTTCGCCGAGGCGGCGGCGCTGGCCGCGGTCGCCGCCGCCGCTCTCTACCCCATCCTCCACCTGGGCCGGCCCTGGCTGTTCTACTGGGTGCTGCCCTATCCCGCGACCTATCAGGTCTGGCCGCAGTTCCGCTCGACGCTGGTCTGGGACCTCTGGGGCATCATGTCCCATGTCATCGTCACCAGCCTGTTCTGGTACACCGGGCTGATCCCCGACCTCGCCACCATGCGTGACCGTGCGGCGGCGCGTGGGCGGATGACCACGGCGCGCCTCTACGGGGTGTTCGCGCTGGGCTGGCGCGGCTCCGTCCAGCACTGGGCGCGGCACCAGGCGGCCTACCGGCTGGTCGCCGCCCTGGTGCTGCCGATGCTGGTATCCGCCCAGACCATCGTCGCGCTGGAATTCGCCACCACCCTGGTGCCGGACTGGCACCAGGCACGGCTGCCGCTGCATGTCGTCGTCACCGGCATCCCCTCCGGCCTCGGCATCGTCCTCGCCCTTGCGGCCCTGCTGCGCGTCGGGCTCGGCCTCTCGCGCTACATCGACGATGCCGACATGGACCTGCTGGCGAAGCTGCTGGCCTCCGCCGCACTCGGCTGCAGCTATCTCTACGCGGAGGCGTTGCTGAGCGCGGCGCTGGAGGACCCGGCAACCCGCGCCGCGACCCTCGCCCGCCTGTTCGGCGCCTATGGCCTGTTGCATTGGGGCGGCGCGGTGCTGATCGTGCTGCTGCCGCAGCTCCTCTGGCTGAAGGCGCTGCGGCACCGCGCCCTGGCCGCCATCCTCATCGGCCTCGGCGCCGCGGCAGGCGCCTGGCTGGACCGCTTCGTGCTCGTCGCCGGCGGACTGCTGCGGGACCACCTGCCGCGCATCGGCCCGCTCTACGCGCCGACCCTGCCGGAATGGATGCTGCTGCTCGGCACGGTCGGGCTTTTCGCGCTGCTGATGCTGCTCTTCGCCCGCCTCATCCCCGTCGTCTCCATGTTCGAGACGCGGCACGAGGAAAGCGAGGCGGAGGTGCCATGAGCGAAGCCCCGCCCGCCGGCGTGATCGCCGAATTCGCGACCGCCGAGGCGATGGTCGCGGCGCTGCGCGCGGCGAAGGCGGCAGGCTGGCGCGAGATGGACGCCTATGCACCCTATCCCGTGCCGGAAGCGGCCGAGTTGCTCGGGGCGCATGGCGCGCCGGTGGGCTGGATCGCGATCGGCATGGGGCTGTTCGGCGCCACGCTCGCCTATGCGACCCAGTGGTGGCTCAGCGTGCATGGCTATCCGATCAACGTCGGCGGCCGGCCGCTGCACGCCCTGCCCGCCTTCCTGCCGGCCACCACCATCGTGGCCATCCTCTGGGCCTCGGCGGGCACGCTCCTCGCCTTGCTGGTCATGAACCGGCTGCCGCGGCTGCACCACCCGGTCTTCGCCGCGCCGGGCTTCGGCCGGGCCAGCGAGGACCGTTTCTTCCTCTGCCTCTTCGCCGCCGACCAGCGCTTCGAGGCCACGGGGGCCGCCCGCTTCCTGCAGGGGTTGAAGCCGCTCCGCGTCGCGGAGGTGCCGGGATGAGGCGCCTCCTCCCCCTGCTGCTCGCCCTCGCCGCCTGCGATGGTTGGCCAGAGAGCACGCCGCCCCCTGCACCTGCCCCGCCGCCTCCGGGCGCGGTGGCGCAGGGCGAGAGCGCGCGCCGCGCCGCGCTGGCCCCGCCCGGCCCGCCGGTGACGGAGGCACTGCTCGCCCGTGGGATGGAGCGCTACGCCATCTACTGCACGCCCTGCCACGGCCCGGGCGGCGCCGGGGACGGTGCGGCGGTGGCGCGCGGCTTCCCCCGCCCGCCGCCCCTGCCGGCGCCGGCCGGGCGCAGCCTCGCGGCGATCGCCACCAACCTGGGCGGCGCGCATCCCTTCGACGACCGCCTGCCGCCGGTGGACCGCTGGGCCATCGCCCGCTTCGTGGAGCGGCTGCCGCGATGAAGGCGGCCGCCGGCCTTGCCCTTGCGCTGGCCGCAGGCGGGGCCGCCGCCTTCGGCGGCCCGGAGGTGCTGGAGGCCTGGCTGCCGAGTTTTCTGCTCTGGACGCAGTTCGCGATCGGGGCGCTCGGCGTGCTCGCGATCGGCCACTTGCTGCGCGAGGAATGGCTGGCGCCGATCCGCCCGCCGCTGGAGGCCATGGCACGCAGCCTGCCCATGCTGGCCCTGATGGCAGTTCCCGTGCTGGTGGCCGTCGAGACCCTCTATCCCTGGGCGGCACCGGAGGCCGGACCGCAGCAGGGTTCGCGCGCCCTGGTGCTGGCGCCGCTTGCCTTCCGCCTGCGCGCCCTCGGCTACCTGCTGCTCTGGGCGGTGCTCGGACGGGCGCTGGCACGGCCCGGGCGGCACCAGCGCCTTTCGGCCCTCACGCTCATCCTGCTGCTGCCGAGCGCGCTGCTCGCCGCGCATGACTGGGTGTTGTCGCGCGATCCGGCCTGGCTCCCCAGCCTGCAAGGCTTCGCCATCTGGGTGGAGGGGCTGGCCGGGGCCCTGGCGCTGGCGATCCTCGCCGCGTGGCGCACCCCGCCGCGGGCGGAGGGGCTGCCGGGGCTGGAGCGAGCCCTGCTGACCCTGGCGCTGGCCGTGCTCTGGCTGTGGTTCACCCAGTTCATCGTGGTCTGGATGGCGGACCGGCCGGAGGAGTCCGGCTGGTACCTCCGCCGGCTGGGCGACTGGGGCTGGGTGCAGCTGGGCGTGGCCCTGCCGGCGCTGCTGCTGGCCATCAGCCTGGCGGCGCCGCCGGATCATGGGCGCTGGCGCATGACGGCGGTCTGCCTGCTGCTGCTCGTGCAGCATGTCGCGCATCTCTGGTGGGTGGTGCGGCCGGATGCTCCCTCGGGTGCGCCGCCACCCTGGCTGGATCTTGTAGTGGCGGGTGGGCTCGGCTTCGCCTGGGTGGTCTGGTGGGATGCCGAGCATCGGCGACGGCCAGCAACGGCCTGAGCCGATTGCCGGCGAACGACGCCATGCGGCGCGGTTCGGGAACCGAACCGACCCCCACCCGTCTAGAGCGTGACCGCTTGAGGTTGGAAAAACCGAAAGCCTGAATTACGCGACCAACCAACAAAGCTGGAGCCTGATTGCTTCAGCTTGCAGCAATCAGGCTCTAGCGCCGCATGGATGCCGCGAATCCCCGGGCCCTGCCCGCCATGCACCGGCTGCTCTCGGCGCCCGAGGCGGTACTGCTCGCCGCACGCCACCCTCGCCCGGCGCTCGCCGCGGCGCTGCGGGCGGAACTCGACGCGCTCCGCCGTTCGGGCCGCGGCTTTACTGCCGCGTCCTTCTTCGCGGCGGCCGAGGCGGCGCTGGAGGCGGCGGCGCGGCCCGGGCTGCGCCGGGTGATCAACGCGACCGGCGTGGTGCTGCACACCAACCTCGGCCGCGCGCCGCTGCCGGCGGCGGCGCTCGCCGCCATCGCTGCGGAGGTCGGCGGCTACTGCAATCTGGAACTCGACCTCGAGGCCGGCGCCCGCGGCGACCGGCATGCCGCCTGCGCCGCGCTGCTGGCCGAGCTGACCGGAGCGGAGGCGGGCCTCGTGGTGAACAACGGCGCCGCTGCCATGCTGCTGGCGCTCTCGGCGCTGGCCGCGGGGGGTGAGGCGGTGGTCTCGCGGGGCGAGCTCGTCGAGATCGGCGGCGGCTTCCGCATCCCCGAGGTCATCCGCCAGGGCGGTGCACGGCTGGCCGAGGTGGGCACCACCAACCGCACGCGCCTCGCCGATTATGCGGCGGCGATCGGGCCTGAAACCCGGCTGCTGCTGCGGGTGCACCAGAGCAACTACCGCATCACCGGCTTCACCGCCGCGCCCGATCCGGCGGCGCTGGCGGCGCTTGCCCATGCGCACGGGCTGCTGGCGGTGGAGGATCTCGGCAGCGGCGCCTTGCTGGATCTGACGCGCCTCGGCCTGCCGCGGGAGCCAACCCTCACGGGGAGCATCGCGGCCGGCTTCGATCTGGTGGTCGCCAGCGGTGACAAGCTGCTGGGCGGGCCGCAGGCGGGGTTGATCCTCGGCCGGCGGGAGGTGGTGGGGCGGCTTGCCCGGCACCCGCTGATGCGGGCGCTGCGGCCGGACAAGCTGACGCTCGCCGCGCTGGAGGCGGTGCTGCGCCTCTACCGCGACCCGGAGGGCGTGGTGGCGGCGGTGCCGGCGCTCGCCATGCTCGTCATGCCGCGCGAGGCGGTGGCGGCGCGCGCGATGCGGCTGGCGGCGCTGCTGCCGCCGGGCGCGGCGGAGCTGGTGGAAGGTGAGTCGCTGGTCGGTGGTGGCTCCCTGCCCGGTGTCGCGCTGCCGACCTGTCTGCTCGCCCTTCCCGGCCCGGCCGAGGCGCTGGCGGCGCGGCTGCGCGCCGGGCGCCCGGCGGTGGTGGGGCGGATCGGTGGCGGCCGCCTGCTGCTCGACCCCCGCACCGTGGCGGAGGCGGAGGTGGAGACTCTCGCGGAAGCGGTGCGCGCCGCGCTGGCCGCATGAGGTCGGCGCTGATCGGCGTGCTGGGCCATGTGGACCACGGCAAGTCGGCGTTGGTGCGCGCCCTGACCGGAACCGAGACCGACCGGCTGGCGGAGGAGCGGGCGCGCGGCATCTCCATCGTGCTCGGCTTCGCCTGCCTCGCCCTGCCGGACGGGACGGAGCTCGATCTGGTGGACGTGCCGGGGCATGAGCGCTTCATCCGCGCCATGGTCGCCGGCGCCACCGCCATGCGCGCCGCCCTGCTCTGCGTGGATGCGGTGGAAGGCGTGCGGCCGCAGAGCGTGGAGCATGCGGAGATCGCCGCGCTGCTCGGCGTCCGCCGTGGCGTGCTGGCCGTGACACGGGCCGACCGCGCGACGGCGGAGCAGGCGGCTCAGGCGGCCGAGGCGGCGCGGGACCTGCTGCGGCGGCTCGGCCTCGGCGACTGGCCAGTGATCGTGACCTCCGCCGTCACCGGCCAGGGGCTGGGCGAATTGGCTGCGGCGCTCGGCACTTTGGCCGGGCCGGCGCCACCGGATGAAGCCGGGGCGGCCTGGCTGCCGCTGGACCGCGCCTTCAGCCTGCCTGGTGCCGGGACAGTGGTGACCGGCGCCCTCCGGCGTGGCTGGCTGGCGCCCGGCATGGAGATCGAGATCCTGCCGCAAGGGCGGCGCGCCCTGGTGCGCGGGTTGCAGTCGCATGGCCGCGCCCTGCCCGCCGCCGCCCCGGGCCGGCGCGTGGCGGTGGCGCTGCGAGGCGTTGGCCGCGAGGCGGTCACGCCCGGTGATGCGCTCGCCGCGCCCGGGCTGCTGCTGCCCTCAGCGCGGCTCGATGTGCAGGTGACGCTGCTTGCCTCGGCGCCCGGCCCGGTGCCGCGTGGACAGCCAATGCGGCTGCTGATCGGCACGGCGGAGACCGGAGCACGGCTGCACCTCCTCGACCGCGACCGGCTGGCACCTGGCGAGAGTGGGGTGGCGCAGCTCCGTCTGGACGCGCCGGTCGCGGCGCCGGTGCGCGAGCCCTTCGTGCTGCGCCTGGCCTCGCCCGCACGCACCATCGGCGGCGGGGTGGTGCTGGACGCCGCGCCGCCGCGCCGCCGCGTGCAGGATGCGGCACTGTTGCAGGCCATGGCCGCGACCGGGCCCCAGGGCGCCGCGGCATTGCGGCTGCGCGCGGCCGGGCCGGCGGGGCTGCCCGCCGAGGCGCTCGCCCGCATCGCCGGGCTGCCGTCCGCCGCCTTGCCGGCGCGGCTGGAGATGCTGCATGGCGTGCGGCTCGCCGCCGGCCCCGTCCTGCACCGGGAGGAATGCACCCGCGCCGAGGCGGTGCTGCTGGCGGCGGTGGAGGCGGCGCAGCGGCGCGACCCGACCGGACCCGGCCCGGGCCTCGGCGTGCTGCGCTCGGCCCTGCCGGCCGGCCTGCCGCTGGAGGGGCTGGCGGCGCGCCTCGTTACGGCCGGGACGCTCGAACTCACCGGCGGGCGCCTGCGGCGGCGCGGCCTCGATGTCGCAGCGCTGCTGTCGGAGGCCGACCGCGCCCTGCTGGCCGAGGTGGAGCGCGCCTTCCGCGCCGCCATGCTGGCGCCGCCGGATGCAGAGGCGGTGGTCGGCGGCTGCCGCCGCCGCGCCACCGCGTTGCGTCACCTGCTCCGCACCGGCGTACTGGTGCGCGCGCCGGATGCCGTGCAGAAGCGGGAGGTGGTGTTCCATCGCGACGCCCTGGCGGCCGCGCGGCGTGCCATCCGCACGCATTTCGGCACGCGTCCGGATGGCTTCCTGGCCGGCGAATGCGGCAGGCTGCTCGGCATCTCGCGCCGCTTCTCCATCCCGCTGCTGGAGCACCTGGATGCCGAGCGCTTCACCCGGCGCCAGGGCGACCGCCGGATCGTGGCGGAACCGGGCGCGGCGCCGCGGCTTTGAGCCGCCGGAGGCGACAGGCGGCCTGGTGGCCCCCACGGTCTTCAAAACCGGCGACCCGCTCACCCCGGGTGGTGGGTTCGATTCCCATCCGCCTCCGCCATGCTCGGCTGTCAGTCGATTGGCAGAGCAAAGGCTGGCTTAGGCTTATCGAGCGGAACGTGTCGTCTGGTGTTCCCCGGTATTCGGGGGCTGATCGGCATCGTCGGAGGGAGACGGGCTGGTCTCCGCTGACTTTGTGCCTGGATTTGTGCCCAGATTACCCGCTCCAAACCTGTCCATGGCTCGATGCAGGTGCTCGGTCATGAGGTGCGAGTAGCGCATTGTCATGGTGATGGTCTTGTGCCCAAGGATGGCTCGCAAAGCGGCTATGTCGCTGGTCGCCATCAGGAATTCAGAGGCAAAATGGTGCCTCAGGTCATGGCAGCGGAACGGTACCCCGGCTCGCGCGGCGATCTTCCGGAAGGCAGTAGTGAAGGCGGTGTAGCGCTCGCCGTCTCCATGCCAGAACACATAGGGTGAGGTGATGTGCCGGGGTGTGCCCAGGATCGTGCCCAGAGCGGCATCACTCAGCGGCACCACTCTCGGCGATGAGGTCTTGGTCTTGGTCAGCCTGACCTCCCGCCGTGGGGTCGAGACCTGCGACCATTCAAGCGAGCAGACCTCATCCATGCGCATACCGGTCTGGGCAAGAAAGTGGATGATCCGTCCCGCCGTCGGTGGGGCGCAGGCCACCAGTTGCTTGACCTGCTCGACCGACGGATAGGCAGTACGGGGTACAGACTCTCGGATGTACCGCCTGCTGAACTGGCGCACTGGGTTTAGATCAATGTAGTCCCAGGTTACCGCGCAGGAGCAGAGGCAACTGAGTGTGGCGAGGTCCCGGCGTACTGTTGCCCCCTTGGCGCCCGCCTTGAGTCGTGCCGTGGCATAATCCGCCAACCGGCTGCGGTTGATCTCGTCGAGATAGAGGTCACCGAAGGCTGCGGCGAGTTGCCGAAAGCTGGTCCGATAGCGGCTTTGGGTAGATGGCTTGAGGGTGGGCAGGTAGTCGGTCGAGAACCGCTCTAGGGCTTCGCGGTAGGTTCGGCGCGGCCGTCCGCCGTGATCGAGGCGGCGATGCTCATCCAGCAACCGGGCGAGCACCCGCTGAGCAACTGCCTTCGACGACGTACGGGCCGAGCGGCGGACCTCGGTGCCTCTCCACTGGAAGCGCACCCACCATGTTGAGCCGCGCCGATAGACGGTTGCCACGGCCGATCAGGCCGTGGCCGCCATCGTCGTCGATCCCCGCCGACCACCCGGGAGGCTCCTATATAATGTGGAGGGTGCGCACCCGACCTGCCGGGCAATCTCCGCCATTGACAGGTTGCCGTTTCCCATGAGGGTCTGAGCGATCGTCAGCTTGGTCTGGTCGAGGGCACGGGGACGACCGCCGACACGGCCGCGCAGACGGCTGGCCCGCAGCCCGGCCTTGGTCCGCTCGACGATGATCTCGCGCTCCATCTGGCCCAACGCCCCGAGGATGTTGAACAGGAACCGGCCGCTCGGCGTCGAGGTGTCGATGCTCTCGGTGAGGGACCGGAGCGCGATACCACGGCGTTGAAGATCATCGGCGATGTCGATCAGGTGCCGGAGGGACCTCGCCAGCCGATCAAGGCGCCAGACACAAATTTGGTCGCCCGGTCGGGCCGTCTCCAACAACCGGGCCAGTTCAGGCCGATCGGCGCGGGTCCCGCTCGCCGTCTCGACGAATACCCTCTCGCAGCCCGCCCCGCGGAGAGCATCAAGCTGTAGAGCGTGATCCTGCTGGTCAGTCGAGACCCGCGCGTAGCCGAGAAGCATGCCCGTCATCTCCCAATACTCATCTGCACCCCGCCTAATTCGGAGTCCAGTTGTAGGATAGAGTATTGGGACGTTCCGTCACTCTAATTAGACGTGCATTCGAGAGGGCTCGACGAGTTCTTGAAACCGGTCGTTTGAAGGAGACGCAATGCACCTCTGGCCTGTGGCCGACTGAGGAAGATCGGGACGAGGGTCAGCCTCAGGCGTCCCACCTCCGCCCTGATCCTCTCGGTCGTGCAGGCGCCGTGCACCGCCCAGGGCGGATGGCCCCGCACCTTTGCCGACCAGTCAGGACGCCTGGGCCAGTATCGTCTCATCGGTCGTATGGACAATCATCCCGCGCCGCCATTGATCGGCGATCAGTCCCAATGATCCTGAACGGCCGTCTCGCCACTACGGATGAGCACCCAACATAGACGAGACAACGGTCAGTCTGCTCGATCCGGCGGGAGCGGAGTCAATGGCTAATGCGCCGCCACCGCTTAATTGTGGACTTTGTTACACGATAGCGCCTCGCTAGCACGTTGGTACTCTCATCGGAGGCGCGGATCGCCGCTATCTCGTCCTCGGTCAGCCGCCTGTCCTTCGGTGCGGGATCGATGGGCACCTGCCGCACCTGCACGCTGCGCCACGTCCTGCCCTCGCGTGCTGCCCGGACATTATTCTCACTAATATTGTAGTGCTGGGCGAAATGCTGATGTGGAAGGGGCGACATCCGCATTGCGGCCACGGCCGCAGCGGTCAGCTTGGCTCCATTGGGCAGCTTTCGTGCGACGGCCTCTCCGCAAACGTGTGCCCAGGATGCCCCGGCGCGTGCCGCAGCGACGGTTTCGACTGCGACGCCGAGTTCCGCCGCGAGTTCCTTGTTGGTCCGGCGCGATGCGCGGATGCGAGCGACGGTTGCCTCCGTCAGCTTAGCCAGCGGGTGGTTGTCCCCACGTCGGTGCATTTCAGTATCCACGCTCAGAGCAATGGCCTATCCAATGCGAACAGCAGCGCTTAAACCCTGCATTCGCAGGGAACAAAAATCAAAAACGTTGGAGCCAATCCAGTCGCGTGTGGTGGGCAGCGCCAGCACAACGGACCGAGCGCATGCTCTCCGGCATCGTCCCCAGCATGGTCTTGAGCATCACCCCCGGCACGCCCGACCAGCCGTGGACCATCCCTGGCCGCCACCATCCAGTCACGACTGGTGAAGCGCGGGCGTCGTTCACCAACTTCCGCCTCTCGGTCATGTTCCGAGTAGTCGGAGAACTCGACCCTTGCGGGTAGCCCTTGCCGCCGAGCGCGTGATGGGTCCAGGCCAACTGCTCCTCACGGGTTCCTGGCGGCATGATCTGGCCCGGCTGGTTGCCCCTACTTAATGATTGCGCTCTGGTGCTCGGCTACTTCCTCCCAGGTGATCTTTCGACGATGCCGATGACGCCTGCCGCCGCACCTAATGGTACGCGCTAGACGCTTGGTATTCTGGTGCGAACCTCTGGGTTCGCCCCTTCTCGGACCTTCGTGGCCGAGGGTCACAGGTCGTGTCCGGCCTCGTGCTAGAGCATTTTGGGTTTAGGCGGGCTCAGTATCCGGGGCGCGGCGTTCAGAAGCGCCCGGCTGGCCCGTTCCTCAGGCAACCGGCGGTCAGCCCGGAACCCGTGCAACTCGAAACCGCTCTAGCAGGTAGGCATATATCCGATTTGCGTTTTGATACAAAATAGTTATTATTTTCCTGTCATATGAAGGTCAGTCACATGGAAACCGCCTGCCAAGCTGAGATGAGCCACATGGAGACTGTAAAATACATCAATGTGCTGGCACATCAGGGAGAGTTACTTCTGGACGAACTGGAAAAATGCGAGCCCTCTTCAGACTTCATGAAAAAATACAGCGGTGCGGTAGATGTCTGGCTGGCCGAATCGAGAGACCTGATCCACAACGTAAGCCCAGAATCAACTCGGCAAGCGCAGAAAATCTATATCAGTGCCCATGATCGGGAGCAGTCTACTACAGCTAAAATCGTAATCAACTTGTTACTTCTGAAATCTATTCAGAAGGCATCCTGAAGCTGCTCACGGGTCTTTCTGCGCCATTGGTCAGTTGGTTTGGGCATGGGGCAGGTTTTGTCTGGCCACAGCAAGTGCCGTACTCCAATGTGGAGGAGTACGGCATGAAGGGCTTCATGGCCGGAGCTAGCTGATGGAGCAGCGAGATCGAGCGGATACCTGTGATGGTTTGGGGATCGAGCGCTGCCCACCGGTCAAGAGCCGTTCTCCTCGCCGTCGTCCACCGCTGCCCCAGTCCGGAAGATGTCGGCGATTTGGGCGCCACCGACCGGCCGCCCAGTCGCCTCGGCGATCTCCGCGACCAGCGCCTCGGCCCGTGCCGCCATCATCCCCGCCAGTTCGTCCGCCCGCAGCCGCGCCGGGTCCACGAAGTGGGTCCGCAGGAAGCCGTCAAGCCGCTCGGCGGCAAGGCCCTGGCGCTCCTGTAGGCGCCGCAGGTAGACCGAGGGCGCGTCGCCGCTCAGGAAGCGGTTGGTCGGCGCCGAGAGCGCGGTCTTGTTGACGATCGAGTTGTACAGCCCGCGGCCGATCCCCCGCCGCTCGCACCACGCCCGCGGGAAGATGTGGTGGATGTCGATGCTCTCGTCGAAGTAGGTTTGCTCGTCCACCCCGGCGCCCGTCCGCCAGTCCTGCGCGCCGCCGCGCTGCATGATCAACGCGTGCAGCCCCTTGTAGGCGGCCGACTGCCGCGAGCGCAGGGTGAGCAGCCGGTCGGCAACGAAGTTGCACTCCTGTACGGTTTGGGGCACCGGCCCTCCGCCGAGCGCCCAGGCGGTCACCTCCGGTAGGTCTCGCGCGAACCGGCTCTCGATGGCCGAGCCGTAGAGTTCGCCAAACACCCCGCACCAGTACCACTGCCGCACCCGGCGGCGCACCGCGTCGTCGTTCCAGCGGTCGCCGAGGCCGATCAGGATCGTCGAGAGCGGCACAAGCTGGGTGCGGTAGGGAAGATCGTCGCCGCCGAACACCTTCTCCCGCCAGAGGAACTGGCGGGCGCGGCGGAAGCCCTCCTCAGCGTGGTCGGCCTGGGCCCGGTAGCCCGCGAGGGGCAGATCGAGGATCGCCTGACGCGTGCAACTGATCGCGGGCGCGTCCGAGCCCCCCTGCGCGCGGCGGGCGGAGGTGTGGAGGAGGGAGACGGCCTGGAGGAAATCCGTGTTCTCGATCGCCCTTAGGACCCGCCCGGCCTCGGCGAGGCGCGCTGCCCGACCGGGATGCCGCTGACCGGGCCTTGAGACGCCGTACCAATCCTCGCGGAGGTTGAAGCCGTCCGCGGCGTAGGTGGCCGTCAGCAGTTCGAAGGCAGTCAGCGGCACGCCGCCCGTGTTGACCTTCTCGAAAACGCGGCAGACCGCCTCCTTGCTCGCGCTCCGACGCAATTGGATGACCGGCACCGGGTAGGTCTTGAAGGTGTCGATGAAGTCGCTGCGGAAGCGGTTGAACCGCTCGATCTTCTCCGGCGCGTAGCCCCAGTGCTGCATCCAGCCGGTGAACCAACGGTCGCTGTCGAAGATCGAGCGCAGGGGGAAACACTCGTTCGCGTACTCGCCCTCCGGCGTAGACAGATCGAGGACGATTTCGCGCCCGAAGTCGCGCTTGATCCGGCGGTCCTCCGGCACGCTGAACACAGCCTGCTCGCGGTCCTCGGCGCTGCCGAGCGCCTTGCGGATGTCCACGTAGTACCAGCGCTCGACCTCACGTCCCTTGTCGTCCCGGGTGCGGATGGCGCGGTCGAGGGTGAGCGCCTGAAAAAGCGAGGTGAGCCGCTGCTGCCCATCGAGTATCAGGCGCTCGGGCGTGGGCGGCGGGCCGTCGAGCCCTACGCCCTCCACGAGGCGGGGCTGGAACCGCACCTCGCCACCCGTCATCAGAGTCATGACCGCACCGATCGGAAATGAGCGCGAGATGCTTGTGGCGACGCTGCGGATGTGCTCGTCGTCCCACACCCAGCCGCGCTGGAAGTCGGGCAGTTGTATCCTGCCGCGGCCTATCTCCTTCAGCAGGGCCTCAAGCGTGTCCTGCGTAGCGTCGAACGTGGTCTCGGCGGTCACGCCGCGGTCTCCTCGGATGGGTCAGGAAAACTGGTGGTGGACGCCACGGCACCGGCAGCACGGCGGTGAGTCGAGGTGGGCAGGGTGCTCCTTGGACGGAGACTCGGGCCGTGGATGCCGCTCGCCGGAGAGCGGCAACACGTGCACCCGCCGCTCAAGCCGCGGCCGCCTCCTCTCTGATGGACTCCAGGCCGTAGGTCGCCATCAGTCCCGCGAGGGTCGCGTTGGCCGTTACAGTATTGTCGGGGATGAGGGCGTACCGCCAGGGCTTCCGGCCCGTGGCGCGAGCGTGCTCGTTGGCGTGGCCGACCCAGATGCGCGCGGCCGTCGCCTTGGCCTGCACCTCCTGGCTCTCCATGTCTCGCCGCGCCTTAACCTCGCAGATCAACTTCTCGGTCTGCGTCTCCACCACGAAGTCCGGCTCGTACCGTTGGCCGCGGCGGTACCATATCTCGAACTGCCGCCGTCCGGGCTTCACCCAGCGCATGACGCTGGCGTCGCCGTCGATCAGCACCGCGAAGCGACGCTCGTCGTCGGAGTGGAACGCCTGCTTGAGGTAGCAGCATTTCGTGAACCCGGCGAACACGTGCTTCCGGGTGTCCGCCCGCGGCGTGACCGGGTTGCTGAAGTCGCGGGCCTCCTGCCCGTGCGGCTGGCTGAAGTTCTGCCTCTTGAGGACTTGGAACCCCTTCTCGACGCGGACCCTATAGGTGGTCTCCGCCTCCTCGTAATGGTCCATCATCTGGCGGAACATGAACTCGGCGATTCGCCTGCCTTGCGTGAGCAGCACCCGCTCCACCTCGTCCTCGCTGGCGAGGTAGGAGCGGAGGCGGCCGACAACCTGCCCGGCGAGCTTGTACAGCAAGTCGGCGTGGGCGTCGTAGTCGATCTCGGGCATGCCGATCAGTTCGGCCACCACGTAGTCCTCAGGCCGCTCTTGCCTGATCCCGCTCATCCGGACGGCGATGAACGACCGCATGCGGGTCCGTAGCTGCTGCACGACAATCTCATCGTCCAGCGGTCGGAAGGCGATGCTGTCGAGGCTCTTGAGGTCGAAGTCGCGGAAGGTGAAGCTCACCGTCCCGTCGGGTACCACCACGATTTCGGGAATCTCGATGGTACCCGCGGCCACCTGCTCCGCTACCTTGGCGACGATTTGGGCCACATCCGGGCCGGTCTCCCCCACGACCGGCAGGGCGCCCTGCGCGGGCCTCGCCATCTCCCTCACCTGCGCGGCGATCTCAGCCTGCACTTCCGGCTTGGCGAGGTCCGCCACACCGCCGAGCTTGCGTTCCATCCGGCCGATCACGTCCAGGGCGACCCCAGCCACGGCCCGCTCCTCGGGGCTGGAGAACACGAGAGACGGCGACTGCTCGCCCTCGGAGAGGCCGCGCCCGGTCAAGGCCACTTCCACGGAGGACGGCGCCTCGACTAGTTCGACGTTTTCCGCGGGTATCTCACCCCCCGCGCCGATCTTGATGGCCTTCATCTGGATCAGGGAGTTCGGGTCCTGCGCGGCCCGGATGACCTCCTCGAAGCGGTCGTGAGCGATGATGGTCAGCCGGTCGATCGGCTCGACCCCGGTCCGCTCACCGTACGGCAGGCGCAGGCCGCGGCCCAACGTCTGCTCGGTCAGAATGTCCGAGGCCGAGGCGCGCAGCGGGACGATCGTGAACAGGTTGGTCACGTCCCAACCTTCCTTCAGCTTGTTCACGTGGATCACGATCTCGGTCGTCGGGTCCGTCTCCAGCGCGAGGAGGCGCTGCGTCGCCTCCTCGGTCTCCTCGCCCGTGGTGGCGCTGTCAACGCGGATGACCCGGCCCTTGTAGTAGCCGTCGAAGAAGGCGTCGCCCTCGATCAGTTCGCGGAGGCGCTGCGCGTGGGCGGTGTCCTGCGCCACCACCAGCATGAAGGGATGCACCAGCCGCTTGCCTGTGTCCCGGTGGTACATCTCCAACTCCACCTTGACCTGGGTGTGGGCGTGGATGCCGTCCTCCAGCTTGATCTTCTCGATCTGCTCGTCCGTGAAGTCCCTGGGGTTGAAGTTGGCGCGGGTCGCCACCGCGGGCTCCTTGACGAAGCCATGTTCCATCGCCTCGCGTAGGCCGAAGCGGTAGACGACGTTCCGGAACTCTACTGGGCGGGCGCCCACGGTCTTGGGCGTGGCGGTCAGTTCCAGCCCCAGCACCGGCTTCAACTCGGCGACCGCGCGGACGCCCGCCTTGGCGCGGTAGCGATGTGCCTCGTCCATCAGCAGCACTAGGTCGGGCAGGGCGGCGAGGTGGTCGAAGTAGCTCTCGCCGATGTACTCGTTGAGCTTCTTGATCCGGCCCGCGTCCTTGTTGATCTTGTCCACGTTGAACACGTTGACGATGACGCCGTTGTTCCGCTGGGCGGCGTCGATGAGCAGGGCGGACTGGTCCCAGGTGTCGCCCGTGACCACGACCGGCGGGTGCGCCGCGAACTCGGCGACGCCCTTGAAAACGTACTTAGGGGTGCCCGGCGTCAGGTCAGCGACGAGCTTCTGGTAGATCGTGGTGTTCGGGGCGAGGACGAAGAAGTTGCGCGACCGCCCAGTCAGGTACAGGTAGCCGATGAACGCGCCCATCAGCCGGGTCTTTCCGACCCCGGTGGCAAGGGCGAAGCAGAGCGAAGGGAACGCGCGCTCGAAGTCCTCCACGGTCGGATGGCGGTCTCGGACAAGTGCGAGCGCTGCATCCAGATCGGCGTCCTTCTTCAGCGCGAGCCGGTCGAGCACGTCGGCGAGGATGGTCAGGGACTCCTCCTGCGGCAGGCGCAGGCTCATCCGGGCGCAGATGTCGCGGAGCACGCGGCTGCCGGGCTTGGTGGTGTCCAGCATCGCTCAAGCCTCCGTCCGCGCGGGCTGTTCGAACAGGTTCGGGGTGTCCAGGCTAGCGGCCCGGGGCTTCTTGCCCGGCTTCGGCGGTGGTGCCTCCACGCTCGCATCATCACCACTGGGCTCACGTTCCACAGTCGGCAGGCTGGCGACGCGCAGGCTGTAGTCGTCCCGCCCCCACTCGCAGTTGGCCAATACGGCCTGTGGGATTTTCCGCACCGTGAGGTTGGCGAACTCCTCAGGCTTGCCGCTGTACGCCTTACAGCAGATCAGCAGGTGCCGGTCCGGCCCCGCGTCGTGGGAGAGGGCGGCGAGCATGCCGTGCGTGACAGCCTGCGTGGTGACGTAGATAAAGTCCCGCTCCGATGAGTAGCCGTGGTTCCAGTACTCGGCCGGGTTCTGCGAGGGCGAGTAGGTGAAGCCCATGTGCTTGCACATGGCCTCCGCAAGCATGGCCGGATTGTATTCTTTGGAGACAACCCAGTTGCCCCACTTGTCGCGTTCGAGCAAGGAGGGGGCAAGATGGTAAAAGCGATAGCCACCGCCGCCTTGCCAGTCTAGTGCGTCAGTGACTCCGCCCTTGTCTGCCCCGTCGATTACCTTGCGCATGCGTGGCACAATATGCGTGGTCGCATGGTCTCCGACTTCGACCATTATCCAGCGCCGCCTCATCTTGTGCGCGACAGCGCCGGTCGTGCCGGACCCAGCAAAGGAGTCGAGCACCAGATCACCAGGGTTTGTGGCGATCTCTAGGATGCGGCGTATCAAACGTTCCGGCTTTGGGGTGGCAAACGTATCGTCGCGTCCGAATAGGGCGTGACTTTCTTTTTTTGCTTCATCTGTATGCCCAACTTCTTCGTGGGGCCACCAAGTCCAAGGCACGAGCCCATCGACCTCGGACAAATACCTGATGACTGATGGTTGGCTTGAGCCATCTTTTCCGAAGTAGATGCGTCCCTCTGCAAAAAGTTGTTTGTATTTGGGCTCAATCATTCCCCAGCATCTACCTTCCGGAGGCTTGTGCCGGGCGCCAGATGGAGTGACGATTTCATACATCTGGTTCGGCCGAAAGCCTTGCGCCGTCATGGGGATACCGCGCCAGCGGCCTTTCGGGTCGTTGTTGGTATTTTTGTAAACGGCAGCGCTTTTCTCATCTAGCGGCACGCGGTTACGCACTTTTTTGAATGCATCTAGCTGGCGCGCATAAACTAAAATGTAGTCGTGAGCGTCGCCAATAGTCTCGCGGTTTTCCCGCGAGTACCGTTTCTGCCAAACACAGGTAGCCACAAAATTCGCGCGTCCGAAAATCTCATCCATTAATACTCGGAGGTAGGCATACTCCGCGTCATCTATTGAAATCCATATAGAACCATCGTCTGATAGAAACCGATGAAGCAGTTCTAGTCTCGCGCGCATCAACGAAAGCCACAGGGAATGCTCAATGCCATCGTCATACTGCGCGAATGCTGAGCCAGTGTTATACGGAGGATCGATGCAGATACATTTCACCCGCCCGGTCAAATCGCGCTCCAACGCCTTCAGTGCAAGAAGGTTGTCACCCTGAATTAGCGTGTTGTCGAAATGGTCATCGGCTGACCGCGTGGCTGCGTGATAGCTTCGCTGTGTATTTTCGATCAGGATTCGTGGCTCAAGCCGTGGCCGCTCATCCTTACCAACCCATGTCAATTCGAGCTTCTGCTTCCGGGTCATCAGACCAGCCCCCAGCGGATGGTGAAGATCGGCTCGACCGTTGGCACCAGTTGGAGGTCGGCCTGTAGCTGATCGAGAATGCCTTCGACTTCCACGCGGATCGCCTTTTTGCGCTGGTAAGTTTCGAGTTTCTTGTCGTCGATTTGCGCCTCGATCCGCTTGATCGCGCGCTGCTCGTCGATCTTCTGCTGCGCGGTTAGGGCAGCGGCGGTGCGCAGCGCCTTGCGCCGCTCCCGCACCTCCCGCTCCAGCCGCTTGATCTCCTCCTCGGCCGCTACCTCAAGGTCGTCGGCGTAGCGGTCGAGCTTGTCCGTCTCCACGCCAAGCCAGCGGTCGTTCTCCTCCGCCGCCCGCGCGACGTGCTGCCCGCGAATCTCCGCGTCGAGCACGTCGAGGCGAGCCGGGGGGTCCACTGCCGCGTCACGCCGCCGCCCGGGCAGCAGGAACAGGCGCTCGACCACCTTCTCGTCCAGCACCTTGCCGTCGTCCGTGGAGGCGGCCGCGACCATGTGCTCAACGGTCCGCCCGGCCGAGCGCAGCTTCAGCTTGCTGGCCCGCAGCCAACCGCCCCGGCCGATGAAGGGCTCGATGTCGGTCAGGCGCCCGCCTCCCTGTTGGCGGTAGGCGGCGTAGTCGAACTCCACCGCCGCGACCGGCAGACTCCGCGCCTTGGCCTCGGCCACGAGGTCGAGGGCGAGATTGCCGTCGGAGAGACGGAAGAACTGCCAACCCCTCTCGTCGGCGACCGGCCAGCCGGTGGTCCACGTCGTCCCCTGGTGTTCGAATACGGGGCTGCCGTCGCTGTGTTCACGGAACTCCACCCCGGGCAGTTCCACCTTGGCCAGCACGATCAGCCGTTGCTCGAACTCGCCCAGTATGCGCTTGAGATTGTCCTGGCGGGTGCGCAGCAGGCGCACCACGTCCTCGTCCACGTTGAGCAGCAGGCGATCGCGGGCGTCCCGAAGGTCCGCCTCGATCTGTGGCTGAAGGCTCTCCGTCAGGTCATTGAAGGCCGCCTCGATCTCCTCGGCGCTGCGGGAGGTCTGGACGATCTGGTGGACCCGGCGCTCGAAGTCCACGCCGCTCTCGATCGCCCCCAGCACCTCGTCACTGGCGCCGAACACCCCGTCGAACAGCCGGAACTTCTGGCTCAGGAGTTGGAAAACTCGCTCCTCGGCATGGTTCTTGGCGTTGAGCAGGTTCACCACGGTCACGTCGATCTTCTGGCCGTAGCGGTGGCAACGCCCGATCCGCTGCTCGACGCGCTGAGGGTTCCAAGGCAAGTCGTAGTTCACCAGCAGGGAACAGAATTGCAGATTGATGCCCTCGGCACCGGACTCGGTGGCGATCAGGATCATCTTCTCGTCGCGGAACGCCTCCACGATCGCCGCCTTCATGTCGGCGGTTTTGGAGCCAGACACCCGGTCCGTCCCGGCGTGCCGCGCCAGCCAGTCGGCGTGGATGCGCTGGCTCTCGGGGTCGGTGTTGCCGCCGTTGAGCAGCACCACCTGCCCGGCGAAGCCGTTCTGGGCCAGAAGCTCGGCAAGGTAGGACTGGGTGCGGACGCTCTCGGTGAACACCACTGCCTTGCGCGCGCCGCCCTTCGCCTCCACGGCATCGAGCAGACCGGGCAGTTCCCGGGCCAGCCGCTCGCCCTTAGCGTTGGACCGGATGGAGCGGGCGAGGTCGCGGTAGCCGGTCAACTCCGCGATCTCGGTGGCGATGGCCTCCGCGGTCGGACGGGCAGTCGGAGCGGGTCCGGCACCGTCCGGGGCGTCGGCGTCGTCGTCCAGCACGCCCGCCTCCTCGGCAAGCTCCTCGATGGTGTCGAGGTCCGCAAGGGCGTCGAGATCGGCCGCCGCGTGCTCGGCCTCTAGCCGGTCGATGATGCGGGAGAGGGTCTGCGAGATCGCGTAGCTCGACGAGCCGAGGATTTTGCGCAGGGCCATGGTGACCAGCGCGTTCGGCTTGCCGCCGAGATAGCAGGTGTCGGCGCGTTGGAGGAAGGCCGAGACCCGCTCGTATAGCTCGACCTCCTCGTCGTGCGGGTCGAACCGGAAGGTGACGGGCAGGCGGCGGGTGTAGCTGATGTGCCCGGCCTCCTGCACGGTCCGCCGGAGCGTCCGGCGGCAGACCGGCTCCAGGCGCCTGCGCAGGATCATCAGGTTCGCCGGGTCGGGCCGCTGTCCACCGTAGAGGGTCCGGAAGCTCGCCTCGTCCCCGAACACCTTGTCGTCGATGACCGAAACCAGCCCGTACAACTCCATGATGTTGTTCTGGAGGGGCGTGGCCGTGAGCAGGAGCTTGAAGGTGTGCGCGAGGGCGTCCTTCAGGCGCTTGGCGCGGGACGCGGCCCCGTTGCGGTAGACGTTGCGCAAGCGGTGCGCCTCGTCGAGGACCGCCACGTCCCAGGCCACGGCGGCAAGGTCGTCGGCTCGCCTCGCCGCGAACTCGTAGGAGCAGAGGATGATCTTGCCGTCGGCCTCGAACGGGCGGCGGTACCCGGCCTTCAGGCGCTCCTGATAAGTGCGGGCCTCCATGATGAGGACGGGCAGGGAGAACTTCTCCCAGAGTTCCTGCGCCCACTGCTTCCGCAGGGAGGCGGGAACGACCAGCAGGATGCGGCGCTTCCGCTCGGCCCACTTCTGGGCCACGACCAAACTGGCCTCGATCGTCTTGCCCAGCCCGACCTCATCGGCCAGCAGGACCCCCTTGGAGAGGGGCGACTGGAGGGCGAACAGGGCCGCATCGACCTGATGCGGGTTCATATCCACCCGCGCCGTGGTCAGGGCCTTGGCGAAGGCGTCCTCATCGACGCCCTCCAAGGTGATCCGGTGGGCGAGGTATTGGCTGTGGTAGGGCGTGAATGGGGGCATCTTGCCGAGGCTGAGATTCGAGACAGGAAAGCGTTTGTAGGATCGCGCTTATGCGATCGAGGGGCAACCCTTGAGCAAGCACCGGTTTCACAGAGCCGATCGACGGTCGTGCCTTCAGCGGTTCCAGAGCTACCCGCTGTGCTGATCGCCTCCACGCCCAATCACTTGACGATCATGCCCGGATTGTCGGCGGCCCGGGTTGGCCCACGCTGGTCGGGTGCTGACCGCCCGGGTCCTCTCCCCTGTCGCCGCCCTCCTTCCAGCCGGTGTTCGGAAAACCCCTCTGGATCGATGTCCCTGAAACCCGCCTCCGACCGTGGGTCGGGACGCCGCTGGGCAGGCGGAGCGTTCATCCCACCTTGCGCGGGTGCCCTTCCTGCAAACGGGCGAGCACCATCTCTGCACCCTCGACGAGGAGTGCCTGAATGGTCCTACCGCTGCTACGCGCCAGCGCTGCCAGCCGTTCATGCATTTCGACATCGAGCACGACGGTCGCGGTCCGCTTGCCGCGCCGGTAACCGTTGCGGCGCTTGCCGATGGCGAGATCGCCTTGCCGCGGGTCAGGGATCGGGCCTTGGTCCTCCTCATCGACCTCCTCCTCGGCAGGCTGCACATGTGCAGCCGCCACTTGCTTCGACGATGCTCTGGACGCCTGCACAGGTGCAGCCCGGAATTGCTCGACGAGGCGCGCCGCCTCGGCGCTGGCCGCCGCCAAAGCGGCGTCCAGCGTCCTGGCCTGGGCGTAGGGGGTGTCGATGGGCAATCGTGCTCGACGACGACCGAACACGATGGGCGGGACCCGCAACTGCCATTCGGCGCAGTCGCGGCCGTTGGCTCGAATCTTGATGCGGATGCCGGGCGGGACGACCTCTTCGCAGACGAATCGGTGGGCGATGCGTTGACGGAAGGGAACGCGCCAGCCGCTCGCGGCGAGCTTGGCAAAGAACGGGTCCTGCATGCAGGAATGCTCGACGGGCGGCCCGGGCGCCGTCGAATGACGAGCCCTCGATTGAGGACTCGTGGGGTTTCCCGGTCAGGCCGCAGGTTGCGGGACTGCTGATCGTCGAGGTGGGCGACCTTCGCCGTCACGGTCCTACCCCGGACCACCCGCCAGATTAGGGGCAGCCACACCCTCCTCATAACGACCGGTTTCAAGAACTCGTCGAGCCGTCTCGAATCTACATCTAATTATGCTGACAAGATATCCCAATACTCTATCCTGAAACACACCTCCGAATACTCGGATGGTAGGTTGAGTTTTGGGAGATGGTGGGGATGCTTCTCGGCTACGCTCGTGTGAGTGACAGCAGCCAGAACCACGACCTGCAAATGGACGCCCTGCGCGCCGCAGGTTGTGAGCGCATCTGGGTCGAGACGGCGAGTGGCGCCCGGGCGGACCGGACCGAACTGGCGCGGTTGCTCGAACAAGCCCGGCCCGGAGATACCATCGCCTGCTGGCGCCTGGACCGCATCGGCCGCTCCCTCCGCCACCTGACCGAGATGGCCGAGCAGCTTGAGCGGCGCGGTATCGCGCTCCGGTCCCTCACCGAGAGCATCGACACCTCGACGCCGAGCGGCAGGTTCCTGTTCAACATCCTCGGGGCGTTGGGCCAGATGGAGCGCGAGATCATCGTCGAGCGGACCAAGGCCGGGCTGCGGGCCAGCCGTCTGCGCGGCCGTGTCGGCGGTCGTCCCCGTGCCCTCGACCAGACCAAGCTGACGATCGCGCAAACCCTCATGGTTAACGGGAATCTCTCGATGGCCGAGATCGCCCGGCAGGTCGGCTGCGCTCCCTCCACCCTCTACAGGTCCCTGCCGGGCGGCCGGCGAGGATCGACGATGATGGCGGCGACGATCCCCGACGGTGGAGGGACGGTACGGGAGATGGCGGCCACGGCCTGACCGATCATGGCGACAGTCTACCGGCGGGGCTCGACGTGGTGGGTCCGATTCGTCTGGCGCGGCGCCGAGGTCCGCCGCTCGGCCCGTACGTCGTCGAAGGCAGTTGCTCAGCGGGTGCTCGCCCGGTTGCTGGATGAGCATCGCCGCCTCGATCACGGCGGACGGCCGCGCCGAACCTACCGCGAAGCCCTAGAGCGGTTCTCGACCGACTACCTGCCCACCCTCAAGCCATCTACCCAGAGCCGCTATCGGACCAGCTTTCGGCAACTCGCCGCAGCCTTCGGTGACCTCTATCTCGACGAGATCAACCGCAGTCGGTTGGCTGATTATGCCACGGCACGACTAAAGGCGGGCGCCAAGGGAGCGACAGTACGCCGGGACCTCGCCACACTCAGTTGCCTCTGCTCCTGCGCGGTAACCTGGGACTACAGTGATCTAAACCCAGTGCGACAGTTCAGCAGGCGGTACATCCGGGAGTCTGCACCCCGTACTGCCTACCCGTCGGTCGAGCAGGTCGAGCGACTGGTGGAGAACGCCCCAGCGATGGCTGGGCGAATCATCTGCTTTCTCGCCCAGACAGGCATGCGCATGGATGAGGTCTGCTCGCTAGAATGGTCGCAGGTCTCGATCCCCCGGCGGGAGGTCAGGCTGACCAAGACCAAGACCTCATCGCCGAGAGTGGTGCCGCTGAGTGATGCCGCTCTGGGCACGATCCTGGGCACACCCCGGCACATCACCTCACCCTATGTGTTCTGGCATGGAGACGGCGAGCGCTACACCGCCTTCACTACTGCCTTCCGGAAGATCGCCGCGCGAGCCGGGGTACCGTTCCGCTGCCATGACCTGAGGCACCATTTTGCCTCTGAATTCCTGATGGCGACCAGCGACATAGCCGCTTTGCGAGCCATCCTTGGGCACAAGACCATCACCATGACGATGCGCTACTCGCACCTCATGACCGACCATCTGCATCGAGCCATGGGCAGATTTGGGGCGGGTAATCCGGGCACAAATCCAGGCACAAAGTCAGCGGAGACCAGCCCGTCTCCCTCCGACGATGCCGATCAGCCCCCGAATACCGGAGAGCACCAGACGACACGTTCCGCTCGATAAGCCTAAGCCAGCCTTCGCTCTGCCAATCGACTGACAGCCAAGCATGGCGGAGGCGGATGGGAATCGAACCCACCACCCGGGGTGAGCGGGTCGCCGGTTTTGAAGGTCGGGTCGGGAGGCGGCGGGATCGCCCCATCAAGCCAACATCGATGAAATCCCAAGGTCTTGGAG
>NZ_JACOMF010000100.1 GCF_014283215.1 Siccirubricoccus deserti
TCGAACCGTGCCTGTGCGACGGCATCGAGCCGCAGCGTCAAGATCAGCGGAGCCATTGCCTGAGGATCGCCGTGCAGCAGCTGCGTCATGGGGGTCTGGACTTCCGCGGGTCAGCCCCGCCACGCCGTTGCACGAACCGCGAGATGGTCTGCGGCAGCCCTGCCCGCATCGAAGCGGGTAACATAAGTATGCTGCCGCAGATCAGTCTCAAGGCCAGAGTCCGCTGCCGCCCCAGCGCCTGCAATGCTGCGCGCCCGCTTTGAAGGGATGCTGCGCCCCGGGCAGGTTCGGCCCATAACCCGACCGTTCCGCGACGTTGCTCATGGTCACGGGCGGGCAGAGCACCAACAGCTCTGGAGCCGGCAATCGATTCCACCCCTTCCGTCCCAAATTGTGCATGATAACGTCCTTTATCATACGCAAAAGACTATAGCACAGGCCTCCGAAATATTTTGAAATCGTATTAACATTAATGCTATCATTGCATACAATGCTGCCATGACCACTTCCTTCGACATGCCGCGCTCCACCACTCTCAACATCCGCCAGCTTGATCCAGCGCTGAAAGAGCAGCTGCGCATCCGCGCCGCCCATAACGGCCGCTCCATGGAGGCTGAGGCTCGGGCGATCCTGCGGGAGGTGCTGATGGCCGATCAATCGACCCATCCGGCCAGCGGCGCCGAGCTGGTCGCCGCCATCCGCCGCCGCTTCGCACCCCTGGGCGGCGTGGAGCTGGAGCAGCCGGCGCGCGGTCCCGGGCGTGAACCGCCGCGCTTTGAATGATCATTCTCGACACCCACGTGCTTTCCGAGCTGATGCGCCCGGAGCCCGCCGCTTCGGTGGTGCGCTGGATGAACGCCCAGCCGCTTTCCGCCTTACGCGTCACGGCCCTCTCCTACGCGGAAATCCTGCTCGGCATCGCCTCGCTGCCGGACGGCCAGCGCCGCGATCAGCTGGCTGAGCAGGCCGAGGGACTGTTTTTGAAGGACTTCGCGGGCCGCATTCTGTGCTTCGAACCTGCCGCTGCGCCGGCCTATGCGGCTCTCGCCGCGCAGCGCCGGCAGGCGGGGCAGCCGCTCGGCGCGGTGGAGGGCATGATCGCTGCGATCGCCCATGTCCATGGCGCCGCCATTGCCACGCGCAACAGTGACCTCGGTAGTTGTGGCGTGCCCCTCATCGATCCGTGGGCAGTGCCATAATCCGCTTCTGCCCCAGCATCTTACTCGTATGGACTATGTATGAATGAGCGCACGCCGAAGCCGCCGGCGCAGGACGAAACGGCCAGCCCGGCCGCCTGGCAGGCGCGCATCGCGGCCCTGGAAGCCGAGAACGCGCACTTGCGCGCGGCGCTGCGCGCCGGGCGCGTCGGGCATCTGACCGTCGATCCGGCGACCGGTGAGCACTCGAATTATTCCCCTGAGTACCTGGACCTGCACCGTCTGCCGCCCGGCACCGCCGGCGAGACCAAGGCCGAATGGCTGGCGCGGGTGCATACCGAGGACCGTTCGCGCGCGGACCAGGAAATGACGGATGCGCTGGCCAGCCGAAGCGACGACTATCGCAGCGAGTACCGCGTGCTGTCCGAGGGCGATGCGGCAGGACGCTGGATCACGGCACGCGGCGGGATGCAGGCGGCAGATAGTGTCACCGGTGAGCCCGAGCATCTGGCGGTAGCGCAGCACGACGTGAACGAACGGCGCTGCGCCGAGGATGCGCTGCGCGAGAGTGAGGCGCATTTCCGCTGGGCGGCGGACCTAAGCCCGCAAGTGCCGTGGATGGCCGACGCCGAGGGCCGCATCCTCGACTTCGGGCAGCGCTGGACCGAGTTGACCGGCATGAGCCGCGAGCAAACGCTGGCCGGCGAGTGGGTGCATGCCATCCATCCTGACGATCTGGCAGGCGTGCAGGCCGCCTGGACCAGTTCGGTGCGCACAGGCAAGCCGTATGACATCGAGCACCGCATCCGCGCGGCAGATGGCTCCTACCGCTGGATACGGGCGCGCGCCACCGCACGGCGCGACCAGACCGGCCGTATCTTGCGCTGGTACGGCAACACCGAAGATGTGCATGAATACCGCGCCGCCCTGGAGGCGCTACGGTCGAGCGAGGCACGCTTCCGTGCCGCGGTAGAGGCGGTGAGCGGCATCGTGTGGACGAACAGTGCTACCGGAGAGATGCAGGGAGATCAGCCCGGCTGGTCGGCACTGACCGGACAGACCTTTGAGGAATACCAAGGCTTCGGCTGGGCCAGAGCGGTGCATCCCGACGACGCCCAACCCACGATCGACGCCTGGAACCAAGCGGTAGCCGAGCGCCGGCCGTTCGTCTTTGAGCACCGCCTGCGTCGCCATGACGGGGCCTGGCGCCACTTTGCCATCCGTGCCGTTCCCGTGCTGGACGATAATGGATCGATCCATGAGTGGGTCGGGGTGCATACGGACATTACCGAGCAGCGCGAGAATGTGGCGCTGAAGGACGCCATTCTGGAGGCCGCCCTCGATTGTATCATCACCATCGACCAACGCGGCGATATCATCGAGTGGAACCCGGCGGCCGAGCGCACCTTCGGCCATACCCGGACGGCCGCGCTTGGCCAGAACATCGCGGATGTCATCATTCCGCCGGAGTACCACAGGGCACATCACGATGGGTTGGCGCGCTATTTGGCCACGAGAGAGGGGCCGGTCCTGGGGCGGCGCATCGAGCTGGAGGCACTGCGCGCTGATGGCTCGCGCTTTCCGGTGGAGCTCGCCATTACGCCGATCTCGACCGGCGCGCAGGTCTATTTCACCGCCTATCTGCGCGACATCGGTGAGCGCCGGCAGGCGGAGGCGGCGCTGCGCGAGAGTGAGGCGCAATTTCGGGCAATGGCGGACAACATCCCGCAGATGGCCTGGATGGCGCGGCCGGATGGCTCGCGGTATTGGTTCAATCGACGTTGGTGCGACTACACCGGCATGCCACCAGGGCAGGCAGAAGGCTTCGGCTGGCAGGATAGTCACCATGCGGACCATCTCGGCCGCGTGCTAGAAGGGATGCACCGCGCCTGGGCGAAGGGCGAGCCGTGGGAGGATACCTTCCCCTTGCGCGGCAAGGACGGTGAGTATCGCTGGTTCCTCTCCCGCGCGGTGCCGGTGCGCGACGCGCAGGGCCAAGTGACGCTGTGGTTCGGCACCAACACCGACGTCACCGAGCGGCAAGCCATTGAGGCAGCCCTGCGCGAGGAGAGCCATACGCTGGAGGTGCTGAACCGCACCGGCGCAGCGCTGGCAGCGGAGCTGGAACTGGGCAGCATCGTGCAGAAGGTGACGGATGCGGCGACCGAACTGTCCGGCGCTGCTTTCGGCGCGTTCTTCTACAACGTGGTGGAGAAAGGCAAGGAGGCGTTGACCCTCTATACCCTCTCCGGCGCGCCGCGCGAGGCGTTCTCCAGATTCCCGCTGCCGAGCAAGACGGCGGTGTTTGCTCCTACCTTCCATGGTGAGGGCATTGTGCGCTCCGATGACATCACGGCCGATCCCCGCTATGGGCAGAACATACCCCATCGCGGCATGCCGGAGGGACACCTGCCGGTGCGCAGCTACCTCGCCGTGCCGGTGGTGTCGCGCTCGGGTGAGGTGACGGGCGGACTGTTCTTTGGCCATCCCGAGCTGGCGGTGTTCACGGAGCGCGCCGAGCGCATCGTCGCCGGCATCGCCGCGCAGGCGGCCATCGCCATTGACAATGCCCGCCTTTATCAGGCGGCGCAGCATGAGGTGGAGGCCCGCACGGTCGCCGAGGAGGAGCTGCGCCAGCTCAACGAGACGCTGGAGCGCCTGGTCGAAGAGCGCACGGCCGCCCTGCAGATCGAAGTAGAGGAGCGTCGGCGTGCCGAAGAAGCCGCCCGCCAGAGCGAGAAGCTGGCCGCTATCGGCCAGCTCACCGGCGGCATCGCGCACGACTTCAACAACATCATTCAGGTGGTCGCCTCCGGCACCACGCTGCTGCGCTACCCGGGCCTGAGCGAGGAACGACGCGGGGCTGCGCTGGACGGGCTCACCAAGGCAACCGAGAGTGCCAAGGAGCTGACCAGCCGCCTGCTGGCGTTTGCCCGCAAGCAGACGCTCCAGCCCGAGGCCTTCGACCTCAACGAGCGCCTGCGCGGCATGGCCGAGATGCTGCGCCATACACTCGGCTCGCGCATCCGCGTCGAGACCGACTTCTATGCCGACATATGGCCGGTCATGGCTGATCCGGGACAGTTCGAGGTAGCGATCCTCAACCTCGCGGTGAATGCCCGCGACGCCATGCTGCCCGAGGGCGGCACCCTGACGCTTACCACCCGCAACGTCGTGCTGGAGGCCACGTCCGAGCACGCGGCGGGCGACTATGTGTGCCTGGCGGTGCAGGATACCGGCAAGGGCATGCCGCCGGCGGTGCTGGCGCGCGTGTTCGAGCCGTTCTTTACCACCAAGGGCCAGGCCGGCACCGGGCTTGGCCTGCCGCAGGTGCATGGCTTTGCCAAACAGTCCGGCGGGGACATCGATATTGAAAGCGTGCCCGGCCAGGGCACCACGATCCTCTTCCACTTGCCACGTGCCGCCGTAGCGCTGGGCCATACCGCACCGCGCTCAGCCCTGTCGCCCGCGGCGCGCATGGAGCACACGGCCGGCAAGACGGTGCTTGTGGTAGACGACAACCCGGACGTGGCAAGCTTTGCCGCCTCGATGCTGGAGGAGCTGGGGTATACCACTCGCCGAGCGACGAACGCGGGCGACGCACTCAGCCTGCTGGCCGAAGACGCAACGATTCATGCGGTCTTTTCGGATGTGGTGATGCCGGGCGAGATGGACGGGGTGCAGCTGGCCAGTGCCCTGCGCCTGCGCCATCCGCGCCTCGCGATCGTGCTGGCGACCGGCTACAGCCAGGTGCTGGCGGAATGGCAAGGCAAGGCGGTCGCCGAAGTGCTGAGCAAGCCCTATCGGCTGGATGATCTTGCGGCAGCGCTGGAGCGCGCCCTTACGGCCCGCGCCACGGACACGAAGGAGACCGACGCTGGCTTGATCCCAGAGAGCACGACCGGAGAAAGCGCATGAGCCAAGTGCCCTCCGTTCTGCATGGTCACGCAGGCGCAGTGGGTCCTGGCGGGTTGGCCCTGCCCTCCCCCATCCTGGCCGAGGGCGAGCGCGCCGCGATCCGCTACGTCGAGTTCTTCACGGCGCAGATCAGGAACTCCAACACCCGCGCCGCCTATGCCCGCGCGGCTTCCGCCTTTTTTACCTGGTGCGAGGGGCACGGCCTCCCTCTCCCCGCCATCCAGCCGGTGCACGTCGCCACCTACATCGAGCAGATCGGCCGCGAGCTCTCCGCCCCGAGCGTGAAGCAGCAGCTCGCCGCCATCCGCATGCTGTTCGACTGGCTAGTGGTCGGCCAGGTGGTGCCACTCAACCCGGCGGCCGCCGTGCGCGGTCCGAAGCACAGTGCCGCCAAGGGCAAGACCCGCATGCCGACGCGCGACGAGGCCAAGGTCCTGCTCGCCAGTATCCCGACCGACAACCTGGTGGGCATGCGCGACCGGGCGCTGATCGGCACCCTGCTCTTCACCTTTGCCCGTGTCAGCGCGGCGGCGGCCATGCGAGTGGGGGACTACTACCCGGTCGGCAGGCGCTGGTGGCTGCGCCTGCATGAGAAGGGCGGCAAGCACCATGAGATGCCGTGCCATCACACGCTGCAGGAGTACCTGGACGCCTACCTTGAGGTGGCTAGCATCGAGGCTGACAAGCGCGGGCCGCTGTTCCGCACGGCCGAGGGCCGCACCGGCCGCCTGCGCAGCCAAGCGATGAGCCAGCCGGATGTGTATCGAATGATCCAGCGCCGCGCGGAAGCTGCCGGCGTGGCGACAAAGATCGGCTGCCATAGTTGGCGAGCGCGAGGCATTACGGCCTATCTGGAGAATGGCGGGCTGCTCGAACATGCTCAGCAGATGGCCGGTCATGCCAGCGCGCGGACGACCAAACTTTACGACCGACGCAACGACCGAATTTCGCTGGACGAGGTCGAGCGGATTGCCCTGTAGCGGCAGATTGATCGCGGGCGTTCCACGACCGCCTTCCGCACCTCAAGGCTGCGGCCTGCTCGAGGTGCAGATTGACAGCTTCACCTGCACCGGTGCTCGCTCCAGGCAAGGCGCTCTCCCCCATCCTCGGCCAAAGCGGCCTGCGGACGGGTCCCATACGAGCGCCTTGCCTTCCGCTGTGCGCCGTCGCCGGCAGAAGGTGTCGGGACGGGAAGCCGTCCCGACCATCGACCCGCCTCCGGCGCGGGTCGAACAGGAAGCTGGTTCAGTCAGGATGCTCAGGCCGGCGGCGCGGCGAACGGATCTCCTCTTCTATCAAGGAGGCCTCAGAATTGCGCATCCATTGAAATGCGCGCGCCTCCAGTATCGCGGCGATGCTGTCCCATGCGGCGCCTTCAACAGCGCGGCGCGATACCTCGCCATAAGCCCGTCAGCACGGGCGCCAGCCAGGAGACGTCCCGCAGCTGGCCTGGGCGGCGCTTGCGATAGATTTGCAGCACGTCGCGGGCGGGGACCCGCTGGCTGCTCAACCAGGTGGCACCGCCCGGCAGCACCCAGGACGCGCCGGGGTGCACGCGGTGCAGCCAGTAGCCGACCGGCTCCCCCGCCTCGCCGAGGCCGATGCCCTGCAGGGTGGGGACACCCTCGATCACGCCCTGCCGCGCCGTGTCGAGGTGGTCGCTCTCCAGCACCTGGAGCCGCAGGCCGATCGGGTTCGCCGACGTGATCTCCGCCGGCAGCAGCCGCACGAAGCATTCGCCACTCTCGACAACGGCACGCATGACCAGCGCCTGTAGGCCATACAGGTCGAGCCGGCCTTCGGCGTCGCAGGCGGTGCTGTCGGACCAGCGGCGCCAAGCCTCGGCGTGGGGTTTGTCCGGCCAGCGGGTGGTGATGCCGGCGCCCACCGCATTGCCGGTCCAGAGATCGACGATGCGGGCGGCGTAGGGGTCGTTGCGCACGGCATCGCGGGCGCGGCGTGCCACGGTGGGGGCCGCGGCACCCACCTCGGCCGTTGCGCTGCTGCCGGAGGCCGCCCAGCACGAGGCGCGGCTGTCCTGTGCGGCCGCGTACCCCCGGAGCGCGTGCCAAGCATCACGAAGACGCCCCATCACTTGCTTCCCTCGCGGGAGAAGCTGGCGAAGGTCACGTTGGGCCGGCGCGCGGCGCTGTTCTCCGCGGCGTGCAGGACGGACAGCGCGCGCCCCAGTTCATCCAGGGACCGGTACTCGACGGTGCGGCCGTCGAAGGTCACGCGCGTGGTGCCGCCGGTGAAGGCGGCGGCCAGGACCGACGCACGGCTGATGGCAGGCTGTGCCAGCGCCCAGGCAAGGACGGTCGGGTCCATGAACGTCCTCTCTCCTGTCTGTCGTGGCCGCTTCGCCTTGCGGAACGGACGTGGCACTGCGCTATGCTCTGGCGGCACAGCCGTAGCGAAGGTCACATGACGCAGCACAGATCCATGGAGCGCATTTCAGCGGCGGTGCTAGCGGAAGCGCTGCGGCGAACACCGCCTACGCATTATGTCATCTGGACGGGCCACAGGTATCGAAGCCAGGCCGGATCACTTCGCTCTCAGGCCCTCTCCCGCATCACCGAGGTCGGCGAACCTGTTTCGGTTCAAACTCTAATGCAGCGCGCGGCGCGCATCGATGGCGAGCTCGGCTTCGATCCTGCGACTGTCAGATCGGGCCTTGGGCTGCACCAGGGTGCGCGCCCGGCGGTCTATCTGCTCGTCGATAGGAAGGCATCCGGCGATTACGCAGCAGTGCGTGACATTCCCTTCGCAGGCTCACCGAGCCGAGCGATCCGCGAAGGTGATGTTGTGCTCAATAGAAACGGCCAGCTGTTGGCGAATTGCTTGAAGGCCAGGTGACGCTAGCAGACAGCATCACGTGCGTAGCCAGTTGCTGCGCGGCGTGAGCCAGCCGCGCGGGCGCTGGATGTCCGATGCGGCTGGCGGCTGTGAGGCCAGTGCCGGAGTGATGGATGCAGATGGCGCGGCCGCGAGCGGCGCATCCGCCGCCTCGTCCCGCAACCGAGCCCAGAACTGCTCGCCGTAGCGGTCGGCACCGAGCAACCAGAGCGCCGCGCGGGCGAGCACCGCGCAGTCCAGCGCCTCGTTCCGTTCCCGCAGCTTGGCCCATTCCTGCCGAGCAAAGCCGCGGCGGTCCTTGGTGGTGCGCAGCTGCTCCGCGACCAGTTGCTTGACCCACTCCACCTCGATCGCCCGGGGCAAATGCACCCAGCCGGGCG
>NZ_JACOMF010000101.1 GCF_014283215.1 Siccirubricoccus deserti
CCCCTCCATGGCCTGTCGCTTCCACTCGCCCACCATGGTCTGGTGAATGCCGTGCTTGGCCGCCAGCTGCGCCGTCGTCAACTCACCCCGCAGCGCTTCCAAAGCAACCTTCGCCTTGAAATCCGCCAAATACCGCGTCCGCTTGCCCGTCATCCGGGTCCGTCCTTCTCACAGGCGAACCGAGCTTACCCACCTGTCCGAAATCCGGGGACCACCTCAAGGCTCGGATCTGGCCATGGCCGGTCGCTCTCCTCGGTGTGGCTGGACACCATCACTGTGGAGCTTTGCTGACCGACCGTGGCCGCCCTACCCAGGGCCAGACCCCGGCAGGCTCAGATTCCCGATGTGCTACGGCCCCGAGTTCGTGGCCAAGGCGGTGCAGGGCTGGATCGCAGCGGTCGGCGCCAAGACGGCGTATATCGCACCGGGCAGTCCGTGGGAGAATGGATACGTGGAGTCGTTCAACGCCCGGCTACGCGACGAGCTGCTGGACGGCGAGATCTTCTAAAGCCTGCGCGAAGCCGAGGTGGTGATCGAAAGCTGGCGCCGGCACTTCAATGCCGTGCGGCCACATGGCGCATTGGGGTACAGGCCTCCAGCACCCGAAGTGGTGCTGCCATCCTTCACTGCCTGGCCCGTGGCACTGCGCCGACCAACGCCGCCAACCATGCAAACCGTGGCGCCCAGACCAATGCTGAACTAACATTCGCCGCGAACCACCCAATGGGGGCCGATCACACTCAGCGACCGGGAACATAGACAGAACATATCTGCAGGGCCAGTCACGACAGGTCACCTGACAGGAGCATGGCCAGCGCCGCGCCGGCAGCGTTAGCCTGCCAGGATGTGCAATCTTTACAGCCTCACCAAGGGCCCTGCGGCGATCCGCGAGCTCACCCGGGCGATGGACCGCGGCCTCAACCTGCCGCCGCAGCCGGGGATCTTCCCGGACTATGCGGCGCCGATCGTCCGCGGCGAGGGCGGCGAGCGGGTGCTGGCGATGGCACGGTGGGGCATGCCGTCCTCGCGCAAGGCGCTGCTCGATGCCGCAACTGCCCGGGCCGAGAAGCTCTGCGCCAAGGGCAAGGAGGTCTATTTCGACCAGCTTCTCCGCATGGAGCCGGACGGGGGCACCACCAATGTCCGCAACACCCACTCGGCGCACTGGAAGCGCTGGCTTGGGTCGAGAACCGCTGCCTGGTGCCGTTCACCTCCTTCAGTGAGTTCAACAAGACGGCCGGTGGCGACATCTGGTTCGCCCTGGCGGAGGATCGGCCGCTGGCATTCTTCGCCGGGATCTGGGTGCCGCAGTCGACCTCCGTCCGGAAGGTCAAGGAGGGCGAGGTCACCACCGACCTGTTTGCCTTCCTGACGACAGAGCCGAATGCGGAGGTTGGCGCCATCCACCCGAAAGCCATGCCGGCTATTCTGACCCAACCCGAGGAACTGGAGACCTGGATACTGGCGTCGGTAGACGAGGCGCTGAAGCTGCAGCGGCCTCTGCCTGATGGGACGCTGCAGATCGTGGCGCGAGGCGTCAAGACGGACGGAGGAGACAGCGAGGAGGCAGCCCCAAGAGCCACCGGAGGGCAGGGACGCCTTCTTTAACTGCGCGGAGTGAGCGCAGCAATTCCTCCCTTTCATGTCCACCGCTAAGCTGAACGACGTCGATCCTCGGACGCTGTCTCTACTCGAGCTCGCCTGCTGTGCCCCCAACTTTTTTCAAGACGTTGCAGATGTCCGGCAACGCGCGACCTCGCTACACCCGGGGGGCCGGTAGGCTGCCACGGTGGGCGACAATGGACGGCATTTTACCGTTCGAAACTGCTGGTTTCCACGACCAGATCCAGCAGCTTCTCGAACGCTAATGACGGATAGGGCGTCGCGCATATTGCAGAGAAGGTCACCTCGACATAGGCCGGCTCTATCGGCAGGATCCGTAATCGACCCTCACTGATATCCCGTGCTGAGGTCTGGAGTGGCATCAAGCTCACACCAAGGCCTGCCATAGTTAGTGATGCCAGTGCAGCAAGGCTGTTGCAGGACGTACCGCTGCGCCCCGGCTTGCCACCTGACCCAAGGAGAGAAGCGACCAGCTGGGTCATATAGGAGTCTGTACCTTGGTAGATGACTGGCCACTGCCGGATATCCTGAATCGTCACTAGGCGGTCGGGAACGGGAAAGCTCGCTCCAACCATCCAGGCGAAAGGTACAGAGCCCAGACTGCGGGAAGGAAGGCCTACCTCCGAGCCGGTGCCAGCGACAAGCGCTATATCGATTTCGCCCGATTTGACCCAACTCAGCAGCGACGGGTTGAGGGCAACCTCGAACTCCAGAGTCAGCGCCGGGTAACGGGCACGCAGGAGCTCAGCAAAGCGTGGCAACCAGGTGATGGCGACCATTTCCACGACGCCAATGCGCACCACGCCCGACAGCGTTTCTGACGACCCGACGCGCTTTCGCATTTCCGTCTGCAGGGCAATGGTCTGCTCGGCATAACCGAGGAGCTCCCTGCCTTTCGGGGTCAGCTGCACGCGCCGCCGCGAACGGTCGAACAGCGTCACCCCCAGGTCCTGTTCAAGTTCCCGGATCCGCACCGAGATGCTCGACTGGGTGAGGTTCAGCCTCTCTGCGGCCTCGGCGAAGCCGCCAAAACGCGCAATGGCAGTAAATGCCTCCAATTGCTTGAAGTTCATCGGCCCATTCGGTTCCGGCCTTCCGCCTTACATGAAGAAATTCGATTGGTCACGCCGGAAATCTATTCATTGGATTGCGCGGGCGGAAGCCCGTAATGGAGTCCCGTCCAAGGAAGTGAACATGCCTGCCACGATGGCGCGACGACCCACTCTCGTCCGGAAGCCCTGCCGCTGGCTCGCAGCGGTGCGGTGACGGGAATGGCAGCAGAGAAGCAGGCGGCCGAAGACTTGCAGGGGAGCCGGAGCGTTGTGGCGCTGGCAATGACCTGCCTGTGCCTGGTTCTGTCCCTGGCAACCTGGTTCTCGGCCACGGCTGTCCTGCCGCAGCTCCGGGCGGAGTGGAACCTCTCCGACACCAGTGCGGCCTGGCTTACCATCGCCGTCCAGATGGGCTTCGTGCTCGGCGCTGTGGGGTCTGCGACGCTTGGTCTTGCTGACCGGGTGGCGCCGAACAGGCTGATGGCGGTCTGCGCGACCGGAGCGGCGATTGCCAATGCCGGTCTCCTGCTTGCAACAGACGCCCCGTCGGCCATCGGCTGCCGCATAGCCACCGGGGTGTTCCTCGCAGGGGTCTACCCGCCAGCCCTCAAGCTCCTTTCGACCTGGTTCCGCCGCGGGCGGGGGGTTGCGCTCGGCACTGCCATCGGAGCGCTGACCATCGGCTCGGCATTGCCGCATCTCATCGACGCCTCCCTCGACCTCGGCTGGCGCGACGCCGTGCTTGCCACGACTGTCGCAACCCTCATCGGGGCCGCGACAGCGGCCGCCGTCCTGCGCAATGGCCCCTTCCCTTTCCCCAGGACGCCTTTCGACCTGCGGGACCTGCATGCGGTGCTGGCGAACCGGCCCTTCCGGCTGGCCACCGGCGGATACCTCGGACACATGTGGGAGCTTTATGCGATGTGGGCCTGGCTCCTGGTCCTCGTCCGCCTGCGCCTTGACGTGACTGACGGAGGGGCTTCAGGCGCTGCCCTGATGACCTTCGCAATCATCGCCGCCGGCGCTCCCGCCTGTGTGCTGTCGGGCTACCTTGCCGACCGGCTGGGGCGTCCAGCGGTCACGATCGGAGCCCTGGCAATATCGGGCGCCTGCGCGGCCCTCATCAGCTTCACCTTTGACGGCCCGCTCTGGCTCTTCGCCACGGTCGGGGCCCTCTGGGGCGCCTCGGTCATCGCTGACTCCGCTCAGTTCTCGGCCATGGTCACGGAGCGCTGTGACCTGCGCCTGGTCGGGACCGCCCTGACCATCCAGCTTGGCTGCGGCTTCGCGCTGACCGGGCTGTCCATCTGGCTGCTGCCCCTGGCTGCTGAATGGCTCGGTTCCTGGCGTTGGGTGCCGCTGCTTCTGGTTCCGGGCCCTGTCCTCGGCATCCTGTCCATTGCCGCCCTGCGCAGCCCGGTCGCCCCGGCTCAGGCCGTTTCCCCGACGGGATGACTGAACATCTCCCCGAACACGCCCAGCACAACCAATCCGGAGGAGCCGTCAGGAATGACGAAGCAAATGCGCCTCAACGCCTTCAGCATGAACTGCGTGGGGCACCAGTCCCCCGGCCTCTGGCGGCATCCGCGCGACCGGTCCGCGGATTACACCTCGCTGAGCTACTGGACGGAACTCGCCCGAACCCTTGAGCGCGGCAAGTTCGACGGCATCTTCCTGGCCGACGTCATGGGGGTCTACGACGTCTATGGCGGCACCCCGGACGCCGCCCTGCGCAACGGCGTACAGGTCCCGGTGAATGATCCGATGCTGCTCGTCCCGGGCATGGCCGCTGTGACAGAGCACCTTGGATTTGGCATCACCGGCACGCTCTCCTTCGAGCCGCCGTTTTCCTTCGCGCGCCGCATGTCAACACTGGACCACCTGACCGGCGGCCGGGTCAGCTGGAACATCGTGACCGGCTATCTCGACAGCGCCGCCAAGGCGATGGGCCGCCAGCGCCAAATCGGGCATGACGCCCGCTACGACATGGCCGAGGAGTATATGGAGGTCGTCTACAAGCTGTGGGAGGGCAGCTGGGAGGACGATGCGGTGCGCCGTGACCGGGCTGCCGGCATCTTCACCGACCCGGCGAAGGTCCACCGGGTCACGCATCACGGCGAGTACTACGACCTTGAAGGCATCCACCTGCCGGAACCCTCGCCGCAGCGCACGCCCGTGCTGTTCCAGGCAGGCTCCTCCGCCAAGGGGCAGGCCTTTGCAGCCAGCCACTCCGAATGCGTCTTCGTCAGCGCGCCCTCGCGTCAGATCGTGGGGCCGGCCGTTTCGAAGCTGCGACAGCAGGTGGAGGCGGCGGGCCGGAACTCCTCTGATGTCCTTGTCTTCGCCATGATGACTGTGATCGTCGGGGAAACCGATGAGGCGGCCCAGCGCAAGCTGGAGGATTACAAGGCCTATGTCAGCCACGAGGGCGCCCTGGTCCTGATGTCCGGCTGGACCGGCATCGATTTCTCCGGCTGCCGTCCGGATGAGGTCGTGAAGCACATGCGAAACGACGCCATCCACTCGGCGATTGACCGCTTCACCATCGCCGACCCGCAGCGGGCCTGGACGGTCGGTGAGGTGGCGGACTTCATCGGGATCGGCGGAGCCAGCCCCATCATTGTCGGCTCGCCAGGCCGGGTAGCTGACGAACTTGAGGCTTGGATGCGCGAGACCGGCGTGGATGGCTTCAACCTGACCTACCAGGTGATGCCGGAGACCTTCGTCGACTTCGTCGATCTTGTCGTCCCGGAGCTCCAGAAGCGCGGCGTCTTCAAGCGCGATTATGCGCCGGGCACGCTGCGCGAGAAGCTGTTCGGCGCCGGCCCACGGCTGACCTCCCCTCACCCCGCCGCCCGCTACCGGCGCGGCGCCGGGCGTCCGCAACAGAAAGCAGCGGAATAGCGCGCCAGCGCCACTGGCAGACGCCTCAGCGGCGTCATTCGCGCCAGGAAGACTCAGAGAAGCAAGGCTTAACCGGAGAGGAAAATATGACGCTTACACGCCGTGGCCTGATGGGCGCTGGTGCCCTCGCCCTCACGGGGCCGACCGTGGGTCGTGCCCAGCCCGCTCGGCAGAAGATCAGGCTCGGCATCATCACCGACCTCTCCGGGCCGAACAAGGACAACAGCGAGCCATCCATGGCGTGCTGCCGCCAGGCGATCCAGGATTTCGGTGCCGCCGAGCTGGGCATTGATGTCGATGTGCTGATTGCCGACCACCAGAACAAGGGCGACATCGCCTCCGGCATCGCGCGGCGGTGGTTCGATGAGGAGGGCGTGGACTGCCTGGTCGACGTCTCCACCTCGACCACCGCCCTGGCGGTGAACAGCGTGGCGCGCGCGAAGAACAAGGTCATGCTCGTCGTCGGGGCCGCAACCTCGGAACTGACCGGAGCGCAGTGCAGCCCCAACACCATCCACTGGTCCTACGACACCTACATGCTGTCGAAGGCATCGACGGCGGCCATCATGGGCCAGGGAAGTCAAAACTGGTTCTTCCTGGCGGCTGACTATGCTTTCGGCCAGGCCATGGTGCGCGATGCGACCAATTTCGTGACCGGGGGCGGCGGGAAGGTGTCCGGCCGCATCTTCTATCCCTTCCCCGGCACAACCGATTTCTCCGCCTTCCTTTTGCAGGCGCAGGCGTCCGGCGCGAAGGTGCTGGCGCTCTGCCAGACGGGGGCCGACACCTACAACACCCTCAAGCAGGTGCGCGAGTTCGGCATCGACCGCCGGATGAGGACGGTGACGCTGCTCATGTATGCGACGGAGGTGCACCGGCTTGGTCTGGACGCCATGCAAGGCATCCTGCTGACCGAGAGCTTCTACTGGGATGCGAACAACCGCACGCGCGCCTTCATGGAGCGCATCAAGCCGAAGACCAACCACAACTGGCCCAGCTCCGCTTCGGCAGGGGTGTATTCGGACACGCTCCATTATCTGAAGGCAGCAGCAGATATGGGAGTGGCCGCGGCGAAGGCTGATGGTGCGGCCGCCGTTGCCCGTATGAGGGCGATGCCGACGGACGACGATGTGCATGGCGTGGGGCGTATTCGTCCCGATGGTCGCAAGATCCATGACGCCTACCTGCTGCAGGTGAAGACCCCCTCCGAAAGCCGTGGTGGCTGGGACCTGATGAAGGTGTCGGCCGTCATACCCGCCGAAGAGGCCTTCCGGCCGATCAGCGCAGGCGGCTGCCCGCTGATCGGCTAGAAGTTTGGTCCTGACATTCGGTGGTGCGGGTCCGCGCAAGCCTGCGAGGTTCTGTGACCATTGCGACTTAGATCCGCAGCGTTAGAGCGTAAGCGTCCGGTGACGCTTCCGATTACCCACATTTTCGAACGGGAGCGGCGGAACCGGGGTAGCATTGATGGACTGGATGCCGTGCGTTGCGTGACACGAGGCGGCAATGCCGAAGGGGTCAGAACGGACGGGCGACAGTGTCTCGTTCGGGAGCAGTGATACCGGGCGGAGCTGGATCGACAACGAAGTGGCGGGATGTCAGCTCGGGGATCAGCGCCTGAGCAAGCGCCTGCGGTTGTTGCTGGGGCGGCTGGAACAGGCAGCAGGGTCTCCGCTGCCGATGGCTTGTCAGGACTGGGCGAACACGAAGGCAGCCTACCGCTTCCTGTCGAACGAGCGGTTCAGCGAGGATGCGCTGCTGACGGGGCATTTCCAGGCTACCGCCGACCGCTTCGCCAGCACGCCCGGGTTGGTGCTGGTCATCCAGGACACGACCGAGTTCAGCTTTCGCTGGGCAAAGCGCGAGACGATCGGTGCCATCGGTCAGGTGCCGATCGGGCGGAACCGCAACGGCAAGCCGCGCATCCTCACGCAATGCGGCCTGCTGATGCATGGCAGCCTGGTGGTGACGCGCGAGGAACTGCCGCTGGGTCTCGCCGCCGTGCAGTTCTGGAGCCGCAAGAGCTTCAAGGGCACCAATGGTCTGAAGCGGCATGTCAATCCGACCCGGGTGCCGATCGAGGATAAGGAGAGCATCCGCTGGCTGTCGAGCCTGACGCAATCGACCAAGCTGCTTGGTGATCCCGGCCGCTGCGTATTTGTCGGTGACCGGAAGAACGACATCTACGAGTTCTTCTGCGCAGCCAGGGAGGCTGGCACGCATTTCCTGGTTCGCACCTGTGTCGACCGGCTGGCCGACGATGGTCATCGCACGGTCGCGCGGCTGATGGCCCGCGTACCGGTCTCAGGACAGCACAAGATCGAAGTGCCAATCGAAGTGCCAGACGCGAAGGGGCGTCCCACCACGGCGATGCTCCAGCTGCGCTTCCGGAAGATCCACATCCTGCCCCCGATCGGCAAGCAGAAGCGCTATCCCGCACTCGACTTGGCCGTGATCCACGCCTTCGAAGCCAGAAAACCACGCGGTCGGGCCCGCATTGAGTGGAAACTCGTCACCGACCTGGCCGTCAACTCGGTGCGGAGCGCGGTCGAGAAGCTCTGCTGGTATGCCCAGCGCTGGAAGATCGAGTTGTTCCACAAGGTCCTGAAGTCCGGCTGCCGCATCGAAGCGGCACGGCTGCGGACCGCCGAGCGC
>NZ_JACOMF010000102.1 GCF_014283215.1 Siccirubricoccus deserti
AGCTCGCTGCGCTGTTCAGCGTGGACAGCTTCGCCGGCGGGCTGGCGGTCCAAGCGCTGCTCGCACTCTGGCTGTTCGGGCGTTTCGACCTCTCGCTGGCACAGGCGGGGCTGTTCTTCTTCTGGTCCTACGTGATGGCCGTCGTCATCCCACCGGAGCGCACGGCGGCTTCCAGCTTCACGGCGGTGCCGCGTAGCCTCGCGGCGGCGGCCGGGCCCGCCATTGCCGGCGCGATCTTCGCATCCGGATGGCAGACGGCGCCCTTCATCCTCTGCGGCGTGCTCAAGATCGCCTACGATCTGGCGTTGCTCTGGATCTTTCGCCACGTCAGGCCACCGGAGGAGCGGTAGCCGGCGATGCCGTCGCCGCTGCGTGCTGATATCGTGACCGGATGGTGTCCCCTTCGATCACCCTGGCGGAATACCCCGGCCCGCCGGGACTCTGCCAGCCTATTTCCGGCCCAGCCACCCAAACAGCAGTCAGATCTGATTCAGTTATTCCGCATCAGATCCCAACGCCATCTCTTGCTGCGCAGGTGCTGCTCTTGCTGCGCAGGTGCTGCCGCTGCTCGGCACAGGGCCCGCGACCGTGGCGCTCGAACTGCTGGCCCTCGAGCCAGCCGGGGCGGCCCTCGGCATGGCGCTGGCGATCAAGATGGTGGCCTATGCCGGCATAGCCCCCGTCGTCGGCGCCTTTGTCCATCTCGTTCCGCGCCGGTCCCTGCTGGTCGCGCTCGATGGGGTGTGCGCCGCCGTCGTGCTCTGCCTGCCCTTCGTCATGGAGGTCTGACAGCTCTACGCCCTGATCTTCATGCTGCGATCGGGCTTGGCCGTATTCATGCCGACTTTCCAGGCAACGATCCCTGACATCCTGCCAGAGGAAGCGGAGTACACGAAGCCACTCTCCGCCTCGCGCCTCGTCTACGACCTTGATGCGCTGGCGAGGCCCGCAATGGCAACCAGCCCCTCGACGCCAATCTCAGTTGAGCTGTGGCGGAAGGCTGCGGCCGCAAGCTCGGCACGCCGGCAGGGAAGCGGGTGAGCAGTGACGCTGGGGCGTAAAAATGGCGCACTCGCGATAGTCTTCGGAGAGGACGGGAAAGCTCCGGAAACTTCCGATGATGGCTGCGGAAAGCCGCGCCCGGTACCGTTGCGTCGTCTCCGGTGAGGACGGGGATGGATCGCATCAGGCCATCCGGCCAGGGAGTTTGACGATGAAGCACGACCGACATGCCCCGCATGTTCCGGCTAGGTTTCGCGAAGCCGATGACGATATCCTTTACGACCTTCCGCTCACCTTCGGCGGGATGTTTGATGGGACCTGGGCTGCTCGGCCCGGCCTCCATGGCGTCGGCCGCCCCGACCGGATCGACTCCATTGGGGATTTCCTCGAGACCTACGAAGGTCCTCAGAACGGCGATCTCGACGTCATTGTAGCGGATGCGTTCCTGACCCGCACGGACGAGGTGGTGCTGCGCGGGGTCCATGCGGCACCGATCGGTACGACAGACGGCGCGGCCTATGTGTGGGGCATCGACCGCGGCGCAGGCATCGAGCTCTTCCCAACCCTCGACCCGCCCATCGGGGAGGGCGTGACCTTCGACGCCGTGGTGATCCTTCTCCCGGACGGCACGGGCACGCTGATCGATCTGGTCACGGGTGGCGCAACGGACCTCGACTCCTCGAGTATCAAGATTGCCGGCTCGGTTATTAGCGTGAGCCTGAATGCGTCGCTCCTGCCCTCTCAGGGGCTCGCCTTCGAGGATTACGGGTACAACCTCTGGCCGCGCTTCGCGCCCGAGGGCGTGGATCCTGGCGACAACACGCAGGTCTCGGACTTCGCCCCGGACGCCAGCACCTTCACCGCTCGCCTGCTCGGGCGCACCGATGACCGCTCGTCCTGTGATGGCAGGCACGACGGTGCTTTCAGTAGTCCATCCGACCTGGCCGACATCATGGGTGGAGGCGGTCTGAGCATGCGGCCAGGTTGGGCAAGCGACTTCGACCTGGCATAGGCTGCAGAGGCACGTCCGCCGACAGGCGTCCGGCAGCGACCAAACATCCGCTCGCGCCGGCCGCCGGGCGCGCATATTTGGCAAGCGCTCGGCACCGCAGGACAGGGTTGGACTACTCCGGCACACCTGCCTTGGCGAGGCCCTCCAGGAAGACATCGCAATGTCCGAGCCCCTCAAGACGGCGGCGGAGCACGCCAAGGCGGACTGGCGGGCCGAGCCTGTTCCGTGTCTCCAGGAAGGCTCTCGCTTCCTCGATCTGACCGAGATGGGCGCAGCAGCTGATCAGGGAATGATAGTGGCCAGGGTAGTCGGCGAGGGCGGCGACCGAGGCGTGCAGGAAGGGCAGCGCCTCCGCAAAGCGCCGCGCCGCAAGCAGGGCCAGTCCGTGCAGTGCCGTGTAGTGGCCGGCGAAACTGTCCGTCGGGCTCATTCGAATCGCCAAGCCGGTCTCGACGATCGCCGCATCGAAGCGGCCAGCCATGGTCAGCGCCCATCCATGTGCCGCCCGGCCCAGCGCGAAATTCGGGTTGATGTCGAGTGCCGCCCGGAGCTCGGCCAGTGCCCGCTCGTGCTGTCGGGTTTCCGAGAGGCAGTAGCCGAGCGTCATCCGGGCCCAGGGTTCGGCCGGGTCGAGCGCGACCGCCTCCTGCGCATGCCGCACGGCTTGCGCGAACCCCTCGTCCCGGTCACCCGGCCACCAGTGGCTCGCCGTCGCCCACCAGACCGCCCAGCCAAGCAGGGCGTGCGCCCGCGCGTAGCGCGGCTCGATCGCAATGGCGCGCGCAAGCAGCGCCCGCGCCTCCTCGTTGTGCGCGCGCCCGACCCTGTTCATCAGCCCCATCGCCCGTACCACCAGGCCCCAGGCATCGATGCTGCCGGGCGGCCGGGCCGCGGCGCGCAGTCCCTCCGCGGCGTAGAGGTGCGGCTCGATCGCGGCGACGATGTTGCGCGTGATCTCGTCCTGCACCGCGAAGATATCCCCGAGCTCACGGTCGTAGCGCTCGGCCCAGATGTGCTTGCCTGTTGCCGCTTCCACCAGCTGGGCCGTAATGCGGATTCGACCCGCCGCCGCCCTGACGCTGCCCTCGAGAATGTAGCGGACACCCAGCTCCCGTCCGACCTGCCGCACGTCGACCGCGCGGCCCTTGTAGGTGAAGGTGGAGTTGCGGGCGATCACGAATAGCCAGCGCAGGCGGGAGAGGTCCGTGATGATGTCTTCGGCGAGCCCGTCCGCGAAGTGCTCCTGCCCGGGGTCGCCGCTCATATTCGTGAAAGACAGCACCGCGAGGGAAGGGCCATCCGGTGAGGGCAGGCCAGAGTCATCTACCACCAAGGGTGATGCGGTCGCGGGAAGGTCCGGGTAGTGCGGCCCACGCAGTGCAAGGCCGGTCTGACTTTCGACGATGGCGAGCGTCTTGTCCGAGAACAGACCAACGAGCAGCTTGTCCACAGTGGACTTGCCGAGTTTTGTTCTGAACGCAAACTGCTCGCGGGACATCCGTTCGCGCGCGATGTAGTCCCTGATCAGGCCAGCGATCCGCTTCCTCTCGTCCGATATCGACCCGTTCGCCACGTTCATGCCTCGCTCATGGGACGGCGCCTTTTGGGGAGCATGCCGGCGACGCTTCAGGAAATCCAGTTGAACCCTGCTACTTCGCAGGGAGAGGGGGCTGCCGCCTCAGGCCCCGGTGATCGGGTGACCGGGACAGCGCGCGATCCTCCGGCGCCTGAAGCGGGAAGGAAAGCTCCAGAAACTTCCGGCGATGGGCGCGGAAAGCCGCTTCGGTCAGCTTCGCCTCGTCCCACCACCGGTGGGAACGCCAGATTCGATGCGAAGGAGAATAACGGTGAGCAACGCCATACATCCATGCCCCGGGCGGAAGCGTGCAATGCGGAGCATGGCCTCATCCCTGCTGGCCCTTGCGGCCCTGGTGCTCGCGGGCAGCCCGCCGGTCGCCGCACATTCGGGCCATGACCATGGCTCGCGCCACCGCGTCTCCACCCCGGCGCCCGAGCCGGTCCTGCCGCCCGAGCTGCAGGAAGTGCGCGAGGCGCTCCGCAAGTATGAGAACCCGGCGGCCGCCGTGCGCGATGGCTTTCTCTCGACGCTCGGTTGCGTCGCCTATGAGAATGGCGCCATGGGCGTGCACTTCCTGAACGCCGCCCATCTCGGTCCGACGCCCGATCCGTTCCGTCCCGCGCTGCTGGTCTATGAGCCCGCCGAGAACGGTCGCCTACGCCTTGTCGCGGCCGAATGGTTCGTGCCGCTGGCGACCGGCATCACCGAGCGTCCGACGCTGTTCGGCCGGCCCTTCGATGGCCCGATGGCAGGCCACGAGCCGCTGATGCCGACGGAATTACACCACTACGACCTGCATGTCTGGCTGTGGAAGGAGAACCCGGCGGGGCTGTTCGCGGCAACGAACCCGAATGTCGGCTGCGCTGGCCATCCGTACGCGCTGATGGAGGCGCCCACCGACCTCCCATCCCCGCACCGGCATTAGGCGGAGCAGGAGGACGGGTAGGACCGAGACGGCAGTGCGCTGGCACACCAGCGCGGAGGCATCGGTGAAGACCGCAGCGGCCATCGGCATTTCGGATCGCAACAGCGTCGGCCCCTCGCCTGCCGCTGCGTCCCTACGAGGGAGCCGATGCGCTACCCCATTCCAAAGCCGCCTGATTCCAGCCACCAGAACGCAGGACCCAGTGCCATGAACAATCATCATCCTTCCGGACTTGCCACCCCGCTGGCACCGACCCGGGTCGAGCACCACGTCAGCATTCGGCCCGTCCGCACCGCGGACGCCGAGGTCTGCGGGCGCATCATACATGACGCATTCGCCGGTATCGCCGCCGCGCACGGCTTCCCGAAGGACTTCCCCTCAGGCGAGAGCGGTATCGCCCTTGCTCGCGCCCTGGCCGAGGATCCTGCGTACTACGGCGTGGTCGCGACGATCGGCGAAACTGTCGTCGGATCCAATTTCCTTTCTAAAGTCGACGAGGTGCGCGGCGTTGGCCCCATTACGGTGGACCCGTCCCGGCAGGCGGAGGGTATTGGTCGTCAGTTGATGCAGGCGGTGCTCGACCGCGCGCAGGACGCCGCCAGCGTGCGGCTGGTGCAGGACGCGTTCAATACGCGCTCGCTCGCGCTCTACGCTTCGCTCGGCTTCGAGGTGCAGGCTCCGCTCCTGTTGATGCATGGCACGCCGCGCGGCGAGATGGCCGGCGGAATGCGTGTCCGCCCGATGGAGGAGGCGGACATCCCGGCCTGTGACGCGCTCTGTAGCGCGGCGCATGGAGTCACACGTACGCAGGAACTGCGCCAGGCAATCGGCCGCCATGCACCGATGGTGCTGGAGCGCCACGGCCGGATGGTCGGCTACCTGACTGCGCCGGGCGTCTGGCTCGCCAACCACGGCGTGGCGGAGACGGAGCAGGATATGGCGGCGCTGCTTGCCGGTGCTGCGACGGCGCGTGGCGAGCCCATCTCGCTACTCCTACCGAGCTGTCAGGCGGGGCTGCTGCGCTGGTGCCTCGCCGAGGGAATGCGCGTGGTCAAGCCGATGACGCTGATGTCACGCGGCCGGTACCGCCAGCCGGCGCACTGCTGGTTCCCTTCGGTCTTCTACTGAGTCGCCCGTGAACAACGTGGCTTCAAGACGCGGCGAGATGCGCTGAGCGCGGCGCCACCATCGAATTACTGATCGTGAGGTGGCCAACCCGAAGGCGTAACCGTCGCCCAGATCGCCGTGGCCACCGGCTGGGCCAACCACACCGTCCGCGGCTTCTTCTCTTCGCCGGGTGTTGATTTGCAGTGAGAACTGACCCGGGAGGGTTCGAAGTTTTCGCTGAGAAGTGACCCGTGTCTGTTCACCTCCTCGACCGGATGGTCGGGGTTATCGGAGTGATCGACATGGAGTTGTTGAGCGTGATCCGCCGGTGGCGTCACCGGGATCGCATACCGATCCGCGAGATCGAGAGGCGGACGGGCCTGTCGCGGAACACGATCCGCAAGTATCTGCGGTCGGACGCCGTGGAGGTGAGGTTCAAGGTTCCCGAGCGGCCGAGCCGCCTGGACCTGTTCGCCGACAAGCTCTCGGAGTGGCTGAGGGTTGAGACGGGCAAGGGACGCAAGGGGCGCCGGACCGTGCGGCGGATCCACGCGGGCCTGGTGGCCCTGGGTTATGGTGGATCCTACGCTCGGGTCGCTGCCTTCGTCCGGCGCTGGCAAGCGAGACGGGAGACGGTGCAGTGGACCACCGGGCGCGGGGTGTTCGTGCCGCTCGCCTTCCAGCCCGGCGAGGCGTTCCAGTTCGACTGGAGCGAGGACTGGGCGACGGTGGGCGGCAAGCGCCTCAAGCTCCAGGCGGCCCCTACCAAGCTGTCGCACAGCCGGGCCTTCGTCATGCGGGCCTACAAGCTGCAGACCCACGAGATGCTGTTCGATGCCCTGGCCGAGGCGTTTCGCGTGCTGGGTGGCGTGCCGCGCCGCGGCATCTTCGACAACATGAGGACTGCCGTGGATCGCATCGGCACGGGCAAGATCCGGCAGGTCAACGCGCGGTTCGCGGCCATGGCCAGCCACTACCTGTTTGAGGCGACGTTCTGTAACCCGGCCTCGGGCTGGGAGAAGGGCCAGGTCGAGAAAAACGTGCAGGACGCCCGGTGGCAGATCTGGCAGGGCATGCCGTCGTTCGAGGATTTGCCCTCCCTCAACGCGTGGCTGGAGGCCCGTTGCATCGAGCGCTGGAACGAACTCCCCCACGGGGTCCTTCCCGGCAGCGTCGCCGAGGCGCATGCCCGGGAGAGGACGGGCCTGATGCCGATAGGGCGGGCGTTCGACGGCTTCGTCGGGCACGCCAAGCGGGTATCGCCGACCTGTCTCGTGCATTTCGAGAGCAACCGCTACAGCGTCCCAGCCTCGTTTGCCAATCGGCCGGTCAGCCTGCGGGTCAATCCCGACCGGCTCGTCGTGGCGGCCGAGGGACAGATCCTGTGCGAGCACGCCCGGATCGTCGAGCGCTCGCACGACGTTCCCAGCCGCACCGTCTACGACTGGCGGCACTACCTGGCAGTGATCCAGCGCAAGCCAGGCGCCCTGCGCAACGGCGCGCCCTTTGCCGAGATGCCGGAGGCGTTCCGCAAGCTCCAGGCCCAGCTCCTCCGGCGGCCCGGAGGTGACCGGGAGATGGTGGACATCCTCGCCCTCGTGCTGCAGCACGACGAGGTGGCCGTGCTGTGCGCCGTGGAGCTGGCCCTCGAGGGTGGCGTCGCCACCAAGACCCACGTCCTTAACGTCCTGCACCGCCTGACTGACGGCACGAACACGGCCGCGGTCATCGACGCACCCCAGGCCCTCGTCCTGAACCAGGAGCCGAGGGCCGACATCGAGCGCTACGACGCGCTGCGGGACCGCGAGGTGCGCCATGCGTCATGATCCCGCCAGCGCCGCTCTCGTGGTCATGCTGCGCGGGCTCAAGATGTACGGCATGGCCCAGGCGGTCGCCGAGCTGGTGGAACAGGGCGCACCGGCCTTCGAGGCGGCCGTTCCCATCCTCTCCCAGCTGCTCAAGGCCGAGATGGCCGAGCGCGAGGTGCGCTCAATCGCCTATCACACCAAGACCGCCCGGTTCCCCGCCTACAAGGATCTGGCAAGCTTCGATTTCGCGGCGAGCGAGGTCAACGAGGCCACGGTGCGGCAGCTGCACCGGGGGGAGTTCACCGAGCGAGCCGACAACGTCGTGCTCATCGGCGGCCCCGGCACCGGCAAGACGCATCTCGCCTCGGCACTTGGCATCCAGGCCATCGAGCACGGCCGCAAGAAAGTCAGGTTCTTCTCCACGGTCGACCTGGTGAATGCGCTGGAGCAGGAAAAGACCGCGAACAAGGCAGGGCAACTCGCCGATCGTCTGCTCCGTCTCGACCTCGTCATCCTCGACGAGCTCGGCTACCTGCCGTTCAGCTCGTCGGGCGGAGCCCTGTTGTTTCACCTGCTCAGCAAGCTCTACGAGCGCACCAGCGTCGTGATCACCACTAGGCTCGGAACTCGATTACCGCTTTGAGTGGCCCGGCCGGTTGTGATTCGCTGCCCCTTGGGCATCAGGGGCTTGCGCATGTCGGTACTGTTCTGGCTGAGCGATGAGCAATGGTCGGCGATCGCG
>NZ_JACOMF010000103.1 GCF_014283215.1 Siccirubricoccus deserti
AAACGACGCCTCGGCTCGGCTCTGAGCGCTCGCAGCGGTGCCGCGCAGGCGCGCGAAATCATCCTGCGGGTCCTCACCCACAACCTGATGCTCCTCAGGTCGCCCACCACAGGGTTTCAACAATGCAAGCGCCGATCAGAACCGGGGGCGCTTCCTTGATTTTCGGGCCATCGCCGCGGAACGCGTGCCGCAGCGCCGGTCGAAGGGATCATCGGGCCCCCGCGAACCGCGAAGCGGCTTGCGGGGGAGTGTTCTCAGGCGGTGAGCGGCGCCAGCCGGTCGAGCAGCGAAAGCACCTCGTCCCGCGGCAGGTCGGGCACCTCCAGCAGCACCTGGTCGATGCCGGCCTGCCGGTAGCGGTCCAGCGCAGCGGCCTCCGGTGGGGCGCGGAAGACGGTAATGCTGAGGCTTGCCGGGTCGCGCCCCACCCCCTCGGCCATCCGCCGCAGCCGATCGCGCGCCACCGCCGGATCGAAGCCCGCCCCGGCACGAGGCAGCCAGCCGTCGCAGAAGCCGACCACGCGCTTCAGGGTCAGGTCGGTTTCGCCGCCGAGCAGGATGGGCGGATGCGGCCGCTGCACCGGCTTCGGGTAGCACCAGGAGGGCTCGATGCGGACGAACTCGCCCTCGAAACTGGCCTCTTCCTCGGTCCACAGCGCCTTCATCGCCAGCACCCGTTCGCGCATCAGCTTGAAGCGGGTTTCGTAGCGGGCGCCGTGCTGTTCCATCTCCTCCACGTTCCAACCGCCGCCGATGCCGAATTCGAACCGCCCACCCGAGAGCTGATCCAGGCTGGCGATGGTCTTGGCGGTGATGATCGGGTCGTGCTGCGGCACCAGGCAGACGCCGGTGCCGAGCCGCAGGCGCTTGGTCGTCGCGGCGGCGAAGGCCAGTGCCATGAAAGGGTCGTGGGTATGGGCGTAGCGCTTCGGCAGCGGACCACCGCCGGGGAAGGGGCTGCGGCGGCTGACCGGGATATGGGTGTGCTCGCAGACGAAGAGCGAGGCGAAGTTGCGCGCCTCCAGCGCGGCGGCGAGTTCGGCGGGGTCGATGCCGTAGTCGGTGGGGAAGTGGAAGACGCCGACGCGCATGGGCTGCTCCTGAGCTTCGGGGATCGGTAGGCGCTGCGACCATGCGCCGCCTTGGCCGGGAAGACTGTGCCTTGCGCGGCCGGAAGTCGAGCCGCCGGCTTTCTGGAACAATGTGCGCGCGTGATGGTAGTCGTTTTAGTGAAAAGATCGTTAAATGGTTGTGTAATGTTGTGTCACCACAACTGGATGGCTAGGTCTTGTGCGGTGGCACGGAAAGGCTGGGGTGCGGTCCATGCAGTCCTTGTGGCAATCTGGCTGTGGTGGTGAGCGGCGCTTGGCGACATCCAAGCCGCCGGAGACGCCGGCATTCCCCCTCGGCTTCGCCGAGGCTCCCGGCATCTTCCAGCCTGCCACCGGCACCACGGCGCCCGGACCTGCGGCATTGGCCTTCACCCGGCGCCATCCGGCCGGAACCTCCGTCCCGGGCGGCAGCAGCCCGAACGGCTCCCGTGATCGCCTGCTGGAACGTGGCCCGGACGCGCTCGCCGACCATGAATTGCTGGAGATGCTGCTGGGCTTCGCCGTCGAGCCCGGCGCCGCCAGGCCGCTGGCCAGGGCGCTGATCCACCGCTTCGGCAGCTTCGCTGGGGTGCTGGCCTCGCCGCAGCAGGGGCTGCTGGAAACCCAGGGCCTCAGCCCGCATGGCGTTGCCGCGCTCAAGCTGGTGCAGGCGGCGGCGCTGCGGCTCGCCCGCGCCGAGGTGATCGACCAGCCGGTGCTGAACAATTGGGACCGGCTGATGGACTACCTCACCGCGGTGCTGGCACGGGAGAAGGTCGAACAGTTCCGCGTCCTCTTCCTCGACAGCAAGAACCGCCTGATCGCGGATGAGGCGCAGGCCCGCGGCACGGTGAACCACACCCCGGTCTATCCGCGAGAGGTGGTGAGGCGGTGCCTGGAACTGCACGCCACCGCGCTGATCCTGGTTCACAACCATCCAAGCGGTGACCCCACCCCCTCCCGCGCCGATATCGGGATGACCGCCGAGATCAAGGCTGCGGCGGCGGTGCTGGGGGTGGTGCTGCACGACCACATCGTGCTGGGCAACGGCCGCTTCACCAGCTTCCGGCGTGAGGCGCTGCTATAGCCGGCGCCAGGGCCCATGCGGGGCAGCGATCCGTCGCGTCTGCGCCGACCCAGGCGGGGCCTGGGGTACCATAGGACAGGCGACGATGGCCTTCAGCTCCTCCGCCTCATTGCATCCGCCGCCGCGGCTGCGCCGCGGCGGGCGTCTCCTCCTCCTCCTCCTCCGGGTCCAGCCGCTCGGCCGCCGAGCGCCAGGTGACCTGCCAGCGCTGCGGCCGCCCGCCGCGGCAGCGCAGCAGCTCGAGCCGCCAGAGCGGGTCGCCGAGGTCATGCGCCGAGCCGGCACCGGCCGGGGCGCCAACCCGCCAGCGGGTGAGCGCGGCGGCGGCGCTGGCAGCCTCGTCATCCGGCCGCAGCAGCAGGCCGATGGCGCCGCCGGCCTCGGCCGCCACTTGCAGCCGTCGCGCCGCGGTAAGGTCGAGCGCATCCGTCGCCAGCAGCGCGCCGGCGACGCCGGGGCAGCGCAGCGCCTCCTCCATGGCCCAGAGCCCGTCGAGGGCGCGCGGTGCCTGCACCAGCACGAGATCGGCCGGCGAAAGGCCGAAGCGCGCCAGGCCAGGCGGCCAGGTATCCGGCCCGGGGGCGATCCACAGCACGGTGCCGGCGGCGCGGGCCAGCACCAGGGCGCAGAAGCCGGCGGCGGCACCCGGCTCGGCGGCCAGCACTTCGTGCACCGCGGCGCGGGCCAGGCCGCCGCCGGGCAGGCTCTGGTCGATCGGCGCGCACAGGGCCACACTGGCACTGCCCGCTTCTCCGGCAGCATTGCGATCGACCTGTGCAAGGCGCGACCGCAGCGCCGCCAGCAGGGCAGGGCGGTCCATTGCGTGCCCGGGCGGCGCGGGTGCGGGGCCGGAGGGGGGAGACGGGAGGGAAGTCATGTCGTGTTCGCTATATGTTCCAGAAACGAGCCGACAAGGTCAAGCGTGCTGCCTGCCGGATGTATCCGAAGTCATGCTTGCAGGGCAGCAATGCAAGCAAACCTCTTGAATCCGTGCCCCCGACAGCCGCAGATCAGCATAAGCGTGGAGGATCCATGAGCGCCGCACAGCCCCCGACTCCGATGCAGGTGGTGGACGGCTTTGCCGGCGCCGTCGGCAATACCCCGCTCATTCGGCTGAAGCGCGCCAGCGCCGCCACCGGTTGCGAGATCCTTGGAAAGGCGGAGTTCATGCAGCCCGGCGGCAGCGTGAAGGACCGCGCCGCCCTCGGCATCATCGAGGATGCCGAGCGCCGCGGCCAATTGACCCCTGGCGAGCCGGGGATCGTGGTGGAGGGCACCGCCGGCAACACCGGCATCGGCCTCACCCTCGTCGCCAATGCGCGCGGCTACCAGTCGATTATCGTCGTGCCGCATACCCAGAGCAGGGAGAAGCTCGACTTCCTGCGGATGATCGGCGCCGATCTGCGGCTGGTGGACCCGAAGCCGCTGCGCGACCCCGGCCATTACGTCAACACCTCCCGCCGCATTGCCGAGCAGCTGGCGGCAGAGGGCAAGCGGGTGATCTGGGCGAACCAGTTCGGCAACCTCGCCAATGCCGCGGCGCATGAGGCGACGACCGGCCCGGAGATCTGGGCGCAGACTGGCGGGCGCGTCGATGCCTTCACCTGCTCCTGCGGCACCGGCGGCACGCTGACCGGCGTCGCCCGGGCGCTGAAGGCGCGCAACCCGAAGCTCCGCATCGTGCTCGCCGACCCGATGGGCAGCGGCATGTATTCCTGGATCAAGACCGGCGAGGTGAAGGCCGAGGGCAACTCCATCACCGAAGGTATCGGCCAGGCTTCCGCCGTGCCGGGCAATCTCGAACACGGCCGCGCCTTCATCGACGATGCGGTGCAGATCGACGATCCCACGGCGCTGGAGCAGGTCTTCGACCTGCAACTGCATGAGGGCATCTCGATCGGCGGCTCGGCCGGCATCAATGTCGCGGCGGCGATCGCGGTGGCGCGGCAGATGGGGCCGGGCCATACCATCGTGACCGTGCTCTGCGACGGCGGCGCCCGCTACCAGAGCAAGCTGTTCAATCCCGCTTTCCTGCGCGAGCGCGGCCTGCCCGTGCCGCCCTGGCTGGCGTGAGGGAGGGGGCCATGGAGATCATCGAACTCGCCCGGACCATCCGCACCCGCGACCCGGCCCGGCCGACCTGGTTCGAGGCGATGACCTGCTATGCCGGGCTGCAGGCGGTGCTGATGCATCGCCCGGCGCACTGGCTTTACCGCGCTGGCTTCCGCGCCCTGGCCCGCACCATCTCCCATGTCAACCGCTTCATCACCGGCATCGAGATCCATCCCGGCGCCAGGATTGGCCGGCGGCTGTTCATCGACCATGGCATGGGGGTGGTGATCGGCGAGACCGCCGAGGTCGGCGACGACGTGCTGATCTACCATGGCGTGACCCTGGGCGGCCTCAGCCTCGGCAACCGGGCCGGGCCCGGCGGCAAGCGGCACCCGACCATCGGCGATGGCGTGGCGATCGGCGCCGGGGCGCAGGTGCTGGGGCCGATCCGCATCGGCGACGGCGCCAGGATCGGCGCCAATGCGGTGGTCTCCGGCGAGGTGCCGGCGGGCGAGACCGTCGTCGGCATCCCGGCCCGGCCGCCGCATGAGCACCGGATCATGCCGGCCCGCGCGGCGCCGGCGCCGAGCCCCGGCTACGGGCTGCTCGACCAGCCCTGCGATCCGGTCGGCGAGGAGATCGCCGTGCTGCGGGCCGAGGTGGCGGCGCTCAGGGCCGAGATGACGGAGCTGCGCCGGCGCGGAGTGGGGATGCCCGCGGCGGAATAGGGCGCTGTCGCTTCACGCTGACGCGATCCGGCTCCAGGCTTCCGGCATGCGCCCGATATCCAGCAACCACGCCTGAAGGAGAGAGCGACCATGGCAAGCATCCGACGCACCGCCTCGGCGACTTGGCAGGGCAGCGGCAAGGAGGGCAAGGGCGCGCTGACGACGCAGAGCGGCACATTGCGCGACACGCCCTATGGCTTCAACTCGCGCTTCGCGGAGGGGACCGGCACCAACCCGGAGGAGCTGATCGCCGCCGCCCATGCCGGCTGCTTCACCATGGCGCTGGCCTTCAAGCTGCAGGGCGCCGGGCATACGGCGGAAAGGCTGGCGACCGAGGCGAAGCTGTCAATGGAGCAGGACGGTCCCGGCTGGAAGATCGCCGCGGTGGTGCTGCAGCTGAAGGCCAAGGTGCCGGGGGTGACAGCCGAGGAATTCCAGCGCCTCGCCACCGAGGCCAAGGCGACCTGCCCGGTGTCCCGCGTGCTGAACGCCGAGATCACCCTGTCGGCCGAGCTGGAATAGGGTAGGCACCCTCCCGAGGGGGGACGCCTCGGGAGGGAAGACGCCTCTGGGGAGAGACGCCTTGGGGGAAGGGCGGGCGCTGCCGCTTAGCGGTGCCGGGACAGGTCCCAGGGGAGGCGTTCGGCCTCCCGCAACGCATCGACGCGGCTGATGCCGACATCCTTCAGCATCCGGTCGTCCATCTCTGCGAGCTGGCGCCGGGTGGTGATGGCACGCAGCATCGTTCGCAGCGCCGGCAACGCGGGCAGGGTCAGCCTGGTCAAGGACAGGGAAGGGATACGGGCGTTCAGGGTCGCCATGGCGGTGTCCTCCTTGCCAGGAATTTGGCTGGGAGAAGTGAATAAGGAAAACGAATTGAATTGACGTTTTCCATCAGAATTCTTGATGATGTCCCCATGCTCGCGCTTCCCCCCGGGCTCGACCCCGACCTGCTCCGCAGCTTCGTCCTGATCGTCGAGGGCGGCAGCTTCACCCGCGCCGCCCAGGCGGTGGGGCGGACCCAATCGGCGGTGTCCATGCAGATCCGCCGGCTGGAGGACATGCTCGGCCAGCCGCTGCTGCTGCGCGGCACCCGCGGGGTGGAGCCGACCCAGCATGGGCTGTGGCTGCTCGAGCGGGCGCGGCGGATGCTGGCGCTGAACGACGAGATCCACGCCACCTTCCGCCAGCCGGAGGTCGCCGGCGCGGTGCGCCTCGGCACCCCGGATGACTATGCCATCCGCTGGCTGCCCGGCATCCTGGCCCGCTTCGCCGCCAGCCACCCGGCGGTGCAGGTGGAGGTGATCTGCGCCCCCTCGAATGAACTGGTCGAACGGCTGGGCGAGGATGAACTCGACCTGACCCTGATCTCCGAGGGCAATGAGCCGCCGGGTGCCCGGGTGCGCTGGCTGTGGCGCGGCCCGCTGCTCTGGATCGGGACCGAGGCGGCGGCGCGGCGTCGCCCCCTGCCCTTGGCACTGGCCTCCTCCGGCTGCGCCTGGCGGCAGGCGGCGATCGGCGCGCTGGATGCCGCCGATCGGCCCTGGCGGATGACCTATACCGCGGCCTCGCTCTCCGGTTCGCTGGCGGTGGCTCTGGCCGGGCTGGCGGTGACCGTGGCGATGCCGGCGCCGCTGCCCGAAGGGGTCAGCCGGCTTGGCGCCGAGGAAGGGCTGCCGCCGCTGCCGGATTTCGCCATCGGCCTGCTGCGCGGTCCCTGCTCCCCGGTGGCGGAAGCGCTGGCGCAGCACATCGAGGAGAGTTTCCGGCTTGACCTGACCATCGAGCCACCGCTGCGGGCTTGAGCGCCGAATCCGCCGGGGCCAATCTGGCGGCGGTGGTAGCTTTGCAACGAAGCTGCCGTTCAAGCCGAGGAAACATCCATGAATCGTCGTCTCCTGTTGGCCCTGGCGGCTGGCGGGCTGGCTGCGCCGGCCATCGGCCGCGCCCAGGCTTGGCCGGACCGGCCGATACGGCTGATCGTCCCCTGGCCCCCGGGCGGGTCCACGGACACCATCGCCCGCATCTTCCAGGCCAAGCTGGCCGAGGCGCTGGGCCGTCCGGTGGTGATCGACAACAAGGGCGGTGCCTCGGGCTCGATCGGCGCCACCGAGGCGGCGCGGACGCCAGCCGATGGCTATACCTGGATGCTGGCCTATGACAACGAGGCCACCAACCAGACGGTGATGCGGCTGCCCTACCGGGCGATGGAAGCCTTTGCGCCGGTCAGCCTGGTGGCGACCGGGCCGCTGGCGCTGGTGGCGCACCAGAGTACGCCCTATCGGAACTTCCAGGATGTGGTTGCGGCCGCCAAAGCGGCGCCGGACAGCATCAGCTACGCCAGTTCCGGCGTTGGCGGATTGGCCCATGTCTCGACCACGCTGTTGCAGCAGCAGGGCGGGTTCAGCCTGGTGCATGTGCCGTACCGTGGTGGCGGCCCTGCCGTGCAGGATGCGGTGGCCGGCAACGTGCCGCTGTTCATGTCGAATGTGGTGATCATCAGCCAGCATATCCGGGCCGGGACGCTGCGGCCGCTCGGGGTGACCACGGCTGGCGAGACGCGGCACGTGCCCGGCGTGGCATCCTTCGCGCAGCAGGGCTTCACCGGCTTCGAGGCGCCGACCTGGTGGGCCTTCCTGGGCCGCGCAGGGACGCCGGAGCCGATCCTGCAGCGGATGCAGGAGGCGCTGGCCAAGGCGCTGGGCGATGCCGAGGTGCGGAAGCGCATCGAGGAGCAGGGGGCGGATGTGGTCGCCTCGAACTCCGAGCAATGCGGCCGGTTCCTGGCCAGCGAGATCGACAAATGGGGCAAGGTGATTCGCGACAACCGCATCAGCGCCGAGAGCTGACGCGGAATGCGGGCGGGATCATGGGCTCGCGGAGCAATTGCAGAAAAATTGTCATCTGCAGCCGGAACGAAGTCGCCAGCAGGCCCGGGGGAGCCTTGTTGAAAAGGAATAAATTGAGAAAATTCAAAGGGTTGATTGGAGGCAGCCGGGGTTGGTCAGGGGGGTTTGACAGCTTCCGGGTCTGGGCCTAGAACCCGCCTCACCAAGACGGCGGCGGGGTTGACTGGTTGGCCTGGATGGGTCAAACTCCTTGCCCCGCTGACGAGGCGGTAGTCGCTGAGTGAGGTTTT
>NZ_JACOMF010000104.1 GCF_014283215.1 Siccirubricoccus deserti
AACATGCTGGTCAGGACGGGCGGGCGCGAGCGCACCAAGGGCGAGTGGCGGGCGCTCCTCGCCTCGGTGGGACTACGGATCACGCGCCTGCTACCAACAGGGATGACGGTCGGCCTGATCGAGGCGGTACCCGCCTGAGCCGGCGGCGAGCGGCTGGTGTGCGCCTAGGCCCCGAAGGTGAAGCGGCTGCCGGTGGTGCAGAGCACCAGCGCTTGCGGCATCTCCCGCTTCGCTGCCTCCAGGAAGTTCAAGCCGCTGCAATGCATCGGGAGGACATGCTCAATGTCTAGGGTCTTCAGCTCGGTCACCACGCGGCTCAGGTAATCGTCGGGCGCCCGCGCTAGATGGAAGCCACCGACCAGGGCATAAACCTTGTCCACGCCGCTGACCTGCTTCGCCCGGCGCACCGTGTTGATGACGCCGCTGTGGCCGCAAGAGGTGATGACCACCAAGCCACGGTCCCGCACATGGAAGCAGGTGCCGGTCTCGTGCAGGTGCTGGTCCGGCACCGGCTGGCCGGCCAGTTCGGCCGGGGTGAAGTGGTGGTTCGCGTAGTTCGCCACGTCGCAGCCGGCGCTGTCGCGCCGGCCGAACTCGACGAAGCTGTTGGGCAGCACGCGCTCCAAGCTGGTCCGGCGGATGGCGCCCGTGCTGAAGGCGTGGCCCTCGACGACCAGTGGCTCCTCCGACGATACCAGCCGCACCTGCCCGGCCTCAAGCATCCGCCGATCTAGCACGCCGTAGCTGGCGAAGGCGCCGTTGCCGGCCGGGCTGTGGCGATAGCAGAAGACGTCCTCGCCCCCTACGTAGAGGCGCAGGTCCCCCTTCATCGCGGCGCGGTGTCTGGCCAGGAAGCCCTCCAGCCCACCAAAGTGGTCCAGGTGCCCGTGGCTGAGGATCAGCGCATCGAGCCCTGCCACCTCGAGCCCGAGCAACTCGAGGTTGTTGTTCAATGTCTCCGGCGTGTAGCCGAAGTCGAGGAGGAAGCTCCGCGTCTCGTCGCCCCTATGGGACGTGAGATACAGCGAGAGGCCATGCTCGCTGCGGAGCGCCCGCCGCTCCTGGGCACCACGGAAGCCGCGCACGCGCTCGACGCGAATGCCCGGGACTTGTGCCCCGGAGATGAAGACGTCGTGGTTGCCGTCGGTCACCACCTGGATCGACAGGCTGTCCACCACAGGGGCTTCGATGCTCGGCGTCGGCGCAGCTTCGCCCTGGGTCTGCACCAGCCGGGTGCAGGTCAGCATTGGGGCGAGGGCGGAAACGCCGAGCAGACGGCGACGAGTGACAACGGTCATCATCGTGCGGGTCCTCCGGCAGTGACTATGCGCCGTGGGAGGGCGTGGCGAGGATCACGCATGTGTGCGCCCCGCCGCTTATCGGTGCGCCCGTCGATGGTCCGCATGAAGCGGACCGACGGTCCGCCGTCACGTGCTAGGCAGCCGGCCCTGCGCCTCGGTCACGGCAACATACGGCACGGCAGTCGCTCCTGCCACCAGGCTTGGCAGGTCCCAGGTCGTCTTCAACGCCAGGCTGTGCGTCCCGACCGGCAGCGCCAGAGTGCCGCAGAGCAGCGCCGGAGCCTCCCCAGCAGCCGAACAGCTGCGGCGCCTCGAGCTCGATTTACCCATCATAGCTGAGGAACCAATCTGGGCGAAGATGAGCACCGTCCCATGCAAAAAGGTGAACTCGCCAGCACATTAGGGCGCTGGTAAGCAGCAGTTCCTTCTGTGAGGCGACCTGAAGGACCGACGACCCGACAGAGAAATCTTGTCCTCACGACAACAAGGGATGGCCGATGGAAGCAGCGATTGCCTGCACGAAGCTGGAGGACAGCGCCGAGGCGGGCCGTGCTCTGGGCCAGGAGGTTCGCACTGGGCTGTCCGGGCCGCCCGATGCGCTCCTGGTGTTCGCCTCGCCGAGATATGCCCATCAGGATCTGCTCCAGGCGCTTGTCAGTGAATGCCCAGTGGGGGTGCTGGTCGGCGCTTCCTCGGCCGGAGAGTTTGCCCGCAACATACAGGGCGAGGGCATGGCCTGCGCCCTGGCCCTGAAGAGCGCCGAGCTACGCTTCGCTGCCGGGATCGGGCGCAACCTTCGGGAGGACCCGGCAGCGGCGGCGCGCGGCCTCACAGCGTCGTTCCGCGGCATGACGGAGCAAGCTCCCCATCGTGCGGCCCTTGTGCTCACCGATGCGCTGGCGGGCCATGCCCAGGCGCTGCTCGACGAGCTGACGCTCGCCACCGTGGGTCAGTACCAATTCTTTGGCGGCGGGGCCGGCGACGATGCGCAGTTCCGGCGGACGGTCGTTTTTCACGGCACCGAGGTGCTGACCGACGCCGCTGTGACGCTGGAAATCCTCTCGCCCAAGCCGCTCGGCATTGGGGTCGGTCATGGCTGGGAACCAGCCAGCCCGGCATTCCGCGTCACGAAGGCCGAGGGGCTGCGGCTGATCGGCCTGAACGGCCTGCCGGCGGTCGAAGCCTTCGAAGCGCATGCCGAGCGGCTCGGCCAGACGCTCGACCGGCAGGCGCCGGTCCCCTTCTTTCTGCAAAACATCCTCGGCGTCGATACCGGTGCTGGCTACCGGCTGCGCGTACCGCTGGCGATCGACGAAGCGGGGGCGGTGTTATGCGCGGCGGAGGTCCCGGTGGGCAGCCGGGTCCGCATCATGTGCAGCACGGCGGAGTCGACCGTCGTGGCCGCCGAGCGGGCGACCGCGGCGGCGCTGGCGGGCCTCGGCGGGCACCGGCCGAAGGTGGCGCTCTTCTTCGATTGTGTGGCCACGCGGTTGCGCCTGGGCGACGCCTTCGCCACCGAACTCGACGCGGTCAGGGCGCAGATCACCGGGGTGCCGCTGGTCGGCTGCAACACCCATGGGCAGATCGCGCGGGCTGAGGGGCAGTTCGAGGGCTTCCACAACTGCACGGCCGTCGTCTGCGTGCTGCCGGAGTGATCGCCCCGGACGACGGAAATTCCGAGCAGGGCGACGCCGACATACGGCTGGTCAATGCCCTGGCCGATCCCGCCAGTCGGCACGCAGCCGCGGCTGCCCTGGCCCGACATTGGGGAGTGGACGCCGTCCTGGTGCTGGTCCGGGATCACGAGCTGGGCGTATTGCGGCCGGCGCCGGGATTTCCTCAGACCCTTCCCGGCGGCCCGACCTGGCGCGACTTGTTTGCTCGCTGCGGAACCTCGAACGCGGTGACGGGCACCGTCGCCTTCCCTGACCGGCACAGCCTTGTTCCATTCTCAGCCCTCATGGGTGCCGATGGCAATGCGGCGCTGGTGCTGCTCGGCGGAGAGGCGGCGTCGGCACCTCTCCAGGAGCTTGACCGGATTGGCTTCCCCCTGCTCGCGGCGTTGCTGCACGCAGAGAGCACGGCGATTGTCTCTGCCGGGCTGGCCGCGGAGGCACGCAATGCACTGGCGCGCGCGGCCTCCCTCGCCAGTGCGCTCGACGCGGCGCGGTCTGAGCTCGCGCGTTCGCTGGCGGAGGCCGACCGACTCAACCGCGCATTGCGCGAGCTCAACACTACGCTGGAGGAACGCGTTGCAGAGCGCACCCGGCAGCTGGAAGCGGAGATGGCGCAACGTCGCGAGGTTGAGGCGGCGCTGGCCCAGGCGCAGAAGATGGAAGCGCTCGGCCATTTGACGGGCGGTGTCGCGCACGACTTCAACAATCTGCTGACCGGTGTCAGCGGCAGCCTCGCCCTCATGAGGAGGCGCATCGAGCAGGGGCGAGTGGGCGAGATCGGGCGCTACATCGACACGGCGGCGGCGGCAGCCGGACGGGCTGCCGTGCTCACGCATCGATTGCTGGCCTTCTCGCGCCGTCAGCCGCTGGAGCCGAAGCCGGTGGATCTCAACCGCCTGGTCGCCGGTATAACGGAGCTCCTGCATCGGTCTCTTGGGGAGACAATTGAGCTGGAGGGGGTGCTGGCTGCACGGCTGTGGCGGGTGGAGGTCGACGCTGGCCAGATGGAGAACGCGCTTCTGAACCTGGCGGTGAACGCGCGTGATGCCATGCCCGACGGGGGCAAGCTCACCATCGAGACGCGCAACACCTATCTCGATGAGGCGTATGCAAAGGCGTTCTCCGAGGTGCGGCCGGGCCAGTACATTGAGGTCTCCGTCAGCGACACGGGCTATGGCATGCCGCCGGAGGTGGCGGATCGGGTCTTCGAGCCGTTCTTCACGACCAAGCCCATAGGCCAGGGTACCGGCCTCGGGTTGAGCCAGGTTTACGGCTTCGTCAAGCAGTCCAGCGGCCATGTGCGCATCTATAGCGAGGTCGGGCGGGGCACGACGATCAAGGTCTATTTGCCGCGCTTCCATGGCGAGGATGCGCCGGAGGACACGCCGGACCGGCAGGCGGCGCTAGGCGGCTCGGCGGGCGAGACGGTCCTGGTGGTGGAGGACGAGGCGGTGGTGCGTGCCTTCAGTTGCGAGGTGCTCCGGGAGCTGGGCTACCAGGTGCTGGAGGCGGGTGACGCAGAGGCCGCCTTACGCCTGCTGGCACAGGAGGAGCGGGTCGACCTGCTATTCACCGACGTGGTTCTACCCGGCGGTCGCACCGGCCGCGAGCTGGCCGAGGAGGCAGTCCGCCGCGTCCCAGGGATCAAGGTGCTCTACACCACAGGCTACGCGCGCAATGCCATCGTGCACCACGGCAGGCTGGATCCAGGCGTGCGACTCCTCACCAAGCCTTTCACCTTCGAGGACCTTGCAACCCAGGTCCGGGACGCCCTCGACGGAAGCGCCTAGACTTGACGACGGACCGGCTAATGGCAGAGATGGTATCGTCAGAGTGATGGTGGTCAGCGGGTTCCTGTCAGCCGAGGCACCCGTCCACTTCGCTTAAGAGATGCGCTGTTTCGCCATCGCTGCTGATAAGGCAGCTGAGCCGAGGTCAAAGTTTGCCGTCGGCGAGATATTCCGCGCTGTCACCCGGACCGTGTTGTTCGACTGATGCAGACAGAGCTCGTGCCGTTGCGCCCAGCCAGCAGTACGTTACGGTACGGGCCGCGCGTAGAGCGACGTGGTCCACCCGCCCGGCGAGGCTTCGTAGGTCACGCGGTCGCGCCGCCCGGCCCAGGCATACCTCAGCACCACCACCGGGATCACCGCCTTGTCCTCCATCATGGCGCGGATCGCCTCATGGGTCAGGGCGCGACGCCGCTCCTCGTCCATGGTCACCAGCGCCTCGGCAGCGGGGCGATCGACCGCAGGGTTAGAGTAGCGGGTGCGGTTGAACGGCCCAAAGCCCAGCACGGGGTCGCGCGTCATCACCACTTGTCGGATTGGGTTGATGGCGTACCAGGAGGAGAAAAACGTGATAAACATGCTGAACTCGCGGTTCGTCGCGCGCGTGAACAGCGTCGGGCCCGGCAGGGTCTGAATTTGGGTCTCCACACCGACGCGGGTGAAGCTCTGTGCCACGGCCTGCAGCAGGTTGTCGTCCGATGGGAAGAAGTTAACTGGCCCATGGACGGTCAGCCGGAACCCCTCCGGATAGCCCGCCTCGGCTAGCAGAGCGCGGGCTCGGGCGGGGTCGAAGGCCAGCGGCGGTTGACCTTCAAGCCGGTGCTCGGCGGCCGGCGCGGCGAACTGGTCAGCCGGCGTCGCCTGGCCCTGGTATAGCCGCTGCGCAATTGCGGAGCGCGGGATGGCCAGCGACAGCGCCTCCCTCACCCGCCGGTCAGCCAGCGGGTTTTTCGCCAGCGGGCGACCCTGGTTGTCGGTAGCGAAGGGTGTGGTATCGCGCATGGCATCCGGCGCCAAGTAGACCGTGCTGATGCTGTCGGTGCCGAATAGGCGGAAGCGCGCATCGCGCTCCAGCCGAGCCATGTCCTGCGAGGGGACATAGTCGATCAGGTCCACCTCGCCGGCCAGCAGTGCCGCCACCCGGCTGCCGGGTTGCGGGATGTAGCGAAAGGTCACCCGGTCCCATGGCTCGGCCGGGCCCCAGTACTGCTCATTCCGCGCCAGCTCCATACGGTCGCCAAGTGCGAAGGAAACCAGGCGATACGGTCCCGTGCCTATCGCCAGCGCCCCGCTGTTGAACTCCGAAGTGGCCGGGGCTTGCCCCGCCGCGCCATGGACACGACGTGAGAGGATGACCGGGCTCGCCAGATCAGCGGGCAGCATCGGATTGGGCTCGCGGGTGCGCAAGATGACGGTGCGCGGGTCTTTCACCTCCACCGCAGTGATGGTGCGCACGGCCGCCGTGAACAGCGCCGGGCTGTTCGCCACCTGCGGGATACGCGCATAGGTCCAGGCGATGTCATCCGCCTCGAAGGGCGTACCGTCATGGAAGCGTACGCCGGCGCGCAGTGTTACTTCCCAAGTCGTGTCATCCAGCGCCCGCACGCGCTCGGCCAGCCGCGGCTCAAGCGTACCACGCGGCGTCAGCTCGAACAGGCGCTCGAAAATCTGCCCAAGCGCGGCGTTGTTCTGCGTCGTGTTGTGGTAGTGCGGGTCGAGCGACGAAGGCGGGGTCTGTGCGCCGATGATGATGCCGCGGGCCGGCTGCTGCGCCGCGGTCGGTGTTACGACCGCTAGCGCGGCCGAAAGCATGGCCGCGGTGGCAGGGATCCTGCACTGCATGTCCAACGTCTCCCGAACCGCCGGTCTTTCGCCGGCATCAGTGGCAAACGTCCTTCGAGCCGCCGCCCAGTGTCAAGCCGCGTGGCGCCGCCACAGCGAAGCCGCGCCGCATGTCAGTGTTATCCGGCATCAGGCGAGAGGACGGACCTCGTCGCCGACCTCCACTCGGACGTCGGCGGGGCGTTTGATCTCCTATCACCGAGGCCGTGGTGATTGAGCCGGCGGTGTAGGCTCTGGCTCTCGCAGAACAGCGTCCCGGTCTACCTCTGCGACGCGGACAGGCGCGAACTCCGGTACCACCTCGGCTAGCGGCGGGAACTTTAAGCAGACGCGCTGGTCCTGATGACGGAGAACGAGCCGGTTAAAGTGGTGAGGCTTGGCAGTCTTCAGGTTTGCCACCGCGAAGTCGACAAAGCCTGCGCGGTCACGCCGCTCCCAAAAGTGGTGAATACGCTCGTCGTTGATGGCCGCTACCGTGCTGCTATCCAGGCATTTCGGTCATAAATAGTTTGACTGGCCGAAGTTAGCGATAAAGACCCTCAACCCCTTTGCCTCTTTATAGCCTGTAATGGTCACAAGTGGAACCATATCTACGCCTTTGGTGCGATAGTGGAAGATACTCGGAGGCTTGCTCCAGCTGGTGCGTCGCGTCTATTGAGGCTGATCCCGGGTTCGCACCTTCCATGCTGATTGACACTCAACGCGGATAGGCCGCTCATCCGCCGATCAACCGCCTCAGCACCTGCACCACGCTGCCCTCACCGACGAGTAGCAGCAGCACGATGCTGCCCAGCACCATCTCGATCCGGCTGAGCCGATCGGCAGCCTGCTTCCAGCGCTCGGCGCAGACCGCCCCATGTCCTACCCCTTCTCCACCCTGACCCTGAGCGTCCCGCTGCCCAGATCGATGGCACTCGACGTGCCGTTCTGAAACCGCACACTGACCGTGTTCGCCGCCGAGATCCAAGCGGTCAGGATGATGCCCTGCAGGTCGAGGGAGAAGCTCGCCCGGACATGATCGCCGAGCGCGGCGCCGGTGATGGCCACGATCGTGGTGACGCTCGCGCCGGCAGCGAGGTTGGGCGGATCATAGGTGAGGCTCGCATCCAGCAGCCGCGGCGCGACCAAAGCCCAGCCGCTGCCGTGCCAGCCCCACTGCGTCAGCGTCGCCGCGTCGAACACCTGCAGCCCGAGGAAGGGCGCGTAGAACGCCCAGGCCCCGCCGATGCGCTGCGCCAGCCGGTTGGCCTGCCCTGCCCAGGCGCCGGTCGGGCTGGTCCCGACCAGCCACATCTGCCCCTCCGCGGGCGAGGCAGGTGGGGTGTTCAGTCCCACCTGCTGCACCGTGGCCTGCAACAGTGCATCGAGCCGGTTCAGCCCCTGGCTATGCGCGAGTTCCTTCTGCGCCTGCCCTACCGCGATATAGGGCAGGGCCAGGCGTGGGGTTGTTGTCCCGGACATGGGCTCTCCTTCAGACCGTGGCGAC
>NZ_JACOMF010000105.1 GCF_014283215.1 Siccirubricoccus deserti
AGCCCCGCGATCCGCACCTGAACCCCGGCCAATAGGACCGGCGCCGATCCCGCTCGCCCGCACAACCACGGCGCGAGCCGCGCGCCAGCCAGGGGACGCGCGTCACCGCCGCCGTGAATGATCCGGGCTAGGTGGCGGCACCCACCAGTCCAAGACCATGATGCTCAGCGACCTCTCGGCCCTGCTCGCAAGCGGCCATGGCGAGGACCCGACCGACGCCGTGCTGGCCGAGAACCTGCTAGCCAAGCCGTCCGTAAGGGCAAGGGCAGCCGCACTCGTCCGCCTCCGGGAACTCTACGGCGTGGGGAGTGATGCGCCCGTCGGCGTGGCTTTGCGGCGCCTGTGGCCGCGCGACCCGGAAGGCCGCCCGATCCTCGCCCTGCTCTGCGCCCTTGCGCGCGATCCTCTGTTGCGAGATGGCGCGGCCGCCGTACTGGACGCGCCGCTGGGAACGCAGGTCCGGTGGTCCACCATCGCGGCTGTCGTTGAGGCCCTGAACCCCGGCCGCCTGAGCGACACGACGGCAAAGTCGATGGCCCAGAACGCCGCCTCGTCATGGACCCAGGCCGGGTTCCTCAAGGGTGCCGTCCGCAAGGAGCGGGTCCGGGCCAGGGCAACGCCTGTCGCCGCCGCGTACGCCGCCCTGCTGGCCAGCCTCTGCGGCTTCGGCGGCGCCCGGCTGCTTTCGAGCCGCTGGCTCGACGTGCTCGACCGGCCCGTCGAGGACCGGCTGTCGCTGCTGCGGCAGGCGGAGGGCCTGGGGCTCGCGCGCGTGCGAAGCGCGGGCGACGTGTTGGAGATCGATGTCCGCCGCCCGCTGGCGGACGCCTTGGGGGTGCCCGGTCTTGTCCACGGTTGAGGAGTTGCTGACCGCCTTCCGCGGGCGACTCGACGTGCCATGGCGGCCAGACGAGGCCCCGGCCGGGCGCATCTGGATTCTGTGGTACGCGAAGGAGCATGAGCGGCGCGTGCGTGGCCGCCTCGGCGAGTTCCGCCTCGCCACAGAGCAGGCGGGCAAGGGCTGGCGGGAGTTCGACCTCGCGCCTCGCTTCGGCGAATGGGTGGCCTCGCAGAAGTGGTTCGAGCGCGCGGCCAAGAAGCCCAACACCCTCTCCACGGTGATCCCGCAGTTCGAGCAGCACCTCGTCGGTCAGCTTCGCGCCGAACTCGCCCAGTGCGGCCCCGACGACCTGCTGGCCCTCACGGGCGTGGCCTCGTTGTTCGGCCTGCTGCGCGCCTCCGCGCTGATCGCCCAAGTGGCCGATGCCGTGCCGGGGCGCCTCGTGGTGGCGTTCCCCGGCACCCACCAGGGCGGCATCTACCGCCTGCTCGACGCCCGCGACGGCTGGAACTACCTCGCCGTCCCCATCCCCTCAGCCGACGTGGTGTAGAACGCGATGCTCAACCGTGTGACGCTCAACCGGGAAGTCCTCGCGCGCGACCCGTCCTCGTACCGCCTCGCCGACGGCGGCGTGGCCAAGGTCTCCTTCCCGCCGGACGACGACCAGAAGGCCATCCTGCGCGAGCAGTTGCAGACCTTCGTCTGCGAGGGCGCCTATGCGGAGGGCCTGCGGCGCATCCTCGAAGCCTTCAACGGAGCGGCGGGCCGGAAGGTGGACACCCCGGCGGCCTGGGTCAGCGGCTTCTACGGCTCGGGCAAGAGCCTGCTCGCTGCCATGCTGGGCGCCCTCTGGACGAACCTCCGCTTTGACGACGGCGCGACCGCCGAGGGTCTGATCCACGACATGCCGGGCGAGGTCCGGGCCGCGCTGCGCGAGTTGCGGACGAAGGCCAAGCAGTTCGGCGGCCTCGCGGTGGGCGGCAGCACGCTCGGCCTTGGCTCGCAGCACCCGGTCAAGGCGGTGTTGGAGGTGATCTTCCGTGCTGCGGGCTTGCCGATCGGCACCGACCTCCGCCCCTCACTGGTGGCGCTCTGGCTGGCCGAGGAGGGTGTCCTTGACGCGGTGCGCACCGCCCTGGACGCCGACTTCGAGGACGCCCTCGGCGAGTTCCTGCTGGACGACCGGCTCGCGGTGGCTGCGCTGGCCGCCAAACCGTCGCTCGCGCGCGACGCCGACACGCTGATGGACCGCCTCGGCAAGCAGTTCGAGCGAGAGCCCGAGCCGACCGTCGAACTGATGGTCGAGAAGGCCCAGAAGGCGCTCACCCTGGGCGGCCGGGACATTCCGCTCACCCTCGTGATCCTCGACGAGGTGCAGCAGTTCCTGCGCCAGGACCCGGCGCTCTCGCTGACCATCCAGACGATCGCCGAGCAACTGGCCTCGAAGTTCAAGGGCCGGGTGCTGCTGGTCTGCACTGGGCAGTCGGCGCTCGGCGACGTGGCCTTCCTGTCGAGACTCCTCGGCCGGTTTCCGGTCCCCGTAGCCCTCGGCTCCGCCGACATCCAATCGGTGGTCCGCAAGACCGTCCTGCTCAAGAAAGACGCGGCGCGGCCCGCCGTGGAGGAGATGCTGGCGCTGCGCTCGGGGGAGATCGACAAGCACCTCGACGGCACGACGCTCAAGCGCACAGAGGCCGACCGTTCTCTCGCGGCCGCGGACTGGCCCATCCTCTCGACCCGCCGCAGGCTGTGGGAGAGGGTGCTGGCCGAACTGGACAAGTCCGGCCTGGGCGCGACCCTTCGCGGCCAATTGCGCCTCACCCTCGACGCGGTGAGGACGTACGGCGACCGGCCGCTCGGGGTCGCGGTCCCGGCCGACTTCCTGTTCGACACCTTCGCCGCCGAGGCGCTGTCGCGCCAACTCATCTCGCGCGACATCTACGACCGGATCGCGGCGCTGCGCGCGCAGCCCGGCGACGGCGCCATGAAGGCGCGCATCCTCGTGGTGGTTTACCTGCTCTCCCGGATCGCGGGGGACGCCCACGTCCATGGTGTGCGCGCGACGCCCGAGGTCATCGCCGACCTGCTGGTGGACGACCTCTCCGACGCGGCCTCGGTGCGGGCCAGGGTCCCCAACTTGCTCGCGGCCCTCGCGGCCGAACGCACGGTCATCGAGGTGGGCGATGGCGAGTGGCGCCTACAGACCAAGGAGAGCGCGGACTGGCTCAGCGCCTACGACAAGGCGGCGGTGGATGAGACGGGCGATCCGAGCGGCACCGCCCGGCAGCGCGCCTCGTTGCTTGAGCAGACGTTCGACGACGCCCTCACCGGGGCGGGGCAGGTGGTGCAGGGTGTGTCCAAGGTCCCGCGCCGCATCGAGCGAGTGATCGGCGACGCCAAGCCGGGCGGCGACGGCCTCACGCTCCGCCTCTGGAACGGGTGGGACCACCCGCTGCCCTCCACGCTCGCGGACATCCGGGGCGCGGATGTGCAGAAGGATGCCACGCTGCACCTCGTCGTGCCCGACCACCGCAAGGACGAGTTGCGCGACGCCATCGTGGCCTACCGCGCCGCGACCACCGCGCTCCAACGCCAGGGCGTACCGACCACGGAGGGTGGCAAGGAGGCGAAGGCGTCGATGCAGTCTCGCCTCGAACGCGCCGAGCAGGTCGCCAAGGCGATCCTCAGGGACGCCGTGGAGCGTGGACAGGTGCTGGTCGCGGGCGGCGCCGAGGTGGGCGCGGGCCTCCCGCGGGCCGATGCCGTGCGGGAGGCGGCGCAGTGCGGTCTCGACCGCCTCTACACCGAATTCGCGCAGGCCGACCACGCGGGCTGGGACCGCGTGCTGGCCAAGGCGCGGCAGAAGGTGCCGGACGCCATGCGGGAGGTCGGGCACGCGGGCGAGCCGCACGACCACCCCGTCTGCAAGGCGATTCTCCGTGCCCTCGGCGGGGGCAAGAAGGGATCGGACCTCCGCAACCTCCTCACGGGCGTGCCGTACGGCTGGCCCAGGGACGCGGTGGACGCGGCACTGGTCGTCCTCTCCAACGCCGGGCAGGTGAAGGTCACCGGCCTCGACGGCAAGCCGGTGGTGCTGGCCGACCAGAACACGAGCGCCTACGGCACTTGCACCTTCGCACCCGAGACCCGCGTGGTCACGGCTAGGGAGAAGATGGCCGTCCGCGCGCTCGGCAACCTGCTGAACCTCAAGATCGCGTCTGGCGAGGAGGGCAACTACCTGCTCTCCATCGTGGACCGCCTTGCCGCCGTCGCTGCGGAGGCGGGAGGCGATGCCCCGGCGCCCAGGGCGCCGGAGGTGCCCGGCCTGTCCGAGTTCCGGGCCAGCACGGGCAACGACCTCATGGCGGCGCTGGCTGCCCAGCACGACACACTCAAGACCCTGATCCCGGAGTGGCAGTCGTCGAAGGCCGAGATGGCGAAGCGCCTCCGGGATTGGGCGCTGGCCGGGCGGCTGGTCGCGCTCGGCGCCGAGGGTCGGAGGGCGGCGCTCGACGCCATCCTCGCCGGACGGTCGCTGCTCGCCGAACCCAACCCGCTGCCGCCGCTGGTCGCGGCCGCCGCCGACGACCTTCGTGCACGCGCCATGGCCGCCTACGCGGCGTGGCAAGCGGCCTGGGAGGCAGGCGAGGCGCGGCTGCGGGCGGACGAGTCTTGGGGCAAGATCACCCCAGAGAAGAAGCACGAACTCCGGGTGCATCACGGCCTCCTCTCGCAGGAAGCGCCGGACCTCTCCGATCCTCCACGCGTGGCCGAGAGCCTGTCGGCGCGGGGCCTCTCCGAGTGGCAGAACATGGCCTTGGCCTTGCCCGCGCGGGTTGACGCCACCCTGGACGATGCAGCGAAGGAGTTGGAGCCCAAGACCCAGACGGTGATGCTCCCGCGGCGGACGCTCCGCAACACGGCGGACCTCGACGCGTGGCTAAACGAGGTGCGCCAGCAGGTCGCGCCCCTGCTTGGCGCCGGTCCGGTGAGGCCCCTGGCATGAGCACGCTCGACCGTGCCCTCCGCAGGCGGTTGGAGACCACGATCCGCGAGGCGCGCGACGTGGCCGAGAAGGCCGCCGCCGACGCCATCAGGCGCCTCGGCGTCGCCGACGACGCGGCGCCCACCTACCTCTCCGAGGAGCAGAAGGCGTTGCGGGTACGGCTGCGGGCGCATGCTCGCACGCTCGGCGATCGCTGGGACGGGGCGCAGAAGCGCCTGCTGACCACGGTGCAGCTACAAGAAGCGGTCGCCTACGAGGCATGGCACCGGATGCTGTTCGGTCGCTTCCTCGTTGAGCGCGACCTCCTGATCCACCCCGAGATGGGCGTCGCCATCGGCCCGGACGAGCTTCGGGAACTGGCGCAGGAGGAGGGACTGCCGGACGAGTGGGCGCTCGTGGAACGGCTCGCCGCGCCCGCGCTCCCTGCGGTGTTCAGGCCGGACGACCCTCTGCTCGCCGTGCCGCTGGCACCGGAATTCGCCAAGGGCCTGCGAGCACTCGTGGTGGGACTGCCGGTGCAAGTATTCGCGGCTGAGGACTCGCTCGGCTGGACCTACCAGTTCTGGCGCGCGGCCGAGAAGGACGCGGTGAACCGGGCGGGCGGGAAGATCGGCGCGGCCGACCTTCCCGCAGTGACGCAGTTGTTCACCGAGCCCTACATGGTGAAGTTCCTGCTGCACAACACGCTCGGCGCGTGGTGGGCAGGCAAGGTGCTGGCCGGGAACCCGGACCTCGCCCGGGATGCCGCCGACGAGCAGGCGCTACGGGATGCCTGCTCGCACGGGCTTGAGGGCGTCGCTTGGGAGTTCCTGCGATTCGTGAAGGATGGTGACGGCACTGGGCCATGGCGTCCGGCGGCAGGCACCTTCCCCGGCTGGCCGCGCCCCACGGCGGAGATCACCTTTCTTGATCCGTGCGCTGGCAGTGGACACTTCCTTGTGGAGGCGTTCGGCCTGCTGGCAGCGCTGAGGCGGGCGGAGGAGGGGCTGTCGGGCGAGGAGGCCGCCCGGGCCGTGCTTCGGGACAACCTCCACGGGTTGGAGATCGACGGTCGCTGCGTCCAGATCGCCGCTTTCAACGTGGCGCTGGCAGCGTGGCGGATGGCGGGTGGACCGGTTCCTCTGCCCCAGCCGCAGATCGCATGGGTGGGGGCGCAGCCTTCGCCGCGCGTAGAGATGGCGGCGCTCGCAGGGGGGGATGCCTCCCTGCGGCAGGCACTTGAAGCGTTACACGACCAGTTCGCGCAGGCGCCGCTGCTTGGCAGCCTGCTGGAAGTGGGGGCACGCGACCTGCTGGACGCAGATTTGCGCGAGCGCGGGGAGGCAGCACTTGCACTGCTGCGAAGCGCGGAGCCAGAGCGCGCCGAGGGGGCGGTAGCGGCCCGTGGTCTGCTCGATGCGGCGGGGCTACTTGCGCGCCAATACGTATTGCTAGCGACCAATGTACCTTTTCTCGGGCGCGGTCGGCAGCACCCGACCCTGGCGGACTTCATCTCGTCACGCATGCCAGATGCAAAAGCGGACCTAGCTACGGCGATGGTCCAGCGAATGCGACGCTTGGCGACTGCGCACGGAGCAGTTGCAAGTGTGACACCGCAGAATTGGCTGTTCATCAGCGCTTACAAAGCGTTTCGAGAGGGTCTGCTAGGCAGAGCCAGCCTTTCCATTGTGGCCGGGATCGGGCCGCGGGGCTTCGAGACCATCAGCGGCGAGGTGGTGAACACCGCACTTGTGATCTTTCGTAACTCGGTGCCGGACGCAGGCACGGTGTTCGTCGGGGTGGACGCGAACAAGGCAAGGGATGTCCAGCAGAAGGCAGAAGTGCTGCACGCAGCCAAAATTCATGTCCAGCGTCAGGCAGCACAGAAAGCCAATCCTGATTTACGGATAGCCATCCAAGAGGTCGCGGGCGGAACTCTGCTGAGCAAGTACGCCCAATCCTTCTGGGGCCAAGGCACAGGTGACACTCAGAGGTTTTATCGATCGTACTGGGAGGTAGGCTTCCTTGGGAAAAAATGGGCATACGTCCAAAGCAGTGTTGACGAAACGCAGGTTTACGGGGGTTGCTCGCAATGTGTTCTGTGGGAGAACGGCCAGGGCACCCTAGATAATCTTGCGAAGGAGTTGCGCCTGATAGAGGGGCATAGCGGAATTCGGCCAACACGGGGCTCTGAGGCTTGGCGCAAATTCGGCGTCGCAGCCTCTCTGATGAACAAACTTCCTGTTTCAATTTACCACGGGCATATTTTCGACGCCAATGCGGCAGCAATTATACCGAACAATCCCGATGATCTAGGTGCCATCTGGTGTTTTTGTTCGTCTAACGAGTTTCACGATGCTGTCCGCGCCATCGACAAGAAAATGAATGTGATGAATCACACACTGCTCAAGGTGCCGTTTGATTTTGAATACTGGAAGTCTATTGCAGACGAGCGCTACCCCGACGGGGTACCCGAGCCATATTCCGATGAACCTACGCAGTGGCTGTTCCACGGCCACCCTGCTCATACCATCCCTGGCACCGAGCTTCATGTCGCACTCGCCCGGCTAGCAGGCTTTCGCTGGCCCGCTGAGATCGACACAGACATGCGCCTAGCGCCGCTGGCCCGCGAGCGCGCCACTGCTGCGGCCGCACTTGCGGGTGCTGACGCCAATGGGTTGCTGACACTGCATGGCGCGGGAACGGACAAACCGCTCGCCGACCAACTCCGTGACCTACTCGCCTGCGCATACGATGAGGCTTGGTCGAACACCCGGGAACTGGCGCTGATCCGCGCTGCTGACGCCCTACTGGACAAGAAGGAGTTCAAGGACGCAACTCTCGAAGGCTGGCTGCGCGACCGAGCTTTCCGCCAACACTGTGTCCTGTTCTACCAACGCCCGTTCCTTTGGCAGGTATGGGACGGTGGGAAGGGCGGTTTTTCGGCCTTCCTCCACTATCATCGCCTGAATCGGGCTGCTCTGGAAAAGCTGACGTACACCCTGCTTGGCGACTGGACGGCGCGGATGAAGGCGGAAGGGCGGGCGGCCGAGGAGGGTTGGGCGCTGCAACTGGGTCTATCGGGAAGTTTGTGTTTGGGACGGTACGATGCTGCTGAAGGAGCCATCGCATGCCGCGACGCAAACAGCCTACCATCCCGGATGAGTTGCTAGACCAACTCCTGGCTGGGTCGGATCCCC
>NZ_JACOMF010000106.1 GCF_014283215.1 Siccirubricoccus deserti
ATCGGTTGGATCAGCCGCAACCGCCGCCTCGCCCGCGACTTCGAGCGACACTGCCGCATCGCCGCCGCCTTCGTCCGCATGGCAATGATCCGCATCATGCTCCGCCGGCTGGCCAGAAAGCCCTCAGCGTGAATCGAAACTTCCCGGATGGGCTCTCAGGTGCGGCTAACAAAGCGAAGGGCGCTGTGAAGGGCGCGGTAGGCTCGGCAACGGGCGACACGAAAGCCCAGGCTGAGGGGAAGGTCGACAAGGCCAAGGGCTCGGCCCAGAGCACGGTCGGCGGCGTTAAGGACGTGGCAGACAAGGTCAAAGACTGATTCGCTGAATTGTTGCGGCGATGATCGCCGCTGCGCGGTCCGCCACCGTGATTCCTGATCCTCACCTTCTGCCGAACGGCGGACACGAGATTTGAAACGGTCACAATGGAAGACCACAGAATGCGCCACATTGCACGCCTGATGCTGCTGATCCTAGCTCCGCTCGTCATGTTAGCGGCATGCCAGCGCGAGGGGCCGGCTGAACGCACTGGCCGCAGCATAGATCGTGGTGTTGATCGGATCACCCGCTGACGCCTCGGTCTGCCGCGATATTTTCCCCTTGGGAAGCCATCAACACAGTCGTCCCTGATCGGAGAACAACAGCCATGAACAACATTATCTACATTGTCGGCCTCGTGGTCGTGGTGGTCGCTGTCCTATCCTTCTTAGGGCTACGATGATTGCGAGAGGCGCCATAGGGCGGAAATACCACGGTGCGCCGGTTAGGGTGGGGCTGACGGCTCTGCCGAGCAGCCCAAGTCTTTTGCCTCGCGGGCTCAATAGAGCGGTCTGGTGTTCCGCCCAGACGTGGCTACGAGCGATGACGGTAAAGGTGCCTTTTTCACACGAGTCGGGTTTTAGCGAATGAGCGCCAGCACCGCTGCCGCCTGGGACGCAAGGATCGCGCACATTCTGGCCAAGCTGCCTATGCGGGGCAGATCGGCAGTTGAGTGGCTGCGTCACCCGCCGCGGCGGTGGCCACGGCTGCTCTGCGCCGCGCTGCTTATCGCTGGAGGAGTCTTCTCCATCTTGCCCGTCCTTGGCCTCTGGATGCTCCCGCTCGGGTTGGCCCTCATGAGCGACGACGTTCCCTGGCTCAAGAGCCCACTTGAGCACGCGGCGCGCTGGATCGAGAGGGCATGGCGTAAGGGCCGTGCGGCATGTCGAGGGCGCAGTCAGCAGCCCTAGCCATTCGCCATCCCGTCATCGCTTGTTGACCAGCGGCAGGAACCAAGACGGAGGATGGTCCATTATCCGGCTGCCGAAGGGCGAAACAGCCCAGCAGCGGCGCTACACGCCTCTTCGCAGCCGGGATTGTACTGCATGGAAAAGCCAACGCCAACGGTCCCGCCACCGAAACCCGATGACCTGAACAGTGCCCTCAGGCGGAACATTCAAGCTCTTGAGGACCGCCGAAAGCAGGAGGCCGCCGCCGCTCCGACAGAGACGCGCATCGCCGAGGCGATCACCCGCTTCACGGGGAGCATGCGCTTCGTCTACGTCCACCTTGCGCTCTATAGTGCTTGGATACTGGTCAACCTCGGTGTCGTGCCCGGCGTGCCCAGGTTCGACCCGTCCTTCGTCGTCCTGGCGATGGCGGCGTCGGTGGAGGCAATCTTTCTGTCCACCTTCGTCTGTCCACCTTCGTGCTGATCAGTCAAAACCGCATGGCGGCGGCGGCGGACAAGCGCGCCGACCTCGACCTACACATTAGCCTGCTCACCGAACACGAACTGACGAAGCTGGTGGAACTCGTCACGGCCATGGCGGAGCGGGCGGGGGTTCGGGCGAACGCTGACCCTGAGGTCAAGGAGATCAAGAAAGATGTGGCCCCGGAAGCGGTGCTCGACGAGATCGAGACCAAGCAAGCCTCCGAGTAGCCGCATACCGATCGCCTGTTTGATGTTCGGGCCAGAGCGGCCACGGCCTTGAGCATCAGGGTTGCTGCGCCTGATCGGGAGTTTGGTCGCACGCGGCTGAGCAGTGGTCCTGAAAGGAGCGATGAAGCCTCGTCACGCGCCGCGCTTGTCGCCCCGCCATGGTGTCCTCGGCCGTGCCGAACTCCTGCGCGGGACCACCTGCGCACCGCTGCCTCCCGCGTCGCCACGCTCGGCGGCGATTTCCCCAGCAGCCTTGGCGTCGGCCGCCTCAGCCTGCTTTGCCGTCTCCTCGGGCTTGGGCTCCCGACCGGGCATATGACCATCGATCAGCAGCGCCAGCGTGGCGTGGGTTTCGAAGAAGCCGCCGCCGTCGCGGGTTGCGAGGAATGGCTTTCCGCCCAAGGTGAAGACGCGCCGCTGCATGGCAAGCCGCTGGGCCTGTGCCTCGCTGGCGGGGAAAAAGGTGCAGCCGCACGCCTTGGCAACCTCGAACTGCTCCCGTGTCAGTTCCACGTGCAGCCTCCCGCATAGGATGCCAGTGACATAGAGTCCGGTTAGCTATCCCGCCCAGTGGGCGGGTCCGCAGTCCAAGAATGCCGCACGATGTGCGGCCAATACGCAGTCAGGACTTATTCTTGTAGTCATGCACGTGGTGGCGGTCCCTCTCGCCGCCGCCGCCCGAGACGCGCGAGCGGTCGGGGTTGGTAGGGGTGCCGGGCGCCCGCGTTGTGTCGCTGTTGTCCTTGTCCTGAAAGCGCGTGGCATGCCCGTGCGAGCCGCCTTAGTGGCTGCTTCCGGGGCCGCCGCCGTAGTGGTCGTTGTTCTTCGTGGTCGTGCGGGAATGTGGCTTCGACATGATCAGCGATCCTGCTGGTAGCCCTGATTGGTGGTGTTCTGCTTGATGTTGCCCTGGCGGCCTTGCTCGCCGAGGTGCCGGTCGGTCGAATCCTTGTTCGCCCGGCCGACCTCGGCGGACATCTCGTCGCCCGACTTGGCGTTGGCACTGCCGCCGATCGGCGCGCGACCGGCAGGCGGGATGGGGGGGAGATGGGACTTGCTCATGCCCTCTGAACGCTCCATCCCCTCGGCAGGATGCGCGACACCTGACAGGGACAAACGCGCCACCGAAAGGGCTCGGACAGGGTGCCGGGCCGTCGGCACCTTCAGGCGGCGCCATGCCGCAGCAGACGGCGCCATGCCGCAGCCGAAATGGCCTCAGGTGCACCGAGACACCTTGCCTCACGCGGATCGCAGTCCTGACACTGCATTACCGATCTGGCGGGCACGGCTTGGTCACGGCGGAGTGTCCACGGGGGTAGCGCCCGAACGATATGTCTCCTGCCGCCGAGCCAGCCTGTCGTGCGCGCTACGCCATTCTGCGCCGCTCCTCCTGCGGTGGCGGGGACGATGGGCCACCATGCGCCCGATCAGAACTGCCAGGAGCAGAACTGTGCCAATCGCCAGCACGACGAGGGGGTCCATTGCGCCTCCTTTGCCCGGCAGCCCGGTCAAACCTCCGCGGCGGGCGTGGTGAAGGTTGGCGTCGCCACTGATTGCACAGAACGCTTCAGGGGCGGAAGGCGCGGCGACCGACCCGAGATGCTGAGCACCCAACCATGGGGCGAGTATTTGACGAAGGCTAGGCCGCCGGCCGCTTGGGGCCAACTCTCGTAGATGGCCACCAGCCTGCCGTCGGTGTCGCGCTCCTCGTGCTCCCAGATTGGAGCCCCACCAACCGCGGCACCGGTCCGAACCAGCCGCAGTGAATGGCCAGCGGGAACACTAAACGTCTTCTCGAAGTCCGACACGCCCGCCGCACTCCCGGCCCTGGTTCCTCTAGCGCCGTCATCTGGATCGCGCCGATGTCCTGAGGCGGGACGCCTGATCAGGTTTGATGAAGATCAAGCGACCAGCCATGTCGATCCCGTGATGGACACTGCGATCGAACCACACCGCACGCCAAACCGGTATGCGAGTACCAGGAGGGCGGCGCAACCGGACAGATGAAGAGGGCGCGTCTCCATCGTCCGCCATGGCGTCGATCGTGGCGACGGCGCCCTGCTCGTGGAGTGGACCGAGCGGGGCAGACCTCGAGTAAACGGGCCGCCTGCGCGGCGAGGCTTCGGCTCCTGCTGCTGGAGCGTGGGTTGGCAGCGAAAGCAGGAGTCGGTGCGGATATCCAGTTCGAGCCGGAAGGCGTGCGCTGCACACTGCGCCTAGCGCAACTGCCGGCCGGCTCCCGGACAGAGGGCTCAGCACAGTAGTGGCCGGCACTGAGTGAAAGGCCATCCCGTCCGCCAGCCGGCAATGAGTCAAGCCCCGGGCAATCATGGTGTTCTATTGCGCCGGCAGCCGCACACAGTGCTAAGCCAATGTTGCACTGCGTCAGGCCAGCCACATCAGGAAATCACGGGCGCGTACCATCCGCGCGATGTTGGCAGTCAGGCGGCGGCTGCTATGCTCGCGGGATCAAATGCTTCAGCGACCACCACAATTCGCCCGAGCGGCACGGTGACCTCGCAGATCAGGCCTGTTCGCGCCCAGCGCCGTACCACCGAGCCACCAAGCTGCCCACGCACCGTGGCTTCGATGACCCGCGAGCCGAACCCCCGCCTTGAAGGGGTACCGGGGACTGGTGGCCCGCCCGATTCCGCCCACCGCAGGTGCAGCAGGCCGTCCTCCCCAATCCTGCGGCCGGCGGACCAGCGTATCTCGACCGTACCGCCGGAGGTGGAGAGCGCACCATGTTTGGCCGCATTCGTGGCTAACTCGTGCAGCACCATGGCAAGCGGCTGCACCGCAGTCGCAGCAAGTGCCACCTGCGGCCCATCGATCAGGACACTGGCAAGTCGCGGCGCCTGCCCCTGGCCTTGAATGTAGGGGGCTACCTCCTGCTCGACGACAACGCGTAGATCGGCGCCAGACCTTCCCGCTTCCGCCAGGAGCGACTGGGTGCGCCCGAGGGCGGCGATCCTCGCCTCAACCGCGACAACAAAGGTCCTTGGTTCGTCACGTGGGCTAAGGCGCAGCACCGATTGCACCACTGCCAGGACATTTTTGGCCCGATGGTCGACTTCGCGCATCAGCAGGGTCTTTCGCGCTTGGTCGGCCTTCATTGCCATGTGCGCCTGCAACACCGCCACACGAAGGCGCTCAAACTCTCGGACGCGCACCGGCGGTCCTTCGCGCATGATCTCCGCGGCGCCGCCGCTGGCCGCGACGCGTTCCGCCTTGCTGGTCAGCCAGTCTACCGGCCTGAGAATGCGTCCGCTGATCCAGATGGCGGCGCTGAGCGCTAGCACCAAGCTGCCGAGCCCGCCGAACGCCAGCGTGGCGAGCGGCTTCCACAGGCTCGCGTAGTAGGTCGACAGAGGCTCGGCGACTACGACAAACCATCCGGGCGCACCAGAGACCTGCTGAAGCGCTGTGATGATCTCCGCTCCGGACTGGTTGGTGCCTTGAAGGATATCAGCCTCCCTATTGCGGGCGGCGTCAGTCATCCAATCGCGGATCGTCTGGCCGAGAAACCGCTCAGGTTCAGAGGATCGGGCCATGATCTGCCCTTGCCCATCCACGAGCGATGCATAGCCGCCCTCGCGAAAAGTCTGCTCGGCCAGTATCGCTGAGATGCGCCCGGGTTCCACCGCGATACCAAGCGCCAAGACAACCCGCCCGTCCCTGATAACCGGAACGTAAATGGCCGTAACGTGACGGCCGGTGACCTGACCGCGAAGCAGATTGCCGACCGCCGGGCGGCCGGTGTCGAAAACCTGCTGCGCCACATTGACGGACTCTCGCCGTTGCCCCTCCGGGAGGACTGTTCCTGCCGAAAAACTCGTGTGCAGGAGCAAGGAGAGGTCTGGCGCCACCACGAAGATGCGGGTGCCAAGCCGTGCGGCGATCTGCTGTGCCCGCTGATGGAACGAACTTAGATTGCCGTCCTCATCGAGGTTGTGTGCAGTGGCCAGCGTCGTGAGCGCGAGGACGTAGGAGTCGATCTCGGCTTTGACTGTGCTTGCCAGCGCCCTCGCGGTACCTTCCAGTCGGTCATCGAAGGCTTGCCGATAGCTGCCAACCGCCGCCGTCACGGCGATAGCGCCGACGGCAAATGCCGGGAGGAGCGCCGATGCTACGAGCGCAACGATGTGCGTCCGTAAGCTGTGGCGTTTTGTCCTGACCATAGCCTCTGTCGGCAACTGCTCTGCCTCCCGTCTGGCGCCGTGTCCGAACGGCAAATTCCAATTATTATACAGAATACATCGAGCATCATTCTACCTTAAGGTTAGAATTGCAACCGGATGGATGAGCGGAGGTCTGGCTCCGGGTATCGTCCAGGGCCGAGATACCCGCTGCCTTGGAGCACGTATGAGCAGATGCCATGCGTTTGGAAGACCAAGGGGTACCGGCCGAACCACCCTTTTACGGATAGCGGCCGTGGCCGCGGAAGTTGGTGGCGAGGGACAGCACGCTTTATGATTAGACTTGGATCATCAATTGCAATCGCGCCACGCCACCGTGGCCGAGCGGCCTGGAGACGGCGCCACGTGAACCTCCGGCTGCACACCGCTTTCGGGAACATAGCGGCAGGTGCCACGCACGATGAGGTAGAGGTCCGCAGGACAGTTCGGGAGATTGAGCTTGAGCAAGCACCCCCATGAGAGTACGGACACGCAACGTTACAGACGTCGTGTAGCCGGGTTAGAACTCTGTCCTGAATGCGACGGTGATTGGGGGCACGGTTCCGGCCGAGCCTGGACAGCGCGCAGAGATGCGAAGCGGCGCACTGCCTAACTTTGCAATCTCAAGCGATACAGCACACTCCGCTGCGTCCTGCCGATATGCAGCCGTGATGGGGCCGCCCGGCAACAAGCCTGCGGTAGTCAGGCCGAAGCCAATCCGCATTGGTGTCCCCAGGAAGGGCCAAGCAAGCTCGGTTGAAAGGTTCGCCCGCGTGCGCAGAGCTAGTGCCGAGGATGCTGGCGTGCCGGCGAGACTGCCGACACTAACGCGGTCTCCAACGGTGCTTTCCGCCGCGAACTGCAAGCCAAATGGGAGCGAGAGTGAGATTGTTTGGCCCAGCGCCACGCCAAGACCAGGGTAGACAATCGATCGTTCGGGATGCGCCGCGGCCGACGCTGATGCCGACAGCGTCGGCTTCACCGCCCAAGTGAATCCCGTTGCAGTGACCAGTGGCAACCGGATGCCAGCCGTGGCGCTTGCGCTGCGTAATGCGTGGTCGGGCCGGACTACGCCCGAAGGCACCTCACCGCGTACCCAGGCTTTTCCACCGGGCGCTTCCAGGGCTGGCCGCAGCGTCTCCGTTGGGGCTGCCAGTCCCGGTGGCAGAATTCCTGCTGTCCGCGGGTCCTGCATCGGGCCGAATGGGAGTGGGTCCATGCCTGCATGACCGGGAGCGACATCCAAAGCAAACGTTGCGGATATGCCGGCAAGCATGGACATGGGGCACCGTGCTGCAAAGCGAGCTAGGCCTAGAATGTTCAAAGAATACAATCCGCAGTTGGGCGTGGGTGTACTAGCTTGCAGATTGCTGTGCCTCAACACCTGCGTGCCTCGTGCGAAGCGATCTTCGACCGGGTGTTGCTATTGTGCAGCGGCGACCGTTTGCCTGACGGCTGTTGGCGCCGTTGGTGTGCATAGTTCAGGCGGTCGCTATGGACTCGCGCCGGAGCGGTCGGGGCCGAACTCAGTGTAGGCGCCGCTATGCCATGCTGCGGCGATGGCGCAGATCGGCGGATGCCGCTCTGGGATGACCAGCGCGGAACGCGGGAAAGCTCTTTCAGGGCCAAGGACTGAGGTGGTCCCCGGATTTCGGACAGGTGGGTAAGCTCGGTTCGCCTGTGAGAAGGACGGACCCGGATGACGGGCAAGCGGACGCGGTATTTGGCGGATTTCAAGGCGAAGGTTGCTTTGGAAGCGCTGCGGGGTGAGTTGACGACGGCGCAGCTGGCGGCCAAGCACGGCATTCACCAGACCATGGTGGGCGAGTGGAAGCGACAGGCCATGGAGGGG
>NZ_JACOMF010000107.1 GCF_014283215.1 Siccirubricoccus deserti
TGCATCGAGCCGGTTCAGCCCCTGGCTATGCGCGAGTTCCTTCTGCGCCTGCCCTACCGCGATATAGGGCAGGGCCAGGCGTGGGGTTGTTGTCCCGGACATGGGCTCTCCTTCAGACCGTGGCGACCCGCGCCGCGCCGCGCCCAACTTCGGGGCTGACCTGATAGACGCGGACCGCCAGGCTCGCCTGCGTGTTCCCGAAATCCGTCACCTGATCTGCGGCCGGATAGGTCGCCGCCGGCGTCGTCAGTTCGGTGATGGTGCGGACCACCGTGCCGCCGTTCATGATCTCGACCTCGTATCGCTCGGCCGTCTCGCCCAGCGGCACATCGACCCCATCCGACCAGGCCGACGGAATGCGGGTGCGCCGCGTCCACGACAGCGCGATATCCCCGCCGCCATTGCGCAGCCCCGCCACCGCCACCGGCGAATAGGGCCGCAGCGCCTCGCACCCGTTGGTGAAGGTGAATGAGGAAACCGCCGACGCCTGCTGATAGAGGCTGACGCCCTTGTAGAAGAACGTGGCCCCGCGCAACGCCAGGCCATCGCGCACACGCTCCATCCCGATCGACCCGTCGAGCAGCACAAAGCGCTCGCCGCCACCGTGCGTTGCCGTGTGGCGATCCGTGCCCATCCGCCCGCGCACCAGCCCAGACAGACGGTAGGTCCCCGCGGCGATCAGGGCCGCGGTGCGAAACTGAATGATCTCCGATCCGACGAGCGCGCCGTTCCGCCCGAGGTAGAGCCCGGCATCCGTGGTGCTTTCCAGTGTGTCGGTCATGTCCAGCAGCGTCACGTCCAGCGAGTTTGCTTCATCGATGAACAGCCAAGGCCCATCGGCCAGCGTCGTGCCGCAGGTGCCGATCACGCCCTGCCCGATCGGATAGGCGATCTCGCCGAAGCTCACATTGTCCTGCGCCCGCAGCACCGCCGCCGAGCGCCAGCCCGCGGGCCCACCCGCGACGTAATAGAAGCCTGCGTCATCGTCGACCGTCGAGAGCAGCGGGATGTCCATCATCACCAGCGTCGTCGGGACGATGGCCGGGAACGGCGCCGGCCGCACGGACGGGCTTGCGGCCGTGGCCGTGCGCGGCGCCCATGCGCCGATGATCTCGACCGCTCCCGAGACCTCGACCAGGCCATTGGCACCGATCGCCGCCTTGGTCACGTTGACCCGGCGCCAAGCGTCGGCAAGCAGCACATCCACGCTGTCGCCCGGCCGCAGGGACTGGAACGATGGCGGCAGGCGCAGCCCGTCGATGGTGGTTCGCGCCGCCCACAGATCCCGCAGAATCTGCTCGGCCCGCGCCTTGGCCAGGCTGGCGTCGAGCGCGATGGCGAAATCATAGGATGCCGAAGCCGCGGCGCTGCCATCCTGGCGCGAAGCCCGGACGGTGTTCTCCTGATAATCGCGTGCCGGGTCCGCGAAGGTGAGGGAGATCGAGGCCGCCATCGCTGCCTCCTCAGCGCGGGAGACGGTGTAGCGCTCGCTTTCGGCCGGCCGGTTCTCGCCGGTGCCGAATTGGTCGAAGTCCATGCCGCCGGTGCTGGCGATGCCCCGCGGCTTGATCGTGATCCCGCCCGGGCTACCGACACCGACCAGGGAAAAGCCCGTCATCAATTCTTCCATGGCGCTCCGGGCGGATGCAGCGCGGCGCACGACATAGCCAGGCAGGGCAAGGTCGATGCTGGCGCAATCGAGTGCGGTCACCCCTGCGCGTGCGGCCAGCTTCGCCAGTGCAGCCCCGACTGTCTCCTGCGCAGGCTCGAAATCGACCTCGATCTGCGGAATGCGGTTGCCGAAATTGGCGAGTTGCAGCTCCTCGAAGACAATGTAGGCCACGCCGCGATAGGCGGGCGTGTTCGCAGCCCCCTCGACCGCTGCGATCAGGCTGTCGGCGCTCTGCGATTCCGAGCCGAGATAGATCCGCACGCCGGAGGCCAGGTTGGTCGCCGGCGATTGCGTGGAGTCGTAGAACACCTTTCCGTCACCAAAGATGCGCCGCACGGCCTGGATCGGCCCCTCGCAGATCATGGCCGCGAAATTCGCGGCATAGGTGAAACTCGTCGTGCTGCTGGTGCTGCGCTTGCTGCCACCCTTGCCGCCGCCGCTGCGCATTGTGGTGGTGGTCGCGGTCTCGATCAGAGCCTGCGACCAGATGATGTTGGTGCCGCAGCGGATGCGCTGGCCGAATGCCAAGGGGATCACCGCACCGTAGCTGCTGATCGTCGACTTCAGGTCGCCGAGGCGCGGGCCTTCCTGCGACGTGTTCTTCGCCTTGGGGGCGAACAGCGTGCTGTCGATGTAGGCGCCGGCCAGGGCGCCGATGCCTCGGCCAATGGCCGCACCAACCACCGGGCCGCCGAGCGCCGTGCCGATGATCCCGCCGACCACCGATAAAGCCAGCGTCGCCATGCGTCACACAATCCCGGGCAGGCGATAGACCAGGGGGCCAGCCCCGTCGCGGCAGATGCGGGCGGTCCAGTCGTCGGTGATGGGGTGCTCGACCACTCGACGCAGCTGTGCCCAGGCATGGACAAGCCCCCAGCCGCCAGCCAGGCGCGTGACGATCCCGACATGCTGCGGCAGGCCTGGCGTGAATTCCATCAGTGGCATGGCGCCCTCCTCCATGGCGGCGATCCGAGTGAACCGCGCCTCGATCCATGCCCGGAGGCTGCGGCCGTCCGGATGCCGGCCATAGCCTGGCGGGTAGTCGTCCAGTGGCAGACCGAGATCGCGGGCCACGCCGACCACCAGGCCGCCGCAGTCGACGCCCACGCTCCTTAGCCGCGCCTGGTGGTGCCAGGGTGTGCCGATCCAGAGGCGGGCTTCTGCGGCCACCGTCGCGCCGTCAGCGGGCATCGGGATACCGGATCAGGGCGTCGGTGCCAGGCACCGACGGAAAGCCCCGAAAATTCGGCACATTGGCGAATCTATCCCGGCAGGTGGCCAACCGCTTGTCGCAGCCTGCCGTAATGCTGAACGAGTCGCCGACAGCGATCGGCTGGAACCAGGGCTCCCAGACCCCGACCACGCCACCGGCGCCGTGGATGCGCACATCGCGGACGGCGCCCGCGTTCGCCCCGCTGGTCATTGTGACCCGGCCATAGGTCGCCCATCCAGCAGCTTCGGTGAAGCCCGCGCCGGTGAATTGCAGTGCGCCATCGACAGACGTCACCGTCGCCGTGCGCGTCCAGGTCGCGAGCACGATGCCGCAGCGCGCGCTGCCGAGCACGACCCGGCATTCCGGCGAAACCACGTCCAGCACCGGGGTGTCGAGACGTCGGGCATCGTCAAACAGCTCGGCGGAGAACTGCGTCTCGCCAGCCTTGACCGTGCCGATGCGCCCGGCCCGCTTGACTTCGACGCCGCGCCCCGGATCGGCCCAGTCTACCAGCATCACGGTGTAGTCCGCGTCATCGTAGAGGCCGTTGAGCAGGTCGGCAGCAGAAAGCGCGGGCGAGGAAAGAATCCCGGCAACTTCCATCTGGCCGGCGGCCAGTGTTCGGTTGCTCTCGCTCGCCGTCGCCTCGAAAGGAGCTGCCGCAGAATAGACCTCGCCGCCATAGACCACATCGCGATCCAGCGCGGCAAAGCGCAGCACCGTCGCGTCCCTGCGCCGGATGCGCCACAGGTCGCAGGTGGTCGCCGCGGCATCACCAGCCATGCTGCTGGCGACCAGCGCCTCCGTGCGGAACTGGGTCAGGCGCGCCGGAAAGACATCCTCGGCCAGTACTTCGAGCACCAGCTGGGTGACGTTGACCGATCCGCCGCCGCCATCGAGCTCCTCGGCCGCGACCTGGGTGAAGTCGACTGATCCGCCACCGCCATCGAGTTCCTCGGCCGCGACCTGGGTGAAGTCGACCGATCCGCCACCGGCATCAAGTTCCTCGGCCGCGAACTGCGTAACGCGCGTGGCCTCGCTCATGCGACGCGCCGCACGCCGGCCAGGAGGCTGTTCACGGCGGCAGGCGTCCAGGCGACGCCGGTCGCAGGGTCAATCGGAAACAGGCTCACGAAGTAGCGGTAGGTGGTGTCGGGGGCATCCAGATTGCCCGTCGCAGTTACGCCGGAACTGATGAGGACCGGCGTCGTCTCGACCGCCGAGGCGTCCTCCTTTCTCACGCGATAGATCGCACGTAGCGCGCGGACGATGGCGGCAGAGGCAGGCAGATCCTCGATCGCATAGGTATCCGTCAGCGACGCCGAGGCGGCGGAGACAACGGTGGTGTCGTCATCAGGCGTGGCATCGGCCACCGCTGCCCAATTGGTGCCGGTGTTCGGCGTCATTGCGACGGAGTTGTTGGCCGTGGGTTTCAGGCTGCGCACGCGGACCGATCCGAGGAAATCGTTCAGCGCGGACCCCGAACCATCGCATACGTACAGATCATCGATGTCGAAATGCTGGTCAATATATGGAAGGGTACTGCCCGCGATGCCGATTTCGACGATGACGGCCGATATGGCATCGGCAGCATTGACCAGGGTTGCGACGCCACTCTGCGCCTGCACGACCTGGCCATTGCGGCGCAGCGACCAGGATCCTGCGGTTGTCGATGTCAGAGATACCTTGAGCTCGTAATAGATCCACGAGTTCAGCGGCTCGATTTCGCCGGTATTCGTCCATAGCGTCGTGCTGACATCGGTGCCGAGCCCGGTCACCGTCGTTGGCCCGCCAAGCCCGACATAAAGATTTCCGCTGCTGTTCACGCCGAACGCCATGCCACTGCGGCTTGTGCCTGACGACCAGAGCCTGACCCGGGGCCGGACCGTACCCAGCGGGAACGTCAGCCACCGCACGGCAACTCCCACGATGACCGTGGTCCCGGACAGCGTGAACGACTGGCGCACGGTGCCACCCGGGCCGTTGACCACCATGCGGAATGTCATGCAGGCGCGCCCGGTCCGCGGCGTCGTCGTCTTGATGGCCGCATAGGCGCCACCCGTCGTCGTCAGCGACAATTGCTGCCCGAGCTGGGTGACGTCACCGTAGGCATCGAAGCCCTCGAACCCAAGCAGTGCCATGGTCAGAACCTCAGTTCGATGATCGAGATGTTGCGGATGGGCAGGCGGCGCCATCCCTCATAGGTGCCGGAGAGGCTGTCGGTGTCGAAGCGAACCGGCACATCGAACTCGCAGCCGACGGTGATGGCGAGGCCGGTTGGCAGCGTGAGGCCCGATCCGGTGAAGCTCAGCAGGCCGGTGTTCAGATCAACCGACCAGGGATAGTACCCGCTCGAAAGCGTCTCCGTGCCGCTGACGGCAACGCGCGCGGTGCCGGCCACGATCTTGCGCAACGTTCGCATGTAGCTGCCTTCGGCATCGCCATAGAGCTTGGCGATCTGCAACGGCGCGCCGGTATAGGTGCCGATCGCCTGGTCGTTCGCCGTGATAGCGATTTCCGGGCTGACGGCGGTGGAGTAGTCGCCCCAATCCTTGAACCGGAAGCCGAACAGCCGTCCGCGTCGCGCGTGAAAGAAAGCCAGCACCTGGGAGAAATGCGCCAGGGTCTTGATGCCGGTCTCGACGTTGTAGCTGTGTCGCGCCGCCGTCCATTTCTGGTTGCGCTGCTCGATGCCGGAGGAGACGGCCGCGACGTTGGTCGACCAGACCGGGCCGCCGGTGGCGCCATAGGCGATGGAATCCGGAAAGCGAACCTCGTGAAAGCTCATCGAAGGCGTCCCCCACGGCGCACGCCATCCGCGATCGCCGCGGTTACCTGATCGGCCGAACGGCGGAAGCCGTCCGCGTCGGGGCTGTTGATGGTGATGTTGATCGTGCTGGTCCCGCCGTCGGCGGCGACGCCGAGTTTGCCATCGCGGCCCCGGCGCAACGGCATGATGGCCTCTGGGCCAGCCTCGCCCATCAGGCCGGTGCCCCGGGCAAAGGGGAACAGGGTTGGCCGGTCGACGACGCCACCCCGGGCGAAGGGGATCACCCCGGCACCGCCGAACACCGCCCCGTTGGCTGCCGCCTTGAGGCCGCCATCCATGCCAAACAGGCCAAAGCCGCTCGTGATGGCCTTGGACAGATCAAAGCCGCCCAGGGCGCTACCCAGGGCGCCGACCAGGGGCTCGGTGACCGCCTTGCGCAGCACCAGGCGGGAAATGTCCTGCAGGATGCTTTGCAGGACCTTCTGCAGCTTCTCGCCCTTTACCACGGCATCCTCGAAGGCGCTGGAGAAGGTCAGGCCGAGTTCGCGGGCGGTGTCGTTGGTCTGGGCCGTCGCCTCCTGCACCCGCTGCTGGCGGCGCTCCAACTCCTCCAGCGCGGCATTGGCCTCGCGCGAGACCGTCTCGTCGGGGATGGGCTGGCCGATGCGCTCGGAGCGCTCCACCAGCCGGCCGAGGGTCTCGAGGCGGCGGGTGTAGCGCTCCTGGGCGTTCTCGTTGTTCTGGATCAGCCGCTCGCGCTCGCGGATGATGTCGTTGATCTCGCGCTCGGCCTCACGCGCCTCGCGGGCGCCCTCGTTGCTGGCGCGGCGCACGGCGGCGACGCGCGGCTCGAGGCGCCGCAGCGCCTCGTCGCGCTCCTGCAGCGCCAGAGTTTCGAGACGGGTGCGATCGGCGGCGGTGATGCCGCCGGCGGCCTCGGCCTCGCGCAGGCGGCGGGTGCGGTCCTCGTATTCGCTGTTGATCCGGAAGCGGTCGTCCAGCGCCTTGCGCAGTTCCTCGGCATCGGCGGCAGTGCGGCGGCGGCGGGCCTCGGCGGCCTGGGCGGCGGCGCTCTCCTGCTCGGTGCGTTGGCGCTCACCGGCAGCCTGCTCGCCGCGGGTGATCTCCTCCTGGAGCTCGGTGTACTGGCGGCGCAGCTCCTCCAGCCGGGCAGCGCGGTCCACGCCGGCCTGCTGCCGCGCGGTGCCGACCAGCCCGCCGCGGATGCTCCCGCGCCGGGGCTGGGAGCGCAGGCTGTAGCCCTCGCTCTCCGCCTCGAGGCGGGCGATCTGGGCGCGCAGGGCCTCGGCCTGGGCGCGGCGGTCGGCCTCCTGCTCGGACGGGGCAAGCAGGCCGGAGCCGCGGCGTACGCCTTCCAGCACGCGGGCGGCACCGGACAGCGCACGCGCCAGTGCGTTGGACAGGCCGATCGCCTGGTCGAGCCGGGCCAAAAACTGGTCGGCGGCGGCCGTGAGCTGGCCGAAGGCGCGGCTGACGGAGAGCGGGGCGCGCTCGAACTCGCCATTCAGCCGCTCGACGGCACGCAGCAGTGCCGGAAAGACGGTGTCGGCGGTGAGCTTGCCCTCGGAGCCGAGCTTGCGCAGCTCGCCGATGGAGACGCCGAGCTCGCGCGCCAGCGCCTGCGCCAGGGTCGGCAGGCCCTCCAGGATCGAGCGCAGCTCGTCGCCCTGCAGCGTGCCCGACGCCAGCGCCTGGGCGAGCTGCTGGGTGGAGGAGGCGATCTCCTGCTGGCTGGCGCCCGAGGCGATGGCGATGCGCTGCAGCCCGCCGACCAGGGTGGCCACCTGATCGGAGGTGGCGCCGATCTCCCGGGCGGCGATCGAGAAGCGGGCGAGGGCGTCCACGCTCTCGCGCACGGCAACGCCGGTCTGCAGGCTGTCGCGATACAGCCGGTCGTAGATCTCGCCGGCACGTTCGACTGAGCCGAGCGCGGTGTTCAGCCGCCCCATGGACTGGGTGAGTGCGTCGCCCGCCACCACCACGGCGCGCAGTCCGGCGGCGAGGCCGGCGATCTGCACGCCGCGGACGGCGACGTCGAGCAGATCGAGCGCGCGCGAGGCGCGATCGGCACCGCCCTGGATGCGCTCCAAGCTGCGTTGGCCGGTCTCGCCGACCTCGCGCAGCTCCTGCTTGACCCGGGCGGCGTCATCCAGCGACAGCCGGACCGAGACGCGGCGCGTGCTATCCGCCATGCGTCACGCCTCCTGCGTCGGTGGG
>NZ_JACOMF010000108.1 GCF_014283215.1 Siccirubricoccus deserti
AGCTCGCTGCGCTGTTCAGCGTGGACAGCTTCGCCGGCGGGCTGGCGGTCCAAGCGCTGCTCGCACTCTGGCTGTTCGGGCGTTTCGACCTCTCGCTGGCACAGGCGGGGCTGTTCTTCTTCTGGTCAGGGGTGCTGTCGGCCTTCTCCTTCCCGGTCGCGGCCTGGCTCGCGGGGCGGATCGGGCTGATCAACACCATGGTCTTCACGCACATCCCGTCGAGCCTCTGCCTTATTGCGGCGATGTTCGCGCCGGGCGTGGAGTGGGCGCTGGGCCTCCTGCTGCTGCGCTCAGCGCTGTCGCAGATGGACGTGCCGACCCGCACCTCCTACGTGATGGCCGTCGTCACCCCACCGGAGCGCACGGCGGCTTCCAGCTTCACGGCGGTGCCGCGTAGCCTCGCGGCGGCGGCCGGGCCCGCCATTGCCGGCGCGATCTTCGCATCCGGATGGCAGACGGCGCCCTTCATCCTCTGCGGCGTGCTCAAGATCGCCTACGATCTGGCGTTGCTCTGGATCTTTCGTCACGTCAGGCCACCGGAGGAGCGGTAGCCGTGGCGTCGGGATCGACCTCGGGTCCGTGACTTGCTCCGTTATCGAAGCATTACGCCACGATCCTGCCCCACGGCAGGCACGACTTCTCCCATTTCGAGGCGTTTGCTGCATGATGCGAGGATAAGGGGATACGCCATGGCACGTCTGACTCTGTTCGCCGCCTGCCTGGGCCTCACCCTCGCCGCGCCGGGCTTGCCTGCAGCCGATCCCTGGAAGGACGAGAGCGGCAACGGTCGGAGCGAGCGCCGCGGGGAGTACCGCGGGGAGCGCTGGGACGATCGCCACGGTGGAGACCGCCGAGATCGTGAGGCTCGGCGCGACGGCTGGGGCTGGGCGCGTCCGTCCATCCCACAGGGCCACTTGCCGCCACCGGGGGAGTTCCGCTTGTGGTATCCTGACCGTCCACCGGGCCATCAGCCTCCGCCCCAGCGCTGGTAACGGCCGCTCGATAGGCCAATGCGTCCAGTTGTCGCGTGGACAGAGGCCGCACCGGGATGGTAGGCGCCGGGGCGTGATGCACCGTGTGGCCCGTCGTGTCCGGTTGCTGCTCGCTGCCCTGATGCTCCTGACCGGGCTTCTGGGGCAGGCCGGGCACGAATGGGCGCATGCCGGTGTCGAAAGCCAACGGGCCTGGTCAGAGGCGATGGAAGCCGAACAGGCTTGGCTGACTGGGCTAGGTTCCGCCGAAGGCGACACGGAACCGGACGTACAGATCTTTGCCGCTGGCCAAGGGCATTCGCATGGCGACAGCCCGGACACCCAGACCGATGGGCTTGCGACGGACCACGCCCATTCCGTCGTGTTCCTGATGCCGCCGGGGTCAGCCCCTGACATGCGCGGCAGGCCGACTACCAAGTCCTGGCCGGCACCGGTTCACATCCCCATAGCGCCTTTCGACAGCCCCGATCGTCCTCCACGAAACGTCTGACACACGCCGTTCCTGCTGGCGCCATGGCGCCGGCTTGTGTCCGTTTCGCTCGGAGTTTCCATGCCCTTGACGATGTTTGGTGCCCTCAGGGGCGCCTTTGCCATAACGATTCTTCTCTCCTTCTTTGCTGGTCCGGCCCTCGCGAGCGCGGGCGGCCCCGAACACAGCCACGGTCCCGAGGAAGTGCCGGGTGCAATCCAGCCGCATCCCCGCTTTGTCGCCGAATCGGAGATGTACCAGCTCGTCGGGGTGTTTCGCGACGGCATTCTGACGCTCTACTTGGACCGGCAGGCGGACAACGCGCCGGTTACCAATGCGACAATTGCCCTTGAGATTGATGGCCAAGCGGTGGCGGTGGAAGCGCGGCCCAACGGCACCTATCGCGCCACGCCAGAGGGCATGCCATCTGGCGGCGAGATCGAGATTTTCATCACGATAGGCGGGCCGGAGCCCGACCTGCTTGTCGGCAGCCTGGCTTTGGAGACCGCCTCTGGAGAGGCGAGCGCCGGGCAAGGCGTGATCTCCGGCATCGCAGCCTTCCTGCATCGGCCGTTGGAAATGAAGGTGGCGCTCCTCGGCATGGCGGTCACCGGCCTGACCACGCTGCTGCTAGGTTGGGCCTGGGGCCGCGACCGACGGGGTGCAGTCTGGGTGGCCATCCTGCTGGCGGGCCTGGTCGCCGGCCCCGACCCGGCGCAGGCCGCGCCGGGGCATGATCATGGGCCGGCTGCGCCCGCCGCCCCCGCCAACCGCAGCGACGCGCCTCGCCGCTTGCCGGATGGCAGCGTGTTCCTTGCCAAATCCACCCAGCGCCTCCTGGAAATCCGCACCGTGGCGGCGCAGGAGGAAGCCGCGGGCCGGGCGATCAGCCTGATTGGCCGGGTCGTCAGCGACCCTAACCGCGGCGGGCTGGTCCAGAGCACCGTGGGCGGCCGCGTGGTGCCGCCCAATGGGGGCCTCCCGCGCCTGGGCCAGACGGTTCGGCGCGGCGATGTCTTGGCCCTGATCGAGCCGCCGTTGCCCGCCGCCGACCGCACCACCATCGCGGAACGCCTGGGCGAGATCGACCAGTCCATCGCCAGCGCCGAGACGCGCCTGCAGCGCGCCCGGACCCTGGCCGCTAGCGGCGCCGGCATCCGCACACAGGTGGTGGACATCGAGGTCGAGCTGGAGGGGTTGCGGCGCCGGCGTGCCATGCTGACGCAGAACCGCGGCGCCACCGAAATCCTGCGCGCCCCAGCCGATGGCGTGATCGCCAGCGGCGGCATCCAGGCCGGCCAGGTAGTCGAGGCGCGCGACCTGCTGTTCCAGATCATCGATCCAGCCGGGCTCTGGGTCGAGGCCTCGGCTTTCGGACCCGAGGCTTCCACCCTGCGCTTCGGTGCGGTGAGCGCAGCGTTGGGCGGTGGCCCACCCATGACGCTGCGCTTCATGGGCTCTGGCCGCACCCTGCAGCAGCAGGCGACGCCTGTGCATTTCGCCATCGAGACGCCTCCTCCGGGCCTCAGCCTCGGCCAGCCGGTGACCGTGCTGGCGCAGATCGGTGATCCGGTGCCGGGCATCGTGCTGGACCGCGCCGCGGTGGTGCGCGGCGGCAACGGGGAGACCATCGTCTGGCGTCAGGTCGGGCCCGAACGCTTCGAGGCCACGCCGGTCCGCATCGAATCGCTGGCGGCCGACCGCGTGCTGATCGCGGCAGGGCTGGAGGCGGGTGCCCGCATCGTGGTGCGCGGCGCCGGCTTCATCAACCAGATCCGCTGAGGGCGAGGCCATGTTCAACCTCCTCGTCACCGCCAGCCTGCGCAACCGCCTGCTTGTGCTAACTGCCGCCGCCGTACTGGTGGTCTATGGCGCCATCATCCTGCCGCGCGTGCCGGTGGACGTCTTCCCGGACCTCAACCGCCCCACGGTCACGCTGCTGAGCGAGGCCGAGGGTCTGGCGCCGCAGGAGGTGGAACAGCTCGTCACCTTTCCCATCGAGACGGCGATGAGCGGCATGCCCGGCGTGGTGCGGGTGCGCTCCGTCTCCGGCATCGGGCTCTCGGTCGTCTTTGTCGAGTTCGACTGGAGCGCCGACGTGTTCCGCGCGCGGCAACTCGTGGCCGAGCGCCTGGCCCTCGTGCGCGAACGCTTGCCGCGCGGCATCAGTACGCAGATGGGGCCCATCACCTCGATCATGGGCGAGATCATGCTGCTGGCCGTTACCGGCGAGGGCGTGGCGCCGATGGAGGTGCGGGAGGCGGCGGATTTCGTGCTCCGCCCCCTGCTGCTCGCCATCCCCGGCGTGGCTCAGGTCATCCCAATCGGCGGCGAGGTGCGGCAGTATCGCGTGACCCCTAACCCCGCGGCGATGCTGGCGCTGGGTGTCACCGCCGCCGAGATCGAGGCCGCCATCGCGCGCTTCGGGACAAACTCCGGCGGCGGTTTCGTGGACCAGCAGGGCCGCGAGTACCTGATCCGCAACCTGGGCCTGACGCAGCGGCTGGAGGACCTGCGCGGCACGCCGGTGGCGCAGCGCGCCGGCCAGGCGCAGTCCGTGCTGCTGCACCAGCTGGCGGCGGTGGAATTCGCGGCAAGGCCGCGGCGGGGCGATGCAGGCTATCGCGGCGCCCAGGCCGTTGTCGTCAGCATCCAAAAGCAGCCCAATGCCGACACGGTGGCGCTGACCCGTGTGATCGAGGCGGCGCTCGCGGAGGTGCAGCGCAGCATGCCGGCTGGCATGCGCGTTACCAACGTTCAGTTCCGCCAAGCCAGCTTCATCGAGGCCTCCATCAGCAATCTCCAGACGGTGCTGCTGGAGGCGGCGGCGGTGGTCGCCATTATCCTGGTGCTGTTCCTGCTCGATGTGCGGGCGACGGCGATTTCCCTGCTCGCCATCCCGATCTCGGTTCTGGTGACGGTGATCGTCTTCCAGTTCCTCGGCCTGAGCATCAACACCATGACGCTGGGCGGCCTCGCCATCGCCATCGGCGAGCTGGTGGATGACGCGGTGGTGGATGTCGAGAACATCCTCCGCCGCCTGCGCGAGAACGCAATGCGGGCGGTGCCACAGCCGCTGATCCAGGTGGTGGCGGCGGCGAGCCAGGAGGTCCGCTCCGGGATCGTGTATGCCACCATGATCGTCGTGCTGGTCTTCGTGCCGCTGTTTGCCCTGCCGGGGATCGAGGGGCAGCTCTTCGTGCCGCTCGGCGTCGCTTATGTGGTGGCGATCCTGGCGAGCCTGCTGGTCTCCATCACCGTGACACCGGTGCTGGCCTACTTCCTGCTGGCGCGGCGACGTGCCGACCCGGGACATCGCGACGGCCTGGTGCTGCGCGGCCTTAAGCGCGGCAACCGCACCCTGCTGGGCTGGGCCTTCGGCCATGCGCGGCTGCTCTTCGTGCTGGCCGGAGTGGCGGCTGGCGCGGCCGGTTTCGCTGCCACATTGCTGCCGCGCAGCTTCCTGCCGCCCTTCAACGAGGGCACGGCGCTCGTCTCGCTCACCTTCCGGCCGGGCATCTCGCTGGTGGAATCGAGCCGGGTCGCAGCTATCGCGGAGCGGCTGGTGGCGGAAGTGCCGGAGGTGGATTCCGTGGGCCGCCGCACCGGCCGCGCCGAACTCGATGAACACGCAGAGGGCGTCCATTCCAATGAGCTAGATGTGGCGCTGCACCGCAGTGGCCGCGCGCGGGCCGAGGTGCTGGCCGATATCCGTGAGCGGCTCTCCGTGCTGCCCGCTTCGATCAGTATCGGACAGCCCATCCAGCACCGGCTCGACCACATGCTCTCCGGCGTGCGGGCGGAGATCGCGGTCAAGGTGTTCGGCCCGGATTTTGATACGCTGACCACCCTGGCTGAGGGGCTGCGCGCGCGCTTCGCCCGGCTGCCGGGGCTGGTGGATGTGTTGGTCGAGCAGCAGGTCCGCATTCCACAGATGCGGATCACCCCCGATTACGACCGCGCGGCGTTGTATGGCATCCCGCCGGCGGAGGTGGTGCAGGCGCTGGAGACGCTGTCGAATGGCCGTATCGTCTCACAGATTGTCGAGGGCAATCGCCGCTTCGACGTGGTGATGCGCCTGGCCGACCTCGACCGCTCGACCGAGGGTCTGGCCGCGCTGCTGGTCTCCACGCCCGCGGGCTTCATTCCCCTGCGCCTGATTGCCAGCATCGAGGAGACGGACGGGCCGAACCAATTCTTGCGCGAGGGCGGACAGCGCCGCATCTTCGTCTCGGCCAATACCGACGGTGTGCGCGACGCCGCTGCGGCGGTCGCCGACATGCGCCGCGCGATCGCCGAGGCGCCGCTGCCCGAGGGCTATGCAGTGCGGATCGAGGGGCAGTTTCAGGCACAAGAGGAAGCGGCGCGGACCATCGGCCTGCTGGCGCTGGTCTCGCTCGCACTGATCTATGTCGTGCTGCATGCGCGCTACCGATCCACCGCGCTGGCGTTGGTCATAATGGGCAATATCCCATTGGCGCTGATCGGCAGCGTCGCGGCGCTGTGGATTGCGGGGGAGTCGCTCTCGGTCGCTTCCATGGTGGGGTTCATCACGCTGGCCGGCATCAGCGCGCGCAACGGCATTCTCAAGATCAGCCATTACCTCAACCTGGCGCTGACTGACGGCGAGACATTCGACCGCGCCCTGGTGCAGCGCGGCAGCGAGGAGCGTTTGGCGCCGGTGCTGATGACGGCGCTCTGTGCCGGATTGGCTTTGGTACCTCTGCTGTTTGGCGCCGATGAGCCGGGCCGGGAGATCCTGCATCCGGTGGCGGTGACCATCTTCGGCGGATTGGTCAGCGCCACGCTGTTGGATGCCGTGCTGACGCCGCTGCTCTTCCTTGTCTTCGGGCGCAGGCCGCTGGAGCGGCTGCGTGCGCTGCGCGACGAAGCCCGCTCTGATGGCGCAACCCGCGCCGCCGAAACCTACTGACACCATCAAGGAGATCACTCTGATGAACCGGCGCGACAATCTTGCACTTCTGCCCATCCTGGCCGGTCTCGCCGCCACACCTGCCATGGCGCAGCGCCGCGGACCGCATGGCGGGCTGCTCGCCGGCAGCGCGGGGCATGAGGTCGAGTTGGTGGCGGAGACCACCAACGTCCGCATCTATCTCATCGACCATGGACGGGTGGCGGCACCGCGCGCCGGCGACACCGCGCGGCTCGCCATCCAGGAGGGCCAGGCCAATCGCACCGTTAACCTGGCGGCGAGCGGCGATGCCTTCGTAGCCGCCCTCGATACGCCGATCGTGGCTGGTGCGCGGGTGGTGGTGAGCGGTCGCATGCCGGACGGGCACACCGTGCAGGGTCGATTCGTGATGCCATAGGGCGTGGCCATGTTGGAACTCGCCGCCACCTTCGCGCTCTCGGAGCTTGCCATCGTCTCCGCTCACCGCCGGTCGTGGCTGTGCTGCGCCGCCCCGGTGGCCGCCCGCTTGGTACGGCTTACGTGTCTTGGTGAATGCCGCACCATTTATCTAGCCGGGTCGTCCCTCCCGCCCGAACTGCCCGCTGATGATGACGGCACTGTTAGCGGTGTGACTTCGACTGGTGCGACTCCCTGCCGCCTCATGCCAAGACGCTCGGCTGTTTGCGGAGTGACATCAATGATCCGTCCGCCGACGTAAGGCCCCCGGTCCCTGATGGTGACGCGCTCGGACTGCCCGGTTTCGAGGTTTGTTACCTCTGCCACCATGCCTAGCGGTAGGGTCCCATGTGCGGCGGTGTCCGACGTTGCGTCGAAGCGCTCGCCGCGGGCCGTACGCCGGCCCTCAGAGCCGGGACCAAACACCTAGAGCAAAATCCGAACGATCAGAGTCATTGGGGATTCCCCTGGGCCTTGAAATCTGATTCACGCTGCTGGCTGGGCGCGGAGGCCAGCTTGCATGGCGAGAACCCTGTCTGAAGATCTGCGCTCTCGGCTGATTGCAGCGGTTGAGGGCGGCCTGTCGCGGCGCGCTGCGGCCGATCGCTTCGGGGTTGCGGCTGCGACGGCGGTCCGCTGGGTGCGGGATTGGCGTGCCACGGGCGCCACCCAAGCCAAGGCCAAAGGCGGTGACCTGCGGTCGGGGCGGATCGAAGTCTACCGAGATGCCATTCTGGCGGCGGTCGAGGCTCAGGTGGATATCACCCTGGTGGAGTTGTCCGGCATGCTGCACCGGCAGCACGGCGCCGCCTTTGCGCCCAGCACGGTCTGGCGCTTTCTGGACCGGCACGCCATGACGCTTAAAAAAAACTAGGCTGGCAAAGCTTGCTGGCATGCTTGGTGCTCGAGTGCGGCGAGATATCCTGCTGGATCGCGGCGAAAGCGGGTGCGCAGGGTTCGGGCGAGACGCCTCGGCTCAAGGCGCTGGCGGAGGTCGCGCCATCGTTCTCGGCTGACCCGGCCGAG
>NZ_JACOMF010000109.1 GCF_014283215.1 Siccirubricoccus deserti
ACAGGACGACGCGGTAGGCGTTGCCGCTGGTATCCGTCGAGGTTGTTCCGACTGCCGAGACCATCTTCTCGCTCTCCACAAATGCGTGATTCACCACTTTGTGATCACTGTCGTGGCGAGCGTATGCCAGAGCACAACTCCGGCGTGCAATCGCGAAATAGTGTGCACGCGATCACGTTTTAGCTGCAAATACGGAATGTTCGGGAAAGATATTGTTGCGAGTAGTTGATGCTCGCTTGGCCCAAGAGATCCGCCAGCCGCGAAGACTCAGCGCCGGCACCGGCACCCGAGAGCATGAGCCAAGGCCAGCCATTCCTGCCCAGGCCAATTAGTTGCCCGCTGCTTCAGCTGCTGACGATGGGAGCGACGGCCACCTGCAAGCACCAGCGCCTGGCACCGCGGGTGGAGGGAGAGGAAGTTGCGTTACCGCTTTGGCGCCATCTGCATCGCGCCAGCCATGTCCGAAAGAGTCTTCGCCAGAATGGCGGCTCCCTGCCGGGATACGAAAAGGGCGGTTGTGGTGCCTGACGGATGGCGGAACTGGAGCAGAATGCGACCGTCCTTGATGACAATCGCCATGCAGCCCACGGTGTCGCGCGGCGGCTGATCAGCCGACACGATAGCCTTGCCAAGCGGATCTCCGCTTTCCTGGCGCAATCGGTGCACGTCATCAGCCGCCGCCCGCAGGCGAACCAGCAATGTCTCTGCCATGGCCAACGGGAGAAACAACGCCATTGGTCCATCCGCTGTATGCACGGTGATCCTCACACCCTCGGGGCTAAGGACCACATCATCCGAAACCCCAGTGACATCGTGGTCTTTCATCATGGTCTCCGGCGTTGCCGCAGTCGTAGGCTGGCGCAGTTCGACGCGCTGCGCCTCCGACTGGTGAAGCTCGCCGCCAAAGTGGTCGAGCTGAAGACTCGGGTGATGCCACACTTGCCCAGCGCCCGCCCCGTCCAGGCCGTCCTGCGGCTTGTCCTCGAGCGCTTCCCGAAGCGCGTCATCTGACCGCAGGGGCTGCGTGCCCCGTCCGGGCCCTCCCATGCCACCACCCAGCCCGGCCATCGCACCATCACGTCGCCCAGAAGCGCGGCGCAGGAGCAACGTGGCCACACAACCATACGGCGAACCCGCCAGCCGCCGGCAGCGCGCTACGCAACCTTATGAATGATGCAAGCTGGACGGCAGAAAGAGCCGCCCGCATTGCGACGGGCGGCCCCTGCCAGCCAAGTCCTGCGCGAAATGACCGAAGAAACTCCCAGCCCCTTCGATCGAGAGGCCGAACGCGATGCTCCAGCGGCTGGTTCGAGCGGAATCGGTATGCGTTCCGCAGCTGCCGGCATGGGCAAAAAGGAGGCCGCTCACCTTACAGCGGGCGGCCTAAGTCGACGCACCCCAGGCGCGGCCGTCGAGACGCGGTGGTCGCCCAGTCCGAGGGCAAGCCCGCAGCCCGCGCCGGCCGTGATCCCGCAGGACGGTGGCCCATCGGCAGACGCTGGAACGGCTGACGCCGAGGTGGCTGGCGATCGCCGCCTGTGTCATGTGAACCTGGCGCAGCAGCGTTGCCGCTACCAAGCGCCGCTCCTCCAACTGGCCCAGCGCCAAGTGCGTCGGACACCATTCGCTGCCGCTCATCGCCGCCACCTACGACAATGCTGACCGGTGGGATGTTACCCTTTTCCATGAAGATCATTAGGATACCGTGTCGCAGTGATCGCGTCCCTGCCTGGCGCAGGCTGCTGTCTTGCCACGACCTGCAGCAGCGCCGCGATGCGGTCGGCGAGCTGGGCACCAGAGACTGGCTTGCGCAGTAGGCTGAAGGGGCCGCCCTCAACATCGCTAAGCGCCAGCGCCGCAATGTCACCCGCATAGCCGGTGAGCAGCAACACGGGTAATCGCGAGCCCCGTGCCCGTACCTCGCGGATGAGCGCCAGCCCATCCATACCCGGCATTGTCAGGTCGGTCACAAGCGCATCCACTCCCTCGCCTGCGTCCAGCAGCGCCAGCGCCTCATTGCTGCCTGCAGCGGTGAGCACGGTGTGGCCGTTTGCGCCGAGGTACGCTGCCAGTGTCTCGCACACTGCCGGTTCGTCATCCACGATCAGCACGCGAGGTGCGGCGTCTTGGGTTGTGGCGGTGGCGCCCGCCGGCGCGGGTGCCAGGGCGCGGACAGGCGCCGGCGCCACCGCCTCATTTTCTGACTGCGGGAACCACAGCGTCACGATAGTACCACGGCCGGGCGTACTCTCGACAGCAAAGGCGCCACCGGACTGCTCGGCAAAGCCTTTCACCATTGGTAGACCGAGGCCGGTACCCTGGCCGGCCGGCTTGGTAGTGAAGAAGGGCTCGGTAACACGTGCTAGAGTCGTGGCGTCCATACCGACGCCGGTGTCTCCGACTGCCAGGCGGATATAGCCGCCAAGGGGAAGGCCCCGCGGATGGGCAGCATCGTCCTCAACCACCTGCTCTGCCGAGGCATAGAGGGTCAGCACCCCACCTTCGGGCATGGCATCGCGCGCGTTGGTGCCGAGGTTCATCAGTGCCGTCTCCAGCTGCCCCTTGTCGGCCGCCAGAAATGGAAGCCCGGGCGCAGCTTCGACCCGAACGACAATCTTGGGGCCCAGAGATGGCGCGAGGATCTCTCGTAGGCCAAGAAGCAGGCCGGCCGGGTCAATCGCCTCGCGGCGCAGCTCGCTGCGCCGCGCAAAGGCAAGCAGGCGATGCGTAATAGAGGCACCGCGCTCGACCGCCTCGGCGACCATGCGTACGCGGCGGCGTACGGCACCGGCATCCTCCGCGTCCCGTCCAATCAGCGTCGCGCTGCCCGCGACCACCTGCAGCACGTTGTTGACGTCGTGCGCGATACCCCCCGCGAGCTGGCCCAGTACTTGAAGCTTCTGCGCCTGACGTAGCTCAGCCTCCAACCGGTGACGCTCGGTGATATCTTGGAGGATGCCGATCAGGCGCTGTGGCCGTCCGGAAGATGGGTCGCGCTCCTGCGGCGTGCCGTGGGCCCAGATCCAGCTCCAGCCGGCATCGGCACGGCAGAGGCGGTATTCCAGGGCCACACCGTTGGCCGCGCCGGCGGCGATAGCCTTTGCCGCGACATCGCGGCGGGGGCGATCCTCAGGATGAATGCGCGCCAGGAACGCCCCGAAATCCGGCCCATCGAAAGCCAGCCAGGTCTCGGCCGGCAGTACGCCGTCCAGCACCGCGGCAGCACGGGTATCGAACCAAGCAGCGCCGCGTTCGAAATCTAGCTCGTAGATACCGATCCCGGCCCCCTCGGTGGCCGCGCGCAGCCGCGCCTCGCTCATAGCCAGTGCCGCTTCAGCGGCCTTGCGGGCCGAGATGTCTCTCAAGACGGAGATGAAGTGCTCGGGCGCCCCAGCCGTATCGCGTAGGAGGGAGACGGTCAGCTCGACCCAAAGCGTCGTGCCGTCCTCGCGAATGTAGCGTTTAATCCTGCTGTAGGTAGCGAGTTCCCCTGCGAGCAGGCGGTGAAGGCCGTCGAGGTCAGCCTGAAGGTCATCGGGGTGGGTGAGATCCTGAAAGGTCCTAGTCCGAAGCTCGGCCTCGGTGTAGCCGAGCATGGCACAGAGACGGCCGTTGACCCGGAGCCAGGTGCCATCGGGCGCAACATGCGCCATGCCGACGGCAGCCTGCTCGAAAGTGCCACGGAACCGTGCCTCACTCTCGGCCAGCGTCGCCTCGGTGCGGCGCTGCGTGGTCACGTCCGTCATCGCTTCCAGCACCGCGACCGGACGTCCATCCTGGCCACGCCTCAGCACCTTGTACGCGGCGACCACCAGCTCCTTCCCGTCCTTGGTCCGGGGCCGGAACTCACCGGTCCACTCGCCATTCCGTTCCAGTGCCGCCTCGATCTCGGCCGGTGGCACCGGGAAGGTGGTGCAGAGCAGCACATGTGCGGGCTGTCCGACCGCCTCCGCCGCTGTCCATCCGTAAAGGCGCGAGCAGCCCCTCGACCAGTAGCGGATGACGCCGTTCGGATCGCGCATCATGGAGGCGCCGAGGTCAAGTGTATCCAGCGTCTCGCGCAGCCTCGCTTCGCTTGCGCGCAGCGCTGCTTCCGCGGCATCCCACTTGGCTCCTGTCGTGGCGAGCACCGCGCCGACCACATTGACCTCGCGCAGGACGGTGGCGAGTGGCCGCGCCGCCTCGCCTTGCCCAAGCCGTGCGGCTTCCGTTGCGAGGGCCATGACCGGCCGGGCAATGCGCCGGGCGAACAGCACCGCAAGGCCGGCCATAAGCGCAATGAGCGAAACCACGAAGACGGCGAGGAGAGCGAGTGACGTGCGCAGCGCCGCCCCGGTCAGGGCAGTCGGCACGCCAACCACGACAACCCAGCCAGAGAGCCGCGAGTGACTGTAGCTGGCAAGCACCGGCTCGCCTTCAGGGGTCTGACGCGTGTGGCCGATGATGCCATTCTCGCCCTTGGTGGCCCCTTCCCAAAGCGGACGCACGAGCGGCTGGCCTACCAGCGCCTCGTGCCGGTGCGAGCGGGCAACACGGAGACCTTGGCGGTCGACAACGGCGACCAACCAGTCCTCCGGCGGATGCTCCTGGCGGATGAGGTCGCGGATGCGTTCCGGTGGCAGACTGAGATCCAGGAAGTAGGCAATGTCCTCGCCGCGACGGACCGGAACAGTGACCAGGAACAACGGCGCACGCGCTACCGTGTCAGTGATCAGATCTGACACATAGGGCTGGCCGGTTTCCAGCACCGCCCGGTCCGGCGCGAACTCCCGTTCTACGGGGAGCAGTGCGCCGCGAGGCAGGCCTGTGTTGACGACCTGCTGACCTGCGCGGTCGCGCATGACAACATTCACACCGAGCCGCTGCTGCGCGTCACGGGCCTGGCGATCAAACTCGTCCAGGTTGCCAGTCCGAAGGGACCGCGCCAAGGCGAGCATCTCGGCCGCCGCAATCAGGCCGGTTAGTTCGCGATCAATGGCGACGGCGATGTGGCGTGCTGCATCGAGCCCCGTTCGCTGTATTCGGGTGCGCTCGGAGTCTGCATAGGACCAGGCCAGCATGCCGGCCAAAACTAGGATCGGCAGAAGGAGCGCGAGGCATAGCGCGGCGAGATGCCACGCTAAGGGACGGCCATGCCGCTGCCGCAGGTAGCAGCCACCGCGGTGGCCGCCAACCGAGTGTGTGCACTCCGACGCGGCTCCCGCCACATGACCATAGGCCGAGGAAGGTGCCGATGCGTCGTTAACCGAGTGCCGGCGGATCTTCGGCCGGGCGCAACCGCCGAGCAGAAAGCTGCCGATCATGGACTGGCTTGCTGCCCCAAGTCGCGGTCTGCCGGTGCCAACTCCGCCACAAGTTGCACACGCAGGCGCTGGAAGGCCGGCACCAGATCCCCCACGCGCGCCGTTGCCGATGCACCTGTGTCCAGCAGCCCCGCTACGGCCTCGGCATCGCTCGTCGGCAGATAGCCGAGAGCACGCCTATCCTCCGCACGTCCCTTGATGATGCTCCGGCCCCTACCCGTCCGCACCACCCTCCCACATCGGAGCTTGAGGCGGACGCCAATGCGCAACGAGGTCAGTGCCACCGGATCGGCCAGTTCCCCCGTGCCAGCGAGAAAGGTGTCGATCACCGCTGTGCCGCGGTCCCGGCATTCGGCGGGGTACCGCACTGCATCCGGAGCGCAGCGCTACCAAAAGCATTCGCCGCCTCGATGGAGCGGCCGCAAGCCTCGCCATAGGCGGTCAGGGCGCGCTGCGGGGCGCCATTGGCCCAGATGGTGGCCTTCCCGAGGGCAGAGAGCGCGGCCCGTGCGGTGGCGAAGAGCAGATCCTGCTGATGCCGGGCAACACTGAAGGCTGCCTCCTGTTGCCGCTGCGCAACCCCGTGCATCGCATCGGCCGTCGTCCGACTGGCCGCGAGCAGGGCTTGGCTGGTCCGTATGGTGGTGGCCAGGAGTAGCTCTGCCCGCTCCGCCGGGCGGCCAGTCCATAGACCGAGCAGATCCGTCCAGACAGCGGCGGTCTGGCCAGGCGGGCGCGGCGTGGCGACGTCGGCCGGGGTAGGCTGGATCTCGGCATGGCTCGGCAGGGTGGGCTGGCTGTCCATTGGTCGGTTCTCGTCCGGACGCGGTTGTTCAGTTTGCGCGGCTGGTCGGGTCATGCGGGCCCGATCACGCCAACCAATCTAAAGGCACATCATTCAAAATGAACATTGCAAATTTGCGGGACACAGAAACCATAATGCTGACATAATAAATATATGAACGCCGCAACGTCCTGTGTGCTGCAACCGCGGCCGGCTCGGCTGCGAACCAAGGCCCCTGCTCGATGGTTGAGACCACGCCGTCCCCCCTTGGACCCGACGGGTCGCCGGACCGCATTCTTGCCGAGGCCGTCACCACCCTGCACCTCGTGGCACTACGGCGGCAGTTCGACGCCATCCGGAAGGTCTTCGGGGAAGATCCACCGCACCGCGCGCGGGAGGCGCTCTGGGTCGTGCTTGAGGTGCTCCTGGCGCATCTGCGGGGCGAGCGGATCGCACTCCGGGATCTCGTCTCCCGCGCCGAGGGGCTGCTAAGTGGGCCGACGCTCTCGCGGGTGGTGGCTGAGATGGAGCGGGACGGCCTGCTGACATCCAAGGCGGTGCCGGGCGAAGGGCGGTTGAGGCTACTGCGCCCGACGGAGCAGACCCTGCGCATCCTTGCCAGCCGCGCTGAGGCCGGCTTTGCCGAGTTCGCCGCGATCGTGCACCAGACCGAGCGGTGCATGATAGACGCACGGGATCCTAGTGTCGGCGCAGACTTATAGACGCGGTGTTGCCGAGGGTGCCAGTGTCGGGATGGCTGGCAGCGCTGCCAGCCACAGTCCCAACAGGGGCCTCTGTTGCACGGGTCGCGCAGTATCGACGCACTGAACCCTACCCTCGTCTGGATTATGCAATGCGGACATACTCCGGGCGCCCCAGCTCCAGCATGCGGTTCAGCACGCTGACGGCGATGTCCACCTCGGTCGCTCGGCGGCCGTCGGTACGCGAGCGCAGCCCGTCTCCAATGACCCGCTTGAAACGCGCGATGTCGGCTTCCGCCAAGGCACGCCGGTTGTAGCCTAACGCCTTCCGCCAGCCCAGGCGGCTGCACTCGGCGATGATCTCGAGATGGCGGTCGCGCGGTGTCGGCGCGGTCTCGGCCGTATCGCTCAGCACGGCGCTCGAGCGTGGCGGGACGATGACGGCCGCACCGGGATGCCGTGCGGAAACTGTAGTGTAGACATCGTCCCGGTCGAATGCGCCATCAGCGGTGGAGGCGACAGGGTCGTCAATCTGGTCCAGCAAGGGGCTCGCCCCGGCGGTGCGCCAGGCCGCCGCCCTGCTCGCCCTCGACACGGTGCTGGCGGATGCGGGCTACGATGCCGAGCACAACCCGCTTCTGCCGCGAGGAGCTCGGTATGCGCCAGAGCGTCGTCGCGCTTAACCCGCGCAACACCAAGCGGAGCTGGCCGAAGACGCCCGACATGCGTGCCATGCGCCGATGCTTCCCGCGTCCTCTACCACCAGCGCTGGCACGCGGAGAGCAGCTTCAGCCAGCACAAGCGCTGCCTCGGCTCCGCCCGCAGCACTGCTGCCCAGGTACGCGAACTCATCCTGCGGCTCCTCACTCATAACCTCATGCTGATCAGGTTGCGCGCCCAAGGTTTCAATAGAGCAGCGAGGTGTCTCAAGCACTGCGGGCAGCACACGGCGGCGGGATCAAAGCGCCTGCGCCAGCGTTTAATATCGTAACCGCGCCACACCGAGCTACCATCGCGGCCGAGCGGCATCCTTGTCCGTAGCCC
>NZ_JACOMF010000011.1 GCF_014283215.1 Siccirubricoccus deserti
CTCAGCTTCTGGGATTACCTCGGCGCCAGGCTCGGCATCCCAGGCCAAGCCAGCATCCCGTACTTGCCCGACTTGGTCCGGCAGCGCTGCCAGCCCGCCTGACCACCACAGGTTTTGCCCCTCTTACTTGTAGACTGGATCGGGCAAGTCCCGAGGTCCGGAGAGAAGAGCCCGGAGAGAGACGCGCGCCGCGGCTCGATATCGCCCTCGAAGTCTCAAGGTGCACGCCGAATACGTGGCGGAAGGCCGCGCTTCTGGGAGGCGGCGTCACTACGGAGAATGTGTTCTGAGGGTCCGACTGGAGCGGGCGAAGGGATTCGAACCCTCGACCCCAACCTTGGCAAGGTTGTGCTCTACCCCTGAGCTACGCCCGCGTCCGTCGGCAGCAGCGGGCTTTTATCAGGCTTTCCGGGGAAGACAACCCTGAATCTGTTGAGAATCCGCCATCACCTGTCGATTCATGCCAAAAGCGCATTTTCGCACCGTACCGTGGCGGGTCGTCGCCTGGCAGCGCATCAGGTGAAGCAAAACTCGCCCGAGGCCCGAACCATGATCGGCGATGCCGTGACGCCACATGGCGCACTGGTCGCTGGGGATCGGGCCTCGGCCCAGCGCGCGCTCTGCTGGATGCTGCCTGCGCGGAAGCTTGCCGGGTGGTCGATGAAGCCTCGCCCGCCATGCCGTCACGCCTGAGAGAGCGTCGGCGATGCCACGGGCAAGCCCCTGCCGCTGTCGCCCGACGTGGTCTGTCCGTCGTTGAATGCTTCGAGACAGGGGAGGCGTCTTCCTAGCGGAGGCTCTGGCTCATTGGAGTTGGAGGTTATGCGGCCTGCTGCTGATGCAGCAAGCGGGACACCTTCTGTCATTGGGCGGTGGGAGGTCAACGCGGGCTCGTCCGTTTCGCGGATCTTGCTTCTGTTCGTGGTCTGCGTGTGGCAGCCACATGAGGCGGTCCGATGCGAGGGAAGGGCCGATCTCAAAAGCGGCGGCCCCGTGAGGGGCGACCAGGTGTCCAGCGGCCTGCTCCCACCGTCGTCCGCGTCCGGACGAACCCTGCAGCGGTGATGGAGGTGTCTGGTGGATCAGCCCTCCATCGCCACTGCTGGGATGCCGTAGCGGAAGTCGCTTTCGCTGACCCACATGCGGTGCAGTACGCTGGCGAGCTTTCTGGCGACTACAACCTTGGCGCGCTTGGCGCCGCGGCGCTGGATCAGCCGCACGCCCCAGGCTTTCAGGGCAGGCCATTTGGTGACGCGGGTCAGCAGCACGTGCGCCGCCTCGAACAGGGCCACCCTGGTGGTGGCATCGCCGACCTTGCTGATCGCCCCGGCCCGGTCGGTCTCCCCGGACTGGTAGCGCTTCGGCGTCAGTCCGAGGAACGCCCCGACCGAACGCGACGAGCGGAAGCGGGCGGGGTCATCGATCGTGCTGCGGAAGGTCAGCGCCACCACGGCGCCAACGCCGGGCACCGTCATCAGGCGGCGGCAGACCGCATCGTCGCGCGCGGCGTCCCGGACCTGCCGGTCGAGCGCGGCGAGCTGGTCGCGCAACGCTTCGCGCGCCTGCAGCAGCGGCTCGAGAATACCGGGCAGGCTGGGGTGGCCGTCGAGCAGGGCGCGGACCGCACCCGACCAGCTCCTGCGCCGCAGCGTCGCCAGACGTAGGCCGAAGCCCCGCAGCAGTCCGCGGACGCTGTTCTCCAGGTCCTGCAGTTGCCGGACCATCGTCGTGCGCGCCGCCAGCCGGGCGCGCTGCTCCCGCGCAGTGATCGCCTTCACGTGGACCGGGCGGAACCAGCCCATGCGCAGCAGGTGACCGACACCCTCAGCCTGTTGCTGGCGGTCATCGTCCATCCAGCCAGTGTGCAGGACCGCGAAGGCGCGGAGACCTGCTGCGGGGGGCACGCCGGAGTTTCCTCTTCGTCGAACGCCTGATTGCGGATGCGGGCTACCAGGGGCCGAAGATGGCAGCGGCCGTTGCCGGGACCGGTGCCTGGATTTTGGAAGTCGTCCGCCGCTGCGACCAGCATCGCTTTGTCGTGCTGCCCAAGCGCTGGATTGTCGAGAGAACGCTGGCCTGGATCAGCCGGCCACCTCAGCGTCGGTCCAAGACGCTTCAACATCCGCAATCACGCCCGAGCCGCTGCCGTTTGCGGTGTGCATGGTGAGGCGCTGTCCCGGCCGTATTGCGAGCATTGCAAGGCCTTGGTTCCGAAATCCATTCTGGACGGGAACGGCAAGCGACCCTTGGCGGTGTGAACGAGTTGCCGCCGTGTCCGATCACAGGGGCGGGCGACGACCTGAAGCAGCCAGTGACCCGCAAGGAACCGGCACGACGCAAGGCGCAGCTCAGGCGCGCCATTGTTGGGCACATGCGCAAGTTGCCGGCATCGCCTCGCCGCGTTCGCGGCATCTTCGGGCGCAAGACCTCCACTACGCCGTGTAGGTCAGGATCACCCCAGCCGGATCAATAGTGTCAGACGAGCCCCTGATCCAGGATCTTCAGCTGTATGCCACAGGCTTTGCAATGCACCGCATCCGGCTCATGCCGCTGCAGGCCGCAGCTCGGGCAGGTGAAGCGCACCTTACTGGGGCGGAACAGGGTCTGCGCCAGCCGCAGGAACAAGGTCACCCCGGCCAACATGATCACCACCGTCAGCAGCCGTCCGGAGGCGCCATGCAGGACGATGTCGCCGAAGCCGGTGGTGGTCAGCGCGGTGACGGTGAAATACAGCGCATCGGCATAGTTGCCGATGTTCGGGTTGATGCGGTGCTGCGTCTCGAACACCAGCCCGGTCATGATGAAGATGAAGACGCCGAGCTGTGCCGCCGCCAGCGTCGCCTCCTCGTTGCGGCGGAAGAAGGGCAGGTCGCTGCGCAGCGAGGTGATCAGCCGCACCGAGTGCAGCAGCCTGAGGGTCCGCAGCACCCGCAGGAAGCCGAGCGCCCCATGCAGCAGCGGCGCCAGCAGCAGGGAGACGATGGCGACCAAATCGGCCAGTTCCAGTGGCCGCAGCAACTGCCGCAAGGGACGTTTCGTGGCGGCGGTGCGGGCGGTGAATTCCGCCAGCAGCCCCAACCCCAGCATTACATCCACCGCCATCACCATGGCCGAGAGCGGCAGGAAGGAGGCATAGACGATCCAGCCGATGCTGATCGCGTCCAGTGCCAGCAACCCGTAACGGAATTGCTTCGCATGCTCCGCCTTCGACCAGTAGAGCCGCCGCAGCGCAACCCGGGGGCTGTCGTGTGGCGACTTTTCCGGCACGGCTAAAGCGCGCCGCCCTTGCGCCCAGCCATGGCGCCGAGCCGCAGCCGCAGCGCATTCAGCTTGATGAAACCCTGGGCGTCGAACTGGTCATAGGCGCCCTGGTCATCCTCGAAGGTGACGTGCTTCATCGAGTAGAGGCTGTTCGGCGACTGCCGGCCGGTGACGATGGTGTTGCCCTTATAGAGCTTCAGCCGGACCATGCCGGTCACGCTGCGCTGGCTTTCATCCGCCATGGCCTGGAGCATCCGGCGTTCCGGGCTGAACCAGAAGCCATTGTAGACGATCTCGGCGTAGCGCGGCATGAGCGAATCCTTCAGATGCGCCGCCTCGCGGTCCAGGGTGATGCTCTCGATCGCCCGATGCGCCGCGTAGAGGATGGTGCCGCCGGGCGTCTCGTAGCAGCCACGCGACTTCATGCCGACGAAGCGGTTCTCCACCAGGTCCAGCCGGCCGATGCCGTTGGCCTTGCCCAGCGCGTTCAGCCGGGTCAGCAGCATGGCGGGCGAGAGGCGCTCGCCATTGATGCCGACGGCGTCGCCGCGCTCGAATTCGATGGTGATCTCGGTGGGCGTGTCGGGCGCGTCCTCCGGGCGGATGGTGCGCTGCCACACCATCTCGTCCGGCGCATCCCAGGGCTCCTCCAGGATCTTCCCCTCGCTGCTGCTGTGCAGCAGGTTGGCATCGACGCTGAACGGCGCCTCGCCGCGCTTGTCCTTGGCAATCGGGATCTGGTGCTGCTCGGCGAAGGCGATCAGCGCGGTGCGGCTGGTGAGGTCCCATTCGCGCCAGGGGGCGATGACTTTCACATCCGGCTTCAACGCGTAGTAGCCGATCTCGAACCGCACCTGGTCGTTGCCCTTGCCGGTGGCGCCATGCGCCACGGCATCGGCGCCGACCTCCTCGGCGATGCGGATCTGCTCCTGGGCGATCAGCGGCCGGGCGATGGAGGTGCCGAGCAGGTACTGCCCTTCGTAGAGCGCATTCATCCGGAACATCGGGAAGACGAAGTCACGGACGAACTCCTCCCGCAGGTCGCGGATGAAGATGTTCTCCGGCTTAATGCCGAGCAGCAGCGCCTTGTCGCGGGCCGGGCCGAGTTCCTCGCCCTGGCCGAGATCGGCGGTGAAGGTCACCACCTCGCATTGGTAGGTGGTTTGCAGCCACTTCAGGATGACGCTGGTGTCGAGCCCGCCGGAATAGGCGAGCACGACCTTCTTCACGTCCTTCACACGCATGGGAAACGGCCTTCCGGCTGGCGGTCTGGTTGGGGCCGCACCATGGCGCCGGGTCTCGGTGGCGGCAAGGCGGGGCGGCGCAAACCGCGTGAGGTTTGCGCCCGGTGCATAGCCCGGGCAGGCTTTCCGATCAAAGGCTTGCTCGGCCGGACGGGGCCGGGGCCGTCGAAGCTGAGCAGGGCCAAGTTTCGCCGCGGGAGTTGCGCAAGGGTCTTGCGAACCTCGGGCCAGTCATGGTTTCATCACTTTTATGGCATATCTCGTACAATTGCGCGGGATCGCATGCGCGCTGGCCTGCCTTGCCCTTGCCGGCCTCACCCTGCTCCCCGCCGCGGCACATCCGGCCGGGGCCGACGCCCTGTCGGTGGCCGCACCGGTGCTCGACGTCGCCGCCGTGCCGCATCTGACGCCCGAGGGCCGGGATGATTACGCCCGCTTCCTGCTGCAGGCGACGCCGCGGGCCTTCGCCCTCAGCCCCGATGGCACCTGGGGCTGGGCGGCGGCGCAGCCGGATATGGCGGCGACCGAGGCGCGGGCGCTGACCCTCTGCGCCCAATGGGGTGGTCGCGGATGCCGGGTGTATGCCCGTGACCTGGCCGTGGTCTGGGACGGTGCGCCACCCCGGCCCGGGGCGCCGCCGGCCAGGATGCTGGCGGCCGGGCGAGGCTGGTCGCTGACACCGGACCAACGCTTCTTCTGGCAGGGGCCGGGGGCGGCACGCGGGGTCTATGTCTGGGCCCATGGACGGGCCGCCGGAGGCCAGGACAGCCGCGGCACCCAGCCGCAGCCGCATGTCCGGGTCTTCAACAACGCCGGTTGGGACGTGGTGCGATTCGACCGCGACCCGGCAACCGATGAAACCGACGCCGCCGCCGTCTGGCTGCGCACCGCGGTGCACAGGCTGCGGGCACAAGGCTACGGCCGGGTGGTGGTGGGCGGCCAGTCGCGCGGCGGGTGGAATGCGCTGCAGGCCTTGCAGGAGACTGGCTTGGCCGATGCGGTGGTGGCGGTGGCCCCGGCGGCGCATGGCGCGACCGGCAGCCCGGCCTGGGCCTGGGCGCTGGATGACCTGCGCCGGGTGGTGGCACGGGCCCGCAGCCCGGCGGCGCGGGTGGTGGTGGTGACCTTCGCCGGCGACGAGTTCGACCCGGATCCGACCGGCCGCGCCGCCGTCTTCCGCACCCTTGCGGCGCCGCGGGTGGGGGCGCTGCTCTTCCTCGACCGTCCGGCGGAGGTCAGCGGCCATGGCGGCGGCGCCGATGCGCGCTTCACCCTGCGCTATGGGGCGTGCCTGCTGGAGTTCGTGGAAGGGCGGGCCGCGGGGTGCGATGAGCCGCGGCGGGCGCCCATGGACCTTGCCGCGCGGCATCCGTAGCTGCCTGGAATGCTGCCGGTACCGGGTCGGGCACAGCCAAGGCTCCGGAAGGCTGCGGCTGGCGGCAAAGCGCCGGATGCGTGTGGAACGGTTGGCCGGTCACGATGAACCGCCAACGGCATCAGTTCCGCGGCAGCCGGGCGCTGTCCGGCGCATCCGGGTTCTGCGCCCGGTGCCGCAGCAGGTGGTCGGCCAGCACCAGGGCGAGCATCGCCTCGCCTACCGGCACCGCGCGGATGCCGACGCAGGGGTCGTGCCGCCCTTTGGTGAGGACGTCCACCTCGCGGCCATGGCGGTCCACCGCCTGGCGCGGCGTCAGGATGCTGCTGGTCGGCTTCACCGCGAAGCGGGCGACGATGGGCTGGCCGGTGCTGATGCCGCCGAGCACGCCGCCGGCGTGGTTGGATCCGAACACGACCCGGCCGTCCGCGCCCATCCGCATCTCATCGGCATTGGCCTCGCCGGTCAGGGCGGCGGCGGCGAATCCCTCACCGATCTCGACGCCTTTCACGGCATTGATGCCCATCAGCGCCGCGGCGATCTCCGCGTCCAGCTTGCCGTAGATCGGCGCGCCCAGGCCGGGCGGCACGCCTTCCGCCACCACCTCGATCACCGCGCCGAGCGAGGAGCCGGATTTCCGCGCCGCCAGCAGCGCCTGTTCCCAGCGCCGAGCGGCGGCGCGGTCGGGGCAGGAGAAATCATTCTCGCCCACCGCCGCCCAATCCCAGGCGGCGCGGTCCACCGCGTCGCCACCCATCTGCACCAGCGCGCCACGGATTGTCACATCCGGCCCCAGCACCTTGCGGGCGATCGCGCCGGCGGCGACCCGCATGGCGGTCTCCCGCGCGCTGCTGCGGCCACCGCCGCGATAGTCGCGGATGCCGTATTTCAACTCATAAGCCAGGTCGGCATGGCCGGGGCGGAACCGGTCCTTGATCTCGCCATAGTCGCGCGAGCGCTGGTCCTGGTTCTCGATCACCAGCGCGATCGGCGTGCCGGTGGTCAGCCCCTCGAAGACGCCCGAGAGGATGCGGACCTGGTCCGGTTCCTGCCGCTGGGTGACGAAGGCCGATTGTCCCGGCCGGCGGCGGTCGAGGAAGGGCTGGATATCGGCCTCGCCCAACGCCAAGCGCGGTGGGCAGCCATCGACGACGCAGCCGATGGCCGGGCCATGGCTTTCGCCCCAGGTGGTGACGCGGAACAGATGGCCGAAGCTGTTGTGGGACACGGCATCACACCGTGCTGATGTCCGGCGCGTCCACCGCCTTCATCCCCACCACATGGTAGCCGCTGTCCACGTGATGCACCTCACCGGTGACGCCGGCGGCGAGGTCGCTCAGCAGGTACAGCCCGGCGCCGCCGACCTCCTCGATGGAGACGTTGCGCTTCAGCGGGCTGTTCAGCTGGTTCCACTTCAGTATGTAACGGAAATCGCCGATGCCGCTGGCCGCCAGCGTCTTGATCGGCCCGGCCGAGATCGCGTTCACCCGGATGCCGATGCCGCCGAGGTCGGCCGCCAGGTAGCGCACGCTGGCCTCCAGCGCCGCCTTGGCCACGCCCATCACATTGTAATGCGGGGTGACACGCTCGGCGCCGAGGTAGCTCATCGTCAGCAGGCTGCCGCCCGGCTTCATCAGCGGCACCGCCCGCTGGCTGACCGAAACGAAGGAGAAGCAGGAGATGTCGAGCGCCTGCAGGAAGGCCTCGCGCGGCGTGTCCAGGTAGCGGCCGCGCAGGTACTGCTTGTCGGCGAAACCGATGGCATGGACCAGGAAATCCAGCCCACCCCAGTTCTCCCGCAGGGTGGCGAAGGCGGCGTCCACGCTGGCGTCGTCGGCCACGTCGCAGGGCAGCACCAAAGAGGAGCCGATGCTCTCGGCCAGCGGGCGGACGCGCTTCTCCAGCGCCTCCCCCTGATAGGTGAAGGCGACCTCGGCGCCCTGGGCGGCGACCGCGCGGGCGATCCCCCAGGCGATGGAGCGATCATTCGCCACGCCCATGATCAGGCCGCGCTTCCCCGCCATGAGCGAACCGGTGGGGGCATCAGCAAGCGGCGCTTCGGACATTTGCAAGGGGAACCAGCTTGTTGCGGATGGACGGCCGTGGTGGCACACCCCCGGCCGGCGGGCAAGGGGGACCGACCCGCGACCGCCCCCATCACCCCATCGGGATGCACGCCATGGACAGCACTGCCACCGACCCCATCGCCCGGTTCGAGGCCTGGATGGCGGAGGCGGCGCAGGCCGAGCCGAATGATCCGAATGCGGTCTGCCTGGCGACCAGCACGCCGGATGGCCGCCCCTCGGCGCGAATGGTGCTGCTGAAGGGCGTCGATGCGCGAGGCTTCGTCTTCTACACCAATCTTGAAAGCCGCAAGGGCCAGGAGTTGGCCGCCAACCCCGAGGCGGCGCTGTGCTTCCACTGGAAGTCGCTGCACCGCAGCGTCCGGGTCGAGGGGGCGGTCGAGCCGGTGAGCCGGGAAGAGGCCGATGCCTATTACCAATCCCGCGCCCGCGGCAGCCGTATCGGCGCCTGGGCCAGCCGGCAGTCCCGCCCGCTGGAAAGCCGCTTCGCGCTGGAGAAGGCGGTCGCCGAATACACTATGAAATTCGGCATCGGCGAGATCCCCCGGCCGGCGTTCTGGTCCGGCTTCCGGCTGCTGCCGCGCCGGATCGAATTCTGGCGCGACATGCCGTTCCGCCTGCATGACCGCCAGGTCTTCCACCGGGAGGCGGAGGGCTGGCGGATCGAGGCGCTGTACCCGTGACCCCGGACTGGGGGCGCCGATGATCCCGCCGGCCCAGGCTGAGGCCGCGGCGCTGCTGCAGGGGCTGACCGGCGCAGCGCCGATCGAGACGCATATCTCCGCCATCTACGTCGGTGCTGAGACGGCCTTCAAACTGAAGAAGGCGGTGGCCCTCGGCTTCCTCGACTTCACCGCGCTGGCGGAACGCGAGCGCCTGCTGCGGCGCGAGCTGGCGCTGAACCAACCCTTCGCGCCCGGCCTCTACCGCGATGTGGCGTCACTCACCCGGGCGCCGGGCGGCGGGCTGGAATTGGCCGGGCCGGGCGAGGTGGTGGACTGGGTGCTGCGCATGGCGCCGGTGCCGCCCGGGGATTTCCTCGATGCGGTGGCGGCGCGCGACGGGCTGACGCCGGCGCTGCTGGACGCCATCGCCGATACCGTCGCGGCGCAGCATGCGGTGCTGCCCGCGGCCGCGCTGCCGGATCCCGCGGCGGCGATGGCCGCGGTACTGGAGGGCAACCGCCGTGCCGCCCTGGCGGCCGGGCTGCCTGCCGAACGGATCGAGGCCTGGGCGGCGACGCTGGGCGGGGCGCTGCGCCGCCTTGCGTCCATCCTTGCCGGACGCGCCAGGGCGGGACGGGTCAGGCGCTGCCACGGCGACCTGCATCTCGGCAACCTGCTGCTGTGGCAGGGCAGGGTCTGCCCCTTCGACGCGCTGGAATTCGACGAGGCGCTGGCCACCATCGACACCGGCTACGACCTCGCCTTCCTGCTGATGGACCTCGACCACCGGGTCGGGCGGGCGGCGGCGAATCGGGTGCTGAACCGCTATGTGGCGCGCGGCGGCGACGCCGGGCTCACCACCGCGCTGCCGGTCTGGCTGTCGCTTCGCGCCATAATCCGCGCCCATGTCGAGGCGGCCCGGGGCCAAGCGGCCAAGGCGCTCGGCTATCTCGACCGGGCAGAGGAGTATCTGCGGCCGCCGCCGCCGCGGCTGATCGCCATCGGCGGGCTGCAGGGCACCGGCAAGTCACGGCTGGCGCAGGCGCTGGCCCCCTGGATCGGCGCCGCGCCGGGGGCGCTGGTGCTGCGCAGCGACGAGATCCGCAAGCGCCAGGCCGGGCTGGCGCCGGAGCAGCGACTGCCGCCGGAGTTCTATGCGCCCGAGGCCAGCGCCGCGGTCTTCGCCGAGCTGACGGCGCTGGCGGCGGAGGCGGTGGGCGGCGGCCATGCCGCCATCGCCGATGCGGTGTTCCAGCGGCCGGCCGAGCGCCAGGCCATCGCCGCGGCGGCGGGTGGCGCGCGCTTCGATGGGCTGTGGCTGACCGCGCCGCTGGCCGTGTTGCGGGACCGCGTCGCCGCGCGTCGCGGTGATGCCTCGGATGCCGATGTGGCGGTGCTGGAGGCCGCCGCCGCGCGCGATTCCGGGCCGCTCGACTGGCGTGTGGTGGATGCGGCGGCTGATCCCATTCCGGCGGCCCGGGAATGCCTTGGCGTGTGCGCACCGAATCCGTGTTAGGATGGCACCGGAAGCGCCGATTGGGAGACGCGCCATGGCCTATCGACGTCTGCTGCTGCCTCTGACCGGCACCGCGGCCGGGGAAGCCGCCCTTGCCACCGCGCTGATGGTGGCGCGGATCTGGAACGCGCATGTCCATTGCCTGCATGTGCGGGTGGATGCCCGGGATGTCGCGCCGCTGGCCGGCGAGGGGCTTTCCGGCGCGATGATCGAGGAGATGATGGCGGCGACCGAACGCGAAAGCGGCGAGCGCGCCAACCGCGTCCGCCTGCTGTTCGACCGCTTCACCGGCACCGCCGGCGGCATCGCCATCGCCAACAGCGCCGAATCGGCGCTGAAGCACGACGGGCCGACCCTGTCCTTCGAGAGTATCGCGGGGCGGGAGGAGGATATTGTGGCGCAGCGGTCGCGCCTCTACGACATGGCGGTGGTGCCGCACCCCGAGGCGGATGAGGATGTCTCCTCCTCCGACGCGCTGCATGCGGTGCTGTTCGACAGTGGCAGGCCGGTGCTGATCGCCCCGCGCGAAGTGCCGCAGACCATCGGCACCCGTGTCTGCTGCGCCTGGAACGGCTCGGCCGAGAGCGCGGCCGCGGTCGCCGCGGCGCTGCCCTGGCTGCATCGTGCCCAGGCGGTCCGCCTGCTCTATGCCGATGAGTACCAGCGGCGCGGACCAACGGTGGAGGGCATCCGCAGCTATCTCCGCTGGCACGAGATCGAGGCCGAGCCGGTGCTGTTCAAGCCGTTGACGAAGGATGTCGGCGCCGGGTTGCTGGGCGCGGCGCGCGACTTCCGCGCCGACCTGCTCTGCATGGGCGCCTACAGCCATTCCCGGCTGCGCCAGCTCATCCTCGGCGGCGTGACGCGGCATGTGCTGGAGAACAGCGACATGCCGGTGCTGATGTGCCGGTAATCGGCCCGATGGCCGCAGCGCCGCAGGGCGCGGAGGGCTGAATCGGGTCGCTTCGTGGGGCCGTCATCGCCCTGGTCAATGGTGGTGATCCCGGCTGGTGACGGGACTTCCGCCAGCCGCCGCCCTATCTGGGTGCCATCGCGGCCGTCACCTCCGGCGGCCTCTCACCCGATGGAGCATCCCGATGATCGATGTTCGCCCCTTCGGCACCCTCGGCGGTGCCAACCATGGCTGGCTCCAGGCTCGCCATCATTTTTCCTTCGCCAACTACCATGACCCCGCCCGGATGAACTGGGGACGGCTGCGGGTGTGGAACGACGATGAGATCGCTGCTGGCACCGGCTTCGATCCGCATCCGCACCGCGACATGGAAATCATCACCTATGTCCGCGACGGGGCGATCACCCACCGCGACAGCATGGGCAATGAAGGCCGCACCGAGGCCGGCGACGTGCAGATCATGTCGGCCGGGACCGGCGTGGTGCACAGCGAGTACAACCTCGAGCCGGAGACGACGCGCCTCTTCCAGATCTGGATCATCCCGGACCGGCGCGGCGCGAAGCCGAATTGGGGTGCCAAGCAATTCCCCAAGGAGCAGCGTGAGACGGGATTCGAGGTGCTGGCGAGCGGCCGGCCGCAGGATGCCGGGAACGGCGCCCTGCCGCTGAATGTCGATGGCGCGGTGCTGGCGGCGACCCTGAAGGCCGGCCAGACCCTGCGCCAGCCCCTGGCCGAAGGCCGCGCCGCCTATCTGGTGCCGGCCAAGGGCGCGGTGACGGTGAATGGCGTGGCGGTCGGCACCCGCGACGGCGCTGGCATCCGCGACGAGGCGGAGATCGCCATCACCGCGACCGAGGATGCCGAGCTGGTCATGGTGGAGGTGGCGGCCGAGTAGATCGGACCATGGGCGGCTGGGCGCAGCCGCGTTCAGCCGCTCCCGCCGATCCGCTCCTCGGGCGACAGGCCGCGGCGGATTGCGTTGATCGAAGACCGCAATCCGCCATGGCCGCGCCCGCCAGCATCTCCAGCAGCGCCCCGCGCAGTACGCCGATTGGGTCGCGCCCCGGCCCCTCAGCCACCAGCGCCCGATGCCCGCCGGCCAGCACGGCATGGCGGGCACCAGGCAGCATGGTGGAGGCCAGCGGCACCAGCCCGTCATTCGGCCCGGCCCCCTGGCGTTCCATCCAGCGCGCCAGCGGCGCATAGGCCTGGTCGCGCCAGCCGCCCCGGTCTTCCAGCACCGTCGCCAGGCTCGCCATCGGCAGCTGTTCAGCCAGCGCCAGGATCGCCGCCGCATGCGCCGCCATCCAGGCGCCGCGCACCGACGTCGTCAGATCCTTCACCCCGCGCCCGGTGCCGAGACCCAGCGCCCGCAGCGCATGATGCGCCGCCAGGTGCAACCGCCGCTGGCCGCACACCGCATCCGCCACCGGCGAGCCATGAAAGGGCGATTGCAGCGCGATGAAGCCGTGGCACCGCGCCGCCACCCCCGGCAGCAGCAGCGCCGCCAGCGCCTCCAGCCCCCCCTTGCTGTGGCCGACCAACACCGCCGGCCGCGGGTCGGCGGCCAGCGCCGCGGCGATCCGTCCGGCATTGACGCCGACCGGTGCCGCGGTCGGCAGCGGCAGCACCGCCACCGCCACGCCGAGCCCGCGCAGCCACGCCGCCTGGCTGGCCATGTAGTCGATGCCGATCGGGCGCAGTCGCGCCATCACCTCGCCGAACAGCCCGTGGCAGAGCAGCACCTGCCGGCCGGCGAGCCGTGCCGCCAGCCGCGCATCCGCCGTGCTGGTGGCCGTGGGGTTCAATCGACCTGCACCACCAGCTTGCCGAAATTCCGGCCCTTCAGCAGGCCGATGAAGGCCTGCGGCGCGTTCCGCAGCCCCTGCACCACATCCTCCTTCCAGACCATCCGCCCCTCCGCCATCCAGCCGAGCATCTGCTTCCGGAAGGCGGGGTAGCGCGGCCAGCCATTGTCGCTGACGATGAAGCCCTGGATGCGCAGGCGCTTCCGCACCACCGGCCCCAGGTTGGGGCCCGGCGCGCCGCCGAAGCTGTCGGCACCCTCCGCGACGTTGTACTGCGAGATGACGCCGCACATCACCATCCGGCCGAAGTCGCGGAAGCGCGGGAAGACCGCCGCCTGCACCGCGCCGCCGACATTCTCCCAATAGACGTCGATCCCCTCCGGGCAGGCGGCGTCGAGCTGCGCGTCGAGGTCGCCGCGATGGTCGAGGCAGGCGTCGAAGCCCAGCTCCTCCGTCACGTAGCGGCATTTCTCCGGCCCACCGGCGATGCCGATGACCTTGCAGCCGCGGAGCTTGCCGATCTGACCGACGACTTGGCCGACCGCGCCCGAGGCGGCGGAGACCACCATGGTCTCGCCGGGCTTCGGCGTGCCGATATCCTCGAGCCCGACCCAGGCGGTCAGCCCGGGCATGCCGAGCACGCCGAGATTGGCCGAGAGCGGCGCCTCCTGCGAGTCCACCTTGATCAGCCCAGCGGCCTTGACCACCGAGAAGCGCTGCCAGCCATAGCCGCCCGCCACCGTATCGCCCGGCGCGAAGCCCGGGGCGCGGGAGGCGACGACCTCGCCGGCGGTACGGCCTTCCATGACCGCGCCAAGCTCGACCGGCTTGGCATAGCTCTTCGCCTCCGCCATCCGGCCGCGCATGTAGGGATCAAGCGAGAGGTATCCCGCCCGCACAAGCACCTCGCCCTCCTTCGGCTCCGGCACCGGGGTTTCGACGATCTCGAAATCCTCGGGCACCGGCTCGCCCTTCGGGCGGCGGCGGAGCAGCACCTGCAGGTTGGTTTCGGCCATGGCGTTCTCCTCTTGCGTCCTGGCTGGTTCCCGCCGTCGGGGTGGCTGGGGCGCCGGTTCCAGGCCGCAACATCGGACGGCCGCGGGTGCGGGGAAAGGGGGGCGGCACCGGGAGCGTGGCCAAAAGGGCGCCGATGCTCACTTGGCAGTGATCGCGGATGTCAAATTCCACATCCGATCGCAAGCCGTTGTGATCACCCTTGCGGCATCTATCCGGGGAGGCTGGGGGCGCAACCGAATATGGGACCTCGACCATGCGAATTGCGCCTTTGCTGCTTGCCCTGGGCAGCGGCCTCGCCTTGGCTGCCTGTAATCAGGCCTCCAGCCCCAGCGGCCCGCCGGTCAGCGGCACCAGCGCCGGCCCGGGCGCGCCGCCGTTGCAGCAGCAGGCCAGGGACATCGGCGGCAGCAACAGCGCCAATGCCTCGGCCGGCACGCCCAGCATCTCCGGCGTGCGTGGCGATGGGCGGCCGAATGTCGAATACAGCGGGCCGAGCAGCGGCAGCATCGGTAGCCCGGTGCCGCAAAGGCCGCCGCAGATGCATCAGCACTCGCGGCCCTGAGCCCGACGTCAGCGCGGAGTTCGCCGCGCGGCGCTGAGCGGTTTCACGCGGGCCGGCGACGGCCAGCGTGGAATGACGGCGGCAGCGGGCCGGTCAGGGAGCCGGCCCGCTGGCGGATGTCATTCCCGCCATCTCTCGCCACTCGGCCTCGGTCAGGGTGCGGAGGCCGAGTTCCGCTGCCTTGGTGGCCTTGCTGCCGGCATCCGCCCCGACCACCACGAAATCTGTCTTCTTCGACACATTCTTGGTGACCTTGGCGCCGAGCCGCTCGGCCACCGCCTCGGCCTCGTCGCGTGAGGTCTGCTGCAAGGTGCCGGTGAAGACCACGGTCTTGCCGGCGAAAGGGCTGTCGCTGTCGCCGAAGCTCTCGGCGGGCAGCGGCGACACCTCGCGGGCGAGATCGTCCAGCGCCTCCAGGTTCCGCCGCTCGACGAAGAACTCCGCCAGTTCGGTGGCGATGGCTGGGCCAATTCCCTGAATCGAGCCCAGCTCCTCCCGCGCCTCGGAGCCTATTGTGGTAGCGGCCAGCATGCGCGACCGCCATTGCGCGAAATCATGGTAGTGGCGGGCCAGGAGCTTGGCGTTCTGCGCCCCGATGCGGCGGATGCCGAGGGCGAAGATGAAGCGCTCCAGCGGCGGCGTGCGCCGGCTCTCGATCGCGGCCAGCAGGTTGGCGAGCTTCTTCGAATCCTTCTTCGAAGTGCGGCCCCAGCCCTCCCACTGTCGGATGGTGGCGGCATGGTCCTTGAGGCGGAAGATGTCGGCCGGGCTCTTCACCAGCCCCGCCTCATGCAGGGCGATGATGTTCTCCTCGCCCAGCCCTTCGATGTCCATGGCGTTGCGGCTGACGAAATGCTTCAGCCGTTCCACCGTCTGGGCCGGGCAGATCAGCCCGCCGGTGCAACGCCGCACCACCTCGCCGGCCGGGCGCACCGCATGGCTGCCGCAGGCTGGACAGGTTTCGGGGAAGGCGAAGGGCTGGCTGTCCGCCGGGCGCTTCTCCAGCACCACCGAGACGATCTGCGGGATGACATCGCCGGCCCGCTGCAGCACCACCGTATCGCCGATGCGGACATCCTTGCGGATGATCTCGTCCTCATTGTGCAGGGTCGCGTGCTGCACCATGACGCCGCCGACATTGACCGGCTCCATCACCGCGCGGGGCGTCAGCGCCCCGGTGCGACCGACCTGGATGTCGATCTTCAGCAGCGTGGTGGTGGCCTGCTCGGCGGGGAATTTCCAGGCGATGGCCCAGCGCGGCGTGCGGCCGACGAAGCCGAGGCGGCTCTGCCAGTCCAGCCGGTCCAGCTTGTAGACGACGCCGTCGATGTCGTAGTCCAGCCCGGCGCGCTGCCCGGCCAGCCCGGCCTGGAATTCCGCCGCCGCATGCGCGTCCGGCAGCAGCCTGGAGAGCGGGTTCACCCGGAAACCCCAGCGCTTCAGCGCCGCCAGATATTCCCAATGCGTCTCCGCCACCGGGGTGCTGGAGGCGCCCTGGGCATAGGCGAAGAACTGCAGCGGCCGGCGCGCCGTCACCTCCGGGTCGAGCTGCCGCAGCGAGCCGGCGGCGGCGTTGCGCGGATTGGCCGGGATGCGGATTTCGGGGCCGACCTTCTCGCCCCGTTCGCGGCGCTGCTCCCGCTCCTCGGCCAGCCGCGCCTGCTCCTCGCGGAAGGCGAGGAAATCCGCCTTGGTCATGAAGACCTCGCCGCGGATCTCGATCTGCGCCGGGGCATCGGGGCCGAGGCGCCGGGGCAGTTCGGCCTCGCCCAAGGTCTGGAGGTTGCGGGTGATGTCCTCGCCCACCGTGCCGTCGCCGCGCGTGGCGCCGCGGATGAAGACGCCGTCCTCATAGGTCAGGTTGACCGAGAGGCCGTCGATCTTCGGCTCGGCGACGAAGCGCAGCACCTCCTCCTCCGGCAGCCGGAGAAAGCGGCGGAGGGTGCGGGTGAACTCGGCGAAATCCTCCGGCCCGAACGCATTGTCGAGGCTCAGCATCGGCGTCCCATGGCGGGATTTGGCGAAGCCCGCGGCAGGGGCCGCACCGGGGGGGGCCTCGCTCGGGCTGTCCTCCCGCTTCAGCGAGGGGAAGCGCGCCTCGATGGCGGCGTTGCGGCGGCGCAGCGCGTCGTATTCGGCGTCGGTGATCTCCGGCGCGTCGTTCTGGTGGTAGGCGATGTCGGCGGCGGCGATCTCGGCGGCGAGGGCGGCGAGTTCGGCCGAGGCCTCGGCTTCGGTCAGCGCCTCGGGCGGGCGCGTGCGGAGCGTGGTGTCGTTCATGCCGACCGCGCCATGCGTGCCAGGCTCTCGCCGGCGAGGATGAAATCCGTGACCAAAGCCGTCTCCGCACCAAGCCGGCGATGGAAGGCGAGGGCGGTCTCGTCCCCCTCATCCGCATTCCACCACAGGAAGCTGCCGCCGGAGGCCAGCGCCTCCGCTGCCATGGCGGCGACAAGGGCCCGGCCCATCCCGTGCCGCCGCGCCTCCGGCACCACATAGAGGTCGTTGAGGAACAGCCCCCAACGGCTATGGCCGCTGTCATAGCTCGGATGCGCGGTGGCGAGGCCGGCCGCGTGCCCGTCCAGGCAGGCGACCAGCACCACGCAGCGCGCATCGCCGATCAGGTCGCGTGCCACCCGGTCCGGCGTGATCAGCCCGGGCTGCAACCCCGGCTCGTCGTTCAGCGCGCGCAGCATGGCGGCGAGCGCCGGAGCATCGTCCGGAACGGCGCGGCGAATCACAGCAGCCCCCCCGTCAGCAGGCTGTCCGCCGCCGCCCGCGCCGCATCCGTCACCCGCTCCCCGGCCAGCATACGGGCGATCTCCTCGCGCCGCTCACGCTTGCCAAGCGGCTCCACCGTGGTCGCCGCGCGCTCGCCCTTCACCTGCTTGGCGACGCGCAACTGCTGCGCCCCGCGTGCCGCCACCTGCGGGCTGTGCGTCACCACCAGCACCTGCAACCGCTCGGCCACCCGCGCCAGCCGCTCCCCCACCGCCGCGGCGGTGGCGCCGCCGATGCCGGCATCCACCTCGTCGAAAATCAAGGTCGGCACTGGGCTGCCGCGCGCCAGCACCACCTTCAGCGCGAGCATCAGCCGCGACAGCTCGCCGCCCGAGGCGATCTTCTGCAGATTCCCCGGCGGCTGGCCCGGGTTGGTCGAGATGAGGAAGGCCACCCGGTCCATGCCATCGGCGCCCCAGGCGGCTTCCTCCCGCGGCGCCACCTCGACGAAGAAGCGGGCGCGGTCGAGCTTCAGCGGCGGCAGCTCCTTGGCCAGCGCCGCTTCCAGCCGCTCCGCCGCAGTCCGCCGGGCCACCGAGAGCGCCTCCGCCGCCGCCACATAATCGCGCCGCGCCTGCGCCGCCGCCTGCTCCAGTGCCGCCACCCTGCCGCTGCCGGCATCAAGCGCACCGAGCCTCTCCTTCAGCGAGACCAGCAGCGCCGGCAGCTCCACCGCCGGCACGCCATGCTTGCGGGCGGCGGCGCGCAGGCCGAACAGCCGGTCCTCCAGCTGCTCCAGCCGGCGCGGGTCGGGGGCGCCCTCCTGCAGCAACCGCTCCAGCAGGGTCTCGGCCTCGGCCACCGCATCCTGGGCGGTCGCCAGCAGGGCGAGGATCGGCTGCGCTTCCTCATTCGGCGCCGGCAGCCGTTCCAGCGCGCGCGCCGCGCTGCGCAGCGCATCGGCCGGGCTGCCGCCGCGGCGGCGGTCGCGCGGCTGCAGATCGGCCAGGGCGGCGGCGATGCTCTCACCGCGCCGCTCGCCCTGCTGCAGCCGCTGGCGTTCGGTGGCGAGCGTTGCCTCCTCGCCCTCCTCCGGCGCCAGGGCGGAGAGCTCCTCCACCGCGTGACGGAGGAATTCCTCATCGCGCTGGGCGGCGGCGATGGCGTCGCGCGCCTCGGCCAGGGCACGCTCCGCCTCGCGCCAGCGGCGATGCGCGGCGGCGGTTGCCTGGCGCAGCGGTTCCAGCCCGCCGAAGGCGTCCAGCAGGCCCGCATGGGTTGCCGGATCGGCCAGCCCCACCTGGTCGTGCTGGCCCTGCAACTCGACCAGTGTCGCCGCCAGCCGGCGCAGCAGCCCTGCGGCGACCGGCTGGCCGTTGACGAAGGCGCGGCTGCGGCCGTCCGCCTGGACCACCCGGCGCAGCACCAGCGTCTCCTCCCGCTCAACCGCCTGTTCGGCGAGGATAGCGAAGGCGGGGTGGCCGTCGGGCGGGGCGAATTCGGCGGTGACCGAGCATTGCGCCTGGCCGGCGCGCACCATCCCGGCCTCGGCCCGCGCGCCGCAGGCCAGGCCCAGGCTGTCGAGCAGAATGGATTTGCCGGCGCCGGTTTCGCCGGTCAGCACGGTGAGGCCAGGGCCGAAGCTGAGGTCCAGCCGCTCGATCAGCACGACGTCGCGGATCGCCAGCGAGGCGAGCATGGGTGGCCGCTAGCACATCATCCGATCAGACACCGTCCGATCGGCTGGGGAGGCTCGCAGGCACGGCGGGGCATGGACCGTGAGCGCGGGCGACGCGGGCATGCGCTAGCCGCCGCGGCTCAAAAGATCCAGTTCCAGGCCCGGCGGGCGAAGCCGGGCCGCTCCGCCGCCACCGGCACGGAGCCTTCGACCAGCAGCGCGTAGCTGTCCTGGTACCAGGGGCTGCCGGGGAAATTATGCCCGAGCACCGAGGCGGTCGCCTTGGCCTCCTCCGGCAGGCCGAGGGCCAGGTAGATCTCGGTCAGCCGGTGCAGCGCCTCCGGCACGTGGTTGGTGGTCTGGAAATCCTCGACCACGCGCTTGAACCGGCCGATGGCGGCGCCGTAGAGGCGCTGGCGCTGGTAGAAGCGGCCGATGTTCATCTCCTTGCCCGCCAGATGGTCGCGGCCGAGGTCGATCTTTAGCCGCGCGTCGCGGGCATAGGCGGTGTCGGGGAAGCGGTTGACCACATCCTGCAACGCCGCCATCGCCTGCTCGGTGGTGCGCTGGTCGCGCTGCGCATCGGTGATCTGCTCGTAGTAGCAGAGCGCGCGCAGGTAATAGGCGTAGGCGATGTCGCGATGCGCCGGGTGCAGCTGGATGAAGCGGTCCAGTGCGCCGATCGCCTCGGTGTAGCGGTTGCGCTGGTACTCGCCATAGGCCGCCATGATCTTGGCGTTGGTTGCCCAGGTCGAATAGGGGTGGTCGCGCTCCACCTGGTCGAACAGGTCGACCGCCTGCGGGAAGCGGCGGGCCTGCAGCGCCTCGACCCCCGCGGCGTAGAGCCCTTCGGGGCTCTGGTCGAGCGTCGCGTTGGGCGCGCGGCGGGCGGCGTCCAGCGAGGATTGCCGGCCGTCCCAATTGTTGAACATCGAACAGCCCGGCAGGACGGCAAGGCCCAGGCACAGGGCGAGCAGGGGGGAAGCGCGTCGGATCATCGGGGCCCGGTCATGCGATTGGCCCGACCCTATAGCATGCCGCTTCGCCTGCCGACACGGGCCGGGGCGGCGGGCCATCCGGGCCGGTTCAGGCGACCGCGGGGGCCGCGGCGGCGGCGGCCGGCAGCCGCGGGGCGGCACCTTCGCCGACCAGCAGCCCGGGCAGCGCCCGCCAATTGACCCGGTCTGCGAACAGCGCCCGCAGCAGCCGATTGTTGAGCGCATGGCCCGAACGATGGCCGGAGAAGCGGCCGCGCAGCGGCGCGCCGGCCAGCGCCAGATCGCCCACCACGTCCAGCAGCTTGTGCCGCACGAATTCATCCGGCCGGCGCAGCCCGCCGGGATTCAGCACCAGCGGCCCGTCCACCACCACGGCATTGGCCAGGCTGCCGCCCTGGGCGAGGCCGGCGGCGCGCAGCCGGGCCACGTCCTCGGCCAGGGTGAAGGTCCGCGCATCGGCCAGGCCGGCGCGGAAGGCCTGCGGGGTGAGCCGCAGCGCCAGCGACTGGCGGCCGATGGCGGTGGTCGGGAAATCGATGGTGAGGCTGGCCTCCAGCCGGTCGCCGAGGCCGGGCGCCAGCTCGGCCCATGCGGCGTCGGGGCCCTCGCCCTCCTGCACCCGGACCGGGCGCAGCACCTCGATCACCTCGGCCTCGGCGGTGCCAAGGCCGCCATGGGCGATCAGCCCGGTGCAGTCGAGCAGGAAGACGAATGGCGCGGCGGAGCCGTCGAGGATCGGCACTTCCGGCCCGTCCAGTTCGACCACCGCGTCATCGACGCCGCAGCCGGCCAGCGCCGCCATCACATGCTCCACCGTGCCGATGCGATGCGCGGGCGCGTCGCCCGGGATGCCGAGGGCGGTGCAGAGGCGGGTGTCGACCACATGGTCGTAACGGGCAGGAAGCTCCAGCCCGATGTCGGTGCGGCGGAACAGGATGCCGGTGCCAGCGGCGGCCGGCCGCAGGGTGAGGGAAACCCGACGGCCGCTGTGCAGACCGATGCCGACGCAGCCGATGGCGGCCTTCAGCGTCCGGCGACGACCCGTATCGAGCGGAAAAAACCCGTCCATGCCCACCCCTGTGCAGCCCCTGTTCACCGTGGAGCGCCAGTCCTGGCAGGCACCCAGCATCTAGATGACACCCGGCTCCCGTATCTGCGAGTCAAGCCTTATTTCGTCATATTACGCTGTAACATATTGATTTGATTGTATTTTTGCGTCGCACAATGGATTGGCGAGAAATATGCTGCGGTGCGGTGAAGCCCGATTCACGGCAACGGCCGGTGCCCCGCCAAGGGGGGCACCGGCCGCGGCCGCCAATCCGATACGGTTGCGTCAGTTCGACTGACGCCGCAGGAAGGTCGGGATCTCCAGCCCGATCTCGCCCTCCGGGGCGGCGCGCGCCGGGGTCCGGGCCGGCGCCGGGTCCAGCCGGGGCGCGACCGGCGCCGGCTCCGGCAGGTTGCGCCGCATCAGCGGGGCGGAGCGGCCGGTGACGGTCTGGAACAGCCCGCGCAGCCCACCGCTGGCCACCGGCGGGGCCGGCGGGGCGAGCGTCGCCGCCTGGGCGGCGACCGGCGCCGGGCGGCGCTGCGGATCAACGGCCGGGGCCTGGGTCTCCGGTTCCTCCTCCACCACCACGACCGGCACCGGGCCGAGCGCCTGCGGCGCCGGCGCGGCGACCGGCGAGGCGGATTGATTCACCGCCGGGCGCAGGAAGCTGCCGGGCATGCCAGCGACGCGACGAGGCGCCGGGTTGGGCGGGGTGGCCGGCGCAGCGGTCACCGCCGGGCGGGACGGGCGGCCGCCAGGTACCAGGGTCAGCCCATCCGTCTTCGCCACGGCCGGCTGGGCCGCGGCCTGCGCCGCGGGATGCGTTCCCTGGGCCTGGACGGCGTCGATCCCGGTGGCGACGACGGAGACGCGGATGCGGCCGTTCATCGTCTCATCGATCGAGGAGCCGAAGATGATGTTGGCTTCCTCGTCCACTTCCTTGCGGATGCGATTGGCCGCCTCATCCACCTCGAACAGGGTGAGGTCGTAGCCGCCGGTGATGCTGATCAGCACGCCGCGGGCGCCGCGCATGGAGGTATCCTCCAGCAGCGGGTTGCTGATGGCGGCCTCGGCGGCCTTCACCGCGCGGTCGTCGCCCTCGGCCTCGCCGGTGCCCATCATCGCCTTGCCCATCTCCGCCATGACGGTGCGGATGTCGGCGAAGTCGAGGTTCACCACGCCGGGGTTCACCATCAGGTCGGTGACGCCCTTCACGCCCATGTAGAGGACGTTGTCGGCCATCTTGAAGGCTTCCTGGAACGTCGTCCGCTCATTCGCCAGCCTGAACAGGTTCTGGTTGGGGATGACGATCAGGGTGTCGACGAAGGACTGCAGTTCCTCGATGCCGAGGTCGCTGGCGCGCTTGCGCTTCGGGCCCTCGAAGTCGAAGGGTTTGGTCACCACGCCGACGGTCAGCACGCCGCGCTCGCGCGCCATGCGGGCGATCACCGGCGCCGCCCCCGTGCCGGTGCCGCCGCCCATGCCGGCGGTGACGAAGACCATGTGGCAGCCGTCCAGGTGCTTCGCCAGCTCCTCGGTCGCTTCTTCCGCCGCGGCGCGGCCGATCTCCGGCTTGGCGCCGGCACCGAGCCCCTGCGTCAGATGCGGGCCGAGCTGCACGCGGCGCTCCGCCTTGCTGTGCACCAGCGACTGCGCATCGGTGTTCGCCACGACGAACTCGACCCCGTCGAGTCCCATGGCGATCATGTTGTTGACCGCGTTGGTACCGCCGCCCCCGACACCGATGACGGTGATCCGTGGGCTGAAATCGGTGTGCTGGGCAACGGGCAGGGTCAAATTGAGCGTCATGCGTGCATCCCCCTTCACCAAATCCTAAGTGATCGTTTCGATTCGTGTCTCACGGCCCCCACCGCAAAACCGAATTAGTTCAGGCGTCCTCATCATCTCCCGGGCCGTGCCTTGCGGCACTACGCCCGGTCCCGCAGCCAGTTGACGAAGCGGCGAAACGCGCCTGGCGCCCGATCGGGACCGGGCACCAGATCGAGCAAAGGACGGCCTTCCCCTGCCGCCCAGGCGAGCAGCCCGAGCGGCGAGGCGAAGGCCGGCCCCGAAGCGGTTTCGGGCAGGCCGCGCACCGGATGCGGCCGGCCCAGCCTGACCTGGCGGTCCAGCACCCTGGCGGCCAGCTCGCGCACGCCCACGAGCTGGCTGGCGCCGCCGGTCAGCACCACCCGCCGGCCCATCTCCTGGCTGAGCCCGGCCGCCTCCAGCCGATCCTTGATCAGCTCGAAGGTCTCCTCCAGCCGCGGTCGGATGATGCCGACGACCATGGCGCGCGGCACCCGCGCGATCTGGTCCTCGGCCTCGCCCACCAGCGGCACCGGCAGCCATTCGCGCTCGTCGTCCGGCGCGCCGAGCACCCCGCCATGCAGCGTCTTCAGCCGTTCGGCATGCGCCAGCGGCGTCGACAGCAGGCGGGCCAGGTCGTTAGTCACGTGCCAGCCGCCGACCGGCAGCTGGGCAGTGTGCAGCAGATGCCCCTCGGCGAAGACCGCCAGGGTGGTGGTGCCGCCGCCCATGTCGATGACCGTGGCGCCGAGCTGCTTCTCATCCTCCACCAGCGTGGCGAGGCCGGCGGCGAAGGGGGCGGAGACCAGCTCCTCCACCTCCAGGTCGCAACGCAGCAGGCAGGCGCCGAGATTGCGCAGCGACGCCTGCGCCGCATCCACCAGATGCAGCCGCGCGGTCAGCGTCTCGCAGATCATGCCGCGCGGGTCCTCGACCCCCGGCGTCGCATCCACGGTGAAGCCGAGCGGGAAGCCGTGCACCGTCTCCCGCCCATCCTCGGCGCAGCGGCGGCGGCCCTCGTGCAGGATGGCGCGCAGGTCGGCCTCGGTCACCGCGCGGCCGGCGATCGGCCACTGGATATGGAGCTGCCGCGATTCCGGCTGGCCGCAGGAGAGGTTGACGATGGCGCCGCGCAACTGCGTATCCGCCATCACCTCCGCCTGGCCGACCGCGGCGCGGATGGCGCGCTCCGCCTCCTCCAGGTCGACCACGCTGCCGCCCTTGATGCCGCGCGCCCGCTGCCAGCCGAAGCCCAGCGTGCGCGGCGCCTGGTCACCCTCGATCCGGGCGATGATGCAGACGACCTTGGTGCTGCCGATGTCGAGGATGCCGAAGGTGCCACTGCGGGCACCCCGGCGGCGCTGCGGCGGCGCGGGCGGATCGATCGGTGGCGGCAGGCGCATGATCTGGTTCATCCACGGCCGCTCCTCACCCGCTGCGCCGCAGGCTGCTCGGCCGCGGGCGGGGCGGGCGGCAGCCGCAGCACCAGCTTGTCCGGCAGGCGCAGGTCGATCGCCGCCAGCGTCCGGTCGAGCAGCCCCTGCTTCGCATGCAACTCGACAAGGCGAGCCAGCGCCGCGGCCTCCTGGCCCTCCGGCAGCAGCACGTCAGTGCCGTTGCGCAGCCGGAGATTCCAGCGCCGCTCGGCCACCCGCACCAGCGCATGGGTGCGGTCCTGCACCTCGGGCACGCTGCGCAGCAGCGCCACCATGGGGCCGGCAACCCGGTCGGCGCCGGTGCCGACCACCAGCGGCAGCCGGCCGAAGGCGCCGATGTTCTCGGTCGCCACCACATTGCCGTGGTCGTCGATGACCGAGAAGCGGCCATCCCGCTGCCAGATCGCGAAGGGCTGGCGCTCCTCCAGCCGGACCCGGATGGTGCCGGTCAGGTGGCGCTCGACATGCGCCCGGGCGACCCAGGCGATCATCTCCAGCCGCTCCCGCGCCGCATGCGGGTCGAAGCCGAGGATCGGGTCGCCGCGCCGCACGGCCAGCGCTTCCCGCACCAGCTCCGGCGGGGTGTTGCGGCTGCCTTCCAGGAGGACCTCGTTCACCGTCAGCCCGGCCTCGGCGCCGATCTCCGCCGCGCCCTCCCACAACCCGGCCAGCCTCCCGTAGGGATCGGCCGCCATCACCGCCAGCGCCGCCACCACCAGCGCGCCGGCGCCGAGCACGGCGAGCCCGGCCGGCCGCGCCAGGCCGCGGCGCCGCCGCAGCCAGAGCCGGAAGCGGGAGGGCCGCGACGGCGCGCTGGTGACGGCGGTGCGGCTGCGTCGGGTCGGCTCGCGCTCGCGCCGGGCGCGGCTAGGCTCCATGGCGGGCGTTCTCCACCATCCAGGCGCAGAGCGCGGGGAAGGGCATGCCGACATGCGCCGCCTGTTCCGGCAGCAGCGATGTGGGCGTCAGCCCCGGCTGGGTGTTCAGCTCCAGCAGGATCAGCCGGCCCGGCTCGCCGGCGGTGTCGTCGTAGCGGAAATCCGCCCGGGTCGCGCCCCGGCAGCCGAGCGCGCGATGCGCGGCGACCGCCACCCGCATCGCTTGGTTGTAGATGCCGGGGTCGATCGCCGCCGGCAGGATGTGGCGGGAGCCGCCGGCGGCGTATTTGGAGTCGTAATCGTAGAACACCCCGGCATCGGCCAGGATGTCGGTGACCGCGAGCGCCCGGTCCTCGAGCACGCCGACCGTCAGCTCGCGGCCAGGGATGTATTCCTCGACCAGTGCCTGGCTGCCGAAGCGCCAGCCGCGGGCGATCTCGCCGCGCCGGTTGTCGCCGCTGCGGAGGATGTGGACGCCGACCGAGGAACCCTCGTTCACCGGCTTCACCACGAAGGGCCGCGGCAGCGGATCGGTCTCGGCCAGCTCGGCGAGGTCGACCAGGCGATGCGGCAGCACCGGCAGGCCGGCGGCGTGGAAGACGGTCTTGGCGGCGACCTTGTCCATCGCCAGCGCCGAGGCGCGCAGCCCGGAATGGGTGTAGGGCAGGCCGAGCCAGTCGAGCACGCCCTGGATGCAGCCATCCTCGCCATAGCGGCCGTGCAGCGCGTTGAACACCACATCCGGCTTCGCTGCCTGAAGCGCCGCGATCAGCCCACCGAGGTCGCGCGTCGCCTCGATCGGGGTGACGGCGAAGCCGGCCTCGCGCAGCGCCGCGATGCATTGCGTGCCGGAAGCGAGGCTGACCTCGCGCTCGGCGGAGATGCCGCCGTAGAGCACCGCGACCCGGGTCATGCCGCCGCTCCTTCCGTCAGGGGGATGCCGAGGCGCCTGATTTCCCACTCCAGCGCGACGCCGGAATGCGCCAGCACCCGCGCCCGCACCTCTTCGCCCAGCGCCTCCAGCTCGGCGGCGGTGGCGGTGCCGGTGTTGAGCAGGAAGTTGCAATGCTTCCCGCTCACCTCCGCGCCGCCGCGCCGCAGGCCGCGGCAGCCGGCGGCGTCGATCACCTCCCAGGCGCGGGCGCCGGGCGGGTTCTTGAAGGTGGAGCCGCCGGTACGGGCGCGCACCGGCTGGGTCGCCTCGCGCGCCGCGCGGATCTCGGCCATGCGCGCGGCGATGGCGGCGGCCTCGCCGGGGGCGGCGTGGAAGCGCGCGCGCAGCACCACGCCGCGCGGCGGCAGGCTGGCGTGGCGATAGGCGAAATCCAGCTCGGCGGCGGTCAGCCGTTGCACCCCGGCGGCGGTCGCCACCTCGGCCCAGTCCAGCCGGTCCTTCACCTCGGTGCCATAGGCGCCGGCGTTCATCGCCACCGCGCCGCCGATGGCGCCGGGAATGCCGGAAAGGAATTCCAGCCCGGCCAGCCCCGCCGCCGCGGCATGCTGCGCCACCACCGCATCCAGCGCCGCGGCGCCGGCGACCAAGCCATCGGCCTCGGCCTGCACCGCGCCGAAGGCGCCGCCGAGCCGCAGCACGACGCCGGGCAGCCCGCCGTCGCGGATGATGAGGTTGGAGGCGGCGCCCAGCACGGTCAGCGGCATCGCCTCCGGCAGCCCGGCGAGCAGCGCCACCAGATCCTCCGCATCGGCCGGCCGCACCAGCCATTCCGCCGGCCCGCCAACGCGGAACCAGGTGAAGGGCGCCAGCGCCGCGCCGGCCTGGACCCGGCCGCGGATGGCGGGAATCGGGTTGGCAGACATGGACCGGTTGCTCATGCGCGCCTCAGCGGCGTGACATTCGTCGCGCGCGGCTCGGCGGCCCGGCGGCTGCCGGGCTGCAGCGCCGCGAGCTGGTCCGGCAGCGCATGCGCCCAATTGGTGATGCTGCCGGCGCCGAGGCAGACCACGTAGTCGCCCGGCTTGGCGATGGCGTTGAGCATCTCGGCCAGGCTTTCCGGCCCCGGCAGCGGCACCACGCTGCGATGGCCGCGCGCCCGCAGCCCTTCCACCAGCGCGTCCTTGTCGACGCCCTCGATCGGCGCCTCACCGGCCGGGTAGACATCCGCGACGATGACGGTGCCGGCATCGTTCATGCACGTGCAAAAATCCTCGAACAGGGTTTGCAGGCGGGTGTAGCGGTGCGGCTGCACCACCGCGATCACGTCCCGCGCCCCGGCCTGCCGCGCCGCCTTCAGCACCGCGGCGATCTCCACCGGATGGTGGCCGTAGTCGTCGATCACCGTCACCCCGGCGGTCTCGCCGACCCGGGTGAAGCGCCGCTTCACCCCCTTGAAGCCGGCGAGCGCGGCGCGGATGGTCTCCTCTTCGATCTCCATCTCGACGCCGACGGCGATGGCGGCGAGCGCGTTCTGCACATTGTGCTGGCCGAGCATGGGCAGGCGGAAGGGCTGCATGGTGCGGCTGCGGCCGCTGGCGCGGTCCTGCACCGTGACGGTGAAGGTGGCGCCCATCCGGTCCATCAGCAGCTTCTCCGCCCGCACATCGGCCTGCGGCGAGAAGCCATAGGTGACGATGCGGCGGTCGAGCTTCGGGATCATCGCCTGCACCTCGGGATGGTCTAGGCAGAGCACGGCGAAGCCGTAGAAGGGGATGTTGCCGACGAACTGGGCGTAGCCCTCCTTCATCGCCTCCGCCGTGCCCCAGTGGTCGAGGTGCTCGGCGTCCATGTTGGTCACGATGGTGACGACGGAGGGCAGGCGGAGGAAGCTGCCGTCGCTCTCGTCCGCTTCCACCACCATCCAGTCGCCCTCGCCCTGGCGGGTGTTGGTGCCATAGGCGTTGACGATGCCGCCGTTGATCACGGTGGGGTCGATCTTCGCGGCTTCCAGCACGCAGGCGACCAGGCTGGTGGTGGTGGTCTTGCCATGGGTGCCGCCGACCGCGATGGACCATTTCAGCCGCATCAGCTCGGCCAGCATCTCCGCCCGGCGCACCACCGGGACCAGCCGCTGCCGCGCCGCCTGGACCTCCGGGTTGTCCTTGCGCACCGCGGTGGAGACCACCACCACCTGCGCCGCATCCAGGTTCTCCGCAGCATGGCCGATCGCCACCGGGATGCCGGCCTGGCGCAGCCGGGCGATGTTGTAGCCCTCCGCGATGTCGCTGCCCTGCACCTGGTAGCCGAGGTTGTGCAGCACCTCGGCGATGCCTGACATGCCGATGCCGCCGATGCCGACGAAATGGATGGGGCCGATGGTCTGGGGCAGGGCGCGCATCAGTGGGATACCTGTTCGGCCCGGCTGCGGACCAGGGAGAGGACGAGATCGGCCAGCCGACGCGCCGCGTCCGGCTGTGCCAGCTTCGCCGCGGAGGCCGCGGCGCGGGCAAGGGCGTGCGGGTCGGCCAGCTGGGTGCCCAGCTCGGTGCCCAGCCGGGCGGGGGTGAAGCCGCTCTGCGGCATCACGATGGCGGCGCCGGCTTCGGCCAGCATCCGGGCATTGGCCTGCTGGTGGTCGTCGATGGCATGCGGCAGCGGCACCAGGATGGCGGGGCGGCCGGCGCAGGCCAGCTCCGCCACCGTCCCGGCGCCGGCCCGGGCGATGACGAGATGCGCCATCGCCAGCCGGCCGGCGACATCGGGAAAGAAGGGGGAGAGCTCGGCCGGCACGCCGGCGGCCTGATAGGCGCTGCGGACCCGGTTGAGGTCCTCCGGCCGGCATTGCTGCGCCACCACCAGGCGCTGGCGCAGCGCCTCCGGCAGGGCGGCGACGGCCGGCGGCACCACATCGGCGAAGATCCGGGCGCCGAGCGAGCCGCCCAGCACCAGCAGCCGCAGCGCGCCCTCGGTGCCCGGGTAGCCGCGGCCGGCGAGCGCCGCCAGCGCCGGGCGGATCGGGTTGCCGATGACCTGCGCCCGTGCGCCGGACGGCACCTTGTCGGTGGCGGCGAAGGACAGCGCCAGCACATCGGCGCGGCGGCCGAGCAGCCGGTTGGCGCGGCCGAGCACGGCGTTCTGCTCATGCAGAACCGTCACCGGCCGCCGCCCCAGCATGCCGAGGGCGGCAATCAGCGGCGGCACGCTGGGATAGCCGCCGAAGCCGACCACCGCCGTCGCCCGCAGCCGCCGCAGCAGCCCGCGCGCCTGCCAGGTACCGGCGGCCAGCGCCATGGCGCCCTTGGCGGCCCGCAGCGCGCCAATGCCCGAGAGGCCGGAGCCATGCAGCACGAAGCGCTCGGCATTGGCGAAGGCGGCGCTCTCGAAGGCGGCGGAACGGGCGTCGGTCATCAATGCGATGCGCTCGCCGCGCGCCAACAGCTCGGCCGCCAGCGCCTCGGCCGGGAACAGATGGCCGCCGGTCCCGCCGGCGGCAATCACGATCGGGTCCACCGTCGGGCCGCGCATCACGCATCCCTCCTTCCGCCGGCCTGCCGGGGGGAGATGGCGGGCCTCACGACCCATCCCCCAGGCGGGAGCCGCGTCGCCGGGTCAGCGCCAGCAGCATCCCCATGCCGAGGGCGATCGCCAGCACCGAGGAGCCGCCGTAGGAGACGAAGGGCAGGGTCATCCCCTTGGTCGGGATCAAGTGCAGGGTGGAGGCCATGTTGACGAAGGCCTGCAGGCCGAATTGCGCCAGCAGTCCGGTGGCCGCCAGCACCACGAAGAGCTCGCCCTCCGCCAGCAGCCGCAGCAGTCCGCGCACGACGACGAAGGCGAAGAGCAACAGGATGACGGCGCAGATGATGAAGCCGAATTCCTCGCCGGCCACGGCGAAGACGAAATCCGCATGCGCATCCGGCAGCGCGTTCTTCACCCGCCCCTCGCCGGGGCCGCGGCCGAACAGCCCGCCATTGCCGAAGGCCTCCATCGCCTTGGTGATCTGAAAGGTGTCGCCGGAGGAGGGGTCGAGGAAGCGGTCCACCCGGCTGCGCACATGCGGCAGGATGAAATAGGCACTGACCGCGAGGCCGATGCCGCCGGCGAACAGCACCCCGACGACCGCGAGGTTCAGCCCGGCGACGAAGGTCTGCGCCAGGAACACCGCGACCACCACCATCAGCATGCCGAAATCCGGCTGCGACTTCAGGATGACGCAGACGACGCCGAGCAGCAGCACCGCCGCCGCCGGCCAGAGGATGCGCCCATGCAGCAGCCCGAGGCCCGGCTGCGCCGAGGCCTGGCGCTGCGCCGCCGCCCAGTTTCCCTCCGCCAGGAGCCAGGCCGTGACCACGGCGAGGCAGGGCTTGAGGAATTCGGACGGCTGCATGGTGCCGAGCAGCGGAAAGGCCAGCCAGCGCCGCGCGCCCTTGGTTTCGAAGCCGATCACCAAGGTCGCCGCGGTCAGCGCCAGCGCGCCGAGGCAGCCGAGCAGCGCCAGCCGCCGCACATTGCGCGGCGACAGCAGCGAGACCGCCATCATCATCACCGCCGCCGCCGCCAGGAACACCACCTGCTTGGCGAAGAGCAGGGTGCGGGAACTGGCGCCCATGACGCGCTCGGCAACCGCCGGGCTGGCCGCCAGCATCATCACGTAGCCGAAGCCGATCAGCCCCAGCAGCGCCGCCAGGGTCCAGCGATCGACCGTCCACCACCAGCGGCCCAGGACGGAGTCATCGGCGCGGCTGAGAGCCATCAGGCGGCCCTTTCCTGCGCGAGGGTGGTGACCAGTTGGCGGAAGCGGTCGCCGCGTGCCTCGAAGCCGGAGAACTGGTCCCAGCTGGCGCAGGCGGGGGAGAGCAGCACCACCGGCGCCGCACCCGCGCGGGCCGCCGCGGCGGCTGCGGGCACCGCTGCCTCCAGCGTGCCGAGGATCCGGTGCGGCACGCCATGCGCCGTGAGCGTCGCCGCCAGCAGCGGCGCGTCGCGGCCGATCAGCAGGGCCTCGGCGATGCGTGGGAAGTAGGGTGCCAGGCTTTCGATGCCGCCCTCCTTCGCCGTGCCGCCGGCGATCCAGACCACGCGGTCGTAGCTGGCCAGCGCCCGCGCGGCGCTATCGGCGTTGGTCGCCTTGCTGTCGTTGATGAAACGCACGCCGCCCTCTGTCGCCACCCGCTCCTGCCGGTGCGGCAGGCCGGGATAGCTGGCGAGCCCGGCGGCCAGCGCCTCGCGCGGCACGCCGAGCGCCAGCGCCGCGGCCACCGCCGCCGCGGCATTCTGGGCGTTGTGGCTGCCGGGCAGCGCGGGCGCCTGGCGCAGGTCGAGAATCGGGCCGGCTTCGTCCTGCAGCAGCCCGGCCTCGGCCCAGACGCCGCCGGGCTGGCGCGACTGGCCGGAGATCGGCAGGCGGCGGCCGGCCGTCGCCATGCCGCGCGCCGCGTCATCGTCCATGCCGAGCACGGCAAGGTCGCCCGCCCCCTGTCCGCCGAACACCCGCGCCTTGGCGGCCGCGTAGCCGGTCATGTCGGCGTGGCGGTCCAGATGGTCCGGCGAAAGATTGAGCATGATGCCGATGTTGAAGCTGAGGGTTGCGATTCGCTCCAGCATGTATGACGACATCTCGAGGACGTATACGCCTCCAGACCCCAATATCTTGAGAGACAGTGCCGCGGGACCGAGATTTCCGCCGACCTCGGCGGGGATGCCGGCACTCGCCAGCAGGTGGTGCAGCAGGGCGGTGGTGGTGGACTTGCCGTTGGTGCCGGTGATGCCGACGAAGCGGGCGGCGGAGCCGGCAGCGCGCACCGCCCGGAACAGGTATTCCACGTCGCAGAGGATTGGCCGGCCGGCGTCCCGCGCCGCCTTGGCCGCCGGATGCGGCTGCGGCAGAAGATGCGGGATGCCAGGGGAAAGCAGCAGCGCGTTCCAGCGAAACGGGGGGGCGGCGGGATCGGCCAGCATCAGCCCCGCCGCCGCGGCGCCGGCGCGGGCCTCCGGCCGGTCGTCCCAGCAGGTCACCGCGGCGCCCCAGTCGCGCAGCCGCAGCGCCGCCGGCAGCCCGGCCTTGCCGAGGCCGACCACGGCGATGGCCTCGCCGGCGAAGGGCTGGAATGCGTCGGCGGGCGGCCGGGTCACGCAACTCTCCTCCGGCGCTGCGGCTGCGGGCGCCGTCATCGGATCTTCAGGGTCGAGAGCCCGACCAGCGCCAGCACCATCGCAATGATCCAGAAGCGGATCACGATGGTGGGCTCGGCCCAGCCCTTCTTCTCGAAATGATGGTGGAGCGGCGCCATCAGGAAGACGCGTCGTCCGGTGCGCTTGTACCAGAACACCTGGATGATGACGCTGACAGTCTCGACAACGAACAGTCCGCCGACGATCGCCAGCACGATCTCATGCTTCGTCGCCACCGCGACCGCGCCGAGCGCGCCGCCGAGCGAGAGCGAGCCGGTGTCGCCCATGAACACCGCCGCCGGCGGCGCGTTGAACCAGAGGAAGCCAAGGCCGGCGCCGACCAGCGCGGCGCAGAACACCGCCAGCTCATTGGCCCCTGGCACTGCGTGCAGTTGCAGGTAATCCGCCAGCACCCGGTTGCCGACGAGGTAGGCGATCAGCGCGAAGACGCCGGCGGCGATCATCGCCGGGACGATGGCGAGCCCGTCCAGCCCGTCGGTGAGGTTCACTGCGTTGGAGGCGCCCATCATCACCAGCATCGCCACCAGTGGAAAGGCGAGGCCGAGCGGCAGCATGATATCCTTGAACACCGGCACCGCGAGCCCGGTGGCGATACCGGGCGGCAGCAGCCAGACGATCCAGATGGCGCCGACCAGGCCGACCGCCGCCTGCACCATCAGCTTCATCCGGCCGGAGACGCCCTTGGTATTGCGCTTGGTCACCTTCAGCCAGTCGTCGGCGAAGCCGAGCAGCCCGTAGGCGACGGTCACCAGCATCACCGCCCAGACGAGCCCGCTGCGCAGATCGGCCCAGAGCAGGGTGGAGAGCACCATCGCCAGCAGGATCAGCACGCCGCCCATGGTGGGCGTGCCCTTCTTGGTGAGCAGGTGGCTCTGCGGCCCGTCCTCGCGGATCGGCTGGCCACCGCGCTGGAAGCCGCGCAGCCAGCGGATCACCGCCGGGCCCAATACCAGCGAGAGGACCAGCGCCGTCAGGCAGGCGGCGCCGGCCCGGAAGGTGGTGTAGCGCACCAGGTTGAACAGCGCGAAACCCTCGGCGAAGGGTGCGAGCAGGTTGAAGATCAAATCGCACTCTCCGTCAGCGCCCGCACCACCACCGCCATTCGGCTGCCGAGCGCGCCTTTCACCAGAACCACATCCCCGGGCCGCAGCGCGTCGCGCACCAGCGGCGCCAGGGCCTCGCTATCCGCCGCATGGGCACCGCGCCGCGCCGCCGGCAGCAGCGCGTAGAGCCGGGCCATCTCCGGCCCGCAGGCGAAGACCAGATCGGCCCTTGCGGCGTCCGGCGCCAGCGCCGCATGCAACGCCGCGCTGTGCTCGCCCAGCTCCCGCATGTCGCCGAGCACGGCGATGCGGCGGGCCTCCGGCCCCCCCTTAGGGCGCAGCGCCAGCGCCGCCAGCGCCGCCCGCATCGCCGGCGGCGCCGCGTTGTAGCTTTCGTCGATCAGCAGCGCAGTGCCGCCAGGGACCACGATCTCGCGCGGCGCGCCCCGCCCGATTCCCGGCACATAGCCCGCGAGGGCCGGGGCGGCGCGCGCCGCGTCGGCCCCCAACGCCACCACCAGCGCCAGGGCGCAGCAGGCGTTCTCGGCGTGGTGCAGGCCGAGCGCCGGCAGCGCCAGCGCGACCTCGCCGCCCGGCAGGGCGATGCGCGCGCGGGTGCGGCCATCGACGCCGACCGCCGCCTCCAGCAGCCGCACCTCCGCCGCCGGGTCGCGGCCGAAGCCGAGGATGCGGGCGGCGCCGGCGGCGCGGACGGCCGCGGCGACCTGCGGGTACCAGGCGTTGTCGCGCGGCAGCACCGCGGTGCCGCCAGGCTGCAGGCCAAGCGCGATGCTGGCCTTCTCCGCGACGATGCCCTCGATGCCGCCCATATGGCCGATATGTGCCTCGCCGATGGCGGTGACGGCGACCGCATGCGGTCGCGTCAGCCGGGTGAGGGGGGCGATCTCGCCCGGGTTGTTCATGCCGATCTCGATCACCGCGAAGGCGGCCTCGGCCGGCATCCGCGCCAGGGTCAGCGGCACGCCCCAGTGGTTGTTGTAGGAGGCGGCGGCGGCATGGGTCGGGCCCAGCGCGCCGAGCAGCAGCCGCAGCATCTCCTTGGTGCCGGTCTTGCCGACGCTGCCGGTGACGGCGGCGATCCGGCCGGCGAAGCGCGCCCGCCCGGCCGCGCCGAGCGCGGTCAGTCCGGCCAGGCTATCGGCCACCCGCAGCAACGGCGCGTCGGGTGCCGCGCCGGGCGGGTCATGGTCCACCAGCGCCGCGGCGGCGCCCTTCGCCAGCGCCGCAGCGACGAAATCATGCCCGTCCCGCACGTCGCGCAGCGCGACGAAGAGGTCGCCGGGGGCGAGGCTGCGGGTGTCGATCGAGATTCCGGTGACGACGGGCTCCGCCGCCAGCGTGCCACCGGTCGCCGCCCGCAGTGCCGCCGCGTCCCACAGCGCGCTCACGTCGCACCGCCGGCGAGCGACCGCACCACCGCGGCATCGTCGAAGGGCAGGGTGACGCCGCCGATGGTCTGGCCGCTCTCATGCCCCTTGCCGGCCACCGCCAGCACGTCGCCAGGGCCAAGCTCGGCCATGGCGGCGGCAATGGCGGCGGCGCGGTCGCCGATCTCGCGGGCGCCGGGGCAGGCGGCCAGGATGGCGGCGCGGATCAGGGCAGGCTCCTCGGAGCGCGGGTTGTCGTCGGTGACGATGAGGCGGTCGGCCAGCCGGGCGCAGGCGGCACCCATCAGCGGGCGCTTGCCGGGGTCGCGGTCGCCGCCGGCGCCGAATACCACGGTCAGCCTGCCTGCCGCATGCGGTCGCAGCGCCGCCAGCAGCCGCTCCAGCGCATCCGGCGTATGGGCGTAATCGACATAGACGGCGGCGCCGTTCGGCAGCAGCGCCGCCCGCTCCATCCGCCCGCGCACCCCGGCGAGGCGTGGCAGCAGCGTGGGCAGCCGCGCCGCCGGCAGGCCGGTGGCGACGGCGAGCGCCGCCGCCAGCATGGCGTTGTCGGCCTGGAACCGGCCAGGCAGCGCCAGCACCACCTCGGCCCGGCTGCCGTATAGGTCGAGCGTCAGCGCCTGGCCCTCGGGCAGCGGCCGGTGGGCGAGCAGGCGGATCGCATCGCCGGCCTCGCCCATGGTCGCAAGCCGCAGCCCGCGCGCCGCCGCCACCCCGCGCAGCCGCCGCAGCGCCTCGGGCGCCATGTCGGCATTCGCCACGGCCGCCGCGCCGGCAGGCAGCAGCACCTCGAACAGCCGGAGCTTGGCGGCGAGGTAGGCGTCGAGGCTGCCGTGATAGTCCAGGTGGTCGCGCGTCAGGTTGGTGAAGCCCGCCGCCGCCAGGGTGACGCCATCCAGCCGGCGCTGGTCGAGGCCGTGCGAGGAGGCCTCCAGCGCCGCCCGGCTGATGCCGGCGCAGGCCAGCGCCGCGAGGTCGGCGTGGAGCGCCACCGGATCCGGCGTGGTCAGCGAGGCGCCGGGCGGGAAGCCCGGCGCCACCAGCCCCAAGGTGCCGAGCGAGGCCGCGCGGTCGCCGTCCAGCGTCCAGAGCTGGCGCAGGAAATCCACCGTGCTGGTCTTGCCATTGGTGCCGGTGACGGCGACCACCGTCGCCGGCTGGGCGCCGGCCATGGCGGCGGCCATCAGCGCCAGGATGCGGCGCGGATCGGCATCGGTCAGCAGCGGCCGCGGCGGCACGCCTTCCGGCCATGCCGTGCCCTCCGGCGCCAGCACGGCGGCGGCGCCGCGCGCCACCGCATCGCCAATGAAGCTGCGGCCATCCGCCCTTGCGCCGGGCAGGGCGGCGAAGAGGAAGCCGGGCCGCACCGCCCGGCTGTCGGCGGTCAGGCCGAGCAGCGCCGGCGCGGCGCCGGGCCCCGCAGGGCCCCCGATGCGCCGCATGAGGTCATCGAGCTGCAAGGCCGGCCTCGGACGGAGGCGTGGCGGGCACGACGGCGAGGCGCAGCGGCGGCAGCGCGACGGGCGCATCGGTACGGCGCAGCGGCGGCGCCTGGCCGATCGGCGGCGTCGGGATCGGCCGGAGCGGCGACGGGGCGGCGGCCGGCACATTGGCGCGCGGCGCCGGCGCGGCGGCGACCGGCGGCGTCGGCCGGGCCGGACGGCCGGGTTGCAGCGGGATGCTGATGGTCTGCTGGATCTGCGGCGCCCGCTCGGTCTCCGGCACCATGCCGAGGATCGGTGCGACCCGGCGGATCACCATGCCGGCGGCCGGCGCGGCGACCCAGCCGGCGGTGGCGTAGCCATGGCTCTGCGCATTCGGCTTCGGCTCATCGACCATGACGTAGATGGCGTAGCGCGGCGCGTTCATCGGAAAGGCGCCGACGAAGGCGGCGATGCGCTTGTCCTGCAGGTAGCCGCCGCGCGGTCCGGTTTTCTGCGCCGTGCCGGTCTTGCCGCCGACGAAATAGCCCGGTACCTCGGCGCCCTTGCCCGAGCCATCGGTGACGACGAGGCGCATCAGCCGCCGCATGGTGTCGGAGGTGCGCTCCGAGATGACGCGCACACCCTCCCGCGGCGCGCCATCGGCCTGCGCGACGAGGGTTGGCTGCCGCAGGATGCCGCCATTGGCCAGCGCCGCCACGCCGGTCACGACGTGCAGCGGCGAGACCGAGATGCCATGGCCGAAGGCGATGGTGATGGTGTTGATGTCGCGCCAGGCCTGCGGCCCGGGGGCGATCGGCCGCGCCGTCTCCGGCACTTCGAGGCCAAGCCGGGTCAGCATGCCCATCCGGCTCATGAACTCCCGGTGGCGCTGCGGACCGAGCAGCTGCGCCATGTGCGCGGCGCCGAGGTTGGAGGAGTAGGCCAGCACCTCGGGCAGGCTCAGGACGCGGTTCTTGCCCTTGTAGTCGCTGATGGTGAAGCGGCCGTAGCGGATCGGGCGGCGGGCGTCGAAGCTGCTCCAGACATTCGCCGCGCCGCTGTCGAGCGCCATCGCCGCGGTCAGCAGCTTGAAGGTCGAGCCGGGCTCGTAGAGGCCGACGGTCGCGCGGTTGAAGTGCGGGTCCTGGTCCTGCCGCGGCACCGCGGCGGAGCCGGTGCGGCCGACCGCCACGCGCAGCGGCGTGGCCGCCTGTGCGGCCACGCCTTCGGCGCGACGCTGCAGCCCGCCAGGGTCGGAGGCGTCGAAATCCGGCAGGCTGACCATGGCCAGCACTTCCGCGGTGTTGACGTCCAGCACCACGCCGGCGCCGCCGACGCCATTGAAGTCGGCGATCGCCTTCTGCACCGCATCGCGCAGCGCCACCTGCACCCGGACGTCGAGCGAAAGCCGCAGCGGCGTGCGGTCGGTCCGCAGCCGCTCGTCGAAATGCCGCTCCACCCCGGCGATGCCGCGGCCATCCACGTCGACCTGGCCGAGCGCATGCGCCGCGGCCGAGCCCTGCGGGTAGAAGCGCCGCTCGGCCGGGCGGAAGTGGAAGCCCGGGATGCCGAGGTTGTTGATCGCCTGCTGCTGCCGCGGCGGCAGGTTGCGAGCGATGTAGGCGAATTGCACCGGGGTCTCGGTGCCCGGCACCAAGCGTTGGGTGATGCGGGCGATCAGCCGTTCCCGGTCAAGTCCGGGCAGCACGGTCAGCAGCCGGTCGGCGGCGGCGGCGGGATCGTGAATCTCCTCCGGGTTGGCATAGAGCTCGGTCACCTGCAGGGAAACCGCCAGCACCTCGCCGTTGCGGTCGGTGATGGCGGCGCGGCTGACGTTCGGCTCGCCGGTCGGCACCCGCACCGCGGGGCGCAGGCGCGGGGTGGTCGGATCGAAGATGGTGGCCAGCGACAGCTTCAGCCCGACCGCGCTGAACAGCAGGGCGAAGCCGCCGGCGGCCAGCACCAGCCGGCCACGGGTCCGCTCCATCTGGGCGCGCCGGGCGAGTTCGGGTGCCGCCACCCGGACCAGGGCGCGCGATCCCGACGTGACAGCCGGCAGCGGCCGACCGGCTGGCGCCGCATGCGGTGAGGGCGGGACGAAGTCGTAGCCATCCTCCGGCGGCAGCGTCACCGCAGGCCTCCGCCGTTCAGGGTGGCGGCGTTGGCGCTGCCGAAGGGCACCGGCGGTGCCAGCATCGGCCGGCTGCCGCCGAGCGCGGAGCCGCCTAGGGAGGAGCCGCCTAGGGAGGAGCCGCCTATGGACGCACCGCCCAGGGACGAACGACCCACGGCGGCGGGTGCCGGCTCGGCACGGCGCGGCGCCGCGGTGGCGACCTGGGTGACCATGGGCGCGCCGAGCGAGGAGACGGTCCGGCGGGCGGGCGGCGGGGCGGCGCTTGCCACCACCGGCATCGCCGGGCGGGGCGCCGCGATCGCCGGCAGCGCTGCCACATCGGTTGCCGGACGCGAGGCCGGGCGCGGCCGCGGTGCCGGCGCGCTGGGGCGGGCGGTATCGGTTGTCGTGGTGCGCGGCTCCGCCGGGTGAGGGGTGGGGGCTGGGGCCGGCGCGCGGACGGCCACCGGCGGCTCAGCCTCGCGCGGCAGGGCCTCGGGCAACTCGAGGGCGATCGGCGGCGCGGCGGGCGGCGGAGGCGGCGCGACCGGCGCCGGCTCCACCGGTACGGCGCGCGCCAGCTGCACTGCCGGCGCGATCTGCGGCAGCAGCGCCAGCGACACCGCCTCGCCAGGCGGCGCGGTCGGCTCGCGGGCGGCGAAGAGCGCGGTCGGCCCGTCATAGGCGACAACCGCCGGAAGCCGCCGCTCGGCCTCGTTCAGCCGGATGAACTGGCTCGGCTGCATCGGCTCCAGCGACAGGTGGCGCTGGGCAACGCCGCGCAGCCGCTCCGGCTCGTTCAGCCAGGCCCATTCCGCCTGCAGCGTCTGGGTGCGCTCATTGGCTTCGTCGATGCTGCGGGCGATGCTGCGCAGCTCGCGGTCGAGCAGCGCCGCCTCGTGCTTGGTCGTGTAGAGGTGCAGCCCGGCCAGTGCAGCGGCGACGAAGCCGACGATGTTGAGCGGTCGGAAGATCATGCGGCATCCCGATCGAGCGGCAGGCGTTCCAGGGCACGCAAACGCGCGCTGCGGGCGCGCGGATTGGCATCGGTCTCGGCGGCGCCGGGGCGCAGCGCGCGCGGCGTCAGCAGGCGGTACCCGGCCGGGGCCGGGCGGCCGGCCAGCGCACCGGGATCATGGCGGGAGGTGCCGCCGCCGCGGCCGGCGCGGCTGGCCATGAAGCGCTTCACGATCCGGTCCTCCAGCGAGTGGAAGGCGACGACCACCAGCCGCCCACCCGGAGCCAGCAGCCGCGCCGCGGCATCGAGCCCACGCTCGACCTCGCCCAGCTCGTCGTTCACCGCGATGCGCAGCGCCTGGAAACTGCGGGTGGCGCGATCCATGCCTGAGGGATCGTAGGGGGTGACGGCGCGGATGATCTCGGCCAGTCGGCCGGTGGTGGTGATCGGGGCCTCGCTCCGCGCTGCGACGATGGCGCGGGCGATGCGGCGGGAATGGCGCTCCTCGCCCAGCGAGAAGAGCATGTCGGCAAGCTCCGAATCGGCCAGTGTGTTCACGAGGTCCGCGGCCGACTTGCCGACTTTCTCCATGCGCATGTCAAGCGGCCCGTCGGTGCGGAACGAGAAGCCGCGATCGGCCTCGTCGAGCTGGAAGGAGGAGACGCCGAGGTCGAGCACGACGCCATCGAGCTGCGCCACTCCGGCCTGCTGCATCAGGGAGAGCAGATCGCCGAAACGGCCTTCCAGCAAATGAATGCGGTCGGGATGGCGCGCCGCGAGGCTGGCGCCGCGGGCGATGGCGTCGGGGTCGCGGTCGATGGCGTAGAGGGTGCAGCGCGCCGCGGCCAGGATGGCGCCGGCATAGCCGCCGCCGCCGAAGGTGCCGTCGCAATAGGTGGCGCCGTCGCGCGGTGCCAGGCTCTCCAACACCTCGGCGAGCATGACCGGGACGTGGCCGGAGGCTTCGGCGCCAGGGGCGCCCTGCTGCGGCCGGTTCGTTCCTGTGGGCGCGGTCATACGTCGCCCCCGTCGTCGAGCGCGTCGAGCCGGGCTTCCTCCTCGAGGAAGGCGGCGTTGGCCCAGATTTCGAAGAAGGCGCCGCGGCCGGCGAATTGGATCTCGCCGTCGAGTCCCGCCTTCTCCGCCAGCTCCTTCGGCATGACCACGCGTCCCTCGGCATCGGGGTGCAAAGTGTGAACGCGGCCGAGCAGCCTTCGGGTGATGCTCTGGTACTCCTGGGAAAGCTTGCTGAGGCCGGCGACACGACGCTCGACCTCGGCCATGAAATCAGGCTTTGGCCAGACCTCGATGCAGGGCAGGTGACGGGAGGGACGGAGGATGACGTCCTCGGCGCCGATGCGGGTGAGGATGGCGCGGAAGGCGGCCGGCACGGAGATGCGGCCCTTCTTCGCGTCGAAACTCCCCGGAATGGTGCCCGCGAAATCGGACATCGCCCTGCAACCGCCCCCCCGGCATCGGCGTGCCCCACCTGATCAGCGGCCGGTGGGGCCCCCCGACCCCACCGACTCGCCCGACCATCCCGCTGCGAACCGCTCGCCCCCCCGAGCGTCTGGTCCCTCGCGGGATGAGGTGGGATAACATGGGAATGTCTGGGCGTACAAGCACGAATACCATTTCGGCATACTAAGTTTCTGGTCGAAGTACATGAATTTACACAGCTTGGCGTCGCCACGGGACCGAATACCAAGAACTTCACGAACCGACCGGGACGCGAGTCGTGCCGCCCCGATTTGTTCTTTTCCCGGGCTGGGAATTCCGTGGATAGCTCTGTGGATAGAGTGCGCCAGGCGGCCTGTAAGCCGGGTTCTGTCCACCTCCGGAATTCCGGGGATGGGACGACCATTCCTCTATCGCCCGCCTTACGGCAAGGCTCTCGCGGCCAACCCGGGCGACGGGGCGGGAACGCCCCTGCGGCACCATCCCGAAGGATAGCCCGCCGGTCACCCCTATTCGGCCTTGCTCCCGGTGGGGTTTGCCATGCCGGCCCCGTTGCCGGCGCCGCGGTGCGCTCTTACCGCACCCTTTCACCCTTGCCTGGCGCGGCTTTCGCCGGGCCGGGCGGTTTGCTTTCTGTGGCACTTTCCCTGAGGCTCGGAGCACGCCTTGCGGCATGCCCATCCCCCCGCCGGCCGTTGGCCGGCACCGTGTTCCCGTGGAGCCCGGACTTTCCTCCGGCCCACGCCGCAAGGACGCAGGCCGGCGGCCGTCCAGCCACCTGACGCGGCGGCCTCATGCGCCTGCGGGCAGTGGCGCGTCAACTCAGGACGAAGACTCGATCAGCGCGGCGACGGCGGCGACTCGCCCGAGCGTTCCGGCATCCGCCGCGCCATCCACCCGCGCCGGATGCCAGCGGCGCTGGAAGGCGGCGAGCAGCACGGCCAGCGGCAGGTCGGCGCGGTAGCCGATGGCGCCGAGCAGGCCGGGCACCGCGGCCAATGGCGGCGGCGTCAGCACCGCCTCCGTCCACAGCCCGACGCCGTTCGCCGCCAGCCCTGCCCAGTCGAACAACTCGCCCGGGTCCTGCTTGCGGTCAGGGGCGATGTCGCTGTGCGCCACCACATTGCGCGCCGGGATTGGATGGCGGGCGAGGATCTCGAGACAGAGGTCGCAGACCGCGGCCATCTGCAGGGCCGGGAAGTCGCGGTAGCCCCATTCATGGCCGGGATTGACGATCTCGATGCCGATGCTGCGGCCGTTCAGCCCGTCCTGCCCGCGCCAATGCGAGACGCCGGCGTGCCAGGCGCGGCGCTCCTCCGGCACCAGGGCGAAGACCGCGCCATCCTCCTCGACCAGGTAATGCGCCGAGACCCTGGCGGCCGGATCCCGCAGCCGGGCCAGCGCGGCGGCGCCACTCTGCATGCCCGTGTAGTGCAGCACGAGCATGTCGGCCGGCGTGCCGGAAGGGCGCTCGTCGTGGTTCGGGCTCGGCGCCGGGCGGATCATCAGCGCTGCGGCATGGTCCGGGATGGCACCACGCAGGTCACAGCTTGCGCTCGCGCTTGACCCGGTCCCAGGCGGCGTTGATCTCGGCCACCTTCTCGGTCGCGCGCTTGACGAATTCCTGCGGCACGCCGCGCGCGGCCAGGCTGTCCGGATGGTTCTCCCGCATCAGCCGGCGCCAGGCCAGGCGCACGCCCTCGTCGCTGGTATCGCGCGGCACGCCGAGGATGGCGTAGGGGTCCGGCCCGGTCTGCGCCGCCGCGGCGGTGCCAGCACCGGCATGGCCGTCGCGTGCCCGTTCCCAGCTCCGCGCATCCAGACCGAAGCCGAGTTGCACCCGCTGCAGGAAGGCGACCTCGGCTTTGGTCAGCGGACCATCGGCGCGGGCGATCTGGAAGAAGGCCGCCAGCACATCCTCCAGCATGCCCTTGTTGTCGGTGAAGGCCTGGCCCAGGCGCTCGGCGAAGGGGGCGAAGTCGTCGCTGCTGTCGCGGGCGTGGTCGAACAGCTGGCCGACCTCGCGCAGGCTTTCCGGCGGGATGCGAAACAGCCGCTTGAAGGTGTCGATCTCGTGCCGGTTCACCGCCCCGTCGCATTTCGCCAGCTTGGCCGCCAGCACCACCACGCTGATCGCGAACAGCTGCTCCCGCGAGCCCAGCAGCGCCGCCATATCGGCCGCCTGGTGCGCCGCGGAGCGGCCGAACATGCCGCCGACGCCGGGCGCGCCGCGCCCCTGGTCCGCCGCATGGCCCAGCGCCGCGCCGACCACCGCGCCGAGCGGCCCGCCGGTGACGAACCCCGCCACCCCGCCGATGATCTTGCCCCAGAGACTCATGCCAGCAGCCTTACCACGCCGGCGCCATGCGGCGAGAGGCTTCCGGCGCCGTCGCCGGGCGGAGGGCCTTCCAGGCATGCCGAGGAACCGGCCGGATTGAGTGTATACAAATTACCTGAACATCCGGCTCCAAACGCATTTGGCTTCAAGCCAGTTCTTTCACGCAGATGGTTTCGACCTTGGTGGCGCTGCCCTGTCCGATTCTATTCGCTGGCGGCAATGGCAGGGATCTCCACTGTTTGCTTGCAAGCGTTGGACGCCGCTGGTCGGCGGGCTCAGCGGGCCATCGGCCCCGTGGGTCACGGTCCGGCTGGGTGGAAGCTGCCGGCGAGGCCGCGGAAGAGTCCCGCGTGCGGGCAGGCGGCGGCTGGGCTGCGTTAGCTGGGACTTGATCCGGCAGCTTGTGTTGATTTCCGAAGGATGGAGCCGGTGGGTGGGCGCGGTCCTTGCCCTCGCGCTCGGACCGCGCCTGCTCACCGGCGGAGCGGAGGCCCTGGAGACAGCACAGGAACAGAAGAGCATCCGCGCCGAGGTCCGGCTGCCGGAGCTGGCCTGCCAGCCCGGCAATCTCAGCCGGGCCTGCAATCCGCGATGAGCGCGCGCAGACGGGCGCACTGATCCACCTCGACATCAAGATGCCCAGCTGCATCGATGGCGCGGTCACCACATCACCGGCGACCGCACCGGCCGGAGCAACAGGCGCGGCAAAGGCTGGGAATACCTGCACGTCGCCACCGACGACGCCCCCGCCAAACCTGAAGCACAAGCGAACGGACCCTGCACGCCAAAAGACCGAGGGCAGGGCCGGGCGCTTCATCCAAACCACCATCCGCGAATCGGCCTGCGCGACGCCCTTCGCCTCATCCGCCGGCAGGACCCGCGCCATGCGCCCCTGGATGCGACACAACCGGGCCGCACTCCGCCCTCAACGCCAAACCGCCAGCCGCATCACCAGGACAACCTCCCTGGCAATGACCCCTAGCCGGGCGGCGCCACCAGCTCCGCGCGCAGCTGCCGTGCCGCCGCGACCATGTTGCCGACCGCCGGCCGCACCTCCTCCCACCGCCGCGTCTTGCAGCCGCAATCGGGGTTCACCCAGAGCTGCGCCGCCTCGACCCGGCCCCGGGCCAGCCGGAGCAGCCGTGCCATGCCGTCGACATCCGGCACCCGCGGGCTATGGATGTCCCACACCCCCGGGCCGATCTCATTGGGGTAGGCGAAACCGGCGAAGGCATCCAGCAGCCCCATGCGGCTGCGCGCCGTCTCGACACTGATCACATCGGCATCCAGCGCGGCGATGGCGGCGATGATGTCGTTGAACTCGGCGTAGCACATATGGGTGTGGATCTGCGTGTCGTCCCACACGCCGGCGCTGGCGATGCGGAAGCATTCCACGGCCCAGGCCAGGTAGCCGGGCCATTCCGCCGGACGCAGCGGCAGCCCTTCACGCAGCGCAGGCTCGTCGATCTGCACCACAGCGCAGCCGGCTGCCTCCAGCTCGGCCACCTCGTCGCGGACCGCGAGGGCGAGCTGGCGGCACACCGTCTCGCGCGGTAGGTCGTCGCGCACGAAGGACCATTGCAGCAGGGTGACGGGACCGGTCAGCATCCCCTTCACCGGCCGGCTCGTCAGGGATTGCGCGTAGCGCCACCAGCCAACCGTCATCGGCGCCGGCCGCGCGACATCGCCCCAGAGGATGGGCGGGGCGACGCAACGGCTGCCGTAGCTCTGCACCCATCCGTGCTTGGTGAAGGCAAAGCCGGCGAGCTGTTCGCCGAAGTACTTCACCATGTCGTTGCGCTCGAACTCGCCATGCACCAGCACATCGAGCCCGGCCTCCTCCTGCCAGCGGATCGCCGCCGCGGTCTCGCTTTGCAGGAAAGCGTCGTACTCGGCAGCCGGAAGCCTGCCTGCCGCGCGGTCGGCGCGGGCCCGCCGCACCGCCTCGGTCTGCGGAAAGGAGCCGATGGTGGTGGTGGGGAAGGGCGGCAGCTTCAGCCGCGCCTTCTGATGGATACGGCGGGCGGCGAAGGGGCTTTTCCGTAGCGCCATCGCCGGTGTCACCGCGGCCAGCCGCGCGGCGACCGCCGGGTCATGCACCTTCGGCGAGGCACGGCGCGACGCCAGCGCCGCATCCGCCTCGGCAAAGAGCTGGCGCACGCCGGGCGCCTCCTCGCCTTCCTCCAGCGCCAGGGTCAGCGCCCGCACCTCGCCGAGCTTCTGCACGGCGAAGGCGAGCCAGGAGCGCAGCGCCGGGTCGAGCGCATCCTCCTGCGCCAGATCCAGCGGCACATGCAGCAGGGAGCAGGAGGGGGCGACCATCAGCCGCCGCGCGCCATCGGGTCGCAGCGCCGCCGCCCGGCGCAGCTCGCCGAGTGTCCGGCGCAGGTCGGCGCGCCAGACGTTGCGGCCATCGATCACCCCGAGCGACAGCCATTGTTCCGGCCGTGCCCCGGCAAGCACCGTGTCAAGCTGGCCAGGATCGCGCACCAGGTCGAGGTGGAGCCCGGCGACTGGCAGGGCGAGGGCGGTTTCCAGGTTCCCGCCAAGACCGCCGAAATAGCCGGTCAGCAGCAGGCAGAGTCGTGGGGCCGCGGCGGCGAGCGCGGCATAGGCGTCCCGCAGCGCGGCCTGGGCGGCCCCGTTCAAGGTCGTCGCCAGGCAGGGCTCGTCCATCTGCACCCAGCTGGCACCGGCGGCGGCAAGCTCGCGCAGGATCCCGGCATAGACCGGCAGCAGCCCGGGCAGCAGGGCCAGCGGGTCGGAGCCATCCTCGGTCTTCGCCAGCAACAGGAAGGATACCGGCCCGAGCAGCACCGGGCGGGTACGCATGCCGAGCGCAAAGGCCTCACGGAAGGCAGCCAGCGGCCGGTTCTGCGTCAGGGTGAAGGTCTGCCCCGCCCGCAGCACCGGGACCAGGTAGTGGTAATTGGTGTCGAACCACTTGGTCATCTCGAGCGCCGGCGCCTCGGCGGCGATGCCGGCCGCCTGCTCGGCTTCGGTGCCGCGCGCGCCGCGGGCCAGGGCGAAGTAGGTCGAGAGGGAGACCGGCCCCTGGCCCGGCCAGCCATAGCCCGGCGGCACCGCGCCCAGCATGCAGGCGGTGTCGAGGACGTGGTCGTAGAGCGAGAAGTCGTTGCTCGGTACATGACCGATGCCGAGGCCCTGCTGCAGGCGCCAGTGGCGCGCCCGTAGCCGCGCGGCCTCGGCCAGGAGGTCGGCCTCGGTGAGATGGCCGGCCCAGAAACCCTCCAGCGCCGCCTTCAGTGCGCGCCGATGGCCGATGCGGGGGAAGCCGAGGTTGGCGGCGATGGTCATCGGGCAGCCCGCCGCGGCGTGGCGTTGCGAGTGAGATAGGAGCGGTTGGTCATCAGCGTCTCCTCTGCCGGTGCACCCCGACCGGCGATGGGTGGAACAGGGCGATGGCAGGTCTCCTGGCTCGCGGTTGACGCCACCGGCCCTGCCTTCCCGCGCCGTACCCCCTTGGATGGAGGCCGCGGCGCAGTGGCCCGCCCCTGAAGCGAGGCGGACGGACCGATGGCTTGCCGCTGACAGTTGCGGGGGCAGCCGACGACTTGCCGCCACATCCCGATGCGGGACGGGGTGACGCACGGCGTTCCCTTTTCACCTGCTTGCGCAGGACCATGGCTTCATAAGAATATCTTTATATCTGCAATTAGCAAGCGGGATCGGTAACCTCGAAGGCTGCCGCTCGACCTGGTGGCAGGAAGCCGTCGGCAAGCCGAAACCCCTGCCGCGCGGCGGCACGAATCCGATCGCGGCAGCTACGCGCATCCGGCGTCACCCGGCTTTCAGCCGGGTTGCGCGAAGCGGTGCGGCGGAGATGTGTGGATCGCCGGGCGTGCCGGCCGGGTTGGCTGGTGGCGGATGGCAGTCGCCGGCTGAGGGGCACATTGAGATTGCGAGTCGTTATCAAATATGGCAAGCAAGCCTGGCATCGAAGGAGGCTGGGATGACGGCGGCAATGCGGGACGATCGGCACCGCAGCGCATCGCGGCGCCCCTGGTCGGGCGTGATCCTCGGGGCTGGGCTGGCGGCGGCGCTCGCCGGCGCAGCCCGGGCCGAGGCCCCGCCGCCGCTGCAACTGGAGCTGAACCGGCTGGAGCCGATGGCCGGCACGGCCGAAGGCTGCCGCATCTGGCTGGTGCTGGGGAATGATGCCGAGGGGGCGGCGCCGGTCGGCACGCTGCGCCTCGACCTGGTGATGTTCGGCACCGATGGCCAGGTCGCCCGGCGCGCGGCGGTGGAACTCGGCCCGGTCGGCGCCGGCCGCACGGTGGTGCGGCTGTTCGACCTGGCGGGGCTGGCCTGCGACCGGCTCGGCCGCATGCTGGTGAATGACGTGCTGGCCTGCAAGGTCGGCGGCCAGGATCAGCCCGATTGCGCCGAACGGCTGCGCCCCGCCAGCCGGACCGGCATCCGCTTCGGCCTGTAGCGAGGATCGCCGCCATGACGACACCGCACGGCTGATGCGGCGCGTGGCCGGGCGCAGCGCCGTGTTGCTCGACGAGACGCACGATGTGGCGGAGATCCATCGCTGGCAATTGCAGGTCACCACCTGCCTGTACCTGCCGCGGCCGGAGCTGGCGGTGGGTTTCCAGACGTTCCCCCGCCGGCTGCAGCCGGTGCTCGACCGCCAGGTCGCTGGCGAGATGGGGATCGCAGGCTTCCTGGAGGCGGTGGAATGGGAGCAGGTCTGGGCTTCCCACCGAAGATCTATCTGCCGCTGTTCCATTTCTGCCGGCAGCAAAAGGTCCCGATGGTCGCGCCGAACTGCCACCGCCCGCTGGTGACGCGGGTCGGCCATGACGGCTGGGCTGCGGTGCCGGAGGCGGAGCGGGAGGCTGCCCCGACCCCGGGGCACCGTGCCCATATCGCCAGCCTCTCCAACCAGCGACCGGAGGGGGTGACGGACCACTTCCTCCGCGCCCAGCAGGTCTGGGACCGCGCCTTCGCCTGCAACATCGCCCGGGTGAGCCGGGCCGCCGAGACGGCGGGGGAGCCGCCACCACTGGTGGTCGGCATCATCGGCCGGCCATCTGGAATACGGCCATGGCACGCCGCACCAGCTGCGCGACCTCGGCATCGCCGATGTGGCGGTGCTGCTGCCGACCGAGGCGGCGGAACATGACGCTGCCCGGCTGTGCGGCATCGGCGAGGGCATCTTCCGCCTCGGCCGCCCAGAGGAGCCGGCGCCGCGGGTGCGCCGGGAGGCTTCCTCGGGCGCGTGACGCATGGCGTGGCGCCCGAGGGCCGGTGGCGAAGGGGTGCCGCCGATCTCAGCCGCAGCGCACCGTCATCCCGCCATCGACCACCAGTTCTGTGCCGGTGACGAAGCGGGCATCGTCCGAGGCTAGGTAGAGCACCGCATTGGCGGTGTCGCGGCCATCGCCGGCGAAGCCCATCGGGATGCGCGCCAGGCGCTGCGCCAGCAGCTTCTCGACATCGCCGCCGGCGCGCTGGCCGGCCAGCCGCGCCTCGACCAGCGGCGTGTGCATCTGCCCCGGCACCACCGTGTTCACCCGGATGCCCTTGCTGGCGTATTGCACGGCGACGACCTTCGTCAGCTGGATCACCCCGGCCTTGGACGCCGCATAGGCCACCTGCGCCGAGCCGGTGAAACGGATGCCGGAGGTGGAGGCGACGTTGACGATGGCGCCGCCGCCCTGCGCTTCCATGATCGGCAGCACATGCTTGCAGGTCAGGAAGACGCTTTTCAGATTGACCGCGATCTGGGTGTCCCAGACCTCCTCCGCCAGTTCCACCGGGCCGCCGGCGGCGGAGCCGCCGACGTTGTTCACCAATATGTCGATGCGGCCGAAGCGCTGCCGGCATGCCTCGATGGCCTGGGCGACCGAGGCGCTGTCGGTGGCGTCGCAGGCAGCCTGGACAAATTCGCCGCCGGCTTCCTGGATCCGCTCCGCCGTCTCGGCCATCGCCGACGGGTTCTTGTCGGTGCCGAAGACCTTGGCGCCCTCGCGGGCGAAGAGCACCGCGGTCGCCCGCCCGTTGCCCCAGCCCGGGCCGACCGATCCGGCGCCGCTGATGAAGGCGATCTTCCCTTCGAGCCTGCCTGCCATGGTTCCGCGTCCCTTCCCTGGATCATCCGCTGTCGAATGCCGGGCTGAGTGCCACAGCGGTTGTGGGCTGGCCACCCGGGGCGAGGCGGCGGTCCGATCCAGGCGGCTGTCCTTCCCGCGGAGGATGAATCTGCGCCCGGGACGCCGGCTTGACCCGCGGGCCGGCGTGTGCCCCTGTCCCGCCGCCCTCCTGACCGCCCCGCCGAGCCGGGGCCAGCGGCAGGGCAGGGCACCGGGACGACGTGGGGCCGCTGGTCCGCGCCGGGGGTGAGCAGGCCGAGTACGCCGGGCGGCCGGCGCATGGCCAACAGAACCGGAACTGGAAAAATTCGATGGCATGGGTGTGGCTGGCCGTGGCGGGCGGCTTCGAGATGGTGTGGGCGGTGCTGCTGAAATACACCGAGGGCTTCACTCGCCTTGGCTTCAGCGCGGCGACGCTGGCGGCGATGGCGATCAGCTTCTACTGCATGTCGCGGGCGCTGCAGATGCTGCCGATGGGCACGGTCTATGTGATCTGGGTCGGCATCGGCGCCTTCGGCACCGCCGTCTGGGGGATGGTGGTGGAGGGTGACCCGGCGACCGCGGCACGGATCGGCTGCCTGGTGCTGATCCTCGCCGGGGTGGCCGGGCTGAAGGCGGCGGGCTGATGCGGGCCAACCCGCACCGTCAGTGCCCAGTGCCCAGGGCGCCGGGCGGCGCACTGTATCATCCTTCGCCCTCCGTATCCCGCCAGCCGCGCCCCCGGCCAGACCGAGCTGCTGTTCCGGTGCCGGCAGCCGCCACTCCGGGTGGCCGGTCTTAGAGCAAGGCGCTTCCGCCAGGCCGCGGAACGGTCAGGCGCTCGGCGGCGTTCAGCGTAGCCCCCGCCAGATCGCCAGCGCCGCCGCCGTTGCCACCAGCAGCTTGTACAGCGTGTCCACCCAGGGCTGGAGCCGGGTGCTCAGCGGCGGGCGCTGTGGCCTGGGATCGGGGGGCTGGGTCATGCCGGCAGCATAGCGGCGGCGGGATCGGATGTGAAGGAAAATATTCCTAAATCCCCGGCCTGCCGAGGGAATGACGCAGGCACGGAATTGACGCTATGCCGGGCGGCACCATAGAACCCTTTCAGCGCGGCGCGCACCGCCATTCCTCCGGTGCGCCCCTTTGGCCGGAGTGCATTGTTTCATGTCCATCATGCAGGATTCGCGTGAGGCGACCATGAGCGGTCGTCGATCGGATGGGACGCCCGTCCGCCGGCCGTTGTCGCCTCACCTGCAGGTCTACGACATGATGCAGATGACCAGCGCGCTGTCGATCAGCGGGCGGATCACCGGCGTCATCTGGAGCTTCGGCCTGCTGATCCTGGTATGGTGGCTGGTCGCCGCCGCCGCCGGGCCCTCCGCCTTCGCCGGGGTGCAGTGGTTCCTCTCCTCCTGGCTCGGCCTGCTCGGCATGGTGGGGCTGACCGCGGCGGCCTGGTTCCACACGCTGAACGGGCTGCGCCACCTGTCCTGGGACGCCGGTTACGGTTACGACATCGCGACCACCTACCGCACCGGCAGGATGGTGCTGATCGGCACGGCGGTGATGACCGTGCTGACCTGGCTCATCGCCATCATCGCCTGGGCCTGAGGGGAGCGCGCGTCATGGCCAATGAATACGCCGAGAACACCACGCTTCGCTCGCCGCTCGGCCGGGTGAGGGGGCTCGGGTCCGCCAAGGGCGGCACGCACCATTGGTGGATGCAGCGCGTCACCTCCATGGCGCTGCTGCCGCTGATGCTGTGGTTCGCGCTGTCGGCGGCCTCGCTCGCCGGCGCCTCCTACGCCGAGACCGTGGCCTGGATCGGCCGGCCCTGGAACGCCGTGCTGCTGCTGGCGACCATCGCCCTGGCCTTCCACCACACCGCCGCAGGCATCCAGGTGATCCTGGAGGATTATGCCAATCAGGAATGGGTCAAGATGGGTGGCATTCTCGCCATCAAGGCCATCTGTTGGCTGCTGGCGCTCGCCTCGGCCCTGGCGGTCCTCAGGATTGCGGTCTGAGCGGATCGCGCGGGCGCGGCCAGGCGCCGGCGCACGAGGCCATTCGATGGAGTAAGCCTCCGGCAGCGCCCGATGCGCGCGGCCGGAGGGCGAAATGGACAGGAAGACCGGACGATGAACGCGATTTCCCAGCCTTCGCGCGGTGCCTACCGCATCGTCGACCATACCTATGACGTGGTGGTGGTCGGCGCCGGCGGTGCTGGCCTGCGTGCCACCTTCGGCATGGGCGCGGCCGGGCTTAAGACCGCCTGCGTCACCAAGGTCTTCCCGACCCGCTCGCATACCGTGGCGGCCCAGGGCGGCGTCGGCGCCGCGCTCGGCAACATGGGTGAGGATGACTGGCGCTGGCACATGTACGACACCGTGAAGGGGTCGGACTGGCTCGGCGACCAGGACGCCATCGAGTACATGTGCCGCGAGGCGATCCCGGCGATCATCGAGCTGGAACACTACGGCGTGCCGTTCAGCCGCACCGAGGATGGCCGGATCTATCAGCGGCCCTTCGGCGGCCATATGCAGGACTACGGCAAGACCCCGGCGATGCGCGCCTGCGCCGCCGCCGACCGCACCGGCCATGCCATCCTGCACACGCTCTACCAGCAGTCGCTGAAGCATAATTGCGAATTCTTCGTCGAGTACATCGCCCTCGACTTGATCATGGATGAGGAAGGCGCCTGCCGCGGCGTCATGGCCTGGAACCTGGAAGACGGCAGCATCCACCGCTTCCGCGCCCAGACCGTGGTGCTGGCCACCGGCGGCTACGGCCGGGCCTATTTCTCCTGCACCTCGGCGCATACCTGCACCGGCGACGGCAACGCCATGGCGCTGCGCGCCGGCCTGCCGCTGCAGGACCAGGAGTTCGTGCAGTTCCACCCGACCGGCATCTATGGCTCAGGCTGCCTGGTGACCGAGGGCGCCCGCGGCGAGGGCGGCTACCTGACCAACTCCGAGGGCGAGCGCTTCATGGAGCGCTACGCGCCGACCGCGAAGGACCTCGCCAGCCGCGACGTCGTCTCCCGCGCCATGAGCATGGAGATCCGCGAGGGCCGCGGCGTCGGGCCGAAGAAGGACCACATCCACCTGCACCTGGAGCATCTCGGCGCCGCACTGCTGCATGAGCGGCTGCCGGGCATCTCCGAGACGGCGAAGATCTTCGCCGGCGTGGACGTGACGAAGGAGCCGATCCCGATGCTCCCGACCGTCCATTACAACATGGGCGGCATCCCGACCAACATCCACACCGAGGTGCTGAACCCGACCGCCGAGGACCAGGACCGCGTGGTGCCCGGGCTGATGGCGGTAGGAGAGGCGGCCTGCGTCTCCGTCCACGGCGCCAACCGGCTTGGCACCAACTCGCTGCTCGACCTGGTGGTGTTCGGCCGCGCCGCGGCCCATCGCGCGGCGGAGACGATCAAGCCCGGTGCCTCGCAGCCGCCGCTGCCGGCCAATGCCGGGCAGAAGGCGCTCGACCGGCTGGACCGGGTGCGCAATGCCAAGGGCAGCACCAGCGTCGCCGAGCTGCGCGACCGGATGCAGCGCACCATGCAGACCCACGCCGCGGTGTTCCGCACCACCGAGCTGCTGCGCGAGGGCGTGGACAAGATGAAGACGGTGCAGGCCGGCTACGGCGATATCCGCATCGCCGACCGCAGCCTGATCTGGAACAGCGACTTGGTGGAGGCGCTGGAGCTTGACAACCTGATCGGCAATGCCGTCACCACCATCACCGGCGCCGATGCGCGCAAGGAAAGCCGTGGCGCTCACAGCCACGAGGATTTCCCCGAGCGTGACGATGCCAATTGGATGAAGCACACCCTGGCCTGGGTCGATGACAAAGGCGCGGTGAAGCTCGACTACCGTGACGTCAAGATGCGCACCCTGACGAACGAAGTGCAGGTGTTTCCGCCCAAGGCACGCGTTTACTAAGGAATCCCGCCGCAATGGCTACCTTCACCCTGCCGAAGAACAGCACCGTCACCACCGGCCAGACCTACAAGGCCGAGGCCGGGGCGAAGAACCTGCGGTCCTTCCGCATCTACCGCTGGGACCCGGATGGCGGTGCCAACCCGCGCACCGACACCTATGAGATCGACCTCGACACCTGCGGGCCGATGGTTCTCGACGCCCTCATCAAGATCAAGAACGAGGTCGACACCACGCTGACCTTCCGGCGGTCCTGCCGGGAGGGCATCTGCGGCTCCTGCGCGATGAACATCGACGGGCTGAACACCCTTGCCTGCCTGAAGCCGATCGAGGATGTGCAGGGCGACGTGAAGATCAGCCCGCTGCCGCACCTGCCGGTGGTGAAGGATCTGGTGCCCGACCTGTCGCAGCTCTACGCCCAGCTGCGCAGCGTCGAGCCCTGGCTGAAGTCCGACACCCCGCCGCCGCCGGATGCCGAGCGCCGCCAGTCGAAGGAGGAGCGCGCCAAGCTTGACGGGCTGTGGGAATGCATCCTCTGCTTCTGCTGCTCCACCGCCTGCCCCAGCTATTGGTGGAACGGTGACCGCTACCTGGGCCCGGCGGTGCTGCTGCAGGCCTATCGCTGGATCGCCGACAGCCGCGACGAGGCGACGGGTGAGCGGCTGGACGATCTGGAAGACCCGTTCCGGCTCTACCGCTGCCACACCATCATGAACTGCGCCCGGACCTGCCCGAAGGGGCTGAACCCGGCCGCGGCGATCGGCAAGATCAAGCAGATGATGGTCGAGCGGCAGAGCTGAGCCACCCCCGGCCCCGCCACGCCGAGGGGGGGGCCATTTCAGCGCCTATGGACGCCGTTCCGGTGGAGACACCGGAGCGGCGTCTCCATATGCGCCCTCCGCCGGCGGTTCATTTCCCGTCGCCTGCCGGCGCCAGCCCGGTTACGCTCCCCGCAAAGCCAACAAGGCCGGGAGCGAAGCAATGCCTGGGATGATCCGTAGCCTGACCCTCTGTGCCGCGCTGGCCGCGCTGCCCGCCGCGGCGCAGCCGCGCGACACCCTGACCATCGGCTATGCCGCGGTGGTCACCACCCTCGACCCGCACTACCACAATCTCGGTCCCAACAACGCCATGGGGCAGCACATCTTCGACCGGCTGGTGGAACGCGACGCCACGGCAAAGCCGCACCCCAGCCTGGCCGAAAGCTACCGCCCGCTGTCCGAGACGGTGTGGGAGTTCAAGCTCCGCCGCGGCGTCACCTGGCATGACGGCAAGCCCTTCACCGCCGATGACGTGGTCTTCACCTTCGAGCGCGCGCCGAACGTTCCCAACAGCCCGGGCGGCTTCGGCGGCTTCCTCCGCACCATCTCCCGGGTCGAGGTGGTGGACGACTACACCATCCGCCTGCATACCCGCCAGCCGCATCCGCTGCTGCCGCTCGACCTCGCCTCGGTCAGCATCATCGCCCGCCACGCCGCCACCGGCGCGCAGGTGGAGGAATACAACAGCGGCCGTGCCGCCATCGGCACCGGGTCGTACCGCGTGCTCGCCTACCGCTCCGGCGACAGGGTGGAGCTGGCGCGGCACGAGGCGGATTGGCGGCCGGCCCAGCCCTGGTCGCGGGTGAACGTCCGCTTCCTGCTGAACGACGGCGCCCGCACCGCAGCGCTGCTGGCCGGCGACGTGGACCTGATCGAGCAGATCCCGACCTCCGACCTCGCCCGGCTGCGGCGCGACCCGCGGCTGACCGTGACCGAGATCGCCAGCCTGCGTACGGTCTTCATTTCGCCCGACTACTCGCGCCGCGGCCCGCACCCGAACGTCACCGACAATATCGGCACGCCGCTGCCCGAGAACCCATTCCACGATGCGCGGGTGCGCCGCGCCCTGTCGATGGCGGTCAACCGCGAAGCGCTGGTCGAGCGGGTGATGGAGGGCGCGGCGGAGGCGACGGCGAATTGGCTGCCGCGCGGCGCCTTCGGCTACAACCCCGACATCCGCCCGCGCGCCTTCGACCCGGATGGCGCGAAGCGGCTGCTGGCCGAGGCCGGCTTCCCCGAGGGCTTCCGCCTGACCCTCGCGACGCCGAACGACCGCTGGCCGAATGATGCGCGGATCTCTCAGGCGGTGGCGCAGATGTGGACGCGGATCGGCGTGCGCACCAGCATCGAGGCGCTGCCCTTCGCCGCCTTCGTGCCGCGGCGCTCGCGCCAGGAATGGGCGATCCAGCTCGGCGCCTGGGGTAGCACCACCGGCGAGGCCTCGAACTTCCTGCTCAGCATCGTCGCCAGCTACGACCGGCAGAAGCTGACCGGCGCCTCCAACATGACCCGGCATTCCGACCCGGTGATCGATGACTTCGTCGCCCGCGGCGCCGCCACCATGGACGAGGAGCGGCGCGAGGCGATCTGGCGCGAGGCCGTGGCCTATTACGCCGAGCAGGAGCCGATGATCCAGCTGGTGCAGTACATCAACACCTGGGCCCATCGCCGCGGCCTGCGGCACCAGCCGCGGATGGATGAGCGGACGGTGGCGATGGGGGTGCGGCCGGAGTAACGCCGTAGCGGGCCGGATGCGGGCAAAACGCCCTGCCCGCCGTCAGCGGCGCGGCAGCGCGAGAACCATCATCGTCCACCGTCATGGGCGGGCTTGACCCGCGCATCCGGTCGCCCGGTGAAGACAGGTGGTCGGGGATGACCGGACCAACTTCGGCCAGGACGGGGAGGCGGGGCCGCCAGCGCCGCTGCCGGGCCTCCTCGCCTGCCTGTCAGCGGATGCCGGCCGCCGTTGCGCTGCGGCCGCGCAGCGCCGCCAGGGTGCCCTCCAGCCGCGCCACCCATTTGCCGCGCCGCGGGTCGCCCCGGCACAGCGCCAGCCGGGTGGCGAGTTCCGCCAGCAGCAACCCGCCCTGCAGCGCCGCGACTGCCGGTCCGCGGTATTTCCGCAGCATGTGCTGGCGCGACCAGCCCATGTGCCATTCCTTGCCCCGGGTGACCTTGGCGGAGGGCGCCGAGGATTGCCCGCTGCCATGCTCCAGCCGTGCTGCATGCACATGCACCAGTGTCCGCCCGGACCGGCGCATCCGCATGCAGATGTCGTCATCCTCGTAGTAGAGGAAGATGTCGGGGTCGAAGCCGCCGATGGCGCGGAAGGCCGACAGTGGGAAGAACATCGCCGCGCCGCCGACATAGGGCGCGCAGCAATCCCCTTCTGGCGGCATCGGCGTACCGCGGCGGCGGTGGCGTTCCAGGATCGGCAGATGGCCGAATTGCAGCCCGCCATCCGGCGTGGCGATGCGCGGCGCCAGCAGCCCGGCCTCCGGATAGCGTTCGGCGGCATCCAGCAACGCCTCGACCATGCCGGGCGTGCAGCGTGTGTCGGCGTTGAGCAGCAGCCCGTAGCGCGTGGTGGCGCCGGCGAAGCCGAGGTTGGCGGCACGGCCGAAGCCGAGGTTCTCCGGCGCGCGGATCACCTGCGCCCAGGGCGCCAGCCGGGTGGCCAGCGCGGCGCTGCCGTCGCTGCTGGCATTGTCCACCACCACCAGCCGGGCGGCGGGCGGGACGGAGCGCAGGCATGCCTCCAGCACGCCGCCGCTGTTGTAGCTGACGACGAGGATGGTGACCTCGGCGAGGCGACTGTCCGCCTCCGTTGCGCGCAGGCTGTCGTGCACGCGCCACGCATCTCACCCCAGGCGCGCATTTGTCAACTTTAAGTGATAATAGGTCAGCGCGGTGGCGCCTCCAGATTGCTGGCATCGAGGCCGAGTGCCGCCGCTGTCGCCGGATTGATCTGGCCGGTCGCCTGCAGCCCGCGGCCCTGCTGGAAGCGCTCGATGGCGGATTGCGTGCCAGCGCCCCAGGCCCCGTCGATGCCGCCGCGATAGAAGCCGAGGGCGCGCAGCCGCCGCTGGATGTTGCGCACCGCCGCCGGGCTCAGCGGCTCGGTCGCCAGCGCCGCCGGGGTGCCGGGGGCCGGGCCGGCGGTCGGGCCGGCGGCCAGCAACTCGGAGGGGCCGAGGCCGAGGGTCGCCGCCGTCGCCTGGTTGAGGTGGCCGGTGACCTGCAGGCCACGGCTCTGCTGAAAGCGTTCCAGCGCCGACTGGCTGTCCGGGCCCCAGACCCCGTCGGCCCGGCCGGCATAGGCGCCGGCCTGGCGCAGCTTCTCCTGCACCTGGGTCACCGCCGCCGGCGCCAGCGGCTGGCTGTACATCAGGGAGGGCGCCTGCTGCGCCATCGCGCCCGTCGTCCAGATCGCGCCCGCCAGAGCCGCCGCCATCGCGCATTGCCGAATCATTGCCGCCTCCTCCGTGCCGCAGCCGGAAACACCCGAGACGGCACCGGGTTCGCCGGCGCCGGCGAAGCGGTCCGGAACGATCGCGGCCTACACCACAACCGGCGCGACGTTTTCCAGCAGCCAGCGGGCGAGGGCGGTCATCCGCGCATCCTGGTGCATCTGTCCCATCACCTGCACCCCGACCGGCAGCCCGCCCACCGCCAGCAACGGCACCGTCACCGCCGGGGCGAAGAGCAGGGAACTCGGCAGGTTGAACACCGCATCGCCGGTCGGCCGCGGCGCCAGCGGCTGGCCCGGCCGGTCGCCGTCCCAGACCGGGGCGGGGCCAGGGCAGGCCAGGCTGATCGCCGCATCCGCGAGTGGGGCGATGCGGGCATGGCGCTGCTGCGCCTCCTCCCGCCGCGCCAGCGCCGCCTGGTAGGCGGAGACAGGCTGCGCCTCGGCACGTTCCAGTATGGCGCGGGCGCGCGGGCTGATCGCCTCGGAATTCTGGTCCAGCAGGGCGCGCTGGTACCAGCGGTTCTCCCAGCCGGTGATGGCGCCGCCGATGGCGCGGCCCTCGGCGATCCCCTGCTCGAAGCTCTCGATCCAGGGGTGGTCGGCGCGGCGCAGCAGGGTGATGCCGGCGGCGGCGATGCGCTCCAGCAGCGCTTCGAAGGCGGTACGGCTGGGGGCGTCCAGGCCGGCCCAGCCCTCCGTCTCCATCACCACCAGCCGCAGCGGCTTCGCCGCCGGGGGCGGCGCGGGCGGGCCGAGCAGCCCGGGCCGGCCGGGGTCGCCGCCGCAGCGAGCGGCGATCTCGATCGCCACCTGCCACATGTCCTCGACGCAGCCGGCATGAACGCCATGGGTGCTCATGCTGGTGGTCTGGCGTTCGCCGCGGTGGATCCCGCCCTGGGTCGGCTTCAGCGCGACATTGCCGCAATAGGCTGCCGGCCGGATGATCGAGCCGCCGACCTGGGTGCCGATCGCCGCCGGTACCATCCGCGCCCCGACCGCCGCAGCCGAGCCGGAGGAGGAGCCGCCCGGCGTGTGCCGCGGATCGAAGGGGTTGGTGGTCGGCCCGGGATGGCTGCCGCCGAGCTCCGTCGTCACTGTCTTGCCCAGCACCACCGCGCCTGCCTGGCGCAGCGCCCAGACCGCGGCATTGTCGCGCTTCGGGAAATTCCCCCGGTAGCCGACGCAGCCCATCTCGGTCGGCATGTCCTTCGTCTCGAGCAGGTCCTTGATGCCGATCGGCATGCCGTCGATCGGCGAGAGCGGCCGCCCCTCGCGCCAGCGTGCCGTGCTGGCGTCGGCGGCGGCACGGGCGCCGGCCTCATTGCGCGCCGCCCAGGCCTGTACCACCGGCTCCCGCGCCGCGATGGTCTCGAGGCAGCGTTCCAGATAGGCGCGCGGGGTGTCGGCGCCGCTGGCGAAGCCGGGTGTGGCGTCGTGCCATGTCAGGGCCCGGAAGCGGTCCGGGCGGTAGCCTTCCTGCATCGCCAATCCTCCCATTTATCGCAGCAACCCATCCCACAGCGGCAGCCCGAGCAGCGCAGCCAGGGCGATCATCGCATAACAGGCGAGGCGGAAGGCGCGCTCGCTCGCCAGTCCGAACATCCGCGTCCCTGCCCAGATGCCGGCACCATAGGCCGGCGCCGACACCAGGAAGGGCGCCAGCAGCGCCGGCGTCAGCAGCCCGGCCGCGGCATAGGCGATGCCGGCGAAGACTGCGCCCGCCGCCAGATACAGCGCGAAGCTGGCGCGCACCTGCCGCGCCGTGCCCGGCTGTCCCAGCAGATAGGCCATCACCGGCGGTCCGCTGACCATGGCGACGCCGCCCAGCACCCCGCCGGCCAGGCCGACGGCAAGGGTCGCCGGCGTCCTTGGCCGGCCGCGGAACCGCCAGCCCGAGGCCAGCAGGCCGAGCAGCGCCAGGATCAGCAGCGCCACCGCCCAACGCAGCGCCAGGGGATCGGCCGAGGCCAGCACCAGCGCGCCCAGCGGCGTGCCGACCGCCGCCCCCATCGCCAGGATGCCGACCTGCCGCCGGTCCGCCAGCTTCCAGGCGCCCGGCGTCAGCGCCAGCACGGCCACGGCCTCCAGCACCAGCATCAGCGGCGCCGCGGCGCGCGGGCCGAGCCCGACCGAAGCCAGCGGCACGAAGATCAGCGCGGCACCGAAGCCGGAGAAGCCGCGCGCCAGCCCACCGGCCAGCGCCGCGGCCAGCAGCCAGGCCAGGGCCCCGGTCTCGGGAAGCGCCGCCAGCAGATCCGTCACCGTGCCATCCATGCCATCGGCGTCAGCATCGCCCACCGGGCCGCGTGCGGAAAGGCCCGCGCCGGCCGGCCCGCGGGTGCAACCCGGCACGCCCGCCGCTGTTGCGTCGCGCAAGGTCACCGGAGCTTCCCCCCACAGATGACGACTCAGCCCACCCCAGGCGTGGTCGGCCGCCGGTCCCTGCTCGGCTCGGGCGCTGTCTCCGCCGCCGCGCCGCTGCTGGCCGTCGCGCCCGCTGCGGCGCAACCCACCCCGATTCTCAAGGAGACCGCCGTGCTCGACCTGGTCCTGCGCGTGAATGGCCAGGAGCATCGCCTGGCGCTCGACCCCCGGGTGACCTTGCTGGATGCGCTGCGTGAGGAGCTTGGCCTGACCGGCGCCAAGAAGGGCTGCGACCAGGGGCAGTGCGGTGCCTGCACCGTGCTGCTGGACGGCCGGCGGGTGCTGTCCTGCCTCACCCTGGCGGCGCGGGCCGCGGGCGGCGCGGTCACCACCATCGAGGGGCTGGCGACGGAGGACGGCGGGCTGCACCCAATGCAGCAGGCCTTCCTCGATCATGATGCGTTCCAATGCGGCTACTGCACGCCGGGGCAGATCATGTCGGCGATCGGCTGCGTGCAGGAGGGTCATGCCGGAACGCCGGACGAGATCCGCGAGGCGATGAGCGGCAATCTCTGCCGCTGCGCCGCCTACCCCAACATCGTTGCCGCCATCGAACAGGCGAAGCCGCAGATGGCCGGGCGCCGGACGGAAAGAGGCTGAGCGATGCGCCCTTTCACCTATGACCGCGCCGATGCGGTGCCCGCCGCGCTCCGCGCCGCCGGCAGCGGCGCTTCCAGCTACCTCGCCGGTGGCACCACGCTGCTCGACCTGATGAAGCTCGACGTGATGCGGCCGGAGCGGGTGGTGGACATCACCCCGCTGGCGTCCCGACTCGGCGGGATCGAGGCCGGGCCGCAGGGGCTGCGGCTCGGCGCGCTGGCGCATATGTCGGCCGTCGCCGATGACGCCATGGTGCGGCGCGACTATCCGGTGATCGCGGAGAGCCTGGCGCTGGCGGCCAGCGGCCAGCTGCGCAACATGGCGACGCTCGGCGGCAATGTGCTGCAGCGGACGCGGTGCAACTACTTCCGCGACGTCAGCTATGCCGCCTGCAACAAGCGCCGGCCGGGGTCGGGCTGCAGCGCGCTGGATGGAGTCACCAGGCTGCATGCGGTGCTCGGCACCAGCGAGCATTGCATCGCCAGCTACCCCGGCGATTTCGCCCAGGCGCTGCTCGCCCTCGACGGAACAGTGGAACTGGAGGGGCCGCAAGGCCCCCGCCGCATCCCCTTTGCCGAATTGCACCGTCTGCCCGGTGACACGCCGCACCTCGAGACCACCCTGGCCCCGGGCGAGCTGATCACCGGCTTCGGCGTGCCGCCGCTGCCCTGGGCGCGGCGCTCGGTCTATCTGAAGGTACGCGACCGGGAGAGCTATGCCTTCGCCGTCGCCTCCGCCGCCGTGGCGCTCGACCTGGACGGCGGGCGGGTGCGTGAGGCGCGCATCGCCCTCGGCGGCGTGGCAACGCGGCCCTGGCGGGCACGCGAGGCCGAGGCGGTACTGGCCGGCCAGGTGCTCGACGAGGCGGCGGCGCAGCGCGCGGCGGAGGCGGCGTTCCGCGATGCCCGCACCCATGGCGACAATGACTTCAAGCCTGAGCTCGGCCGCCGCACCCTGGTGCGTGCGCTGTTCCAGGCGCAGCGGCTGGGGGCCTGAGCCATGCCCGACACCATGATCGGCCAGTCGCCCATCCGCATCGACGGCCGTGCCAAGGTCACCGGCGCCGCGCGCTACCCTTCCGACGTCGTTGTGCCGAACCCGGCCTGGGCTTTCCTGGTTACCAGCGCCATCGCCCTCGGCCGTATCACCGCCATTGAGGAGGCCGAGGCGCGCGCGGTGCCGGGAGTGCTGGAGATCCTCACCCATCGCAACATGCGCGGCACGGTGCGGGATGCCGGCTTCTTCGCCGCCGGCGGCTATGCCGCCGAGACCATCCGGCCGCTGGAGGATGACCGGATCTGGCACGATGGCCAGATCGTCGCCATGGTGCTCGCCGACAGCTTCGAGGCGGCGCGCGAGGCGGCATTCAGGCTTCGGGTCGACTACGCCGCGGTCACCCCCGCCGCCGGCTTCGGCAGCGCCAGCGCGACGACCGAGCCGGCCGCCAAGGCCCGCCAAGGCCACGAGGACCCCCAGGTCGGCGACGCCGATGCCGCCTTCGCCGCGGCGCCAGTGAAGATCGAGGCCGACTACGCCACGCCGACCCAGCACCACAACCCGATCGAACTCTTCACCACCACCGCGCTGTGGGAGGGGGGTAAGCTCGTCATCCATGAGCCGAGCCAGTACGTGACCGGCATTCGCCATGGTGTCGCTACCCAGCTCGGGCTCGACCCGCAGCAGGTGCGGGTGGAGAGCCATTACGTCGGCGGCGCCTTCGGCTCCAAGGGCTCGCTGACTCAGCGGACGGCGCTGGTCGCCATCGCGGCGCGGCGGCTGGGGCGGCCGGTGAAGCTGGTGCCGACGCGCGACCAGGGCTTCACCATCGCCACCTACCGGGCCGAGACGCGGCAGCATGTGAAGCTTGCCGCCGACCGCGACGGCAAGCTGCAGGCGCTGGTGCATGAGGGCACCGAGGTCACCTCGCGGCCCGACCCCTACAAGGTCGCCGGCACCCAGACCACGGCGCGGATGTACGACTGCCCGAACGTGCGCACCAAGGTCACGCTGCTGCACGCCGACCGCAACACCCCGGGCTTCATGCGCTCGCCGCCCGAGGTGCCCTACATGTTCGCGCTGGAGAGCGCGGTGGATGAGCTGGCCGTCGCGCTGAAGCTCGATCCCATCGAGCTGCGTCGGCGGAACGACAGCAAGAAGGAGCCGATCAAGGGCCTGCCCTGGAGCAGCCGCGGGCTGATGCGTTGCTACGAGGCCGGCGCCGAGGCTTTCGGCTGGTCGCGCCGCAACCCGGAGCCGCGCAGCATGCGCGAGGGCGATTGGCTTATCGGCTGGGGCTGTGCCTCGACCATCTACCCGACGCATATCGGCGCGGCGACCGCGCGGGTGACGCTGACGCCGGATGGCCAGGCGCGGGTGCAGACCGCGGCGCATGACATCGGCACCGGCGCCTATACCGTCATCGCCCAGGCGGCGGCGGAGATGCTCGGCCTGCCGCTGGAGAAGGTGCAGGTGGCGCTGGGCGACAGCGACCTGCCGCCGGCGCCGGTGGCCGGCGGCTCGAACACCACCGCCAGCGTCTGCAACGTGGTGGCGGAGGCCTGCGGGCAGATCCGCGCGCGCCTCGCCCGGGCGGCGGTGGAGGACGGGCCGCTGAAGGGCCGCGATCCGGCATCGCTCAAGCTGGTTTCGGGCGAGCTGCGCGCCGCCGATGGCACCGCCGAGGCGCTGCCCGAGGCGATGAGCCGCGCCGCCAATGGCGCCATCGAGGCCTATGCCGAATACCTGCCGCAGGGCATGCCGAAGGAATCCATGCGGAAGCTCTATTCCGGCAAGCAGGCGCTCGGCGGCGGCATTGCCGAGGGACCGCTGGCGATGGCCGCCTTCGGCGCCGAATTCGTCGAGGTCCGGGTGCATGCCCGTACCGCCGAGGTGCGGGTGCCGCGAGTGCTCGGCGCCTTCGCCGCCGGCCGCATCGTCAACCCGCGCACCGCGCGCAGCCAGCTGATGGGCGGGCTGATCTGGGGCATCGGCAGCGCGCTGCACGAGGAGACGGAGATCGACCACGGCCGCGCCCGCTACGTGAACGACAACATCTTGGAATACCTGATCCCGGTGAATGCCGATGCGCCGAAGGTCGAGGTGATGCTGCTGGAGGAGACGGATACCGGGGTGAACCCGCTTGGCATCAAGGGGCTGGGCGAATTGGGCAATGTCGGCACCAACGCCGCCATCGCTAATGCGGTGTTCCACGCCACCGGCCGGCGGGCGCGGGAACTGCCGATCCGGATCGAAAGCCTGCTGTAGCGGCGCTCCTCCGCCCTGGACGCGGCGGCCCGGACGCGCCAGCCTGGACGCCGTCGTGACTGGCGAGCTAGAGCGGATCGCGGAGGGGCGTGAACGCCCCGGAGCGTGAATCCGCTCTGCAGACAACGGGCCACGGCGGGCCGGCGTTCAGCCTGAACGCCGGCCCGCCGTGGATCCCGCCGGTCCGGAACCGAGGGGAGAGACGGCATGGCAAAGATCATCATCAGCGTGGCGGTTACCGGCGCGATCCACACGCCCAGCATGTCGGACTACCTGCCGATCACCCCGCAGGAGATCGCCGAGCAGTCGATCGCCGCGGCCGAGGCCGGCGCCGCCATCATTCACCTGCACGCCCGCGACCCGAAAGATGGCCGCCCGACCCCGGACCCTGCGGTGTTCATGCAATTCCTGCCGGTGATCAAGCAGAGCACCGATGCGGTGATCAACATCACCACCGGTGGCGGCCTCGGGATGACGGTGGACGAGCGGCTGGCGGCGCCGCTGCAGGCCAAGCCTGAGATGTGCTCGCTCAACATGGGCAGCATGAACTTCAACATCTCGGGCAGCGCGGCGCGGATCAAGCAGTTCAAGCATGAGTGGGAGCGGCCCTATCTGGAGGGCACCACCGACTTCATCTTCCGCAATACCTTCAAGGATATCGAGCAGATCGTCGAACGGCTGGGCAAGGGCCACGGCACCCGCTTCGAATTCGAGTGTTACGACGTGGGCCACCTCTACAACCTGGCGCATATGCTGGACCGCAAGGTGGTGGAGCCGCCGCTGTTCACCCAGACGATCTTCGGCATCCTCGGCGGCGTCGGCGCCGAGCCGCGCAACCTGCTGTTCATGAAGGAAACGGCGGATCGGCTGTTCGGCAAGAATTACGTCTGGTCGGTGCTGGCGGCGGGCCGCAACCAGATGCCCTTCACCACCATGGCCGGGCTGCTCGGCGGCAATGTGCGGGTCGGGCTGGAGGACTCGCTGTGGATCGGCAAGGGCCAGCAGGCCAAGAGCAATGCCGAGCAGGTGGCGAAGATCCGCCGCATCCTTGAGGAGCTGAGCCTCGAGATCGCCACCCCGGCCGAAGCGCGGCAGATGCTGGCACTGAAGGGCGGCGACCTGGTCGGTTTCTGAGCCGCGGCGTGCTGCGGCTATTGCCAGCCGAAGCGGCGCAGCAGGCGTTGCAGCAGCTCCGGCGCGTCGACGCCGGGGGCGGGGTCCGGCGCCGGGGCGGGTGGGGCCTCCCGGGCGAAGCGGGCCACCGCTTCCCGCGTGCCGGCCAGGCGCAGCTCCGTGGGCTCGCCGCCGTCGCCGCTGAGGCCGGCCATCCGCACCAGCGCCTTGTCGGCTGCCAGCAATTCCTGCTCCGCCCGCGCCGCATCCTCGCCGCGCGGGGCGCAGATCAGGGAACGGCCATCGAGGCCGCAGGGCAGCTCGATCATCCGGTTGGGCGGGAAGCGGAGCTGGGCGGTGCCGGTCAGCGCCAGCAGCCCGCGTGAGGCGCCCTCCAGGGTCAGCTCCCGCGACGTCACCACCGGTACCAGCCTGCCGCCGCGGTCCACCACCTCCAGCGCCAGCCCCGGCGCGGTGCCGGCAGGGGGCTCCACCCAGTCGCGGTGGCGCATGGTGCAGCTGGCCCGGTCGGTCATCCGGTCGGTGGCGCAGGTGAGGCGCCAGCTGCCGATCTCGGCGGTCGGCTGCGCCGTCGCGGGCGAGGCGGCAAGAGCGAGGAGGATCGCCAGCTGGCGTGCAGGGTACCACATGGGCAGGATGATAGCGGCAGAGCGGGAGCAAGCGGAATGCGGGTCGTGAGATTGCCGGACGGCACCGAGGTTCCGGCGCTCGGCCAGGGAAGCTGGCACATGGGTGAGCGCGGCGCCGACCGGGCGAGGGAGGCGGCGGCGCTCCGCCTCGGCATCGACCTCGGCCTGACCCTGATCGACACCGCCGAGATGTACGCCGAGGGCGGCGCCGAGGAGGTGGTGGCGGAGGCCATCGCCGGGCGGCGGGATGAGGTGTTCCTGGTCTCCAAGGTCTATCCGCACAATGCCGCCGGGCGGAAGCTGGAGCAGGCGCTGGAGCGCAGCCTGCGGCGGCTGCGGGTGGAGAGCCTCGACCTCTATCTGCTGCATTGGCGGGGCTCGGTCCCGCTCGCCGATACGGTGGCGGCGATGGAGCGGATGCGGGAGGCCGGCAAGCTTCGCCGCTGGGGCGTCTCCAACCTCGATGTCGATGACCTGGAGGAGCTGGGCGCGGCGCTGCCCGACTGCGCCACCGACCAGGTGCTCTACAATTTGGAGCATCGCGGGGTGGAGTTCGATCTGCTGCCCTTCTGCCGCGGCCGGGGAATGCCGGTGATGGCCTATTCGCCGGTCGGCCAGGGGGACACCGGGCGCGGCGCGCTGCTGCGCCACCCGGCACTGGGGCAGGTGGCGCAACGGCGTGGGGCGACGCCGGCGCAGGTGGCGCTGGCCTGGACCCTGCGCGAGCCCGGCGTCATCAGCATCCCCAAGGCGACCGATCCCGAACATGTGCGGTTGAACGCCAAGGCGCGCGAGCTGGTGCTGGAGGCGGACGATCTGGCGGCGCTGGATGCCGCCTTCCCGCCGCCGAAGCGCAAGAGATCCCTTGCGATGCTGTAGGTCCAGCCTCCGTCATCCGCGGGCTTGACCCGCTGATCCGCCTCCGTTCGGCCGGGCCCGGTTGTCCCGGTCCCTGGGGCGCGGGGCGTGGTGGGCCCCGGCCGGCGCTACTCCACCCTGATCCCCTCGGTGCGGATCATCTCGGCGGCGAACCTCCGGTATTCGTCCATGGCGGAGCCAAGCTGTGCCGGCGTGCTGCCGACCGGCGTCATGCCGAGTATCTCCAGCCGCGCCAGCACCTCCGGTTCCGCCAGCGCCGCCACCGCCGCCTCATGCAACCGGCTAATGGCGGCGGCGGGGGTGCCGGCTAGGGCCCAGAGGTTGCTCGCCTCGGCCCGCTCGAAGCCAGGGAAGCCCTGCTCCGCAACCGTCGGCACCTCGGGGAGGGACGGCAGCCGCTCCGGCGAGGAGACCGCCAGCGCCCGCAGCCGCGCCTCCCGCACCAGCGGCACCGCCTGGGGCAGGGTGGAGAAGCCGAAGTCGGTATCCCCGCCCATCACCCCGGCGATCGACTGGCTGCCACCACGGTAGGAGACATGGGTGGCGGTCACCCCGGCGCGACGCAGCAGCATCAGCCCGGTCATATGCGGCCCGCCGACCAGGCCGGAGGAGAAGAAGGTGAGATGCCCGGGGCGTGCCCGGCACATCTCCAGCAACTCGGTCAGGCTCCGCGCGGGATGGTCGGCCCGCACCACCAGCAGCAACGGCGCCGAGATGAGTTGGCAGATCGGGACAAAGGCGGTGACGGGGTCGTAGGGCAGGTTGCGCAGCAGCATCGGGTTGGTAATCATGCTGAGCCCGGTGCCGAGGATGGTGTATCCATCCGGCGTCGCCCGCGCCGCCTCCGCCTCACCGATCGAGCCGGTGGCGCCGCCGCGGTTGTCGAGCACAAGCGGCTGGCCGAGGAAGCGGCTCATCGGCTGGGAGACCAGCCGGATCGGCGTATCCACCCCGCCGCCAGCCGGCCAGGCGACGACCACGCGGATCGGCCGGCTGGGGTAGGCGGTGCCCTGCGCCCCGGCGGGGCCGGCGGCGGTGGCCATGGCGGCGAAGACCCCGCCCAATTCGCGACGGCCAAGCCGTACCGGACGCATGCTGCGGTGCTGATTATTCAACTTTGATCCCCTCGGCCTGGATGATGGCGCCCATGCGGTTGCGCTGGTCGGTCCAGAAGGCCTGGAACTCGGCCGGCGAGCTGCCGACCGGGATCATCCCGATCTCGCCCAGCCGCTTCACCGCATTGGGATCCCGCATGCCGGCCTGCGCCGCCTCGGCCAGCTTGGCGATGACCGGCGCCGGCGTGCCCGTGGGGGCGTAGAAGCCGAGCCAGTCGGCCATGTCGAAGTCGGGGAAGCCCTGCTCCTGCACGGTCGGCACCTCGGGCAGATTGGGCAGCCGGTGGGCGATGCTGACCGCGAGGCCGCGCAGCCGACCCTCCTGCACCAGCGGCGCCGCCTGCGGCAGGGTGGAGAAGACGAACTCCGCGTCGCCCGCCAGGATGCCGGCGATGGAGGCCGCGCCGCCGCGGTAGGAGACATGGTTGGCGCTTACCCCGGCCCGGCGCAGCATCAGCGCCGGCGCCAGGAAAGTCGCCGTGCCCACCCCGGAGGAGGCGAAGGGGATCTGCCCCGGCGCCGCCCGGATGCGCTCCAGCAGTGCCGCCAGATCCTTCGATGGGTGATCCGCCCGCACCACGCAGAGCAGCGGGGAACGCACCATCTGGCTGATCGGCATCAAGGCCCGGGAGAAGTCATAGGGCAGGCCGGGGATCAGCAGGTGGTTGATCGCCCCGCCGGCGGTATCGGCCAGGGTGGTGTAGCCATCCGGCGCCGCCTGGGCGACCACCCCGGCACCGACCGAGCCGCTGGCCCCGGCGCGGTTCTCCAGGATGACCGGCTGGCCCAGCACCTGCTGCATCGCCGGGGCGGCAAGGCGCATCGGGATATCCGCGCCGCCGCCGGGCGGCCAGCTGATGACGATGCGGACCGGCCGGGTCGGCCAGGGGGCGGCGGGTTGGCCCCGTGCCGAAGCCGGCAGCGCGAGCGCAGCGGCCAGCAAGGGGCGGCGGCCAATTGGTCCGGACATGCAATCCTCCCTGGTGTTGCCGGCATTCTGCGATGCGGTGGCCGCGGCGGAAAGCCTTGGGTGCCGGGCAGCGTGGCGATAAGCTCGCCGGAACGCCAAGAAACATGCCAGGAAAGAGGGAACGGCCATGCAGCTCTCCGCCGAGCAGATTCGCCAATTCCACGAGGAAGGCTGGCTGTTCCTGCCTGAGACCTTCAGCCCGGAAGAGATCGCCGTGTTGCGGGCCGAGGCCGAGGCCATCTACGCCGCCGACCGCCCGGAGATCTGGCGGGAGAAATCCGGCGCCCCGCGCACCGCCTTCGCCGCCCATACCTACAACGAGGCGTTCCGGCTGCTCGGCGCGCATCCCCGGCTGGTGCGGCCGGTGGAGCAGATCTTCGGCGAGTCGCTCTACATGCACCAGTTCAAGATCAACGCGAAGGCGGCCTTCACCGGCGATGTCTGGCAGTGGCACCAGGATTACGGCACCTGGGCCCGCGACGACGGCATGCCGGAGCCGCGGGCGATGAATATCTCCGTCTTCCTCGACGAGGTGATGCCGATCAACGGGCCGCTGATGCTGATCCCGCGCAGCCAGCAGCATGGCACGCTGGACGCCGGGCACGACCTCAGCACCACCTCCTACCCGCTGTGGACGCTGGACGAGGCGACGGTGACGAAGCTGGTGCAGGAGGGCGGCATCGTCTCGCCGACCGGCAAGCCCGGTGGCGTGCTGCTGTTCCATGGCAATCTGGTGCATGGCTCGGCGCCGAACATCACGCCCTATCCGCGCAAGATCGTCTACCTGACCCTGAACGCGGTCTCGAACCACATCCGCCGGCCGACCCGGCCGGAATGGATCGCACACCAGGATTTCACCCCGATCGAGCCAGTGGCCGATGACGCGCTGCTGGACTACGCGCGGCGCTGGAAGCAGGCGGCGGAATAGGCGCTCCCGCGCTCGGGACGGATCGGACCGCCCGGTTCAGAGGGGAAGGACAACGACCGCGCGCGGAGTGTTCAGCGCGGCGCCGCCGCGGCGGGGATAGCTTCGGCGCCTCCATCAAGGGCATCGCCCCATGCGCCTCACGCTTCGCCCGAGCCTCCTCTGCGCCGCCCTGCTGCTTGGCGTGCCGGCCCAGGCCGAGGATCCGCTGGCCGTCCGCATCGTCAACGAGATGAACGCCATCTTCGGCACGCATCCGGGCTTCCGCGCCACCCATGCCAAGGGTGCGGTCTACGACGGCAGCTTCACCCCGGCACCGGACGCGGCGCGGCTGTCTCGCGCACCGCAATTCCAGGCGCCGCTGCCGCTGCTGGTGCGCTTCTCCGATGGCTCCGGCAATCCGATGATCCCGGATGGCGCGCCGGCCGCCCGGCCGCACGGCATGGCGCTGCGCTTCGTCACTCCGGACGGCCAGCCCAATGACATCGTCGCCAATGCCCTGGATGATTTCCCGGTCGGCAATGGCGAGGATTTCCTGGCATTCCTCCACGCCGTCGCCAACAGCCGGCCCGGCATGGCCTCACCCACGCCACTGGAACGTTTCCTTGCCAGCCATCCGGCGGCGCAGAGGGTGGTCCAGACCCCGAAGCCGGCGCCGCGCAGCTTCGCCACCCAGCCCTATTTCGGGGTGAACGCCTTCTGGATGGTCGGCGCCGACGGCACCCGCCGCGCCTTCCGCTACGCCATCGAGCCGGTGGCCGGCCGCGACGTGCTGGAGGCTTCGGCCGCCGCCGCGGCGCCGCCGGACTACCTGTTCGCCGAGCTGGACCAGCGTCTGGCCGCGGGCCCGGCAATGTTCACCCTGGTCGCCCAGATGGCCGCCGAGGGCGACCCGACCCATGACGCGACCCTCCGCTGGCCGGCCGATCGGCCGCGGGTGGCGCTCGGCACCATCAGCATCCGCGCCCGCCGTGCCGACAGTGACGCCCAGCAGAGGGCCCTGAACTTCGACCCGACCAATGTCGTCGAAGGCATCGCCCTTTCCGACGACCCGTTGCTGCCATTGCGGCGGGAGGCCTATGGCGTCTCCATCGCCCGCCGTCAGTGAGGCCGGGCGATCCGCCGGTACAGCGGCCGCAGCAGGACCGGGCTGAGGAACAGCGGCACCTGGCCGATGGCGAAGAACAGCAGCACGCCGGGGTCGGTCGCCGCCGGCAGCACCGCCAGGAACAGCGCCTGGTTGCGGTTGCCGGCGAGCATCCCCGCGGCCAGCGCCAGCCGCGTGCCGAAGGGCCAGAGCGCCAGCACCGTCAGCCCGTTCAGCCCCAGGTTGCCGAGCAGCGCCAGGGCGAGGCCTGCCATCACCCAGAGCGGATCCGCCAGCAGCCTTGCCTGCACCCCATCCATTACCCCAAAGGCGAAGACCACCAGGATCAGCACCACCGATCCGTCCACCGCCGGCGCCAGCCGCTCCAGCCGTGGCTGCCCCAGCACCCGGCGCAGGACGAACGCCAGTGCCGCCGGCAGCCCGACGATCAACAGCAGCCGCAGCATCAGCCCTGGCATTGAAATCGCCAGTTCCAGCCCCAGCAGCCCGAGCGCCAGCGGCGGCGCGGTGAAGGGCAGCAGCGCCGTGGTGGCGACCGAGACCACCAGGCTGATCTCGGCATCGAGGCCCACCAGCCGGGCGAAGGCCGGCGCCGAGACCGCCGAGCAGGCTGCCGCCGCCAGCACCAGCCCGGCGCCGAGTGGCCCGTCCAGCCCTGCCGCCCGGGTTATCGCGAAGACCGCCAGCGGGCAGGCCAGCAGCACCCAGGCCGAAAGCCCCAGCACCAGCAGCGGCCGGCGCAGCCAGCCCAGCATCTCAATGGGGTCGATACGCAGCAGCACCAGGGTCATCAACAGGGCGACCGTGGGCGCCACCACCGGGCGCAGCGCCGCGGCCAGCGGTGCGAGGGCAACGCCGGCGACGATGCTGGCGGCCAGCAGGGCGCTGCCATGGCGCGCCACCCAGCCGAGGATGCGGAGTAACTTCAGCGGCGGGAGCAGTTGGATGCGTTCGCGCGGCGTTCTATATCGATCCCCGTGCGCATGTCACTCCCGGCTGTCTTCCTGATCCTTGCCCTCGCCACGCCCGCCGCCAAGGCGGCCGGCTGCGCGGCGCTTCCCTCCACCGGCGTGGATTGGCGACGCTGCCAGCTCGATACGCGCGATCTGCGGGGCGTCGACCTCACTGATGCGGTCCTGCGCGACGCCTCGCTGACCCGGGCCAACCTCGAGGCGGCGAAGCTGGTCCGGGTGGATGCCTACAATGCCCGCTTCGTCTCGGCCGGGATGCGCGGCGCCGATCTGTCCGGCGCGGTGCTGGTGCGGGCCGATTTCACCCGCGCCGACCTGAATGGCGCCAAGCTTGCCGGCGCCGATCTGCGCCGCGCAAGATTCTTCAGTGCCGATCTGCGCAACGCGGATTTCACCGCGGCGCAGATGGAGGGGGCGGATCTGCATCGCGCGCGGCTCGATGGCGCCCGCTGGACCGACGGCACCAGCATCTGTGCCGAAGGCTCGGTCGGCTCCTGCCAATGAGCGCCCCCATGGCCACGGGCGTGCCGGAGTACCTCGTCCGCCTCAACGCCGAGCAGCGCGAGGCGGTGGAGACCCTGGATGGCCCGCTGCTGGTGCTGGCCGGCGCCGGCACCGGCAAGACAAGGGTGCTGACCACCCGCTTCGCGCATCTGCTGATGACCGGACGCGCCTTTCCCGGCCAGGTGCTTGCCGTCACTTTCACCAACAAGGCGGCGCGGGAGATGCGGGAGAGGGTCTCCGCCATCCTCGGCCGCCCCGCCGAGGGGCTGTGGCTCGGCACCTTCCATGCCCTGTGCGCCCGGATGCTGCGGCGGCACGCGGAGCTGGTAGGGCTGACCAGCGGCTTCACCATCCTCGACACCGACGACCAGCTCAGGTTGCTGAAGCTGGTGATGGAGGCCGGCGGCATCGACCTGAAGCGTTGGCCGGCGCCGGGGCTGATGGCGCAGATCCAGCGCTGGAAAGATCGGGGTGTTTCGCCCAACCGCATCACCCCGGCGGAGGATACCGACTACGCCAGCGGCAAGGCACGGCCGCTCTACGCGGCCTACCAGGCCCGCCTGCGCGATCTGAATTGCGCCGATTTCGGCGATCTGATGCTGCACATGGTCGATATCCTGCGCGATCATCCGGAAGTGCTGGCCGATTGGCACCGGCGCTTCCGCTACATCCTGGTCGACGAGTACCAGGATACCAACCTGGTGCAGTACATGTGGCTGCGGCTGCTGGCCCAGGGTCACAAGAACATCTGCTGCGTCGGCGACGACGACCAGTCGATCTATTCCTGGCGCGGCGCCGAGATCGAGAACATCCTGCGCTTCGAGAAGGATTTCCCCAACGCCCGGGTGGTGCGGCTGGAGAGCAACTACCGCTCCACCCGGCCGATCCTCGGCGCCGCCAGCGGCCTGATCGCGCACAACGCCGGCCGGCTCGGCAAGACGCTACGGGCCGGGCGCAACGACGCCGATGGCGAGAAGGTGCGCGTCGTCTCGCTGTGGGACAGCGAGGAAGAGGCCCGCATGGTCGGCGAGCGGATCGAGGTGGCGCAGCGCAGCGGCCATGCCCTGTCCGAGATCGCCATCCTGGTCCGCGCCGGCTTCCAGACCCGCGCCTTCGAGGAACGGCTGATCACCCTCGGCGTGCCCTATCGCGTCATCGGCGGGCTGAAATTCTACGAGCGCGCCGAGATCCGCGACGCCATGGCCTATCTGCGGGTGCTGGCGCAGCCGGCCGATGACCTGGCCTTCGAGCGCATCGTCAACACCCCGAAGCGCGGCCTGGGCGATACCGCGATGCGGAAGATGCACGAGATCGCCCGCGCCGAGGGCATTCCGCTCTCCTCCGCCGCGGCGCGGCTGGCGCAGGGCGGCATCACCGGCCGCGCCCGCGCCGCGCTGTCCGAGCTGCTGCACGGCTTCGCCCGCTGGCGGGAGGCGCTGCCGCGCGACGGCCATGTGGTGGTCGCGGCGACGCTGCTGGACGAGAGCGGCTACACCGAGATGTGGAAGCAGGATAAGTCGCCCGAGGCGCCGGGGCGGCTGGAGAATTTGAAGGAGTTCCTCCGCGCCCTCGGCGAATTCGAGACCCTCACCGGCTTCCTCGAGCATGTCGCGCTGGTGATGGAGAATGACGAGAACGCCGCCGACGACCGGCTCTCGCTGATGACCTTGCATGCCGCGAAGGGGCTGGAGTTCGACACCGTCTTCCTGCCGGGGTGGGAGGAAGGGCTGTTCCCGCATAGCCGCGCCATGGAGGAAGGCGGCGAGAAGGGCGTGGAGGAGGAGCGTCGCCTCGCCTATGTCGGGCTGACCCGGGCAAGGAAGCACGCCATCGTCTCCTGCGCCGCCAACCGCCGCATCTACGGCAACTGGTCGAGCTCCATCCCCTCCCGCTTCCTCGACGAGCTGCCGCTGGAGCATATCGAGCGCGAGGGCAGCGCCGGAATGGCGCGCAACCGCATGGTGGAGATGCCCTCGGTCTTCACCGGCGCGGGCGGGCTGCTGGCGCGGCGGCCGAAGGTGATCGAGGCCGGGGCGTGGGAGGTGCAGGCGCGCCCGGTCCGTGCCGATGCCATCGGCGTCGGCCAACGCGTCTTCCATCAGAAATTCGGCTATGGCCGCGTCACCGGCGTGGAGGACGACAAGCTGGACATCGCGTTCGAGAAGGCCGGCACCAAGCGCGTGCTCGACCGCTTCGTGGAGAAGGCGTGATGGCGCCGTCCGATGACCGGGGTGGCGATAGCCCCGAAGATCTGAAGCGGCCGGCCAGATCGCCCGACTGGGCGACGCCGATGTCGCGCCGCCGTGCCGAGCCGCTGGAATTGCTTGCTGTCGAGGGCCTGCCCGAAGCCGCCGTCCCGGCCTTCGAGGCGGCCTTCCAGACCACCTGCGCCACCGTCGCCTATTTCAAGGACGACCCGACCGACACCTGGCGCGTCGAAGGCGTGCGCGAGGCCGGCGCAGGCGAGGACGCGCTGACCGGCGCGCTGGCCCTGGCGGCATTGATCGGCGACATCGAGCCGCCGGCGCTACAGGTCGGGCCGATCGAGGCGGAGGGCTGGCTGGCCCGCACTATCGAAGGCTTTTCCGAATTCCCGGTCGGCCGCTTCCTGATCCGCCCGACCCATGCGCCGGACCCGCCGATGCCGGGTCGCACCGTGCTGAAGCTGGATGCCGGGCTGGCCTTCGGCAGCGGCGAGCATGCCTCCACCCAGGGGTGCCTGCTGGCCTTCACCGCCGTCGCGCATCGCCGGCCGCGCCGGCTGCTGGACCTCGGCACCGGCTCGGCCATCCTCGCCATCGCCGCGGCGAAGACGCTGCGCCGGCCGGTGCTGGCGACCGACATCGAGCCCTGGTCGGTGCGCGTCGCCGGGGAGAATGCGCGGCTGAACGGCATGCAGCGGCTGGTCTCGGCGCGGCTGGCGGATGGCTGGCGCCACCGGCTGCTGCGCGGCCGCCGCTTCGACCTGGTCTTCGCCAATATCCTGGCACGGCCGCTCTGCGCCATGGCGCGCCCGCTGGCGCTGCATCTGGCGCCGGGCGGGACGGCGATCCTCGCTGGGCTGCTCGGCACCCAGGCGCGGATGGTGCTGGCGGCGCATCGGCGGCAGGGGATGGTGCTGGAGCGGCGGATCGATGTCGGGCCGTGGACCACGCTGGTGCTGCGCCGGCGCCATGGCGGATCGCCTTCCGATCTGAGCGCCAATCCGCTGTAGGCCGTATCACGCTCCGGCGTGTTCACGCCTTTCCGCGATCCGCTTCACGGATGTGACGAAAGGCACAGCGGTCCGGACCTCCGGCTTCCAGCCTATGCCGGCAGGAGGACAACGTCATGGAACTGACCGACCTCGTCCCGGTGCCACCCGGCATCAACACCCTGGCGGATGGCCGCAAGGTAGTGAACGCCAAGCAGGCGACCATGCTTTCGCTGCTCGGCAATCCCCGCGCCGACTATGGCGATGATTGCCGGGAGATCACCAACCCCCGCCTCAAGCCGCTGGTCGAAAGCCGTCAGCTCGGCCCGATCAAGGTGCGCGGCCTGCGCCCGGCGGTGGATGGGCTGCAACGCATCCTGGCCGAGATCGCCGCCAAGGCGCCGGAGATCCATGCCGTCATCGGCACCGCCGGCATGCTCTGCGCCCGCTTCGTGCGCGGCTCCACCATCGCCATCAGCAATCATGCCTGGGGCACCGCCATCGACCTCACCCTGGCCGGCAGGCTCGATGCGCGGGGCGATGGCAAGGTCCAGTTCGGGCTCACCAGGATCGCCCCGATCTTCAACGCCCATGGCTGGTACTGGGGCGCCGGTTTCGGCACCGAGGACGCCATGCATTTCGAGGCGGGCGACGGGCTGATCCGCGACTGGGCCGCGGACGGGCTGTTCGGCGGTGCCGGCGCCAAACCGCCGCCGGCGCATCTGCTCTCGCTCGGCGACCGCGGGCCGCAGGTGGAGGGGCTGCAGCGGGCGCTGAACGCGGCCGGGGCCGGGCTGCTGGCCGACGGCATCTTCGGCCGCGACACCCAGGCGGCGGTCATGGCCTTCCAGGGCAAGCGGGGCCTGCTGGTGGATGGCGTCGCTGGCCGCGAGACCCTCGCGGCGCTGAACCTCCTGGCGGCGACGGCGGCAACCGGAGTGGTGCCGGCCTGAGTTCATGCCAGCGGCCCTGAGCGTTCGCGCGTTCAGGGGCCCTCGAACGCCAGGCGCGAACCTCCGGCTTGCCTGACTTCGCGCCACTTGGCGCGGCCCGCATTCGCGGCCTCGGACCGGCCGTCGGGTATCACCCTGGCCGAGATCAAACCGCCCGGACCCAGCCCCCGTCCACGTCGAGGATCGCGCCCTGGACGTAGCTCGCCTGGTCGCTCGCGAGGAAGGCGACCATGGCGGCGATCTCGGCCGGCTCGCCGAAGCGGGCGACGCCGGTTTCGGCGGCCAGCGCCTCGGCCGCGGCGGCGTGGTCCAGGCCACGCGCCTCGGCCAATGTCCGGATGCGGCCCTCCAGCCGGTCGGTGCGGATGCTGCCGGGGTTGATGCAGTTCACCCGCACCCCCTCGGCCACGCCCTTGTCGGCCAGCGCTTTGGTCAGGTTCATCAGCGCCGCGTTTACGCTGCCGCCGATGGTGAAATCGGCGCTCGCCACCCGGCCGCCGATGCCGGCGATGTTGACGATCCCGCCGCGCGCCGCCTTCAGATGCGGCCAGGCGGCGCGCGCCAGCCGCACCGCGCCATGCAGCTTGAGCGCATAGCCATCCGCCCAGGCGGCGTCGTCCAACGCGACGAAATCGCCGCGCTGCGTCGCCCCGGCACAATTGACCAGCAGGTCCAGCCGGCCGAAACCGGCCATGGCGGCGTCCACCGCCACCCCTGCCGCCGCCGGGTCGCGCAGGTCGGCGGCATGCGCGACGGCACCGGGCAGCCGCGCCGCCGCCTCGGCCAGCGCGGCCCCGGAACGGGCGACCAGCAGCACCCGCATGCCGTCGGCCGCCAGCCGTTCGGCGATGGCGAGGCCGATGCCGCGGCTGGCGCCGCTGACCAGCGCGGCGCGCGGCTCAGCCACGGTCGGCGCGGGCCGGGCGGCTGGCGGTCGGGGCGGCGCCCGCCGGGCGGCCGGCGTCGAAGCCGAGGAAGCCGATCTCCGGCTGCGGCGCGCCGCCATCCCCGGCCCAGAGCCGCGGGTTGCGCGCCACCGGCGTCGGCACCGGGACGTTGCGCTCCACCGCCGGGCCGGGCACCGGCGCCTCCCGCCGGCCGCGGCGCGGCGGGGGGGCGGCGGCCGGGGTGGCGGCCTCGGGCGGCGGTGCCGAGCGGATGCCGGTGCGGACCGACAGCAGGTAGAACATGATCTCGGTCCGCCCCTGGTCCACCGCCGCGTCGATCGGCGTCAGCCCCAGCACGTTGCGGGACTCGATGTCGGCGCCGCGCACCACCGCATCCCGCGCCGCCGCCAGATCGCCGCGGTTGATGGCGTCGAACAGCGCGGCATTGGGCGAAAGGTTGGCATTCGGGTCGCCCGGAATCGGCTCCGGCGCGCGGCGGTACTGCAGGCCGGGCAGGGCCGGCGGTGGCGGCCGTACGGGCTCGGCGGTCGGGCGCGGCACGCGATTGGCGCCGGAGCGGCCGAATTGCGCCGCCGCATCGGCGATCGGCAATGCCAGCCAGGCCAGGGCGGCGAGCGGAAGCAGGCGGGGGGAGAGGCGGCGCATGCGCTTTCCTACCGCGCCCCCGAACCGGCCGCCAGAGCCGCATCAGGCTGGTCAGCGGCAGTCATCGCCACGCAGCAAAAAGCTCTCCACCACGCCCTGGCGCAGGGTGAAGGTCATGTCGCAGCTGCGGGTGATCATCATCGGGCCCGCGGAGAGCATCGGTCCGAACCGGCCGTAGGGCCGGGCCCAATAGGGGTCGCCGGGGTAGAGGGTGGTGCGGCGTTCCTCGTACTGCAGGAATTTCCGCCCATCCGCTTCATAGGTGCGGGTGGGGACGCCGAGCGCCATCACCACCTCACCCTCCCGCTTGCCGATCAGTGGCGCCAGCCGTTCCTCAAGGCTGGGACCGATGGCGCAGCCGGCCAGCAGCAGCGCCAAGGTGGCGAAGGCGTATTTGCCGGGCCGCCGCATCAGTGTCCCTCCCGCTGCCAGGCCAGTACGGCAAGGCCAAGCACCAGCGGCAGCGCCAGCCAGGGCGGCAGCAAGGGCAGGGCGGCGATGCCGGTGACGGTGTGGTCGCCGTTGCGGCGCAGGCCGATCCAGCTCGCGCCGCTGGCGTCCCGCCCCGGGGCAATGCGGCGCAGCTCCGGCAGGGTGGGCTCCGCCCCGCTGTCGAGCCAGCGCGCGGCGCCGCTGGTGGCGGTCAGGATCGGTGCCAGCTTGCCCGGGTCGGCGCGCAGATCGGCGACCTCAAGCGGGTTGGTGGTGGCGGCGGCGGCGAAGGCGGTGCGGCGGCCGTCCGAGACCTGCCAGACACCGGGCTGGTCGGCCGGCAGCTCCACCGTGGCGCGACCGCCGGGGCCGGGGGCCAGGGGCCGGCGCAGGTTGGTGCCGTCGGGGGCGGTGATGCCGATCTCGGGCGGTGGCCCGCCCTCGACGCTGCGGCGCTCGACGTGCAGATGGCCGGCTTCGATGCGGGCGGTCAGCTCCTCCTCCTCCAGCTCGGGTTCGCGCATGAGCCAATGCGCGGCGCGGCGAAGAAGTTCCGCCTGCGGTCCGCCGCCGTCATGGCCGCGGGACCAGAGCCAGATGTGGTCGGAGAGCAGCAGGGCAACCCTTCCCTCGGCAACGCGATCGAGCAGCAGCAGTGGGGCGCCGCCGGCGGCCTCCATCACCGCCACGCCGCTGCGCTGGTCGGCCCGCATGCTGCGGTACCAGCGACCCCAGCTCGCCTCGCTCGCCTCGTCCGGATTGGCGCCGGTCAGCTCCTCGGTGACCGGGTGGCGGGCGCCGAGCGCCGTGATCCGCGGCCGGAACGCGCCTTCCGCCGCGGTGGAGGCCCCCACCCCGGCCGCCGGCCGTGCCGGCAGCACGGCGCCGAGCGGGGTGTTTGCCAGGCTGACCGGGCCGGCGAATTCCGGCCCCACCGAGAGCAGCAGCGCGCCGCCGCCGCGGACATAATCGGCGATGTTGCGCAGATAGGCCGGCGGCAGGATGCCGCGATTGGCGAAGCGGTCGAACACCACCAGGTCGAATTCGCGCAGCTTCACCTGGAACAGCTCGCGCACCGGGAAGGCGATCAGCGCCAGTTCGTTCAGCGGGGTCAGGTCATCCTTCTCCGGCGGGCGGAGGATGGTGAAATGCACCAGGTCCACGCCCGGGTCGGCCTTCAGCAGCCGGCGCCAGGTGCGTTCCCCGGCATGCGGCTCGCCGGAGACCAGCAGTACCCGCAGCCGGTCGCGCACGCCGGTGATGGTGACGACGGCACGGTTGTTCAGCTCGCTCACCTCGCCGGGGCGGGTCTCGGCGGCAAGCTCCACCACTGTCGGGCCGCCGCGCTCGATCGGGATGGTGATGCGATGCTCGCGGCCGACCGGCACGCTCTCGATCCGCGGCGGCGTGCCATCCCGCCGCACCGCGAGGCGGGCGGCCCCCGTCCCGGTGGCGCCGAGGTCCTCCACCGCGACCCGCAGCTCGACCGAACGCCCGACGATGCCGAAGCCCGGCGCCTCGATCACTCGCAGCCGGCGGTCCACCTCGCCGGGGCGGCCGGGCAGCAGGACATGGAAGGGCGCCTCGATCGGCGCATCGGCCGGCACGTCGTGCACCTGGCCATCGGTCAGGGCGATGATCCCGGCCAGCCGGGCGCGCGGGATGTCGGCCAGGGCGCGTTCCAGCGCGGTGAACAGGCGGGTGCCCTGGTTGCCGCCCTCCGGCACCTCCACGGTGCGCAGCTCCAACTCGGGCAGCCGGGCGGCGCGGCCCTCCAGCGCCACGCGCGCCGCCTCGATCTGCGCCGCGCGTCCGGCGATGCGGGCGCTGTCGGAGCGGTCGACCAGCAGCACGCCGATGTCGGGCCTGGTCTCCCGCGTCTCCTCAACCAGCCGCGGATTGGCCAGCGCCAGCAGCAACAAGGCGAAGACCAGGGCGCGCAGTCCCGCCCCCCGCGCCCGTCGCAGCACGGCCGGCAGCAGCGCCGCCGCCGCCAGCAGGCCGAGCCCGGCGATCAACCAGACCGGCAGGATCGGCGCGAAGTCGATGCCCGAGAGCGCCTGCTGCATCTAGTTGCCAAGCCTTTCGAGAATGGCCGGGACGTGCACCTGGTCGCCCTTGTAGTTGCCGGTCAGCGCGTACATCACGAGGTTCACCCCGAAGCGGTAAGCCAGGGTCCGCTGCCGGTCGCCACCTGGGATGGCGGCGAAGGGGTTGTTGCCGCGGGCATCGATCGCCCAGGCGCTGGCCCAGTCATGCCCACCGATGATCACCGGGGAGACGCTGTCGTTCGCCCTGTCCTGGTCCCGCGCCACCCAGACCCGGCCGCCGGCGAAGCGACCAGGCAGGTCGGGCAGCAGGTAGAAGGACCGCTTGAGCACATGGTCCTCGGCCAGTGGCGCCAGCGGCGGGATGGCAAGGTCTCGCGTCACCCGCCGCAGCGCCGCCCGCGCCCCCGGCGCGAAGCCTTCCCCGGAGCCCTCGTCGCGGGTGTCGAACAGGATGATTCCGCCGTTGCGCATGAAGCTGTTGAGCGCGGCGACCATGGCATTGTCGGGCTGCGGCGCCTCCGGCGTGACGCACCAGTAGAGCAGCGGGAAGAATGAAAGGTCATCCTGTCCCGGTGTCACCGCGGCCGGGTCGGCCAGCGCCGCGGCGGTGCGCCGGTTGACGAACTCCGACAGCCCGACGAGACCCATCCTGAGGGTCTCGTCCAGCGTACCGTCGCCGGTGACGACATAAGCGAGGCGGGTTGCCAGCGCCGGGTCGGTGCTTTGCGCCTGGGCCGTCTGGGCGAGGCTGGGTTGCGCTGACAGCAGCAGCGCCAGCGCGGCGAAGCCCGGCCGCAGCAGGCCGCGCAGGCGCAGCCCGATCAGCAGGTCGAGCGCCAGCAGCAGCAGCGCCGCCGCCAGCAGCCAGGGCCCGAGGTCGCGCTCCGCCGGAATGCCGCCGATGCCGATGATGGCCGCCCCGGCCGGCGGTGGTGGCGCGGCCTCAGGTGCGGGGACCGCGCCGCCGAGGTTCAGCGCCCGGCGATAGGCGGCGGCGGTGGCATCCTGCCCCGGTGTGCCGTACCAGCCTGGCGGGTGGCGCGGGGAGGGGGCGGTGGCGTCGATCTGCGCCGCCGGGATGGCGGCGGCGGCAGGCGGCGCGGCGCCGAGCCGGCCGAAGCCGTCCAGCGTTTCCAGCGGCGCCAGCGGCGCCTCGCCCTCGGCGCCCTGAATGCCGGCCGAAAGCGCCACGATCCGCCGCAGCATCTGCACGAAAAGGCCGGAGAGCGGCAGGTTCGACCATTCGGCATTGGCGGTCACGTGGAAAAGCACGACCCGTCCGGCGCCGCGCGCCTCGGCGGTGACAAGCGGCGTGCCATCGGCCAGCCGTGCCCAGCTCCGCTCGGTCAGCTGCGGCGAGGGCTCGGCCAGCACCTGGCGTTCCACCGTCACCTCGGCCGGGATCGGCAGCCCGGCGAAGGGCGAGGTCTCGGGGAAGGGGGCGAGGCGCTGCGGCTGCTCCCAGGACAGCGCGCCGCCGAGCTGGCGTTCGGCCCGCAGCGGCACCGGCAGCAGCGGGTCGGGGTGCTCGGCCAGGCGCGGGCCGGCGAAGCGCAGCAGGGTGCCGCCCTGCTCCACCCAGCGGGTCAGCGCCTCCCGCTCCGGCCCCTCGGGCACCGGCCGGTCGGCCAGGGCCAGCACCGCGATGGGGCGGGAGAGCAGCCGGTCCAGCGGCGCCCGGCGCAACTCGGTGAAGGGCGCCAGGGCACGGTCGAGGTAGAACAGCTCGCCGATCAGCGGCGCATCGGCGCTGTCCTCGGCGCCAGGCAGCAGGCCGACCGGGCGGCGGCGGAAGCGCTCATCCAGCAGCACCACCCCGCCGGCGCCGGTCTCGCCCTCGATCTCCAACCGCACCACCTGATTGCGCAGTTCAAGCGGCAGTTCGAGGGTGGCCTCGCCGCTGGCCGCGTCGGCCGGGATCGGCACGTCGGCGCGGGCGAGGGCGCGGCCGTCGCCGGTGCGGGCCAGCACGCCGGCCTCGGTCGCCATGCCGATCGGCACCTGCTGGACCCGGATGCGCAGCCGGTCGGCCTCGGCCACCGGCGGCGGCAGCAGCCGGTGCGGCCGGGCCTCGGCCAGCGCCACGCTCAGCCGGCCGGCGGCGGCCAGGGCAGCGGGCAGCCGGCCGGCCTCCGGCCCATGCGCCACCCCGTCGCTGACCAGCAGCGTGGTCAGCGGGCCGGGGTTGCCGGCGTGCCAGGCGGCGAAGGCGGCCAGCGCGGCGGCGCGGTCGGGCGGCCAGGGCTTCGGCCGCAGCGCGGCGAGCCGGGCGCGGAGGTCCTCGGCCGGCATCGGACCGATCAGCCGCGGGGCGTCGCCGGTCTCAGCCGGGGCGGTCGGCAGCAGCGCGGCGCGGCGGCCCTCGCGGGCGGCGCGTTCCAAGGTGGCGCTGGCGGCGGCCATGCGGGCGGGCCAATCGGCGGCGGCGGCCCAGCCGTCATCCACCACCAGCAGCAGCGACCCCTCGCCGCCGGCGCCGCCACCCGGCCCCAGCACCGGCCGGGCCAGGCCGAGCACCACCAGCGCGGCGGCCAGTAGCCGCAGCAGCAGCAGCCACCAGGGGGTGCGGGCAGGGGTTTCCTCCCCGGTCGGTAGGTCGCGCAGCAGGCGGATGGCGGGGAAGGCGATGCGCCGCGGCGCCGGCGGGGTGACCCGCAGCAGCCACCACAGCGCCGGCAGCGCCGCCAGGGCAAGCAGCAGCCATGGCGCGGCGAAGGCGAGGGGACCCAGATTCAGCATGCGTGCACCGGCCAGGTGATGGCCACCGGCCGCGATCGGCCAAAGGCGTGCCTGCGTCCTGCAACCGCCGGGCCATCCCGCCGCAGCCCTGCGGCGTCAAGGCATTGCGGAACAGGCGGCGCGGTACACGGCATCATTTGGCCTATTGCGTGGGACACTACTCTGGCGCGAGTGCCTGCCACAGCGCCAGCAGCGCCTGACCCGGCGGCTGGTCGGTGCGGTGGGTGAGGAAGCCCCAGCCGGCGGCGGCGGCGATCGCCGCGACACCGGCGCGATGCTGCCGCAACCGCTCGGCATAAAGGTCGCGCACGCCTTCGACGCGGGGGACCAGGGCGGGTTCCTCCGCTTCCAGTCCCTCGAAGCGGACGCGGCCGAGATAGGGCAGGGATTCTTCCGCCGGATCGAGCACCTGCAGCAGATGGCCATGCACCGGCCGCCCGGCCAGGGCCGAGACAGCGCGCTGGATCTCCGGCAGGGGTTCGAGGAAATCGCCGATCAGCACGCAGCGGGCGTGGCGCGGCAGGGCAGGGTCGACGGCCGGCAGCCCGGCGGGGGCGGCATCGAAGGTGAGGGACTGGGCCAGCGCCTCCAGCCCCGCCCGGCCGGCATGGCTGCGGCCAGGACCGCCGAGGATGCGCACCCGTTCCCCGCCGCGAAGCAGCAGGGAGGCGAGGGCGAGCAGCAGCAGTTCCGCCCGTTCCCGCTTTGGCGGCGCCCGCAGGGTGGAGCGCCATGCCATGGAAGGTGAGGCGTCGCGCCACAGCGCCACGGTTTGCGCCGCTTCCCACTCGGTCTCACGAATGAACAGCCGGTCGGATTTGGCGCTCTGCCGCCAGTCGACGCGGCTGGCCTGGTCGCCGGGCAGGAAGGGGCGGAACTGCCAGAAGGCATCGCCCTGGCCGGAGCGGCGGCGGCCGTGCACGCCCTGGAGGATGGTGCTGGCGACCCGGTCGGCGGCCACCACCAGCGGTGGCAGGGTGGCGCCGAGCACCTCGGCGCGGAGGGTAGGGCTAACCGGCATGGTGCCGGCCCCCCGGGCGGCCTGCCCGCCTCGGACCTTCGCGCCGTTCGGCGTTGCGGTCATCGGCGGCCTGGGCGCGAGCGCGCGCCGGACTCAGATCTCCGCACCTGTCGGCGCTGCAATCATCGGGCGGTCTCACCCGAGTTGCGCCTTCAGCATCCCGATCACATCCCCCAGCACCACGCCATCGGCGCGGGCGGAGAAGTTCAGCGCCATGCGATGGCGCAGCACCGGCTCGGCCAGCGCCAGCACATCCTCGACCGAGGGCGCCAGCCTGCCGTCCATCACCGCCCGCGCACGGGTCGCCAGCATCAGCGCCTGCGCCGCCCGCGGCCCGGGGCCCCAGGCGAGCTGCCTGCGCACCGCCTCCAGCCCCGAGCTGTCCGGCCGGGCGCCGCGGACCAGTCGGAGAATCGCGTCCAGCACGCTCTCGCCCACCGGGATGCGGCGGATCAGCGCCTGCGCCGCGATCAGCTCCGCCCCGGTCATGGTCGGCACCGGCTTCGCATCGCGCGCGCCAGTGGTCGCCAGCAGCATGGCGCGCTCGGCCGCCTCGTCCGGGTAGCCGACCTCGACCTCCAGCAGGAAGCGGTCGAGCTGGGCCTCGGGGAGCGGGTAGGTGCCCTCCTGCTCGATCGGGTTCTGCGTCGCCAGCACATGAAAGGGGATGGGCAGCGGATGCGCCACGCCGGCCACCGCCACCCTGTGCTCCTGCATTGCCTGCAGCAACGCCGACTGGGTACGCGGGGAAGCGCGGTTGATCTCGTCGGCCATCAGCAGCTGGCAGAACACCGGGCCGGGCAGGAAGCGGAAGGCCCGCTTGCCGGCCTCGCTCTCCTCCAGCACCTCGGAGCCGATGATGTCCGCCGGCATCAGGTCCGGGGTGAACTGCACCCGCTTGGCGTCGAGCCCCAGCACGGTGCCGAGGGTCTCCACCAGCTTGGTCTTGCCGAGGCCCGGCACCCCCACCAGCAGGGCATGCCCGCCAGAAAGCAGGGTGATGAGCGTCTGCTCCACCACCTCCTGCTGGCCGAAGATCACCCGGCCGATCGCCTCCCTGACCCGTTGCAGGCGGTCGCCAAGGGCTTCCGCCTCGGCCAGGAGGGTTGCGGGGTCGCTGCTGCCCATTGCGGTGTCGGCCACTTCAATCATCCCAACCACGATCCCTATATGGGGGCCAGCGCGCCGTTGGCGACGCCCCGTGGCATCTTCTGGCGGTAACCAGTGGTCAATCGGTGGCGCGGCAAGACGCACCGCACAGGGCAGAGCGTCCCGGACCAATGGAAGGCAGCCTATGGCGATGATCGGCGCGAATACAGCGGTGAATGGGAGGAAGCCTTGCGGCAGATGAATCTGCGCCGCGCCCTTTACCCCGCCAACGAGGGCGGGCCGGGGTGCGGCGACGCCGGCCGGGGCAAGGCTCCGGGGACGACCCCGCCGCCGGCCCGCCTGCCCCGCATCAAGCACGAGGTCGGCGATTTCGAGATCCGCATCGACCGCAACGGGACCTGGTACTACCGTGGCAGCCCGATCAACCGGAAGGAGCTGGTCTGCCTGTTCGCCAGCGTGCTCAAGCGTGCGGAGGACGGGACCTACTGGCTGGAAACCCCGGTGGAGCGCGGCCGGATCACGGTGGAGGACGCGCCCTTCGTCGCCGTTGAAATGTGCTGGAAGCATTGCGACTGCGGCGACGGCGTGCCGCAGCAATGCCTGACCTTTCGCACCAACCTCGACGAGATCGTGACAGCCAATGCCGACCACCCGATTCGCGTCCACCTCTGCCCGGTGACACGGGAGCCGCGGCCCTATATCCAGGTGCGCCCAGGGCTGGAGGCGAAGATCAACCGCGCGGTGTTCTACGAGCTGGTGGCCCTCGGTGAGACCGAGCAGGTGGACGGGCGCGAGATGCTGGGCGTCTGGAGCGAGGGCGTGTTCTTCCCGATCGACGAGACCGGCGCGCTGGACACGGCGGCGGAGTGATGCCGGCTGTCGCCTTTGCCGCGCTGCCCCGCTGCCAGCCGCACTACCCGTCGCTTCGGCCTTGACCGCCGCCGAGATCGCCGCCCGGCTCGCTGACCCGGCCGCGCTCGCCCTGGCGGCCCAGCCGCCCGAGACCGCCCAGCCGCCGGGCCGCCCGGCGGCGCGTCATGTGCTGGCGGCGGTGCTGGTGCCGATCGTGCTGCACCCGCAGCCAACCGTCCTGCTGACCCTGCGCGCCGCGAGGATGACCGCCCATGCCGGCCAGGTCAGCTTCCCCGGCGGCAAGATCGAGGCCGGGGAGACGCCGGAAGCCGCGGCGCTGCGCGAGGCGGCGGAGGAGGTCGGCCTCGACCCCCGGCTGCCCGAGCTGATCGGCCGGCTGCCGGAACAGGTGACCGGCACCGGCTTTCACATCACCCCCGTGGTCGCGCTGGTGACGCCGCCCCTCATCCTGACGCCCGACCCGGCCGAGGTGGAGGAGCCGTTCGAGCTGCCGCTGTCGATCGTGCTCGACCCCGCCGCGCCGAAGCGGCAAACCCGCGAGTTCCAGGGCGGAAGCCGCGAATTCTGGGTCTGGCCGCATGAGCGGCATTACATCTGGGGCGCCACGGCGGCGATACTGGTCAATCTGGCCAAGGTGCTACGCGGGTAGAGCGGTTTACGCACCCGGAAACAGTCTGCGTAAATAACTACCCGGGCCCGGATGTTTCTGGGGCGTGGCCTTCAGCTTGACCGACTGCGGACAGCCTGAACGTGCTCCAGCGGCCGGGTGTGACGAGCGGCGATTTCGCCTATGTCACCAGGGCGATGCCCTATCTCATCGAAATCCTGCTGTTCCTCGCCCCATTTGCCGGCTTCGCGCTGTGGCGCCGGTGCAACCCGGGCGCCGACCCCAGCCCGCGGATGCTCTGGCTGGCGCTGGCCGGCGTCGGCTGCGGCCTGGTGGCGGCGGTGTGGTACGGATTCTCGGTCCGGACCCGGCCGCACGCCGACTACGTGCCGGCGCGGATCGGCGAGGACGGCCGGGTGATCCCCGGCCAGGCGCCGCGATGAGCGACCCGCCGCGGCACCGCATCGCCCCGCCCGGCTTCCTGGCGGCGCCGGCGCCCGCCGCGGTGCTGGCGGCGCTGCCCGGCGCCCGCGCGGTGGGCGGGGCGGTGCGGGATGCGCTGGCCGGCCGGGACATCCAGGATATCGACATCGCCGTGCCGCTGCCGCCCGAGGTCGCCGCCGCCCGGCTGCGCGCCGCTGGCCTCAAGGTGTTCGAAACCGGGCTGGCGCATGGCACCGTCACCGCCGTGCTCGACCGCCAGCCGGTGGAGGTGACCAGCCTGCGCCGCGACATCGCCACCGACGGCCGGCACGCCGAGGTCGCCTGGACCACCGATTGGCGGGAGGATGCGGCGCGTCGCGACTTCACCATCAACGCCATGTCGATGGCCGCCGATGGCGCTCTCTGGGATTATTTCGACGGCTGCGCCGATCTGGCCGCCGGCCGGGTGCGCTTCGTCGGCGACCCGGCGACCCGGCTGGCCGAGGATTACCTGCGGGCGCTGCGCTTCTTCCGCTTCCACGCCCGCTACGGCCATGGCGAGCCGGACCCGGCGGCGCTGGCGGCGATCCGCGCCGCGGTGCCGGGGCTGGCGCGGCTTTCCGCCGAGCGGATCTGGATGGAGCTGAAGCGGCTGCTTGCGGCGCCCGACCCGAGCGACGCGGTGGCGCTGATGGCGGAGAGTGGGGTGCTGGGGGCGGTGCTGCCGGAGGGCGCCGACCCGGCCGCCCTGGCCCGGCTGGCCCGGCTCGGCGCCCCGGCCGACCCGCTGCTGCGCATTGCCGCCCTGGTGGCACGCGGTGCGCCGGCGCCGGCCGCCCGGCTGCGCTGGTCGGCCGAGGAAGCGGCGCGCTTCGCCCGGGCGCGCGACCAGCCGGCTCACCCCGGCACCGATGCCGCCGCGCTCCGCCGGCTGCTGGCGGAGCGTGATACCGCGGCTCTTACCGACGCCGCCTGGATCGCCGAGACCTGGGGCGAGGCGGGCGATTGGGGGGGGCTGCGCGCCCGCCTCGCCGCCACGCCGCGGCCGGTTTTCCCGCTGCAGGGCCGGGACGCGCTGGCGCTCGGCCTGGCGCCGGGTGCCGCCGTCGGGCGGCTGCTCGCGGCGGTGCGGGGGTGGTGGCTGGAGGGTGGTTGCGTGGCCGACCGCGATGCCTGCCTTGCCGAGCTTTCCCGCCGGCTGGAGAGGCGCTGACCTCGGCGCCGTGCCCGTCGTGGCGAGGGTCGGAGTACCTATCGATATTGGGCGCTTCCTGGTGACCTTCCGCGGAAGGCGTGCTGAAGCGCCGATTGGGAAGGATCATCGGCGCCTCCGCAAGACCGCGAAGCGGTTTTGCGAGGGAACGCTCAGTACCGGCAGGGCCACGGCTGAATTCGAAACCGCCACCCTGCCGGCGGCTGAAATGCTGCGAATCGAATGCGGTTGGATTCAAGATGTCCGCCGGCACCGCCTGTCGCCTCAATGCGGGCTTGCGCATGCCGACGCCCGCCAGCCTGGCTCCGGCCTGGCGCGGCTGCCGTGCCTTTGGTCACGGACCATGCAGGGGCGGCGGCGGTGCGCTGCCCTGGGCTCACACCAGCCCCATCGCCCGCCAGCCGGCGAGCGAGGTGTTGAGCACGTCGCGCACCAGCGTCGCCGCCTTCCCCGGCTCCAGCGGCAGCCCGCCGGCCAGCAGCGCCCGGGCGATCGCCCCAGGGTCCGGTGTCGCATCGCCGGAGTCGGCCAGCAGCATCGCCACCGCGGCCTCTCCCGCGGTCAGCGGCAGCGGCCCGCCGAGGCGCGGCACGGCGAGGCCGATGGCGAAGCCTGCCTCCTGCACCTCACCCGCCCAGCGCTGCATCACCACCGTGTTGAACCTCCGTGCCCGGGCCAGGGCGGCGGCGCCCGCCGCCTCGCGCCAGACCGGCACCGCGGCATGGCCGCTGACCAGGAACACCGCCAACTCGCGCGGAGTGAGGCCGCAATCGCCGGCGATCGCCGCCAGCGCCTCGATCCGCCGCGGCGTCTCGGCCAGCGCCGCCAGCAGCGGGCCGGCCACTGCCTTCGGCAGGGTCGCCTTGCCGATGCCGGTGTCGATCTGCACCGCCCCGCCCGGCAGCAGCCGCTCCAGCGCGAGGCAGCAGTCGCCCAGCGCCTCCGGTGCGGCGGGGCGGCGGCCGCGGATGAAGATGTCCTCGCGCAGCGGCTGGCGGGCGCCGAACACATCCTGCGCCAGCTCCCGGTCGGTGCCGGGCGGCAGGGCGGCCAGCGCCTCGCGCTGCTGTGGGGTCAGCCAAAGCTCGGGGAACTGCCGCCACAGCTTGGCCTGGCCGACGAACTCCAGCTTCGCCCCGGCCATGGCGGCGGCGACATCGGTGGGGAAGGCAGGGCGCCAGGCGCTCGGCAGGAACTCATGCGCCAGGTAGCGGGCCCAGCCGAAGGAGGCGTTGTTGCCGCCTTCGGCGAAATCCTGCAGCACCATGCTGTTGCGGAGGGCTGGCGCGCCGGCCGCGTGCAGCGCCTGGGCCGCGGCGAAGGCCATGGCCGCGCGGGCATCGGCCGGGCCGTGCAAGGCACCGGCGAGGTTCTGGATCAGCTTGCCGAGCGCCAGGTCGCCGGACCAGCCTGGCAAGGCGTTGTAGCCGACCATGACCAGCCCGCCCGGCTTCAGCCGGCTGCGCAACACCGCGAGGATGCCCGCCCGGACCGGGTCGGAAACCCAGGTCCAGACGCCATGCAGGGTGATGACATCCGCCTCCGGCAGCAGCGCCGCCGCCGCGGCCTCGTCCATCCCGGCGAGGTCGGCCTCGATGAAGCGGGCATTGGCCAGCCTGGCCTCGGCGGCGACCTCCCGCGCCTCCGCCACATGCGCCGGGCTGTAGTCGAGGCCGATGGCCTGCCAGCCGGGGTTGGCGGCCGCCAGGGCGAGGATCGAGGCGCCGCGGCCGCAGCCGAGGTCGATCACCGTCAACGCCTCCCGGTCCGGTGCCCAATGCACTCCGGCGACGGCGCAGGCCAGCGCCAGATGGGCCGGCGACTGGCTGGTGGAGAAGTTGGGCACATAGGGGGTTTCGGCGCCGTAGCCGCCAGCCCAGCCCGGTTGCATCGGTCGTGGATCCTTGCGCTTGATGGATGAATCTCCATCCGCCGGCGCAGCCCTGTCCAGCCTCCGCCGCCCCCTGTACATGCATGGCATGGTTCCGAATTCGGATGGCTCGACCCCCGTGCTGGTGCGCCGGCTGGCGCGTGGCTACCTCGCCCGGCATCGCCGGGGCATCGGCCTTGCGCTCCTCTTCACCGTGGCGCTGGCCGGGCTGACGGCGCTCTACCCCATCGTCATCCAGCAGGGCTTCGACCGTTTCGCCGCCGGCGACAGCAGCATCGCCTGGCTGATCCCGCCGGTGATCATCCTGGTCACCTGCCTCAAGGCGCTGGCGCAATACGGCCAGGCGGTGGCGGTGCAGGCGGTGGTGCTGCGGGTGATCGAGGCGATCCAGGGCGACCTGTTTCGCGCCCTGACCCGGGCCGACCTGGCCCAGGTGGTGCGCGACGCCCCGGCCCGCCACGCCAGCCGCTTCACCGTGGATGCGGCGGCGATCCGCGAGGCGCTGACCAAGACCATCAACGGCGCCGCCGACATCCTGACCGTGGTCGGGCTGATCGGTTCCATGGTCTGGCTCGACTGGCAGATGTCGCTGGTGGCGGCGCTGCTCTACCCGATCGCGGTGCTGCCGATCCTGAAACTCGGCAAGCGCATCCGCCGCGCCTCGGGCGGCATGCAGGACCGGATGGGGGAGGTGGCGGCGCAGCTGACCGAAAGCTTCAGCGCCGCCCGGGTGGTCCGTGCCTACCGGCTGGAGGCGCAGGAGGAAGCCCGCGCCGGCCGTGCCTTCGCCCAACTGCGGGCGGCGCTGCTCGGCATCGCCCGGACCCGGGCGAGCCTCGACCCGATGCTGGAGGCGCTGGGCGGCGTCGCCGTCGCGGCGGTGCTGGCCTTCGTCGGCTGGCGCGTCGCTTCCGGCCAGGGGACGGTCGGCGAGTTCACCGGCTTCGTCGCGGCGCTGCTCATCGCCTCCCGCCCGGTCCGTGCGCTGGGTTCGCTGAACGCCGCCTTGCAGGAAGGGCTGGCGGGGCTGTCGCGGGTCTTCGCGGTGATCGATGCGCCGCGGCGGATTACCGATGCGCCGGGCGCCGTGCCGCTGCCGGCCGGCCGTGGGCGGGTGGCCTTCGAGGATGTCGGCTTCCACTACGAAGGCACGCCGGATGCCGCCCTGGAAGGGCTGAGTTTCGTTGCCGAGCCGGGCCAGACAGTGGCGCTGGTCGGGCCCTCCGGTGCCGGGAAATCCACCGCCCTGGCGCTGGTGCCACGGCTGTACGACGCCACCGCGGGGGCGGTGCGGCTGGACGGCGCCGATGTGCGGCAGGTGAGCCTCGGCTCGCTGCGCGACGCCATTGCTTATGTCGGCCAGGATGCGGTGATGTTCGACGACACCGCCTTCGCCAACATCGCCTGCGGCCGGCCTGGGGCGACGCCGGAACAGGTGGAGGAAGCCGCCCGCGCCGCCGCTGCGCATGGCTTCATCGCTGGCCTGCCGCAGGGCTATGCGACGCCGCTCGGCCCCGCCGGCGGCCGGCTGTCGGGCGGCCAGAAGCAGCGCATCGCCCTGGCCCGGGCGCTGCTGCGCGACCCCCGGGTGCTGCTGCTGGACGAGGCAACCAGCGCGCTGGACGCGGAGAACGAGGCGCTGGTGCAGGGCGCCCTGGCCCGGCTGCGGCAGGGCCGCACCACCCTGGTCATCGCCCATCGGCTGGCGACGGTGCGGGAGGCCGACCGGATCGTGGTGATGGAGCGTGGCCGGGCGGTGGAGCAGGGCAGCCATGCGGCGCTGATGGCGGCCGACGGGCTCTATGCCCGGCTGGTCCGCACCCAGGCTTTCGGCGGCGCCGAGCCGGTCACGGCGGGCTGAGGCGCATGCCGGCCCTGCGCAACCGCTGGGCCGAACTGCTGCTGCTGAGCCTCGCCCGTACCTCGATGGGCGTGCAATTCCAGGCGGTCGGCGCGCTCGGGCCGCTGCTGATCGGCACCTTGGTGGCGGATTACGCGGCGCTGGGAACGCTGATCGGCGCCTATTCGCTGGTCGGCGTCGCGGTGGCGATGCCGGCGGGCTGGTTGCTGGTGCGGTTCGGGGACCACCGGGTGCTGCTGGCGGGCCTCGGGCTGATGGCGCTGGGCGGGCTGCTGCTGGCGCTGGCGCCGGGCTTCGGCCTGGCGCTGCTGGGGCGGCTGGTCGCCGGTGGCGGGGCCAGCGTGCTGGCGATCGTCTGCGCCAAGCGGGTGCTGGACCGGTTCAGCGGGACGTCGCTGGCCCCGGCGATGGGGCTGATGCTCTCCGCCTGGCCGATCGGCATCGCCGCGGCACTGCTGCTGCTGCCGCTGTTCGGCGAGGCCTGGCGGCTGGCGCTGCTGGCCTCGGCAGTGCTCTGCGCGCTGGCGCTGCCGGCGCTGTGGTGGGGCATCCGGCCAAGTGAAGCGGCGACGCCGGTGGTTTCGGCCTGGCCGGCCCGGCTGGCGCCCGGCGAATGGCTGCCGCTGCTGGCGGTGGCGGTGCTGTGGTCCAGCTACAATGCCGGCTTCGCCGTGGTGCTCGGCTTCGGCCCGGCGCTGCTGGTGGCGCGCGGCGCCGATCCGGCCGAGGCGGGGGCGGTCGCCTCGCTGGTCGGCTGGGCGATCCTGCCGCTGCTGCCGCTCGGCGGGTGGCTGGCGGAGCGGCTGGGGCGGCCGCTGCTGGCCTGCGCGCTCTGCACCCTGGGCATGGGGCTGGCGCTGCTGGCCTGGGTCGCCGGGGCGCCGCCGGCGCCGATGCTGATCCTCTTCGGCCTGCTGTCGGGGCCGCCGGCCAGCCTGACCATGGCGCAACTCGGCAGGGTGCTGTCGCCTGAGAGCCGGGCCTTCGGCGTCGGCGTGCATTACATGATGTTCTACGGCGGGCTGGCGGCGCTGCCGCCGCTGGCCGGCTGGCTGCGCGACCTGACCGGCGCGGCGGCGGCGCCGGTGCTGGTGGCGGTGGGGTTCCTGGTGGTGGCGCTGGGGGCGGTGGGCGTGCTCGGCCTGTGCGGCGTGGGCCAGGCCGCCATGCCCGCACCCGCATCGAGGCCCGGCAGGGCGGGCTGAGGATCGGTCGCGGTCAGATAACAGATGGAACGGACGGCCGCCGAGGCGGTTGACGATCCATGTCCTCGGTACCGCCCCGCCATGATCCGCCCACCGACGCAGAGGAGGAGGCCCGCCGCCTGCGCCTTCACCTGCGTATCCTGCGCGACTTCGGCCGGATCGCCCTCGAAGACCTGGAGATCGGGCCGCTGCTGCAGCGCGCAGTGGCGCAGGTCGCGAGGGCGACCGGCGTCGGCCATACCAAGGTCATGCGCTACCGCTCCGAACAGGGCGACCTGCTGGCCGAAGCCGGCTTCGGCTGGCGACCCGGCGTCATCGGCAGGGCCCGCTTCGGCATCGACGCCGTCTCGCCCCGGGGCGTGCCGTGCAGACCGGGCAACCGGTGCTGATCGACGACATCCGCAACCATGCCGAGTTCCGGATCCACCCGGTGATCGCCGAGCACGGCATTGTCGCGCTGCTGAACGTCCCCATCCGGGTCAACGGGAATATCTCGGGCGTGCTGGAGGCTGACAGCAGGGAAGCCGGGCATTTCGACGACCTCGACATCGAATTCCTCGAAGCCATGGCCGACCGCATCGCCGGGGCGCTGCAACGCCAGCGCGCCATCGCCCAGGCGGAGATGACCGCCGCCGAGGTGGCGGTAAGGGTGGAACGGCAAGGGATGCTGCTGCGGGAATTGCAGCACCGGGCGAAGAACAACTTCGCCCTGGTGGCCGCCATGCTGGCGCGCGAGCGGCGCACCGCCATGGGAGAGCAGGATGCACGCGCCGCGGACCGGCTGGGGCGGCTGATGCAGCGGGTCACCGCCATCGCCCTGGCCCAGGACCGCCTGTGCGGCGCCGAGAGCAGCGGCGACGGCACCGGCACCGACCTATCGGATTATCTGCAGGCGCTGATCGGCAGCCTCGACCTGAGCCTCGGCGGCAAGATCGTGTTCGAGACCGAGCTGGACAGCTGCATGCTGCCCTTCGACCGCGCTGTCGCTGTCGGCCTGGTGGTGAACGAGCTGGTGACCAACGCCGCCAAGCACGCCTATCCGGAAGGCGAGGAGGGCATCGTGCGGATCGAGCTGAATGCCGATGAGGTACGGGCCGAAGCGGCCCTTCGCGTGGCCGACGAAGGCCGCGGCACCGACCCGGCGATTCTGGCGGCGCGACAGGCCGGTGGCGGGCAGGGGCTGGAGCTGCTTCGGCATCTGGCGCGGCAGCTCGGCGGCGAGGTGGAACAGGGCACCCCGGAACGCGGCACCAGCATCACCATCCGCTTCCCGCTGGTCGTTTGAGTCCGGCGGCTACGCCCACCGAGATTGCATATTCTTAACCTGTCCGGTAGGGGTGCCCGACCGCGCTGCGGCTGGCAACGTCCCGGCCCGCGCCTAGCTTGGGGAAGAGCGGCGCGGCTGGCCCCCATCCGGGGCCGTGCGACATCGCGCTGCCGCCGGCGTTCCCCGGCCCGGCTGGGCGGCATCGGCAAAGCGGCCGCGCGCCGAGGAGGATGGAATGCGGATCACCGATCTGCTGGCGGCGGAGGACGTCGTCCTCGACCTGAATGCGGGCAATAAGCGAAGCCTGCTGAAGATCCTGGCGGCGCAGGGGGCCAGCCGGCTGGGCCGGACGGAAGCGGAGGTTCATGCTGCGCTGCTCGCGCGGGAGCAGCTCGGCTCGACCGCGCTTGGCCGCGGCGTCGCGCTGCCGCATACCCGGCTGGACGGAGATTCCCGGCCCGCCCTGCTGTTCGCGCGGCTGCACCGGCCCATCGACTTCGAGGCGAGGGACGACGAGCCCGTCGACCTCGTCTTTACGCTGCTGTGGCCGGAGGCCTCCCCCGAGGGCTTTCTGCCGGCCTTGGCCGAGCTCTGCCGGGCGCTTCGCAATCCGCAGGTCCTGCAACGGCTGCGCCAGGCCCGGGATGCCGAGACAGTGGTGACGCTGCTGCAGCAGGGCACCGCGCCAGGGACGCCGTGATCCGCCGTGGCGCCTTGCTGGCGCTCGCCCGCCGGGCTGATGCATCGCAAGGAGACCCATGCCCGACGCCATGCTGCTGATCGCCGCCGTCGGCCTGCCCTTCGCCGGAGCCTTCGCCGCCGTGCTGCTGCCGACGCATGCCCGGGATGCCGCGGCGTGGCTGGCCGGCGCCATCACCCTGGCCGCGCTCGCCATGGTCTGGCTGGCCTTTCAGACGGTCGCGGATGGCGGCGTGCTGCGGTACGAGATCGCCTGGATGCCCAGCGTCGGGCTCGACTTCTCCTTGAGGATGGATGGCTTCGCCTGGATGTTCGCCGGGCTGGTAACCGGCATCGGCTTCCTGGTGGTGCTCTACGCCCGCTACTACATGTCGCCGGAAGACCCGGTGCCGCGCTTCTTCGCCTTCCTGCTCGCCTTCATGGGCGCGATGATGGGCGTGGTGCTTTCGGGCAACCTGATCCAGCTGGTCTTCTTCTGGGAATTGACCAGCCTGCTGTCCTTCCTGCTGATCGGCTACTGGCATCACACCCAGGGCGCGCGGGACGGGGCGCGGATGGCGCTGACCGTTACCGCCGCCGGCGGGCTGTGCCTGCTGGCTGGGGTGCTGGTGCTGGGACACATCGTCGGCAGTTACCGCCTTGACGAGGTGCTGACCGCGGGTGTCCGCATCCAGTCGCATCCGCTCTACCTGACGGCGCTGGTCCTCATCCTGCTGGGCGCGCTAACCAAGAGCGCGCAATTCCCCTTCCACTTCTGGCTGCCGCACGCCATGGCGGCGCCGACCCCGGTCTCGGCCTACCTGCATTCGGCGACGTTGGTGAAAGCCGGCGTGTTCCTGATGGCGCGGCTGTGGCCGGTGATGGCGGGCACCGACGCCTGGTTCTGGATCGTCGGCACCGCCGGGCTGGTGACCCTGGTGATCGGCGCCTACATCGCCATCTTCCAGCACGACATCAAAGGCCTGCTGGCGTATTCGACGATCAGCCACCTCGGGCTGGTCACCCTGCTGCTCGGGCTCAACAGCGACCTCGCCATGGTCGCCGCCATCTTCCACATGATGAACCATGCGATGTTCAAGGCGTCGCTGTTCATGGCCGCCGGCATCATCGACCACGAGACCGGCACCCGCGACATCCGCCGCCTGTCGGGCCTCAACCGCTCCATGCCCTTTACCGCGCGGCTGGCCCTGGTCGCCGCTGCCGCCATGGCCGGCGTGCCGCTGCTGAACGGCTTCCTGTCGAAGGAGATGTTCTTCGCCGAGGCGCTGACGGCGGAGGCGCCGCTGCCGAGCGCATTCTGGGTCCTGCCGGTCCTGGCGATGGTGGCGAGCGCCTTCGCCGTCACCTATTCGTTGCGCTTCATCCATGGCGCGTTCTTCGGCCCCGACCCGATGGACCTGCCGCGCGCGCCGCATGAGCCGCCGGCCTGGATGCGCTTCCCGGTGGAGATCCTGGTGCTGGCCTGCATCATGGTCGGCGTGCTGCCGGCCGCGACGGTGGGGCCGTTCCTCGACATGGCGGTGCGGGCGGTGCTGGGCGATGCCACGCCGGTCTACAGCCTGGCGGTCTGGCATGGATTCAACCAGCCCCTGGTGATGAGCCTGCTGGCGCTGGCCGGCGGTGTCCTGCTGTACCTGCTGCTGCAGCGGCACCTGCTGGGCGGGGCCGAGGGCGTGCCCCTGCTGCGCCGCCTCGAGGGCCAGCGGATGTTCGAGCGGACCATGGTCTTCCTGTCCTGGCGCCTTGCGCGGACATTGGAAGCCCTGCTCGGCACCCGCCGCCTGCAGCCGCAGCTCAGGCTGGTGGTCGGGGTGGCGGTGCTGGCCGCAGGATGGGCGGTCAGCCTGCGCAGTTTCGCGCCAGGCAACCTGCTGCCGTCCGACATCGACCCGGTCATCGCCCTGGTCTGGGTGGTGGGCGCCGCCTGCGCCCTCGGCGCCGCCTGGCAGGCCAAGTACCACCGGCTGGCCGCGCTGATCCTGCTCGGCGGTGCCGGGCTGGTGACCTGCGTGACCTATGTCTGGTTCTCCGCGCCCGATCTGGCCCTGACCCAGCTGCTGGTGGAGGTGGTCACCACCGTGCTGCTGCTGCTCGGCCTGCGCTGGCTGCCGAAGCGGCTGGACGCGCCCGGGGCCCGGCCGGCGGAGGTGGTGACCGCCACCCGCCGGCTGCGCGACCTGGCGCTCGCCGGCGCCGCCGGGGCCGGCATGGCGGCGCTGTCCTACGGGGTGATGACGCGGCTGCCGCCTGAACTGCTTGCGCAGCATTTCCTGAAGCTGGCCTATGCGGAGGGTGGCGGCACCAATGTGGTCAACGTCACCCTGGTGGATTTCCGCGGCTTCGACACGCTCGGCGAGATCACCGTGCTCGGCACCGTGGCGCTGACCGTCTTCGCGCTGCTGCGGCGCTTCCGCCCGGCCCCCGACAGCGTCGATCTGCCGGAGCAGCAGCGCGACCAGAGCGCCGAGGACGAGGCGCGGCCGGACCGGGTGGATGGCGACAGCCTCGCCGACTGGCTGCTGGTGCCCGCCGTCATCACCCGGCTGCTGTTCCCGGTGATCGGGCTGATCGCGCTGTTCCTGCTGCTGCGCGGCCATGACCTGCCGGGCGGCGGATTCGTCGCCGGGCTGGTCATGTCGGTCGCCTTCATCCTGCAGTACATGATCAGCGGCGCGAATTGGGTCGAGGCGCGGCTGCGGATCCTCCCGCTGCGCTGGATCAGCCTCGGGCTGCTGCTCGCCGCCGGCACCGGGATGGCGCCCTGGCTGTTCGGCCTGCCGTTCCTTACCGCCTATTTCAGCTATGCGGAGCTGCCCGGGCTCGGCGCCGTGCCGATGGCCAGCGCCCTCGTCTTCGATCTGGGGGTGTTCCTGCTGGTGGTCGGGGCAACCGTGCTGATGCTGATCGCGCTGGCCCATCAGTCGGTCCGCGGCCATCGCGCCGCGACCCGCCCGGCGGCGGCGCGGCCGCCCATCCCGTCCGCCGGCCGGATCGCCGCGGCGGTGGGAGAGGATTGATGGAGCTCATCGTTTCGCTCGCGATCGGCGTGCTGGCGGGCTCCGGCGTCTGGCTGCTGCTGCGGCCAAGGACCTTCCAGGTCATCATGGGGCTGTCGCTGCTGTCCTATGCGGTCAACCTGTTCATCTTCTCCACCGGCGGGCTGCGCACCGGGGCGGCGCCGGTGCTGGAGCACGGGGTGCCGGGCAATCTCGCGCAGCATGCGGATCCGCTGCCGCAGGCGCTGGTGCTGACCGCCATCGTCATCAGCTTCGCCACCACGGCGCTGTTCCTCGTCGTGCTGCTCGCCTCCCGCGGCCTGACCGGCACGGACCACGTCGACGGCAGGGAACGGGACGGTTGAGCCGCTGGATGGATCATCTGACGATCGCGCCGATCATCCTGCCGCTGCTGGCCGGGGCGCTGATGGTGCTGGCCGGGGAGCGGCGGCGCCGGCTGCAGATCGTGCTCGGCCTCGTCTCCACCCTCGGGCTGCTCGGCCTCGCCATCACGCTGCTGCTGCAGGTGGACGGGGTGGCGCCGGGCGCCGAGGCGGTGGTGCGGGTCTACCGGCTGGGCAATTGGCCGGCGCAATTCGGCATCGTGCTGGCGCTCGACCGGCTCTCGGCGCTGATGCTGCTGCTGACCGCGGTGCTGGGGCTGGCCGCGCTGACCTTCTCGCTGGCCCGCTGGCACCACGCCGGCGTGCATTTCCACCCGCTGTTCCAGTTCCAGCTGCTCGGCCTCAACGGTGCCTTCCTGACCGGCGACCTGTTCAACCTGTTCGTCTTCTTCGAGGTGCTTCTGGCGGCCTCCTACGGTCTCGTCCTGCACGGCTCCGGCACCGCCCGGGTCAGGACCGGGCTGCACTACATCGCGGTCAACCTGGTGGCCTCGCTGCTGTTCCTGATCGGCGCGAGCATGATCTACGGCCTGGCCGGCACGCTCAACATGGCGGACCTGGCCGCGCGCATCCCGGCCCTGGCCGCGGAGGACCGTGGGCTGCTGGAGGCCGGCGCCGCCATCCTGGGTGTCGCCTTCCTGATCAAGGCCGGCATGTGGCCGCTGGGCTTCTGGCTGCCGACCACCTATGCCGCGGCCAGCGCTCCCGCCGCGGCGATCCTCTCCATCCTCAGCAAGGTCGGGGTCTATGCCGTGCTGCGGCTGTGGCTGCTGCTGTTCGGCGAGGGCGCCGGCGCCTCGGCCGGGTTCGGCGGCGGCTGGCTGGTGGCGGGCGGGCTGCTCACCATCGGCTTCGGCTCGATCGCCGTGCTGGCGACCCAGAACATGGCGCGGCTGGCGGGGGCGAGCGTGCTGGTCTCCTCCGGCACCTTGCTGGCGGCGGTAGGCGCGGGGCAGGTGGCGGTGAGCGGCGGGGCGCTGTTCTACCTCGCCAGCTCGGTGCTCGCGCTCGCCGCGCTGTTTCTGCTGATCGAACTGGTCGAACGCGGCCGCGGCGTCGGCGCCGACGTGCTGGCGGTGACGCGGGAAGCCTTCGGGGAGGGCGAGGAGGAAGAGCTGGAGGATGAGGAGGTCGGCGTCGCCATCCCGGCGACCATTGCCACCCTCGGCCTCAGCTTCTTCACCTGCGCGCTGCTGCTGGCCGGGCTGCCGCCGCTGTCCGGCTTCCTCGCCAAATTCGCCATGCTGGCGCCGCTGTTCGCCCCGGGCGAGGGCGGCGTGCCCGCCACCTCCTGGGCCCTTCTGGCGGCGCTGCTGCTGTCCGGGATGGCGACCATCGTGGCGATGACCCGGGCCGGGATCGACGCCTTCTGGGCGGCGCCCGATGACGCCGTGCTGCGGGTCGGCGTGGTCGAGATCGCGCCGGTGATGGTGCTGCTGGCCCTTTGCATCGGGCTGACGGTGGGGGCGGGGCCGGCCATGCGCTACATGGAGGCCACCGCCGCGACGCTGCATGCGCCGGCCGGCTACGTCCGCGGTATCCTGTCCGCGGCGCCGGGAACCCGGGGGGGCAGCCCATGAGGCGGTGGCTGCCCTTCCCGCTGGTGGCCGCCGCGTTGCTGGCGATGTGGCTGCTGCTGAACGAGAGCGTCTCGCCCGGCGCCATCCTGCTGGGCGGGATGGCGTCGCTTGGCGCCTGCCTGGTGCTGGTGGCGCTCGACCCGCCGAAGGGCCGGTTCCGGCGCCTTCGCGTGGTCCTCGGGCTGGCGGTCAAGGTACTGGCGGAGATCATCCGCTCCAACAACGCCGTCGCCCGCCTCATCCTGCGTCCGGGGGAGCGGCAGCGGAGGTCGGGTTTCGTGCTGATCCCGCTCGACATGCGCAACCCCTATGGGCTGGCGGCACTGGCCTGCATCGTCACCGCCACGCCCGGCACGGTCTGGGTGGAGTATGACTCCACCCGCAGCACCATGCTGCTCCATGTCCTCGACCTGATCGACGAGGCGCAATGGCGGCAGATCATCAAGGACCACTATGAAAGGCCGCTGATGGAGGTGTTCGAATGAGCGCGGCGCTGCTCGGCTGGTCGGTTCTGCTGGCCCAGCTCATGCTGGGCCTGGCCATGGCCTGCGCCGCCTTCCGCGTGCTGCGGGGGCCACGGGCGCAGGACCGGGTGCTCGCACTCGACACCCTCTACGTCACCGCCGCGGTCCTGCTGCTGGTCTTCGGCATCCGCACCGGCAGCACGCTCTACTTCGAGGCGGCGCTGGTCATCACCCTGCTCGGCTTCGTCTCGACCGCGGCGCTGGCCAAATTCCTGATGCGCGGGGAGGTGATCGAATGACCCAGGCGGCGGAGCTTCCGGCCTGGGCGGCGCTGCTGGCCGCGCTGCTGCTGCTGCTCGGCGCCGGGCTGACCCTGACCGGCGCGCTGGGGCTGCTGCGCCTCGGCACCTTCTACGAGCGGGTCCATGCGCCGACCCTTGGCACCACGCTTGGCATCGGCTGCGTGCTGCTGGCCTCGATGCTGTTCTTCTCCGTGCTGCAGACGCGCCCGGTGCTGCATGAGGTGCTGATCGCGGTGTTCATGGTGGTCACCACCCCGGTCACCATGATGCTGCTGACCCGCGCGGCGCTGTACCGCGACCGGCGTGAGGGGAATGACGCGGTGCCGCCGGCCCCATCGGCCATCGGCGCCGCGCGGCCGGAGGGCTGACCCGACGCGGGGCGGCTGGAATATTTGCTGAAAGGGCGGATTCACGCCTCCGGGCGATGCCGCTCCGCGGCGATCCGCTCTACGCGCCCTCCGCGGCCGCCAGGATGCGCGCCAGCCCGGCACGGGCCAGATCGGCCTGCGGCTGCATCCCGAGTTCCGTCGCGATCCCGATCGCCCGGCGGTAATGCGCCGCCGCCGCCCGCGGCTCCGTGGCCGAGAGCAGGTCGCCAAGGCTGCGCTCGGCCCAGGCCAGGTGCCCGCGCTCGCCCTGCGCCGTCGCCGTCGCATGCCCGGTGCGCGCCGCCGCCAGCGCCTCCTCCACGCGCCCGGCGAGGCCCGCCGCATCCGCCAGCCACAGCCAGGTCTGGGCGTAGAGCGGGCCGCGCCGCCGCACCTCCGGCGCGACCGCGTGACGCAGCAGCGCCAGCCCGGCCTCGGCCTCGCCCTGCCGCACCCGCACATAGCCGAGGCAGGCGGCGATCCAGGGGTAGGTCGAAGGCACCTCCTGCACCCGGTACAGTTCCAGCCCGCGCTCGAGCACCGCCGCCGCCGCCTCAAGCGCCCCGGCGCGGATCAGCGCGTGGCCGTAGCCGAAGCTCATCACCGCCTGGGAATAGCTGTTGCCGAGCCGCAGCGCCGCATCCCAGCCCTGCGCCCCCGCCGCGCGCGCCGCGGCGTACTCGCCAAGCTCCGCCAGGGCCCAGGCTCGGAAGGAGCAGCAGAAGACATAGGGATAACCGCCGAAGGCGAAGGCATCAGCGGCACCGTGCCGTTCGAGCAGCGTGATGGCCTCGGCCAGGGTCGCCGCCGCCGCGCGGTATGCCCCGACCGCCTTCAGATTGGCCCCGCGCCGGTAGAGGCCGAGCGCGGCCAGCAGCGCGTCGCCACCCTCCGCGACGGCCCGGTCGGCTGCCGCGCCGGCGGCGCCGTGCTGGCCGTTCTGCCAGTACCAGCCCGACAGCAGCAGCCCGACCCGCGCCCCGCGCTGCGCATCGCCGATCGTCGCGGCGATGCGTGCGGCTTCCTCCAGATGCGCCGGGATCGCCTCGGGCTCGCCCAGCACGAAGAGCGCGTTGCGGATCTCCAGCAGCAGGTCCACCTCGGCCCCGCCGCGCCGCGGGCTCTCCGGCAGCCGGCGTAGCGCGGCCAGCGCCTGGCCGTAGAGGCTGACCGCCTCGCGATTCGCCGAGCGTGCCGCGGCCTGCATCCCCGCCTGCCGGCCGTAATCCGCCGCCGCCTCCCAGGCCTCGGCGCGGGTGGCGTGGAAGGCCAGGATCTCCACCGGCGGCTCCGCCCCGTCGCGCGGCGCCATCGCCCGCAGCACCCTGAGATGCAGCTCCCGCCGGTCCTGCCGCAGCAGAGAGCCGTAGGCGACCTCATGCGTCAGCGCGTGGCGGAAGCGGTAGGCCACATCGGGCACCAGCCGCAGCGGCACCAGGAATTCACCGGATTGCAGCCGTGCCAGGCTGGCCTCGAACGCCTCCTCCGGCAGCCCGGACACCGCCCGTAGCAGCGCCGCCGGCGGTTCGGTGCCGATCACCGAGGCCACCTGCAGCAACCGCTTGTCCTCCGGCGCCAGCCGGTCGATCCGGGCGCCGATGACCGCCTGCACCGTTGCCGGCAGCACCACCGCGTCGGGATCGCCGACCAGCCGGTAGGCCCCGGGCGCCTCCGCCAGCAGCCCCGGCGTTCCGGCGGCGGCGCGGACGCATTCCTCCAGGAAAAAGGGGTTGCCGTTGGCGCGAGCCGCCAGCCGGCAGCGCAGCGGCGCCATGCTCGGATGCTGCCCCAGCAACCGGTCCAGCAGCGCCTGCGTCCCATCCATCGAAAGCGGCTCGACCCGCAGCTGCCGGTAGTGGCCGAGGCCGGCCCAGCCATGGGTGAACTCCGGCCGGAAATTCACCAGCAGCGCCAGCCGCGCCGCAGACAGCGATTCGGCCAGGCTCTCGATCACCTGACGGCTGGCGGAGTCCAGCCAGTGCAGATCCTCGATCACCAGCAGCACCGGCTCGGCCGCGGCGCGGAGGTGCAGCAGCCTTTGCACCGCCTCCACCATCCGCCGCCGCCGCCGGGCCGGCTCCAGCGAAGCCCAGCCGGCATCCGTCGCCGGCGCGAGGTTCAGCAGCGCCAGCAACGGCACCACGGCCTGCTCCGCAAAGCCTGGGTCGAGGGCGCGCAGCGCTGCCGCGATCTGTGCCGCCGCGGCCGCGCCCGCCGCATCCTCGCCCAGGCGGAAGTCGTCGCGCAGCAGTGCCGCGACGGTGGCATAGGCGGTGTCGGAGGTCTGCGGATCGGCGGCGGCCCGGACCACCCGCCAGCCGGGCGGCAGCGTCCGGACGATGAACTCGCGCACCAGCCGCGACTTCCCGACCCCGGCCTCGCCGACCAGCGCAACCAGCCGGCCGCCGCCCACCGCAACCGGCTCGATCGCCGCCGACAGCGCCGCCAGCTCGGCCGCGCGCTCGACCAGCTCGCCCTCGGCCGCCAGCCGTCCCATGTCGCCAGGCCGGGCCGGGCCGTCCGGGCGGAACAGCGGCAGCGGCGACCCGCCGGGATCGGGCGGCAACGGCGCCGCCGGGGTGAAGCGGAGCCGGCCGCGGGCCAGCGCCGCGGTTGCCTCGGTCGCCGCGACCCTGCCCGGACCGACCGCCGTGGCGATGCGCGCGGCGCGTTGCAGGCAGGAGCCGAAGATCCGGGCGCCATGCTCGGCGCCCTCGCCATGCAGCACGACCTCGCCGGAGTCGAGGCCGATCCCGAGCCAGGCCGCATCCGCCCCGGCCGCGAGCAGGTCGAGGGCCGTCCGGCAGGCGCGGGTGGCGTGGTCCTCCAGCGCATGCGGGGCGCCGAACACCGCGGAGATCCCTTCCGGCACGGCACGGAGGATGCGACCGCCATGCCGGCGGATGACCTCCGCCGCCCGCCGCGCCGCGGCATCCAGCAGCGCTTCCAGCTCCTCAGGATCGGCTGGCGCGCCGGAGCCTGGCGTGAGGACGGCGGCGAGGGCGGTTGCCTGCTTGCGTTCCCCGGCGGCGGCGTCACCCTCCGGGGCGGCGGGCGGCTCGCGTGCCGCACCCTGCGCCAGCGCCTCGCGCCACAGCGCCACGGTTTCCGGTCCCGGCTCGACCTGCAACTCGCGGCTGAGGATGCCGGCGCAGGCCGTGTATTGCCGGACCGCCTCGGCCGCCCTGCCATGGTCGAGATGCAGCCGCAGCAGGTCGCGATGCGCCTCCTCCGACAGCGGGTCGAGCGCCACGGCGCGTTCCAGCGCGTCGCGCGCCGCGACCGCGTCCCCGCGCGCCCGCGCCGCCCCGGCGAGCCGCCGCAGCACCCTGAGCGCCTGCTCGTGCAGCCGGCCGCGCTCGGTGCGGAGCCATTCCTCGAATCCCTCCTCGCGCAGCGTGATGCCGTCCAGCAACGGCCCGCGGTAGCGCCGCGCGGCCGCCTCCAACGCTGTGAGTCCCGCGCCGGGCGCGGCCTCGGCGACGAAGGCCAGCGTATCCACCGCGACCCGGTCGGGGAGGAGCGCCACGCTCTCGCGGGTGGCGAGCAGCGGGTCGTCGCCGAGCGCGGTCCGGATCGAGGTGAGGCTCTGGCTGAGGCTGTGCCGCGCCTGCGCCTCGCCACGATCGCCCCAGAGCAGCCCGGCCAGCCGCTCACGGCTGCGCGGCGCGCCGCCGGCCAGGGCGAGCACCGCAAGCAGGGCCTCGGCCTTGCGGGTCGGGAATGCGGCGCGGCTTCCGTCGGCCCGGTAGGCCTCGAAGCCACCCAGCAGGCGAATCTCTGCTCTGGCCATCGAAGCGGGCAATCCTGTGGTCGATCGCCGGAGAGGCGAGCGGCGGCCCAGCAGCATGCCGAACCGGCACGGTATCGTCAAAAACGTGGTTGGTCAGGCTTTTGACGCTTCCTTGAGGGCGGATTTGAGCCTGGCCTGCGACCTCGGCGGCAGGGTGTGGCGGTGCCGCCAAATCAGTCGGCGGCGGCCCCGGTCAACCCCAACACGGGAGAGCGCCATGAACGCCCCTATCATCTCCGCCCTTCGCCAGCATGCGCCGGCCCCCGCCGCGCCCGACCTCGCCGCGGTGAAGCAACGCCAGCAGGCCGCCTGGGCCTCGGGCGATTTCGCCGTCATCGGCTCGACCCTGCAGATCGTCGGCGAGATGCTGTGCGAGGCCGCCGATGTCTGCGCCGGCGAGACGGTGCTCGACATCGCCGCCGGCAATGGCAACGCCACCCTCGCCGCGGCGCGCCGCTTCGCCGAGGTGACCTCCACCGACTACGTCCCGGCGCTGCTGGAGCGTGGCCGCGCGCGTGCCGCGGCCGACGGCTTCGCCGTCAGCTTCCGCGAGGCGGATGCCGAGGCGCTGCCCTTCCCGGCGGCCAGCTTCGACGTCGTGCTCTCGACCTTCGGGGTGATGTTCACGCCTGACCAGGATCGCGCCGCGTCGGAGATGCTGCGCGTCTGCCGCCCCGGCGGCCGGATCGGCCTGGCGAATTGGACACCTGCGGGCTTCATCGGTGAGCTGTTCAAGACCATCGGCCGCCATGTCCCGCCGCCCGCCGGGGTGCGCTCGCCGGCGCTCTGGGGCACCGACGCGCGGCTGCAGGAACTGTTCGGCCAGGGCGCCAGCTCGATCACCGCCACCCGCCGCGACTTCAACTTCCGCTACCGCTCCGCGGCGCATTGGGTGGAGGTGTTCCGCACCTTCTATGGCCCGGTGCACAAGGCCTTCCTCGCGCTCGATCCGCCGCGGCAGGCGGCGCTTGAACATGACCTGCTCGAACTGCTGGCGCGGTTCGACCATGGCGGCGCGGCCGGGCTGGTCGTACCCGGCGAGTATCTCGAGGTCGTCATCGCGCGGCACTGATCACGGTGGCTCCGGGCCACGCCCGGGGCATCCGCCCGCGCGGCTCCGGCCCGGTCGGCAAGCCAGCCGGCCGGCCGGGCTGGGCCCGGAACCCGTTCCCCCTTTCGAGGAAGCGAAAGATGAAGAAGATTCTCCTGGCCTGCGCCCTGGGCCTGGCCGGCCCGGCCATCGCGCAGCAGGCGCCCAACCCCCATGCCGGGCATGGCATCCCCGCCCCGACCGCGAGCTTCAAGGCGGTGGTGCTGCTGGAGACGCCGCTGCAAGGCACCGAGCATCGGATCTACCGGCTCTACACCATCGACCTCGGCCCGGGGGGCGCCACGCCGCGGCACATGCACCCGGGCGACGAGATCGCCCTGGTGACCGAGGGCGCCGTCACGCTGGAGATGCAGGGCGAGGAGCCGCGGACCTTCCAGGCGGGGCAGACCTTCCATCCGCGGCCGATGACGCCGCATGTTGCCCGCAACGCATCGTCGACGGCCCCAGCGAAGCTCACCGTCAGCAGCATCACCGAGGCCGGGAAGCCAAGCACCATCATGGTGCCCCTTACCAACTGAGGAGCGGGCGGCCGCCCGGCGCCGGTGGCCGCCTCACTGGCGGGCCCCCTGGCCACAGCCGTTGCGAGGGGGCTATGCCAGCCCGTCCTGGCATCGTAGCCTCCATAACCCTGAGCGCCTGACCAGGTGTAGCACCCCGAGTCATCTGGGTGCACCGGGGACTGGAAACGACCAGGGATATAAGCATGACGGACATCCGATACCTTGCGCCGAGAACGCTTGACGAAGCGGTCGGCGCCTTTGCCGCTGCTGCCGGCGCAGCCCGCATCCTGGCGGGTGGCACCGATCTGCTGGTGCAGATGCGGGCCGGCGTGCTGCGCCCGGGGCTGATCGTCGACATCAAGAAGATCCCCGAGATGACCAGCATCGAGGAAACCGCCGATGGCGGCTTCCGCATCGGTGCCGCCGTCTCCGGCGCGGCGCTGGCCGACCATCCGAAGTTCGGCCAGGTCTGGCCCGGGGTGCTGGAGGCGGTGAACCTGATCGGCTCGACCCAGGTGCAGGGCCGCGCCTCGCCGGGCGGCAACCTGTGCAACGGCTCGCCGGCCGGGGACAGCGTGCCGGCCATGATCGCGGCTGGCGCCATCGTCACCGTGCAGGGGCCGAACGGGCGGCGCCGGATGCCGGTGGAGGCGGTGCCTGCCGGGCCGGGCCGCACCACCCTGGCGCCGGGCGAGATCCTCGTCAGCTTCGAGCTGCCGCCGCGCCCGGCGGGCTCCGGCGACGCCTATCTGCGCATGATCCCGCGTACCGAGATGGACATCGCCGTGGTCGGCTGCGGCGTCAGCCTGACCTTGCAGGACGGTGTCTGCACCGCCGCCCGGGTGGGGCTGGGCGCGGTGGCGCCGACCGTGCTGCTGGTCGAGGACGCGGCGAAGGCGCTGATCGGCTCGAAGCTCGATGATGCGGCGCTGGAAGCCGCCGCCGCCGCCTGCCGCGCTGTCTGCCGTCCGATCAACGACAAGCGCGGTACCATCGTCTACCGCACCAAGGTTGCCGGGGTGCTGCTGAAGCGCGCCGCCGGTATCGCCGCCGAACGCGCCGGGAGGGCCTGAGGCCATGGCCAAGCTGCATGTATCCACCACCATCAACGGCGAGCCGGTGGAGTTCCTGACGGAGCCGGGCGAGAGCATGCTCGACGTGCTGCGCGGGCCGCTCGGCCTGACCGGCAGCAAGGAAGGCTGCGGCTCCGGCGATTGCGGTGCCTGCACCATCACGCTGGACGACCGGCTGGTCTGCTCCTGCCTGATGCTCGCGGCCGAGGCCGAGGGGCATGAGATCCGCACCATCGAGAGCATGGCGGAGGGCGAGACGCTGCACCCGCTGCAGCAGAAGTTCCTGGAGATGGCCGCGCTGCAATGCGGCATCTGCACCCCCGGCGTGTTGATGGCCGCCAAGTCGCTGCTGGAGCGGAACCCTGACCCGACCGAGACCGAGGTCCGCTTCTGGCTCGCCGGCAACCTGTGCCGCTGCACCGGCTATGACAAGATCGTCCGCGCGGTTCTGGAAACGGCCGCCGACATGAGGGAGGCCGCACGATGAACGTCATCAGCAACAAGTGGATCGGCCAGCGCACCATCCGCCCGGATGGCGCCGACAAGGTCACCGGGCGGGCTGCCTATTCGGCCGATACCACCATGCCCGGGCTGATCTGGGGCAAGGTGCTGCGCAGCCCGCATGCGCATGCCCGGATCCGCTCGATCGACACCTCCAAGGCGGAAGCGCTGCCGGGGGTGAAGGCGGTGGTGACGGCGAAGGACATCGTCGACTTCCCGCTCGACAAGCCGGTGATGCTCGGCATCCAGGACATGCGCTGGATGTGCCGCAACGTCATGGCGCGCGAGAAGGCGCTGTTCCACGGCCACCCGGTCGCCGCCGTCGCCGCCACCTCCGAGCGTATTGCGCAGGAGGCCTGCCGGCTGATCGAGGTGGATTACGAGGTCCTGCCGCATGTCATCGAGATCGAGGACGCGCTGAAGCCGGACGCGCCGATCCTGCATGATTTCATCAAGTTCGACGGCAAGCCCTCCAACATCGCCGGCAAGCTTGAGCACAAGCTGGGCGATGTCGACGCCGGCTTCGCCGAGGCCGATGTGATCGTCGAGCGCAGCTTCACCACCCGGCCGGTGCACCAGGGCTACATCGAGCCGCATTCCTGCCTGGTCAGCGTCTCGGGCGATGGCAAGGCGACGATCTGGAGCTCGAGCCAGGGCCAGTTCATGGTCCGCGCCATGACCTCGCTGCTGACCGGCATTCCGCAGAGCGACATCCGTGCCTTCCCGGCCGAGATCGGCGGTGGCTTCGGCGGCAAGACCATCATCTACCTCGAGCCGCTGGCGGTGGTGCTGTCCAAGAAGTCCGGCCGGCCGGTCAAGATGACGATGACGCGCGAGGAAGTGTTCCGCGCCTCGGGGCCGACCTCGGGTTCCATGAGCACGGTCAAGATCGGCGCGACCAAGGACGGCAGGATCGTCGCCGCCAAGGGCGTGTTCTACCTGCAGGCGGGCGCCCTGCCGGGTTCGCCGATCCGCGGCGCGGCCGGCTGCGCCTTCGCGCCCTACAACATCCCGAACGTCCATTCGCTCGGCTTCGACGTGGTGTCCAACCGCTCGAAAGTCGCCGCCTATCGGGCGCCTGGCGCGCCGATCGGCGCCTATGCGGCCGAATGCGTGATGGATGAGCTGGCCGAAGCCCTGAAGATGGACCCGCTGGAGCTGCGGCTGAGAAACGCGGCGAAGGAAGGGACCAAGGCGGCGCACGGGCCGGTCTTCCCCCGCATCGGCTATGAGGAGACCATCCGCGCGGCGATGGAGCATCCGCACTACTCGGCGCCGCTCGGCCCCAACCAGGGCCGCGGCGTGGCCAGCGGCTTCTGGTTCAACGCCGGTGGCGAGTCGAGCGCGCAAGTCAACATCACCGAGGACGGCAATGTGGTGGTGACCACCGGCCATCCGGATATCGGCGGCTCGCGCGCCTCGATCGCCAACATCACCGCCGAGCTGCTCGGGATCGACTACAGGAAGGTCTCGGTCTTGATCGGCGACACCGCGACGATCGGCTACAGCAACCTGACCGGCGGCAGCCGCGTGCTCTTCGCCTCGGCGATGGTGGTCACGCAATCGACCGAGAAGGTGATCAAGACGCTCTGCGAACGGGCGGCGAAGATCTGGAAGATCGATCCGGAGGCCGTCGAATGGGAGGATGGCGAGGCGCGGCCCGCCGGCGATAATGCGGGCAAATTCCCCGCCCTGTCCCTGGCGGAACTCGCCGCCCGGGCCACCGAGACGGGTGGTCCCATCGGGGCTGGCGTGCAGGCCAACACCACCGGCGCTGAAGGCGGCTTCGCCACGCATATCTGCGATGTCGAGGTCGACCGCGAACTCGGGATCGTGCGGGTGCTGCGCTACACCTCCTTCCAGGATGTCGGCCGGGCGGTGCATCCGAGCTATGTCGAAGGCCAGATGCAGGGCGGCGCCGCCCAGGGCATCGGCTGGGCGCTGAGCGAGGAATACCTGTACGACAAGCAGGGCCGCGTCGATAACGCGAGCTTCCTCGACTACCGGATGCCGGTCTGCTCCGACCTGCCGATGCTGGATACGGTGATGATCGAGGTGCCCAACCCGAAGCACCCGCAGGGTGTCCGCGGGGTGGGCGAGGTGCCGCTGGTGCCGCCGCTGGCTGCGGTGGCGAATGCCGTCTACGCTGCCCTCGGCCATCGCTTCGACAGCCTGCCGATGTCGCCGCCGAAGGTCCTGGCGGCGCTGGAGCCGGCGGAGGCCTAGAGGTGCGATCATCGCAGGTGGCTCCGGCCATCTGGATGTGAAGCAACCATTGGTGTCCTGCCCCGGAGTTCGCAGGTGAACTCCGGGGCCAGGCCGGCCATCAGGTCGTTGCTCCTGGCGCGCTGGTTCCGGCATCTCGGGAAATTCGGAATCGACGCGCCAGAATGGTTCCGTGCGGATCGGACACAGTCCGCGTGAAATAGCCACCCTCGATCACATATGTCTGGAGCGCGTGCAGGCTGACCATGTACGGTCGGCCCGCAGGTGCTCCGGATCGGAGCGCGGGCCGGGCGGCGCGCTGTGGCGTTCCTACCACTCCGTGCGCCTCCGATCCTCCAACACATGCCTGCAGCGGGTTGCCTTCGACCTGGATGATCCGCTGTGGCCAAGCCAGCGCCGGCATCTCGTCGGCCGGGACATGCCGGGTGCATCTCCATCATCGGCAGATGGGCCGTCGCGGCTTGCACAGGCGCCAATACGGGCGGTGCGAGCCATTCCTGGACAGGGGGACGCGGAAAAGTGCCACCACCGCCCAAGCGATGGCGGAACATGCCTCCGGCATTCCGGGGACCGTGGGATCCGGCCGGGCCATTCCCGCGCCTTGGGATGTGTCCGCAGATGGCCGGGACATAGCGTGTGACGTCGCGGGCCGGCCTGTCTGATGGTGAGGTCGGCGGCCGGTCGCATGTCGGCCGGGTGGAAGCCGCCACCATGGGCCCGCCGCGTGCCGCAGGGGGCGCATCGTTCAAGAGGCTGCCGGCACCCCAGCACCGGGACTCCGTGGCGCCGGGTGGCGTCAGCCGGGGCAGGGCGGCCAGCGTCAGCCCAGGGCATGCCGACAGGGCGCCGGCGATGCGTCGGCGGCTTGGCCTTCGCGCGCATCTGCTGGGCCTCGTGCTCGCCGTCCTGCTGCCATCCCTCGCCCTGGGCGGCGTCACTGCATGGCACATGGCGCAGATCTGCCGCCTCGCCTTCGAGGATCGCCTAGCAGACACGGCGCGCGCGCTCGCCTCGGCAGTGGATTCGGAGATCAGCCGCCACCTCGCGGGGCTTTCGGTGCTGGCGGCATCGCCGGCGCTCGACGTGCTGGCGGAAGATGAGGCCGCCGAGCCGGTGATGTTCCGCACCCAGGCCGAGCGCGCCGGCGCCTTGCTCGGCAGCCCCGTGGTCGTGCTGGGGCGCGACCTGCGCCAGCGTCTCCCCGCCCTCTCCTCGAAGGATCCCGAGCTTCCGGTCATGCGGGGTGCCGGCGGGGTGGCGCGGCTGTTCGCCACCGGCCAGCCCGTGGTCAGCGACGTGATGGTCGGGGCGGCGCCGGGCCAAGCCGTGGCGGGTGTCGCGGTGCCGATCCTGCGCGCCGGGCGCGTGGTGGGGATACTCGGCACCCGCCTTGAGCTTGCGATCCTGTCGCGCGCCCTTGTGGCGCCGGAGCTGAGCGGTGGCCTGTTCGCCACCCTGGTGGATGGCAGCGGCCTCGTCGCGGCGGGCTCGGCCGGGCATGAGCAGTATCTGGGCGGCGCCGTCCCGGCCTGGTACTTGTCGGCCATCGAGGGTCGGGACCGGGGCATCGCCCAGGGCACCGCGATCGATGAGCAAGCCGTCATCCTGGCGTTCCAGCGCCTTGTCGCCGCGCCGGGCTGGACTCTCGCGGTTGGCGAGACCTTCGCCGCCTACCGCGCGGCCTGGCTCAATCCGCAGCTGGGTCTTGCGGCGGGCGGGGCCTTCGCCCTGACGTTCGGGATCGCGCTCAGTGCGGCGCTCTCACGGCGGATCCTGCGCCCGGTCTTCGCGCTGGTGCGCCATGCCGAGGGTGCCGGCGGTGAACGACCGGCCGTCACCGGCCTGCCGCTGTCCGCGGGGGTGCCTGCGGGGGTGGCGGAGTTCGAGGTGCTGCGCGACGCCACCGAGCGGGCCGAGGCGGCGTTGCGGGGCGCCAACCGGCGCAACGCCGAGGTGCTGGCCAGCATCGGCGAAACGCTCTACGCGCTCGACCCGGATGGGCACATCATCTTTGCCAGCGACCACGCGCTGGCCTTCTGGAGGCTGCGGCTGGAGGAGGTGCTCGGCTGCCGTTTCGACGAGCTGCTCCCGCAGGCGGTCGGCAGCGCCGCCTGGGAGGCCAAGCGCTATGCTGCCGCGCGGCATGAGGACGTCCATCTCTGCACCATCTCCGCCGTGACGCACCGCTGGATCGAGATCGACATCTACCCGCGGGGCGATGGCGGCATCACCGTTGCCTTCCGCGACATCGAGCAGCGGCGCCGCGACCACCTCGACCGGGCTCGGGCCGAGGCGGCGCTGCGGGAAAGCGAGGAGCGGTTCCGCCTGGTGGCGGAGAGCGCGCCGGTGATGCTCTGGATGGTCGACGCCGAGGGTAAATGCCTCTACCTCAACGCCGCGCTGAGGGAGTTCTGGGGCGTCGGTCCCGAGGGTTTCGACACCTTCGACTGGAGCGCGAGCATCCATCCCGAGGATCGGGATCGCGTGTTCCAGCAGGTCGGTCCGGCGATGCAGGCCCGGAAGGGTTTCACCGAGGAAGCGCGGTACCGGCGGGGCGATGGCGAGTACCGGGTCCTGCGCACCGTGGCGCAGCCTCGGTTCGGCCCCGGCGGCGAGTTCCTCGGCATGATCGGGGTGAATGCCGACATCACCGATGCAGCCCGGGCCGAGGCTGCGCTGCGTGCCTCGGAGGAGCGGCTGCGCCTGGCGCAGGAAGCAGGCGGCATTGGCGCCTGGGAACGTGACCTCGCCAGCGGCATGCGCCATTGGTCGGAAAGCAATTATCGGCTCTGGGGGGTGGAGCCGGGCACGCCGGTGACGCGCGAGCTGCTCACCTCGCTGATCCATCCCGAGGATCTGGCACGATCCAGGCTGGCGATGGCCGAGACTGCCACGGTGGTAGGAGCGCTGCCCGAGCTGGAGATGCGGATCATCCGCCGCAGCGACGGCGCGGTGCGCTGGATGCTGTCCTGCGCCGAGGCGGTGGCCGATGCGAACGGCCGGCCAGTGCGCCATATCGGCATCATGCGCGACATCACCGCGCAGAAGGAGGCGCTCGATCGGCTGGCGCTGCTGATGCGGGAGCTGGACCACCGCGCGAAGAATGCGCTGGCCGTGGTGTCGGCGGCGGTGCGGCTGACCCATGCCGAGGACATCCGCAGCTTCGTGCGTGCGGTGGAAGGTCGGGTGGCGGCGCTGGCGCGGGCGCACACCATGCTGGCGCAGGGGCAATGGACGGGGGCTGAGCTGCAGGCGGTGGTTACCGCCGAGCTGGCCGCCTTCCTGCCGGCTGCCGATGGCGCCGAGGCGGAAACCGTGGCGGACCAGCCGCGCGTCGATGTGATGGGGCCGGCGCTGACCGTCTCGCCGGCCGCGGCGCAGGCACTGTCGATGACGCTGCACGAGCTGGCGACCAATGCGACCAAATACGGCGCACTCTCCACGCCGGGCGGACATGTCAGCGTGGCGTGGCAGGTCGAGGGCGCGGGAGGGTGGCTGCGGCTGCGCTGGACGGAGGACGGCGGCCCGCCGGTCGTGGGGGTGCCGGAGCGGCGTGGCTTCGGCTCCCGCGTCATCGAGGCGACGGTGAAGGGACAGCTCGGCGGCCGCGTCGACCGGCGATGGGATGAGGCCGGGCTGGTCTGCACCATCGAGGTTCCCCTGGCGCGGGCACTGGCCGGCGGTGTGGAGACCGGCGGGTAGAGCAGGTCGCGGAGGGACGTGAATCCGCTCTGCAATCGACAGGCTGCAGCGGATCGCCGGAAGGCTGGAAGCCTGAAGGCGTGACTTCTGCCCTTGAAGCGGCAGGCCGAAGTGGACCGCCGCCCAACCGGACGGCGATCCGCTTCAGCGGCTTGCCGCTGGCCTCAATCCAGCCGCGCCCCGGCAAATTCGACAATGTCGCGCCACCGCAGCAGCTCGGACTCGATGAAGCGGCGGAAGCGCTCCTCCGACACGCCGAGCATCCGGCCGGAGTCGGTGCGCTCGGCCCAGCGTATCGTCTCCGGCTGGGCGAGGACCTCGGCGGTCACCGTTGCCAGGGTGGCGCTGATCGCGGGCGGGACGCCGGCCGGCAGGAACAGGCCGGACCAGACGTCCAGCTCCGCCTCGGCGAAGCCGGCCTCGGCCACGGTCGGCGTCTCGGGCAGCAGCGACAGCCGCTGCTTGCCGGTGACCGCCAGTGGCCGCAGCCGCCCGTCCTTGATCAGCGGCCCGCTGGTCACGGCATAGTCGAACATCAGGTCGAGGCGCCCGGCCACCACATCGCTCAGTGCCGCGGGTGTGCCACGATAGGGCACATGGACGATGTCGATGCCGGACACTTTCTGGAACAGCGCCCCGGCCAGATGCACGCCGGTGCCGACGCCGCCGGAGCCGAAATTCAGCTTGCCTGGATTGGCCCGGGCGAAGGCGGCGACATCGGCCAGATTGCGGAAGGGGCTGCTGGCGCCGACCACGGCAATGTTGTTGTCGGCGAACAGGGCATGGATGGGGGTGAAATCCTTCAGCGCATCATAAGGCAGGTTGCGGTACAGGGCGGGGTTCGAGCCATGCGTGCCCATGGTGCCGAACAGCAGCGTGTAGCCGTCCGGCCGGGCGCGGGCGACCGCTTCGGCGCCGATGTTGCCGCCAGCACCGGGGCGGTTCTCGATGACGACCGGCTGGCCCAGCCGCTCGGCGAGGCGCTGCGCCATGAAGCGTGCATTGCTGTCGGGCAGGCCACCGGGAACGAAAGGGACCACGATGGTGATCGGGCGGGCCGGCCAGGCCTGTGCCCGGGCCGATGCGATTGCGAGTGCCGATGCGGGTGCCAGTGCAACCGCTGCGCCAAGCAGCCCTCGCCTGGATCGTCTCATCTACCCGTCCTCCTCCCGGCAAATTTCGCCGGCTTGCTTGCGTGGCGCCTTTCCGGCGCGGCAGCGGGTCCTCGACCGTGGTGCCCACGGGATACTGCCGTGCCTCGGCGCCAGCCCCAAGCCCATGCCGGGGCAGGCCGGAAGGAAAGTCCGCGGTATCAGCTCTGGACCATCGCGCAGCCGCCCTCCGAGAGGGGCCGGAACGCCTGGTCGGCGGGGATGGTGCGCAGCCGGCGATAGTAGTCCCAGGGCCCGCGGCTCTCGGCCGGCGCCTTCACCTGGTACAGATAGGCGGGGTGGATCTTCCGCCCATCCGCGCGCACCATGCCGCGGCCGAACAGCGGGTCGTCCGTCGGCATCTCCTTCATCCGCCGGATCGCCGCCGCGCCATCCGCCTTGGCCGCGGCCACGCCCATGCTGGCGGCGGCCTTCAGGTAGTGCAGCGTGGCCGAATAGCCGCCGGCGTGGATGTGGGTCGGCATGATGCCGCGGTAGAGCGGCTGGAAGCGCCTGGCGAAGGCGCGGCTGCCGTCATCCTGGTCCCAATAGAAGGTGTCGGTCGCCACCAGGCCCTGCGCGGCGTTCAGGCCGATGGAATGAACCTCCGGCAGCAGGATCAGGATTGCGGCGATGCGCACGCCGCTGCGCTGCAGGCCGAATTCGGCCGCCTGCTTCACGCAATTGGCGATGTCCGCGCCGCCATTGGCAAGGCCCAGCACCTTTGCCCCGCTCGCCCGCGCCTGCACGATCTGGGCGGAGAAATCGGTGGTGGCGGGGAAGGGATAGCGCGCGGCGCCGAGCACCTTGCCGCCGGCGGCGCGGACGAAAGTAGCGGCGTCGCGTTCGGTGGAGTGGCCGAAGGCATAATCGGCGGTGATGAAGAACCAGCTGTCGCCGCCCTCGGCGACCAGCGCCGTCGCGGTGGCATGCGCCTGCGACCAGGTGTCGTAGACCCAGTGCAGGTGGTTCGGCCCGCAGGCCCGGCCCGTGAGGTCGGAGGAGGCGGCGCCGGTGAAGATCGCCACCTTGTTCTTCTCCCGCGCCAGGTTGGCGACGGCGAGCGCGATGGCGGAGTTCGGCACGTCCAGGATCACGTCCACATCTTCCCGGTCGTACCAGCCGCGGGCGGCGTTGAGCCCGACCTCGGCGCGGTTCTGGAAATCGATGATCTGGACCTCGGCGCGGATGCCGGGATTGTCGCGGGTGAAATCCTCGATGGCGAGCCGGGCGGCGACGGCGGAGCCCTGGCCGGTGTTGTCGGAATAGGGGCCGGAGACATCGGTAAGCACGCCGATGCGGATCGTTGGGCGCTGACCCCGGGCACAGCGTGGCGCAACTGCGGTGGCAAGAGGCGCGGCGGCGGTGGCCGTGAGCAGGCTGCGCCGGGTGGCGCGGTCAGCGAGTGCCGTCATGGGCGTGTCTTCCTGATTGCGGCAGCGGGTCGTTCGGGTGCCCGACCGGTGCGGCACGCTAGACCTGATCGCGGCGCCGGACCAAGCATTCGCTGGGCCCGACCGGATGCGATCGTGGCGTGGAGGCCCGGATGCCCGAGCCCGCCGTGGTCCCTGACCCGGCGAACCGATTGCGCCACCCGGATGACTTCGCCCGGACCAGGGCCTGGGTTAGGCTTCCCTGTGCAACGGCGCCGCCGCCGGGGAGGACCATCATGACCGCATGCCGCATCGCCCGCTGGGCGCTATTGCTCGCCCTTGGCCTGGCGCCGGGCCTTGCCCAGGCCCAGGCGGCCTGGCCGGCGGAGCGCCCGGTGCGCCTCATCATCGCCTGGCCGCCCGGCGGCACCACGGATTTCGTCACCCGGCTCTATGCTCGCAAGCTCGGCGAATCGTTCGGCCAGTCCTTCGTGGTGGAGAACCGGCCGGGCGGTGGCGGCAGCATCGCCTGGCGGCTGGTCGCCGGGGCCCGGCCGGATGGCTACACCCTGCTGCTCAGCGAGAATTCCCTGGCCACCGCGCCGCCGCTGATGCCCGACCTCGGCCTTGATGTCCGGGCGGATTTCACCCCGATCGCGCTGCTGGTGGACTACCCCTCGGTCATCGCCGTGCCCGGCGCGCTGCCGGCGCGCAGCCTGCCGGAGCTGGTGGCAATGGCGCAGCGCGATCCGGGCGCGCTGAATTTCGGCTCCATGGGCAATGGCTCCTCGCTGCATCTCTATGCCGAGACCCTGCTGGATGCGGCCGGGGCCCGAATGACGCATGTGCCCTACCGCGGCGCCGGCCCAGCCTTTACCGACCTGGTCGCCGGGCGGATCCAGATGCTGCTGGCGGCGCCGCCGACGGTGCTCGGCGCGGTACGGGCGGGCACGGTGCGGGTGGTGGCCATCGGCACCGCCGGCGGCCGTGTGTCGGCGCTGCCGGAGGTGCCGACGGCGAAGGAGGCAGGTGTCGATTTCACCCTCTCCTACTGGTACGGGCTGTTCGGTCCGAAGGGGCTGGACCTGGCGCTGGTGGGGCGGATGCTGGCTTCGGTGCGCAAGGCCCACGCCGACCCCGAGGTGCAGGCCCGCTTCGCCGAGCAGGGCGGCGTGCCGAGCGGCGAGGACGGCGCGGCGCTCGGCCGGCTGCTGGCAACCGACCTTGAGCGCTGGACGGCGCTGGTGCAGGCCAAGGGGATCACGCCCTAGCCCGGTGCAGGCCTGACCGTGGCCAGGCGGCACCGGGCCAGGCTTTGTTGAGCCGGCGTTCACGCCTGGGTGTTTCCACCCAGGGCGATCGCGGGCCAGGGTCGCCAGCCCGGAGACTCCGCGCCCGGGATTGACGCAAGGGGGTCCGCGCCCCTATACGCTCCGCCTTCCGGTGGCCGGGTCTGTGCCAGGGCCGCGCTTTCGCGCGCGCATGGTACAGCCTGTACGCCATTGGCCCTATCCCGCCGGGGCTGCGCCGCCCCCGGTTCGCAGTCCTGGCGCGACCAGTTGAGGCCGCAGATGACCTTCGCAGTGATCCGCACCGGCGGAAAGCAGTACCGGGTGACACCGAACGCCGTCCTGACGGTGGAACGGCTTGAGGCCGAGCCCGGTGCCACCATCACCTTCCACGACGTGCTCGCCCTCGGCAACGAGGCTGGGCTGACCGTCGGTGCCCCGACCGTGCCCGGCGCGAGCGTGACCGCAACCGTCGTCGAGCAGAACCGTGGCCAGAAGATCATCATCTTCAAGAAGCGCCGCCGGAAGAACAGCCGCCGCAAGGCCGGTCACCGCCAGCACCAGACGGTGCTGCGCATCGGCGACATCGCTTCGGCATAAGGAAGCAGGACCATGGCACACAAGAAGGCGGGCGGCTCGTCCCGCAACGGGCGCGACAGCGCCGGCAAGCGCCTTGGCGTGAAGCTGTTCGGCGGCCAGGTCGTGCGCGCCGGCAACATCATCGTCACCCAGCGCGGCACCAAGATGCGCCCCGGGAGCAATGTCTCGGTCGGCCGCACCCACTCGCTGCATGCGATGGTCGACGGGCATGTGAAGTTCGAGCGCAAGGCTGAGGATCGCGTGCACGTCTCGGTCGTGCCGCTGGTGCAGGCGGCCGAGTAGACCAACCGCGGGGGCTCCCCCTTGCAGGAATGTTGAGCGCGGGGGCCACAGGGCCCCCGTTTGCGTTTCAGGAACCAGTCTTGGGGTGCAGGGGGCTCGCCCCTGGCCCATCGGACCGGCAGGATTGGTGTGGCAGCTGGCCGCACGACGGAAGAGAAGATGAAATTCCTCGATGAAGCCAAGGTCTGGGTAAAGGCCGGCGATGGTGGCGATGGCGTCATCGCCTTCCGGCGGGAGCGCTTCGTCGAGTATGGCGGCCCGGACGGCGGCAATGGCGGCAAGGGCGGCGACATCATCGTCCAGGCGGTGGATGGGCTGAACACCCTGATCGACTACCGCTACGCGCAGCATTTCAAGGCCCGCAAGGGCGGCAACGGCGCCGGCCAGGACCGCACCGGCGCTGGCTCCGAGGATGTGGTGCTGAAGGTGCCGGTCGGCACCCAGATCTTCGCCGAGGACAAGGAAACCCTGCTGGCTGACCTGGATGTGGTGGGCAAGCGGGTGGTGATCGCCCTCGGCGGCGACGGCGGCTTCGGCAATGCCCATTACAAGACCAGCACCAACCGCGCTCCGCGCCGCGCCGACAAGGGCTGGCCGGGCGAGGAGCGCTGGCTCTGGCTGCGCCTCAAGCTCATCGCCGATGCCGGGCTGGTGGGGCTGCCGAATGCCGGGAAGTCCACCTTCCTCGCCGCCGTCAGCGCGGCGCGGCCGAAGATCGCCGACTACCCCTTCACCACCCTGCATCCGCAGCTCGGCGTGGTGCGGCTGAATGCCTCGGAAGAGTTCGTCCTCGCCGATATCCCCGGGCTGATCGAGGGTGCGCATGAGGGCGCCGGACTCGGCGACCGCTTCCTCGGCCATGTCGAGCGCTGCGCCGTGCTGCTGCATCTGGTGGACGGCAGCCAGCCCGACCCCGCCGGCGCCTGGCGCACGGTGCGGGAAGAACTGATCGGCTACGGCAACGGCTTGGCCGAGAAGCCCGAGGTGCTGGCGCTGAACAAGGTGGATGCGATGACGCCGCAGGCCCGCAGCAGCCGGGTGAAGGCGCTGGAGCGCGCCTCCGGCGCCAAGGTGCACCTCATCTCCGGCGCCACAGGTGAAGGCGTGCCGGAGTTGCTGCGGGTGCTGAAATCGGCGATCCCGGTGCGGGAGACCACCTGAGCCTTCCGGAAAAGGCGCTGCCTCTACCGCCAGGGGCGAACGCCCTCCTGGACCGGCCAGAGCTTAAAGGCTGCGTTCGGCCTTCGTCGCCGTCAGGTCGTCCTCGATGAAGGCCTGGACGATTTCCTCCAGCGATTCCTGTTCCGAGAAGCCTAGCAGCTTGCGGGCCCGCTCGGCGGTGAAGCTGCCCGGCCAGCTGCCGACGATGGCCTCGATCGCCGGATCGGGCGCCGGCTTCACCAGCCGTCGCGCCGCCGGTCCGGCCACCGTCTCCAGCGCGCTCAGCATCTTGCCCACGGTGGCGCTGCGGCCGGGCGGGCTGATGCCGCGGTCGAGGCCGAGCGACGCCGTATTCATCGCCATGGCATGCAGGAACCACTCCACCGCCCGGCGCGGCGAGCAGATCCAGACAGCGAATTCCTCAGGCACCGGCAGCGGCGTCTCCAGCCCCAGCAGCGGCTCGCGCAATATGGCGGAGACGAAGGAGGAGGCGGCCTTGTTCGGCCGGCCGGGACGGATGATGACGGTGGGCAGCCGTAGGCTCACCGCATCCAGGAAGCCCTTGCGACTGGCATCCTGCAGCAGCAGCTCGCCGATCGCCTTCTGCGCGCCGTAGCTGTTGCCGGGAAGCTGGCGCGCATCATCCTCCAGCCTTGCGTCCTGGCCGCCGCCGAAGCTGGCGACGGAGGAGGTGAAGACCACCCGCGGGGCTTTCGGGAGAGCGCGGCAGGCCGCCAGCACCGCCAGCGTGCCCTGTAGGTTCACCCGCATCCCGAGGTCGAAATCCGCCTCCGCCTGGGCCGAGACCACCGCCGCCAGATGCACCACGACATCGGTGCCGGGCGGGATGGCGGCCGCCACCTGCGCCGGATCGGCCACATCGCCGCCGAGGGCCCTGACCGGGAAGGGGGCATTCGGCCGCGCCGGCGCCTGCAGGTCGAACAGGGTGAGGCCGGTGATGGGCCTTCCGTCCAGCGCAGCATCCGTCGCCAGCCGCCGCGCCAGCTTCTGCCCGAGGAAGCCGCCACCGCCCAGGATCGTGATCTGCATGGCTCTCGTTCTCCCGCGCCCGCTCCCGAAGCCTGGTTTGGCGAAGAGCCGGGCGCCGCGCAATACTAGGGCCGCATGACCATACCCCGTCGCCCCTTCCGCCTGATGCTCAACCGCCACCACGGCACTCCCGGCGTCGTGGTGCTGCCCGAGGCCGGCTTCCGCCGGGCGCAGGAGGAGATCGCCTCCTGGCCCGGCTACGCCCCGACCCCGCTGCTGCCGCTGCCCGAGGTGGCGCAAGCGGCGCGAGTGGCTGCGGTGCACTGGAAGGACGAGGGCGGGCGCTTCGGCCTCGGCAGCTTCAAGGCGCTCGGCGGCGCCTATGCGGTGATGAAGCTGCTGCAGGCGGAGCTGGCGAAGCGCGGCGTGGCCAATGCGGCCACTGCCGCGGAGCTGGCGGAGGGCAAGCACAAGTCTGCGACACAGGCCATCACCGTCACCTGCGCCACCGATGGCAACCATGGCCGCAGCGTCGCCTGGGGCGCGCAGCGCTTCGGCGCCCGCTGCGTGATCTTCGTGCATGAGGCGGTCAGCCAGGGCCGCCGCGACGCCATCGCCGCCTATGGCGCCGAGATCCGCGTGGTGCCCGGCACCTATGACGACGCCGTGCGCGCGGCGCAGAAGACCGCGGAGAAGGACGGCTGGTTCGTCGTCTCCGACACCTCCTACCCCGGCTACACCGAGGTGCCGCGCGACGTGATGCAGGGTTACCGGCTGATGGCCGAGGAGGCCGCCGAGGCGCTGCCCGAGCCGCCGACCCATGTCTTCGTCCAGGGCGGCGTCGGCGGCGTGGCGGCGGCGGTCTCGGCGCAGATGCGGGCGCGCTACGGCGCCAGGGTGCCCCGCCTCATCGTCGTGGAGCCGGACCGGGCGGCCTGCCTGCTGGCCAGCGCCGAGGCCGGCGAGCTGACCGCCATCGAGGGTGAGCTGGACACGCTGATGGCCGGCCTTGCCTGCGGTGAGCCCTCCCTGCTGGCCTGGCAGGAGCTGGAGCGAAGCGCCTTCGCCTTCATCTCCCTGCCGGATGCGGCGGCGGTGGATTGCATGAAGCTGCTGGCGCGGCGGCAGCCCAGGGTGGTGGCCGGCGAAAGCGCGGTGGCGGGGCTGGCGGCGCTGCTGCTGGCGGCGCGCGACCCCTTCGGCCGCACCGCCCTCGGCCTTGAGGAGGGCAGCCGGGTGCTGCTGTTCGGCACCGAGGGCGCCACCGATCCGGCATTGTATGCCAAGCTGGTGGAAGGCACGTAGCATCGGCTTGCGCGGGGGCGGCCGCTTCATCAAGCTGTCTCTGAACCGTAACCCTGCCGCAAAGCCCGGCGGCTACTGCGCCGCCCACCAACAACGCAACGGGAGATTGCGCCATCATGCAGCGCCGCAGCCTCATCGCCGGAACCGCCGCGCTCAGCCTGGCCGCGCCCAGCCTGGCCCGAGCCCAGGCCCGCACCGAGATCCAGTACTGGTACGGCCTCGCCGGCCCGCTCGGGGAGCGGGTGGCGGAGCAGGTCAAGCGATTCAACGACAGCCAGGACCGCTACACCGTCGTCGGCAGCTTCAAGGGCAGCTACATCGACACCATGACCGGTGCCATCGCCGCCTGGCGCGCCGGCAACCCGCCGCACATCGCCCAGGTCTTCGAGGTGGGCACGGCGACGATGATGGCCGCCGGCCCGGCCATCCGCCCGGTGCATGCGCTGCTGGCCGATGCCGGCGTCGAGCTGGATCCGAAGCGCTACATCGCCGGTGTCCGCGGCTACTACAGCGACACCCAGGGGCGGCTGATCTCGATGCCGTACAACTCCTCCTCGGCGATCATGTGGCTGAACCTCGATGCCTTCCAGAAGGCCGGGCTCTCCACCACCGAGCTGCCGAAGACCTGGGCGCAGGTCCGCGCCGCCGCCGAGAAGATCAAGGCGGCGAATGCCGCGCCGGTCGCCATCACCACCGCCTGGCCGACCTGGGTGATGTTCGAGCAGATGGCGGCGATCCACGACGTGCCCTTCTCCACCCGGGCCAATGGCTTCGAGGGGATGAACACCGAGCTGCAGCTCACCGCGCCCTTCTTCCGCAAGCACATGGAATTCCTGCTGGGGCTGCAGAAGGACGGGTTGTTCCGCTATGGCGGGCGCGACAACGCCGCCGATGCCATCTTCCCGACCGGCGAGGTTGCCATCAGCTTCAACTCCGCCGGCAACCGAGCGCGGGTGGAGCGCGAGGCGCGCTTCAAGTGGATCTCCGTGCCGCTGCCCTACCATGACGACGTGATCCAGAGCCCGAAGAACGGCGTCATCGGCGGCGCCAGCCTTTGGGCGCTCTCGGCCCGCAACCGGCCGGCGGCGGAGTACCGCGGGGTGGCGGAGTTCTTCCGCTTCATCAGCGAGGTGGACCAGGATCTCTGGTGGCACAAATCGACCGGCTACGTCCCGATCACCATCGCCGCCTACGAGAAGGCGAAGACCGAGGGCTTCTACGTCCAGAACCCCGGCGCCGATGCCGCGGTGGTCCAGCTTTCCCGCGCCGAGCCGACGCCGAACAGCATGGGCTTCCGGCTCGGCAATTTCGTCGAGGTCCGGAACGTCATCCAGGAGGAGCTGGAGAAGGCGCTGCAGGGCCAGCAGGGCGCCACGGCGGCGCTGGAGGCCGCGCAGCGGCGCGGCAATGTGGCGCTGCGGAATTTCGAACGGGCGAACCGAAGCTAGGCACCGGCCGCAAGCCCGGGGAGGGCTCTGCCCTCCCTGGAACCCAGGAGTTCACGCTTGGAACGGAAGACCGTCTTCAGGGGCATGACGCTTCCGGCGCTGCTGCTGCTGCCGCAGCTCGCCATCACCATCGTCTTCTTCTTCTGGCCGGCCGGGCAGGCCGTGTGGTTCGCCTTCCTGCGGCAGGATGCCTTCGGCATCCGCACCAGCTTCGTCGGCTTCGAGAATTTCGCGGATCTGCTGGCCGATCCGCTGTATCTGGAAACCGCCTGGAACACGCTGGTCTTCTCGGTCAGCGTCTCGGCGCTCTCGCTCTCGGCAGGGCTGCTGCTCGCGGTGCTGGCCGATAAGCAGATCCGCGGTGCCGGCGCCTACCGCACCCTGCTGATCTGGCCCTATGCCATCGCCCCCGCGGTCGCCGCGGTGTTGTGGATCTTCCTGTTCCACCCGCAGGTCGGCCTGATCGGCCGGGCACTGAACGCCGCCGGGCTCGATTGGGACTATCGCCTCAATGGCGGCCAGGCGATGCTGATGGTGATCCTCGCCTCCGCCTGGAAGCAGGTCTCCTACAACTTCATCTTCTTCCTGGCCGGGCTGCAGAGCATTCCGAAATCGGTACTGGAGGCGGCGGCGATCGACGGTGCGCGGCCGGTCCGGCGGTTCTGGACCATCGTCTTCCCGCTGCTGTCGCCGACCACCTTCTTCCTGCTGGTGGTCAACCTGGTCTATGCCTTCTTCGACACCTTCGGCATCATCGACGCGCTGACCAAGGGCGGCCCGGCGAAATCGACCGAGACGCTGATCTACCGCGCCTACATCGATGGCCGGGTGAACCTCGACCTCGGCTCCTCCTCGGCGCAATCGGTGATCCTGATGCTGGTCGTCATCGCCCTGACCGCCATCCAATTCCGCTTCATCGAACGCCGTGTCCACTACTGAAGCCCCTGTCGCCGCCGTCCCGGGCGTGACCGCGGGCCGAAGCGCGGCCGAGGCGCCGCGCGTGGCGCCGCGCCGCGCGTGGCTCACCCATGTCCTGCTGATCCTCGGCGTCATCGCCTTCGCCCTGCCGATCTGGATCGTGCTGATCGGCTCGACCCATGACGCGGCGACCATCGGCCGCGGCGAGGTGCCGCTGCTGCCCGGCGGCCATGCGCTGGAGAATTACCGCACCGCCTGGGGCGCCGGCGCCGCGGCCACCGCCGGCATCGGCGTCGGCAGCATGCTGTGGAACAGCATGCTGATGGCGGTGCTGGTGGCGGTGGGGAAGATCACCATCTCCTTCGCCTCGGCCTATGCGGTGGTGTTCTTCCGCTTTCCCGGGCGGATGCTGGCGTTCTGGTCGATCTTCATCACCCTGATGCTGCCGGTGGAGGTGCGGATCTTCCCCACCTTCAAGGTGGTCTCCGACCTCGGCTTGGTGAACACCTATGCCGGCCTCATCATCCCGCTGATCGCCTCGGCCACCGCGACGCTGCTGTTCCGGCAATTCTTCATGACCATCCCGGATGAGTTCGTCGAGGCGGCGAAGATGGACGGTGCCGGGCCGCTGCGCTTCCTCTGGGATGTCGTGCTGCCGCTGTCGCGCACCAACATGGCGGCGCTGTTCGTCATCCTGTTCGTCTATGGCTGGAACCAGTATCTCTGGCCGCTGCTGGTCACCACCACGGCCGATGTCGAGACGGTGGTGATCGGCATGGTGAAGATGATCGGCTCCGAGGCGAATACCGAGTGGCACATCGTCATGGCCACCTGCGTGTTGTCGCTGCTGCCGCCGGTCGCGGTCGTGGTGCTGATGCAGCGATGGTTCGTCAAGGGCTTGACGGAGACCGAGAAGTAATGGCCACGCTCGAAGTCTCCGGGATCCGCAAATCCTTCGGCCCCACCCATGTGCTGCACGGCATCGACCTCGCCGTGGAGGATGGCGAGATGATCGTCATCGTCGGCGCCTCCGGCTGCGGCAAGTCGACCCTGCTGCGGATCGTCGCCGGCCTGGAGACGCCGAGCGCCGGCAGCATCCGCATCGCCGGGCGGGAGGTGACGGCGCTGGAACCCTCCGAGCGCGACATCGCCATGGTGTTCCAGAATTACGCGCTCTACCCGCATATGAGCGTGGCGCAGAACATGGGCTACGGCCTGCGCATCCGCGGCCTGCCGCGGCCCGAGGTGGCGCGGCGGGTGCGGGAGGCGGCGGCGCTGCTGGGGATCGAGGCGCTGCTCGAGCGCCGGCCGAAGCAACTCTCCGGCGGCCAGCGCCAGCGCGTGGCGATGGGCCGCGCCATCGTCCGCGAGCCGAAGCTCTTCCTGTTCGACGAGCCGCTGTCCAACCTCGACGCCAAGCTCCGGGTGCAGATGCGGGCCGAGATCCGCCGGCTGCAGCAGCGCCTCGGCGTCACCTCGCTCTTCGTCACCCATGACCAGGTGGAGGCGATGACCCTCGGCGACCGGCTGGTGGTGATGCACCAGGGCCATGCGGCCCAGGTGGCGACGCCGATGGAGATCTGGGCGAAGCCGGCCGATACCTACGTCGCCGGCTTCATCGGCAGCCCGGCGATGAACTTCCTTGAGGGCAGATTGGCCGAGGGCGGCGCCGCCGTGGAGCTGCGCGCCGGCCCGGTGATCCGCTTCGCCGACGGTCCACGGCCGGGGCCTGATGGGCTGCCGCTGATCATCGGCATAAGGCCGGAGCATGTCATCCTGGCGGCGGATGGCCTTGCCCTGGCGCTCGACCTGGTGGAGCCGCTGGGCTCGGAGACGGTGCTGCACGGCAGCCTCGCCGATGGCGAGGCCCTGGTGGTGAAGCTTGCCGGCATGGCACCGCAGGACCGGACGCTGTGGGTCGCGTTGCCGCCGGAGATGCTGCATGTCTTCGGCCGCGAGGATGGACGGCGGATCGAACCCTTGCGGGCCGGTTGACCGCGGCGGCGGTGGCCAGCACTCTCGGGAACATGTCCCGGGAGACCGCAATGCATCGCCGCAGCCTGCTTGCCATCGGCGCCACCGCTCTGGCCTGCCCCGCCATCGCACAAGGCACCTGGCCGAACCAGCCCGTCCGGCTGATCGTGCCGTTCGCCGCCGGCGGCCCGACCGATATTCCTGCCCGGCTCTTCGCCGATGAACTTTCGAAGATCCTGCCGCAGCGCGTGATTGTGGAGAATCGCACCGGCGCCGGCGTGGTGGTCGGCAGCGAGGTCGTCGCCAAGGCGCCGAAGGATGGCTACACGCTGCTCTACAACACCATCGCCCATTCGGTGTTGCGGCCGCTGTTCCCGCGCCTGCCCTTCGACCCGGTGGCGGATTTCACACCCATCGCGCTGCTCGGCGTCATCCCCATGGTGCTGCTGGTGAACAAGGACCTGCCGGCGCAGGACCTGCCCGGGCTGGTGAAGCTGCTGCGCGACAACCCCGGCAAGTACGACTACGGCAGCAGCGGCAACGGCGGTGCGGTGCATCTGGCGACCGAGTTGTTCCTGAAGCGCGCCGGCAACCTCAAGATGACGCATGTGCCCTATCGCGGCTCGGTCGCCGCCATGCCGGACCTGCTCTCCGGCCGCCTGGCGATGTTCATGGACGTCGCCGCCAGCGGCCTCGCCTATGCCCAGCGTGGCGACGCAAGGGCGCTCGGCATCTCCGCCGACCGCCGTATCGCCCAGGCGCCCGATGTGCCGACCTTCGCCGAGGGCGGCGTGGCGAATGCGGAAAGCTACACCTGGCACATGGTGCTGGCGCCTTCCGGCATGCCGGACGCGGTGGTGGAGGCGGTGAACGCCGCGTTCAACCGCGTGGCGGAGCAGGAGAATGTGCAGCGCCGCCTCACCGATCTGACGATGATGGTGCGCAGCGACACCACCCCGGCGCAGGCGGCGAAATGGCTGAGCGACGAGATCGCCAAGTGGAGCACCATCATCCAGGACGCCGGCATCCGCATCGACTGAGACTGAACCCAGGCCCACAACGGCGTTGCGCCAGACGATAACGTCTGGCGCAGCCGTGATCTCCACGCGATGGCTGCTGTGACCCTGGTTACAGCACGCCGCCCCGGCTCCCTGCCATCCTCCCACGGCTTGCCACCGGCGCAGTCCGCCGGGCGGGGGCGATTTGAGCCATGGGAGAGCGCAATGGAAGGACGTCATGGGATGCTGCCGCGGGGGCTGGAGGAGGCCGTCCGGCGGGAGCAGGAGTTCGGCCGTTTCGGCCAGATGTTCCCGAAGCTGCCGGCGCTCGAGGTGGATGACGACAAGCTGCGGCAGCTTGCCGCGACCATGCTCGACGACAACACCTCGGCCGACAACCTGAACGTGCCCGCCGGCTACACCTATCTCGGCCAGTTCATCGACCACGACATCACCTTCGACACCTCGGCAATCGGCGAGGCGGTGAACGACCCGCGCGGGCTGCTGAACTTCCGTACCCCACGGCTCGACCTCGACAGCGTCTATGGTGGCGGGCCGGGCGCCATGCCGCATCTCTACGACCGGCGCGACGGCCGCAAGCTCCTCATCGGCCGCTGTGGCCCCGGTGGCGGTGGCGATCCCGGGGTGAAAGCCGGGCTGCCGAACGACCTGCCGCGCACGCGGGAGGGCCTCGCCGTCATCGCCGATCCGCGCAACGACGAGAACCTGCTGGTGGCGCAGACCCATCTAGCGATCATGAAATTCCACAACAAGGTGGTCGACCTGCTGGACGCCGAGGCCAAGGTGCCTGCCGGCCAGCGCTTCGAGGAGGCCCGGCGGCTGGTGCGCTGGCATTACCAGCACATCGTGCTGTTCGACTTCCTCGACCGCCTCATCGACATGAACGAGTTGCAGGACGTGCTCACCAAGGGGCGGAAATTCTACCGCTTCGAGGAGCAGAGCGAGTACCACGAACCCTACATGCCGGTGGAGTTCTCCGTCGCCGCCTACCGGCTCGGCCATTCCATGGTGCGGGAGGACTACAGCCACAACCGCGCCTTCAATCCGGGACCCGGCGGCGGCCCTGCCACCTTCCCCTTCCTGTTCAACTTCACCGGCAAGTCGGGCGGCATCGTCGGCGACCTGGTACCGCCGCAGGGCGACCGGGCGGCGGCGCAGGCGCTGCAGCAGGCGCTGCGGGTGCCGAGCCTGCAGATCCCGAACGGCGGCCCGCTGATCCCGCCGATCTTCGTCCCCTCGCTGCCCGGCGACTGGCCGATCGACTGGCACCGCTTCTACGAACTCGGCGAGCCGAAGGCGCCACCGCCCCAGGCCAAGCCGGCGCAGAACAACTTCCACCTGAACCACGCCCGGCTGCTCGACCCCTATCTGGTGCCGGCGCTGCACAAGCTGCCGCGTGAGGCGCAGTCGTCCGACAGCCTGCCCTTCCTCAACCTGAAGCGCGGGGTGAAGATGAAGCTGCCGAGCGGGCAGGCGGTGGCGAAGGCGATGCACATCGCACCGCTCTCGGCCAGCGAGATCGAGGGCAGCGGGCCGGATGGCGCCAAGGCGGCGCAACTCGGCCTGCATCGCGACACGCCGCTCTGGTACTACATCCTGAAGGAGGCGCAGCTGAAGGGGAACCAGGGCAATCGCCTCGGCCCGGTCGGCAGCCGCATCCTGGCGGAAGTCTTCGTCGGCTTCCTCGACGGCGACGCCGAGAGCTTCCGCCGCAAGGACCCCAAGTGGACGCCGACGCTACCGGCAGCGCAGGCCGGCAGCTTCACCATGCCGGATCTTCTGCGCCTGGTCGGTGACCTCGACCCGATCAACGAGGCCAGCAGCTTCGCCTGAGCCGAGGGGCCGTCGGTGGAGACCGCCGGCGGCCCTGGGCCGCCTCACCCTTTCGCACCCAGCCGTGGCTGCAGGACGGCGACGGCCGCCTCGGCAGGGGAGACGGTCATCAGCCGGTTGCCCTGCCATTGCAGCAGGAAGGGCCGGGCGCGCTGGTTCTGGCCCTTCTCGTCGAAGCGGGCACCCCAGCCGGTGGCGGTGGTGCCTTCCGCCACATCCGTCGCCAGCACCGCGGCGCGCAGCTTGTCCTTGTCGGTGCCGCCGGCGCGGTGCAGCGCATCGAAGCCGATCTGTGCGCCGACGTAATTCGCCAGCGAGTGGCCGGACCGCGGCTCGCTGCCGTAGCGCCGCTGGTACAGCTCGGCAAAGGCGGCGGCACCCGGGGCGGCGCGCTCGTTCACCGCGAAAGGGGTGAAATCGACATTCATCGTGCCGTCGAAATCCGGGCCGATGGCGCGGGCGGTGTCGGTCAGGCTGTAGCCGGCGCCAGCGCCGATCACCATGCGTGGCCACCAGCCGGCCTCCCGCAGGCCGCGGTAGAACAGCACGATGTCGTTCTGGTAGCCGGTGTGCAGCACCACATCGGCGCCGAGCCCGTGCAGCCGCTGGATCATCGCCGACAGGTCGATGCTGCGCGCGCCATAGGCCAGCTTCTCCACCAGGTTCAGGCCACGCGCCTTGATCTGCACCTCCTGGAAGCCGCCGACGCTCTGCCCGTACAGCCCGTCCTCATGCAGGATGGCGAGCTTCAGCGTCTCCGGCCTGAGGCTTGCCCGCGCCTCCGGCGCCAGGCCGAGGATCGGGCAGAGCGCGTCGGGGATGGCGTTCACGCTTTCCCGCGCGAAATCGCTGGCGCGCGGGCAGGTGCGAAAGACGTAGCGGAAGCCGCGGTCGGTGATCGGGTCGGCGATCGCACCCAGCTCGAAATACGGAATGCCGGCCAACTCGGCCGCCTGGGTGGCGGCGAAGGCGAGCGGCGAGGCATAGGTGCCGAAGACCGCGGCGACGCGGGCCTCGCCGATCAGCCGGCGCACCTCGGCCAGCGCCTGGGCCTGGTCCATCGCGTCGCCCTTCACCAGCCGGACGGGGCGGCCGAGCAGCCCGCCGGCGGCGTTGCGCTCCTCCGCCGCCAACTCCAGGCCGCGGAAGCTTTCGTCACCCAGCAGGGTGAAGCTGCCGGTAAAGGGAAACAGCGCGCCGAGCCGCAGTTCATTCGCTGGGGCAGTCGGCTGCTGCGCGGTGGCGGGGCGCGCCCGGAGGAAGGGGGCGGCCAAAGCGGCGAGGCTGCCCAGCAGCGGGCGGCGGGCTGTGCCGGTCATGGCGCGGTTCCGGTGGCAAGGCGTGCGCGATACTCCCCGCGCCGGCCCGCGCTGGCAACCCCGCGCTTGACGGAAGTGGCGCCCGCGCGGAAACCTCCGCGCCCGCCTGGGGAGGGAATGCGCCATGCCGACGCTGCCAGAGACCATGATCCTCATCGACCACGGCAAGGGCGGCGCGCCCGAGGTGCTGGTGCCGCAGCGCGGCCCGCTGCCGCAGCCGAAGCCGGATGAGGTGCTGATCCGCGTGCTCGCCACCGGCGTCAATCGCCCGGATGTCGCGCAGCGCAAGGGCGAGTATCCGCCGCCGCCCGGTGCCAGCTCGGTCATCGGCCTCGAGACCGCGGGCGAGGTGGTCGCGGTGGGGCCGGAAGCGGGGGCCTGGAAGGTTGGCGACAAGGTCTGCGCGCTGACCAACGGCGGCGCCTATGCCGAGTATTGCACCGCGCCCGCGGCGCAATGCCTGCCTTGGCCGAAAGGGTTCGACGCGATCCGCGCCGCGGCGCTGCCGGAGACCTTCTTCACCGTCTGGGCCAACCTGTTCGGCCACGGACGGCTGGCGGCGGGCGAAACCGTGCTGGTCCATGGCGGCACCTCCGGCATCGGCGTCACCGCGATCCAGCTGGCCAAGGCCTTCGGCGCGACGGTGATCGCGACTGCCGGCAGCGCCGCGAAATGCGAGGCGATGCGCGGCCTCGGCGCGGATGTGGCGATCGACTACCGGACCCAGGATTTCGTCGCGGAGGTGAAGCGCGCCACCGACGGCAGGCTGGCCGATGTCGTGCTCGACATGGTCGGCGCCGACTACTTCAACCGCAACCTGCGTTGCCTCGGGATGGATGGGCGGCTGGTGATCATCGCCTTCCTCGGCGGGTTCGAGGTGGCGAAGGCGGATCTGCGGCCGGTGATGACGCGGCGGCTCACCGTCACCGGCAGCACCATGCGGCCGCGCACCACGGCGCAGAAGGGCGCCATCGCCGCGGCGCTGCGCGAGAAGGTCTGGCCGCTGCTGGAGGCCGGGCGCTGCGCCCCGCCGATCTACCAGGTGTTCCCGCTGGACCAGGCGGCGGCGGCGCATGCGCTGATGGAAAGCAGCCAGCACATCGGCAAGATCATGCTGAAGGTGGCGGAGTGATCGCACCGGGCCGTGCGGGCGTGACGCGGCCGTATTCACTTGCCTGAACCGGGCCGGCTGCGCGACGGCCTGCATTATCTCGCCATCTCGGTGGTGCTGTTCGGCGGTATCTGGCCGGTGACCAAGGCGGCGCTGGCACATGCCACGCCGCTGTGGTTCGCCTTCAATCGTGCCGCCATGGCGGGCTCCGTCGTCACCCTGCTGCTGGCGGCGATGCGGCGGCTGCGCCAGCCGGCGCGGGAGGATTGGCCCAGCATCATCGCCCTTGGCACCCTGCAGCTCGGCGGCTTCTTCGCCCTGGCGCATCTGGCGCTGGACTACATCCCGGCCGGGCGCACCGCGATCCTCGCCAATGTGACGATCTTCTGGCTGATCCCGCTCTCGGTCTGGCTGCTGGGGGAACGGGTCGCTGCGCTGCAATGGCTGGCGACGCTGGTCGGGCTGGCCGGGGTGGTGGTGCTGATGCAGCCCTGGGCGATGGCGGGGGCCGATGCCACGGCGCTGCTGCCCGGCTACGCCATGCTGCTGCTGGCCAGCCTGTTCTGGAGCCTGGCAATCCTCGTCACCCGCCGCTTCCCGCCGCGCCGGCCGGTGCTCGACCTGCTGCCCTGGAGCTTCGGCCTGGGCGCGGCGATATTGCTGCCGCTGGCGCTGTGGCGGGAGCCGGCCGGCGGCATCGGCTGGGAGTCCTGGCCGCATGCGGCCTTCGTCGGCGCCGTCGCCGCGCCGCTCGGTACCTGGGCGACGATCGAGACCGGGCGCCGGCTGTCCGGCCTCATGGCCTCGGTGGGGTTCCTGCTGGTGCCGACGCTTGGCGTGGCGATCTCGACCCTTTGGCTGGGCGAGGCGTTGGGCTGGGACGTGCTGGCGGGCGGCGGGCTGATCGGCCTCAGCTTAGTGCTGGCGGCGCTGGGGCAGGCGAGGCGGCGATGACGATGTTGCATCGGGTGGAACTGGGGGAGGGGCCGCCGGTCGTGCTGCTGCACGGGCTGTTCGGCAGCGCGCAGAACTGGGGCAGCATCCAGAAGCGGCTGGCGGCGCATCATCGGGTGCTGGCGCTCGACCTGCCGAGCCATGGCGCCTCGGCGCATGACAAGGCAATGGACTACCCGCGCATGGCGGCGGCGGTGGCCGGGGCCATGGCGGGGCCGATGGCGGTGCTCGGCCACTCCATGGGGGGCAAGGTGGCGATGATGCTGGCGCTAGGCCGGCCGGAGCTGGTGACGCGGCTGGTGGTCGCCGATATCGCCCCGGTCACCTACCCGCCGACGTTGCGCGGCTATGTCGAGGCGATGCGGGCGGTGCCGATGCACCCTGGCCTGACCCGGCGGGAGGCCGATGCGGCGCTGGCCGGGGCGGTACCGGAGGCCGGCGTCCGCGCCTTCCTGCTGCACAACCTGCGGTTGGGCGAGGGTGCCCCGTCCTGGCGCCTCGGGCTGGAGGAGATCGCCGCCGCCATGCCGCTGCTGGAGGGCTTCCCCGAGGTGGCGGCCCGCTACGACGGCCCGGTGCTGGTGCTGGCCGGAGAGCGCTCCAACTACATCCGCCCGGCCTATCACGCGCGCATCCGGGCGCTGTTCCCCCGGGTGGAATTCGCCATCGTGCCCGGCACCGGCCACTGGGTGCATGCCGAGAACCCCGCGGGGTTCTTGGCATTGGTGGAACCCTTCCTGGCCGCGGGTTGACCAGGCGTCACGCGGGCCGGACAGGACCCGCGTGAAGCACCTTCTCCGGCCTCAGCCGACGCCGAGCAGCTCGACGTCGAAGACCAGCGTCGCATTCGGCGGGATCACGCCGCCGGCGCCGCGCGCCCCGTAGCCAAGCTCCGGCGGGATCACCAGGGTGCGGTGGCCGCCCACCTTCATGCCTTGCACGCCCTGGTCCCAGCCGGCGATCACATGGCCGGCGCCGAGCTGGAAGCGGAAAGGCTCGCCGCGGTCGCGCGAGCTGTCGAACTTGCGGCCCTTGTTGTCGGTGGCGGCGGCGTCGAACAGCCAGCCGGTGTAATGGACCTCGACATTCTGGCCGGCGGTCGCGGTCTCGCCGGTGCCGATGGTGCGGTCGGTCATGGTGTCGCTCTCCTCGTCTGGGGGAGGCTTTAGCCCGCGGTGACCGCCCGTGGAACCCGGCGGCTCAGCTCAGCTCCACCATGGTGATCTCCGGCGGCATGCCGAAGCGCACCGGCATGATCGAATTGCCGATACCGCCCGACACCACCAGGTGACGCCGATCCTCGATGATCGACCCATAGGCGAAGCGGTTGCCGAAGCGGCTGGGCACGACCGGCGACCAGCCGAAGGCGCGCACCTGTCCGCCATGGGTATGGCCGGAAAGCGTCACCGCCACCCGGGACGGCACTTGCGGGAAGATATCCGGCTCATGCGCCAGCAGGATGGTAGGCGCGCCATCGGTGACCTGCGCCAGCGTGCCGGGCAGGTCGTCCGTGCCGTGCCAGCTGCCGCGGCGGCCGTAGGACCACTGGCTGCCGAGCCCGGCCAGCCAGATGCGCTGGCCCTGATGCTCCAGCGGGCGGACCTCATTGTGCAGGATGGGCAGGCCGGCGGCGGCGAAATCCGCCGCGGCGAAGGGCATCGGCACCTGCTTCGCCTGGGCCGCCGGATCTTCCCACCAGTCGTGGTTGCCGAGGATGGCATGCACGCCAAGTGGCGCGCGCAGCCCGGCCAGCACATCCGCCACCTGGCGCATGCTCGGGCGCTCGGAGACGAAGCGGTGGTCGGCCAGGTAGTCGCCCAGCAGCACCACCATGTCGGGCTTCTGCGCATTGGTCATGGCGACGGCGCGGGACAGCCGGGCCAGCGGAGTATGCGGCCCGCCACAATGCGGGTCGGCGATCAGCGCGATGGAGAGCGGCAGCCCGCGCGGCCAGTTCGGTGGGCTGATGCGGTGGTGGACCACCCGCAGCCGGACGCCGGGCTCCAAGGCCGTGGCATAGCCGCCCAGCCCGGCCCCGCCGGCACCGATGCCGCCGGCCCAGCGCAGCAGGCGGCGCCGGCGCAACCCCTTGCGCTGCGTGTCTCGTACTACAGGGTCAAGCCCCGTCTCACGGCTCAGCTCACCGGAGTCCCGGAGCGCAAGCGCCGCCAAATCGCCGTCCATGCCAGACCCCAAATTGCGACCGCGCCGCGCGCGATGCCCCCGATCATGCCCGATGCCGCAGGACGCCCTGCGAGCGCAGCGCGGCTTCAGGCATTTCCCCCTTTATGGACCGCCGGTTGCTGACGGACTCTGAACCGTCGCGCCGGGTTTCGCGCCGCAGGGCTTAAGCTGCGGCGCGTGCGGCGTCCAGGCAATGTGTGGAGCAGGTCGCCGAAAAATCACCGGCGTCGCCGCGACAGAGATACACGCATCCTCGGTGGAGGATATGGGTGGCGCTGCCGCATGGATCAACCCGGCAGGCCGAGCGGCGGCGTCGGCCGCCCACCCGCTGCCGTTCCGTCCCCGGCGCCGTTCAGCCGGAATGAGTCGCGCCGGCCTCCTGATTCCCGGCTCGCACGGAGCCGGCTCCGACGCCGCTTATTGCGGCTTGAACACGCTTCGTTTCGCCGCATCCGCCGCCCGCCACAGATACCAGGCGGCGATGCTGCGCCAGGGTGCCCAGGCCTGGCCGATCTCGGCCAGCGCCTTCGGCTTCGGCTGGGCTTCCAGCCCCGCCGCCACCCGCCAGCCCTCGCGCACCCCGAAATCATCCACCGGCAGTACATCCGGGCGGCCCAGGGTGAAGATCAGCAACATCTCCACCGTCCAGCGGCCGACGCCGCGGATCGCCACCAGCCGCTCGATCAGCGCCTCATCCGAGAGCCGGGCGCAGCCCTGCAGCGGCGGTACCAGCCCGCCGGCGGCCTTCTCGGCGATATCGCGGATGGCCGCGACCTTGGATTGCGAGAAGCCGCAGGCCCGCATCGCCGCGACATCCATGGCCAGCACCGCGGCGGGTGCGGGGAAGGCCTCGCCCGGGTGCTGCGCCAGGAAGCGGCCGAGGATCGCCTCGGCGGCGCGGCCATGCACCTGCTGATGGGCAATGGCGCGGATCAGCGCCTCATAGGGCTCGCGCTGCACCGGGGCGAGGGTGCAGGGGCCGATCTGGCGGATCACCCGTTTCAGCACCGGATCGCGCCGCAGCGCCCGCTCTGCCTTCGCCCAGCCGGCACTGGCGGCGGCCGGCGGCGCGCCGGTGCCGACATTCTCGACCATCAGTCCACCGAAAGCTTGGCGGCACGCGACATCCCGAGCCAAGTGGTCCGCTCCGCTTCCAGCCAGCGTGGCAGATCGGCGGGGGGCACCAGCAGCGGGTCGACGAAGCTTGCCCGCAGCCGCGCCTGGGTGGCCTCGTCCATGGCTTCGGCGAAGGCCTGGCGCAGCCGCGCGGCGACGGCCTCCGGCGTACGGCGGTGCACCAGCAGCGTATTCCACACGGAGACGGCGTAGCCGGCGAGCCCGGCCTCCTGCATCGTCGGCACCTCGGGCAGGGCGGAGGCGCGTTTGGCGGTGCTGACGCCGAGGGCACGGAAGGTGCCGGCGCGGATTTGCTGCGTGGAGGTGGCGGTGGTGTCGAACAGGAAGTCGAACTCCCCGGCCAGCAGCGCCGCGACCGCCGGGGAGGAGCCGCGATAGGGCACATGCGTCGCCTCGAAGCCGCCGAGCTGCAGCAGCAGCGTGGCGCAGAGATGCGATGAACTGCCGTTGCCGACCGAGCCGAAGATCAGCCCGCCGGACTTGCCGCGCGCCACCAGCTCCGCCACCGATGAGACATCGAGGCGCTTCGGATTGACCGACAGCACATTGGCCATGTCATTGATGGTGCCGAGCACGGCGAAGTCCCGCACCAGATCGACCCCGGAATTGGCGTAGAGCAGCGGGTTCACGCCGAACATGGCGGCGGTGCCGACCAGCAGCGTATAGCCGTCCGGCTCCGCCGCGGCGGCGGCCTGGGCGCCGATGTTGCCGCCGGCACCGGCCCGGTTTTCGATCACCACCGGCTGGCCGAGCCGGCGCGACAGCGGCTCGGCGATGATACGGGCGACGATGTCGGTGACGCCGCCCGGTGGATAGCCGACGATGATCCGCAGCGGCCGGCTGGGGAAGTCGGGCTGGGCGCGGGCGCCGGGGGCCAGGACGGGGGCGGCGAGCAGGGTGGCGGCGGTGGCGCCGAGCCAGCGGCGGCGGGTGGGCATGGCAGATTTTCCGGATTGGTTGCGCAGCCCGTAGCAAGGCCCGGCTGCCGCAGCAACCGCCGCCGCGGCAACGGCTCGGCTCAGAAGCCGATCAGCGCGTCGATGTTCTCCCGTGCCCGCCGCTGCGCCGCGTCGCGCGCCGCGAGGTCGCCGGCGCTGCGGCCGCCGGCGGCGCGGATGCGATCGGCCTCGGCCAGCGCCGCCTCGGCCTCGCGCACCTGGGCGCTGGCCGCGCCGCGCTCGGCGCGGAGCCGGTCGAGCCGCTGGCGCAGCGTGGCAAGCTCGGCGTTCTGCCGCCGCACCCGACGCTCGGTGGCGGCAAGCTGGGCGCGAGCGTCGTCGCGGCGGATCTCCGCCCCGGCGGCCGCCTCGCGCGCCTCGGCCGCCCGCCCCTGCGCGGCGCTGCTCTCGGTCGAGAGCACCTGCTGGCGCTGGGTGTAGCCGCCGCTGGCGGAGCAGGCGATGCCGCTGATGAAGGTGGTCTGCGTCGGATCACAGCCGCCCGGCCCTGGCGCGCAGGCGCCGAGCCCGAGCAACGCCAGGGCGCCGAGCCAGAGGCCAGGCCGATGGCGGATGCCGCCCTGCCGCATCCGAGGCTCCGTTACCTGTCGCATCCTGCTGCCCTCCATTCCCTTGTGCTTGCCCGTGGGCCCGCGGCCCGGCAGCGCGTATCACGATGCCTGGCGCCAGGCACTGCCGCCCGCGGCGCGCAGCCCTCAGATGCCGCCGGGCACCATGGCCAGCGACCGCGCCAGCTCCGCCTCCGCCCGATGCATGTCAGCGACCGAGGCGCCGACGCCCTGGGTCGGCCCGATGAAGCCCTGGCCGGAGGAGGCGGCCGCGGTGCTCATGCCGCCCTGCACCCGGCGGCCGTCGGCGATCAGGGCCCGCATCGCCTGCAGGTCGCGCTGGTAGGAGGCGGTCTCGCTGCGGAACTGGCCCGCGGTGATCTGCCCCGCCTGGTAGCGGGCATTGAGCTGGGCGATCCGCTGCCGCGCCTCGGCCGCGACCTGGTTGGCCGCCATCGCATAGCCGCGGAATTTCTGCGCATCGGCATTGGCCCGGTTGATCGAGGCGCGTAGCGCCGCCTCCCGGTTTGCCTGCGTCTGGGCATTCTGCGCCACCAGCGCGCCACCGCCGGCCCCGGCCACCGCGCCCGCCCCGGCGCCGATCGCCGCACCGCGGCCACCGCCCGCCAGCGCGCCGACGCCGGCGCCGAGCAGGCCGAGCAGCACTGCGCCCTCAAGCATCGTCTCCCCGGTGCGGACACGCGGTACGTAGTCGACGTTCTCATGCTGGCCGAGGCCGCCGCGCAGCGCCTGCTGTTGCGGCGACAGGCCGGGCTCCATCATCGATGTCTGGGTGCAGGCGGCGACCAGCAGCAGGAGTGCGGCGAGCAGCCCGCACCGTCCTTGTCCAAGCACGCGCATCAGGCCCATGGCCATGTCCTCTGGTTCGGTTGTCTCGACGTCCGGCCGGCGCGGTTCAGGCGTAGCGCGCCACCACCTCCACCCTGCGGTTCACGCCGCTGCGCGGATTGGCGGGATCCAGCAGTTGCAGCGGCCCGAAGCCCTGCGGCCGCAGCCGCGTGGCGATGACGCCGCGGCTGACCAGCGCATCCACCACCGCGCCGGCGCGCAGCATCGACAGCCCCATGTTGTAACCGAGCCGGCCGACGACGTCGGTGTGGCCGTTGATGTCGAACTGCGCGAGCTGGAGCTGTGGTCCGCTGCTCATCGCCTGGGCGAGCGCATCCAGCTCGGCATCCGAGCCGGGCGGCAGCCGGTAGGAGTTGAAGGCGAAGGTCGCCCGCAGCACCACGCTGGCCTCGGGGGGCAGCATGCCGGTGGCGGGCTGGGTCTGCTGCTCGCAGGCGGCAAGCAGCCCGGCGCCGGCAAGGGCCAGGAAGGGACGTCGGGACAGGCGCATGATCGGGCGGTTCCGGTGGGCGGTGCGAGGCGGAGGGAGGTCAGCGGGGTGGCGCGAGGAGGGCGCCGAACTCCGCCGCGGAAGGCGGGGTTCCGGTGTTGCGCAGGTCCGTGGGCCGGCTGGTGCGCAGCCTGAGCCCGGCGCGGCGCGCCACCAGTTCCGGCTCCGGCGGCTGGGTATCGCGCAGGCCGCGCAGCTGCGGCGGCAGCATCCGGTCGCCGGTGGCGGCGACGAGCGGATCCTCGGCCGCGGCACCGGGCGGCTGGGCAGTGGGTTGCGGCGCGGCGGGCGGTGGCGGCACCGCCCGCGGTGCGACCGGCCGCGGCGCCGCCGGCACCGCCGGGCGGGCGGCGCCGGGCTTCGGCCCATCGGCGCCGAACTGGGCCAATGCCGGCGCGGAGAGCAGCGCCGCGGCCAGCATGGCGCCACCGGCGATCGCCAGCCCGCGCCGCATGCCTCTCTGCCGAATGGCGCAAGATGTGTGCATCAAACCTCTCCAGCGTGCGCCGGCTAGACTGCACGAAGGATCAGGCCCACGCTACACTGCGGCAACAGAGTTCGGCCGGCATGGCCTGTGCCTGACCGATTGTCGGCAGGTGTGGTTGACAATCCCCGCAGCGAGGAGGCCGCGCTGACCAATGGCTGACCGTCGCCTTGCCCGCACCGGGCTGAATGGCCGGGTCCCCTTTCGCCTCGGCACCCGCAGCGTGCATGACGACCACGCCCGCGCGACGGCCCAGCTCGCCAACCTTGCCGGCGCCGAGGCGGCCAGCCTGTTCGCCACGCCGGTGGTCACCCTCGGCAACGGCACCGCCGATGGCAGCGTCGACTGGCTGTCCGCGCTGCCCGGGGACATCACCCCGCTGGCGCAGCTTGAGGCCAGCGCGCGGCAGGCGGCGGAGGATCGGCTGCGCCGCATCCTGGCCCGGCTGCAGCCACTGCTGACCGACCAGGATGTCGGCGCCTGGCTGCGCCGGGCGCTGGTGGTGCCGGATGCCGGGGCGGTGCAGGTGGTCGGCGGCGTGCCGGTGCTGACCGATTGGGGCCTCGCCCCGCCCGGCCTCGGCGAGACGCCGGCGGCGCTGGACCGCGCGATGCGGTCCGGCCTCGGCGGCTACCTGCCGGCCGTGGCCTCGCCGCCTGCCGCGGCAGCGACCGCCACCGCGGCGGTCACCGGCGCTGCCGCCGCGACCGCCACCGCGGCGGTCACCGGCGCTGCCGCCGCGACCGCCGCGCCGCTGCCCTCGCCGCCGCCGCGCGTCGCCGCGCCGGTGGCCACCAATCCCGGCAACCGCTTCCTGGCGCCGGCTGCCATCGCCGTGGCCGCCATCTTCCTTGCGCTCGGCATCTGGATCGGCGCCCGCATCGTGCAGGACCAGCTGGCGGCGCGGAACAACACCGCCCGGGTGGTGCAGGACGATGCCGAGCTGCGCCGCGCCATTGATTTGCAGCGCCAGCAGAACGAGGCGCTGGAGCGCCGCATCGTCGACGCCCGCAGCGCGCTCGAGGGCAATATGTGCCTGGCGACGCCGGGCGAGCCGCGGCTCGGCCCCGATCGCGCCGCGCCGGTGCCGCCTGCGGCGCTGCCGCCGCCGGCGCCCGACCGGCCGCGCTTCGAGGGCCAACTGGCGGAGCTGCTCGACCAGGGCGTGGTGCTGGTCATCGTGCGCAACGCCCAGTCCACCGGCACCGGCACCGGCTTCTTCATCACGCCCGAACTGATCGTCACCAACAAGCACGTCGTCGAATCCGGCCGCGAGATCACCGTCGCCAGCCGCGTCCTCGGCCGCGTCGTGCCGGCGGAGCTGGCGGCGGGCACCCCGGGCTCCGACATCGGCACGCCGGATTTCGCGGTGCTGCGGGTGCCGGTGCAGCCGGTGCAGCCGCTCGGCCTGACCACCGCGGTCGGGCGGTTGGACGAGGTGATCGCGGCCGGCTTCCCGTCGCTCGTTTCCTCGGCCGACCCGGCCTACCAGGGGTTGATCCGCGGCGATGCCTCGGCGGTCGCCAATCTGCAGCCGATCCTCTCGGACGGGCGGATCAATGCGGTGCAGCCCTTCCCCTCGGGCCTGCAGGCGCTGCCGCACAGCGCGCAGATCTCGCCCGGCTCCTCCGGCGGGCCGCTGGTCGATGCCTGCGGCCGGGTGGTCGGGGTGAACACCTTCGGCCGGTCCAGCGACCGGATGCCGGTGACCATCAGCTACGCGCAGAAGTCGGACAGCCTGGCCGAGTTCCTGCGCGGCAACAACCTGACAGCGACGGTGCTGGCGGATGCCTGCCGGCCGCAGCCGGCGCCGCCGCCACCCGCCGCCGCGGCCCCGGCGGCCGCGCCGGCCCCCGCTGTGGCGCCTGCTCCGGCCGCGGCCCCCGCGACGCCGCCTGCCACGCCACCGCAGCGATGATCGGCTAGGCCATGCCCACGCGTCGCATCGCCGTCACCGGCAGCGCGGAGTACCAGGCCCTCGGCGCCGGCGGCACGCTGGCGGTCGACCACTGGGACGCGCTGACGGCGCAGATCGGCGCCGAGCTCAGCCCGGCCCATGCCGCGCTCTTCGCCGAGCCGCAGCGCGATGCGGCGCGCGGCGAGATCGACTGGTACGCCGAGGGCTCCGGCACCGCGGCCCGCGCCGATACCCTGCCGGAGGCCGAGCGCGAGGCGCTGCTCGCCCGTTGGCACGCGATGCGGGAGGAGATCCGGGCGCTGGCCGGACGGATCGGCAGCCGGCCCGACGCTTCCTCCCGCTTCATGGCGACGCTGATCCAGGCGGCGCTGACCCTGCCCGCGCCGGAGGCGCGCAATCTCTGGCGGATCGACGGCCGGCCGGTGCTGGTCGCCTGGGGGCATGAGCGGGCCGGCGTGGCGGCGGCGGCGGAGACGCTGACCGGACGCATGGCGGCGGCCGATGTGCCGATGCAGATCCTGCCGCCGCCGGCCCCGCCGGTGCCCCCGGGGCCGCGGCTGTGGCCTCTGGTGGCGGCGCTGGCCGGGGCGTTGGCGCTGCTGCTGCTGGCGCTGCTCTTCGCCTGGCGCGACCCCTTCGGCCTGCTGCGGCCGCAGGAGAGCGCCTGCGTCGCCAGCCCGGAGGATCTGGCGGCGCTGGCCGGGCTGCGCGAGGCGTCCGAACGCGAGGGCGCGTTGCGCCGGGAACTGGCCCGGCTGGTCACCGATGCCGCGGCGCGCCGGGCCACCTGCGCGCCGGTCCCGGCGCCGACCCCGGTGGCACCGCCCGCCACCGCACCGGAGCCGCCGCGCAACGCCGACCTCGAACGGGCGGCGCGCGAAGGCGGCCAGACCGGCCAACTGCAGATCGTCCTGGCGTGGGAGGGCAATTCCGACCTCGACCTGCATGTCACCTGCCCGAATGGCGCCCGGCTGTTCTGGGGGGCGCGGCGGATCTGCGGCGGCGAACTGGATGTGGACGCCAATGCCGAGCGGCAGATGTCCTCCCCGGTAGAGAATGCCCGCTGGGCGACGCCGGCCTCCGGCACCTACCGGGTCGAGGTGATGAATTATGCGCCGCGCGGGCAGAATGCGGTGCCGTTCCGCGTCACCATCCGCCAGGCGGGCCGCGAGGATCGCGTCGTCACCGGGATCGGCCGGGCAGGGGCTGACCGGCAGCCGGTGACCACCGTCGAAGTGCCCTGAGGATGAGCGGCGGCACCCTGCTGCTCGACCGCCGCCGGCTGGCGAGTTTGCGGCCTCTGCTGCCGGATCGCTCGCCGGCGGAATGGCATGCGGCACTGGTGGCGGAGATCACCGCCGGGCTTGGCGCGGCGCATGCGGCGGTGCTGGCGGTGCCGGTGGCTGAGGGGGAGGAACTGGCCTGGTACGCCCCGGGCAGCCGCAGCCGCGTCTTCAGCGCCCTGCTGGTGGCCGACCGGCGGGCGCTGACCGAGGCGCTGGGGGCGATCCTCTCCGACATCCGCCGCCTGGGCGAGAGCGGCGCGGCGCCGGCCGTGGCCGCCGCCTGGCCATCGCTGCGGGAGGTGCCGGACCTCGACGCGGTGTTCGCCGTGGACGGCAGGCCGGTACTGACCGCCTGGGCGCAGATGAACGCCCGGGCGGAGCGGCCGGCCGGGCTGCTGGCGCGGTTCGACGATGGCCTTGCCTGGCAGCCGCCGCCGCGCTTCCCGACGCGGGCTTGGGCGCTGGCAGGCGGGGCGCTGGCGGCGCTGGCGCTGGCCGCCGGGGTGCTGCTGCCGCTGGCCGGGGCGGCGCTGTTCCCGCCGGTGCCGCAATGCACCATCGATCCGGCCAGCCTGGCGATCTACCAGGAGGCCAGCCGCGAGGCGGAGCGCCAGGATGCGCTGGAGGGCGAGCTGGCGCGGCTGGAGGAGGAGCGCGGCCGCCGCCGCCTCGCCTGCCCGCTGCCGGTGGCGCCGCCCCCACCGCCGCCCGCGCCCCCCGAGCGCCGCGCCGAGGCACCGCCACCGCCGCCCCCGCCGCAGCGTCCGCCACGGCGGGAGGAACCGCCGCGCCCCCCGCCCGGCACCCAGCCCTGCGATGTCGACACGCAATCCGGCGGCGCCGGGGAGACGCGGACCCGGCACTTCCTGGGGCCGACCCCTGGGCCGGTCACGCTCGACTACAATACGCTGCGGGAGGCGGACATGATCGAGGTGCGCTACCGCGGGCGGGTGGTCGCCTCCACCCCCGGCATGGTCCGCTTCGTCGGGCGGATCGGCTTCGACTGGCGGCCGCAGCCCGGGGATTACGTGGTGGAGGTGGTGGTGATCGGGCCCTCCGCGAGCACGCGCTGGCGATACCGCCTGAACTGCCCGGTGCGCTGATGTCGGCCGGCCGCTTCCGCCCCGGCACGGCGAGGCTGGCGCCGCCGCGTGGCTTGCGGCGTGCCCCCTGCCGCGGGATGCCATGCCGATGAGCGAGACGATGCTGACCCTCGACCGCCGCCGGCTGGCGGGTTTGCGGCCTCTGCTGCCGGATCGCTCGCCGGCGGAATGGCATGCGGCGCTGGTGGCGGAGATCGCCGCCGGGCTTGGCGCGGCGCATGCGGCGGTGCTGGCGGTGCCGGTGGCCGAGGGGGAGGAGCTGGCCTGGTACGCCCCGGGCAGTCGCAGCCGCGTCTTCAGCGCCCTGCCGGTGGCCGACCGGCGGGCGCTGACCGAGGCGCTGGGGGCGATCCTCTCCGACATCCGCCGCCTGGGCGAGAGCGGCGCGGCGCCGGCCGTGGCCGCCGCCTGGCCATCGCTGCGGGAGGTGCCGGACCTCGACGCGGTGTTCGCCGTGGACGGCAGGCCGGTACTGACCGCCTGGGCGCAGATGAACGCCCGGGCGGAGCGGCCGGCCGGGCTGCTGGCGCGGTTCGACGATGGCCTTGCCTGGCAGCCGCCGCCGCGCTTCCCGACGCGGGCTTGGGCGCTGGCAGGCGGGGCGCTGGCGGCGCTGGCGCTGGCCGCCGGGGTGCTGCTGCCGCTGGCCGGGGCGGCGCTGTTCCCGCCGGTGCCGCAATGCACCATCGATCCGGCCAGCCTGGCGATCTACCAGGAGGCCAGCCGCGAGGCGGAGCGCCAGGATGCGCTGGAGGGCGAGCTGGCGCGGCTGGAGGAGGAGCGCGGCCGCCGCCGCCTCGCCTGCCCGCTGCCGGTGGCGCCGCCCCCACCGCCGCCCGCGCCCCCCGAGCGCCGCGCCGAGGCACCGCCACCGCCGCC
>NZ_JACOMF010000110.1 GCF_014283215.1 Siccirubricoccus deserti
TGGTACCCAGTCTGCATCGCGGCGATGTCGTGATCATGGATAACCTGCCCGCGCACCGGCGCCCAGCAGTCCGCGCCGCCATCGAAGCGGCTGGCGCCAGGCTGCTCCACCTGCCACCCTACTCGCCCGACTTCAACCCGATCGAGAACGCCTTCGCCAAACTGAAAGCCATCCTCCGCAAGGCCGCCGCGCGGACCATCGACGGGCTCTGGGATGCCATCCGCGACGCCCTGCCACGCTTTACCCCGGAAGAGTGCCGAAACTACTTCACCGCCGCAGGCTATGAACCAGAATGATCGGATTCCGCCCTAGTACCGCGCGAGGACGCCAGTCGCCGGGTTCACCACCACCGCCCCGTGCGTGGCCCCTTCTGCGTGCCACAGATGCCCGCCCAGCAGCACCCCATCCCGGCATGGGATGTTGACGGCCTCACCGCCACTCATCGCCCGAGGCGTTCGACCACGGCGCTCCGGTAGCGGAAGCGCCCATTCCGCAGCACGCCCGCGGCCGCAGCGGTCCAGGTCTCTTCCGCCACCTTCGCAACGGCGTGCCCCAGGCTGACCCGCCGGACGCCTGCCGCCCGAAGTTCCTCCAGGGTCCAATCCGGGCTTGTGGGACCCATCAGCACATTCACCGGGCGCTTCACGGCAGCGCAGACGGCGCGCACGGCATCCATGCTGGGCAGGTTGGGCGCGAACAGGACATCCGCCCCCACTGCCTCGAAGGCGCGCAGACGCGCGATGGTGTCGGCCAAGTCCTCGCGCCCCCAGGCATGGTTCTCCGCCCGGGCGGTCAGCACGAAGCCCGTACCGCTCGCCTTCGCGGCAGCGGCCGCCGCGGCGACACGCGCGCCTGCGAGATCGAAGTCATGGATCGGGCGCATCTCGTCGCCGGTGAAGTCCTCGATCGAGCCGCCCGCCAGCCCGGCGCTGATGGCCATGCGGATCGTCTCCGCGCAATCCTCGGGGCCTGGGCCGAAGCCATCTTCCAGATCGGCCGAGACCGGCAGCGAGGTCGCCGCCGCCAGGGCGGCGGCATGGGACAGCACCCTGTCCCGCCCGGCCTGATTGTCCGGCAGGCCGTATTCGGCCGCCAGCGCCGCGCTGCTGGTGCCGATGGCCGCAAAGCCCATCGCCTCGAGGCGCATGGCCGAGCCGACGCTCCAGGCATTGGCGAGGATGAAGGGGCCGGCGCCCTCGTGCAGATCCCGGAACCTGGTTCCAGGCCCGCCGGCCATCACGGTTGATCCGGCCATCGTCAATACGACCTCCCGTCCTTGTGCCGGAAGAGCCAGCCGGACCCGGCGCTGACAGCGACGAGATCGTCAGCCGGGTAGGACACTTCGTCCCCCTCGGTGCGATCGCCCAGTTCGAGATAGCGTGCGGCCTCGGCTTCGCGGTTTTCCAGGTGATGGGCAGGCCCGCCGGCGGGAAAGCCCGCGCAGTCCCCCGGCTGCAATAGCGTCTCGTCGCCGTCGCCGGTCACGAGCACCAGCCGGCCTTCCAGCATGAAGATAAACTCGTCCTGGCGGCTGTGCATGTGGTGCAGCGCGGAGGCCGCGCCCGGCGCCAGCTCGGTGAGGTTTACGCCGAAATTCCGCAGCCCGAAGACATCGCCCAGCGCCCGTTTGACCCGACCGGCCATGCGCACGGCGAACTCAGGCGGATAGTTCGAGGGCCGTGCCCGTGGAGCGACCTCCATGGCCGGTAGCGCAACGGGATGTGTCATGCCGTTTCTCCCTGGCTCACAATCCGCCCGACACCCGGAGCACGGTCCCCGTGCAGTAGGAGGCCGCATCGGACAGCAGCCAGCCCACCGCCGAGGCGATCTCCTGCGGTTCGCCCACCCTTCCCATCGGCACCCGCGTGGCGACGCGCGCGGGGCGGCTTGGGTCCCCGGCCAGCGCATGGATGCCGGTGTTCACGGTACCGGGCGCCACGGCGTTCACTCGGATGCCGAGCGCCGCCACCTCCCGCGCCAGACCCAGCGTGAAGGCTTCGACGGCGGCCTTGCTGGCGGCGTAGTGCACGTATTCGCCGGGGCTGCCAGTTTGGGCCGCGATGGAGGAGATGTTCACGATCGATCGCCCCTTGGCCCCGGCCGCCCCGAAGCAGCGCAGGGCGGCCTGGGCGCAGAGCATGGTGCCGGTCAGATTCACCTCGACGACCCGCCGCATCCAGACCGTCTCGAGCTCTGCGAAGGCACCGAGCGGTCCGGTGATGCCGGCATTGTTCACCAGCGCATGCAGGGCACCGAAGTGGGATTGCGCATCAGCAAGGAAGCGCTGAATCCCGTCCTCGCTCGTCACGTCGAGCGGCATGGCGATCGCCTCGCTGCCTTCCTGGAGAATGGCGGAGACCACATCGGCCGCCTCCTCCGGATGCCGGCAGCCGATGGCAATCCGATATCCCCCGCGAGCGAGCTCGATTGCGATGGCGGCACCGATGCCCCTGCTGCCACCGGTGACGACGACCAATTCGGACGACATGCGGACCATCTCCTGTGCCTCAGCCTGGCGCGCCGATCCCCGGCGGCAAAGTCAGAAGTGCTTATTCGCCGCATCGGCAATCCTTCGCTTTCTGCGCACGTCACAATTGCCACCACCATTTGCGCTGCTCGTGCCAGACCGTGCTCCGACTTGCGCCGATGTCGCGCAGCATCCGCTCGTCCATCTCGGCCAGATGAAGGCGCTGGCGGTGACAGCGCAGGCGATGCACGAATTTCGTCCAGGCGCCGGCCAGCCGGCCGATGCGGCAAATGCCGGCGGTGACGCCGGGGCCCGAAGGGGCGGGGCGGTTTTCCATGATCGCATCTTCCGCCTTGCAACCGCCCCCGACAGGCCACGGCCGGCCTGCTTGGCGTCGAACTGCATCCGCGCCCGGCCAGCACGGTTTCTGCCATGGGGATGCGAACCGGAATGCTCAAAGCCAGATGGGAATGACCGAGGCGGCGAGCAGTGCGCCGAGCGTGCCATTCACGATCGCCCATTGCTGCCTGCTGTGCAGCCGGCGCCCCATCTCCTGGCCGGCCATGCACCAGAAGGACAGCGCCAGCAACGCGCAGGCTCCGAAGCTGGAGCCCAGCAGCAGCGCCAGGCCGGCAGGCCCTTCCGCGAGCCCCGAGAAGGATGCAGCCGCGCTGAGTGTGACGGCCCAGGCCTTGGGGTTCTGCAAGGTCAGCAGCAGCCCCAGCAGCACCCCACCCGGCGCCGCGGTGCTGCCACAGGGCGGCCCGGCCCGAGCGATGCGCCCAGCGAGCCAGAGCAGATAGGCCGAGCCCAGCACTCGCAGCATGTCCTGGACCGAAGGCAGCACGAGGAGCGCCGCGCCAAGACCGCTGCCGACAAGGCATCCCAGCAGGCCGAGTCCAGATCCCAGGCCCAGGACGAGCGGCAGTGAGCGCAGGAGGCCGAACCGAGCCCCCGAAGCGATGACCAGGACGGTGGCAGCACCTGGCGTGAAGGCGGCAACGGCGGCGAAGGCCCATAGCGGCCAGGTTGTCGTCATCGGATGCTCCGAATGGGATCGCGCAGGGTTGGTGGCAGTAGGGCTGCCGCCCAGGTACGGACGCCGCGAACTGTGCCACCGGAACGCCGACACAGTTGGCTCGGAAGGGGCGCCATCGTGCCTTGTCTGGCGCGCCCCACCTGCGGATGCTCACGCGAAGCGATGATTTGGAGACAATGCATGGCCAGGGAATCGCCATCCGCCGCAGTGGCCAGGCCGCCGCTGCGGCTGGTCCTCGGCGGGCATGCGCGGCTTGCCGTGGAGGTCGACCGCCGTGCGTCGGAACCGCTCGCCGACCAGATCGCGAGCCAGCTGGCCACGCTGATCCGGGCCGGCACCCTGCCGCACGGCGCCCGGCTGCCGTCGATCCGCACCCTGGCGCGGCGCAGCGGCATCGGCGTGCACAGCGTGGTGGAAGGCTATGCGCGGCTGATCGACATGGGGCTGGCCAACTCGCGCGCCGGCTCCGGCGTCTATGTCATCCGCCCCTCCGAGCTGCCGCCGCCGGCGCCGCTGCCTGTCCTCGACCCGACCCTGGCCGAAGGGATCGCCATGGCGATGCTGGAAGCTCGGGAGGATGTGCTCTGCCCCGGCGGCGGCGTACTGCCCGAAAGCTGGACCGAAGCCGCCTGGCAGAGTGGTGTGCTGGCCCGCTTCCATCGCAACCTGTCCGCTCATCTGCGCCGCGCGGCGCCGCCGTAAGGCGGGCAGGAGATCCGCGAGCATATCGGCCAGCGCCTCGCCTCGCGCGGCATCGTGGCCGCCCCGGAAGCGCTGCTGATGACGGCGGGCGGTTCCCAGGCGCTCCAGCTCGTCATCCAGACCTTCCTGCAGCCGAGCGACACGGTGCTGGTGGAGGATCCCGGCTATTTCATGCTGTTCCCGATGCTGGAGCAGCGTGGCCTGCGCCTGGTCCCTGTCCCGCGCCTGGCTGACGGCCCCTGCCTGGAGACGCTGGAACGCGCCTGCCGGACGGAAGCGCCGAAGGCGTTCTTCGTGCAGCCGGTGTTGCACAATCCCACGGGCGGAACCGCGACCGCGGCCAACTTGCATCGCCTGCTGCGCATTGCCGAGCGGAACGCGCTGCTGCTGGTGGAGGACGACGCCCATGGCGACCTGCATGGCGGCAAGGCGGTGCGGCTGATGCAGATGGATGGCGGCGCCACCGTCCTCCACATCGGCAGCTTCACCAAGCTGGTCGGGCAGGGCCTGCGGACCGGCTTCGTGGCGGCGTCGCGGGAGCGCACGCAGGCGCTGCTGCGGACGAAGGTGACGACGGCCCTGACCGGATCCAGCGTCGAGGAGCGGCGGCTGCTCGAACTGCTCTCCTCCGGCCAGTACAGGCGGCACCTGGAGACACTCCGGGCGCGGCTCTCGGCCGCGAGGGGGCTGGTGGCGACGCGGCTGCGTGGGCTGGGCTTCGGCATCGCCGACGGGGATGATGGCATGTTCCTGTGGGCCGAGGCGCCGCGGGATGCATCCGCCGGGCTGATCCCCGCCGCCCGCGCACGGGGGCTGGCGCTGGCCGGCGGCACACTCTTTCGGCCCGGCCGGCAGCCCAGCCGGCACTTCCGCTTCAATGTTAGCCGCAGCACCGACCCGCGGATCATGGAGGTGCTGGCGGCGCTGCTGACGGGAGAGGGCAAGTGAACACCACTGCCCGCATGGGCGCGACCTCGGCCATCCTCGCCGGCTGCGCCATCATGAGCATCGCCATGGGCGCTAGGCAGAGCTTCGGCCTCTATCTGGAGTCGTTAGCCCAGGGCTTTGGGCATTCGCTCGGGCTGATCGCCTTCGCCATCGCCCTGCACAACCTGGCATGGGGGTTTGCACAGCCATTTGCCGGTGCAGCGGCGGACCGTCTCGGACCTGCGCCCGTGGTCGCGGTCGGTGCTGTGCTCTACGCGCTGGGGCTTGCGCTCGTTGCCCTGTCCGACACGACGACAGCGCTGCTGGTCGGCATGGGGGTGCTGGTGGGCATGGGCGTCAGCTGCACCACCTTTGGCGTGGTGATGGCATCCTTAGGCCGGGTTGTCGCGCCGGAGCAGCGAAGCATGGCCATGGGCCTGGCCAGTGCGGGCGGCTCCCTTGGCCAAGCGCTGTTCGTGCCATTGGCGCAGGGTGTGAACAATCATAGCGGCGTCACTGCCTCACTGCTGACGCTTGCCACGTGTCTGCTGCTGGCTGCTCCGCTGGGCATTCTGTTGGGCCGCGCCCCTGCCGCCGCAGTGGCGGCCGAGCCCGACATGACGTGGCGGTCAGCCGTGAGGCAGGCGATGGTGCATCGCAGCTTCCGTCTTCTCACCCTCGGCTTCTTCACCTGCGGATTCCAGCTGGCGTTCATCGGCACCCACCTGCCGGCCTATCTTACGCTGTGCGGCATGCCCTCCGGCTCTGGCGCCATGGCGCTGGCGGTGATCGGGCTGTTCAACATGCTCGGCAGTTGGGCTTGCGGCTGGCTCGGCGGGCGTCTGCCGCAGCAGCAGGTGCTGGGCTGGCTGTACCTGCTGCGCGGCGGAGTGATACTTCTGTTCTTCCTGGCTCCGAAGAATGGGCCAGTGCTGTTCGCCTTCGCCGCCGCCATGGGGCTGATGTGGCTGGGCACGGTACCGTTGACGAGCGCGCTAGTGGCCAGGCTGTTCGGCGTGCGCCATCTGGGCATGCTGTTCGGCCTTTGCTTCCTCAGCCACCAACTGGGGTCCTTCGCCGGATCCTGGTCAGGAGGTCTGGTGTTCGACCTGACCGGCTCCTACGGGCTGGTGTGGATTGCGACGGCACTGGCCGGCTTCGTCGCTGCCGCGCTGCATTTCCCGATCGATGCGCGGCCCAGCCAGACGGTGTCCGTGACGGCTGCAGCGCCGGCGCCCTGACGCGTCGGCGCGTCAACGCGGCGCGCGCTATTTCCGTCGCGGTGGATCGAAGGCCTGCACCACAGCCTTGAACACCTCCATTGCCTCGCAGCTTGCTGCGTGCGCCGCCAGATGTGGATGACGTCGGGGCGCATGTAAGGCCGGATGCGCTTCGGAGAGGAAGCGCAGCGCGCAGCCGACCGCGATATCGGCGTGGCCCGGCGCGGTGCCCGCCCAGAATGGCTGCGTGCAGGCGGCTCGCTGGGCCTCCAGGGCATCTAGAACACCGGTGATCTGCGCCGCGCAACGTGACATCCAGACTTCGGACGGCCGATCGTGCAACACCTGCTCATAAACCAGGCTCACCATCTTATCGCACAGGCCGGTCGCCATGACGGTGATTCGCAGCATGGCCCTGCGCGCGGGCCCGGCTACAGGCATCAACGCTCGCTCCGGGCCCACGACTTCGTCGAGATGATCGAGGATGGCCACGCTGTCGATGAGGGCATCGCCATCGTCGAGAATGAGGGTGGGCACGCGCCTGAGTGGATTATGCGCGGCCAGGCGATCCGCGTCGCCGAACGTAGACCAAGGCAGGTGCTTATAGGGCAGGTCGTAGAGCCGCATGGCGATCGCGATACGCCGGACGAAAGGCGAATCATACTGGCCGATGAGGATCATCCTCGCCTCCCTAGATTCGAGATGTTTCCTGCCGCGCGCGTTGCCCGCGGCGATGCGGCGTGCCACTGCGTTGTCACCTTGCCAGTATCACCGGCAGCATCGAGGCGATGAGAAGAGCGGCCATCAGCACATTGAAGACCCGTATGCGACGCCGTGACCGCAGGATCCTGGCCGCGCCTACTCCGACCAGCGTCCATGCCACGGTGGAGAGCGTGCTGACGCCGAGGAAGACGAGCGCCAAGGTCGCGGCAGCATCCGCGCCATAGGCGACCGCGCCGCTGCCCGCGGCCAGCCATGCCTTCGGATTGATCCATTGGAACAGCGCCGCGCCCGCAAATCCCGGCGGGCCTCCGGCGACCTCGCTGCCGCCATCAGCCATGGCGGGCTCTCCGCGGGAGTTCGGCGCGCTCTACACGGACGGCGGCCGCCCGGGGCTACCCAGCACTACTTCGGCAGATTTCTGTTGGCCTGAGATCCCGGCTGGTAAGCTGATGGACGTTCCGATTGAGGTGCGGCCCGGTGAGGTGGCGCATGATCGAAGCGGCAGCGGAGTGGGAATCGACCTTTGC
>NZ_JACOMF010000111.1 GCF_014283215.1 Siccirubricoccus deserti
GATCGAAGAGGGCCATGACGGGCTCCAGCGACAGGGTGTCGACGGGAGCACGGTCGCGTCTCTCAGCCGCCCGCGTCGGAAGGGTCGCGACGGGCGATGGACGTCACATGGTGACGCGGGTCCGGATAAACAGCGGGGCGACGTTGCCGAACTTCAGCCAGCCGCTTCGGGCCGGGGCCGCTCAACGCCGGCCCGGACACGGCAGCCGACGAGGGCGTCAGCCCCAATATGGCCTTCGCGCCGCCTCAGGTGGCCCAAGCAGGCGATCATAGGCCCGTCGGGCGGTGCCGTAGCATTCGCACGAGGCGGCCTCGAGGCCAGGCCGGTCGGTGATCTCCATCCGGCCCCGCTCATAGCGGATGAGGCCCGCCTTCTGCAGCGTCCCTGCAGCCACGGTGATCCCGGCGCGGCGCACGCCAAGCATCATCGACAGGAACTCATGGGTCATGGGGAAGGGTTCTCGTTCGACCCGGTCGTGCGCCATCAGCAGCCAGCGCGCGAGGCGTTGGTCCGTGTGATGGCGCCCGTTGCAGGCCCCTGTCCGCGCCACCTGCTCGAAATGCGCGAGCGCATAGCGGTTCAGGAGGGGACGGAAGGCTGGGATGCGGTCCAACGCCTCGCGGAATGCGCCAGCATCCATCCGGAACGCCGTGCCGGGCACCTGGACGAGCATCTCGAAGCTGTCGGTATCGGCGCCGAGCAGAGGGGCCAGCCCGGTCATACCCTCCGGGCCGACCAAGCCGACCTCGGCGAAGTCGCCATCCTCCATTGGAGAGAGGCGGGAGATGTAGCCGGTCTCCGGGAAGTAGACGGCCCTGATCGGCTCTTCTGGCATGTGCAGGGTCTGCCGAAACGGAAGCTCTACCGGGCTGAGCTGCGGCCAGAGCAGGGCGAGATCCTCGGGTGGCAGGGCCGCGAGCAGGCGGTTGCGCGGCGTGGGCGCCGCAGCTGGGTCGAAAGTGGCCACACTGGGCTCCCGCAACGAACGTGTCGGCGGGAGCACGGTCGCGTCTCTCTGCCGCCTGCGCCGGAGGGTCTCGGCAGGCGATAAGCCACATATGGGGCGCTCAACGCCGAATGTCTGCGCGGAACCGCACGCTCCTATTGATGCGACTCTCATTGTCTTGATCTGATTGACCGGGGTTCCAAGTTCACGGGCATGAGGCACGTGGACATGCGCAAGCTGCCCGCGGCGGCTCAGGAAGAGCGCCGGCGGCAGGTGGTTGGGCTTCGTCAGCGCGGCCTGACCTACAAAGCGATTGCGGCTCAGGTCGGGCTGAGCCGGACCGGGGTGATCGACATCTGCCAGCGCTTTGCCGCCGAGGGTGCGAAAGGGCTGGTCAGCAAGCCGCGCGGCCGCAAGCCCGATGAACAGCGCCTGCTGGATGCGGCCCAGGAAGCCGAGGTGCAGAGGCTGATCCGCCGTCACACGCCGGACGAGCTGGGCTTGCCGTTTGCGCTCTGGAGCCGGGCGACGGTGGGGATGCTGGTCACCCGCCAGTGCGGGGTCGAGTTGGCGGTGCGCACGGTGGGCAAGTACCTGGCGCGCTGGGGCTTCACTGCCCAGAAGCCGATCCGGCGGGCCTACGAGCAGGATCCGGCAGCGGTGCGGCGCTGGCTGCGGCGGGACTATCCGGCGATCGTGGCGCGAGCCAGGCAGGCCCACGGCATCATCTTCTGGGGCGATGAGACCGGATTGCGCTCGGACGACGTGCGCGGCCGCGGCTATGCCCCGCGTGGCCGGACACCGCTGGTTCGGGTCTGTCACAAGCGGGCCAGCCTGAGCCTGATCTCGGCGGTGGCCAACAAAGGGGAACTGCGCTGGATGGTCGTGGATGGCGCGGTCAAGGCTCCAACCCTGATCCGCTTTCTCGAGCGCCTGGTCCAGGAGGCCCGCCGCACGGTGTTTCTCATCCTCGACCGGCTGCGGGTGCACCGCGCCCGTCTGGTGCGGGACTGGCTCGCGGAGCACAGCTCCAGGATCGAGCTGCACTACCTGCCGCCCTATAGCCCCGACCTGAACCCGGACGAGGGGGTGAACGCCGATCTCAAGCAGGCGGTCCCGCGCAAGGCGCCGGCGCGCAGCCAGCAGCAGCTGAAGCGCGCGGCGATCAGCCACATGCGCAGCCTCTCCATGCGGCCGCAGCGGATCCGCTCCATCTTTCAGCACCCGCAGTTCCGCTATGCAGCGTAGCCAAGACAATGAGGGCCGCATCAATAGGAAAAGTCGTGCTGGCGAGCGCCTACATACGGCCAGCAGTGCCCCGGCGCACATGCCCGAGCACGAGAGCGAGATCGCGGGCATGGCCGGAAAGCGTACGCTCCGTACACTTGGTATCTCGGTGCATCTCTTCGCGGTGGGGGCGGGTCGGATGAGGTGACGGAGCCGGGCACCAAGCCACGGGACGGGCGCGGCCTTGCGGGCTGGTCGGAGCGCGCGTGCCTGATTGTCAACGGCGGAGATCGGACATTTCGCGCTGCTGAGAGCAGCGGCGCCACGATCCAGCCGCACGGCGGGCACGATTTCTCCCACCTGCCGGCGTTTCCTGCAGAAGGCGAGAGAGGAGATATGCTGTGCGACACCCGAAGCTGCTCGCCGCCTGCCTGAGCTTGGCACTCGCCGCGTCAGGGCAGGGCGCTGCCGATCCATGGAAGGACGAGAGCGGGAACGGTCGGGACGACCGCCGCGGCGACTACCGCAGCGAGTACCGCGGCGAGCGGTGGGATGACCAACGCGAGGGTAACCGCCGGGGTCGCGAGGCTCGGCGGGACGGTTGGGGATGGGCACCATCGCCTATTCCACAGGGCCACATGCCGCCGCCTGGGGAGTTTCGGCTTTGGTATCCGGACCGCCCGCCTGGCCATCAACCATCACCGCAGCGCTGGTAGGACAGAGCCCTGCCCGCTCGGGGCGAGAGCGCTGTAGCGTGGCCCGCTGTCTCGTGGCCGTTTTCCGGGATGCCCTGCCGGAAAGCCGCCTGTCCGCTTTCGGCCAAAACCTGCCGCGGCGGCTCTGCGTCCAACCAGGTCACTCGAATACTTTAGCAACTTTACGGAAAGTGGACATAGACCTTGGGTCGCCGACGACTCGAGGCGGGTGTGTAGCGGACCTACTGTGGGTCGACGCTGTCCTGAAGGCGACTAATTGAGAAATAAAGAGCGGGCCTTTTGGCACCGTTCTGGATAAGCTTGGTGCGCGTCGTTTGCGAGGTTGCATTGATGGCATTGGAGCCCGTCACCCTTTCTGGGCGGCACGCCGAACTCGTCCCGTTGTCGCAGGAACATAGCGGTGCTCTCGCCGAGGCAGTGCGTGACGGTGAACTCTGGCGGCTGTGGTACACGTCCATTCCCTCGCCGGAGGTGATGGCGGCCGAGATCGACCGGCGTCTTGGCCTCCAGGCGGCGGGCTCCATGCTTCCCTTCACTGTCCTGGACGGCCCGAGTGGCCGACCTGTCGGCATGACCACCTATCTGAACATTGACACCGCCGGGCCGCGGGTAGAGATCGGCGCAACTTGGTATGCTGCCCGCGTCCAGCGCACGCCGCTCAACACGGAGGCCAAGCTCCTGCTGCTGACGCACGCCTTCGAGCAGCTCGGGTGCCTTGCTGTCGAGTTCCGTACGCACTTTGTGAACCACGCGAGCCGCCGCGCCATCGAACGCCTTGGTGCCAAGCTGGACGGCGTGCTGCGCCACCATCAGCGCATGAGGAACGGTACGCTCCGTGACACCTGCGTCTACAGCGTCACGGCACCCGAGTGGCCCACGGTGCGCTCGCACCTGACCTGGCAGCTTGAAAAACCCCGGTAACAACACGGAGGGATAGTACGCTGGGGCCTCGCGGCGGCGGGGGACCTACTCCGGACCAGCGGCCTGCCCACGCCTTGCGGCAGTACATCCCTTAGGACATGAGGCGATGCACGCAGCTGTTCCAAAGGCGTCCGTTTCGGATAGAACGGCGAGGCTGACTGAGGATGTGGAAGGTGCCTGCTCGCGCGACGCATAGCGGCTGCCGCACGGTTCGCCATGCTACAGCTTGTGGCGGCCACGATTTTCAAGACGGTGAGTGAGGGTGGAGCGCCGCTCTCGGCCCTCTGCAATCCTGCTTCACAACCTCTGAATCCACTCAGGGTCGAGAGCCGCCGAGTTTGGCCCGTAACCCAGTGACTGCTTTCCCAGGTGCCGCGCCTGGAAGCGGCCCGTCCGCTATCGGCCAAACCATGCCATAAAATGTGGGCTCAGTTGGGCTGCGTTTATGTCCGCTCACGGAGGTAGACCAGACCTTCGGGCTGCGAGCCTTCTACGGCCGCTTTCCGCCCAGAGCGGGGGTTGCGATATCATCCGACGATAGGCGGCTTTCGGCCAAGCCTGGGAGGCGGCATCAACATCATGAGGGACCTGGACGAAGTCTTCGTCCGACTGGCGAACTCGGCCTTCAGGCAGCGCTTCTCGCTGACCACGCACGACCGGGAATACATCGAGGGCAAAGGAAAGGCGACGATCCTGGCGCACGCCCGCGACTTCATCGCCCAGCGGCTTGCACCGGCGCATCCGGCGAACGATGGCAAGCAGACGCCGTTCCGCGGGCACCCGGTCTTCCTGGCCCAGCACGCCACTGCCACCTGCTGCCGAGGCTGCCTTGTCAAGTGGCACGGTATCCCCGCCGGCCGGGTGCTGACGGCCGACCAGCAAGAGCATGTCGTGTCAGCGATCGAGAGATGGCTGGACATGCAGGCGGCAGGGGACGGGCCTGGCGCTCAGCAGCGCCTGCCGTTGCTCTGACCACTCTGCCGGGAGTGGTTCCATCAGCTGTGGCGTCCCCAGATCCGAAGGCTGCCGCCCATCCAACATCGTCTCCACGGTGTCCGGCGCCAGCAGCGTCAGCCGCAGCATCTTGCCGAGGTAGGAGCGATCGATCCGCTCCGACATGGTGGGTCGCCGGCATCGAGCCGGGCCCAGAGGCGACGGCGCAGCTCGATGCGCTCTGCACCGAGCTGCGCACCCAACTCGCCCGGGCGGGCAGGGGCTGACGCCGCCGGACCCACCCGGGAGGAAGCGGCGGCAACGTATGAGTGCCCGGCCATCGCCGCTTCGGCTCAGCTCTCGCCCGAGGGGTCCTCGGGCAGTAGCCCCTGGCGGCGCATGTGCTCCTGCACAGACCGTTCCCATTCCTCCGGGTCGGTGGCCATCCCCGGCACCACAAGCATGGCGCCGCTCCGGGCACTCGCCCCGTCAGCGGGCGGCGCAAGGAGGCCCTGCTCCCGCGCCAGCGCAATCGCCTGGCCCATGGCTCGCGCGTCGCCGCGAAGGGCGCGCGCCATCAGGGCCTGCAGCATGGCCTCGCCTTTGGTCATGGTGCGGCTCCGTTCCCCCTCGCGGACGTTGACGACCTCGCCCAGCAAGCGCTGGAAGATGCTTCCCAGGTCCTGCGCACCCTTCGGCCGGCCCTTCGGGTTGCCCGACTGGCCCTTCCTAAAACGCGTGTGCTCGGGCGGTCGGCCGTAGCCGACCTTGTAGTTCCCGTCGCCTTTGCCGCGCGCCATCACACCACCTCCGTCAGCTGGTCAGGGGCGGCCTGACGCTCCGCGGAAACCTCGGCGAAGCATCTGCCGCTGCCCGCCAGGACCGCTTCCCCGCCGGTCAGCGTCGCCCAGCGGTGGACGATGACGTCGCAGTAGGCCGGGTCGATCTCAATCAGCCGCGCGCGTCGTCCTGTCCGCTCTGCTGCTATCAGCGTGCTGCCGCTGCCGCCGAAAGGATCAAGCACGATGTCACCACGCCGGGACACGTCCTTGATTGCGTCTGAGATCAGCGCCACTGGCTTGACCGTCGGGTGCATGGCGAGCTCCGCCATGCGGTCCCGCTTCAGCGTGTTCACTCCGGCGTAGGTCCAGAGGTTGGTTCGGTAGCGGCCATGCTTCCCGAGCTCGACGGTGTTGACATGCGGGGCGGTGCCGGACTTCCAGACGAACACCAGCTCGTGCTGGGAGCGGTAGAGGCTGCCCATGCCGCCATTGTCCTTAGCCCAGACGCAGAGATTCTTGAGCTCCGTGTAGGCAGCACCGCCCGCTTCCAGCATCTCGCCCGCATGGCGCCAGTCCATGCATTGAAAATGGATCGCCCCGTTGACGCTTGCGGCGGCCGCATTCCGGAAGGCGACTGTGAGAAAGGCCACGAACTCCGCCCGGCTCATCTCACCCGATGCCATCGCGAACTCCCGATGCTGCACCCGGCCCAGGCCGCAGACATGCCCGCCCACCGGCACGTTGTAGGGTGGGTCGGAGAACACGACCCTGGCCAGATCGCCCCCAATCAGCCGCCGATAGGCCTCCGCGTCGCGTGAGTCGCCGCACAGCAGCCGGTGCGGCCCCAACTCCCACAGGTCACCGGCACGCGTGACCGCCGCTGCCGCGTCCGGCGCGCCCGGCACGGCATCGGCAGGATCCTGCTTGGATGCGGCTGGCCCCTCCAGGATCAGGTCGATCTCGGCCGTCTCAAAGCCGGTGATCTCGAGATCGAAGTCAAGCTCCAGCTCCGCCAGCCCCTGCAGCTCGATCTTCAGGATCTCCGGGTCCCAGCCGGCCTTCTCCGCCAGCCGGTTGTCGGCAAGGCGGTAGGCCCGGAGTTCCGCCTCCGTCAGGTGCTCGAGGAGAACCGTCGGGACGCAATCCATCCCCAGCTGCCGGGCGGCCTGCACGCGGCCATGGCCGGCGATGATGCAGCCGCTAGTGTCGATCAGGACGGGGTTGGTGAAGCCGAACTGCCGGATCGAGGCCGCGATCTGGTGGACCTGCTTTTTCGAATGCGTGCGGGCATTGCGGTCGTAGGGTCGGAGCCCGGCGACTGGCCGGTAGGTGATGCCGAGCTCGCGGCTGCGGCTCGTAGTTGCTTCGGACGTCATGGAAGTGCCCTCGATTCAAGAGGGCCGGCCGCGATACAGGAAGGCGCGACCCTCGATGGATTCCGCCGCATCGGTCAGCTGGCTGACCGGTACAGACCCATCGGGCGTCACGCCCTCACTTCAGAGCCGCCTCTGTTCCGGCCGCATCACGCAGCCGGAGCCAGACCTCGCTCCAGGCCAGGGTGATATGCACGGGTTGCAGCGCCGCGTCTTCTATATTTTTTGCGCCATCGAACATCCCACTTTGGCCCGGATCTGCGACCTGAGTTTCCCTGTTCCCCCGCAGGGAATTCGGCTGCCTGACTTGCGCTGAACCGCGGCTTCCGCGCGTCGCATGACCGGCAAGTGGCTGCCGAACGAGCATCTTCCCTGTATTTTCCCGTGGATCAGGGAATGCCTCTCGTCAGAGACGGGTTCGCGGCTGACTGTGCCCACAGCCACGCAGTCCGCCTGACGCAGACGATTCCGGGTTTCGCGCGGGCGGCCCACCAAAGGCCCGGCTTTCCGGCCACACAGGTGACGGCCTTGGCGGCACTGTACCTGAGAGACGCCGGCCAGGCCGCTTCGGGCCGCCACTTGGCCGCCTTGTCTCCCGAGGCCATTTTGGCAGTACGGAT
>NZ_JACOMF010000112.1 GCF_014283215.1 Siccirubricoccus deserti
GGGCGCGTAGATCTTCGGACAGGGTTCTCGCCATGCAAGCTGGCCTCCGTGCCCAGCAGGCACGGTGAATCAGATTTCGCGCCGGGCGGGAATCCTCAGCGACTCTGAATGGTCAGATTTCGCTCTAACCCATCCCCGTCTCGCCACCGTTGCCAACCCGCGAAGCGAGTCACCCCATCGCTCATTCAGCAAAACGTTTCGTAGAGGTCCCCTATGAATGTGAGCGCGATGTATGGTCCGTCCTCAATCACGATGGCTGCCGGCGCGGCTCACCGCACGCGCGGCAATTCTTCGAAGGTGTGGAAGGGCGGCGGCGAGCTCACCTGCCATTCCAACGTGGTGGCGCCCTCGCCCCAGGGGTTGGCGGCCACCCTTTCGCCGTGCCGCAAAGTGGCCCAGACGACATAGCAAAACACGAAGAAGGAGGCCCAGGCGATCACCCCCCCCACCGAGGCGACGAAGTGCCAGCCCCAGTAGGCATCGGGGTAGTCCGGGTAGCGACGCGGCATCCCCTGGGCGCCGAGGAAATGCATCGGGAAGAACAGGATGTTGGTACCGACGAGGAAGCTCCAGAAATGCACCTTGCCCCAGAACTCCGGGTATTGCCGGCCGCTCATCTTGCCGATCCAGTAGTAGTAGCCAGCGAAGATGCCGTAGGCCGCGGCCATCGCCATGACGTAGTGGAAATGGGCGACGACGTAGTAGGTGTTGTGCACGATGACATCGAGCCCCGGGCTCGCCAGCTTTACGCCGGTGACACCGCCGATGGTGAAGGTGAAGATGAAGCCCATGGAGAAGAGCATCGGCGTCTTGAACTGGATGGAACCGCCCCACACGGTGGCGATCCAGGAGAAGATCTTGATGCCGGTCGGCACCGCGATGACCATCGTCGCTGCGCCGAAATAGGCTTTGGTGTCCACCTCGATGCCTGAGGTGAACATGTGGTGGGCCCATACGACGAAACCGACCACGCCAATGGCGACCATCGCATAGGCCATGCCGAGGTAGCCGAACACCGGCTTGCGGCTGAAGGTCGAGACAATGTGGCTGATGATGCCGAAGGCTGGCAGGATGACGATATAAACTTCGGGGTGGCCAAAGAACCAGAACAGGTGCTGGAACAGCACCGGGTCGCCGCCGCCGTCCGGCCGGAAGAACGCCGTGCCGAAGTTGCGATCGGTGATCAGCATGGTGATGGCGCCGGCCAGCACCGGCACCGCCAGCAGCAGCAGGAAGGCGGTGACCAGCATCGACCACACGAACAGCGGCATCTTGTGCAGGGTCATGCCCGGCGCGCGCATGTTGAAGATGGTGGCGATGAAGTTCGAGGCGCTGAGGATCGAACTGGCGCCGGCCAGATGCAAGCCAAACAGCGCCAGATCCATCGATGGGCCGGGGTGGTACTGGGCATCCGATAGCGGGGGATAGAGCGTCCAGCCGGTGCCAGGACCGCTTCCCACGAACAGGCTGACAGTCAACATCAGATAAGCCGGCACCAGCAGCCAGAAGCTGATGTTGTTCAGCCGCGGGAAGGCCATGTCCGGCGCGCCGATCATGATCGGCACGAACCAGTTGCCGAAGCCGCCGATCAGCACCGGCATGACCACGAAGAAGATCATGGTGAGCCCATGGACGCTGACCCAGGCGTTCCAGGCCTGGCCGTCGGCGAAGTACTGGATACCCGGCTCGGCGAGCTCAAGCCGCATGACCATCGACATGGCCACCGCGATGAAAGCGGCGAAGAGCGAGAAGATGATATAGAGGGTGCCGATATCTTTGTGGTTCGTCGAGAAGAACCAGCGGGCGACGAAGCCCGGCCGGTGGTCGTGCTGGGCGTCATGCGCCCCCTGCGGCGCCGCTGTCGTGTGCGTGTCCGCCATCATTGCCACTCCTGAAGGTGTTCGGGCGAAGCGTGCTTGGACCAGAGTAAGCAACGCTGCCGCGAAGCCCGGGGAAGAGCCGATCGCCGCTGCGGGGCGATGAACAGGCAGCGATTACATGACCCGTCCAAAGCCGAAGCCGCGCGGCCGGGAGCACGCCGCGGCGCACAGCGCCCCCTCCGCCTATGTTCCTGGCGCCATCGACTTGCCGGTCCGCACGACGCCCCGCCTGCCGGTCAGGCCGGCCGGGAGATCAGCGGCTGCACAGCATGCAGATCTGTGGCAATCAGCAGACAGGTCTCCCGCACCTCAGTCGTCGGCGGCAGCAGGTCCGGCACCATGATGACCTGCATGCCGGCGGCATGGGCAGCGCGGACCCCGTTGTAGGAGTCCTCCAGCGCCAGACAGCGTTCCGGGCGACGGCCCAGCACCTGCGCGGCGCGCAGGAACAGGTCGGGATGCGGCTTGCCGCGGGCGACGTCGTCGCGCGTCACGACCGCGTCGAAGCGGCCCAGGATCCCGGTGCGGCGCAGATGATGGTGGGCTTTCGCGCGGCTGGAGGAGGTCGCCACCGCCCTGGCCATGCCGACGCCATCGAGATGGTCCAGCAGTTCTGGCACGCCGGGCTTCAGCTGCAGCGAACCGGCGTCGATCAGCGCGCCCATCTGCTGACTCGCGGCCGCCAGGAAGTCGTCGGCGGGAAAATCCGGCCCGAAGCGTTCCGCCACCAGTATCCGGCAATGGTCGGTGGGAACACCGATCATCGCATGACAGAACTCCTCCGGCGCATCAAGGCCCATCTCGGTAGCGGCCTGGGCCAGGCCGCGCATGGCCAGGCTCTCGGTGTCCAGCAGAAGCCCGTCCATGTCGAAGACAACGGCGTCGATCCGCAGCGCGGTCACTGGCATGACGTCCATCACGCGGCCTCCAGGGTGGCGGCAGCAGGCGCGTTGGCGAGCAGCGCCGCCACCACGGCCCGCGGCCCACGACACTGAAGATCAGCGACGGCAGCAGTCAGCGCGGCCCGGAACGAACCCAACCGCGGCAACTCCGGCCCGAAGACATCCTCCATTTCCAGGACGGCGTCGGTGAGGCGCGCCGCGTCGTTGCCCGCCGCGAGCCCGAGGAGCCGCAGCCGTCCCGCCATCGGGTCCTGCATCTCCACTGCATCCTCCGGCCCTGGCTGACGGGTCACGCAGCACACCCAGGCCGCGATGGCGAGCAGCGTGCAGGTCGCCGGCCTTCCAGCCTGCAGGTTCTCCCGCAGGGCGGTGAGCAGCCGCGGCTGCAGCTTGCCCGAACCGTTCCGGCCGACCCGGCCGAGTTCGTGCGCGATGCCAGGGTTGCGCCAGCGTTCCAGCAGCTGCCGGGCGTAGGCATCGATGTCGTGCTGGCTCGGTGGCAGGGTGGGCTTCTGCTCCTGCAGCATGAAGCGCAGGGCGAACTCAGCGAATAACGGCTCCGCCACCACATCGGCAACCGTCCGCAAGCCGGCCAGCGCCCCGAGGTAGGCGATAGCCATATGCGTCCCATTCAGGAGCCGGAGCTTGGAGGCCTCCCACGGCGCCACATCCGGCACGAATTCGGCGCCCGCCGCATCCCAGCGCGGGCGCGGGCCGTCGAAATTCTCGATCACCCATTGGCGGAATGGCTCGGCCGCGATCGGCGCGGCATCGGCTAGGCCCAGCATGGCGGCGGCATCCGCGCGGTCCAGCTCGGTCGCCGCCGGCGTAATGCGATCGACCATCGAGTTCGGAAATTGCACCGCGCAGCCGATCCAGCTCGCCAGCCGGTCGTCGGTCAGGGCGGCGTAATCCATTGCCGCCTGCCGCAAGGTACGGCCATTGCCGGGAAGGTTTTCGCAGGACAGCACTACCGGCGGCCGTCCGCCCGACGCACGCGCCGCCGCCAACCCGCCAACCAGCACACCCAGCGCACCGCGCGGCGAGGCGGCAAGCAGGTCGCGTCGGACATCGGGATGGCTGGGGCAGAGCCGGCCGGTCGTCGGGTCGAGGCAATAGGCCGCGGAGGTCACGGTCAGCGTCACGATACGGATGGCGGGGTCGGCGAAGCGGGCCAGCAGCGCGGGCATGTCCTCCGGCGCGAAGCCGACCTCGCGCAGTGTGCCGACCACCTCCGCCCGCAGCCCATCGGGACCACGCTCCAGCACGGTGTAGAGCCCATCCTGCGGCTGCAGCGCGTCCCGCATCGCGGGTCGCTGCAGGCTGGTGGCCGCAATGCCCCAGGGTGGCGGGGCGGCGCCCGCCTCCGCCTCAATGGCGCGCTGGGTGAAGACCGCCTGGTGCGCCCTGTGAAAGGCGCCACACCCTATATGCAGGATGCCGGGCCGGAGCGCTGCGACGTCAAAGCCCGGCCGCCGGACAGCCCGTGGCAGGTAGTCCAGCGTGGCAAGGGAGAGCGGCGGTGCCGCGGTGACCTGCAGGCTGCTGCTACCTGCCAGGCGGAGATAGTCGCCCCTCAGGGCGGATAGCGTGGCCAATTTCGGATCGCCTTTCCGGCCCGTTCGGCGGAATGCCGGACCGAAGCCGGATAAGCCGCGCCGGCGGGCAGGGTTCCGGCTTATTCCTCAGGCGAATACTAAATAAGGCCAGTGTACGATGCCGTACGTCCAGAAAGCCAAGTGGCGGCCTGAACTAAATGAAGAGCTGCCGTGGATCTATTCTTGACCTCCCACGCCACTGCTCAGGTCACATTAGCGGGTATTGATGCAGCCTTTGCGGTCCGGCGACGCTGATCGGACGGCCCTGGGCAGCAGGAACCAGGGCAGGGGTCGAGGGAAATGCCGATGCGGAAGAACCTTGTCCTGGCGCGCGTCGGGCGCAACTCGCTGCATCGCAGCTGGATCGATGCCAGCAAGCCGCGCGACTGGGATCTCCGTCTCTGTCCTTTCCAGGAGATCGCGCCGCAGGACGATCTGGACTGCATCCAGGGCGAGGTGATCCCTGGGCCGAAATGGACTGGACTGCGACAGCTGCTGAACAGCTGGGATGGCTGGCGGAACTATGAGCAGATCTGGCTGCCGGATGACGACATCCTCGCAAGCCAGGACGCCATCGGCGCCATGTTCGACGCGGCGCGGCGGCTGGACTTCAAGCTGTTCGCCCCCGGGCTGCACGAAGCTTCACACTTCGCGCATTTCATTGCCATGCGGAACCACCGCTTCTTCGCCAGGCGGGTCGGCTTCGTCGAGATCATGGTGCCGGGCTTCAGCCGCGCGACACTGGAGCAGCTTCTGCCGACGCTCGATCTAACCACAACGGGCTGGGGCTGGGGCCTCGACTCGCTGTGGCCGAAGCTGCTGGACTACCGTGACCTCGGAATCATCGACGGAGCCCCCGTGCTGCACACCAGAGCGGTCGGCCAGTTCCGCGATGCCGAGCTCGGCCGGCGCGTGCTGGAGGAATCCGACCGGATCCTGGCGGGCAATGCCTGCGGCCAGCGGATGGTCACCTTCGCCGGCATCGGCCCCGATCTGCAAGAGATGCGGCTGGACCCTGACGCATTGCTGGTCGCGCTGGTTGAAGGCTGGCAGTACCTGTTCCGCCAAGAGCCCCGGATCCTGCACTGGATCGTGGCAGCGCAGGAGCCGCTGTCCGAATGGCCTTCCTATCCCGTCGCCGGCACGCCCGTCAGCCCGAGATGAGGCTGCCGGCCGGATGGGAGTCCCACCCCTTCGACCTCACATACCCTTGAGTTCACGGAATCGAGAGTATACGATGCGGCTGCCGCAAGGAGCCGCAGCCATCGCCTGCGTTTCCGGAACGAAGCGGCGTCCTCGATTAAGGATTCCGCACAGTGCCTGGCCTCAATCCGTTTGGGTTGCTGACGTTTCATTTCGGCCTTTATCAGCTGTCCGTCGCTCTCGCCGGGGGCTTCGTGGGCGCCTACATGTTGAAGCTTGGCTTCAGCCTGCCGGCCGCACTGGTCCTCTACGCCGCCCTTCTGGTGGTGCGGTTTGGCCTGCGCTTCCTGGCGCTTGGCGTGGTCCGGCGCCTCGGGCTGCGCGGCGCGATGATGGCGGGCGCGGCGCTCGCCGCCCTGCAGTTTCTGCCGCTGATGCTGGCCGATATTCCGGCCTGGCTGCTAGCTTGGCTGCTGGTGGTCTCGCTGGCAGAGTCGCTCTACTGGCCGGTCTATCATTCAGCGGCGGCAGTCATCGGCGGCGCCTCCCGCGGGCGGGAGTTGGGGATCAGGACCGCAGTGGGCGCGCTGGTTGGCGTGCTGGGTCCCCTGGTCGGCGGCATGCTGCTGTCACGCTTTGGGCCGGCGGCCGGTTTCGGCGTCGCGGGCCTGCTCGCGCTGCTATCGGTCCTGCCGTTGATGCGGCTGCCCGAGATCCCCGCCGGCCGCATCCCCGACCTGCGCCAGTCCATGCGCCTGGCGGACCGCGCCGCCATCGCTACCTTCGCGGCCGATGGCTGGATGGCCTCGGGCCTCGCCATTGCCTGGCCGATGGTGCTGTTCCTTGCCCTTGGCTCGCACTACGAGGCTTTCGGTGTTGCCAATGCGGCGGCGGGACTGGTCGGCGCGGCAACGGGGATCGCCTGCGGGCGCGCCGTGGATCGGGGTGAACGCGACCGCTACCTCGTCCTCGTCTGCGTCGCATTGGCGATGAGCTTCATGCTGCGCGTCGGCGTAAGCTGGTCGCCGCTCGCCGCCACCATGGCCAACGCGACCGGCGCGGCGGTGATGGGGCTCTACGTGCCCGTGCTGATGAGCGTGGTCTATGATAGGGCGAAGCGGTCCGGCGCGGCGTACGGCTTCCATTTCTCAGCTGAAGCAGGATGGGATATCGGCGCGGCCTCCGGCTGCCTGGTCGCGGCGCTGCTGACCTGGGGGACGGGCCTGCCGTCGCTCGCGGTCCTGCCGGCGGCGCTTGGCATCGTGGGCATTTATTGCTGCGTGCGTAGCCGGCCGGCCGCGGTCGCTCCCGCGCTGCCACCGCGGATTCGCGCCGCCTGATACCGCAGTGGTGTACTGCATCCGGATGCTGAGACAGCCTGCTGCGCTGTTCAATCGACCAAGGGTAAATTGCCTGACGAGCATGGAGCAAGGCTGCGTTGCTCGGCACGGATCTGGTTCGGGGGTGCGGTGGCCGTGCCGGACGACGAGCCAGGTGGCGTTGTAGTGGCGACGAAGTCCTACAAGCCGTGCCGCAGGTCCTCGACGGTGTTCGAGGTGTGCACCCAGAGGAAATTCTCCTTCTGGGTGCGGATGAAGCGCTCGGTGACACCATTGCCTTCCGGCTGGCGGACCAAGCAGAGCGAGTTCTCGAGGCCGAGGAAGGCAATCTCGTCCTGGAAGTCACCCGGCATATAGTTCGAGCCGTGGTCGCCGCGCAGGCTGAGGCCCTTGGCCGCGTCCCGCTCGACGCGGCCGAAGTGGCGTAGGACGCCCTGGCGTACTGGTTCCTAATCATCTGCGACCCATTGGACGGCGACGATCGCCGCATAGCCTTCAACGAGGTGTCTCAAGCACTGCGGGCAGCACACGGCGGCGGGATCAAAGCGCCTGCGCCAGCGTTTAATATCGTAACCGCGCCACACCGAGCTACCATCGCGGCCGAGCGGCATCCTTGTCCGTAGCCC
>NZ_JACOMF010000113.1 GCF_014283215.1 Siccirubricoccus deserti
ACCACTGCGAGGCGTGGTCACCTCCGTGGTCCAGCACCATCCGTACCGCTCGCTGCCGCACCTCAGGCGAAAACCGGTTCGACGTCTTCTTCGTCATGGCTCCAACCTCTCAAGGTTTGAAGCCTCCGGCAAACCCGGGGCGGTTCAAACGATACTGCACCCGTCAGCCTGCCCGCCCTGGCCCAATGACGCGACGACCCAGCCCGCAAGAGAGCACAACTCCTACACCACGCAATGGGGCACGGATCCGGCCGGCGGGCCACTTCTACGGGGGAGGTCAGTACGCGTCGCTTACCAAGATGGCCGGAGCCGGAAAAATCGAGCGTGGATACCCGGGCAGTCTGCTTCGGCTGCTCGGCTCGCCTCTTGCGCTGTGATGACGCCTGCATGCCAATCATAGGACAACGTGAAGGTGAGACATGCTGCGCTGGACTGAACGGGAATTGACGGATACGGCCGCCGTGGCGCCCGATGAGCGCCTGCCCTGGCCGCAGACCATCGCGATGGGCCTTCAGCATGTGGTGGCCATGTTTGGCGCAACCGTGCTTGCCCCGCGCCTCATGGGCTTCGACGCCAATATCGCCGTCCTGATGAGCGGCATCGGCACGCTGCTCTTCTTCTTCATTACGCGAGGCAAGGTACCGAGCTATCTCGGCTCCTCCTTTGCCTTCATTGCGGTCGTTCTGGCGACGACCGGATTCTCGGGCGGAGGCCCAAATCCCAACATCGGGGTCGCCCTCGGCGGCATCATCGCCTGCGGCGTCGTGTACACGCTGATCGGGCTGGTGGTCATGGCCACCGGCACGGGCTGGGTTGAGCGGCTGATGCCGCCAGTCGTGACAGGTACGGTGGTTGCCGTCATCGGCCTGAACCTCGCCGCCATTCCGGTGAAGAACATGGCGCCGACAAGCTTCGATGCCTGGATGCAGGCGCTGACCTGCCTGGTGCTGGCGCTGGTGGCGGTCAAGACACGCGGCATGGTGCAGCGACTGCTGATCCTGGTCGGCCTCATCCTGGCCAGCTTGGTCTATGCCGTGCTGACGAATGGCCTCGGCTTCGGCGCGCCCATAGACCTTGCGCCAGTGGCGACCGCGCCCTGGCTGGGGATGCCGCACTTCGCCTCGCCGGTCTTTTCCGCCCCGGCCATGCTGCTGATCGCTCCCGTCGCCATCGTGCTCGTGGCCGAGAATTTGGGGCACCTGAAGGCCGTTGCAGCGATGACCGGACGGGACATGGACCCGCATATAGGTCGCGCCTTCGTGGGTGACGGCGTTGCGACGGTCCTGGCTGGCGCCTCGGGCGGTACGGGCGTGACCACTTATGCCGAGAACATCGGCGTCATGGCGGCGACCCGGGTCTACTCGACGGCGGTCTTCGTGGTGGCGGCTCTGACCGCCGTGCTGCTGGGCTTCTCGCCAAAGTTCGGCGCGCTGATCCAGGCCATCCCGCTGGCGGTGATGGGCGGGGTCTCGATCGTGGTGTTTGGTCTGATCACTGTCGCCGGGGCAAGAATCTGGGTGGACAATCGAGTGGATTTCTCCCAGCCGGCCAATCTGATGACCGCCGCCATCGCCCTGGTGCTGGGCACGGGCGACTTCGCCTTGCGCTTCGGCGACTTCGCACTGGGTGGCATCGGCACCGCCACCTTCGGTGCCATCCTGCTGCACGCGCTCCTCCGTCGGCAGGGCCGCGCGCCCTAGCCTGGCCATGCCGAACCTTTGTAAGGTACGTGCCAGGATGGAGACGGGTTAGCCACACTCCGCGCACGTCATCAGCCCGCGCTGCTCGTGCACCGGCTCGATCACGCATCCGCACGGCCCGCATGGCAAATGCGGGCCGCACATAGGCGGTCGTCAGGCCAGTAGGAAGGGAGTCAGGCCAGGTCGCTGGCGAGCGACGCCGCGACCCGGCGGGCGAAGCCAGCCGGATCCCTCGGGCTGTCGCCATCCTGGATGCGCGCGAGGTCGAGCAGGACTCCCGCCGTCTCGGCCAGTTCCGCCTGCGGCATCCCAGGATCAGCCAACCTCCGGATCAGCGGGTGGCGCGGATTGACCTCCAGCACCGGAAGTCCTGCCCCAAGGCCGCGGCCGGCACGGCGCATCAGCCGCTGCATCTGCAGATCGGGGCCGTATTGCGGTGCGGCAAGGACGGCAGCGCTCTCCACCAGCCGGTCAGTCGCGCGCACCTCGCTGACCTCGTCCTTCAGTGCATCCTTCAGCAGGGAAAGCAGACCGGTAACATCGGCCGGTGCCTCGCCGGCATCGGCACCACCCGCGATCTTGGAAAAATCTATCGTGCTCTGGGTGATGCTGCGGATCGGCTTGCCCTCGAACTCCGGGAGCCTTTCCGGCCAGAATGCGTCGATGCCGTCCGACAGCAGCAGCACCTCCACACCCTTCGCGCGGAAGCCCTCCAGCTGCGGCGACTTCGCCAGTGCCGCCGGGTCGTCACCGACCAGGATATAGACCGCCTCCTGGCCCTCCTTCATCCGTCCGACGTACTCGGTCAGGGACGTCCAGCCCTCGACCGCGGAGGAGCGAAAGCGCAGCAGCGCGGCGACCTCCTTGCGGTGCTCGGCGTCCTCCCAGACGCCTTCCTTCAGGACCGGTCCGAAGTTTTCCCAGAACCTGGCGTAGTCCTCCGTGTCCTTGGCGCGCGTTTTCAGCTCGGACAGCACGCGGTTGGTCACCGCCTTGCGGATACGGGCGAGCACAGGCGTGGCCTGCAACATCTCGCGGCTGATGTTGAGCGGTAGGTCCTCGGTGTCCACCACACCCTGAACAAAGCGCAGCCAGGGCGGCAGCAGCCCGGCCTCGTCGGTGATGAACATGCGGCAGACGTGCAACCGTACCTGGCTCTGCCGCTCGCCCTCGACCGCCTGGAAAGGCTTCATGCCAGGCACGAAGAGCAACGCCGAGAAGTCCAGGGCACCCTCCGCACGCCAGTGCAACGTCGCCCAAGGCTGGTCGAAGGCATGCGCGACATGGCGGTAGAATTCGGAGTAGGCCTCCTCCGTGACCTCCGCCTTCGGCTTGCGCCAGAGCGCCGTGCCCTCGTTCGCCGGCTCGTCCTTCCCATCACGGGCGACGGTGATCGGGATGGTGATGTGGTCCGCCCACTTTCGAATGATCGCCTGCAGCCTGAAAGGCTCGAGGAACTCCTCGGCGTCCGCCTTCATGTGCAGGACGATGTCGGTGCCGGCGTCCTCCCGCGCGGCGGGGGCGAGGGTGTAGTCGCCCTTGCCCTCCGAGGCCCAGGTCCAGGCCTCCTCCGTGCCGGCACGGCGCGAGGTGACCTCGACCCGATCGGCAACCATGAAGGCGGAATAGAAGCCGACGCCGAACTGGCCAATGAGGCTTGGCTTGTCGGCGGCGGGCGCCTCGGCCAGCGACTTCGCAAAAGCCAGCGTACCGGAGCGGGCGATGGTGCCGAGGTGCTGGGCGAGTTCGGCCTTGGACATCCCGATGCCGGGGTCGGAGATGGTCAGCCTGCGCGCCGCCTTGTCAGGAAGGATGCGGACCTTGGCCTCGGCGGGCAGGGTCAGGAACTGGTCGGTCAGCGCCTCGAACCGGCGCCGGTCCACTGCATCGGCCGCGTTGGCCACCAGTTCGCGCAGGAAGATCTCGCGATCGGAGTAAAGGGCATGGACGACCAGATCCAGGAGGCGCCCTACCTCGGCGCCGAATTCATGCCGCTCCAGGGTCTCGCTCGCCGCTCATCCTCATGATTTGCTCTTCGGCGACGGCGATATGTGCGAGGAACGGGAGCGTTTCAAGCGGGCCGAGGCGTCGTGTACGGCCGCTGCGGAAAGCAAAAATGCACCATCCGAAGCTTAGTGGTGCATCCGGCAAGTCGATGGAGTTCTTTTGAGCCTGGGGCGTTGGGGCTGGTGCTGGCCGTCCCTGAAGTTCGGCCATGATCATACGGCCGCCCTGAGCCTGCCCGCCGAGTTGGGCCTGGCTTTGGCCTCATGGACACGGGATCGCCTGGTCACCCATCTCGCCGATCAGGGCTTTGGCATGCGGCGCAGCTGGGTCAGCGAGGTGCTCCTGGCCGAGGGGCTCAACTGGCGCCAGGAGGAGACCTGGTTCGGTGCACGGGTCGATCCGGGCTTCACGCCTGGAAGAGGGTGATCGAGCAATTCTACACCGCGCTGCCAGAAGGCGGCGTAGCCGTCTGCCTCGACGAGATGGGGCCGCAGGCAGCAAGCGCTAACTCGGGCAGCGGCCGGTCAGGCCCGCCGGGCCCCAGGCGAAGCGGGCCAAGCAGGAGATCGACCATGGCTGGCGCGATGTCGCGGGCTACGTGTCTGGCGCCCTGCAACCGGCCACGGGTGCCGCGTTCACCGCACCCTAAGAGCGCCGCACCACGGCGAACCGGGTCGACTTCCCGGGTCAGGCGGAGGGTTGGATCAGCGCCGCAGCCGGGCGGGTCTGCGCCGTGATCGACAACCTCAACATCCACGGTGTGACTGACGTACCACTGGTCGCGCTCGCCCGCCCGCGCTGGAAAATCGTGTTCCAGCCGAAGGATGTGACCAATCGATGGCAAGACCGACTGGATCTGCGATAGGAACCGGGAAGCGAAACCCTGGGCAGCTGCGCTTCCACTGTCGTAGCGGCCCGCCTCATCCGCCCGGGATCACCGCCCCACCGAAGCGCGATTCTACAAAGGCTCGCACCGCCGGATTGCGGTAGCCTTCCGTGAGGCGACGCGCCCAGGGCTTCTCCGCGTCGGCACGGCGCACCACGACGAGCACGGTGTAAACGCTCTGCTCTGTCTCCCGCGCCAGCGCATCCTTCAGCGGGTTCAGCCCGGCCGGCACCGCGAAATTGCCGGTGATGGCTGCGGCATCCACATCCTCCAGCGCCCGCACGATCGAGGCCGCCTCCAACTCGACAATCCGCAGCCGCTTCGGGTTCTCGGCGATATCGGCGATGGTCGCCCGGTGATCGACGCCGGGGCGCAGCTTGAAGGCGCCGGCCTCGGCGAGCAGCAGCAGGGCACGGCCGCCATTCGTCGGGTCGTTCGGAATGGCGATGCGCCCACCCTGCGGCAAGGCGGCGATGCTGCGATGCTTGCGGGAGAAGACCCCCATCAGGGTCAGCACCGTCTTCCCCACCGGCACGAAGTCATAGCCGCGCTGGGCCCGCTGCGCCTCCAGGAAGGGCAGGTGCTGGTAGGCGTTTGCATCCAGATCGCCGGCTGCAAGCGCCGCATTGGGCTGGATGAAGTCACCAAACTCCACGGCGCGTGTGATAAAGCCGTCCTGTGCCAACACCTCCCTCACCTTCTCAAAGGTTTCGGCATGCACGCCCTGGGTCACGCCGACGCGCACCGGCCGGGCGGTGGTGCCGAGGTCAGCCGCCTGCGCCGCGGCAAGGCCGGGCAGCAGCGCAGGCAGCAGCAGCAGGGGAGGGCGCGAAATCATGAAGCCTCTCCTATCAACGGCGGGACAGCCGGCGCACCAGCCAGTCCCCCAAGGATTGCAACCCCTGCACCAGCAGGATCAGGATGATGACGACGGTCGCCATCACCTCCGGCATGAAGCGCTGGTAGCCGAAGCGGATGCCAAGATCGCCGAGGCCGCCGCCGCCCACCGCCCCGGCGATGGCGGAAAACCCGACCAGCGAGACCAGGGCAACCGTGACCGCGGCAATCAGACCCGGTAGCGCCTCCGGCACCAGCACCTTCCAAACGATCTGCAATCGCGTCGCCCCCATGGCCCGCGCCGCCTCGACGACGCCGGGATCCACCTCGCGCAACGCGTTCTCGAACAAGCGGACGAGGAAGGCGGTCGCCGCCAGCGCCAGCGGCACGATGGCGGCACCGGTCCCGATGGAGGTGCCGGCGACGAGGCGGGTAAAGGGGATGATCGCCACCATCAGGATGATGAACGGCGTCGAACGGACCGCGTTCACCAGCAAGCCGAGCGGCCGGTTCAGCCAGGGCCGGGCACTCAGCCCGCCGGGCCCGGTCGCGTGCAGCAGCAGGGCGAGCGGCAGGCCGCAGACGACCGCGATCAGGGCGCTGACCCCGACCATGATCAGTGTCTCCCAGAAGGCCTCAAGCAGCAGGTCCTGCAAGGTCGGCGTCAGCCAGCTCATGCCGCCAGCTCCTCGACGGTTAGGCCGAGACCGCGCATCCAGGCGATAGCCTCCTCCAGTGTCGCAGCGGTCGCATCGGCCGAGAGCACCATGACGCCGAAAGGCTCGCCGCCGATCGCGTCGATCCGGCCGGCCAGGATATTGAGCGCGATGCCATGCCGGCTGGCCACCTCGCCAATGATCGGCCGCGTCGCATGCGGGCCGCGGAACAGCACCCGCAGCACCCGGCGTTGCAACCCTGCCGCCGGCGCGGGCAGCCGGGCGAGCGCCGCCCGCGGCACCGCATCGCCCACCGCCTCCGCAACGAAGCGACGCGTCACCAGGGTATGCGGCATGGTGAAGACATCGATCACCCGGCCAGCCTCGACGACCCGCCCTGCCTCCATCACTGCCACCCGGTCGCAGATGCTGCGCACCACGCCCATCTCATGGGTAATAAGCAGGACGGTCAGCGCCAGGCGATCGCGCAGGTCGCGGATCAGCGCCAGGATCTCGGCTGTGGTCTCCGGGTCCAGCGCGCTGGTCGCCTCGTCGCAAAGCAGCAGGCGGGGGCCGGAGGCCAGCGCCCGGGCGATGCCGACGCGCTGCTTCTGCCCGCCCGAGAGCTGCGCCGGATAGGCGTCCCGCTTCGCCTCCAGGCCGACCAGCGGCAGCAGCTCCGCCACGCGCCGCGCCCGGTCGGCGCGAGGCAGCCCGGCGATCTCGAGCGGAAAGGCGACATTCTCCGCAACGGTTCTGCGGTGATGCAGGTTGAAATGCTGGAACACCATGCCGATACCGCGCCGTGCCTGGCGCAGCCCGGACTCGTCCAGCGCCAGCAGGTCCTGGCCGAGCACCGTGATCTGCCCCTCATCCGGGCGTTCCAGCAGGTTCACGCAGCGAATGAGGGTCGATTTCCCAGCGCCGGACCGGCCGACGATGCCGAAGATCTCGCCGGCCCCGACCTGCAGCGAGACATCGTCGAGCGCCACCGCACCGCCCGCGGCGAAGCGCTTGCGAAGGCCGGCAAGGGCAACGGCCGGGGCGGCGGCCAGAGGTTCGGCAAGGTCGCGCATGGGCTTGGGGTGAGGTGGTCCCCGGATTTCGGACAGGTGGGTAAGCTCGGTTCGCCTGTGAGAAGGACGGACCCGGATGACGGGCAAGCGGATGCGGTATTCGGCGGATTTCAAGGCGAAGGTTGCTTTGGAAGCGCTGCGGGGTGAGTTGACGACGGCGCAGCTGGCGGCCAAGCACGGCATTCACCAGACCATGGTGGGCGAGTGGAAGCGACAGGCCATGGAGGGG
>NZ_JACOMF010000114.1 GCF_014283215.1 Siccirubricoccus deserti
GGCGCGTAGATCTTCGGACAGGGTTCTCGCCATGCAAGCTGGCCTCCGTGCCCAGCAGGCACGGTGAATCAGATTTCGCGCCGGGCGGGAATCCTCAGCGACTCTGAATGGTCAGATTTCGCTCTAGTTGAGCCTCCGCTACTTGCGGTCTCTACTGACCACAAGGAGCGGATAGCAGCCGTCCTATGTCGGCTTTAAGACGGCAACTCCTCATCCATGAGCGGATATTCGGAGGGTCACCGCTGGGCAGGAGCTGAAGGAAGGCTTTGGCCGGAAGCAGACAGGCGGCGTTCCACCCTATTCAGATCGCCAGCGGTATAACGACGCTTCCAATAGCTCGATCCGGTGCCTCAATAGGTCCCGGTCTTCACCGGCTGGGGCGCGTGGGCCACCGCCGCCTCACCCATCAGCATAGCCCGCATACCGGCCCCATTCGTGCGCCACCAGTTGTACAGAATCCGCACATCCCACCCGATGCAGAAGTGCTTTACCCCCATCTCCAGATACGGCTTCGCGCCTGAGATATCCGCCAGTTCCACACGCGGGTGCTTGCCCATTTTCAGCGCTGTTTCGATCGTCTTGCGCTCCGCCGTCACCACGTCCGGGTGCGATCGCTGCCCGGTCAGCCCCAGGCTCATCGAGTAGTCGGATGACCCGAACTGCACCATGTCGATGCCCGGGACCGACAGGATCGCCTCCAGGTCCTCCACACATTCGCGCTTCTCGACCATGATGGCGATCACCACCTCATTCAGCGCGTCGACATAGGCCGGCGAGCCGCCCTCCAGCACAGTGCCCACATCACGCCGCATGCCGACACCGAGCCGTCCGCCGGTGCCGGGGGTTTCGGCGCGCACCGCGGCGACGCACAACTCGGCGTCAGCCACCGTCCGGATATCGGCGAACAGCACGCTTTGGAAGCCCGATCCGATCGCCCGCATCGCCTGATGCGCGTACTGCTTCTGCTCAACCTTGATCATGCCGGCGAGGTTCTTCAACTCGAACGCACGGCCGAGATTGTCGAGGTCATGCATGGTGAACGGCGCGTACTCGGCAGTGAACTCGACATAGTCGTAGTTCTCGGCGTCGCCGATCAGTTCCACGAGCGTGGGCCAACTCGACAGGATGTGCGTGCCGATCGTCGGCTCCCCAGCGTTCAGCTTCTGGCGCAAGCGGTTGGGGCGCATGGTGTCGTTTCCTCCGACGATTGGGACGCTGACCACGAGTGTTGTCCGATCAGGAACTGCGCGCAACCTGGGCGGCGCCACTTGCGGTCGGCGTCGAGAGCGGATGCGTCGCGCTGGTGACCCAAGACCACGAACTGGTGGGCCACCCGGCCGAGGCGTTGGGCCGGCGCGTGGCTACTGCGGTGACGCTCGAGTTCGGGGTGGTCAAGGAGGCGGCAATCACAGTGGAATAGCCGGGCGAAGGGCGGGCCGAGCGAGGCGGGGCCCTCTCAGCTGCCAAGCGCAAGGGACCGGGACTGGCGAGGGAAACTCAGCCCACTCCCTGTTGAGGCAGGATCAGGAATTTCTCTCCCGTGGCGCGCTGACAGTAGGCCCGCATGGTCTCCGGCCGCAGCGCCTCGGCCAGGGAGATTTCCGCGGTGTAGTGGCTGGCGAAAGTGGTCTTCAGCTCGGCGGTCACGCGGCCGCGCAGCCGTGCCTCCGTCGCCGCACCCAGCTTCTTCAGCGCCGGCATCAGCAGCCAGCCGCCCAGCCCCCAGGCGAAGCCGATCGGGGCCCGCTCGAAGATGGTTGGCCCGGTGTTCAGTCGGCCATACAGGTAGACCTGCTTGTGCCGGTCCGAGCCGTAGTGGTGATAGCCGCTGGCGGCCTGCCGTGCCGCGGCCTCCATAGCGGCCAGGATCTGCCCGGCCAGCGGTCCGCCGCCCACCGCGTCGAAGCCCAGGGTGGCGCCGGTCTCCGTTAGTGCTGCGGTCAGCGCCGCGGTGAAGTCCGGGGCGCCGCTGTCCACCACGTGGCGGGCGCCTTGGCCCCGCAGCAGCGCCGCCTGTTGCGGGCTTCGCACGATGTTCACCAGGCCGATGCCGTCTGCGAGGCAGATGCTATTCAGCATCTGGCCGAGGTTGGAGGCCGCGGCGGTGTGCACCAGGGCGGTATGGCCTTCCTGGCGCATAGTTTCCACGAAGCCGAGCGCCGTCATGGGGTTGACGTACCAGGAGGCACCGTCGCGCGGCGTCGTCCCCTCGGGCAGCACCAGGCAGTCGGCCGCCTTCGCGCGGCGGTATTGCGCCCACATCGCTCCGCCGAACACCGCGACCCGTTTGCCGAGCAGGCCGACGACATCAGCACCGGCACGCACCACGGTGCCCGCCCCCTCGTTGCCCACGGGAAGCGAGGCATCCAGCCGGGCGGCGATGGCCGACAGCGCTGCCGCCGGCACAGACGCGCGCACCACTGGCCGTGCTGCCGTACCGCCGAACTCGGCAGCATCGAGCGCGGCCGGACCGAGCAGAACGCCGATATCGGAGGGATTCACCGGTGTCGCCTCGACCTGGACGATAATCTCGTCAGCTGCCGGTTCCGGCACCGCCACAGCCTGTAGGGAAAGCTCCAGCACACCGTCCCTACTGATGCGCGAGCGCAGTTCCAGTCCGTTCAGCCCGCAGCCTTCTGCCATGTCGCTTCCCCCGTGACGACCAGACTGGAATTCTAGGCCGAGGACACAGACGGGTAAACTCGTGGCCCGGCGCAGCCGAACGGGCGCGCTGTGGCGCGAGTTGGTGTCCGCCGATCAGGCGCGCAGATGGAGAAGGCGGAGAAGATCGAATGCGGGTGCCTCGGAACCCTACTCCGGCTGACCTTGCTGGCGCCGGATCTCGTCGAGGCGACACTAGATGGACGACAGCCGAAGGGAATGACGCTGCCAGGGCTGATGGAGTCGTATTCTACGGCCGGTCCGGCTTTGGCCGGCACTACCGAAGCGGCCTTACGACGCGACAGAAACCTCCGGAGTCGGCGCGGCGACCATGAAGCCAACTCTCACTCGACTCGAGCGCCGGAGGCACGGACCAGTGGCGCGAAGCGTGCCTCGTTCTCGCGGCGGAACTCGGCCAGTTCCTTGGGCGTGGTCCACCACACGGAGGCGCCCTTCTCCTCGAACTGGCGTCGCACCTCGGCGCTCTCGACCGCCTCGCGCCCGACCTCGGCGATCCGCCCGACAAGCGCGGGCGGGATACCCGCGGGACCAAGCACGCCGCCCCAGGAGTTGATCTCGTAGCCCGGCAGAAATTCGGCCATGGCCGGCACATCAGGCGCCTGTGGACTGCGCGCCGCCCCCGTGACGGCCAGCGGCCGGACCTGCCCCTCGCGCGAGAGGCGAAGCGCCTCAGGGATATTGCCGAAGATCATGTCGACCCGGCCGCCTAGGAGGTCGTTGTAGGCGTGCGCGCCCCCGCGGTAGGGCACGTGCAGGATGTCCACGCTCGCCATGTGCTTGAACATCTCGCCCGCGAGGTGGAGCGTGGTCCCCGCGCCCGAGCTCGCGAAGCTGTAGCGGCCGGGGTCGTCGCGGCAGAGCGCGATCAGCTCGGGAACGCTGCGGGCCGGGACGTCAGGGCGCACGAAGAGCAGGTTCGGCAGCTGCCACAGGCCGCAGATGTAGGAAAATTCGCGGTTCACGTCATAGGGCAGCCGCGCATAGAGGGTCGGCGCGATCGAGAGGGAGGAGACCGAGGCGAGCCCGATCGTGTTGCCGTCCGGCGTGGCGCGTGCGATCGCCTCCGTCCCGACATTGCCGCCTGAGCCGGAGCGGTTCTCGACCACGAAGGATTGGCCTGTGATCTCGCTCATCCGGTTGCACCAGATGCGCGAGAGGATGTCGGTCCCCCCACCAGGAGGGAAGATCCCGATGAAGCGGATGGGCTGGGTGGGCCAGGCGGGGTTTTGGGCAAGGGCGGGCCGGGCTAATGCCGCGCCGATACAGGCCGCGCATAGCGCGCGGCGAGTCTGGGCCATGACGTCTCTCCCTGGGGCGTTCCGCCACGTGAACCATCGGGTAGAAGACAGGAGTAAATCAAGGTCGGATCGCTCCTCGTCGGCGGCATTGATCAGCAGCGCTCATCAACGCGCAGTGGGACGCGGTGCACGCCATCCTGCGGGTCAACCTGCGGGTGCCGAGAAGCCGGTCCCGGAACACTACCACCCCTCTGCTGCGCGGGGCTGAACTTCGACAGCAAAGGCCACGCCTTATCGCCGAGCCACAGCCGCGGCAGGGGCGGGCAGATGTACCGCTACTATGTGAGCCAGGCCGTGCTGAAAGGCGGCGCGGCGGAACGGCCGGCGATCGCGCTGGCTCCGGCCGGCGAGATCAAGGCCGCGGTGGTGGACCAGGTGCGGGCGCTGCTGCGCCAGCCCGAGATCGTGGTCGGCACCGGGCGGGCGGTTTGAAAGGACGCGCCGGATCTGACAGAGGGCGAGGCCCGGGAGGCGCTGCATCTGCTCGATCCACTGTAGGAGCAGCTGTTCCCGGCCGAGCAGGCGCGGATCGTGCGGTCACTGGTGGAGCGGGTGGTGGTTGGCCCGGCCGGCGCCGACATCCGGCTCCGGCTGGAGGGGCTGAGCAACCTCGTCCACAATTTCACGGGCAACGCTGCCCCCGCCTCGGCGGTGGCAGCATGAGCGCCACCACAACGCACATCACGGTTCGGGTGCCGCTGAAGATCCGGCGGCGGCCGGGCCGGAAGACGATGATAACGCCGGTCGCGACCGGCGGCGCGGCGATGCAGCTGACCCGCCCAGACCCTGCCCCGGTCAAGGCGCTGGCCCGCGGCTTCCGATTTCAGCGACTGCTGGATGAGGGGCGGTAGCGCCGCCGGACACCACGAGGGCCGGCGCCGGTGCGCGACACCCGGCATTACGCCAGGATGGCGATAATCCACCGCTCGGACAGCAGGACGGCCGTGCCGGAGGCCAGTGCCAGGAGGAATCGCCGCGAGGCGAGGAAGACCAGCGCCGAGACGACAAGCGCGACGCACTGAACGACGGTCATCGCCACCAGCGAGGGACCGAGCACTGCGCCCATGGCGCAGGCCGGCAGCACGTTGAAGAGGCGCCGGAGCTTCGGGCTTTCCCCCAGACGGCTCCCGACCACCAAACCGCCGGCGCGGCATCCGAAAGCTACGACCGCCATGATTCCGATAGCGATGGCGAAGCGTTCTTCAACTGTCATCAGTCGGCCCGCCGGATGCCGAACCAGATGATGACGGAGCCGGCAGCGACCCCCGCCAAAAAGCCGAGCGGCAGGGGCAGCACCTGGCTCGCAGCTATGGCGGTCAGCGCCGAGGCCATCCACGGAGCATGTCCCATTGGAGTGTTCCTGACGACCAGCAGCAGCAGCAGTGCGAGAAGCAGTACGCCGGAAAATCGCAGAGCCGAGATAACCTCGGGCTCCAGCCGGCCCGCCAGCAGGGCCCCCAGCAGCGTGCCGGACACCCACAGCGCCAGGATCCAGAGGCCGGCGCACACAAAGAAGACGAATCGGTCGACCGGCGCCTTCTCGGCGACCGTGGCGGCCCAGGCGCCGTCCGTCAGCACCGGCATCGACAGCAGCCGGGCCGCCCATGACCGCCCGCGGAGATGGTCGGCCATCGAGACGCCCATCAGGAACAGCCGGTTGCAGATTAGTAGGCTGGACACCGCGATGACCGGTGCTGAGAAGGGATCCGCGAGCATGCCCAGCACGGCGAACTGTACCGCGCCCGAGAAGACCAGCACGCAGGACAGCGCGGCCAGGGCTGGGGAGATGCCGAGCGAGGCGCATGCGGCTCCGTAGAGGATACCGAACAGGCCGGAGCTGATCGCTAGCGAGGTGGCGCGGCGCAGGCCCAGCCGCGCGCTCTGCGCGCATGACATCTCGCGACCCTCGGAGTGCCGCGCGGCCCCGCCGCTCCACCCGCCATCCGAACCCATGCCACCATCCAAGGAGCGGGCGGTACCGCACCGTCACGCTTGCGGCTGCGATAGCAGGCGGCTAGATCATTTCACAAATCGAATTCTGGGATCGGAGTTATCGGAATTCATGATGATGCGGCCGGCTCTCGATCCGACCCTGCTGCAGGCCCTGGTCGCGGTCGCTGACCGGCGGTCCTTCACCCGCGCCGCAGCGACGCTGAACCGCACCCAGTCGACGGTGAGCACCCAGATCAAGCGGTTGGAGGACCATGTCGGCGTCCGGCTGCTGGAGCGGTCGACCACCCATGTCGCGCTGAGCCCCGCTGGCGAGAAGCTGCTCGGCTATGCGCGCCGGATCCTGTCGCTGGGTGAAGAAGCGATGCAGCGCATGCTAGACCATGACGTCCAGGGGCGCGTGCGCCTCGGCGTTATGGAGGACTACGGCACCCTTGTCCTGCCATCACTGCTAGCGTCCTTCGCGGCGTCCTACCCGGGCGTCGAGATCGAGATGGAGACCGGCCTCACATCCGGCATGGTGGAGCGGGTCGGGTCGGATTTCGACCTCGTCATCGCCATGCACGCCACCGGGAAGAGATCCGGCCTGCTGCTGTGCCGCGAGAAGGCGGCCTGGGCGGGCAGTCCGCAGATCGACAGCACCGCCGATCCCCTGCCCGTGGCGCTCTATCCAACGGGCTGCCTGTTCCGGAAATGGGCCCTGGAGGCGCTGGACAGGTCGGGGCGCGCCTGGCGGCTGGCCTTCGTCAGCCACAGCCTCGGCGCCGTTGAAGCCATCGCCGCGCAGGGGCTCGCGGTCACGGTGGTGAAGGAGAGCATGCTGCCATCCGCCTTGTCGGCTCTGGGCGCGGCCGAGGGCATGCCGAGGCTGCCGCAGGCGGATATCCGCCTGCACACGGCGCTGCCGCTGTCCCTCGCGGGCAGCCTGCTTGCGGCGCACATCCGCGAAGGTTGGGGAGCCCAAACGCGGCGGCGGTAACGCACGCCACAAAGCGGCCGCTGTTGCGACGCTCACGCTCGCTCCACGCGCAGCGCTGGGCATCACGCTCCCTCGGCGCGCGCGGCCCGCAGGGAGGTGGTGGGGCCTGTGCCAATGACGCAGCCCGGCTCCGCCCCCTGGCCAAGGCGCAGCCCTCGTCCGCCCAGCCGGTCATGCCGCCGATCATCATCTTGACCTTGCAGCCCAACGCGCTGAGGCGGAGCGCGGCCTTGTCGGTGCCGTTGCAGTACTAGATGTTTGGTCCCGGCATTTGGTGGTGCGGGTTTGCTGTGAAGCGTTGCGGCTCCGCCGTCCATGCCTTGCAGATGAATTCGTATGGTGTGAGGCCGCGTAGTCGCTTGAGCCGGCGACCGAAGTTGTA
>NZ_JACOMF010000115.1 GCF_014283215.1 Siccirubricoccus deserti
CTCGGCCGGGTCAGCCGAGAACGATGGCGCGACCTCCGCCAGCGCCTTGAGCCGAGGCGTCTCGCCCGAACCCTGCGCACCCGCTTTCGCCGCGATCCAGCAGGATATCTCGCCGCACTCGAGCACCGAGCATGCCAGCAAGCTTTGCCAACCTAGTTTTTTTGTGTCGCAGGCCAAGCCGGCGCAGCGTCGTCCAGATGGTCGCCAGCGAGCCCGCCTCGATGCCACGGCCGGTCAGCTCCGCCTGGATCTCAGCCAGGGTGATGCCCGGCTTGGCCGCGGTCAGGTCCCGCAGCAGGGCCTCATGCCCGGCCAGCAGGGGTTTGCGGTAGCCGCCGATCTTGGCCGGTGCCGCACTGCCCGTCTCCCGCACCCGGCGCATCAGCTTGATCGTCGCCGAGGGGCTCACCTCGAAGCGCCGCGCCGCCTCCCGCGCCGAACTGCCCGCCTCAACCGCCCGGATCAGGCGCCGCCGGAGGTCCGCAGACAGAGGTGCCGTCATCATCGCCTCGCCAGTGCAACACCAGCGTCGAATCAGACCATGCGATTCCGTGCAACATCAAAGTGCTCTATAAACTGCGCGTATGCCGATACCCGGTGCGGATTGTCGACCGAGCAACTCCGCCATTGAACTCTTACTTGGCTCGCGGGCCAAGTAGAGCGAATGGTCGGCTTCGCGCTACGATGAGCGCTTGCGCGCCGACCTGCCCAGCTCCTCGGCGGGCTTGGGCTCGTAGGACCTGGCTGATCGAGTCCTGCACCAGGAGCTCCAACGATGCCCTTCTCCGACACCCAGCGGCAGATCCTCACCGCCGCCGCGCAGCATGACGCTCGGCTCGCTACAGCACGGAGCACCTTACGCGGTAGGGCTCCACCGGGTCTCCACCGCCGAGCAGGGCCAGAGCGGCCTCGGCCTGGAGGCGCAGCAGGCCAGCGTCCGCGCCTTCGCCACCGCGCAGGGCTGGACGCTGGTGGCCGAGCACAGCGACGTCGCGTCAGGCAAGGACGACGGCCGGCCGGGCTTCCAGGCGGCGCTGGCCCGCTGCCGGCAGTTCGGCGCGGTGCTGGTGGCGGCGCGGCTCGACCGGATCACCCGCCGGGCGCACACGTTGTCGCAGCTGCTGGAGGAGGGCTACGCAACCCGGGCGGCGGACATGCCCGGAGCCGACGATCTGATGATGCGGATCTACGCCGCCATGGCGCAGAAGGAGCGCGAGCTGATCAGCGAGCGCACCAGGGCGGCGCTGGCGGCCGCCAAAGCGCGTGGAAAGACGCTGGGCGGCGACCGGGGCTACCGCCCCACCTGCGGCCCGGACGCCGCCGCAGCGGCCCTGGCGCGCCGGCAGGCGGCGGAGCGGACGGCGCACCGGCTGGCGTTGGAGGTCGAACGGCCGCGGGCCGAAGGCGTCACCGGTCAGGCGGTGATGGCGCGGGCGCTGACGGAGCGTGGCGTGCCGACGCCGCGTGGTGGCGGTGTCTGGACCCACACCGCCGTCCCCCGTGTGCTGGCCCGAGCCAGCGCCTGACACCCTGCATCGCCTAACGGCGGTGCCGTTCGAGGTGCCGCCGCAGCAGGCCCATATTGCGAAGGTTGGCGCGGAAGAAGACATCGCCGATCGAGCCTGCCACCGGCACTGCACTGATCAGCGCGTCCAGGCCGACATTGCCGACCATGCGGAGCAGTGTGCCGGTGGAGACGCCCAGCCGGCGTGCTTCCCATATCAGATAGGCCGAGATGGCCGTGGAGGCGACCGGCCCAACAGCTGGCAGCAAGCTCAGAAGGGCATCCGCCCCGAAGCGGATGCCGGTGCCAGGGATGTGCCATTTGGTATCGAGCAGGCGGGCAATCGTCTCCAGGCGGACAAGAGCGTCCTGCCCGCGGTTGCCCTTGAACACCCCGGCGTCCGAGATCGGGTAGCTCCTCATTCTGTTCTCCCCGGGTCGGCTCCCGCACTCCCAATCCAATGAACGTTGTGCGCACTACTTGGTGGCACCTAGGTAAGCGGAGCGGTTTCGGGCCGACAGATTCAAGGGTGAGGCAATGGCCAGGGGGACCAAACGGGGGCGGGGGGCCGGTGCCATCAGGGCGCGGTGCGTGGACACATGCGATGGTGACGGGTTGGGGCTGAGGAGCAGGCGATATACGTCCCGAAGAGTGGCACTGACCCGCAGAGCAGCTTCAATGCGGCCGCAGCGTCCAGTCCGGATTCATCCGACGTCGCGGGCAGCTATTGGAGGAACCCGATCCAGCGGCCCGCGACGACGGCGGACGGCCAGGCGACGAGTGAGACTGCCACCGCGGCCCGAACTGTCCCTGGAGCCTCGCCTTGGTACGTGCCGCTCCTCCACCAGGGATGCAGGCGGAGCGCCATAGCATTCAGCAGCGCGAGGCCAACCAGGGCAAGCTTGGCAAGAAATGCCGGGTTCTCCAGATAGGTGGTAGGCCGAGTACTGAACAGCAGCAGACCTGTCACCGCTGCGGCGAGGAGGCCAGCCGCAGCAACACGCACGAGCGGTGGCGCAAGATGTCCAATGGGATGCCTCCGGAACGCCCCGAGGAGACGCAGGTCCAAGGTGACAATCGCGCCCAGAAGCAGCCCGATTGAGGCAATGTGGGCCGCATTGACCAGCGGATAGGCGATGTCCGAGGCACGCAGCCAAGCACCGACGGGCCAACCTGCGATCGCATCAAGCACCGTCGGTGCGCTCAGCCAGTGCGGATCCTCTCAGGGTAGATGTCATAGGTTCGCGCTCGCACAGTGATGCGTACCGCTTTCAGTCGCTTCTCCTCACGCGTGCGGGAGCGATTGCCGAGTGCGAGCACCTGGTCGCCAACTGCGGCCGAGGTCTCAGTGAATCCGGCGCGCTCCGTCTGGCGGGGATTACCGAGTTCGACGAGCCAGAGACCCTCGCCGGTCTCGATGCGAAGCGTGGGATGCGGGTACCCAATGTAGATCTCGCGAATCCTGCCGCGGAGCTCCGTCTGCTCATCCTCTGCCCAGCTCCAGCCGTGATGGGCAAAAGCGATCCAGGGAATGGCCAGCCCGACCGCGGCGGCACCTAGGGCGAGCATTAGCCGCCGATCAAAAGGGGAGTGTGGCATTCGACCCTCCTCTGGATACGTGAGGCTGAGATTGTAGCACGCCGCCGGCTCGTCCAGCGCCTCCCTCAGCCCCCCCCGCTCGGCCTCCTGTTCACCACCGATTAACGGTCGTTGGTCGATGGTGAACAGGACCGCGGTGTCAGGCGGCACGCTCGTCCTCGTGGCGCTCGAGCGCCGATCGGTCCTGCGGCTGCTCCTGCATGTGTTGGCAGGCCTCGATCATCCGCGACAGCTCCTCGTCGCTGAGATCCTCCACCCGGCGCAGCGGCGTCACCTCGACCTCCTGCTTCTCCCGCCAGCCCGCCCGCGCCTTCATTCAGAAGATCGCCGCCGCCACGTTCTTGCCCGTGGTCGCCATCTGGAACAGCGACTGCGCGACCTTGGCCGTGGCCTCGACCATCCCGCGATCCAGATCCTGCCGGAAGTGCTTGCGCAGCGTCTTGGCGTCGATCCCCAAGTGGGTGGCGATCTGCTCCTGCGGAATGCCAAAGCCCGACATCGCCCGGACCAGCCGACGGTCCTCCTCGGTTGGGTCAACCAGCGCTGGCATGTGAGGCCTCCTCGGCGCGCAGGGTGGCGATCTCGGCGAAGCTCCGGCCATCCCCCTCCAGCATCGCCGGCTGCCCGGTGAAGGCCTGCCAGCGGGTGAGGGCGACATCGACATAGGCCGGCGACAGCTCAAGCGCATGACAGGCCCGGCCCTCCATCTCGGCGGCGATCAGCGTCGTACCGGAGCCGGAGAAGGGCTCATAGACGGCCTGGCCGGGGCTGCTGTTGTTGACGATCGGCCGGCGCATGCACTCCACCGGCTTCTGCGTCCCATGCACTGTCTCGGCGTCCTGGCTGCGGCTGGCGATCTGCCAGAGGGTGGTCTGCTTGCGGTCGCCGCTCCAGTGCTCGGTGCCCCGCACCGCGTACCAGCAGGGCTCGTGCTGCCAGTGGTAGTGGCCACGGCCGAGCACCAGCCGGTCCTTGGCCCAGATCACCTGGGCGCGGATCTCAAAGCCGGTGGCGGTGAGGCTTTCCGCCACCGTGGTGGCATGCAGGGCGCCGTGCCAGACATAGGCCACCTCGCCGGGGAACAGCGCCCAGGCTTCCCGCCAGTCGGCCCGGTGGTCGTTCTCCACCTTGCTCACCCGCCGGGTGGTGCTGAGGCCGGCCCTATTGCGCCAGGCGGGGTCATAGGCGACGCCCTAGGGCGGGTCGGTGACCATGAGGTGGGGCTGCACCCCGGCCAGCAGGCGCGCCACGGTGGCCTGGTCGGTGGCGTCGCCGCAGAGCAGGCGGTGGCGGCCGAGCAGCCAGAGGTCACCCGGGCGGCTCATCGGGACCCCGGGCACCTTCGGCACCTGATCGGGGTCGGTCAGCCCGTCGGTGGCGCCAATCAGCAGCTTGCCGATCTCGTTCGCGTCGAACCCGGTGAGCGCCAGGTCGAAGCCCTCGGCCTGAAGGTCGCCCAGTTCGATCCGCAGCAGCTCTTCATCCCAGCCGGCGGAGAGCGCCAGCCGGTTGTCGGCGAGGACGTAGGCCCGCCGCTGCGCCGGCGTGAGGTGGCTGAGCTCGATGGTCGGCACCTCGGTGAGGCCGAGCTTGCGGGCAGCGAGCAGCCTGCCGTGGCCGGCGATGACACCACGCTCGCCATCGACCAGGATCGGGTTGGTGAAGCCGAACTCGCGGATGCTGGCGGCCAGCTGCGCCACCTGCGCCGCCGAGTGGGTGCGGGCGTTGCGGGCGTAGGGCACGAGGTCGGCGACCGATGCCGCCTTGTAGGACGGAAAGATCGGCGGTGTGCCGGCGGCGCTCATTCGCAACGACCTTCGATCACGGAGGGCTCTGGACCACGGCCAGGGTCAATGATGCGCCGCTCGATGATGAGCTGCGGAGCCGGCAGCGGGGCGCCGTCCCGGCCGGTCACCTCGATCGCGTGTTTCTCGCGCCAGCCGGCCCGGGCCTTCAGCCAGAAGATCGTCGCTGCAATGTTCCCCGGCGTGGTGGCCTGCTGGTAGAGCGTCTGCGCTACCCGGGCGTTGGCCTCGATGGTGGCGACGTCGAGCTCGTGGCGGAACCACTTGCGCAGCGTCGGCGGGCTGCACTTGGTCACCAGGGCGATGTCGTCGTGCGGCACGCCAAAGCCGGCCATGGTTCGGACCAGGCGGCGCTGATCGTCGGTTGGGGTGAAGGGGTTGCGGCTCACCTCGGTCGCTCCGTCGCAGCGATGCAGGTGCACGTCACGATGCGCGCAGAATACCGCAGCGGGAATCGCGACCGCAATCGACCGCAACTGCGATGCTTTACGCTCCGCTACGACGAGCATGAAGATTTTCGCGTGAGACAGGTTTTTGGAGGCGGTATCATCTCTCTTGTAAGCGGGAAACCACACCTGTGCCGGTGGCTCGCACCGCCACGGCTTACAGACCAGTGTGCGTTGGCCAGATGTTGCAAATGTTGCCTCGCGCGCGCGAGCGCCAATACACGCATGGTGAGGAAGAGACTAAAATGAGATGAGAAGCATCCATGCCCTTCGCGCGCGAGGCAACATTTGCAACATTAGGCCGCCGAGCGAGCACGTCGTATGGCTTCGGCGGTGTCCTGCTGCGCCTGTCGCCGCCGTTCGCGCTCAGCCTCGGCCCGCGCGGCGAAGGTGGCGTGGACCTTTGGATTCACCGCCCATGCTGTTGGCGCTCTGGTGGGATTGGCCTGCGGCTCCGGCCGCAGCCAGCCGACCGTTACCAGCGTCTCCATGACCTCCTGGAGCTCACGCCTCGCTTCCGGGGCCCGAAGCGCGCCGTATGCCTGCATGACGTCGCGCGCCGCGATACGTGGTTGGCCGCGTGACAGGATCAGCCCGGCGATCCAGCGGGCATGTCGGACAGCTTCTCCAGCGTGGTGCTCTCAACCATGTAGCGCTCGAGGACAGGCTGGCTCGGCTCGGTCTGTCGTGGCCGCCCAGCGCGTCGAGCGCCTCAGCCACGCGCCGTCGCGCGTCGATCTGCCGGCTCGACATTGCGTCGGCGGTGGGGCCCGCCAGCCGGGTCAGCTGCGACGTGGCGATGCCGTCCAGCGCCGCGGAGCGGAACAGCGTCCGGAAGATGCAGCCTGCCTCATGCATCGGCGGCGTGATGGTGCTGTTGGCCAGCATCTGTCCGAGCGTGTCGACGGCCCGCGTGCGATCGGGCTGCGGCGCTGCCGGCGGCTGGCGGTTCTACCTGGTCCAACCTGGCACGGGGAGGTAGGACAGGAATTCCGCCGCTTAATCAGCAGCTTGGCCCAATCCGCCCTACCTATCCTACCTGCCAACCGCCTCCCTAAACCCGTATAGGAAAGTGTATGTCTGACCGACCTGCATGCTTCGCGTATGGCTCTAAGGGAAAAGGTAGGACAGGTTGGACGAGACCGAGCGAACGAGCGGAAAGCCGCAGAAAACCTGCGTCTCCGGCCGTCCAACCTCCGCGTCGCAGGTTGGACGAAGTTGGACGAGGTTGGACGGGAGCGCCGCTGCATCATGGCACTGGCGTCCCCGGCGCCACGTAGCGCCAACCCCGCGGCGGGGTCTTCGCCCGGTACTTCACCCACTTCCTAGCGCGGAAGAACGCGCCGACGCGCATCTGATCGCCTCGAGCACGCCGCAGGCGCGGCCATCAATGAAGAGCAGGTAGTCGGCGGGGCCGGTGGCGGTTGGGGGTCTCCCGGACGGCGATCCCCCGGCCCGCATGAAGGTTCACCTCGGCGCGGTCCTGGACGATCCAGCCCGCGGCCGCGAGGCCAGCATCAATGATCTGTCGCGCCCGCGCCTCAGGGGCTGCGTTGCGGCGCCCGCGCTCCTGGCCATCCATACCGCAAGAGTAACACAGGATCGGGAGATTCGAGGGGCTTGGGCCTGAGACGTGCCAGATTCAGACATCCGAGGCGTTCGCCCGGGCGAAGCAGTTGCTGAATTCTCACGCCCCGCGCCGCGGCAAGGATCAGGCAGAACAAAGGGTTAGAGCTTGTAGACGTAAGAGGGGCAAAACCTGTGGCGAGGGTGCAGTTTGCCCTTCCCAGGTGGCGGCTGGTCTGATTCGCTCGGGCGCATGGTCCCGCCCGCCGATCCTGACGCGCTGTCGCCGGCCGAGCTGAAGGCGCTGGTCAGCG
>NZ_JACOMF010000116.1 GCF_014283215.1 Siccirubricoccus deserti
CCCCTCCATGGCCTGTCGCTTCCACTCGCCCACCATGGTCTGGTGAATGCCGTGCTTGGCCGCCAGCTGCGCCGTCGTCAACTCACCCCGCAGCGCTTCCAAAGCAACCTTCGCCTTGAAATCCGCCAAATACCGCGTCCGCTTGCCCGTCATCCGGGTCCGTCCTTCTCACAGGCGAACCGAGCTTACCCACCTGTCCGAAATCCGGGGACCACCTCAATCAACCTCTATCTCCCACTTTAACAAACTATCGTTAGGCGCAGATCGGCCTTTCCCTAACGCGGGCAGGTTTGGCGCGAGCGCTGACAGATTCGACCCACACGCGAAGCGGGAGAGCCACCGGGCCGAAGTGACTCCGTCTTGGGACATCGCCGACTCCTCCCGGAGAATGGGGGACGGAGGCCTGCTTCAGGCTGCAGCCGGGACTCGCCCTAGGTCCGGCTGAACCGCGGCCTTCGCGACCTCGCTCGCACCGTCCAGGTCCCCCTGGGCCATCAGGACATCAGACAGGAACAACCGATTCCAGGGATCCTTCGGGTCAGCGGCAACCGCCCGCTCACCAAAGCTAAGCGCCGCCGCCAAGTCGCCGCAGCGGATCGCAATCTCACCCAGCCGCCGTAGCAGTGGCCCGGGATTGGCCGGCTTGCACTCCAGCGCGCTCTGCGCCGCTGCTTCCGCTCCACTCAAGTCACCCTTCTGTAGCGCCAGCTGGGAGCGAAGCATCCAGGCCCACACATGGCCTTGGTCGGCTGCGATCGCTGCCTCGAGGCGCTCGGCCGCCAGCTCCAGATTGCCGCGCTTGACGTGGATCTCTGCCAGCATCGTGCACGCCGCGGCGCGGGTCTGCTTGTGCCGAACGATACTGCTCTCCAGCACCTCACTCGCGCGGCCGAGCTCTCCCTCCGCTTTGAGCTGACGGGCCAACTCGAGCGGTGCCCAGACGTCCTGCGGTGCTTCTTCCACCGCTCTCTCTCGGAGCTTGAGTGCCGCTGCCGCATTTCCTAAGTAAGCCTCAATCTCAGCGAGCCGAATCAGGGCCGGTCCCGGATTTGCCGGTTTTAGGTCGAGTGCGGCCTGCGCCGCTCCCTTGGCCGCCTCATAGTCGCCACCTGCGAGGTGGAGCTTTGCAAGCTCCAGCCGAGGTGTCTGGTCGTCCGGATTCGCCACGATCGCCTGCTCAAAGAACCGTCGGGCTGCCACGGCATCGCCGCGCTGCAGCGCGAGCTCGCCACGACGCCGGTGCACCGGTGCCGGGTTCGGTGGGTTCGCAATGAGCGCGGCCGCCGCTGCCGCATCCGCGCCTTCAAGGTCGCCATCTTGCCCGAGGAGGTTCGAGAGGACGAGGTTGGCCCAAAAGTCGGTAGGATCCGCAGCCAGCGCGCGATCAATCCAACGCCGCGCTTCGGCCTGATCGCCCCGGCGCTGCGCGATCTCGCCCATGCGGAGACAGGCGGCGCTCGTGCTGCCAGAGGTCATGCCCAAGGCCTCCTCGGCGGCCTCCTCGGCGGCGTTGAGATCGCCATCCGCTAGCAGCTGGGCCGAAAGGGCCAGCCGTGCCCAGTAGTCGTCCGGCTGGGCCGCGACGGCCTGCTCGAAGAATCTGCGCGCCCCCTCTGGGTTGCCACGGACCATCTCGAGCTCACCACGACGAACAATGAAGGCGGCCACTTGGCCTCCGCTCAGCTCCATCGCCAATTCACACGCTCGCACCGCGCCTTCGAGATCACGTGCGGCCTGCAGTACACGGGACATGTCGAGGTGCGGCCAGGGGTTCGCCTGGTCGTTCTCGATGGCCTGCTGAAGCCAGCCACGCGCGGCGTCCGGGTTGCGGCGCCGCATCTCAATGTCCGCCAAGCGTCGTAGGAAATTCCCGACCGGCCAGCCGGATAGCATCGCCTGCTGCAGCTTGGCCTCGCCGTCCGCCAGCTCGCCGGCCAGGCGCTGCGCGTCACCAGCCTGGGCGTCGTACCCGGTGGTGCCGGCCGCGGGAATGGTCTGCCCGAGCAGGCTGGCCATGCGGGCGCGCGCCGGCGGCAGCATCGCCTCCACGTCGTCGACCGTCAGGCTGAGGCTTTCCGGGGATTGGACGCGCGCACGTTCCTCGTCGGACCAACCGATCGCCTTCTTGGCCATGCCGTAAACCACCGCGCGCCCCAGCCGGCGGATCGCCGACCATTCGGCGACCTGGCGCGCCAGCGTTGCGACCGTCCCGCGCTCCGCCGCGGTGCCGAACTCCGCCTCAAGTTGCGCGGCAAGGCGCAAGAATGGCGAGTAACGAGTGTTGACGAAGATCTGCCGGGTACCGGAGTAGAAGCGGCCCGCACGGCCGACCAGCCCCTTCTCCATGATGCTCTGGTCGTTGTCGAGCGGGAGGATCTCAGGAGCGGTCGGCAGCTTGGGCCGGGGCGATACACTCGCTGCCTCGGCCGGCGGAGACCCGGACGCAGAGGCGGCTGAAGACGTCTGCACGGCGACGTTCGCCGGTATAGGTTCATCCTTCAGCCCGAGCTCCTGCAGCAGGTGCTGGAGGTCGGCCTTTATCTCGTTCAGGTAGTCCTCGGAAGCAGGCATCATCGCCGCGATGATACGCCGCATCCACGCCGGGATGTTGGCGGCCACCATGTCGCCGAAGTCGCCGAACAAGACCTGGCGCTGGTCGCCGTGACAGAAGCGCAGGAACTGCCGGTACGCCTCGGGCATCACTGGGTAGCTGGCTGGCAACTCGATGAGAACGGTGCACTGCCTAGACGCGAATGGAAAGCCGTAGGTCGGACTTTCGAGGGCCCAGCGGGACCCGTCGACCGTGGCGTAGACCTCGCCCGCGTAGATGACAGCGCCCATGCCGAGCGAGGCGCTGGGCGGTTCCGGCCGGATCGCGTCGGGTGCCCGGTAGGCGTAATGCAGCACAATGCCGTCCGGGCCGTCTACGCGCTCAACCCGGTCGAAGTACTGCTCCGCGAAGGAGGGCTGGAACACCGTGTCGCGCGTGACGCCACAGCTGCTTGCCTCGATGCGGAGCGTCACGCCCTCCGGCAGACGCATGTAGCGACGCCCGAGCGCCTGAGGGACCCAATTCGGCGGGACGTGCGGGTTCTCATTGTAGGGGGAGAGCACCGTGTCCTGCTCGGGGCGGTCGCCCATGAGCAGGACCTCTGTCCAATCCTCCGAGAGATCGTAGCGTCCCTCGGCTGCGCAGGCGGCCGTCGCGTCGATCACCTCGGCCGGCTCGGAGCCAGGGCCGGCCTCTTGCAGGACTCTGCCGTATGTCCCCTCGCGCTGGCCCAACAGCACCTGCGAGACCCGGCCCAGGCGGCAGGAGCGGTAGCGCAGGCCGTGCCGGTTAGAGGCCAACGAGGCCACCTTCGCGCCCATCCCGAAGTTGCCGTCCAGCCCTACGCGCTTGTTGAGCGAGGAGGATAGGTCGGTAACCAGCAGCAGTTCCTCTGCGGTCATCCCGCGGCCGGCATTCCAAATCGCGAGCTTGCGGGCACCGTCCACCTCCTGGCCCATGATCCGGACCAAGCCCAGCTCCGTTCCGGCCGCAGCTTCCAGCGCGTTCATCACCAACTCGCGCAGCATCATCGTCCTGGGGCAGCGTTCGATGCTGGACGCGACCAGGAAGGCCTCGTTAACAATGCGCAGCGGAGCAATGACAACCGAGCTTTGCATTTGTTGCGATCTCCGATAGAGTTTCAGGGCTGGGCAGGCAGCCTTAGTTTCTTCAATAATGCGTGCAGCACGTGAATGTCAGTATCACCTTTGGACAGACTTATCCACTTCTGGATGAAGGCCTGGGTCGGATTCTTGAGCATCCTGGCTTGCCTTCGATCTCATGCCTACGCCGCGGTGGTTGTGCCATTGAGAATCCCATACGTAGTGGTTGAGCATAAAGGTGTACTAAGTGATATTTTCAGGGAGGTGGACCAGGCTCAGGACGGAATGCGAACCTAGCCGGGGGGCCGTCTGGCGTTCCGCAATTGGTCAGCTCCTTTCCGGCCCAGGGCTGGCGTCTCCGGGCCAGACCGCAGTTGCGGCGAGCCCCGGCCGTCGCCGCGCACCCAAGGCGTGCCGGCAAGCGTCGGCCCTCCACGCTTCGGCGCAGCGCAGACTGCCTGTGCCCCTAGTCCTGTTCGTGCTCGGCCTACTGATGAGACCCGCGCCTGCGCAGGACCTCGTCGGCGTCAACTACACGAACCTAGGCTGGCTTCCGGCCGAGGAACGACGGGCCGTGCTGCAGGACATGGCCGGTGCCGGTGTGCGTTCCCTCCGGCTCGTGCTGACACCACCTTTCGATCAGAGTTTGGCAGCGATCCGCGAGGCGCAGGCGGCAGGGCTCTCGGTCCTGCTAAACATCAATCCAAATTTCCGACCCTTCTTCCCGCGAGATGTGGTTGGACAGCCAGTCCGAGACAATATCGCCTGGCCGCTCTCGCGTTTCGACCCTGCCCATTTTGAGCGCGTCTGGCGCGAGCTCTGGCGGCGCTTGGAGGCCGAAGGGCTGCAGGTCGCCGGGATCGAATTCGGAAATGAGATAAACTGGGCCGAGTTCAACGCGGATCTGGCGGCGGACGCCGCAGCCGGCCCGGACGCCGTCGGCCGGCTGGACACCCTGCCCGAGAGAGCCGCCTTCTTGGCAGGAATGCGGAACTACGTCGAGGGCCTGAGGGTGCTGCGTCGAGTACGGGACGAGGGCGGGCTAAACAGAATGGTTCCGTTGGTCTCTGCGGGATTCGCCACTGTATCAGAGGCTTTTGCTCGGTCCGTTTCGTTGCACTTCGTGGCCCCAGAGGAGGCTCTGGCGGTGTTGCGCGGGTTTGGTTTAGATTCCTTGATTGATGGTTACGGGATACACTTCTATCCATCTGGGGGACACCGCCAAGCTGGAGCATGGGACGGCCTGACCGCAACGATGGAATTCTGCCTTCGCCATGCCGGCGACCGGCCCTGCTGGGTGACCGAATGGGGCGTGTCGCATGTGACCCGGCAATGCCCCGACTCTGACCCCGAACGGCTGTCGCTTGTGCAGGAGGTGAAGGGGCAACTCGGGCAGCTCGTCACGGCCGGGCGCCTAAAGGCATCTTACTACTTTGACTGGGGCAGCCGTGGCTCGGCCTACTCAGTGTGGCGGTGCGGTGCCCTCACCTCTGGCGGCGCGACAGCTCTTGCACCCATGGGAACACCATAATTACCAGCTCGTGGCATCAGTAGTCCGGCAACAACTCCGAAAGGCTGTTCAGTCCAGGACAACCAGCACAGGATTCACTGAAAATAACTAAACCGCGCCTAACACTACCTGGGCACTTTTTGTGCTGATCGGCGTTGCCTTTGAACTGGGCTGAGCGGCCTGGGTTGCGAGGGGGCGGGCATGGTGCGGGCGGCTGAGGATCTCGATGCGTGGCTGGAGCCGTTCCTTGCTGCGCTCGGGCGCAAGAAGCGGCGGGCCTGGGCGCCGCTGTATCTGCGTGGGCTGCTAGCCCCCCCCCTCTGTCAGGGAAGTTGTCCGGCGCCTCGAGATGATCTCTCATTTTCAGAGGGCGGGACGGAGGAACGAGTTGGCCTACTCGACGGAGCGCCGCGCGGCGGTTCTGAGGAAGCTGCAGCCGCCGAACGCACTGCCCGTGCGGCAGCTGGCTAAGGATGAAGGGATCTCCGAGGCAACCCTGCATGCTTGGCGCCGCGAGGCCCGCAGCCAGGGGCGGCTTCTACCCGATGCCGACGCCGGCCCGGGGGGGGTGGACGTCGCGCGACAAGTTCGCGGCCGTCCTCGAGACCGCTGCCCTGAACGAGGCCGATCTCGCCACCTACTGTCGCCAGTGGGGCCTCTACCCCGAGCAGATCCAGACCTGGCGGACCGCCTGCGAGCAGGCCAACGACTGGGAGCGCGCCAGTAGCCAGTCGCCCGTGAACTACGCAGCTTCAGGCGGCCAAGGGCCTGGGCTGATGGCCCTCTCTGCTTTGTTGGGATAGCCACAGCAGGCTGAGCAGGCACGCCAAGAGCCAGGCGAGCCAGGCGCGGAGCAGGCGCAGGTTGTGGCCCGCGGCGGCGAGGATGACGTTCGCAGCGTCGCCCTCCGTGCCGCGCAGGAAGTTGCTGAACCGCCCCGGGTTCGCCGGAGGCTGGTGAGCTTGAGTCAGGCCGCCAGCGCAATCTCCTGCTGAGCGGCATAGTAGCGTGCTTCGGCCTCGGCCGGCGGGATGTTACCGATCGGCTCGAGGAGGCGGCGGTTGTTGAACCAGTCGACCCATTCGAGGGTGGCGAACTCGACGGCCTCCAGGTTGCGCCACGGGCCACGCCGCCGGATCCCCTCGGTCTTGAACAGGCCGATGACGGTTTCGGCGAGCGCATTGTCATAGCTGTCGCCGACGCTGCCCACGGAGGGCTCGATCCCGGCCTCGAGCAGCCGCTCTGTATAGGCAATTGCAACATATTGGCGGCCCCTGTCGCTGTGATGAATGAGGCCGCCCTTCAGCGGATGGCGGTCGTACAGCGCCTGCTCGAGGGCATCGAGGACGAAATCTGCATGCGCCGTCCTCGACACTCGCCAGCCGACGATGCAGCGGGCGAAGACATCGATGATGAAGGCGACGTAGACGAGTAATTACCCACCCCCCTTGCGCGGGAGTGGGTTGGCTGATTCGATCCTGGCATGCGGCGGGACGCGCTTGAGCGGTTGAGCAAGGCGGAGCTGATCGAGCTGGTGCTGCGGCTGCAGCGGCCGGAGAAGACCTCGCGCACATCTTCCAAGCCGCCGTCCACGGATCGGAAGGAACGACGCGAGCGCGCCCAGCCTGGAGGCGCCAAGCCGGGCCACGCGGGCCACAGCCGACCCTTGAGCGACGATGTTTCCGAGAGGATTGCCACCGCCCTGAGGTTTGCCCGTGCTGCCGGATGGCGCTCGCGCCCGATCTGCCGGCCGAAGCAGCCGGGATCTGGGAGCGCATCGAGCTGCCCGCGGTCAGGCCGCAGGTGGTGCACCACCATCGCCTGGCGGTGCGCTGCCCCGGATGCGGTACGCGGGCCGTGGCGCCCGTGCCGGTCAGCGGCACGCCCTTCGGCCCGCGCCTGCACGCGGTGGCCACCTACCTCAAGACCTATCAGGCGCTCTCCTACGAGCGGCTGCAGGCCGCACTGGCCGACCTGTTCGGGCTGCGCCTCAGCCAGGGTGGGCTGATGAACCTGCTCC
>NZ_JACOMF010000117.1 GCF_014283215.1 Siccirubricoccus deserti
GTGAAGACGACGGAGAGCGGCGGTCCACGCGGCTGGGATGCCGCGAAGCGGCTGAAGGGGCGCAAGCGGCACGTCGCGGTGGACACGGACGGGCTGCTGCTCGGCATTCTCGTGCATGCGGCCGACATTCAGGATGCGGATGGCCTTGGCGACCTGCTGAAGCGCCTGAAGCCGCTCTACAACTGGCTCCGGGTCGTGTTCGCCGACAGCATCTACAACCGGCTTGCCGCCCTGCTCGCCTGCTTTCTGGCAGGGATCGTGCTGATCATCGTCCGTCGCGTCGCGGGCAGCGTCGGCTTCGTCGTGCAGCCCCGGCGCTGGGTGGTCGAAAGGTCGCTCGGCTGGTTCTGCCGGTGGCGGCGGCTGTCCAAGGACTACGAGACGCTACCCGAGGTCTCCGAGACGATGGTCACACTGGCCGCGACCCGCCTAATGCTTCACCGCCTCGCTCATCCCAATCGCAGGCGACTGCCCGCCCCATGACTTCGCAAACGGGCTCTAAGATTGGCTCCGGTGCCGGCCGACCGCTCTCGTCAGGTCCGCCTGCGGTCGGACGTGACGACAAGGCGCCCCTGCACCTCCAGGCGGATGCGGCCGCGCGCCGGGCGCAGGAGGCGGACGGGTGCTCGCTTCTCCTCCAGCCGGCGCTGCAGCAGGAGCAGCCGTGTCTCCAGGTTATCCTTCAACTCCGGCAGGCGCAGTGCGCCGTCGGCGCGGATCTCGCGGTTCGTGAAGTCCAGCCGGCCGGCCGCCTGATAGGCGCCGAGCATCCACATCAGCAGCCGGCCGGCGACGCCCTTCACCAGATACTCGTGCTCGATGAACACGCTGTCGTCCTGCGCGTGGTGCACCACCTGGACAGGGCGGTCCGTGGCCGGGGGCGTCGAACCCTGCGGGCCAGCGGCCGCGGCCTCCCCGGCTTCGGCCTCGGCCAGCGCGATCGCCATGCCGAGTTGCCGCGCCACGAGGGAGAGCACGAGCCCATCCTCGGCATCGAAGGCCATGCGCCGGGTGCTTTCGAGGAAGAGCACGCCCAGCAGGCGTCCCTGCACCTCCATCGGCACGGCGATCTGGCTCATCGCCTCCGGCAGGCGCGGCAGGGCGACGGAGCGCGTGCGCGCCTCGTGCTCGGCGCTGGCCTCGATGGCGGCGCCGTAGCGGCGCAGCCGACTCGCATCGCCCACGCGCAAAAGGCGGCGGTCCTGGGCGGCGAGGCCGATCAACCCCTCGCCGAGCGGCACCTCGGCACCGATCCCGCTCGCCCCGTAGCCGCGGCTGCCGAGCGCGACGAGGCAGCCACGCCCGGGGTCGTGCAGCAGCACGAGCGCCGCCTCATGCCCGAAGGTCGCCGCCAGCGCGTCCAGCACGGCATCCACCACGCCGGCCAGCTCCGTCGCGCGCGTCAGCGCCTCGGTGACGGCCAGCGCCCGCACCAGGCCCTGCCCGGCGGGACGCTCCGGCGCTGTGGCGGCCTGGCCGCCGCGCACCTGCCGCAAGGCCAGTACGTCGAAGACGTCCACGGCGCGCAGCCGCATCACGTCGGCCATGCCGAGCTGCGCGCTCTTCGCGCGCAGGTCCGCGGCCATGCGCCCGAAGGCCGGGCCGTCCTCGAGGCTGCCGCGGTAGAGGATGTCGAGCCGGTACTGGGCGCTGTCCGTCGGGTCCACCACCAGCAGCGCGGCGCGGGGGTTCGCGCGCAGGTTCGCCGAGGTCTTGGAGAAGAACTGGTTGGAGAGCGCGACCTGCGCCTCGCCCAGCCGCGCGACATGGGAGAGGTAGGAGACGTTCGGCGTGCCGTCCGCGGCGAGGGTGCAGACGATGGACGGTACCACGCCCTCGAAGCAGGCGTCGAGCGCGGCGAGGGGGAGCGTCACCTGCGGCGCTCCGTCAGGAGGCTGCCGGCGCGGGAGCCGGGCGTCTGCACGAAGACCTGCTCCGGCCGGATGCGGAGCGCGACCAGGTCGCGGTCGGACCGCCACGGCGCCGTGCGCTCCGGCGGCTGGCCGAGCTCCGCCAGCGCCTCCGCGATCCGCGCGGCGTAGCGCATCGCGCAGGCGTGGAGCGCCCGCGTCGGCGGCGCGACGAGGTCCACGCGCCCCTTCACCTGGTAGGTCACGTAGTCGGAGGGCCGGGCGAAGGTCGCGGCAATCCGCCCGTCCGCGCGCGCATTCGCTACCGTCCCCGGCCATTGCCAGGCGGAGACCATCACGTGCAGCGCCTCGCCGCCCTCCTCAACGGAGGCCCCGAGGCCGCGCCCGATCTCCGGCACGCCCTCCGCGCCGGTGCCGAGGATGATCATAACCGGAGATTCGAGGAAGGCAGCCAGCTCCGCGTCGGTCGGGCCGCCCTGGGCGGGTCGCATGGGCCGGAAATTAGTCGGATAGGAAAGTCTTAGGAAGCTTGGGGCGCCCTTAGGGAAGATTTAGGAAGCGGCCGCGCGGCAGGCGGGGCTAGGGATCCGGAACAGCACTGCGGTTGGAAGAGGGCTGAGGATGAGCAACCGAGATCCCATCGTCATGTCGCCGCGCGAGGTCGCGGTGATCGGCGCCGGCCCCGCGGGCCTCGCCGCCGGCGCCTGGCTGGCGCGCCAGGGCTTCGAGCCCGTACTGTTCGAGGCCGCCGACAGCCTCGGCGGCCAGTGGAATGCGGCCTCGCCGATGAGCGGCGTGTGGCCGGGCATGCGCACGAACACGAGCCGCGTTCTGACGGCCTTCGCCGACCTCGACCATGCGCCGGGCACGCCCGTCTTCCCGGCGCAGGAGGAGGTGCTGGGCTACCTGCACCGCTACGCCGCCCAGGCCGGGCTGCTGCCGCGCCTCCGGCTCGGGACCCGCGTCGAGCATCTCGCGCGCGCGCCGGGGGGCCAGGGCTGGCTCCTGCGGTCGCGGGGCGGCGGGCAGGAGCGTGTCGAGGTCTTCGCGCGCGCCGTCGTCGCGACGGGCCGCTACAACGCGCCGCTGCTGCCGGATGTCGCCGGGCTCGGCAGCTTCGCCGGCGAGGCCGGCGTGCTGCACAGCTTCGGCTATGCCGGCCCGGCTGGCTACCGCGACCGCTCGGTCGTCGTCGCCGGCTGCTCGATCAGCGCGCTCGAGATCGCCTCGGAGCTGGCGCTCGCCGGGGCGCGGCGCGTGACCGTCACGCTGCGCCGCCAACGCTACGTGCTGCAGAAGCTGACCGCCGGCGTGCCGACCGACCACGTCGCCTTCACCCGCTTTTCGGCGCTGGCCGGGGCCGTCATGCCGCCTGCGGCGGTGGCGCAGGGATTGCGGAACCTGGTGGTGTCGAGCACCGGCAGTCCGGAGCAGGTCGGCGCGCCGGCGCCGGATGCGGACATCTTCGCCGCGGGACTGACGCAGTCGCAGCACTATCTCGGCCTTGTCGCGGAGGGGCGCATCCGCGTCCGTCCCTGGATCGCGGGCGTCGCGGGGCGGGAGGTGACCTTCGCCGATGGCAGCTCGGAAGCGGCGGATGCCATCATTCTCGGCACCGGCTACCGTCTCTCGCTGTCCTTCCTGGCACCGGAGGTTGCGCAGGCGCTCGGGCTGGACGACCAGCACATCGACCTGCACGATCACACCTTCCATCCGGAGCTCGCGGGCCTCGCCTTCCTCGGACTCTTCGACCAGGTGGGCCCGTTCTTCCCTGTGCTGGAGTTGCAGGCGCGCTGGCTGGCCTATGCCTGGTCTGGCGCGGTCGCGGCGCCGGACGTTGCGGCCATGCAGGCCGGCCTCGCCGCCTGCCGTGTGCGGCGGGGCGGGCCGCAGGCGGTGCCGATGCACGCCATGGCGCTGCTCTTCGCGCGGAACGCGGGCGTGGAGCCGGACCCCGACCGCTGGCCGGATCTACGCCGCGCGCTGCTCTTCGGCCCACTCTCGCCCGCCTCCTTCCGGCTGGTAGGGCCGGACCGGTGCGCCGACGCCGCGGCGCGGATGATGACGGACGCCGCCCTCTTCGGCTGCCTCGTCTCGCCCTCCATGACCGATGAGGAGGCGGCGCGGTGGGAGGCCGTCAGAGCCGGTCTGCGCGCGAATGCGGCGTGAACCGGCCTCGCGGACGGCGGGCCTTGGTCCGCTGCCCGCCCAACTCGGTCATGGAGCGCGAGCGGGCGGCTCCCCGCCACTTGAGCCGTGAAGTGCCTCGTGAGGAAGCGCTGCCGCTGTCTCTGTGACCGATGCGCGCTGCTCCGCCCAGACAGCTGACAGGAAATCGCGCAGCGCCGTCGCCCCCAGATCCGGCGAGAGGCGCCCGTTCAGAATGTCTTCGACGATGTCCGACGCCAGCAGCGTCAGCCTGAGCATCTTGCCAAGATAGCCTCGGTCGATCTTCTCGGCCCTGGCCATTTCGCTGAGCGAGGCGTAGCGGCCCTCTTCCAGCAGCCGCTTCCACCGATGCGCCCTGGCCAGCGCCTTCACCATCGCCGGCTCGGCGCGGGTACGGATCGGTAGCGTCGCTGGGCTGCCGTCAGGCGTCACCACCAGCTTCCGCCCACCGCAACTACGGATTGCTAACGGGACGCAGATCGTGATGCTGGACGACGGCGTCATGCCACCCTCCTGGCGTCAGCACCAATGCCGGCGAGGTCATGCGCCAGGCTGGTCAGCCCTTCGACCCGTAGCTGGATGTCTGCGCCTGTCAGGCTGATCTGCACGCACTGCACCAGCAGCCCGACGATGCGCGCCTGCTCGGCCGGGTACAGCTCGTCCCACAGCGAGCCTAGCCGCTCCAAGGCCGTCAAGGTCTCCGCCTCGGTCAGATCCGGCGGTTCGGCCCGGGTCGCCCGCCAGGTGCAAGCGGGTGCGCGCAAGGCCACTCAGCCGCCTTCCTACGGATCCAGCATCGACCCGTGCACCCAGCCGAATGGCTGCTCTTCGCCCACCTGCAGCCATCCGCCCGGCGCTTCACTGAAGACGCGCAGAGTGGAGGCACGCGGGACGATGCGCACCACCGCCCCGCCGCCACCCGGCTGGCTGCGGATGTTGACGGGATGGACTGCCGTGGTGATCACCGTTCGCATGGCAGCCGCGGCAGGGGGGACGGCGCCGGCGGCGCTGGCATCGGTGGGCTGGTTACGCCCGGAGCCGGCGTAGTGATCGAAGGTGCCGCGGGTTTCGGGGTAAGTGCAGAGTCGAGCGGTAGCGGCGGCAAGGCGCGCGCCTGCGGGCGACCTGTAGGCGGGCCGCCACCCTCGAAGCAGCGGTCGAGCATCTCGACAATGACGCGGCTTGCCTCTGAATTGGACATACCAATTACGAGGTCCGTTCGCTCAGCCCTTTCCTCCTTCAATGTCACCACCGCCACCCAAGGGATGAAGGGGTCGTTGGCCTTACCGGTCGGATTGACCTGCCCGCAAACCGCGACGGTGGTCGGCACCTGCTGATGCCAAGCCTGCACAGCGCGCATCTGCATCTCACCCACCATACGCAGCCGGGCTCGCACCTGCGCCACTGCTGCCTCGCGCGCGACGGCGAGGCCAGCCTCCGGGCCAGGCTTGTCCTTCGGTGGGTCGTCGCAGGCCGCCAGCCCTGTCGCGACCATCGCAAGGAGCGGCGCAATCAGCTTGCGCATCATGGTTTCCTGTTGATCGGTGGGCCTTCTAATCCAGATGCAGCCGGGGGCAAGAACAACACCATGTCCAGTGCGGGCCGAACCACAGAGTGGCGATCACGGAGGCACGACCGCCGACTCCGTGATTGTCGAACGCTGCTCGTCCGACATGCTGGGCACCGACTGGAGCAGCGCCGGTAGCCCTATGTGAGATGGCTGCCGCCCGTCCAGGATCGCCTAGACAATGTCGGGCGCCAGCAGCGTCAGCCTGAGCATCTTACCGAGATAGCCGCGGTCGATCTTCTCGGCCTTTGCCATTTCGCTGAGCGATGCGTACCGGCCTTCATCCAGCAGCCGCTTCCATCGATGCGCCCTGGCCAGCGCCTTCACCATCGCTGGATCAGCACGGGTACGCGGTCCTCCATCTCTCGGCGTTGATGCTGCTGAGGTCACCGGTCAAGCTTGTACAGACGTGTCAAGCCATCATCAGTGTTACGGAACCGAGCCCACCGCCTCGCCGTTACGGGATAGTCATATAGTGCGTGGACCGAGATCGATGACAGCAGCCAACCGGAGCTGTTTGGAACTGCTGGCCCGCCTTGGCTATGCAGCCCGCGGCACGGTCAGCCTCATTATCGGCCTCTTGGCCCTACTCGCCGCCCTCGGACGCGGCGGTGGTACGACGGGCTCAAAAGGCGCACTCCTGACGCTCCTGTCCCAGCCTCTGGGGAATCTCCTCCTGGCGGCAGTTGCACTTGGCCTCTTTGGGTTCTCGATCTGGCGCGCACTGCAATCGGTTCTCGATGCCGATGGGCTCGGCACCGCGCCGAAGGCGATCGTCATACGCTTCGGGCAGGCAGTCTCCGCCGCCATCTACTTCAGCCTCGGCGTGTTCGCCGTAAGCCTGCTCGCCGGCTGGGGCTACGGCAGCGGCAATGAAGAGCAATCGGCCCAAGACTGGACTGCATGGCTACTTGCTCACTCCTTCGGGCGGTGGTTAGTCGGTGCCGTCGGGCTGGCAATAGCAGGCGCGGGCCTGGGCATGGCCTACAAGGCCTGGACCGCTTCATTCAAGCAGCATTTGGGGTGCGGCGGTGACACGGCGCGTTGGGTCGTCCCGCTCGGCCGTGCCGGGTACGCCGCCCGAGCCCTGGTATTCCTGATTATCGGCGCCTTCCTGGTCGCCGCCGCCTACCAATCGGATCCGAGTGAGGCCCGCGGCCTGGGAGGCGCTCTGCTGGCCCTCCAGGAACAGCCGTTCGGCCGGGCACTCTTCGGGCTTGTTGCCCTTGGTCTTGCCGCCTTTGGTGCATTCGAGTTTGTCGAGGCACGATACCGGCACATTGCCGCACCTGAGGGAGCCGAGATTGGAAAGGTGACCAGGGCTGGGCTCGTATGATCGTTCCCACCCGATATCAGGCGGGACTACATTTTCACACACCTTCTCTGCGTGCGTGATTGGTGGTGAGGGCATCGTGGGCAGAAGCTAGCACTACTTCGGCAGATTTCTGTTGGCCTGAGATCCCGGCTGGTAAGCTGATGGACGTTCCGATTGAGGTGCGGCCCGGTGAGGTGGCGCATGATCGAAGCGGCAGCGGAGTGGGAATCGACCTTTGC
>NZ_JACOMF010000118.1 GCF_014283215.1 Siccirubricoccus deserti
TCGTCGGTCATCGTGGCGGTCCGAGGTTCGGGTTGTCGGTCTCAGCAACCCAACCCTACCGAGAACCACCACGGTGACCGCCATCATCCCAGCGGCCGCCTCCTACACCACCATCCGGGACGCGATCGTGAGAGAGCCGCCGCGACAGGACCCGTCTCCCCAAGCGCATGCCCCGGCGTGGGGCCTGCGTGGGACGCCCCGAAACGACAGAGCCCGGCGCGAGGGCCGGGCTACCGTGAAACGCCTTGGTTGCGAACGAGAAAGAGTGGCGCGCCCGAAGAGATTCGAACTCCTGACCCCCAGATTCGTAGTTCGTGGAGTGGTGAAGCACCATTACCCACGATGACCAACTTTCGAAGTGTTTCAACCGCTTCAGGCTTAGGACCGCAAGCGTGAGGTCCCCTCGATAAGCCTCCTTGACGTCACATCCCGGCCCACCGCTCCGGGGGAATGGCGGGGGAGGAAGTTTGGATCGGGCGCGGGGACGCAGTGCATTCCGCCTGCAAGCGTGGTTCGGTGTAAATAGCTGGCTGGGGGAATGAGTGCCGCCGAACCCTCGGACGCACCATCAGCTAAATCATCTGCAACACTCGGTACCTAGCCTGCCGAACAGTGTCGGATCAGAGCGCTACAGACGCGCCTGCTGCGCGAGGAGGACGAAGCACAGCGGAAGAGCCCCGCCCCGCCTGCTCCGGAGCCTACCAGGCCTACCCCGGCCAGCCAGACGGGCCGCTTGGCGCGAGACCTGACAGAACCACGGGGACGGTGCCTCAGGCGGAGGCCAGCAGGGCAGCGATCGCTGCCGCGATCGGTTGCCCTGTCGCTGCCTCAAACCAGGAGAAGCCGGGAGACGGGTTCACCTCGAAGCAGACCCAGCTGCCGTCCCGGCGGCGCTTCAGGTCGATTCCGGCCAGCGGGAGTTCAAGCGACTGTGCCAGTGCAACGCAGCGCGCCGCGGTCTCCTCCGGGAGGTCGAAGGGGGCGAGCCGGGCGGCGCCATCGGCGTAGCGGTAATCCACCACGGGGGAGTCGCAGGCCGTCGCGAAGACCCTCTCGCCCACCACATGCACGCGCACGTCGAGACCCTCGACCAGCTCCTGGAACTGCACGGGACAGGCCCGGATCGCCGCCAGCCGCGTGATCCCCGCATCGTCCAGTTCGGTGACGATGGAGCGCACGGCCGATGCGCTCTTGAACACCACCCTGCCGTGCCGCGCGCGAAAGGCGCACACCAGCTCTGGGTCATTGGTGACCAACGTCGCCGGTACGCCGAAGCCCATCCGGCGGATCAGCGCGAGCTGGTACGGCTTGGATCGGTTGGACGCCATCGCCGCGGCGCGGTTCAGCACCAGGCCGGGCAGCAACTCCAGGCAGGTGGAGAGCGCCGCGTTGGATCCGTCCGCCGCGGCGCGCTGTGCGGGCGGCGCGGGTCCGTAGGCGGGCAGTCGCGTATGGTCGAGCATTCGCGTGTAGGCGGCGCGGAAGGCGGCAACCGGCACCTCGGTGCCACCGGGAGCGCGCAGCACGCCTTCGAGCCGTCCTGCCTCGCCGCGCAGCTCCAGCTCGGTCCCGAAAACCGACTGGTCGAACAGCACATGCGGCGCACCGATTGCCTCAAGCGCGGCCTGGACCCGGGCAAGCGGCCCCTCGTTCGGGACGCCGACGAGCAGGATCATTGCGAGGCCTCCGCAGCGCGCGCCCGGAGTAGTGCGGCGAGCACATCCGCGCCGGCTTCTCCGCCGATCTGCAGGTCGGGCAGCGGCGTCGCGCCGACCACGCGGCCCATAGCGTCGAAGGTCAAGCCGAGCAGATCCAGCCCCGCCAGGTCTGTCATCGCCACCGCCGCACGAATGAGCGGGCGCGGCACGCCGAAGGCTACGCTGCCAATGACGAGCGCGCCGGTCGCGGCAGGTGGCAGCGGCGCCTGGCCACCCGGGCCGATCCTCCAGGGCACGGCGGGGAGCCCAGCCAGTGCTGCCAGATGCAGCCATTCCGCGGAGCTGCGATCCCGCCCCGCCAGCCCCGCAGGATGCGGCGCGTTGATGATGCCGCGCCCAAATGTGGCGAGCAGCGCGACGGCAGCGGCCGAGAGTTCCTCCGCGGCATAGTCGGCGTCCGCGCCGCCGAGCAGCGCGCGCGGCGGCTGCGCCACGCGGTTCAGCACGGCACGGATGCCCGGCGGCCCGAAGAGCCGGCCATCCGGCAGCGTGAGGGCGGCTTCCTGGCCTTCGTCGTCCAGCCGCAGCGAGAAGCGGGGCGCGAGGCCGAGCAGGTCGGGATGAACCAGGACGACCTCGCCGAGGCGGCGGCGCAGACGATCCAGCGCCCAGGCTGCCGCCGGGTCCGCCGCGGGATCGCAGATAACGCCGAACACGCGCCTCAGTGCCGCTTCAGGCGCGCCCGGCCGCGCGCGGGTTCGTCCGGCTTCAAACCTCGCTGTCCTTGTAGTCTTTGGCCTGCTTCGCGGCGTCGAGCTGCGCCTGGGCTTCCTGCTGCAAGGCCTGGATCCGTGACGCCTCGCCCTGCGGGTCGGCATAGGTGCCGCCGCCAACATCCGGCCGCAGGCCCTGGCCGATGAAATGAGCGAGCTGTACCTCAAGCGCGGAGACGCGGGCCTCAAGCTCCGCCGCCGACGTCGGCTGGATGCGGTCGATCACCTCGCGGACCTTGTTCTCAAGCACCTCCTTGCGCTTCTGGACATTGTCGCGGATGTCCTTGAGGTCCTTCTCCTTTACCTCCTTGCCGTCCTTGACCTCCTTGAATTCCTTCTCCTTGATCTCCTTGACCTCTCGCTTCTCCTTGTCCTTGTCCTTATCCTTGATGTCCTTGATGTTCTCCTTGATCTCGACCTTTTCCTTGTCCTTCACGTCCTTCAGCACGCCCTTGCCGAAAATGCTCTGCGCCATGGCCCTGATGTCCGGGCGGTTGCCGATCCGCTGCGTGGCCGGGCGGCCCGGCGCGTCCGTCTGCGGGCTGCCGGTGCTGCGCAGCAACTGGCGCGCCCGGGCGGGCGTCAGGAGAGTCGCCCCGCGGTGGCGCAGGATGCCCTGCAGGGAGGCCAGTGCCCCCACCACGACCGGGCTGGCCGAGGACGTGCCGCTGAAGGTGCCGGTGTACCAGAGGTCCTCGTTCGACCCTCCTTGCAGGTTGCCATAGCCCGCAGTGCAGACGTCGCGCCCCCAACCCTGCGCGTCCACGCAGGCGCCAAAATTCGAGAAGTCCAGGCGCGAGCGGTCGGGGCCGTGGTTGAGCGTGCTCGGCGCGCCGGCGCCGACCACCACCGCGCCGCAATCCGGGTTGGCCCGGTTGAACGGGTTCCGCCAGGTCGTGGGAAACCCCTGGGGGCGCGTGTTGTAGATCGCGTCATCCAGGTTCTCGGCGCCATTGCCTGCCGCCTCCACCACGATCACACCGCGACCGGTGGCGAAGAGGATCGCGGCGAAATCGTCCGGCCACCATTCCACCGCGATGTAGCCGGCCTGATCGTCGCGGGAGGCGAAGTTGTGCCGAGGGCCGGGCCGGTGCAATTCGATCAACAGGATGTCGCCGGCGCGCATGCGAGAGGCGGCGCCGCGGATTGCCGCGGCGGACGAGTTGCCGGATCCGAAGATCGAGTAGGCCGTGCTGACCGATGCCGGCGCAATGCCGGTGATGCCGATCGCGTTGATGTCGCCGCCATAGACGCCAACCACGGCGGTGCCGTGGTTACGCCATCCAAGATTGCCGGATTGCGTGCCGCCGACCACGCCGCCCTGGCTGGCCTGCAGGTCCTCATGCGTGAAACGCCAGGCGCCTTCCACATCGATGATGTTGACGTTGTCGCCGCGCCCGCCTGGCTGGGTCCATGCCCAGCGCGCGTCGACTCCGCCCGGTGCGGCGTCGAGATAGCCTTGCCTGCCGGTGAAGTCGGGCGAAGCGGGCGGGGCCTCCTCCGGCAGTGGCACCGCATCGTTCAGCATGGAGGGTGGCGAGGCCGGCGGCTTCACATAGGCTGCCTCGACCGCCTCGGCGCGGGCGAGTTCCTCCGCCAGTTCGTCGAGCCTCCGGTCCTCGGCTTCGACCTTGTAGAAGCCGGCTGGATCGCGGCCTCCAGTGGAAGCGGCGAAGCTGCCCATGGTCGAGCGCACGCGTTCCTCGGTTGCGCCGAACAGGGGGGCGATGGTAGCGCCGGCGTCACGCAGCGCCTTCTGAATCGGATCCACAGCCATGCCGCTGCGGCTGCGCACGGCTCCGCGTGCCGTTGCGACCTCTGCCTCGGGTCGCATGACGACGATGAGTTCCCGCGGACTCTCGGGCGTCGAGGAGCCATTCGCAGCGCTTCCGCGCCGACGTGGTTCATTCGCCATCACCAGTTCCCCCCTTCCCAGGATACGCCGCTCCATGCAGCGCCGATCAGGGCGGCGCGTCCTGCGGCTTCACATAGCAGGCCTCGACGCCGCGCATCCGCAGCAGTTTGGCGCAGAGGGCTGCCTCGCTGCCCGGCGGCGCCTCAATTAGGAAGGTCCTCTCACCGGGCTCACCCGGGGCGAAGGCTGGCATGGGGTAAAGCTGGGCGCCGGCGTCCCGGATGGTCCGGAGCAACTGGGAGGCGGGATCACCCGCGTGCAGCGCGCGGGCGACCTCTAGGGCGACGACTAGCGTCGCGGTCACGCCCATCCCCACTGACGGCGGTTCTTCCGAGCCATCTGTGCAGGCTCCCTGGGGTTGTATCGCCAGTATACCGAGTGAGTGGCAACGACCGCATGGAATCTGGTACGAGGTCAAGCCTAATGTGGCAGATGAAGGCTCGTGCGACAGCCTGCCGCCGAATGCCGCCAGCGGGCATCGGACCTCCTACGGCACCCGGCGCTTCGTCATCTGCACCGACAGCGTCGCCGCGCCGAGGTCGGCGGTGGTGTCCGACACGTTGCGCGCGAGCACCCGGATTGTGTTGTTGGTCCAGGCCGTGGCGTCGAGATCGACGAAGCGCGCCGAGGAGGCCAGTGCCGCGTCCGCCAGGTCGCCCTGGCGGCAGTTCGCGACCGTCACGTCGAGCAGGCTGGTGGCGCCCGGTGTCAGTGAGGGCGGCTTCCAGGAGACCTCAGCCTGGAGCTTTCAAATCTGACTGGGGGACCGGACCGAAGCGGCAGGAGAACCACCGTCCTGCCTTGTGCTCCCGTTTGGGCCACTGTGATGGGTTGAGTGTGTCCCGCCCGGCGGCCGCAGTGATCTCCGCAATCAATCGCTCCTCCTGTTCGCGCATCTCGTCGTGTCAATCCGGTGCCCCCACTGCAGGCACCGGTCCAAACCACCACCCGGCTTCAGACTGCCCAAATAGTGCTAGGCCTCAGTTGACCCGCAGGTCGAAGTCCCGCACCAGCCGGCCGAACCGCTCGTACTCGGCGGCGTGGAAGCCGGCGAACTCGGCGCGGCCGCGAATCCTTATAGGCATGTCCATCCGACGCAGTCCCTCCACTACGGCGGGCGCCGCGATCATGCGCATGCAGGCCGCCTCGAGGCGGTCTAGCACCTCTGTCGGGGCGCCGGCCGGCGCGTAGAGCCCCGACCAGATGGTGAAGACGAGGTCGTAGCCGAGCTCGCGCATGGTCGGCGTGTCGGGGAACTCGGCCGCCCGGGTCTCGCTGAACACCGCGATCGGGTGCAGTCCGTATTGGCGGATCAGGTTGCCCTGATCGGTGAAGAGCTGGACCTGCCCGGCCGCCATGGCCTGCATCACCTCGCCCGATCCGCGGTAAGGGATGTGGTTCATCTCGATCCCGGACAGCCGCTCCAGCGAGATCATGCTGATGTGCGGCGTGCCGCCGGGGCCAGTGCTGGCGTAGGCGAGGCCGCCTGGATTGGCCCGTGCCCGCGCGACCACGTCCTGAAGCGTGCGCAAGCCGGAATCCTTCTGCGTCATCATCACCACGAGCGCAGCGGTGACCTGGCAGACCGGCGCGAAGTCCGACTGCCGGAAGGGCGCGCCGCGGGTGTGCGGCGTCAGAACCAGCGAGCCGCCGGGGGCGAGCAGGATAGTGTTGCCGTCCGGGCGGGCGCGGGCGAGCTCCAGCGCGCCCACGGTGCCGTTCGCGCCCGCCGAATTCTTTACAACGACCTGGGCGCCAAGAGCGGCCGCGAGCTCCGGCTGCATGATGCGGGCCATGAGGTCGGTAGCGCCGCCGGGCGGGTAGCCGACGATCATGGTGACCGCGCTCTGGGCCTTTGCAGGTGGCGAGGCTGCGGCGACGCAGACGAACGCAGCCGCGAAGGCGGCAATGAGGCGCATAGTAGTTCTCTCCCCATAATTATTTTGCCTCGAAGATGTCGCACGAATTGTCGAATGCAGCCAGGGTCGGAGAAGCCGCTCCCTGGCTGTAGGGAGCGCGAAACTCCGGTCGGCAGTAAGCTACCCGGATGTCGGCTTTTCACATTCTCCGCCCGAAAGAAGTCACCGAGTCCGGATCTTCGGGCAGTGGGTTGAGCGCATGGGATGAGCTCGGCACGATGGTAATGGCTTGTGCATGCTGGATCGGGGACGCGCCCCGGCCTCACCTCTCGCCCGCCGATGTATCGGGCCTCGCCGCTCCGGCCATGTTCGGCCACCGCGACCGCGTGCTTGGCCTTCGCCGCGTCGATCCCCACGAGAACGGTGCCAGCTTCCGTCATGGTCCGTCCTCCCTGCGCTGCGGATGCGCCTGTTCGCGCGGCATATTCTCGGGTTCACCACGCGCATCGTAAGGGAGCCATCCCGGCCCGGCGGCGGACATACGGTCTTAGTGTCTGTCCGGGATCATGTTGTTGTCTGGCAGAGCCTTCGCAGCATGAGGCGAACGGAGGCCCAGCGCAGGAATGCGAGGCTGGTGCGGTTCAGGCACTCCCAGTCTTTGGCCAAGCGACGGCAGCGGTTCAGCCACGAGATGGTCCTCTCAACGATCCAGCGCTTC
>NZ_JACOMF010000119.1 GCF_014283215.1 Siccirubricoccus deserti
AAACGACGCCTCGGCTCGGCTCTGAGCGCTCGCAGCGGTGCCGCGCAGGCGCGCGAAATCATCCTGCGGGTCCTCACCCACAACCTGATGCTCCTCAGGTCGCCCACCACAGGGTTTCAACAATGCAAGAGCGAGCCAGAGACGCGCGAGGGGCGGCGCGAACTGATGGAGCGGGCTCGGGCGGCGGAGGCGGCGCGCGACCGCGCCATGCATGAGGACAGGCGCTACGACACCGCCGCCGCCCTCTTGCAGGTGGGGATCGTGCTCGCCTCGGCGGGGATCATCACTGGCATGGTGGCGCTCGCCTGGGCGGCTGGGCTGCTCGGACTTGGCGGTGCCGCACTGTCTGCGCTCACCCATACGGCGCTGCTCTAGCTTCAAGCAGGACGCTCGGCAGCCTCATACCCGCTGTCAGTGCAGACCATGCATCACGAAAGGCCGGCGTGGGAAGGCATGCTCGAAACGAACTTGTCACTCAAGTTGGGCATGATGCTCGGCTGCACCTTAGGGGCTGCGGCGCGAGTTGCGGTGCCGTGCCTGCGGGAAGCCGCCATTCACACGGTGGGTCGTATCAGCGCTTCATATCCGAGCTTGAAGCACCCGTGCAGGGCGGCGTTGCCGCAGTGGCCGAAGCCGTGGCGGTTGACGCAAGGCGAACTGCCGGTGCTGTAGCATCATGGCAGTCCCGCGTGGTGCCGGGCAGCTAGGCGGCGGCTCTGGCCGAGGCGGCGGTGGCTGCGCTGCGAATAGCTTCTGCCAAGACCGCCGGAGCAAAAGGCTTCTGGAGGAAGCGCTCGCGGCGGCTCAGGGGATTCTGGCGGTGCTCAGGCGCGATGCCGCTGATCAGGATGACCTCGATCGCCGGGTGGCGTTCCCGCGCGATGGCGGCCAGATCGACTCCGTTTAGCCCAGGGCCAAGGTTGATATCAGCGACAAGCACGTCTGGAACCTGACCGGCGCCGATGAGGACGAGGGCGTCTTCGGCGCTGGCAAGCCCGTCCACCTCGATACCCTCCTTGGCCAGCGTCTCCGAAAGCGCCGTACGCACCAGTGCATCGTCCTCAATCAGCAGAACCCGCATAGACCCGCTCCTCTGCCGCATCAGACGCGGCATCTACCGCCATGTTTCCGAAAGCGGTGTGCAGCCGGAGGTTCGCGTGACGCCGTCTTCAGGCCGCTCGGCCGTGATGGCGCGGCGCGATTGCAGTTGATGATCCAAGCCCAGTCACGAGGCGTGTTGTCCCTCGCCACCGACTTCCGCGGCCGGGAATGGCGCCCGCTTACAGGGTGGTGCTGCCGGTACCCTTGCTCTTCCATACCCAAGGCATCTGCTTATGCGTGTTCCGGGACGGCGGGCACCTCAGCCCTGAGTCATGCTGCTCGGGCCTCCTCCTGACGCGCTCGGCACCAAAACTCGTGAGCGCGGCCCTCGGGGCGGCCCTCCCGCTCCCAGAGAAAGTAGGCACGCTCCCGGAGGTGATGCTCAGGCTCATGCCCCACGATCGACGTGTCGTCCTGCCGCCCGCCCTCAGGGGTATCGGATATCTGCCATGACGGCGACCTCCCAGGACGCTCCGGTCGCACGCCCTCCCCACCCTGGTCAGGCTGTAATGCCCTAACCGCAGCCTCGTCGGCCGCCTTGAGGAGAGCGTCGATGCGGACAGAGATCGGCTCGGAGTCTTGCGCCAGACCGCATCGGCCGCGATGGATTGTTCGATGCTCCGCGCCCTGGTGCCGATGTAGATCTACTGCGACGGTGATGAAGTCGTCGGCCACGACCACTGACCGATAGAGGGCAGTTCCACGATCATCTACAAGTGCCACCCAGGTGATCCAGTTGGGGGCTTGTTCCGGCGAGGGACGTCCGATCTCCCACCACACGGGACCGGAGGGCTTCGATGATTGCGGCGGGGGTGAGGACACGGCCAGACCTCCGGGCTGTGTGTTGCACGTCTAAAAGACAAGCGGGTGGTTCGGTTGCGACGTTCCGCAGCAACGAATAAGCCTTGTGGCGCGGTGCGGCGCGAGTGGCGGACCTCTGCTCATCCGCTTGTTATGAATCTAGCCTAAGATCGCAACAATGCTGATTGAGTTCCGTATCTAATCTGGAATGTGCCGTTCGGATGCGGCGCCTGCCGGGAGGCAGAGGACTTGAGACATGCGACCGAGTAGTGGTCCCGGCTCAGGCGGCCCAGGCCGGGCGGCGCACCCGCTTCAGTAACCCCAGGCATCAACAACTCCGTCCCTCCTTCACTGTCTGACTGCGCCGCCATCCTGGCACTCGCATGGGGGTCTGGCGTGCTCGAGAGTTCGCAACCGCTCATCACGGGATCGAGATGGCTGGTCGCTTGATCTTCATCAAACCTGATCAGGCGTCCCGCCTTAGGACATCGGCGCGATCCAGATGACGGCGCTAGAGGAACCAGGGCCGGGAGTGCGGCGGGCGTGTCGGACTTCGAGAAGACGTTCAGTGTTCCCGCTGGCCATTCACTGCGGCTGGTTCGGACCGGTGCCGCGGCTGGTGGGGCTCCAATCTGGGAGCACGAGGAGCGCGACACCGACGGCAGGCTGGTGGCCATCTACGAGAGTTGGCCCCAAGCGGCCGGTGGCCTCGCCTTCGTCAAATACTCGCCCCATGGTTGGGTACTCAGCATCTCGGGGCGGTCACCGCGCCTTCCGCCCCTGAAGCGTTCTGTGCAATCAGCGGTGACGCCAACCTTCACCACGCCCGCCGCGGAGGTTTGACCGGGCTGCCGGACAAAGGAGGCGCAATGGACCCCCTCGTCGTGCTGGCGATTGGCACAGTTCTGCTCCTGGCAGTTCTGATCGGGCGCAGGATGGCCCATCGTCCTCGCCACCGCAGGAGCGGCGCAGAATGGCGTAGCGCGCACGGCAGGCTGGCCCGGCGGCAGGAGACATACCGTTCGGGCGCTACCCCCGTGGACATGCCACCTTGACCGAGCCGCGTCCGCCAGATCGATAAAACGGTGTCGGGATTGCGATCCACATAAGGCGAGGTGCCCTGGTGCACCTGAGGCCATCTCGGCTGCGGCATAGCGCTGTCTGCTATGGCTGCCCGGTTTCCTGCTTCAACGCCTCGCCGTGGCGCCTTTGAAATCGCGCATACGACACCGCCACCCTACTGGGCTGCTGGTAGCATTGTGCCGAAATGCGGCGAGTCGACAGCCTGCCTATGGAAAACCGCTGAGGCCATCGAACCCCGATAGGAGTACACCGATGACCAGAATGGGCCGGGCTCCAAGCCGAGCGTTTCTCGGCTTTATTGCCGCTGTGATATCGGTGCTGACCTTCCACCAGGGCATGTGGGCGCTGCTGCACGCCGTCGGGATCATGCCACCCGCTCCCTATCCCATCAGCCCGGTGCCGCCCTTCGGGGTGCCGCTGATCGTCAGCCTTTGCTTTTGGGGTGGGCTGTATGGTGCTGCATTCGGGCTGCTGTTCCCGAGGCTGCCGCGCCGGATGCCGGCTTGGCTTCTGGGACTTGGGCTCGGCCTGCTTGCCGCGGCTGTCGGTTGGTTTGTCGTGGCGCCCCTGAAAGGCCAGCCGGTTGCCAGCGGCTTCGTCCCAATGCGCATGTTGATCTCGGTACTGATCAACGGCGCATGGGGTTTCGGGGTTGGCATCATCCTCCCAGTTCTGATGGCAAGGAGATCGGCAATACGTGCGTGAGTCTTGATGGCAAGCGCCCCTGCGGCAGGAGCGCCTTGTCCAGCCATTCTAACCCGTCTTGCCCAGCACCCGGGCGATGCTCACCGCTGAGGTGCCGACTTCGGCGACTGCGGCTCTCAATTGCTCAGGCGTGACCCTCCACTTGTTACACCAGCCAACGACCTCCGCAGGCTTGCTCACGTCCACATGAGCACGCTCCCACGATGTCGGCTTTCTCGGCTCCACGCCCATGATCTGCCCTCCCTGGATGGCCTGCACCGCTTGGCCTGGGTTTCATCTGATGATTGCGGGGCAGCGGTCCCAGGCGCCGGGTCGCAAAAGTTGTAGCGCATCTGCGTGTATTGACGGACAGGCACGCTGCCGCTGGCCTCCTGCATTTGATCCGCTACAGGAGTTTCGTGCTGAGGTGGCCGGATGGTGGCACGCCGTGATGCATCCCCGGGGTGCCGGAATGGCTCAAGGCGACTGCATGATGATGATCGAAGAGTACTCGGTCGCTCCACTTGGCTTTGGAACTGCAACCAAGTGGTTCAAGCATCGTTCAATAATGCCCTAATCAACTTAGGGTGGAACCATGCAAAGGATGTATGTTGCGGCGCTGGCACAACCCTTGAGTGTCGAATACCTTCTGCTCGATCCCGTCCAATACGCCCTAGCGAAGGACCACCCTGGCGGTCTGTTCGATTTTGTGCGTCGGACGCCGGGTCTCGATGGCGGCGCGCTCCGCTTCAAGTCCATCGCGGCGCTGCGGCGGCACTGCCAGGAGAACGGCATTGAGATCGCTGGCGACCTGCATGGCTGTCCGGGGGAGCAAGGCGTTCCGCGGACCGGAAGCGGCATCCTGTAGTCCCACAAGCTGGACCTAGGCCGACGGAGCGGCTGCGAGCACTGTACCCTACCGTTTCAATCTGAAGCGCGCGAGCGGGACCAGCGGCCAGTCCCTTGGCCCTGGCGGTCTGGCATCGGCCGTCGTTTGTGCTGTGGTCACACCTCAGCGCAACGGCAGTTCCAGTGCGGCTGTGAGGCTTCCACAGGAGGGCAACCGCGGGAGAAATTTATTTGCCACGAGGACGCCTGTCATCCTCGCCAGCCTCCGATCTACGGCTGGCATGAGCCTGCCGTCCACCTACCCCGACCACGGCATCGTCGCGAGGATAAGGTGGTGAACTGGTACCCCTGTTGGTGCGTCTACCGGGGCGAGGGGATGTCAATGCCGATCGAAGCACATGGACCTGCGGAAGCTAGAGCAACTTCCACTGCTGTGCCAACTCCGATGCCGCACTCGCTGCCCAACGACGTGCAGGAGGTTTCTGACGAGGACCCGCCCACCGGGCATGTCGTCACCGATGCTTATGCTGAGGCAGCCGATCCGACGGGGGTCGTCAAAGATACAAAGCAGGTTCCAGAGCCGGATAGCCTCGGCGGATAATCGGCAGCGCCCTATCTCTACACTGTCGCCAGCACGACCGTCTCGCCCATCACAGTTCGCGGGGGTTGGTAGGCCATCTCACCCAGGCGTTTGCGCATGATCCCAACTACCTGCTCGTGTGCGCGCATCGCCTCCTCGTGCGTGTCGAAGAGCGTGATGGAGATCGCCCGGTCGGGGTCAGCTTCGTCACGGAAGGCATAAAAGCCACGGAAGCCGGGAGCGTTCGTGATGGCCGGCAGCGTGTACTGGCTCACCACGGAATGCATGGCCTCAGTCTGTCCGGGGAGCCCACGGTAGCTGCGGATGACGACAAAGAGGGCCTGCTGCGGGTCCTTCTGCTCCTGCGGGTGCGCGATCGAATCGAAGACCGTCTCCCCTCCCACGACCTCTGGCTCGTCGGGCATCAGGTCGCGCATGTTCGCGTCAACCCACTGTCGCACGCATCGGTGGGCGTCCATGGCTGTGCCCTTATCGTCGAAGATGCTGACAGAGTAGGCGGAGTCACCCTGCTCGGTGACGAAGGCGCAATAGCCTCGAAAGCCGGGCCGCCCCCGAAGCAGCGGGACAATGTGTGCCCGAGCGCGCCGTGCGGCCTCCTCAGGGGAGCCCGTCAGTCCGGTCCTCCTGATCACCACATACATGGCACTGGCTTCCTTCCTCTGAACTCCAACTCGATGTGCGCGAAGCGATGGCAGCTTGGTCCCGGTGGGGTCGTCGGCCGGCGCACAGTCCGACGGGTGGCGGCTTGGCCTATCCGACGGACTTCGGCAGACGTTCCAGAACCGCTTTTCCAGCAGTCCATGCATCCTCGGCGGAGCGGTAAAGCCGTGTCGAGCATCGGAAGGGCTCCGCTCGCCCCTCCAGATGGATTACCCAGGTCCAAGGTGTTGGCGGGCGGGCGAGGCGCAGGACTTTGACTACGAGCCGCGGCGAGATGCCGGTCCCAAGAGGCGGGTCAGTTTGCAGCTTGTTCATGAGCATCCAAGGTTGTCAGATCGCTGTTTCCGTAGCGCCCTGCGGATTACGGCGTTCTACGGGAGCGGCGGAACTTGGCAAACGCTAGGCTGCGCCTCAGCCTGAAGGGGCGCCGCTTGTGCTCGGCTGGCCTGATGTTCTACTTTTGTCCCCAGCCATGGACCTGTCCTTCACCTTCACAGTCGCCGACCTCGCTTCGGACGAGGCCGTTCGGCTCCGATGTGACTGCTGTGACCGGACCTACGGTCGGGCTGAACTCGCGGCGCTGGTGGGATGGGATGCTCGGCTTCACCTCGTCGGGCTAAACCGTGCCCTCTGGTGCCGGGAGTGCGGCGAGCCGCCGTTCACGGGTTGGCTCATCTCGGCGACCCCCAGCCGGACCTGAAGGTCCATGCAGCATGGAAGTCAAAGATACAATGCTGCTGGTGGGTAGGAGGACCAAATCTACCTGCTTTCCCGGAATGAGAGCGACATTGTGGTCACCGCCTCCTCGAAGCAGGGCCGCATGTCGCGCGGAAACTCAATCCAGAGCGTGGCAATGACCTGTCCCGCCCGTGAGAGGAAGGTTCGGCGGTAGAAGATTCGGCCAGCGACATAGCCCGAGAGAACGAACCAGTTGTCCTTTGTCCGCTCGTAGGTGATGGTGCCGCGGCTAGCCTCAATGACGTCCCGCTTCGCCTCCCGCAGCAGGTCAGCGAGGGGCTGCCCCATATT
>NZ_JACOMF010000012.1 GCF_014283215.1 Siccirubricoccus deserti
CGCCGCGCGGACCATCGACGGGCTCTGGGATGCCATCCGCGACGCCCTGCCACGCTTTACCCCGGAAGAGTGCCGAAACTACTTCACCGCCGCAGGCTATGAACCAGAATGATCGGATTCCGCCCTATCCCGGCGACGCCTGCGAGGTCGCCTTCGAGGTCGAGGAGTTCATGCTGAACCCGCGCGGCACGCTGCATGGCGGCGTTCTGGCGACAGCGCTCGACATCTGCATGGGGCATCTGATCAACCGGCAGTCCGGACCCGGCGCGACGCTGGAGCTGAAGATCCAGTACATTGCGGCATTGCGCGCCGGTCGCGTGGTCTGCCGCGGCGAATCGCTGCGTCGCGGCGGCACTTGGTTTCTGCGCGCCGAGGCGCGGGATGCGGAAGGCGGGCTGGTGGCCTTCGCCACCTCCACCTGGAAGCTGCTGCGGAAGCCGGCGCCGGCTGCCGTGATGGTGGAAGGCGCCTGAACGGCCGGGTCAGTCGGGCGCGTTTCGGCTGAGTGGAAAGACGATGTCGCAGGCCAGCCCAGGGGCGTCCCAGGTCTGGCACAGCCTACCCTTGAGCTGGGCGCAGATGGTAGCCTGCAGCACGCGTGAGCCGAAGCCCCGGCGCGCCGGCTCACCCGCCACCGCGGGCCCGCCCGTCTCCGCCCAGCGCAGCCGCAGCACCCCTGCGGCCTCGTCGAACCGCCAGGACAGGCTGACGCGCCCATGCGGCGCCGACAGGGCGCCATATTTCATGGAATTCGTTGCCAGCTCATGCAGCGCCATCGACAGGGGCTGCGCTGCCGCCGGCGGCAGGATGATCGGTGGTCCGTCCAGCGTGGCGCGAGGCTCGGGGCTGCCGGCGCGCACGTCGGGGGCCAGGAAGGGCGCCAACTCGCCCTCGATCAGGCTGCGCATGTCGGCGCCACGCCAGCGTGATTCGGCCAGCAGGGTATGCGCCCGCGCCAGCGCCATGACACGCCCCTCGACCGCCCGCGCATAGGCCTCCGCATCATCCCTCGGGGTCAGCCGCAGCGCTGCCTGGACCACCGCCAGAACGTTCTTCGCCCGATGGTCCAGCTCCCGCGTCAGCAGCGCCTGGCGGTCCGCGGCGGCGCGCCGTTCGGTGATGTCCTGGGCAACGCCGGCGATCCGCAAGACTCGGCCGGACTGCCGGTCGCGCTCGACAACGGCGCCGTGAGAGGCGATCCAGAGCCACTGGCCGCTGGGCGCCCGGGCACGGAATTCGGCGGCGAAGGTCTCACGGCTGCCGTCGATCACCTGGGTGAAGGCCTGCTCGACATCCGCCTGGTCTTCGGGGTGGATATGCGCCAGCCAGTCGCGCAGGCCGAAGCCTGATTCCGGCACCGTCGGGATGGTGTTCGTCAACTCGCCCCAGCGCGAGCCGACCCCCTGGGATACATCGAAGTCCCAGGTGCTGAACCGTGCCGCATCGATTGCCATCCGAAGCCGCGCCTCGCCGGCCTGCAGCGCCTCATTGGCGCGGTGGAGAGAGCGTCGGAGATCCTCGAACTCGGCGACCCGACACGGCCTCCCGGCGCCGAGGCCGGCGAGGGCGTCCCCGGTGCCGGCGGCGACCTCATTGGCGTGCCGGCGCAGCGCCTCGATCGGCTGCAATATGCCACGCGCCAGCCAGATGGCGGCGAGCGAGCCGAGCAGCATGGCGCCAAGCGCGCCGCAGGCCAGCAGCATGAAAGGCTCGCGCCACATCGCGCGGGAGACGGCGCTCGGCTCGCCGACGATGACGCCCCAGCCCGTGGTCTGCGGTAGCCGGCGGAAGCCGACCACGACCGGCTTTCCCCTGGTGCTGACGCCGCGGAAGATGCCCTCCGTGCGGCCGCTGGTTGCCGCGTACCAGGATGGCAGCGGCTGGCCGACGAAGCGCGCGGCGTCGTGCGACCGGGCGATGATGCGCCGCTCGGCGTCCGCCAGCGCCGCGCCAGCGCCCGGGGTCATGACCTGCGCCCTGAGGATCGCCGAGAAGCGGTCCGGCGCCACATGGAGCACGACAATCCGCTCCACCCGGCCATCGCGCATGACCGGCGCCGCCACCGCGATAAGGTGGGTGCCGGGAGGCGGTGCGACGAGCAGGTCCGACACCGCGGGGCGGCCCGTCTCCACCACCTCGCGCAGCACGGCCGCGGCGCTCTCCGGCGGGGCCACGGCGCTGCCTGCCGTCACCGCTGTCGTCAGCAGCCGGTGCTGATCGGGCGCCGCAGCATGGACGTCGACCTGGGTCGCGCCGACTGCGGCGCCATACTCCGCGGCCCAGCCGGCAAGGCCGGCCATCTCCACATCCCCGATGAGGCGTAGCAGGGGCGATGTCGCCAGCGCCATGGCCGCGACCCGGACCGCCTCGAGTTCGCTGTCGAGGGCGAGCGCCAGGGCGCGCGCGGTGTCGTGCAGCCGGGACTCGAATTCGCGCTGATGGGACTGGATGGATTGCCACGCGGCCATGGCCCCCAGTCCGAAGGCCGGCACCAGCAGCACCAGGCCGAAGGCCAGCAGATACCGGGAAAGGCTCCAGCGGCGTTGTTCTCTGGCCTGATTGCGCAGGCCGGCGTGCGGAGGGGTCATGGCGGAGCACACGCCTCTGGCGCAGTGCTAGCGCTCATGGCCACGGAGTTGGATGTCATGGAAGCTATCGGCCGTTGTTGATCCGCCTTCCGGCAGCCCCAGCCATATCGGTCGCGCGCTCCTTCGACATACGCCGTCTTTGCGCAAAAGCATCTTGCCAGCAATCATCACGTGCAATTCTATCGCCGCATACACGTTGTTGTTCCATGGTGTCGGCGACATGCCGGCGATCGTGAGGCATGGCGAGTTGGGCTTCTTTCGCAGGCCGAATGCAGGGCCGGGGCCGGCTTCGCCGCATCGGCAGCGGGGCCGCCTTCGCAATCAGCGGCAGGGTGGGGAAGCGATTGGTTGCGCTTGCCGTCCCGCCGACTCAGCCGGTGGCGGAAAGCCCCTGCGCCTCGCTTGGCCAGTGCACCGCCTTGGGCGGCAGCATCATGTGGCATTCCAGCCCGGCGGGCTCCCAGTCGAAGGTGATGAGGCCCTGGAGTTGCCGTTCCACCGTGCGCGTCACCAGTTGCGAGCCGAAGCCACGGTGCAGCGGCGGCGCCATCACCGGCGGGCCGCCGGTCTCCCGCCAGTGCAGACAGAGGCCGCCATCGAACTGGCGCTGCCAGCGCAGCGCCACCCGGCCGCCCGGCGTGGAGAGTGCGCCGTATTTCGCCGCATTGGTCGCCAACTCGTGCAGGGCCATCGCCACCGGCTGGGCAGCGCCGGGGGCCAGCCCGGCCGCCGGCCCGGCCAGGGTCACCCGGCCACCGGCGAGATGCACTGCCAGCTCCTCCTGCAGCAGCGCCTGAAGGTCGACGGCATCCCAGCGGGTGCGCGCCAGCAGCGTATGGGCCCGCGCCATGGCACCGATTCGCCCGGTGACGGCGGTGCGGAAACCACTCAGGTCGTTGGCCCGGGTCAGCGCCAGCACGGATTGCACCACAGCCAGCGAATTCTTCGCCCGGTGATCCACCTCGCGCATCAGCAACAGGTGCCGCTCCTCGGCCTCGCGCCGGTCGGTCACGTCCCATGCGAGGCCGACGAAGCGCGCGCCGCCATCGCCGCGCACCAGATTGCCGCGGGCGGCAAGCCAACGTTCCCGGCCGCTATCGGGGCGGCGGATGCGGAACTCATGAGCGAAGGCCCCGCCCGTGGTCAATGGACCTTCGGCCGCCGCCCGCAGCGCCGGCAGGTCGTCCGGCAGGACCAAGGCCTCGAACTCCGCCAGAGCGATCGGTGCCGGTCCGTCCGGGCGTGGCGACGGCAGGCCGCAAAGGGCGAAGGCACGGGCGTCCCAGCTCGCCTGCCCGGTCGCCACATCCAGCTCCCAGGCACCCATGCCGCCGGCCTCAAGCGCCAGCCGCAGCCGCTCCTCGCTCTGTGCCAACGCCGCTTCCGCCGCCTTCCGCCCGGTCGCGTCGCGGACGATGCCGGTGACGAAGATGATGCCGTCGCTATCGAAGGAGCCGACCGAGAGCTCGATGGGGAATTCCGCGCCGCCGGCCCGTATCCCCAGCAGCTCGCGGCCGGGCACGCCGATGATCCCTGGCGGCGCCCCGCTCCGTCGCGCCGCGAGATAGGTGTCGTGCCGTGCCGACTCAACCATCGGAATAAGTATGCCAAGATCCTGGCCGAGCAGCGCCGACTCGTCCGGATAGCCGAACATGCGGAGGGCAGCGGCATTGGCCGACAGGATCTGCCCCTCGGCAGTGGCCAGCAGGATGCCGTCGGCGGCGCTATCCACCACCGCCCGCCAGCGCGCCTCGCTGACCCGCAATGCCGCCTCCGCCCGATGCAGCGGGGTGAGGTCGGCGATGCTTTCGACCACCTGTGACGGTCGGCCGGGCGTGCCACGGCGCAGCGCCTTGTTGACGGTGACCACCAGCGGGGTGCCGTCGCGGTCGCGGTGGCGCAACTCGCCGGTCCAGGTGCCGTCGCGTTCCAGCCGCGCCGCGATCTCGGCCTGCGGCACCGGGAAGACTGTCCGCAGCAGCGCCGGCGCGGATTGCCCGATGGCCTCTGCCGCGCTCCAGCCGAACAGCTTCTCGCAACCGGCCGACCAGCTGCGGATGGTACCGTCGGTGTCGCGCGTCATCACCGCGACGAGGTCGATCGTCGCCAGCAACTCGCGGTGCTCCGCCTCGCTGCCGGCGAGCGCGGCATGGGCGGCGCGCGCCTCCGCGGCCGAACGCCGCAGCGCCGCCTCGGCCTCGGCGAAGCCCTGGCGCAGCTCTTCCAACTCGGCGATCGGGGCCGGCGGAATGATGGAGGCGCTCTCCGCGGCACCGGCGGCGACCGCGCCGGCGTGCCGCGCCAGGCGGCGTACCGGAGCCAATACCCGGCGGGCGAGGGCCAGGGCAAGAACGGTGGCAAGCAGCAGCGCCCCGCCGCTGCCGATCGCCAGCCGCTCCAGTGGGCGCCAGACCGCGTCGTAAGTGGCTTCCGGCTCGGCGACCAGGATAGTCCAGCCCGGCACAACGGACAGGCGGCGGAAGGTGAAGATCCTTGCCTCCCCGTCGAGCCCATCGCCAACGAAGCTGCCTTCCGTCCGGTTGGTAATGTTCTGCCAGTTCCTCGCCGGCATTTGCTGGCCGAGCCGGCGATAGTGCCATTCATCCGAGCGGGCGACCACCCGGCCCTGGCTGTCGATCAGCGCGGCGAAGCTGCCCTGCGGCAGGTTCTGCCCCACCAGGATCCGCCGCAGCCGCTCAGGTGGAAGTTCGAGCGCCAGCATCGCGACCAGCTGTTCGCCCTCCAGGACCGGCTGGAAGGCGATCGACAGCCCGCCCTCGGGCAGCAGGTCGCCGACCCGCGGCTGCCGGCTCGCGGCGGCCGCGCGGAAGGTCGGGTCATCGGCCGCTTCCAGGGGTGGGCTCCCGGATGGCCGGCCGATAGCATCGGCGGAGGTGATGGTGTCGGCCAGGATCCGGCCGGCGGGATCATAGGCGCGTAGCGGTGCGCCCAGCAGCGCGGCGGCGCGGTGGAGCTGCCCCGCGACATCCTCCGTCTCAGCCGCGCCGAAGGCTGGCAGGGTGGCGAGGACGGCAAGGGCGCGAAGGTCGCCGCCGAGCCTGGCATCGATGGCAAGGGCAAGGGCGCGGGTGGTATCCGCCATCCGGGCGTAAAAGGCCGCGCGGTAGCCTGCCACCGCGTACCAGGCGGCCAGCCCGCCGGCTCCGACGGCCGGAAGCAGAACGGCGAGCACCAGCGCCAGGAGATGCGCGCGCAGGCCCCGCCGCCAGCGCGTACGTGTGGCCCGGTCCACCGGTTCCAGCGCCAGAGGCGATATGATCGACGTTTCAGCCACTCCTTGCCGCGGCGCCGCATGCCTCCCCACCTGGGACGCGGCGCCTGCTGCGCACTGTATTCAGACGGGCTTTCAGTCGGGCCAGGTCAGCCGCAATGAGCGCAAAGGTTGTATACTCAGCGCGTGGCGGCGAGCAAGCACCAGTGCGGCCTCGAGGCGACCGCTGGAGTCGCCAGGCCGTTTGACGGGCCGCTGCCGTTCCCCGAACCGGGGCCTGGAGAGCATGGCGAGGTGGGCGTGAATGCCCCGAAGCAGGACTCCGCCCTACAAGTCAATTGCCAGGATGGAATGACGTTCAGGTATGAGCTCAATCCGCTTTGACAGGCTGCGAAAAAGCCGACGCGCCTCCATGTCCGTCATGGCGGGATTGACCCGCGCATCCGGATGTTCAGCGATATAGGTTGGTTAGGGATGCCCAGGTCACGCCCGGGCATGACGAGGAAGGTGGCGGTCACGAGCGTTGTCTGCGCTGTTCCGCAGCCTGCCGAACCTGCGAAGGTTCAGGGTCGCTGCCTCAGGAGAGGATATCGGCGGGCGCGTCCCGCCGCAGTGCCTCGCCGAGGCTGCGGCCGAGCGCCTCGGCCTCCGCCGCGGCGCCTTCGATGCGGCGCTTCAGCAGGTAGCTGCCATCCGGCCGGGCGATCAGCCCTTCCAGCGCCAGCCGATCGCCCGGCAACAGCCGCGCATGCGCGCCGATCGGCGTGCGGCAGGAGCCGTCGAGCGCGCCGAGCATCGCCCGCTCAGCGGTGCCGACCAGCCGCGCCTCCCGGTCCTCGATGCCGGCCAGCAGGGTGCGCAGCGCGGTATCCTCGGTGCGCACCGTGACGCCGACGATGCCCTGGCCGGCCGCCGGCAGCATCACCGTCGGGTCCAGCACCATCGCCGCCTCTGCCTCCAATCCCATCCGCTTCAGCCCCGCCAACGCCAGGAAGGAGGCAGCAAAATCCCCGGCCCGCACCCGGCCGAGCCGGGTCTGCAGATTGCCACGGATGATACCGCAGCGCAGGTCCGGCCGCAGGTGCAGGACCTGCGCCTGCCGACGCACCGAGGCGGTGCCGATCAGCGCCCCGCGCGGCAGGCAGGCCAGCGGGTCGGCCGGATCGGGCGCGCCGCAGGCCTCGTTGAGGATGATGGCGTCACGGCAATCCTCCCGCGGCAGCAGGCAGGCGAGGGTGATGCCGGGCGGCAGCTCGGTTTCCAGATCCTTCAGGCTGTGAACCGCGCATTCCACCTGGCCATCCAGCAGCGCCTCATGGATCTCCTTGGCGAAGAGTCCCTTGCCGCCGATGTCGGCCAGGCGGCGGTCCTGAACCCGGTCGCCGGCGGTGCTGATGACCTGCTCCTGCAAGGCCCCGGCCTCGCGCAACTCCGGACAGGCGTCACCGAGCCGGGCCAGGAAGTAGCGGGCCTGCCACAGCGCCAGCGGCGAGCCGCGGGTGCCGGCCCGCAGCGGAGGCATCGCCGGTCCCGGCGGGCTCACGCGCCCACCCGCCCGAATGGCCGGGCCGCAGCCCCGTTGAGGCGCCGGATCCGCGCCGGCCGGGCGCGCCGCGCCACTGTCTTGGTCATATCGAGTCCCAACTGAGCCGCTGCCGTCCCTGTCGGCAAGGCGGGCGCGAGGCAATCCTGCCGCCTCATTAGAGCAGTTTCATACAGGTTGGAAACAGTCTGCGTGAAAAGCTACCATAGAATCAAACGCTTCCAACGCAGCTTCGGGCTGACCGCCACGGTCAGCCCGAAGCTGCTCTAGCGGACAGCCGCGGTAATGCGCCTATCCGGAAGGCCGCGTCGCGCGGCAGATGGCAGGCACCGCCAGCGCGCCCATGCCTCCGCCTGAGAGCAGGCGCCCCGGCCGGTGTTAGGCCACCACCCGCCGGTACAGGTGCCAGGTCGCATGCCCCAGCACCGGCATCACCACCGCCAGACCGATGAAGGCCGGCAGGCAGCCGAGCAGCAGCAGCACCGCAACAATCAGGCCCCACAGCGCCATCGGCCCAGGGTTGGTCAGGCAGGCCCGCACCGAGGTCTGCACCGCGGTTGCCATGCTGACGTTGCGGTCCAGCAGCATCGGCACCGAAACCACCGTCATCACCAGCACGAACAGGGCGAAGAGGAAGCCAGCGCCATTGCCCAGCAGCAGCAGCCGGTGGCCCTGCGGCGTGTTGAAGGTCAGGTCCAGCAGCGCACCGAGGCCGGGGGGGACGGTGCCGATGGTTGCGGCGAAGATCGCCCTTGCGGCGAAGAGCCAGGCGACGAAGACGATCGCCAGCATCAGACCGATGCCGGCGATGGAGCCGAATGCGGGCGAGCGCAGCACGTCGAAGGCGTTGAGCCAGGAGGCGTCCTGCCCCGCCTCCCGCCGCCGGCTGATCTCGTAGAGGCCGACCGCGGCGACCGGGCCAACCAGCGACAGCCCGGCGACCAGCGGCCAGAGCAGCGGCAGCAGGGCGCCACCCGACATGGCCCGCGCCGCGACCAGTCCGACGAGGGGATAGAGTACGCAGAGGAAGATCAGCTGGGTCGGGGTGGCAAGGAAATCATCAACCCCCCGCGCCAGCGCCTCACGCAGGTCATGGAGGCCGATCCGGCGAATGGCCGGGGCGTCGGTGGCGGTGGGGACGGCATGCAGCAGGGCTTTGGCCATGGCCTGTCCTTCCGTGGCGGCCCCGGTGCGGCCGGGCCGCATGGTGGTGCTGGTCGCCCGAGCCTGGGCCCAGCGATAGCGACCAATTCCTACGCCTGCGCGCGGCAGGCGTGCTTCACCATCCCGCGATGCCATGGGCGCAACGGGACGCCGGTACCCGGGGGTGACACCCGAACTGCCTGCGGCTCGGGCGGCGCGCCGGGTTGCGGGATTTGCCGCTTCGGTTATATCGGGCCTGTCCTTTCCCTTGCCTTGCCGAGGTCGTCCTCTCCGATGAATTCTCTCGAGCTGAACAAGGCCTGTGCCGCCGTCCTGACGGCGGGCATCGTCTTCATGCTGGCCGGCCAGCTGGGCAAGGTGCTGGTGCATGGCGAGAAGCCGCATGAAAGCGCGATCCGCATCGGCGACGTCGGCGCCAGCGCGCCCGCCGCCGCACCAGCCGCGGCGCCGGCGCTGGAGCCGATCTCCGGCCTGCTGGCCGCTGCCAATGTCGACAACGGCAGGACCATCGCCCAGCGGCAGTGCGCGTCCTGCCACACCTTCACCGAAGGCGGCCGGAACGGCGTCGGCCCCAACCTCTACGGCATCGTCGGCGCGCCGCATGGTCATGTTGAGGGCTTCAACTACTCCGCAGCCATTAAGGGCAAGGCCGGCCCCTGGAACTACGAGGAGCTGAACGCCTGGCTGCACAAGCCGAGCAGCTATGCCCCTGGCACCCGCATGGCCTATGCCGGGCTGTCGAACACCCAGCAGCGGGCCGACCTCATCGCCTATCTGCGTAGCCTCGCCGCCAATCCGCAGCCGCTGCCATAAGGCGGCGATACACCCCGGCCGAAGGGCCGGGGCTCTGGTTTCAGCGGCTCAGTTCGCGGGTCATCGCATCGATCCCGCCCAGGGTCAGCGGGAACATCCGCCGTTCCATCAACTGCTGGATCAGCACGGTGGAGTGGTTGCGATCCCAGACCGCCTCCGGCAGCGGGTTCAGCCAGGCGCTGCGGCGGAAATGCCGAGTGAGGCGGTCGATCCAGACGTTTCCTGCCTCCTCGTTCCAATGCTCGACGCTGCCGCCGGGCTGTACCACCTCATAGGGGCTCATCGCCGCGTCGCCGACGAAGATCGCCTTGTAGTCGGGGCCGTATTTCCGCAGGACCTCGAAGGTCGAGACCTCGCTTTCCTTGCGCCGGCGGTTGTTCTTCCATAGCCGCTCATAGGGGCAGTTGTGGAAGTAGTAGTGCTCCAGGTGCTTGAACTCGGCGCGGCAGGCGGAAAACAACTCGGCGCAGACGCGGATGTGGTCGTCCATCGATCCGCCGATGTCGAGGAACAGCAGCACCTTCACCGTATTATGCCGCTCCGGCACCAGCTTCAGGTCGAGCGTGCCGGCGTTGTTGGCGGTGGAGCGGATGGTGTCCGGCAGGTCGAGCTCGGTCGCCGCGCCCTGGCGGGCGAAGCGGCGCAGCCGGCGCAGCGCCAGCTTCATGTTGCGGGTGCCAATCTCGATGTCGCCGTCCAGGTCGCGGAACTCGCGTTTGTCCCAGACCTTCACCGCGCGACGGTGGCGGCTTTCCTCCTGCCCGATGCGCACGCCTTCGGGGTTGTAGCCATGGGCGCCGAAGGGTGAGGTGCCAGCAGTGCCGATCCATTTGGAGCCGCCCTGGTGGCGGCCCTTCTGTTCCGCCAGCCGCTGCTTCAGCTTCTCCATCAACGCATCGAAGCCGCCGGCGGCCTCGATCGCGGCCTTCTCCTCCTCGGTCAGCAGCTTCTCCGCCATTTTGCGGAGCCATTCCTCCGGCAGGGTCTGGGTCGGGTCGCCCTCGGGTGGCTCCAGCCCCTTGAACACCTCACCGAATACCCGGTCGAAGCGGTCCAGCAGGCGCTCGTCCTTCACCAGGGTGGCGCGGCTGAGGTGGTAGAAATCGTCAATGTTGTAATCGGCGACTCCCTCCCTCATGCCGCGCAGCAGGGTGAGGTATTCGGTGATGCTGGCCGGAATTCCGGCACCGCGCAGCGCGACGATGAAATGCGCGAGCATGGCGGTCTCCTACAGCAAGCGGTTCAGCGCTGTTGGCGGCGCGACAGGAAGGCCAGCCGCTCGAACAGGTGCACATCCTGCTCGTTCTTCAGCAGCGCGCCATAGAGCGGCGGGATCGCCGTCTTCGGGTCGGTGGACCGCAGCACCTCGGGCGGCAGATCCTCGATCATCAGCAGCTTCAGCCAGTCCAGCAGCTCGCTGGTGGCGGGCTTCTTCTTCAGCTCGGTCACGCCGCGCACCTGGAAGAAGACGTTCAGCGCCTCCCGCGCCAGCTCCTGCTTGATATCGGGGAAATGCGCCTGAACGATCTTCTCCATCGTCTCGCGGTCGGGGAAGCGGATGTAGTGGAAGAAGCAGCGGCGCAGGAAGGCGTCCGGCAGCTCCTTCTCGTTGTTCGAGGTGATGATGACGATCGGCCGGTGCTTCGCCACCACCGTCTGCCGGGTCTCGTAGACGAAGAACTGCATCCGATCGAGTTCGAGCAGCAGGTCGTTCGGGAATTCGATGTCCGCCTTGTCAATCTCGTCGATCAGCAGCACCTGCTGCGCATCGGCCTCGAAGGCGTCCCACAGCTTGCCACGGACGATGTAATTGCCGATGTCATGCACCCGCTCGTCGCCGAGCTGGCCGTCGCGCAGCCGTGACACCGCATCGTACTCGTAGAGGCCCTGCTGTGCCTTGGTGGTGCTCTTGATGTGCCATTCGATCAGCGGCCGGCCGAGCGCCTTCGCCACCTCATGCGCCAGCACCGTCTTGCCGGTGCCGGGCTCGCCCTTCACCAGCAGCGGCCGCTGCAGTGCGACGGCGGCGTTGACCGCCACCTCCAGATCGCGCGAGGCGATGTAATTCTCGGTGCTCCTGAAGCCGGCCACGCCTACCCCCCATTCTGCTACGGGATAGCGTGGCGTTTCTCACCGCATCGCACAAGGTGCCCGGCGGCTCGGCATCACCTGGGGCGTTCGGCCGCGGCCGGGATCGGCCAGTGGCGCTGCCCCGGCTCTCATACCGCTCCTGTCGCATGCGTCAGGCGGTCATTTGCCCTTTTCCTTCTAAGAAGCTGCAGGCAAACCAAGCGGGTGCCTTCAGGCCGGTATCGAGACATAAGCGTGATGGCGGCTGAGCCTGACCACGTTGGGCGGATACCGGGCACCAGCTTCCCGAAATTTGCCGATCTGGCTCCGCCTTCTGTCCTGTGTGTTCCTTGCCGGGCAGGTTTGGATTGCGCTGATCTCCAGCATCTCTCGCCACCTCGTCGCCCGAGCCGAGGCGCAGCAAGGCTTATGATCGCGTACAGCTTCTCACCCCGAAGCGCGGCAGCAGGGCAGTGCACCGGGCCTCCGCCATGGGCCGCAGCATAGCGGAGGTCCGGTCTACCTCCATCCTTCGCTCGCCGTGGGCGACAGCCGCTCGGCCTCAGTCGCTCAGCACGAAGCCCTCATACCCCTTGGCCGCCACCGCGTCACAGATCTTCCGGTAATGTGCCATGCCGCCGGCATAGGGCATGAAGACCCGCGGCTTGCCTGGCACATTGGCGCCGAGATACCAGGAATGCTTCGCCTGCGGCAGCAGCGTGGCATCGGCCGCCCGGTTCACCTCCTGCACCCACCCCTCCATCGCCTCCGGCTTCGCTTCGATGCGGGCCATGCCTTGGTCGCGCATATGGGCGATGCAGTCGGTGATCCACTCCACATGCTGCTCGATGCAGACCGGCATGTTGCACAGCACGGAAGGGCTGCCGGGGCCGGTGATGGTGAAGAGGTTGGGGAAGCCCGCCACTTGCAGACCGAGGTAGTTGCGCGGCCCGGCCTCCCAGGCATCGGCCAGCCGCTGCCCATCGCGGCCGCGGATGTCGATGCGCAGCAGCGGCCCGGTCATCGCATCGAAGCCGGTGGCGAAGACGATGATGTCGAGCGGGTACTCGCCCTTCGTCGTCCGGATGCCGCCCGGCGTGATGCGCTCGATCGGCTCGGCGCGGAGGTCGACCAGCGCGACATTGTCGCGGTTGTAGGTCTCGAAGTAGTCAGTGTCGATCGGCGGACGCTTTGCCGCATAGGGATGATCGATATCGGAGAGGATCGCTGCGGTCTTCGGATCCCTCACGATCTGGCGGATCTTGTTGCGCAGGAACTCCGCGGCTGTGTCGTTGGCCGCCTTGTCGGCCAGCAGATCCTGGAAGGTGGCGCGGAATTGCAGCCCGCCCTTCTCCCATGCCGCCTCGTACAGCGCCTGCCGCTCCTCCGCCGTCACGTCGAAGGCCTTGCGCTCGGCGATGACGAAGGGGTGGCCGTTCGGCGTGCCGTGCATCACCTGGCGGATCTCGGGGTGGCTGCGCTTGACGTATTGCTTGAACTCGTCCGTCAACGGGACATTGCGCGCCGGCACGCTGTAATTGGCCGTGCGCTGGAAGACGGTGAGGTGACCGGCGGCCGCGGCGATAACCGGTGCCGCCTGGATGCCGGTGGAGCCCGTGCCGATCTGGCCGACCCGCTTGCCGGAGAAATCCACCCCCTCATGCGGCCATTGGCCGGTGTGGTACCAATCCCCGGCGAATTCCTCGAGGCCCGGGATCTTCGGCACATTCGCGGTCGAGAGGCAGCCCACCGCGGTGATCAGGTATTGCGCCGAATAGCGCTGGCCGGCTTCCGTCGTCACCTGCCAGCGGTTGGCCGAAGCGTCGTAATGCGCGGCGGTGACGCGGGTGTTGAAGCGGATGTCGCGCTTCAGGCCGAAGCGATCGGCCACATGGTTCAGGTAGCGCATGATCTCGGGCTGGCCCGGATAGCGCTCAGACCATTCCCATTCCTCCAGCAACTCCTTCGAGAAGCCGTAGCAGTAGGAATGGCTCTCGGAATCGCAGCGCGCGCCGGGGTAGCGGTTCCAGTACCAGGTGCCGCCGACGCCCTCGCCGGCTTCCAGCACCAGCGCCTTCAGCCCCAGACGGTCGCGCAGCGCATGCAACTGATACATGCCGGAGAACCCGGCGCCGATGATCAGTGCATCACAGCTTTCCGCCCGATCCGGCGACGAGGTGGTGGTCATCACTTCGGACATATCCATCCCGCTCTGCAATAGTGTGGGCCCGCCGCTCCGCCCTGCCGAAGCAGGGTGGGGCGCGGCCGGCGCATGCTTCCATGCACCGGCCGGCGTGAACCGGCAGGCCCCTGCACTATAGCCAGCTTCGGCCGGCGAGTGGAAATCGCCGGATGGAACGGGCGGTTCAGGTCGCCTTCGCCAGCCCCGCGGCCTTCATCGCATTGCCAAGCGAGGCATCGGCCTGTTCCATGAACTTCCCGAAATCAGCGGCATTGGCATAGACCAGGCCGAAGCCGCGGGCGTTCAGGAAGTCCTGGTATTCCTTCGATTTGAACGCGCGGTCCAGCGCCGCATCCATGGTGCTCCGCGCCTCCGCCGGAATGCCCGGCGGGCCGGCGATGCCCCGCCAGGCGCCGGTCTGGTAGTCGATGCCCATCGCTTCCTTCAGGGTCGGAATGTTGGGGAAGGCGGTGATCCGCTCGCCCGCCATCACCGCCAGGCTGCGGGCCCGGCCGGCATCCAGCATCGCCCGTGCCTCAACCACGGAGTTGGTGGTGAAGTCGAGCCCGCCGGCCGCGAGGTCCTGCATCGCCGGCGCCGCGCCATTGCTCGGCACCCAGCGGACATGGTTGGCCGGCAGCCCCATGGCACCGAGCCAGCCGGCCAGCGCCAGGTGCCAGATGCCGCCCTGGCCGGTGCCGCTCGCTTTCATCTGTCCGGGGCGGCTCGCCTTGATGGCATCGGCCAGCGCCTTCACATCGCGATAGGGCGAGCTGGCGTTCACCTGGATGCCCGGCGGGTCGTTGTTCATCAGGCCGAGCGGCGTGTAGTTCTTGTAGGTGATCTCGGTCAGGCCCTGCCAATGCAGCATGCAGATCTCGGCGGTGAGCATGCCGAGGGTGTAGCCGTCCGGATTGGCCTGCGCGATCGCCGCATGGCCCACCACGCCGGAGCCGCCGGTACGGTTCACCACGTTGAAGGGCTGGCCGAGATCCTTCTCGAGGATGGCGGCGATGATGCGCAGCACCGCGTCGGTGCCGCCGCCGGCCGCCCAGGGGCAGAGCATCTGCACCGGCCGTACCGGCCAGCGCGGCTGGGCGAGGGCAGGGGCCGCCAATGGCGCGGCAATCAGCGTGGCGCCGAGCAGGGTGCGGCGGGTCGTCTCGGTCATGATGTCCTCCCGGTTGTTACGACCATTGCTACTCCGCGGCGCCCGAGGCCGGCAAGCGCCGCCCCTGCGTGCGGTTCCAGATCCAGACGCCGAGCGGCCAGAGCAGCGCGCCGAAGGTCAGCGCCGCCAGCACGCTGGAGACCGGGCGTTCGATGAAGGGCATCACGTCGCCGTCCGACTTGATCAGGCTGGTGATGAAATTCTGCTCCACCATGCTGCCCATGACGATGCCAAGGACCAGGGCCGCCACCGGGTAGCCGTTGCGCTCCATGACAAAGCCGAGGATGCCGAACAGCCCGACCAGCAGCACCGCGAACAGGTTGTTGCCGGTGGCGAAGCTGCCCACCGCGCAGAGCAGCAGGATCAGCGGCATGATCCCGGCCCGTGGCGCCCGCAGCACCAGCGAGGCCATGCGGATCATCATGATGCCGAGCGGGATCATGATGATGTTGGCCAGGATGAAGATGATGTAGAGCGCGTACATGCTGCGCGCATTCTCGGTGAACAGCGTCGGCCCGGGGTTCAGCCCCTTCATGTAAAGCACGCCGATGGCGATGGCCGTGATGGTGTCGCCCGGGATGCCGAACAGCAGCGACGGCACCCAGCCGGAGGCGAGGGAGGCGTTGTTGCTGGCGCTCGCCTCCACCAGCCCTTCGGGATGGCCGGTGCCGAATTTCTCCGGCTCCTTCGAGAATTTCTTGCTTGTGGCGTAGCTGACCCAGGCCGCCATGTCGGCGCCGGCGCCTGGCAGCACGCCGATGATGATGCCGATGACGTTCCCTCGCCACATCGGCCACTGGTACTTCTTCGTCAGCGTCCACTGGTTGGCGAGGATCGAGCCGAACTTCCGCCGCGGCAGCTTTGGTGGCTCCGCCGTCACCATCGCCCGCATCACCTCGCTGACCGCGAAGACGCCCACCAGCGCCGGGATCACCTCGATTCCGCCCAGCAGGTCAGGCACGCCGAAGGTGAAGCGCGGCGTTCCGGCCGGGTTCTCCATCCCGATGCAGGCGATCAGCAGCCCCAGCAGCATCGAGGCGATCGCCTTGATCGGCGAGGAGCGTGCCACCAGGGTGGCGCACATCAGCCCGAGGAAGGCTAGCCAGAAATACTCATAGGTGGAGAAGGACAGCGCCACCTCCGCCAGCAGCGGCGCCATCAGCACCAGCGAGAGCGTGCCGACGATGCCACCGATGGCGCTGAACCAGAGCCCGGCGCCGAGCGCCAACTCGGCCTGGCCCTTCCGGGTCAGCGCATAGGCCTCATTCGTATAGGCGGCGCTGGCCGGCGTGCCGGGAATGCGCAGCAGGCAGCCCGGGATGTCGCCGGAGAAGATCGCCATGGCCGAGGCGGTGATGATGGTGGCGATGGCGGCGATGGGCGACAGCCAGAAGGTGACCGGCACCAGCAGCGCCGTCGCCATTGTGGCCGACAGGCCGGGCAGCGAGCCGACCACCAGCCCATAAATCGCCGAGGCAAGGATGGCGATCAGCACATCCGGCGCGGCAACCAGCCGGGCGCCTTCAAGAAGCTCGGTCATGCTGCCGCCATCCTACCACGGTGCCGCCAGCAGCCCTTCGGGCAGCGGTACCCGCAACAGCTTGTAGAAGGCCAGATGCATCAGCGGCGGCGCAACCAGCGCCAGCGGCACCGCCAGCGACAGCCGGGCGCCCAGCGCCAGCGCCGCGGCGAAGACGATGACCGCCGCGGTCAGCAGGAAGCCCAGCGGCTCACTGGCCAGCATGTAGAAGAGCAGCAGCGCAAATGGCACCAGGGCGCGCAGCCCGTACCACCAGGGGTGCGGCGCCTTGGGCTCCTCCGGTGCCTCGAAGCTGCGGCCGATGCCAAGGGCGATCAGCACCCCGCAGCCGATGAGGCCGCTGCCGATGAGCATGGGGAAAGCGGCTGGCCCGACGTCCTGGCCCGGCACCGCGGGCAGGCGCGACCCGCCCCAGGCCGCGAGGCTGCCCAGAACCACCAGGACTCCACCACTGACCCGGTCGGATATTTGCACGCCGCCGCCTCCCGTTCTGCCGTTGTGACCAGCATAGAGACGGCGTGGTGGGTCATTCCAGCCGGATATTCGCTTCCGCAATCATCCGCTGCCAGAAGGCCATCTGCTGGCGGACGAAGCCGGCGAGATGTGTTGGCGAGGAGTCCGGCAGCACGATGCCGAGCTCGGCATAGCGCGCCCGCAGCGCCGGGTTGCGCGTCGCGGCGGCGATCAGCGCCGACCAGCGCGCCACCACCTCGGCCGGCAGCCCGGCCGGTCCGGCGATGCCGTTCCAGCTTTCCACCAGATAGCCCGGTAGCTTCTCCTGCACCGCCGGCACATTTGGCAGCAGTGTGCTCCGCTCGGTGCCGGTCACCGCCAGGATGCGCACCCGGCCGGCTTGGTGATGCGGCATCGCGGTCGGCAGGTTGTCCACGATCAATCCAGCCCGGCCGCCCAGCAGATCCGCCCAGGCCGGGCCGGTGCCGCGGTAGGGCACGTGCAGCAGCGGCAGGCGGCCCATCACCCGCAGCATCTCGACCCCCAGATGCCCGCTGGTGCCGTTGCCGGGGGAGGCGGCCGGCATCTCGGTCTTCAGCGCGAGCAAATCATCCAGGCTGCGCAGCGGCGAATCGGCCGCCACCGCCACCGCCGTCGGCTGGCGCGACACCAGTGCGATGAAGCTGAAATCGGTCAATGGATCAAAGCCCTGGCGGGCGAAGAGCCAAGGGTTGGTGCCATGTGTCCCGATGGTGATGAAGCCGAGCGTCTGCCCGTCCGGCGGCGATTTCGCCAGCACCTCCGTTCCGACATTGCCGCCGGCGCCTGGCCGGTTCTCGATGACCATGGTCGGCGCCCCGGGCAGCGCCGACATCGTCGGCAGCAGCAGGCGGGCGATGGTGTCGGTGCCGCCGCCCGGCGGGTAGGGCACGATGAAGCGGACCGGCTTGCTGTCCTGGGCCGATGCGGCGAAGGGCAGGGCCGCAAGCAGGCCAAGCGCCCGGCGCTGGATGGGCGGCATGACGTTTCTTCCCTTTGGTGGTCGCCCGGCCGATTTGGCGTGCCGGGCGTGCTGGTCCATCATGGCAGCAGATCCACCGGAGAAGTCCAGAATGGTGCAGACCATCGCATGACCCCCGCCTGGCATGACCGCCTCTGTTCCATCGAGGCGACCGAGGATGGCCTGCAATCCGCCGGCTATATCGCCAGCCGGCCGATCTCGACCGCCGTCTACCTGGCGCACCACCTGACCAAGCCGATCCTGGTCGAGGGCCCGGCCGGCGTCGGCAAGACCGAGCTCGCCAAGGCCGCGGCCTCCTGGCTCGGCCTCGGGCTGATCCGGATGCAGTGCTACGAGGGGCTGGATGAATCCAAGGCGCTGTACGAATGGAAATACGGCAAGCAGCTGCTCTACACCCAGATCCTGAAGGACCGGATGGGCGCGCTGCTGGGTGATGAGCCGGGGATGGACGCCGCCATGCGCAAGCTGCACGGCGTCAGCGACCTGTTCTTCTCCGAGGAGTTTCTCGAACCGCGCCCGTTGCTGAAGGCGCTGCGCGAGCCCCAGGGCGCGGTGCTGCTGATCGACGAGGTCGACAAGGCAGACCAGGAATTCGAGGCCTTCCTGCTCGAGCTCCTCTCCGACTACCAGGTCAGCATCCCGGAGATCGGCACGATCAAGGCCAAGGTGGCGCCGATCGTCATGCTGACCTCCAACTCCATGCGCGACCTCGGCGATGCGCTGAAGCGCCGCTGCCTGCATCTGCACATCGGCCTGCCGGATGCGCGGCTGGAAGCGCGGATCATCGCCAGCCGGGTGCCGGGGGTGGAGGAGGGGCTGCGCCGCCAGCTGGTCGCCTTCGTGCAGCAGCTGCGCACCCTGGATCTGAAGAAGCTGCCCTCTGTCAGCGAGACCATCGACTGGGCGCGGGTGCTGGTGCTGCTGCACAGCCGGCAGTTGGAGCCGGAACTGGTGCGTTCCACTCTCAATGTGCTGCTGAAATTCGAGAGCGACATCGAGACGGTGGAACCGCAGCTCGGTGAGCTGCTGCAGAAGTCGAGGCGCGAGGCGGTGCCGGTGCGCTGAGATGTCCGAGAGCACGATGGATCTTCCGCTGCTCGACTTCTTCCGCGCCGCCCGCAGCGCCGGGCTGCGTATCTCGCCGGCGGAGAGCATCGACGCCTCGCGCGCCGTGCAGGTGGTGGGCTTTGCCGACCGCACGCGGCTGCGCGACACGCTGGCGCTGGTGCTGGCCAAGACAGTGGAGGAGAAGCAGGCCTTCGCCGAATGCTTCGAGCGCTTCTTCCGCCGCGGCAGCTTCGCCAATGATGCGGCCGAGGCGGCGAGCCCCGCCGCCGATGGCGGCCCCGCGGCTGGCGGGGAGGGCGAGGGCGGCGGCGGTGGCCTCGCCCAGATGCTGCTGAACAACGACCAGGCTGCGCTGGCGGCCGAGACCGAGGCCGCCGCCGCCGCCGCTGGCCTCGTCAATATCACCATCTTCACCCAGGTGAACCTCTACACGCGGCGCATCCTCGACCGCATGGGCCTCGCCGCGCTGGAGCGCGAGATCGCCGAAACCCGCGACGCCGATCGCGCCGCCCGGCTGCGGGGTGCGCGCGACCGGCTGCGCGAGCAGGTGCGCGACTTCGTTCAACAGAACCTGCTGCTGTTCGCGGAAGGCCAGAACCAGGCTTTCCGCGAACGCATGCTGCAGCAGACCCGGCTAACCGCCATCGACCGCCGCGACCATGACCGGATGCGGGTGCTGGTGCGCGCCATGGCCCGGCGCCTGGCGACGCAATACGGCCGCAACCGCAAGCGGGACCGCCGCGGCGTGCTCGACGTGCGCCGCACCCTCCGGCGCAACATGGGCTGGGAGGCGGTGCCCTTCCTCACCGTCTGGAAGCAGGAGCGCATCGAGAAGCCGAAGCTGGTCGTGCTCTGCGACGTCAGCGGCTCGGTCGCGGCGCTGGCGCAATTCCTGCTGCTGTTCCTCTACTCGCTGAACGAGGCGCTGGCCGGGCTGCGCGCCTTCGCCTTCAGCGGATCGCTGATCGAGGTGTCGGAGATCCTGGAACAGCACCCGATCGAGCGCGCCATCCCGGAGATCATGGAGCGCATCGGCTTCGGCTCTTCCAACTACGGCAATGCGCTGGTGGATTTCGAGCATGGCTGGCTCCGGATCCTCGACAGCCAGACCACCGTCATCATCCTGGGCGACGGCCGCGGGAACCGCACCGATCCGCGCACCGAGATTCTTCGCCAAATGGCCGACCGCGCCAAGCAGATCGTCTGGCTGAACCCGGAGCCGCGCACCATCTGGGGCACCGGCGACAGCGACATGCCGCGCTACGCGCCGTTTTGCCGTGTCACCGCGGTGTGCAACACGTTGAAGCACCTGGAACGGGTGATCAGCGACCTGCTGCGGGACGGCGCCTGAGCGCTGGCCGCGGGGGGCGGCGGTCGGCCGACCCTGGAACGCGCGGCAGGCGGCGTCTGGCCGGATGGGTATTGCACAGCATGACGGGCCAGAAATTCAACCATTCAAGAATGTGTAATGGGATGGCCTGGCCGCAGGGCGCCGTGGATGACGCGCTCAGGTCCTTTGGGAAAGCTCCGCCCTGAGATCCAGTTCAATCCTCGCTTCACGCGCGGAATCGGGTCTGCCTGGCATGATCGAACCGTCTTCGGAAGGGTGCCTTAATCACGCCTAAGCCGCGCGCATATCAGGTTCCACAGATTTTCATGCATTAATCATTGACAGAATACGATCAATGATCGCTATATAGGGCCGTCGTCATCGCATACTGCGATGGCCCCGCGGATTTTGAATGATGCAGCTTGCACCGCGTTACCAAGCGCTAAAGCGCCGCCCCTTCGGCCACACCTCCCGTGTGGCCGTCCGGACCGCTCCCTGCCCAGGGATGCGCTGTCGGCGCTGAGCGCCCCGGGCGCACCGCGCCCGCCAACCCTCCCCAAACCGCCACAGCCATCCCTTTGGCGCGCCGCTGCGCGCGCCAGGAGCCAGAGTCATGCACACATCCCGCCCCATCGAGGTGAGGGGCCGCTTCCTCGGCGTCGCCGTCGCCCACGCCAGTAGCTGGCGCTTCATCGCCACCGATCCGGTGGTGGAGGATATCGACGGCGTCTCCTTCCCGAGCCCGGCGGAAGCCCAGCGCGTCGCCGGCCTGGTCTTCGGCCGCCACAACCGGCCGCGCATGGAGCGCCCGGAACCACTGCGCCTTGCCCCGCTCCGGCTGGTCCCGAACGGGCCGGCCCGATGAACGCGCTTGCCTCACCCCTGGCGGCGCTGCCCGATGTGCTGCCCGGCATCGCCGCGGCGGCCGTGCGCCACGACCGTGACGCCAGCTTCCCGCATGACAGCTTCGCCGCACTGCACCAGGCCGGGCTGCTGGCGCTGACCGTGCCTGCCGCCCTTGGTGGGGGCGGTGGCGGGCTGCGGCTCACGGCGCAGGTGGTGGAGTGGGTCGGCGCAGCCTGCCCGGCGACCGCCCTGGTGCTGGCGATGCAGTACCTGAAGCATGCCACCCTGGCGCGCAGCCCGGCCTGGCCGGCCGCCCTGCGCGAGCAGGTGCAGCATGACGCGGTGGCCAAAAGGGGCGCTGATCAACGCGTTGCGGGTGGAGCCTGAGCTCGGTTCCCCCACCCGCGGCGGCCTGCCCGCCACGGTGGCGCGGCGTACCCCGGATGGCTGGCTGCTCTCCGGCCGCAAGCGCTACTGCACCGGCGCGCCCGGCCTGCGGTGGCTGGAGGTCTGGGGCCGCACCGAGGATGCGGAGCCGCTGGTCGGCGGCTTCCTGGTGCCGGCCGATGCGCCGGGCATCGGGATCGTCGAGAGCTGGAACCATCTCGGCCTGCGCGCTTCCGGCAGCCATGACGTGGTGTTCCACGACGTGCCAATCCCGGCTCACCATGCCATCGGCCTCGCGCCACCTGGTGCCGCCGCGCCGGACGCGGCGCAGCTCGCCTGGAATGCCGTGCTGGTGCCGGCGGTCTACAGCGGCGTCGCCCGCGCCGCCCGAGACTGGATCATCGGCTTCGTCCAGGACCGGGTGCCGGGCAGCCTCGGTACCCCGCTGGCCAGCCTGCCGCGGGTGCAGGAGGCCGTCGGCCGCATCGAGGGGCTGCTGGCGGCCAATGCCCGCATCACCGAGGCATTGGCGCTGGCGACCGATGCCGGCCAGCCGCCCGGCGCGGCAGAGGCCGGCGTGCTGAAGGTGGTGCTGGCGGAGAACGCGGTGCGGGCGGTGGAGGAGGCGACGCTGCTCGCCGGCAACCACGCGCATGACCGTGCCAACCCGCTGGAGCGCCACTGGCGCGACGTGCAATGCGCCCGGATGCATGCGCCGGCGAGTGATGCCGCGCATCTCGCCGCCGGCCGCGCTGCCCTGTCCGCCCCGCTGGCGGAGCCGCGCGCGTGATCCGCCTCGCCCTTCGGACCCTGCTCATCTTCACCCTCATGCTGGGCGTGCTGGCGCTGACCGACCTCGCCCAGCCGCCTCGCCTGTCGGCCGTTTCTCAGGATATTGCCCGATGATCTCTCGTCGCCTGCTGCTTGGCGCCGGCCTCGCCGCGCCCTTCATCGCCCGCGCCGAAACCGCGGCCTTCCCCAACCGGGCCATTCGCTACATCTGCCCTTACCCGCCGGGGGCCACCAACGACAATGTCGCCCGCGTCATGGCGCGGGCGCTGGGTCAGCGGCTCGGCGTGACTGTGGTGGTGGAGAATCGCGCCGGCGCCGGTGGCGCGGTCGGTGCCCGGCTGGTCGCTGAGGCGAAGCCGGATGGCTACACCGTGCTCAACGCCTCGGCCGGCAACCTGACCACCACGCCGCATCTCACCGCGGTGGGCTACGACCCGCTGCGCGACCTGGCACCGGTCGCCTATGCGGGCGAGGCCTATAGCGTCTTCGCGGTGAACCCCGCGCTGCCGGTGCGCACCCTGGCGGAACTGGTCGAATTCGCCCGGGCGCGGCCTGCCTTCCTCAACTACGCCTCGGCCGGCATCGGCTCCAGCGGCCATCTGCGCGGCGCGCTGCTGGCCGCCGAGGGTGATTTCGAGGCAGTGCATGTACCGTTCCCCGGCAGCGCCCCGGCCGCCAGCAGCGTCGTCGCCGGCGATTGCCATCTGATGATCGACCCGATCACCGCGCCGCATGTCCAGGGCGGCAGGCTGCGGGCCTTGGCGACGCTGGGGCCGGACCGCTGGGATGCATTACCAGATGTCCCGACCGCGGCCGAGCAGGGAATCGGGCGCGCATGGCCGGGTCGTGGATGGTTCGGCCTGTTCGCCCCGGGTGCGACGCCGGCGCCTATCGTCACCCGGCTGAACCAGGCCTTCAACGACAGCCTGGCCGACCCGGCGGTCTCCGGCGCGCTGCGCCGCTTCGGGCTGAAGCCGGAGCAGATCAGTCCGGAGGAACTCGGCCGCCGCGTGGCCGAGGATTACGCCGCCATCGGCCCCGCCCTGCGCCGACTCAACATCGCCTGATCATCCGGAGTTCGTCAGATGACTTATCCTCTCGAATTCATCGGCATGATTTCGCATCGTGCGCAGTCGGAGATCCATCCGCCGCAGGGTTCGGTGGTCGATCCCTCCTACATCCAGCGCTTCGCCCAGGCGCATGAGGAGGGCGGCTTCGACCGCATCCTGGTCGCCTGGGGCAGCACCTCTCCGGATGCGCTGCTGGTGGCGAGCCATGCTGCGGCGGCGACCTCGCGCATCGGCTTCATGGTGGCGCATCGGCCGGGCTTCATCGCGCCCACGCTGGCGGCCAGGCAATTCGCCACCTTTGACCAGCTCTCGGGCGGCCGCGCGGCGATCCATGTCATCAGCGGCGGCAGCCCGGCGGAGCAGAAGAAGGACGGCGACTATCTCTCCCACGCCGAGCGCTATGCGCGGTCGGAGGAATATGTCGCCCTGCTGAAGCGGCTTTGGACCAGCGCCACGCCTTTCGACCACCAGGGCACCTACTACCGCTTCGAGGGCGGCTTCGCCGAGGTGAAGCCGCGGCAGCAACCACATATCCCGGTGTTCTTCGGCGGTTCCTCCGATGTCGCCATCGACATCGCCGGGCGCATCGCCGATGTCTATGCCTTCTGGGGCGAGACGCTGGACCAGGCGCGGGAGACCATCAGCAAGGTCCGCGCCAGCGTCGCCAGGGCCGGGCGCGATCCGGCCTCCATCCGCTTCAGCCTCTCGGTCCGCCCGGTGCTGGCCGGGACGGAGGCCGCGGCCTGGGCCCGCGCCGACCGCATCATCGCCCGCATCCGCGAACTGCGCGCCGGGGCGGTCGGCTCTGGCGGGCCGAAGCCCGAGAGCATCGGCTCGAAGCGCCTGCTGGAGGCGGCGGCCGGCGGAAGGGTGCGCGACACGCGGCTGTGGACGGAAGTCGCCGCCGCGGTCGGTGCCGGCGCCAACACCACCGCCCTGGTCGGCACGCCGGAGCAGGTGGCGGAGGCGCTGGCCGAGTACCAGGCGCTTGGCGTGACAACCTTCCTGATCCGCGGCTTCGATCCGCTCGAGGATGCCATTGCCTTCGGCCGCGACCTGCTGCCGGCCACCCGCGCCGCCGTCGCCGCCCGCGCTGCCTTTCCGGTGGCCGCGGAATGACCGCGCTCAGCCTTTCGCCCGGTAGGACCGGGCCGGGTTGGCCGCGCGTGGCACGCGCCGCCATCGCCGCGCCGCGGCAGGCGGAGCCGCCGGTCGAGGCGCCGGAATTCGGCTTGGCGCTCTGCGTCGCCGGGCCGGCGTCACCGGCCGAACTCGCCGCGCTGGCGGCGCTGGGCCGTGGCCTGCTGCGCCGCCTCGGCGCGCTGGCGGCTGGCGTGATCTGGCCGTGGCCGCCAGCGGGCAAGCCGTAGCCGCGGCATCAAGCCGCAAACATCCGCACCGCCAGCGGCCGCATCCGGCAGGGCTCGCCCTGCACCGGACCACGAATAGCAGGCAGACGAAGGTCAGCGCCACGCCGGCCCCGAGCGGGGTGAAGGCGGCCTTCGCTGCCAAGGCTTCCAGCGGCGCCCCCGGCAACCATTCGGCGGGTGGAGCGCGGTCAGCGCCAGCCCGGCGGATGCGGTCGGCAGGCGAAGGGCAAATCCACCGCCGCATCCAGCAATTGGCGGCCGGGGACGCGGTAGCGGATGACCTTCCAGGCGACCAGCAGCTCAACCGGCAGATTGGCCAGCGGCGCCAGCAGCGCACCGCCCGGGGCGGCACACGAAGCTGGAGGCCGAGCCTCGGGCGCCGGTGTCCAGCACCGGCACGTAGCGCAGCAGCTTGCCGAAGAACGCAGCAGCGGTGGCAACCGATCCACCCGGCTGGTGCTGGGCCCAGGCTGCCAGGTCGTTCCAGCGGGCGCCGCTGGAGGTCTTCAAGTTGGGGGTGATGACGCCAGTGTCGATCCGGAGCGTCCTTGCGGTGGTCAGGTTTGTCGTAGGCCGAGGGAGAGGCGGTTCAGGGCAGGGGGCGGCGACATCGCAGTCCGCGATGTGGCGGGGCGCCGGGCTGCGGCGGAACTAGCATCGATCAGGGGGGCCGCGCAGCCGGGGCATCCAGGACTACCGGGATGGCCCGCTCACCCCAAGAAAAATCACTTCATATAATAGTGTAATTTCATGCGATAATTTTTTGATTTTCCGAGAAAAATTGGAAGTAACGCGGTTTTCTTGGGGCAGAAGTGGTTAATCTACGCTTGAATTTTGATGAATCTGGATCATGATCATCATTGATTGATCGTGAAATTCCCCTGACCGCAAGCGGCCAGTGCGGGAAATTTGGAATGGAACAGCGAAATGCAGGGATCTGCGCGGAGGAGGGGGCTTCTGGGCGTTCGGAACCGCTGTCGTGCGGACCATGCCGCCGACCATCCGACCATTCCCTGCCCGGAGATCGTGTGATGGACATCCGGCCACTGCACTCGCTGTTCGCCGTGGAGGTCACCGGTCTTGACCTGGGCGGTCCGGTCGATGCCGCGACCCTCGAAGTACTGTATGACCTGTTCCTGGAGCATGCGGTCCTGCTGTTCCGGGGCCAAAGCCTGACCGTATCCGCCCAGGCGGATTTCGGCCGGCGACTGGCGGCGCTGGAAGCGCCGCTGCTCGCCCGCGGCAGCCAGTTGCCGCCGGCGCTGCGGGTCATGTCGGAGCCGCGTCCCGGCGCAGCGCCATCCAGCGCTGCCTGGCATGCCGACAAGACCCATGATGCCGAGCCTGCCCTGGCCTGCATCGTCCATAGCCTTGCCGCGGCACCGGTAGCCAGTTCGATCGGCTTTGCCGATCAGCGTGCCGCACTGGCCCTGCTGCCGCCCGGCCTACGCCGGCGTGCGGAGGAGTTGCGGGCAGAGCATCGGCATTCCAGCCGGATGGCCGAACACCCCGTGGTGCGCAGCCATCCCGTCACCGGGGAGGCGGCGTTGTTCGTCAACCCGGCCTTCACCAGCCGCATCCTGAATCTGCCGGAGGCAGAGAGTGACCGGCTGCTGGTAATCATGTTCGCCGCCGCGACGGCAGCGTCGGTGAGCTGGCAGCATGACTGGCAGCCGGGCGACCTGCTGCTGTGGGATAATCGCGCCGTGCTGCACACCGGTGCCTCGAGCGCGGTGCTGCAGCGGATCCGCATCGAAGGCGACCGTCCGACCGGCACGCACGCGCTGGACATGCCCTGGGTGATGGCCGGGTAGGGCTTCCTGCCCTGAAGCCGTCGGAGCGAGGTGCCCGAGCGGCATGCCACCAGTGACCTGCATCACTGACCGTGCGGCTGGACCTGGTGCTCCGGTGGTTTCCCGCGCGCTCCTGGGCCGTTCCGGTGTAGCTTCGGTCGTTGCCGGGTGGAGAGGCTTCGATGCGGCTCGCCAGCTTCAATGTGGAGAACCTGTTCGAGCGCGCCCGCGCTCTGAACCAGACCGACCGGGAGGCCACGAGGCGCCTGCTCGACGCCCAGGCCAGCCTTAACGCCACCTTCCGCAAGCCGAAATACACCGCCGCCGACCGGCGGAAGATGGTCGGATGGCTGGCCGACCTCGGCCTGGCCAGGGCGGATGAGTCGAAGGACGCCCTGTTGCGGCAAAACCGCGGCAAGCTGCGCCGGCGTCAGGTCGGCAGATTGGAGATCACCGCCGCCGGCGGCGAGGACTGGATCGGCTGGGTGGAACTGAAGACCGAGCCGGTGAACGCCCGTGCCCTCGACAACACCGCCCGGATCATCGCCCTGCTGCGGGCCGATGTGCTGGCAGTGATCGAGGCGGAAAGCCGCCCGGCGCTGCGCCGCTTCGCCACGTTGATGCTGCCCGGCGTCGGTTTCGACCCGGCCGATGCGCCGGAGGAGCCGCCGCCGGCCTATCCGCGGGTGATGCTGGTCGATGGCAATGACGACCGCGGCATCGATGTCGGCCTGCTGGCCGGCGAGGGATTCGCCATCCACTGCGTCACCAGCCATGTCGACGACCGCGACGCAAAGGGCAGGCTGATTTTCAGCCGCGATTGTCCGGAGTACGAGGTGGCGCTGCCTGGCGGCGGCACGCTGCATCTGTTGGTCAATCATTTCAAGAGCCAGGGCTTCGGCGGCAAGGCCGCGAGCGATGCGAAGCGGCTGGCCCAGGCCGAGCGGGTCCGGGCACTCTATGAAGCCCGACTCCAGGCCAACACCGAGTTCGTCGCGGTGCTCGGCGACCTGAATGACCGGCCGGAAAGCGCTCCGCTGGCGCCGCTGCTCGGCAACGGTGGTCCGCGCGACGTCAGCACCCACCCCGGCTATCAGGACGACGGCCGCCCCGGCACCTGGCGCAACGGCACCGCGGCGAACAAGCTGGACTACATCCTGCTCTCGCCGGCGCTGTGGGACCGGGTGGAGGCGGCGGGTGTCGAGCGGCGCGGCGTCTGGGGCGGCACCAGGGGCACGCTCTTCCCGCATCTGGCGACCATCACGCGGGAGGAGGAGGCGGCCTCCGACCATGCAGCGATCTGGGTGGATCTGCGTCTCTGAAGCCTTGGCCGGACCCGCGGCCGGGGCCACTGCCGCGGGCGTTTCCTCCGGCCAATGGCATGCGATCGGCCGGTGGCACTGGACACATTGCCGCTTCCGGCACCCGCATTCGCCGACGCCAATCCGTCGTGGGCCGTGCAAAAGCCGAAGGATTGGCTGAAAATTGATGCTTTCTGCCATAAAATCGGTTCGGTAGCGTGCGTTGTGCCCTGGCCTGTACCCGGCGGCCAGCGCCTTGCCGGGGGGCGGGCCGCGTGGCACTTGTGCCGCGCGATCGCTGCCCAACCTGGTCGCGAGCCCTTCCAGGCGGCGCCGCCAACGCGAGGAGGTTCTGCTTGCCCGTCACCAAGCCGTTGAAGAAGGCCGTCCTCCCCGTTGCCGGGCTCGGCACCCGCTTCCTGCCGGCAACCAAGGCGCTGGCGAAGGAAATGCTGCCGGTGGTCGACCGGCCGCTGATCCAATACGCCATCGATGAGGCGCGCGCCGCCGGCATCGAGCAATTCTGCCTCATCACCGGCCGCGGCAAGACCGCCATCGTCGAGCATTTCGACGTGGCCTACGAACTGGAGAAGACGCTGGAGGAACGCGGCAAGAACGACATACTGGCCGAGCTGCGTGATCTGGCGATTGAGCCCGGAGCGATGATGACGGTGCGCCAGCAGGTGCCGATGGGCCTCGGCCACGCCATCTGGTGCGCCCGTGCCTTCGTTGGCGACGATCCCTTCGCCATCCTGCTGCCCGACGATCTGATGCAATGTGACCCACCCTGCATGACCCAGCTCGCCGAGGCCTACCGCGAGACCGGCGGCAATGTCGTCGCCATCGAGGAAGTGCCGATGGAGCGGGTGAACCGCTACGGCGTGCTCGACGTGGCCGAGGACAAGGGCCGCTTGGTCTCGGTCAAGGGGCTGGTCGAGAAGCCGCCGGCCGACAAGGCACCCTCCAACCTCACCATCATCGGCCGCTACGTGCTGATGCCGGAAGTGATCGGGCATCTCGCCAGGATGGAGCGTGGCGCCGGAGGCGAGGTCCAGCTGACTGACGGCATGGCCAAGCTGATCGGCAACCAACCCTTCCACGGGCTGCGCTACACTGGCCGCCGTTTCGACTGCGGCGACAAGATCGGCTTCCTGGAGGCGCAGATCGCCTTTGCGTTGAGCCGCCCGGATATGGCACCAGCCGTGCGCGAGTTTCTCAAACGCTACAGCTGATCCGGGGGCATAGGATATGCGTATCGCCATGGTGGGGGCAGGCTATGTCGGCCTCGTCTCCGGCGCCTGCTTTGCCGAATTCGGCACCGACGTCTGCATCGTCGACACCGACGCCAGCAAGATCGAGGCGCTGCGGGGCGGCCGTATTCCGATCTACGAGCCAGGCCTCGACAAGCTGGTCGAGGAGAATGCCCGGGACGGTCGGCTGACCTTCACCACCGACCTTGAGGAAGCGGTGCGTGGGGCCGATGCGGTGTTCCTGGCCGTTGGTACCCCGACCCGGCGCGGCGACGGTCACGCCGACCTTACCTATGTCTATGCCGCGGCCGAGCAGGTGGCGAAGGCCGCCTCCAACCCGCTGGTGCTGGTGACCAAATCCACCGTCCCGGTCGGCACCGGCCAGCAAGTGCTGGAGATCGTCCGCAAGGCCCGGCCGGGCCTCGCCATCACTGTCGCCTCCAACCCGGAATTCCTGCGCGAGGGCAGCGCCATCGGCGATTTCATGCGGCCCGACCGCGTGGTCATCGGGGTTGAGGAGGGCGAGGCGGGGGAGCGATCGCTCGCCGTGCTGAAGCGGCTGTACCGGCCGCTGAACCTGATCGAGGTGCCGATCCTCGCCACCCGGATCGAGACGGCGGAGCTGATCAAATACGCCGCCAATGCCTTCCTTGCGGTCAAGATCACCTTCATCAACGAGATTGCCGACCTCTGCGAGAAGGTCGGCGCCGATGTGCATGACGTGGCCCGCGGCATGGGGCTGGATGGCCGGATAGGCCGCAAATTCCTTCACGCCGGGCCGGGCTATGGCGGATCCTGCTTCCCCAAGGATACCCTGGCGCTGGCACGCACGGCGCAGGACCAGGGCGCCCCGGTGAAGCTGGTGGAAACCACCATTGCGGTGAATGATGCGCGCAAGGCCCAGATGGCTGAGCGGGTGATCGCCGCCTGCGGCGGCAGCGTCGCCGGCAAGACCATTGCGGTGTTCGGCCTGACCTTCAAGCCGGAGACCGACGACATGCGCGACGCACCCTCGCTTGTGGTGGTGCCGCGGCTGGTCGAGGCTGGCGCCACGGTGCGGGCCTTCGACCCGCAGGGCACGGCGATGGCCCGGCCGATGCTGCCGGGCGCGGTGCATTACGCCAGGAGCGCGCTCGATGCCGCAGAGGGGGCCGATGCGCTGGTGCTGCTGACCGAATGGAACGAGTTCCGCGCCCTGGCGCCGAAGCGGCTGCGCGCCGCCATGCGCGGGGATGTGCTGCTTGACTTGCGCAACGTTTACGACCCGGAGGCTATGCGCGCCGCCGGGTTCCGCTATCAATCCATTGGCCGCCCATGACGGCGTGCGGTCGGGAGAGCCTTGCATGACGGTCTTCAGCCACCGGTTCGACCCGACGGTGCTGCGGGAATACGACATCCGCGGCATCATCAGCGAGACCTTGCGTCCCGAGGATGCCTTCGCCATCGGCCGCTGCTTTGGCAGCCTGGTGGTGCGAGCCGGCGGAAGCAAGGTGGCGGTTGGCTACGACGGCAGGCTGTCCTCCCCGGATCTGGAGCCGCAGCTTGTCGCGGGCCTGCGCGCCTGCGGGCTGGAGGTGCTGCGGGTCGGGCTGGTGGCGACGCCGATGCTGTATTTCGCCGCCTACCAGCTCGGCACCGATGGCGCGGTCATGGTCACCGGCAGCCACAACCCGCCGAACTACAACGGCTTCAAGATGATGCTGGGCAGGAAGCCGTTCTACGGCGCGCAGATCCAGGAGATCGGCCGGATGGCGGCCGAAGGCGACGTGGTGCCGGTCTCGACCGCCGGCAGCGATGCCCAGGTGGATGTCGCCGCGGCCTATGCCGACCGGGTGATGCAGGATTATGACGGCGGCGAGCGCAAGCTGAAGGTGGTGTGGGATCCGGGCAATGGCTCCGGCTGCGCCATCACCAAGGTGCTGGCCGAACGGCTGCCGGGCGAGCATTTCGTCATCAACGGCGATGTCGACGGCACTTTCCCAAATCACCACCCCGACCCGACCGTCGCCAAGAACCTTGAACAGCTCATTGCCGCGGTGGCGAACGAGGGGGCCGACCTCGGCATCGCCTTCGACGGTGACGCCGATCGCATCGGTGTGGTGGACAATGAGGGCCAGATCCTGTTCGGCGATCAGCTGCTGGTGGTGCTGGCGCGGGACGTGCTGAAGGCGATGCCCGGCGCCACCGTCATCGCCGACGTCAAGGCGAGCCAGGTGCTGTTCGACGAGATCGCCAAGGCCGGCGGCAATCCATTGATGTGGAAGACCGGCCATTCGCTCATCAAGGCCAAGATGGCGGAGACCGGCAGCCCGCTGGCCGGCGAGATGTCCGGTCACATCTTCTTCGCGGACAAATGGTACGGCTTCGATGACGCGCCCTATTCCGCGGTGCGGCTGCTCGGCATCATCGCCCGGGCGCGCGAGACGCTGGCGGCGATGCGCGCGGCGTTGCCGCAGGTGATCAACACGCCGGAGTTGCGCTTCGATTGCGCCGAGGACCGCAAATTCGCGGTGGTGCAGGAGGTGAAGGACCGCCTCGCCGCTGCCGGCGCCAAGGTCCAGGCGGTTGATGGCGTGCGTGTGCTGACCGGCGATGGCTGGTGGCTGCTGCGCGCCTCCAACACCCAGGCGGTGCTGGTGGCGCGCTGCGAGGCAAGCTCCGAGGCCGGGCTGGAGCGGCTGAAGGCGCAGCTTGCCGAACAGCTTCGGGCCTCCGGCCTGGCGGCGCCGGACTTCTCGGGTGCCAACGCCGGGCACTGACGCCGATCCGCTTCAACCCTCTGCGCCAGGTGGCGCAGAGGTCATCGGGCCGGTCACTGAAGCCGAGCCGATTCAGCCTTCGCATCGTGCGGCACTGCGGCCATCGGAGCGGTTGTGCAAGCCGGTCCGATTCAGCCCTTCGCGCCATGCGGCGCCGCGGCCATCGGATTGGTCAGGGCGCCAGCTTGACCATCGACAGATGCGGTCGGAATACGCGGCCTTCCTTGTCCTTCACCTCGACACGGATGCCGCGGCCACTGTCTACGGTCTTGACGACAACGCCGCGCCGGTTCGAGGTGACGCCGGCGCCGACAGTCTTGAACTTCACGCTGTCGCCACGCTTGAACTGATTGGCCATGTCGTCCCTCCCATGCTTTGGGACTGACGACATAGGGGTTTCAGTTGCGTAAGGCAAAAGCGTGACCCGCACCTCATCTCCGTCGCAAGACTGTCAGTCTTCGGTCAGGCCATGCCGCCACGCGCAGCAATTGGCCAGAGACACTCCACCCGGCCGCCACGCACCCCGACATACCAGTCGTAGCGATCCACCGTCGGGTCGCAATGCCCCGGCACCAGCCTGAGCCTTTCGCCAAGTGCCGGTGCATTGCCATCCTCGACCAGCAGCTTGCCATGTTCATCGGAAGCACCGACGTAGCGCAGCCCGGGCCTGTCGTGCACCAGCGGCAAGCCGCTGTCGATCGCCACCGCCTTGTGCCCGGCATCGACCACGGCAACGCCAGGGATCGCCCGACTCATCACTGTCGCCAGCACGAAGAGGCTGTGGCGGAACGGCGGCGGTGCCTGGTTGCGGGCGTAGTCGCCATCCATGAAAGCGTAGGAGCCGGCCTGGATCTCGGTATAGACGCCGCTTGCCGCCTCAAGCCCGAAGGTGCCGGTGCCACCGCCGCCAACGATCGGGCAATCAAGCCCACGCTGCCGGAGTTGTTCGACAGTGCGCCGCGTCACCTCGGCGGCATGGCCGATGGCGGCAGCGCGTTCCTCCGGCGTGCGCTTGTGCTGGGCGCTGCCGTGGTAGCTTTGCAAGCCGCCGAAGCGCAGATGCGGACTCGCGGCAATGGTCTCGGCCAGTGCCACCGCGGCGGGGCCGGGTGCCACGCCGCAGCGGGCGGCGCCGCAGTCAATCTCGACCAGCATCGGGATGCGCACGCCGCCCGCCTCGGCGGCCGCGGCGATGGTGGCGACCTGCTCGGCGTCATCGGCACAGACCGCGACGCTGCTGATCTTCGCCAGCGCGGCCAGCCGCGCCAGCTTGCGGCCGCCGACCACCTGGTTGCTGACCAGAATGTCGGGGATGCCGCCCCACGCCAGCGCCTCGGCCTCGGCCACCTTCTGCACGCATTGCCCGACCGCGCCGCGGGCCATCTGCAGCCGCGCGATCACCGCCGACTTGTGGGTCTTGGCATGCGCCCGCAGCTTCGCTCCGGTTGGCGCCAGCAGTGCCGCCATGGCGTCGAGATTGGCTTCGAAGGCATCAAGGTCGAGCAGCAGCGCGGGGGTGTCCACCTCCTCCTCGCGCATTCCTGGTTCGGCGGGGGGCGGCTGAAGCATGGCGATTTCTCCGTGACCCGCCGCAGGTTAAGCCCCGTATCCGTGGCCGGCCAGCCAGCCGTAACGGACGGTGGTTGGCTTCAGCGCGATGGGCGGTGACGTCGCTGCGTCCGGACTGGCCGCGGCACCAGGGCAAGCCGCGGCTTCGGCCCGTGGGCAAGCCAGCCTGCCGCAGCCGGGCGTGGCCGGAAGGCGGCGATGCGCCGGGCACTGGCCGGCCGCAGCACCGGCCCAGCCGATCGGCCACGCCATGCGGCGCCGCCACCTCCACCCGGCGGCCCCATCCATGCGCGCATACGCCAGGCCGACACGCTACTCCGGCAGGACCGGCGGGCCGGCCTGCTTCTCGATGCAAGCGGCGGGCGGCACGCCCTCCACCTCGGCATTCTTTTGGATCGGCCTGATGACGCTGTCGTAGCGGAGCGCAGGCGTCTCAATCGCCGCCTGCGGCAGCACGCAACCGCCGGTGAGCGGCGCATGACCCGGCAGCCCGGCGAGCAGTATCCAGGGGGCCGGAAGCGGCGAAAGCGGGGATACAGGCGTGATGACCTCGATCCCAACTAGGTTGACGGGCCTCGGCCGGTTCGCGGAGGCTCGCAGCCGGCCAAGGCCGCCGCAGGGACCGACGTCACCCCACCCAGGACGCCGTCGAGGCCCGCCACCGCGCCGCGACCCAGGCCTGCGCCCAGACCGGCCCGCGTGCCGTGGTGACCCGCACTGGTCGCAACCGGTAGGACGGCCCCTCGTAGCACGCCAGATGCGCCCGCGCCGCCGCCGGGGCGCGGAGCAGCGCCCCCTCCGTCACCGCGCCCGGCCGGGCGATGAGGGTAGGGTAGGGCGTGCCGCGCAGCCCCACCCGGGCAAAGCCGGCCAGCCGGGCCGGCCGCAGCCGCCGCGCCAGTCCCGGCTCGCCGGACCGGCGTGCCAGCACGCGCGCATCGAGCAGTGTGCCGTAGAGGAAGAGGATCACGCGGTGCGCAAGGCTCTGGCCGCGAGCGGCGCGCATCAGCCAGCGGCGCCGGCCGGCTGGATGGTGCCCACGGTGCTGGTGGGGAGAGGGGTGTAGCCGGGCAGGGCGCGGCTCGCCGGCAGGGTGACCAGCAGCCGCTGTCGGTGGCCCGGCAAGGCCTCCGCCTCGACCCCGCCGCCGTGTGCCTCCACCAGGGCCCGGGCCAGCGGCAGGCCAAGGCCCGCTGGCCGGGTGAGCATCTCGGGTCCGGCGAAGGGTTCGAAGGCGCGCGGCGCATCCTCCGCTCCGGCGTGCTCGATCCAGATGCGGAACCCCGCATCTGCGCTGTAATCCGCGCCAAGCCTGATCCGCCCATCCGGCGGCGAGGCCCGCAGCGCATGCGACAGCAGCCGGTCGAGCGATTGGCGCAGCCGGGCAGGGTCGCCACGCAGCGCCGGCATCTCGGTCAGCGCCAGGCCGATAACGATGCCGCGCGCCGCGGCCTCGGGCGCCGCCGCCAGTGCCGCCTCGTCCAGCAGCCGCGGCACCGGCACGCGGTCTTCGGCGAGGCGGAGCTGCCCGGCCTCCAGCTGCGCCTGCTCCAGCACATCGTTGAAGACGTCGAGCAGCTGGCGGCCGCCGGCGACGATATGGCCGGCGAATTCCTGCCGGCGTGCCGTCGGGACCTCGGCGCCCTGCAGCAGCTCGGCGAAGCCGATGATGGCATTGAGCGGGGTGCGCAATTCGTGGCTCATGGCGCCGAGGAAGCGGCTCTTGGTCCGGCTCGCCGCCTCGGCGCGCACCACCGCCTCGGCCAGCCGGCCCATGGCGTCCGCCCGCCGCGCCGCTTCCAGCGCCAGGGCGGCAAGGTCGGCCAGGGAGGCGAGGAAGCCCTGCTCCTCGGTCGTCCAGACCCGCGCCTCGCCACCCGAGCAGGCGGAGACCAGGCCGAGCAGTTCGGCGCCGACCCGCACCGGCGCCGACAGCAGGGCGCCGATCCCGAAGGGCTGCACATAGGGCTGCAGCAATTCGGCGACGCGCGGGTCGGTCCGGGCGTTGCCGGCGGCGATCTGCCGCCCGGCCTGCAACGCGGTGGCAAGCACCGGGCCGCAGGGCAGCACCTGCAGCGCGGCATGCTTCGGGGTGGTGGGCGGGATCGGCCTGCCATCCATGCTGACCAGGGCCTGCAGCCGGAAGCTCGTGCCTGCGGCGTCCAGCCGCCATACCCCGGCTTCGACCCCATCGATCCCCTGCACCGCCGCCTCGCTGATCAGCCGCAGCATGCCCGGTAGATCGGCGGCAGCCTGCGGCATGGCATTGGCGATGCCGGTCAGCAGCCGGGCCTGGGTCTCGAGCCGGGTGGTGCGTACCGCGGCGTCCAGCGCGGCGCGGCGCCGGGCGCTGATGTCCTCAATCACCACTACCGCCCCGTCCGGACGGCCCTCGGCATCATATAGCGGCGCGGTCGAGATCGAGACCGGCAGCCGGGCTCCGTCCTTGCGCATCCGCACCGTCTCATAGGCCACCACCCGCTCGCCCCGCCGGGTCGGAGCCTGGACGGCACGGGCGGCTGCCTCCTGGTCGGGCGGAACATGCAGGCCAAAGCGGCCGATGGCCTCCGCCGCAGACCAGCCGAACACCCGCTCGGCGGCGGGGTTCCAGTCGGTGACGTTGCCCTCTCGGTCGATGGTGAGCAGCGGCAACGGAATCGCTTCGACCACCGCGCGGTGGTGCCCCTCCAGCAGGGCGTGGCGCTGACTGAGGCGTTCCGCCTCGGCCTCATGCTCCTCATGCCGTAGCAATTCGCCAGCCAGCGCGGCGATGTCGGCGAGCAGGTCGAGGTCGCCCGGTGCGACCCCGTCGGGATGCGGTATCATATCCAGGCCGCAGACGGTGCCGACGCAGTGTCCATCCGCGCCGCGGATCGGCATGCTGACGAAGAAGCGGATGCCAGGAAGGTTGGCGGGCAGGCTGCCGGGGTTGAAGCGCGGGTCGCCGGCTGCGTCGCAGATCACCAGCGGGGTATTGCTGTCGGCCGCGAGGCCGCAGAGGAGATCCGCTCGCGGTACCGGCTCGCGCGGCAGGCCGACGGTGGAGATGAGGCGGATCTCGTCGCTTCCGACCAGGGCGATGGTGGCCATCGGCACACCGAGTTGCCGGGCGGCCAAGCGGCAGAGCCGGTTGAAGCGTTCTTCCAGGAGGCTGGTCTGGCCGGTCGCCCTGTTGCAAATTATGGATGGCGGCTTCGGCATGCCATCGGCGCCCATGTGCGACCTTTCCTGTCGCGGCTCCTGCCGTGTCGCGCGCCGCCCGTACCATGCGCCGGCATTGCGCGCCCCGCTTGGCGCCAGGATTCCGTAGGCGGATAGTTCACGATTGCGCGGGAGTGGCGCAAGTCCACAGTGCAGGACCTCGCGCAATTTCGCTGAATTGCGACAGGGCGCCGCCCTGCCAACCGAGATGAGGCGCTCAGGCGAAGCGGCTTCGCCCGGTGTCTTGCGTGCGGCACATCCGGGTCCGGGATCACCCGACCGGGCATGGTGCTTGCTTCGGTGCGGCCTGCGCTGTTCCCGTGACTATCGGGACGTGCGGGCACGCCGCGCCGGGGTGCCGCGGGTCGGCGCGGCCCGCACCGGTCCGGACCGGCTGGTGTCGCCCTGTTCGATGCGCGTCCTCCCGGCCGACCGGGTCGTGGTCATCCGCAAGAGGCTGTTGCGGGTCTGGACCGGTGGCCGTGATGTGGTCCGTGTCGCGGTGGTTCGCACTGTACTGGCCGCCGGCCTGGTTCGGGCCGCGCTGGCCTTGGCCCGGCGGGCCGGCGATGTTGCGGCGCTGGCGCGGGACACCAGGGTAGAGCCGTTGCGCCGGGGCGGCGTCGCGGCCCGGGCGGCCATCACGCCATTGTGCCTGGCCGACGGGGTGGCGCGCGCCAGCGCTGACCCGCCCCGCGCCACCGGAGCGACCCCCACCTGGGCAAAGCCCTGGTCGAGCAGCGCCATCATGTGGCGGTCCCGCTCACGCCCGCTGCGGCCGCCGAACACCGTCCCGATCAGCCGCACGCCATCGCGCTGGGTACTGGCGACGAGGTTGAAGCCGCTATCGTTGACGTAGCCGGTCTTGATGCCGTCGGTGCCCTCGTACTCCGAGAGCAGCCGATTGTGGTTCCAGTAGGTGCGGCCGCGGAAGACGAAATGGGGCGTCGAAAAATAGGAATAGCGGTCGGGGAAATCCTGCAGCAGCCGTCGTCCCAGCAGCGCCATGTCGCGCGCCGTCGAGACCTGGTCGAGGTCCGGCAGGCCGGAGGCGTTGCGGAAGGTGGTACGGCTCATGCCCAGCGCCCTGGCCTTCAGCGTCATCATCTGGGCAAAGCGCATCTCGCTGCCGCCGCCGAGGTGCTCGCCGAGCGCGGCAGCGGCGTCATTGGCGGATTTGGTGACCAGGGCGAGGATCGCCTCCTCCGCCGTCAAGGTCATACCGGCGACCAAGCCGAGACGGGAGGGCGGCTTCGACGCTGCTTCATAGGAGACGCGGACCGGCGTGCCGAGCGAGAGCCGGCCGTCGCGCATCGCCTCGAAGGCCATGTAGACGGTCATCATCTTGGTCAGCGAGGCCGGGTAGCGCGGCTCATCCGGGCTGGCGGCGATGAGGGTGTTGCCCGACCGGGCGTCCACCACGATGGCGGCATATCGCTCGCTGCCGATTTGGGCGGTGGCGGGTTTTGCGGCGCCGAGGCCGCAAGCGATGGCGAGGGCCAACGCGACCCCCATGCGCAGTGTGGCGCGGTCCCAGAGCATGATGTCCCCCGACGCGCGGCTTGCCCCCCGGCTCGCCAGCGAATCGAGAACAGGCTAACGAGAGAACCCCTTGGTTGTCTACCGGAATGGAAGGTGAACCTTGCTGCGGCAACGGTTTACATGGCGGAGATGCAACGGCGCCTGATCTCGCGGCAGGCCAAGCTGGACGGTTGCCGCGACCGTTTGGCGAGAATGGTTCCGCAGTTTTCTGGAAGCCTCACGTGCTTGTTTTGCTGCATTGCAAAAAAAACTTGCTTTGGTGGACTAGGCCGACCTAAAAGGCCCATGTTGCAGTGCAGCAAAATGCGTCTCCCCACTCGGGGTGGCGCCCCGCGGCCGCGGACCGGCAGCTCCGCAGCCGCTGGATCCATGAACCCCGGGACGGAGGACCAGCCAATGTCTACGACGACCGATACCAAGATCTCGGATGTGAAGAAGCTGGTGAACGAGGCGGCCGCGACCGGTGCCGCCCGCACCCGCAAGCTGGTGGACAACAGCGCGCAGACGGCGCGCCTGACGATGGAGAAGAGCGTGACCGATGTGACCAAGGCGACCGAGGGCCTGTTCAAGGCGGCGGAAGAGGCAGCCGAGTTCGGCCGCGGCAATGCCGAGGCGGTGGCCAAGGCGACCCAGCTCTACGTCGCTGGCGTGCAGGATCTCGGCAAGCAGACCTTCGCCATGCTGCAGGGCCTGTCCGATCATGCGATCGAGAGCGCCAAGGCGCTGTCCGGCGTGAAGTCGCTGAAGGAAGCGGCCGATCTGCAGGCGAGCTTCGCCCGCGCCACGCTGGAGAAGACCTTCAGCGAATCCGCCAAGCTGCAGGAAGCCGCGCTGAAGCTCGCCGAGACCTCCTTCGCCCCGCTCTCCGCCCGGATGACGCTGGCGGTCGAGAAGATGTCGAAGCCGCTTGCGGCCTGAGACGCGGCATTTTCCGGGGCCCGCGGCCCCGGATCCTGCCTGGGGCCCGGATGGGCCGTCTGGTCGCCCCCATTGGGCGGCCGGGCGGCTCTCCGGGCCCTTTCGGTTTCTAAACCCTCTGACCATATCTTGCCGCACAACCGCGCGTGGCCCTTCACCTTAGGCCATGCACGGCGATATCCTCTCACCCGGGGCGGCGGTGGCCGGTCCTGGAATGCCCGCAGGCGGGGGCGTTGGCCCGCCGACCAGGAATCCGATGAGCGATCAAGACAAGCGGCCGAACGGGGGGAACATGCCGGGGGACACCACCCCGAACACCGGCGTGGTGGTCAAGACCCGTCCGCGCACGAAAAAGCCGGCGATGTACAAGGTGCTGATGCTGAACGACGACTACACGCCGATGGAGTTCGTCGTTCATGTGCTGGAACGCTTCTTCCAGAAGAACCGGGAAGAGGCGACGCGCATCATGCTGCATGTGCATCGGCGGGGCGTGGGGGTCTGCGGGGTCTTCACCTATGAGGTCGCCGAGACCAAGGTCACCCAGGTCATGGACCTTGCCCGGCAGAACCAGCACCCGCTTCAGTGCACGATAGAAAAGGAGTGAGGTCCGCGGATCGCCTGGACCGGCGGCTTGTGGCCGCCATCGGCTCGCGCGAGCCTCGGCTGCCAGCCCGAACCGCCACCCCGCCGAACGGGGGGCTCGTCGACGGGATCGGGAACGCCCAGGATTTCACCAGGGGAAACCCCCCACCGCCCCCGGGCGCTTTCCGGTGCGACGGGTTTCAACGGGAGCGTCGCTAGCATGCTGTCACGCAACCTCGAGCAGACGCTCCACCGCGCCCTCGGCCTCGCGAACGAACGCCGGCACGAGTATGCGACCTTGGAGCATCTTCTCCTCGCCTTGACCGACGATACCGACGCGGCCACCGTGCTGCGCGCCTGCGGTGTCGACAACGACAAGCTGAAGCGGGACCTGACTGAGTTCCTCGACAAGGACCTGGCGGGGCTGGTCACCGAGCGGGCCGGCGACCCGAAGCCGACGGCCGGCTTCCAGCGCGTGGTCCAGCGGGCCGCGATCCATGTCCAGTCCAGCGGGCGGGACGAGGTGACCGGCGCCAACGTCCTGGTCGCGCTGTTCTCCGAACGCGAGAGCCATGCGGTCTACTTCCTGCAATTGCAGGACATGACCCGGCTGGACGCGGTGAACTTCATCTCGCACGGCATCGCCAAGGCACCGGGACGGACCCAGAACCGGCCCGTGCAGGGTACGCCGACCACCTCCGCCGCCAACAACGAGGGCGAGGGCGAGAAGGAGGAGAAGCCGCGTGGCGGCCGCAGCCAGGACGCGCTGACGAATTACTGCGTCAATCTCAACAAGAAGGCCCAGGCCGGCAAGATCGACCCGCTGATCGGTCGCGATCAGGAGATCGAGCGAACCATCCAGATCCTCTGCCGCCGCACCAAGAACAACCCGCTCTATGTCGGCGATCCCGGCGTCGGCAAGACCGCCATCGCCGAAGGGCTGGCCAAGCGCATCATTGAGGGCGATGTGCCGGAGGTGCTGCACAAGAGCACCATCTACGCGCTCGACATGGGCAGCCTGCTGGCCGGCACCCGCTACCGCGGCGATTTCGAGGAGCGGCTGAAGGCGGTGGTGAACGAGCTGGAGCAGCAGCCCGGCTCCATCCTCTTCATCGACGAGATCCACACGGTGATCGGCGCCGGCGCCACCTCGGGCGGCGCGATGGATGCCTCCAACCTGCTGAAGCCGGCGCTGGCCCAGGGCACGCTGCGCTGCATCGGCTCGACCACCTACAAGGAATACCGCAACTACTTCGAGAAGGACCGCGCCCTGGTCCGTCGCTTCCAGAAGATCGACGTCAACGAGCCGACGATCGAGGATTCGGTGAAGATCCTGCAGGGTCTCAAGACCAACTACGAGAAGCACCACAAGGTCCGCTACACACCGGAGGCGATCCGCGCCGCGGTCGAGCTTTCGGCCAAGTACATCCACGACCGCAAGCTGCCGGACAAGGCGATCGACGTGATCGACGAGGTCGGCGCCTCCCGCATGCTGCTGCCGGAGAACAAGCGGCGGAAGACCGTCACCCTGAAGGATGTCGAGGAGATCGTGGCGAAGATCGCCCGCATCCCTCCGAAGACCGTCAGCAACGACGACAAGGAGACGCTGAAGACGCTGGAGCGCGACCTGAAGGCCATGGTCTTCGGGCAGAACAAGGCGATCGAGACGCTCTCGGCCGCCATCAAGCTCTCCCGCGCCGGGCTGCGCGACGCCGAGAAGCCGATCGGCAACTACCTGTTCAGCGGCCCGACCGGCGTCGGCAAGACCGAGGTGGCGAAGCAGCTGGCCAAGACCTTGGGCATCGAGCTGATCCGCTTCGACATGTCGGAGTACATGGAGCGGCACAGCGTCTCCCGCCTCATCGGCGCGCCGCCGGGATATGTCGGCTTCGACCAGGGCGGGCTGCTGACCGATGCCATCGACCAGCATCCGCATGCGGTGCTGCTGCTCGATGAGATCGAGAAGGCACATCAGGATCTCTACAACATCCTGTTGCAGGTGATGGACCACGGGAAGCTGACCGACCACAACGGCAAGACCGTCGATTTCCGCAATGTCATCCTGATCATGACGACCAATGCGGGGGCGGCGGACATGGCCAAGCCGGCGATCGGTTTCGGCAGCGCCGTCCGGATCGGCGAGGACACCGAGGCGATCCAGCGGATGTTCACCCCGGAGTTCCGCAACCGCCTTGACGCGGTGGTGCCCTTCTCCGGCCTGACGCCGGAGATCGTCGGCCAGGTGGTCGAGAAATTCGTCATGCAGCTGGAAGCGCAGCTTGCCGACCGCAACGTCACCATCGAGCTGAGCTCGGCGGCGAAGGAGTGGCTGGCGGAACGCGGCTACGACCCGCTGTATGGCGCGCGGCCGCTGGCCCGGGTCATCCAGGAGCATGTGAAGAAGCCGCTCGCCGAGGAGCTGCTGTTCGGCAAGCTGGTCAAGGGCGGCGCGGTGAAGGTCGGGCTGCGCGATGGGGCGCTGTTCTTCGACTATGTCGAGGCGGTGCCACCGGCGCTGCCGCGGCCAGAGGAAGGCGACGGCGAGTCGGAGAAGGAGCCGGAAGCGGCTGGCTGAGCCAGAACAGCGCCGCCACGCATCATCGAAGGGGCGCCGGCCGCAGGGCCGGCGCCCTTTCCACATGAGGGAGAGACACCAAGAATGAGCGCGATCAAGGATTGGGATGCTTACAACGCCGCGGCGCGGGAACAAGGCAAGGCGCTGAACGGGTTGCATCCGGAACTGGTCAAGGGCTTCCTTGCGCTCAACCGCGGCGCCGCGACGACGCAGCACCTGGATGCCAAGACCCGTCAGCTGATCGCGCTGGCCGTTGCTATCACCACCCGCTGCGACGGCTGCATCGATGCGCATGTGCGGAAGGCCAAGGTTGCCGGCGCCAGCCGTGAGGAAATGGCCGAGGCGCTGGGCGTGGCCATTGCGCTGAACGCCGGTGCCGCCTTCACCTACGCACTACACGTGCTGGACGCCGCGGGCGGGGAGTAAGAACGCCCCGCAAAAGCCGCTTCGCGGCTTTGTGGGGGCCCGATGATCCTCACGACCGGCGCTTCGGCACGCCTGCCATGGCAGAGCCGCGGGAGGACACCAGGACGCGTTCGGTATTGACCGGTACTGTAGGCCCCGAGCCGGGGCGTCAGAGCATCGGCAGGCCCGGCCCGGTCTCGGCCCAGCCTGCTGCATCGCTCCCAGATCGGCCGCGACGTCGCCTTGCCCATGGCCCGGGGCAGGTGCCAGGCCCGAGCATCCTGCAGCCCGGGATGGGCAGCGGGTCAATTCTCAGGCGTTGGGCAGTGCCAGGCTGAGCATCAGCGTGACGAGACCGCTTTCCTCCACCGCCATGGCGGCCTGAGGCAGGGTGAACCAGCGCCGCTCACGTTCCTGCTTCTCCGGCCAGTCATCCAGGACTTCGGCCACCTGCATGCGGAAGACGTCGACCTTGCAGGGCAGGGTGCGGCCATCACCGGTGCGCTTCAGATAGGCGTAGCTGCCGATCGGCTCGGCGGAGATTTCGCCGCGAATGCCGGCTTCCTCGAAGGCCTCGACCGCCGCCTGTTCGGCAGCGCCGTGCCAGCGTTCGGTCCAGCCCTTGGGCAGCACCCAGCGTCGCGTTTCCCGGCTGGTGACGAGCAGGACCTCGACCTCGCCATCCTTCTCCCGCAGCGGGAGGGCGGCACATTGGCGGCCGCGCCGGCGTTGTGCCGCGCTACCTGGCATGATGGATGTGGGACATCGGACGTTTAGTTTGGAACCTCCAACTTTTGGTAGGATATGAGTGGTCCAACGGCAGATGTCCAGACCTTTCCAAAAAGCCGCAATCATCCTGCTCAGCGGGAGTGGTGACAGCGCGCCGCCGGGCCGCAATGAACCATGGGTCGCAACGGTGGTTGGCCAGGCGCTTGCCATATCTGGAACCTGAGCCCAATTTCCCGCGATGCCACCGCGCCATAGCGACGCGCCCTCCCGCGACCAGCGCCACCGCCGCATCCTGGCGGCGCTGACAGGCGACCCTACGGTGCGGATCTCCGCGCTGGCGGCTGAATTTGGCGTGTCTGCCGAAACAGTGCGGCGCGATGTGGAAGCCCTCACACGCCTTGGCGCGGTACGGCGCACCTATGGCGGTGCATCGGTCACCCATGCCGCGGTGCAGCCGGTGCTCGACCAGCGGGCGCGCATGGCGGTGGCGGAACGTGAGCGGATAGGGGCCGCCGCCGCCGCGCTGGTCGAGCCGGGTGCGGTGGTGATGGTCGATGCCGGCTCCACCACGACGCATGTCGCCCGGGCGTTGGCGGCGCGCGGCCTGACCGGCACGGTGTTGACCAACAGCCTGACGGTGGCCGAGGCCTGCGCCGTCGCCCCAGGGCTGCGCGTGCTGCTCTGCCCCGGCGAGTTCTATGCGCCCGAACGTGCGGTCTATGGCCCGGAAACCCAGGCCTTCCTCGCCGGCTTCAATGCGGATCTTGCCTTCCTCGGTGCCTCCGGCCTGACTGCAGAGGGGCCGTCAGATGTCGAATCCCGGGCCAGTTGGGTGAAGCGGGCCATGCTTGCCCGGGCGGCGCGGCGGGTGCTGCTGGTGGACCGGGGAAAGTTCGGCATGGCGCATCTGCAGCGGATCGCCGGGCTGGAGGCGGTGACCGACCTGATTACAGATGGCGAGCCGCCGCCCGCCCTGGCCGCGGCGCTGGCGCGGGAAGCAGTGCAGCTGACCATCGCCGCAGCGGCATGAGGGTGTTTGTCGCCGGTATCGGATTTGGTAGGTTCCACATGCGGGTGGCCAGACAGGGCGATGATGCGCGACAGCTTCGATCTTCTGGTCATCGGCGGGGGCATCAACGGCTGCGGCATTGCCCGTGACGCCGCCGGCCGCGGACTGTCGGTGCTGCTGGCCGAGCGCGGCGACCTGGCCGGCGCCACCTCCTCCGCCTCCTCAAAGCTGATCCACGGCGGGCTGCGCTACCTGGAGCAGTACGAGTTCCGGCTGGTGCGGGAGGCGCTGGCGGAGCGCGAGGTGATGCTGCGCATCGCCCCGCACATCGTCTGGCCGCTGCGCTTCGTTCTGCCGCACCGCCCGGCGATGCGGCCGCGCTGGATGATCCGGGCCGGGCTCTTCCTCTACGACCATCTGGCGCGGCGCGTGAGCCTGCCGGGTGCCGAGCGCCTGGACCCGCACCGCCACCCTTGGGGCGCCCCGCTCAGCCCGGATATCGGCGCTGCCTTCGCCTATTCGGATTGCTGGGTGGAGGACAGCCGGCTGGTGGTGCTCAATGCCCGGGACGCCGCGCGGCGCGGCGCCGAGGTGGTGGTGCGCACCGGCTTCACCGGCGCGGTGCGGGATGCTGCGGGCTGGCGCTGCACCCTGCGGGCGGCGGATGGCAGGGAACGCCGCGTCCATGTCCGCGCCCTGGTCAATGCCGCCGGCCCCTGGGTCCTGCAGGCGCAGGCCGCCACCGGCACCAGGGCGCCGGACCGGGTGCGGCTGGTGCGTGGCAGCCACATTGTGCTGCCGGCGCTCTACCAGGGCGCCCAGGCCTATATCCTGCAGAACGACGATGGCCGCGTCGTGTTCGTCATCCCCTATGAGGGCCGCTTCAGCTTGGTCGGCACCACTGACGTGCCGCATGAGGATGATCCCGCCACCGCCCGCTGCACGCCGGAGGAAGCCCTCTATCTCTGCACCGCGGTTGGTCGGCAATTCCGCCGTGCGCCGCGGCCGGAGGAGATCGTCTGGAGCTATTCCGGCGTGCGGCCGCTGCATGACGATGGTGCCGCCAACCCCTCGGCGGTGACGCGCGACTATGTCCTGAAGCTCGACACCACCGGCGGCGCGCCGCTGCTCTCGGTGTTCGGCGGCAAGATCACCACCTATCGCCGGCTGGCCGAGGAGGCGCTGGCGAAGCTCGGCCCGGCGCTTGGCACCGCCGCGCCGGCCTGGACGGCGACCGCGCCGCTGCCGGGTGGCGATCTCGGCGGGCTCGGCCTGTCAGGCTTCGAGGCCGAGGCGGCCCAGCGCTGGCCCTGGCTGCGGCCGGCCCGATTGCAGCGTCTCGTCCGCGCCTATGGGTCGGAGATCGGGAAGCTGCTGGAGGGGGCGACCAGCCCGGCCGACCTCGGCGAGGATCTTGGTTGCGGCCTGACCGAACGGGAGCTGGACTGGCTGATGCGCGAGGAATGGGCGCGCAGCGCGGAGGATGTATTGTGGCGCCGCAGCAAGCTCGGGCTGCGGTTTTCGGCCCAGCAGCGGACGGTGCTGGAGGAGCGGATGGCCAAGCTGGTAAGCAGCCTTGGCGCAAGCCCGGGCGTTCCTGCAGGTTACGCCAACGCGCCGCCAAGATAGTCATCCCGCACATTCGGGTTGCTGCGCAAGCTCAGCATCGACATCTCCGGCAAATTCGCCGAGGTGGTTGCCATGCTGCGCCGACAGATCGACGACGGCGCGTTGGGTAAGGCCCGCAGATCGCCCACACTCTCAAGGGTGTCGCCGGATCGGCCGAGATCCGCGACGTGCCGGAAGCGGCGCTCTACGTCACGGTGCGCGTCAGTGTCGCGACTGCGATCTGCAGCGCGGATGCCGATTCGCTGAGCTGGATCAAGGCTGCCGATACGCAGCAGGCCGAACCGGTGTGATGGGTCGGGTTTTCACCGAGGCGGAGATGCGGACGATCAAGGCCATCCGATGCCGCTGCGGTCACGCTGTCAGCTGCGCCGTCGTCAGCCCATCCCGCAGCGCCGTCTCTGCTCTGAGATTCGCCGAGCACCGTGGCCGCCGCCCCGTCCTCCGGATCCGTCCCGCAGACAAACCGAGCTTGGCCCGCTGGCCGAGACCCCGGGGCCAATTCAATGATCAGCGGGCCAAGCATGCGTGACGCCCGTCGCTACACCACCAGCACCGCCCGCACATCATTCACATTGGTCAGGGTCGGTCCGGTTACCACCAAATCGCCGACCGCCTGGAACACCGCGTAGCTGTCATGCGCCGCCAGCTTCGCCCGCGGGTCGAGGCCGGCGGCGCGGGCGCGGGCCAGCGTATCCGGCGTGGCGATCGCCCCGGCGGCGTCGGATTTGCCGTCGATGCCGTCGGTGTCAGCCATCAGCGCCCAGATGCCGGGCGCCCCCTCCAGTGTCAGGGCAAGGCCCAGCAGCCCCTCCATGCTTCGCCCGCCGCCGCCTGCCATCGCGTCCGGCGGCAGGGTCACCGTGGTTTCCCCGCCCGAGAGCAGCACCGCCGGGCGCGAGAGCGGCGTGCCATGCGCGGCGACACCGCGGGCAATGCCCGCCAGCACCCGGCCCAGCTCCCGCGCCTCGCCCTCCAGCGCATCGCCGAGGATGAGCGGCGCCAGCCCCTCGGCCCGTGCCGCCTCGGCCATTGCCCGCAGCGAGAGCATGGGAGTGGCGATCATCCGCAGCTCGCCTGTGGCCAGCCGCGGGTCTCCGGGCTTCGGGCTTTCCTCCTCCGCCGCGGCCAGGTGCCGGATGGCGGCTTCGGGCAGGCGCATGCGGTAATGTGCGACCAGCGCCCGTGCCTCGGCGAAGCTGGTCGGGTCCGGCACGGTGGGGCCGGAGGCGATGACCGCCGGATCGTCGCCGGGCACGTCCGAGATCGCCAAGGTCACCACCCGGGCCGGATGCGCCGCCGCTGCCAGCCGGCCGCCGGAGAAGGCGCTCAGATGCTTGCGGATGCAGTTCATCTCCTGGATCGGCGCGCCGGAGCGCAGCAGCTCCCGGTTCACCGCCAGGAGGTCGTCCAACGTCAGCCCCGGCGCCGGCAGGGTGGACAGGGCGGAACCGCCGCCGGAGACCAGGAACAGCACCAGATCCCTGGCCGAAAGCCCGCGCAGCAGGGCCAGGAGTTCGGCCGCGGCGGCGGCGCCGGCGGCATCGGGCAGCGGGTGGCTGCCGAAGCGCAATGCGATGCGGCGGCTGGCCGGCGGGTCCGGCACATCGGCGCCATGTGGGGCGATGACCAGGCCGGTCAGCGGCACCTCCGGCCAGGCCCGCTCCACCGCCAGCGCCATCTTCGCTGCCGCCTTGCCGACGCCGACCACGATCGTGCGGCCCTGGCAGGGCGGATCCGGCAGGTGGCGGGGCAAGGCGGTCAGCGGGTCGGCCGCGGCCAGCGCCGCCGCGAACAGCCGCTTCAGGCAGGCTCGCGCCTCGGTATCGCTCCAGCCCATCCGATCCGCCTCCCCGATTTGCCGGGCAGTATGGCGAAGCCGGGGGGAATGGACCATCTAGGGCAGAAGGTTCTGCAAGGAGGATTCCATGGCCGTACCCGAGATGGACGAGAAGACCCGCACCGAGCTGGAGGCCGCCGCCTTCCGCACCCTGGTGGCGCATCTGCGTGAGCGGACCGATGTGCAGAACATCGACCTGATGAACCTGGCCGGCTTCTGCCGGAACTGCCTCGGCAAATGGTACCGCGCCGCCGCCGAGGAGAAGGGCCTGCCGCTGACCGACGCGGATGCGCGGGAGCTGATCTACGGCATGCCCTACAAGCAGTGGCAGGCGCTGCACCAGAAGGAGGCGACGGCCGAACAGAAGGCCAAATTCGCCGCCAGCAACCCGGGGCATTGATCCGGCCCGTGGCCCTGCGTCGGCCACGGGTCATTGATCGGTCACCACCCGCCCGGTAAGACCCCCGGCCTGTTGGGCCAGCCTGTTGGGGGAGTGTGGGGATGAGCGACGCTGAGGCTACAGCCAACCGGGCGAGGACCGATGATCCCGAGGTCGGCGGCATCGCTGTCGACCGGCTGCGCTCGATCATTGAACGGATTGAGCGGCTGGAGGAGGAGCGCAAGGCGCTCGCCAACGACATCAAGGATATCTACGCTGAGGCCAAATCCGCCGGCTTTGACGTGAAGGTGGTCCGTCAGATCATCTCCATCCGCAAGAAGGAGCCGGCCGAGGTGGAGGAGCAGGAGACCTTGCTGGAACTCTACCGCCGCGCCCTGGGGATGTGACAATGTCCGATCGTCCGAGCGACAGCGAGGGCGTGGATCGGCCAGACGCCGTGCCATCCGCTACGCCAGGCGGAATCAAAAGCGTCGGTGGGACAGGAGCCTCGCCGGCCACGACCGGCGGTGGCATCGAGGGATGGCATGCCCATCTCTACTACGCCACGCCGGAGGAACGGGCGGTCGCGGCCGAGATCCGGGAGGCCATCGCCGCGCTTTTTCCGGCGGCGATGCTCGGCCGCTGGCGGGATCAGCCAGTCGGGCCGCATCCGATGGCGATGTACCAGGTCCCCTTCACGCCGGAGTTGCTGCCGGCCCTCTTGCCCTGGCTGGCGCTCAATCGGCGTGGGCTGACGGTGTTGGTGCATCCGGAGACCGGGCGACAGCGGGCTGATCATTCGGCGCATGCGCTGTGGCTTGGCGCGGTGCTGCCGCTGAAGCTCGACAGCCTGCCGGAGTAGCCACGGGCCGCCGCCTATACGGTGAGCAGCCGACGTACCGCCTCATCGTCCAGCGTCTCCACCGGGCCGCCGAGGGCGACCTCGCCCCGGACCATCACCGCGATGCGGTCGGCAAGCTCGCGGGCGAATTCGAAATACTGCTCCACCAGCACCACCGCGAGGTTCTTCTCCCGAGCCAGCAGCCGGATGACGCGGGCGATGTCCTTGATGACGCTCGGCTGGATGCCTTCGGTCGGCTCATCAAGGATCAGCAGCCGCGGCCGCGCCGTCAGCGCCCTGGCGATCGCCAACTGCTGCTGCTGCCCGCCGGACAGGTCGCCGCCGCGCCGACGCAGGAATTGGCGGAGGATGGGGAAGAGCGAGAAAATCTCCTCCTCCGGCACCTTGCTGCCGCGCGGCGCCGCGGCCAGGGCGGTTTCCAGGTTTTCCTGCACGGTCAGGAAGGGAAAGATCTCGCGGCCCTGCGGCACGTAGCCGATGCCGGCGCGGGCACGTTCGGCCGGAGCCATGGCGGCGACATCGCGGCCCTCCCACATGATCCGTCCACCCTGCACCCGCTCCAGCCCGACGATCGCGCGCATGAGCGAGGATTTGCCCACGCCGTTGCGGCCGAGCACGCAGGTGATGCGGCCCGGGTCGGCGTCCAGCGAGACGCCGCGCAGGCAGCGGCTGGCGCCATAGGACAGGTCGATGGTTTCGACTCGCAACATGGCCTAGCGTCCCAGATAGACTTCGATGACCCGCGGGTCGTTCTGCACATGGTCGATGCTGCCCTCGGACAGCATCGCGCCCTCGCACAGCACCGTCACCTTGCTGCCCAGGGCCCGGACGAACTCCAGGTCATGCTCCACCACCACGACGCTGCGTTGTCCGGCGATGCGGACCAGCAGGGCGGCGGTGTGCTCGGTTTCCTGGTCGGTCATGCCGGCGACCGGTTCGTCGACCAGCAGCAGCTCGGGATCCTGCATCAGCAGCATCCCGATCTCGAGCCATTGCCGCTGGCCGTGGGAGAGGATGGCGGCGCGGTCGTGCATCCGCGCGGTCAGCCCGACCTCCTCCAGCACCTGCTCGATCCTGCGGCGCGCGCCCCGGTCCAGCACCCAGCGGAGGCAGGCCAGCGGGCCACGTGGCGCCTTCAGGGCCAGCTCCAGATTCTCGAATACCGTCAGCGCGTCGAACATCGTCGGCTTCTGGAATTTCCGGCCGATACCGAGGTTGGCGATGGTCGCCTCGTCGAGTCTCGTCAGGTCGTGCTCGCGGAAGCGTACTACGCCCGCGGTCGGCCGGGTCTTGCCGGTGATGACATCCATCATCGTCGTCTTGCCCGCGCCGTTCGGGCCGATGATGGCGCGCAGTTCGCCGGGATCGACGATGAGCGAGAGTCCGTTCAGCGCCTTGAAGCCGTCGAAGACGACGGAGACCCCGTCGAGGTAGAGGATCGGGTCGGGGGCGGGACGCGTGCCCGATGCGGGGGAGGCGTTCATTTCGGCGCTTTCGAGAACAGGCCGATCAGGCCGCGCGGCAGGAACAGGGTGACCGCGACGAACAGCCCGCCCAGCGCGAAGAGCCAGAGGTCGGGCGCCACCGTGGTGAGCCAGGTCTTCAGCGCATTTACCGAGAAGGCGCCGAGCAGCGCGCCCACCAGGCTGCCGCGGCCACCGACCGCGACCCAGATGACCGCCTCGATGCTGTTGCCCGGGCTGAACTCGCCCGGGTTGATGATGCCCACCTGCGGCACGTAGAGCGCCCCGGCCAGCCCCGCGATCATCGCCGAAAGGACGAAGACGAAGAGCTTGTGGTTGGTCACGTTGTAGCCGAGGAAGCGTACCCGGCTCTCGGCATCGCGGATCGCCACCAGCACCCGGCCAAGCTTCGACCGGGTCACGATGGTGCAGAGCCAGAGTGCGCCGAGCAGCAGGATGAGGGAGGCGTAGAACAGCGTAGACCGGGCGCTGGAGGTGTTGAGCGGCATGCCCAGCAACTCCTTGAAGTCGGTAAAGCCGTTGTTGCCGCCGAAGCCCATGTCGTTGCGGAAGAAGGCCAGCATCAGCGCATAGGTCAGCGCCTGGGTGATGATGGAAAGGTAGACGCCGGTGATCCGGCTGCGGAAGGCGAGGAAGCCGACCACCAGCGCCAGCGACCCCGGTACCGCCATCGCCATAAACACGGCGAAGGGGAAGTGGTCGAAGCCCAGCCAGTACCAGGGCAGCTCCTGGTAGCCGAGGAAGACCATGAAATCCGGCAGGGTCGGGTGGCCGTAGACGCCGCGCGGTCCGATCAGCCGCATCAGATGCATGCCGATGGCGTAGCCGCCAAGCGCGAAGAAGGCGCCATGGCCGAGCGAGAGGATGCCGGCATAGCCCCAGGCCAAATCGATCGCCAACGCCAGCACGGCATAGGTGATCCACTTGCCAGTGATGCTGACAATGAAGTCCGAGACATGCAGCGCGCTGTCCATCGGCAGCCGGTTCAGCACCGGCAGCAGCGCCAGGAGCAGCACGGCACCGATCAGCACCAGCCGCAGGGTGATGCGGCCGAACCCGCCCGGGGCGGGGGCAGCGAGGGAAGCGCTCATGATTCGGCAGCCCGTCCCTTGAGTGCGAACAGCCCGCGCGGCCGACGCTGGATGAACAGCATGATGGCGACGAGGACGAAGACCTTGGCCAGCACCGCGCCGGCATAGGGTTCCAGCATCTTGTTGACGACCCCGAGGGTCAGGGCCCCGACCAGCGTTCCGGCGAGCGAGCCGACGCCGCCGAACACCACCACCATGAAGCTGTCGATGATGTAGCCGGTGCCGAGGTTGGGCGAGACATTGTCGATCTGCGAGAGTGCCACCCCCGCCAGCCCGGCCAGACCGGAGCCGAAGGCGAAGGTCATCGCATCCACCCGCCCGGTGCGGATGCCCATGGTGGCGGCGATGCGGCGGTTCTGCACCACCGCGCGCATCTCCAGCCCGAAGCGGGTGAAGCGGATGGCGGCGACCACCACCAGCAGCACGGCGATGCCGAAGACGATGATCCACAGCCGGTTCTGCGTCACCGCGATGCCGCCTGGCAGCAGCAGCGTGCCCTGCATCCAGGCCGGCGAGATCACCTCCCGGTTCTGCGCCCCGAAGGCGAGGCGCACCGCCTGCTGCAGGATCATGCCGACGCCGAAGGTCATCAGCAGCGTCTCCAGCGGCCGGCCATAGAGATGGCGGATCAGCCCGCGTTCCAACAGCGCGCCGGCGGCGGCGGTCAGCAGAAAGGCGGCCGGCACCGCCAGCGGCAGCGCCCAGGGCGCCAGCCAAGGGATGCCGCGGCAGAGCTCCTGCACCATGAAGGTCGCGTAGGCGCCGAGCATGACGAACTCGCCATGCGCCATGTTGATCACGCCCATGACGCCGAAGGTGACGGCGAGGCCGAGCGCCGCCAACAGCAGCACCGAGCCGAGCGAGAGGCCCTGGAACAGCGTCTCGGCAATGCGGCGAAGCTGCAGCCGCTGCTCGATGGCGGCGATCGAGACGTTGATGGCGGTGGCCAGCTCGGGGTTGACGATGCGGGCCTCGATCAGCAGCGCCCGCGCCTCGGTGGTGGCGGCGGTGCCGAGCCGGGCGATGGCGTCGCGCTTTCCCGCCGGATCATCGGCGCGGAGCTGGGAGGCGGCGAGGGCGAGCTCAAGCTGCGCGCGGATGCGCGGCACCGTCTCACGCGCCAGCGCGGCCTGCAGCAGCGGAACGTTCTCCAGGCCTGGCGTGCGGAACACCGCCTCGGCCGCGGCCAGCCGCTCCACCGCATCAGGCGAGACGAGCTGCAATCGGCCGAGCGCGCCGCGCAGCACCTGGCGGACACGGTTGTTGATGCGCACGCCTTCGGCGCCGGCCGCATCGGCCTTTGCGCCGGTCATGGCATCGGTGTCATCGGGCAGCAGGACCGTGCCGGCAGGAGTGCGCCGCAGCGTGCCATCCTGCAGAGCGCGCAGCAGCGGTATGGCGCGCGGGTCGCCGAGCGCGCCAAGGCGCTCCACCGCTTCCGCGGTCTGGCCGAAGCCGTCGCCGAGGCCCGTCAGGGCAGTTGCGAGATGGTCCTGGGCGGAGGCCGGCAATGCCAGCAGCAGGACCAGGAGGAAGCCGAGGAGGGAGCGTTTCATGTTATGATTGATGGCGCGGCGCCGGGCGTGACCCCGGCGCCGCGCTGGTCCTTCTGCTACCGGCGGCGGTTCGCGTTCTCGGGAATGAAGGGCGACCAATTCTCGGCCTTCACCGCGTTCGGCGTCTTCCAGACGATGTTGAACTGGCCGTTCGCCTCGACCTCGCCGATCAGCACCGGCTTGGAGAGGTGATGGTTCGGCAGCATCTCCTCCTCATAGCCGCAGGGCGCCATCAGCTTCTGGCCGATCAGCGCCGGCGTCACCGCATCCACCGCGGTGGTGCCGGCCTTGGCGGCCGCCTGCATCCACATCCTGAAGCCCGTGTAGGTGGCCTCCATCGGGTCGTTGGTGACGCGCTTCGGGTTCTTGATGTAGGCCTGCCAGAGTTGCTTGAACTCGGTGTTCGCCGCGCCGGGGCTCGACATGAAGTAGTTCCACGCCGCCAGATGGCCGACCAGCGGCTTGGTATCGATGCCGGCCAGCTCCTCCTCGCCCACGCTGAAGGCAACGCAGGGGATGTCCTCCGCCTTGATCCCCTGGTTGCCCAGCTCGCGGTAGAAGGGAACGTTGGCGTCGCCGTTGATGGTGGAGACGATGGCGGTCTTCTTGCCCTCGCCGGCGAAGCGCTTCACCCGGGCGACGATGCCCTGCCAGTCGCTGTGCCCGAAGGGGGTGTATTCCTCCATGATGTCGGCATTGGTGATGCCCTTGGAGTTGAGGAAGCCGCGCAGGATGCGGTTGGTGGTGCGCGGATAGACATAATCGGTGCCGAGCAGGGCGATGCGCCTGGCCGCGCCGCCATCCTCCGACATCAGGTACTCGACCGCCGGGATCGCCTGCTGGTTCGGCGCGGCGCCGGTGTAGAAGATGTTCTTGCTCTCTTCCTCGCCCTCATACTGCACCGGGTAGAACAGCAGGCCGTTCAGCTCCTCGAACACCGGCAGCACGGATTTGCGGGAGACGCTGGTCCAGCAGCCGAAAGTGACGTCCACCTTGTGGACCTGCAGCAGCTCCCGCGCCTTTTCGGCAAACAGCGGCCAGTTGGAGGCGGGATCGACCACCACCGCTTCCAGCCGCCGGCCAAGCACGCCGCCGCGGCTGTTGGCCCATTCGACCATCATCAGCACCGTGTCGCGCAGCGCGGTCTCGCTGATCGCCATGGTGCCCGACAGGGAATGCAGCACGCCGATCTTGATCGGGGCAGCCTGGGCGAAGGAAGGGCGGAAGGCCGGGGCGGCCAGCGCGGCGCCCAGCCCGGCCAGCGCCAGGCGGCGGGTTAAGAGGGGGGTGGTCGCGGACATCGGCGTTCCTTCCTGTCTGGCCTTGGCGGCGAAGCAGCCGCCTCACCCCCTGCGGGGTGTCGGGATGCGCCATGGCTTTGCGAGATGCGTGCCAGCCCGAGCCGGTGCTTGATCGCAGGAAAGGAAAGCGCTTCTGCACACGTGTTGTGCAAATGGGTAGATTTGCAGCCAAATGCTGCGTTACGCCGAGGCAGCCGCTAGAATTCTCCTATCGGCGCGGCCTGGGCACCCCGAACTCGCCGGAGCTTCAGCCGCGCGCCGGCCGGTTCACCAGCCAGAGCCCGGCCGCCACCAGCAGCACCGCCACGCCGAACAGCGGCCCCAGCGCATCGCCCATGATCACCGCCCCGGCGAGCACGCCGAAAATCGGCGTCAGCACGCTGAACGCCGCCAGCCGCGACGCCGAATGGCGCGACACCAACCAGAACCAGGCCGCGTAGCTGATGCCGGCGATCCCCAGCGCCTGGTAGAGGAAGGCGCCCAGCACCAGCGGCGTCGGCTCGATCCGCCACGCCTCGCCCAGCAGCGGCGAGGCCAGCAGCAGCAGCGGCGCCGAGACACCGAGCTGGTACAGCAGCATCGATTGCGGCGGCGCCCGGCGCAGCCGGCTGGCCTTCACCAGCACCGTCGTCGCCCCCCACATCGCCCCGCCGAAAAGGCACAGCGCATCGCCGGCCAGCGCATCCGGCCCGGCCGGCGCCTGCAGCCCCTCGGCGAAGGCCAGCAGCAGCCCGGTAAAGGCGACCAGCAAGCCGCCGGCCTTGGCCCGCGTCAGCCGGTCCTCCGGGATCAGCCAGTGCGCGCCGAGCGCCACGAAGAAGGGCGCGCCATAGAGGAACACCACGGCGCGCGAGGCGGTGGTCAGGTCGACGCCGATGAACAGCGCGATGAACTCCAGCGCGAAGAGAACGCCCGCCAGCAGCCCCGGCGCCAGCGAGCCATTGTGCCGCCAGTCGCCGAAGCGCAGCCCGCGCCAGCGGCACCAGCCATAAAGCGCCGCGCCCCCCCACCAGGCTACGCAGTCCGGCCTGCAGCACCGGCGGAATCCCCGCCGCCGCCAGCTTCATCGCCACCAGGTTCAACCCCCATACCAGGCAGAGCAGCAGCATCAGGGCAATGGCCGTGAGCGGCAGGGCGCCGCTGGCGGTGGGCGCAGGCGAGGAGTCCGGCATCCGGGCAGGGTGCGGTGCTGCCGCTGGCGCGTCCAGCCCGCTTGCCGCGATCCTGGCGGTTGCCTACCGTCGCCGCGGGGACGGAGGACGAGAGATGCTGCGACGCAATTTGCTGCTGACCGGGGCCAGCACCACGGCGGGGTTGCTGACGGGGTCCGGGGCGCGGGCCCAGAAGGCGCAGGATACGGTGCGTATCGTTGACCGCTTCGCCCTGCCGAACATCGACCCCTACTACAACTCGCTGCGTACCGGGCTGGTGCAGGCGCACCAGGGCTGGGACACGCTGGTCCACCGCGACCCCGAAACCTTCGAGCTGAAACCGCTGCTGGCCACCGAATGGCGCTGGGTGGACCCCAAGCAACTCGAGTTCACCCTGCGCCGCGGCGTCACCTTCCACGATGGCAGCGCCTTCTCGGCCGATGACGTGGTCTACACGCTCAACCTGGCTTGCAACCCGGACAGCCGGGTGGCCACGCCGAGCAACTACTCCTGGATCGCCGGCGCCGAGAAGGTCGACGACTTCAAGGTGCGGGTGACCCTCAGGCAGCCGACCCCGGCGGCGCTGGAGTATTTCGCGCTGGTGATCCCGATGTACCCCGCGGCCTATCGCCAGCGAGTTGGGCCAGAGGGCTACGCGAAGGCGCCCATTGGCTCCGGCCCCTACCGCATTACCCGCTTCGAGCCCGGCGCGGCGGTGGAGTACGAACGCTTCGACCAGTACTGGGGCGGCAGCCCGAAGGGCCGCCCGGCGATCCGGAAGCTCAACGTCCGCTTCGTGCCGGATCCGACGACCGAGATGACCGAGCTGCTCTCTGGCCGCGCCGACTGGATCTGGAACGTCAATCCCGACCAGTTCGACAACATCAACCGGCTGCCGAGCGTGCAGGCGGTGCGTCAGGAATCGATGCGCGTCGGCTATCTCTCGATCGATGCGGCGGGGCGCAGCGGCGCCGGCAACCCGCTGACCAATCTCAAGGTCCGCCAGGCGATCTGGCATGCGATCGACCGCGAGACGATCGCCAACCGGCTGATCACCGGCGGATCCCGCGTGCCGCCGGCGCCCTGCTACCCCAGTCAGTTCGGCTGCGATGGCGCCGCCGCGGTGCTGTACGACTACAACCCGGCGAAGGCCAAGGCGCTGCTGGCGGAAGCCGGCTTCGCCAATGGCTTCGAGATCGAGATGGTCAGCTATGTCACCCCGCAATGGACGGCCTCGGTGCAGAGCTACCTCGCCGCTGTCGGCATCCGCGCGCGGGTCAACCAGATGCAGGTGGCGGCTGCGGTGCAGCGCGCCTGGGAAGGCCGCAATCCGCTGTATATGGGCAGCTGGGGCAGCTATTCGGTGAACGACGTCTCCGCCATCCTGCCGGTGATGTTCGGCGGTGGCTCGGACGATTACGCCCGCGACCCGGAGTTGCAGGCGCTGATCGCCCGCGGTGGCTCGACCACCGATGAGGAAGAGCGCAAGACCGCCTACAGCGCGGCGATTCGCCGTGCCACGGAGAACGCCTACTGGCTGCCGCTGCACACCTACGTCACCATCTACGGCCACAGCCGGCAGCTTGACTTCAAGCCCTATCGCGATGAGCTGCCGCGCTTCTATCTGGCGAAATGGAAATAGTCCCATGGCACTGAAGGCCGCCGTCATCCCGGTCACACCCTTCGAGCAGAATTGCGCCCTGCTGTGGGAGGAGACGACGGGCAAGGGGGTCGTGGTCGACCCGGGCGGCGAGGTGGACCGCATCCTCACCGCCATCGGTGAGCTGAAGCTGAGCGTCGAGCGCATCCTGCTGACCCATGGCCATATGGACCATGCCGGCGGCGCGGCCGAGCTGAAGGCGGCATTGCCGGATGCGCCGCCGATCATCGGCCCGGATGTGCGCGACCAATTCCTGCTCGATGGGTTGGCGGCGCAGGGGGCGAAATACGGGCTGCAGTCGCGCGACGTGACCCCGGACCAGTGGCTGGTGGAGGGCGACAGCGTCACCATCGGCGCGGAGGAATTCGCGGTGCTGCATTGCCCCGGACACACGCCGGGGCATGTGGTGTTCGTCTCCACCACGCTGCGGGTGGCGCTGGTCGGCGACGTGCTGTTCCGCGGCTCGGTCGGCCGGACCGATTTCCCCTATGGCGACCATGCCGCGCTGCTGGCGGCGATCCACGGCAAGCTGCTGCCGCTGGGCGATGACATCAGCTTTCTCTGCGGCCATGGCCCTGGCTCGAATTTCGGCCATGAGCGGCAGCGGAACCCGTTCCTCAGGGGCGAGTAGGTGGGCCGCGGCGGCGGCGGAAGACGCTGCGGAATTCCAGCCGGTTGACCAGCACCAGGGCAAGGAGCCCCACCACCAGGACCAGGATAAGAATGGTGGTCGTCATGCTGGCTGCCTCCTGCGCATTCGAAAGAATGCGCGGGCCGTCCGCGGGTTCACCGCGCGCTACGGTTTCCCGGCGCCTTCCAGCAGCAGGCATTCGGCGGCGCCGCCGGCGGTCATGATGGCGTGCGGCGTGGTGGTGGCGCAGCGCGGCTCGGCCACCGGGCAGCGCGGGTGGAAGCGGCAGGCGGGCGGGATATTCGCCGGGTCCGGCAGCGTCTCGCCGAGGCCGACATCCGGCACGCCAAGCCCTGGCTCCGGCGTCAGCACGCTGGCCAGCAGGGCCTTGGTGTAGGGGTGCTGCGGCGCCCGGAACAGCGCATCCGCGGTGGCCCGCTCGACGATACGGCCGAGGTACATCACCGCCACCTCGGTCGCCACATGTTCCACCACCGCCAGATTATGGCTGATGAAGAGGTAGGTGAGGTTCAGCTCCCGCCGAAGCTCCGCCAGCAGGTTCAGGATCTGGGCCTGCACCGAGACATCCAGCGCGCTGGTCGGCTCGTCGCAGATGACGATGCGCGGACGCAGCACCAGGGCGCGGGCGATTGCCACCCGCTGGCGCTGGCCTCCGGAAAGCTGCGCCGGGTAGCGCTCGGCCTGCTCGGCGGAAAGGCCGACGCGGGCCAGCATCTCGGCGGCGCGGTCGGCAACCTGGCGGGCGGGAATGTCGCCTTGCGCCACCAGCGGCATCGCAACGATGTCGCGGATCCGCCGGCGCGGATTGAGCGAGGCGAAGGGGTCCTGGAACACCGGCTGGATCAGCCGGGCGCGGGCGCGGCGGTCCATCGCGGCAAGCCGCCGGCCTTCCACCAGCACCTCCCCGGCCGTCGGCGGCAGCAGGCCAAGGATGATCCGCGCCAGGGTCGACTTGCCGCAGCCGCTCTCGCCGACCACGCCGAGCACGCCGCCGCCTGCCAGGGTGAAAGAGACGTCGTCGACCGCGACCACTGTGCGGTCCTGCCCGAGCAGCCCGCCGCGCTGGCGAAAGCTGCGGCACAGCCCGCGCACCTCGATCGCCGGCGTCATGCGGCCCAGCCGGGCGGCAGGCGGCAGAGCACCTCATGTGCGCCGGCCTGCTGCCGTGGCACCGCGCCGGCGCATTCGGGCGCGGCATGGTCGCAGCGGTCGCGGAAGGCGCAGCCGGTGAAGCCGGGCGGGATGCGCGGCACCATGCCGGGGATGCTGCCAAGCGCTTCCTCCCGCTTCACCTTGCCCGGCACCGGCACGCAGGCCAGCAGCCCGCGGGTATAGGGGTGCGACGGCGCGGCGAAGAGCGCGGCGGTGGGGGCGCTCTCCACCACCTCCCCGGCGTACATGACGCTGACCCGGTCGGCGATGCGGGCGACAATGCCGAGGTCATGGGTGATCAGCAGGATGCCGAGGCCGAGGTCGCGCTGCAGCTCCGCCAGCAGCCGCAGGATCTGCGCCTGCACCGTCACGTCGAGCGCCGTGGTCGGTTCGTCGGCGATCAGCAATTCAGGGTCGCACATCAGCGCCATGGCGATCATCACCCGCTGCCGCAGGCCACCCGAGAGCTGATGCGGGAACTGGCCAAGCCGCATGCCCGGCGCGGTGATGCCGACGCGGGCGAGCAGGTCGGCGGCGCGGTCCAGCGCCGCGCGCCGGCTGCCGCCGCGGTGCCGGGTGAATACCTCCGCCATCTGCGATCCCACGGTATAGGCAGGGTTCAGGCTGGTCATCGGTTCCTGGAAGATCATCGCCATGCGGTCGCCGCGCAGCGCCGACAGCTGGCGCTCGGACAGGGCACGCAGGTCCTGCCCGGCGAATTCCAGCCGCGCCGCCTCCCGCCTCGCGCCGCGCGCCAGCAGTCCCATGACTGCCAGCGCGGTGACCGACTTGCCGCAGCCGCTCTCGCCGACCACGCAATGCGTCTCGCCCTTCTCCAGGCTGAAGGAGGCGCCGCGCACCGCCGCGGTCCGGCCGAAGGTGACGCGCAGCTCCTCGATTTCCAGCAGCGGAGGGGATTGGCGTGGCGGATTCGGGCTGCGCGCTGGCGGCGCTCCGCGATCCGACGTGCTCATCGTGTGTCGCCCGCGCCCAGCAGATCGCGCAGCCCGTCGCCCAGCAGGTTGATGCCGAGCACCACGATGAAGAGGGTGACGCCAGGGATGAAGATCACCCAGGGGGAGAAGAACATGTAGTCCTTGCCCTCGGCGATCATCAGCCCCCAGGAGGGCAGCGGCGGCGGCACGCCGAGGCCAAGGAAGCTCAGCGCCGCCTCCAGCAGGATCGCCAGCGCCATCTCCAAGGTCGCCACCACGGCAAGATGGCTGGCGATGTTGGGCAGTATTTCCTTCAGCAGGATCCCCGGTGTGGAGACGCCGGCGGACCAGGCCGCGGCGACGTAATCCAGGTTGCGCAGCTGCATGGTGGTGGACCGCGCCACGACCGCGAAGCGGTCCCACAGCAGCAGGCCGAGCACCAGGATCACCAGGGTCAGGCTCGACCCCAGCAGGCCGACCACGGCCAGCGCCACCAGCACCACCGGAATCGCCAGCCGGCAGGTGATGGCGAACAGCACGGCATCATCCACCCGCCCGCCGAAGAAGCCGCCCAGCACGCCGAGGGTAGTGCCGATCAGCCCGGAGGCCACCACTGTCAGCACCCCGATCAGCATCGAGATGCGCGCACCATGGACGAGGCGGGAGAGATAGTCCCGGCCAAGCTGGTCGGTGCCGAGCAGATGCGCGGGGTTGCTGCCCTCCATCCAGAACGGCACCGCCAGGCGGTTGTCGAGGTTCTGCAGGAAGGGATCGTGCGGCACGATCCAGGGCGCCAGGATGGCGCAGAGCAGCGCGATGCCGACGATGACGCCGCCCAGCACAAGCCCGGCCTGCCTCATGCGGCGCGCAGTCGCATCATGGCGCTCATGCGGCGCGCAACCTGGGATCCAGCAGTCCATTCAGCAGGTCCGCCGCCATGGTCAGCGCGATGTAGATCAGCGCCAGCACCAGCACCACCGCCTGCACCACAGGGAAGTCGTTCTTGCTGATGCTCTCCCAGGCCAGGAAGCCGACGCCGTGCAGCGCGAACACCGTCTCGATGACGATCGAGCCGCCGAGCATGAAGCCAAGCTGCACCGCGGCGATGGAGACCACCGGGATCGCGGCGTTGCGCAGCGCGTGCTTGCCGAGGATGGAAAGGCGCGACAGCCCCTTGGCCCGGGCGGTGCGGATGTAGTCGGACCCCAGCGCCTGGATCATGCCGCTGCGGGTCAGCCGGGTTAGTGCCGGAATCGCCGAGAAGGCCAGGACCACGCCCGGCATGACGTAATGCTCCCAGCTCCCGGTGCCGGAGATCGGCAGCCAGCCGAGCCTGAGGCCGAAGGTGATCATCAGGATCAGCCCCAGCCAGAAGCTTGGCATCGCCTGGCCGACCATCGCCACCAGCTGCACCAGCCGGTCCACCCAACTGGCCTCCCGCACCGCCGCCAGGATGCCGAGCGGGATGGAAACCGCCAGCGCGATCGCCAGCCCGGTCAGGCCCAGGGTCAGGGTGACCGGCATGCGCTCGGCGATCAGGGTCGAGACGCGCGCCTTGAAGAAGTAGCTGTCGCCGAAGTCGCCCACCGCGGCGCGGCCGGCCCAGTCGAGGAATTGCGCCACCAGCGGCCGGTCCAGCCCATAGGCGCGGCGGATGATGGCGACATCCTCCGGCGTCGCGCCGGCCCCGGCGATGGAGATCGCAAGGTCGCCTGACAGCCGCGTGAGCAGGAAGCTCAGCGTCATGACAGTGAGCGCGACCAGCAGGGCGACCGCCAGCCGGCGCAGGGCGAAGCGCAGCATCGCCGATTACGCTAGCCTGCGATCGCCCTGGGTGGAACCACCCCGGGCGTGAATCACCGGCTCAACACAGCCAAGGGGGATGCTGCGGCGCGGCAAGCGCCTACCAGGCGGCCGCCCAGCCATCCCGCCGCGGGTCGCTGGCCGCCATGCGCACGCCATTCTCCAGCAGCCGGATCGCCTCGACACTGCACGGGCCTTCCAGCGGCGGCACGATCCGCACCTGATGGCCGAGCGCCGTCAGCGCCGGCGCCGCCTCGGCCAGGCCTTCCTCCAGCGTCAGCACCGCATCACCGCCATGCGGGTAGTTGGCGGCCTGGCCAGGCTGGCTGCTGGTCCAGCGCGGTGCCTCCAGCGCCTGCTGCGGGTCAAGGCCGAACTCGGCCATTGCCACCAGCACCTGCATGTTGACCTGCACCTGGTTGTCGGCGCCCGGCGTGCCGAACACCGCCCAGGGTCGGCCATCCTTCAGCACGATCGGCGCGTTCATGGTGTGCCGCACCCGCATCCCCGGCCGCAGCAGGTTGGCGTGGCCTGGGTTCAGGTGCCAGTAGGCCATGCGGTTGTTCAGCAGCACGCCGGTATCGCCCGCCGTCACGCCGCTGCCGAAGGCGGAGTTCAGCGACTGGATGGCGGAGACGACATTCCCCGCGGCATCGACCACGCAGAAATAGGTGGTGTCGCCCTCCCCCATGGCGCGCACCGGCAGGGAGGCGGCGCGCTTCGGGTCGATCAGCGCGGCCTGCGCCGCCGCATGCTCGGCCGACAGCAGCCGGTCCAGCGGAATGTCGGCGCCGCGCGGATCGGCGCCATGGGATTCGCGGTCGAGGAAGGCACGTTTCTTCGCCTCGACCATCAGATGGATCAGCGCCGCGCTGTCCCGGTCCAGCCCGGCGAGGTCGAAGTTCTCCAGGATGCGCAGCATCTGCAGGAAGGTGAAGCCAGTGGAATTCGGCGGGGTCTGGCGCAGGGTGAAGCCGCGGTAGGGCACGCTGATCGGCGCCTGCTCCTCCGCCATGCAGCCGGCGAGATCGGCCTCGGCGACCAGCCCGCCGGCGGCGGCGATGCCGGCGGCGAGGCGCCGGGCCAGCGCACCCTGGTAGAACCCCGCCGCGCCCTCGGCGGCGATGGCCGCCAGCGTCTCCGCCAGCTCCGGCTGCACCACCAGCCCGCCGAGCGGTGGTGCCGCCCCATCCGGGCCGAGGAAGCGGGCGCGGCTGGCGGCATCGGGCTTCAGCCGGGCGCGGTTCTCTTCCGCGAAATGCCGGTAGGTGTGGGTGCTGGCGAAGCCGTCCCGCGCCGCCTCGATGGCCGGCGCCACCAGCCGGGCCCAGGGCAGGGAGGCGTGCCGCGCATGCAGCAGCGCCAGCCCGGCCAGCAGTCCCGGCGTCTGCGCGCTGAGCGGCCCCTGCACCGGAATGCCGCCAGCGGCGCGGTAGCGTTCCGGCGTCGCCGCGGCCGGGGCGGCGCCGGTGGCATTGATGCAGACCGGCGCGCCGTTGGCCAGGTGCAGGTGGAAGAAGCCGTCGCCGCCGATGCCCGACATATGCGGCTCGACCACCCCGAGCGCCAGCGAGACGGCGATGGCGGCATCCATCGCATTGCCGCCGGCCCCCAGCACATCCAGCCCCGCCTTGGTGGCGACCGGATGATTGCTGGCCACCGCGCCACGCCGGCCCATGATCAGCGGCCGGTGGCTGCGCAACGCCGGATGCATGGCGACCTCCCTGAATGCAGCGCCAAGGTCAGCACGCCCGGTGCCGCGCGGGAAGGCCTACTCGGTGGCCTGCTATCCCCGAGGTCGCCCGGTGTGGCGCCCCTCGCGGAATTCCTCGGTCATCTTGCGGATGAATGCCGGGATGTCGTCCGGCTTGCGAGAGGTGACGAGGCCATTGTCGGTGACCACCTCCTCATCCACCCATTGCGCCCCGGCGTTGGTCAGGTCCTGCCACAGCGAGGGCCAGCTGGTCATCCGCTTGCCATTCACCCCGCCGGCGTTGATCAGCGTCCAGGGACCGTGGCAGATCGCCGCGATCGGCTTCTTCTGCTCGACGAAATGCCGAATGAAGTCGATCGCCCGCGGCACCAGCCGGAGCTGATCCGGATTGATCACGCCGCCCGGCAGCAGCAGCGCGGCGTAATGCGCCGGGTCCGTCTGGTCGAGTGCCCGGTCCACCGGGATCGGATCGGCCTTGTCGAAGTGGTTCCAGCCCTGGATCGTGCCGGATTTCGGTGCCACCACATGCACCTCGGCGCCGGCCTGCTTCAGGGCCTTCACCGGCTCGGTAAGCTCCACCTGTTCGACCCCATCGGTCGCCAACACCGCAACCGTGCAGCCCTTCAGTTCATCCGCCATCCTCATCTCCCATCCGGTGGTGGGCAGTTGCGCCGGCATCTGGATGCCTTGCGCCGGTCCGGGCCATCAGCGCTCCGCGTTGGGCCCGGATTCGCCGCGCTCCACCCCGCCGACTGCCTTCATGACATCGGCGATGCTGGCGAATTCCTGGTCCGGAATGGCGTTGATCACCTCCATGACGTCCTGTTCGGCGCCGTTCCGCTTCGCCTGCTGCACCAGATCCTTCTTCTTGGCCGGGAAATGGATGCCCTTCAGGTGATGCGTGACATTGGCGGGCGAATGCCCACCGAGGCCTCTGGTCATGAGTATCTCCCGTCCTACGCGCCGCAGAACGGCGGCGGGCGAGGACGGTTGCCCCGCTGCCGTTCGCTTGACGCGCCGCGTCGCACATCGGATCGTTCGGGCAAGCGGCCCGGAATCGGCGCCGGACAGAACGGGGGGAAGACCATGCTGGGACGACGCGGGGCGTTGATCGGGGCGGGGGCGATGCTGGCGACGGCGGCGCAAGCCCAGGGTGCCTGGCCGGACAGGCCGATCCGCCTCCTCGTCGGCTTCCCTGCCGGCGGGCCGACCGATTTCGCCGCGCGCATCCTGCAGGAGCCGTTGCAGCAGCTCTGGGGCCAGCCGCTCGTGATCGAGAACCGGCCCGGCGCGTCGCAGATGATCGCCGCCGAAGCGGTGGTGAAATCCCCGCCCGATGGCTACACGCTGATGCTCTGCACCAGCAACCTGACGAGCAATCCGGCGGTCTTCGCCCGGCTGCCCTATGACACGCTGCGCGACTTCACCCCGATCGTCATCATCTACTCCTCGCCCACGGTGCTGTTCACCGGGCCGGACCAGCCCTACCGCAACGTGCGGGAGGTGGTGGAAGCGGCGAAGCGCCAGCCGGGCATGGCGGCGGCGACCTCCGGTGTCGCCACCTCCGGCCACTTCGCGACCGAGATGTTCATGCGCGCCGCCGGCATCGAACTGACGCATGTGCCCTATCGCGGCGCGGTGCCGGCGCTGCAGGACGTGATGGGCGGGCGGGTGCCGATCACCTTCTCCACCCTGTCGGGCGCCATCGGCCTGGCGCGGGAGGGCAAGCTGCGGCCGATCGCCGTCGCCGCGCCGCGCCGCACGCCGTCCTTCCCGGATGTGCCGACCATGGCGGAGCAGGGCATCGAGATCCGCGACACCTCGCCCTGGTACAGCTTCGTCGCGCCGGCCGGGCTGCCGCAGCCGATCATCGACCGCATCGTGCGCGACGTGCAGGGGCTGCTGAAGCGTCCCGACATCATCAAGCGCATCGAGGAGAGCGGCGGCAACGTGGAAGGCGAGGGCCCCGCCGAATTCCGCGCCCGCATCCCGCGCGAGATCGCCATCAACACCGAAGTGGCGCGCGCCGCCAACATTCACATCGACTAGGATGGACTGCGGAGGAGCGTGAATGTCCTCCGCAAACAACGGCCTACAGCGGTCTGGCGGTAAGACGGAGCGCGATCCGCCCTAGACCCGCCGGGCCAGCGCCGTGGCGCATCCCCATGGGCGCCCGCAGCCTGGCCCGGTGGCCCTGCGGGCCCAGGTCGGCGCCGGGCCGTTGTAACTCCCCGCGCCCTCATGCTTGACGCGAAATAGACCATACTTGCGCCCCGCCCATCATCCTCCTGTCCTTCGCTTGACGCACCGCACCGCACGGCGGATGTCTCGCCTCGCAACGGGGCAAATGATGCCGCGCGAAAAGGGTAGAGAGCGTATGCTTGGACGACGTGGTGCGTTGATTGGGGCCGGAGCGATGCTGGCGACGGCGGCCCAGGCCCAGGGCCGTGGCAACTGGCCGGACCGGCCGGTGCGTCTGCTGGTCGGCTTCTCCGCCGGCGGCCCGACCGATTTTGCCGCCCGAATCCTGCAGGATCCGTTGCAACATCTTTGGGGCCAGCCGCTGGTGATCGAGAACCGGCCCGGCGCGTCGCAGATGATCGCGGCCGAGGCCGTGGCGAAGTCGGCGCCCGATGGTTACACCCTGTTCCTGTCCACCAGCACCCTGACGGCCAACCCGGCCGTCTTCTCCAAGGTGCCGTATGACACGATCAAGGATTTCACCCCGATCGTCATCATCTACTCCTCGCCCACGGTGCTGTTCACCGGGCCGGACCAGCCCTACCGCAACGTGCAGGATGTGATCGCGGCGGCGAAGCGCGAGCCGGGCATGGCGGCGGCGACCTCCGGTGTCGCCACCTCCGGCCACTTCGCGACGGAGATGTTCATGCGCGCCGCCGGCATCGAGCTGACGCATGTGCCCTATCGCGGCGCGACCCAGGCGCTGCAGGATGTGATGGCGGGGCGGGTGCCGATCACCTTCTCGACCCTGTCGGGCGCCATCGCCCTGGCGCGGGAGGGCAAGCTGCGGCCGATCGCCGTCGCCGCGCCGCGCCGCACGCCCTCCTTTCCGGATGTGCCGACCATGGCGGAGCAGGGCATCCAGATCCGCGATACCTCGCCCTGGTACAGCTTCATGGGTCCGGCCGGGCTGCCGCAGCCGATCATCGACCGCATCGTGCGCGACGTGCAGGGCCTGCTGAAGCGCCCCGACATCGTCAGGCGCATCGAGGAGAGCGGCGGCGTGGTCGAGGGTGAGGGGCCGGTGGACTTCGCTGCCCGCATCCCGCGCGAGATCGCCATCAACACGGAACTGGCGCGCACGGCCAATATCCACATCGATTAGGGACGTCTAACCATGCGCATGCAGGCTGCTATCATGTTCGAGCAGGGCAAGCCCCGCCCCTACGCCACCAGCCAGGCGCTGGTGATCGAGGATGTGGAGCTTGAAGGCCCCGGCCCGGGCGAGGTGCTGATCGAGGTGGCGGCGGCCGGCCTCTGCCATTCCGATCTTTCCGCCATCGAGGGGATCCGGCCGCGGCCGCTGCCCGTCGTCATCGGCCATGAGGGGGCGGGCATCGTCCGGGAGGTGGGGGAGGGGGTCACCGACCTCAAGCCGGACGATCATGTCATCACGGTCTTCGTCGCCTCCTGCGGCGCGTGCCGGAATTGCGTGCGCGGGCGGCCGAACATCTGCAACGCCGGCAATGCGGCGCGCGCCGCGGGCACGCTGCTATCGGGTGCCAAGCGGATCAGCCGGTTGAGCGGGGAGAAGGTCAACCATGGCAGCGGCCTGTCGCTGTTCGCGCAATACGCCGTGGTCGGCCGCCGCTCCATGGTGAAGATCGACCCGTCCATCCCGCTCGAGGATGCGGCGATCTTCGGCTGCGCGGTGATGACCGGCGCGGGCGCGGTGCTGAACACGGCGGGGATGCGGGCCGGCGACACCATCGCCGTGCTCGGTCTCGGCGGTGTCGGGATGAATGCACTGTTTGCCGCGGTGGCCGGCGGGGCGGAGCGGATCATCGCGATCGACACCAGCCCGGAGAAGCTGGGCCTCGCCCGGCAATGGGGCGCGACCGACACCTTCCTGGCGACCGACAAGGATGTGGTGGAGCAGGTGAAGGCGGCGACCGATGGTGGTGTCGACACCGTCATCGAGACCGCCGGCAATATCCGCGCGATGGAGCTGGCCTATGCCGTCACCGCGCGCGGCGGCAGCGTGGTCAGCGCCGGGCTGCCGGCGCAGGGGGCGACATTCTCCTACATGCACGCCGGGCTGGTCTCGGATGAGAAGAGCATCCTCGGCAGCTACATGGGCAGTTGCATCGCCGAGCGTGACATCCCGCGCTTCCTCGGCCTGTACAAGCGCGGCAAGCTGCCGGTGGGTTCGCTGAAGAGCGGCTTCCTGCCGCTGTCGGAGATCAATGCCGGCTTTGACCGGTTGGCCGATGGCGGGGTGCTGCGCCAGGTGCTGCGGCCGAACGGGTAGGCCCTCCCCCGCAAAGCGGGGGAGGGAACACACTCACACCACCCGGAAATTCTGGAACTGCCAAGGGTCCTCGCGGTCCAGCGCTTCCGAAAACAGCACCTCCCGGTCCTGCAACGGCGTCCAGTCGGAAAATTCGCCGACCACCTCGCCCAGGTAGGGTCGCATGATGTCCATGCAGCGGGCGTGGTCGATCTCGTCCGCTTCGATGATGCCGGCGCGCGGGTTCTCCATCGCCCAGACCAGCCCGGCCAGCACCGCCGCCGTCACCTGCAGCGACGTGGCGTTGTTGTGCGGTGCCAGGGCGCGGGCCTGCTCGATGGATAGCCGGCTGCCGAACCAGTAGGCGCCCTTCGCATGGCCCATCAGCAGCACGCCCAGCTCATCCGTGCCGCCGGTGATCTCCTCCATCATCAGCCGCTTGGCCGGCTGCATGTGCCAGTTCTTGCCGGCGATCTCGTGCACCGACAGCACCGCATCGTCGCAGGGGTGGTAGGCGTAGTGCGCGGTAGGGCGGTAGGTCACCGCCCCCGCCGCATCCCGCACCGTGTAGTAGTCGGCCAGCGAGATCGCCTCGTTATGGGTGATGAGAAAGCCGTGAAACGGCCCCTCCAGTGGGGTCCAGCTGCGGACCCGGGTGGAAGCGCCCGGCCGTGCCAGCCAGATCGCAGCATCGCAGCCGAAGGCATGGCGGTGGCCGTCCGGCGGCAGCGCCTTCTCATGCGTGCCCCAACCCAGTTCGGCCGGCTGGCAGCCCTCGCCGACGAAGCCGTCGATCGACCAGGTGTTGACGAATTCACCCACCTGCTTCGGGTGGCTGGCCACCTGGGTATCGCGCTCGGCGATGTGGATGACCTTCACCCCCAACTGCTGCGCCAGCGCCGCCCAGCCTTCCCGTCCGGCTGGCACCGCCACGCCTGTCCCCGCCAGGTTCAGCAGCGCCTGCTTCACCAGGTGGGAAACCAGGCCGGGATTGGCGCCATGTGTCAGCACCGCTGTCGGCCGGCCGGCCACACCATCCCGCAGCGCCAGCGCACTTTCCCGCAGCCCGTAATTGGACCGCTGCGAGGGCGTCAGCGTCGGGTCGGTATAGCCGCCGGGCCAGGGCTCAATGCAGGTGTCGAGGTAGAGCGCGCCGATCTCCTGCACCAGCGCGATCAGCGCGACGGAGGAGACATCGACCGAGAGGTTCAGCAGGAAATCTCCGGGCGCCAGTTCGGGCAGCAGCACGACGCGGAGGTTTTCCCGTGTCACCGCCTGCTGCACGAAGCGGATGCCGTACTCGGCCGCCACCTCGGCGCCGCGGGGTTCGGCGGTGATGATGGTGATGCGCTCGCGCGGCATGGCGATATGCCGCAGGATCAGCGGCAGCACGCCCTGGCCGATGCTGCCGAAGCCGAGCATGACAAGGCGGCCGCTGAAGCTGGCATGGATCATGGCAGGCTCTCCTCGGGCACGTGCGGGGGTATCCACCGGCCAACGCGGCCGGCGGAGCTGCAAGGCATGAACTTCGGGTGAATTCAGGCCCCGGCCAGTTGCGGGGCGTCCCGGACCTCGACCAGCTTTGCCCGGTCGAAGCCATTGAAGGCGGTGCGCAGGCAGCCGCCATAGGCACCGAGCTGACCCAGCTCGATCCAGTCGCCCTCCCGCACATCCTCCGGCAGCAAGAATGGCCCGGCCATGTGGTCGGCGCTGTCGCAGGTCGGCCCGAACAGGCTGAAGCCGTGCAGGGCCTCGGCGGCCGCCCCCTCGGGCCGGATCAGCCGCACCGGGAAGGCGAAGCCGGGCCGCCCGGCATCGGACAGCGCGCCGTAGATGCCGTCATTTACGTACAGCGCATCGCCGCGGCGCTGCTGCACCTGGATGATGACGCTGCCGCCGGCCGCCACCAGCGCCCGGCCAGGCTCGGCCCACAGCACTGCACCCGGCAGCGCCAGCGCTTCGAACCCCGCCTCGATCTCGGCGAAGAAGGCGCCGAGCGGTAGCGGTGTGGTGTCCGCATAGGCCACCGGGAAGCCGCCGCCGACATCGACGATGTCGATGGCGACGCCGGCGGCGCGGATCACCCGCCCGGCCAGTGCCAGCGCCTCCCGCCAGGCCAGCGGGTCAAGGCATTGCGAGCCGACATGAAACGATACGCCGAGCCGCGCCGCATGCGGTCGCGCCGCGCGCAGCAGCGCCACCGCATCCTCCGGCACGGCGCCGAACTTGCCGGAAAGGTCGTACACCGCGCGGCCTTTCGGCAGAGCCAGGCGCACCACCAAGCCACGGTCATCCGCACCGGTTTCGGCCAGGATCTTGCCCAGCTCCTCCGCCGTATCCAGCACGAAGTCGCGCACCCCATGCTGCGCCCAGGCGGCACGGATGGCGCCGCGCGCCTTCACCGGGTGCATGAAGTGGATATGCGCCGCCGGGAACATGCTGCGCACCAGCGCCACCTCGCCCGCCGAGGCGCAGTCGAAATGCCGCACCCCCCCAGCCCAGACCGCACGCAGCACGGCGGGCTCCGGGTTGCACTTCACGGCGTAGAGCGTCTTGCCCGGGAAGCCCTGCTCGAAGCTGGCGCTGGCGGCGGCGATCACCGCCGGGCGCAGCGCGTGCATCGGCTCCTCCGGCCGCTCGACGGCGATGAGGTCATCGATGCGCGGCAGGGCGGGGGTCGCGCAGGAGGCGTGCGGGACGCTCTCCGCATCGAAGCGGCGGAGCGGAGAGACAGCGGTACGGGCGCGCAGCAGGCTCATGGCGACATCCTCACAGCATCCCGCGCGCGGGCGCGCGGCGATCAACGGGGCAAAAGGCAGGCGGGGCAGGGCCCCGGGCTTCAGACGATGCGGTGGGAAATTCGCATCGCGGCGAACCGTTCGAGCAGCATGGGCAATCCCTCACGACCCCACCCTTGCGGGTGGCATGGACGAAAAGGACGCGTCCCGTCGTTGCTGTGCAGGGTCCTGGACCCGCTCTCGGCACGTGCGATGGCGTCAGCGCGGCCCTTGCGGGTGGCGCGGCCGGATAAATAGCGGCTTTCGCGGCGAACTGCTATGTTTTTTTTCAGGAGGGAGGCTGCCCTGCCAGCATGGCTCCCGGGGAAAGCTGCAGATAGCCGGAAACTTACCGGCTGCGCAGCCCCTGCAGCGCCAGGTACTCCCACGCCATGGTGGCGGCGGCCAGGGCGGTGATCTCGGCATGGTCGTAGGCCGGTGCCACCTCCACCACATCCATGCCGACGAAATCGACCCCACCAAGCCGCCGCAGGATGGCCTGCGCCTGCCAACTGGCCAGGCCGCCGATCTCCGGCGTACCGGTACCCGGGGCGAAGGCAGGGTCCAGGCTGTCGATATCGAAGGTTAGATAGGCGGGCTGGTCGCCCAGCAGCGCCGTGACCTGCGCCGCCAGTGCCGCCGGCCCCACTTCCTGGGCCTGCTGGCCGGTGATGATGGTGACGCCCTGCGCCACCGTCCAATCCCAGGTCTCCCGGTCCACCGGAGACCGGATGCCGATCTGGATCATCCGCCTGGGATCCACCAGCCCTTCGTTCAGCGCGTGCCAGAACACCGAGCCATGGGCGAGAGCCTGGCCGAAATTGGTTTCCCAGGTGTCCAGATGTGCATCGAAGTGCAGCAGGCCGAGCGGCCGGCCCAGCCGCTTCGCCAAGGCGCGCAGCAGCGGCAGGGTAATGCTGTGCTCGCCGCCCAGCGCCACCAGATGCGCATGCTGCGCCGCCTGCTGCTCAATAAGCGAGAGGCTGGCGGCGAGGTCGCCCAGCGCGATGGCGAATTCCCCCACATCGGCCACGTCCATGGCCTGCGGGTTGGTCCAGTGCTGCGGGTGCACGCCATCCACCAGCATGCGGCTGGCCCGGCGGATGGCGCCGGGCCCGTCCCGCGTGCCGGCCCGGTTGGTGGTGCCGATGTCGAGCGGGATGCCGGCCACCGCATAGCTCGCGGTGCCGTCCCGCTGCGCCAGGCCGAGGAAGCCTGGCGCGGTGGCGAAGGTCGGGATGCCGGCCATCGCCTCAGCCGCGGTAAGGAGATGTGGTCATCTGCGGCAGCATTCTCCGATGTCCGGACGCTACTTCACCGAGGAGAAGGCGGTCGGCGCAAGGAACAGGTTCTCGACCGAGGCGACGATCTGGCCGCTTTCCTCGGTCTTGGCCCGTGCAGCCAGCCATTCCGGATCGCTGGCGAAGGTGTTCCACTTCTTCTCGCGGTCCGCCAGGCTGTCCCAGGCGAGCAGGTAGTAGAGATCCTGGTTCGAGGAGCCGACCAGCACGGTCCAGAAGCCGGCCTGCTTGATGCCGTGCTTTTCCCACAGCTTCAGGGTGATGTTGTTGAAGCGGTCCAGCAGCGCCGGCAGGCGGCCGGGGATGCAGTGGTAGATGCGCAGCTCATACATCATGGTTCGGTCCCTCCCTTTGGGCGGGCCATGCTAGCTCGTGCCGCCCGCGTGCCATAGTGCCGGGATGGAGCGGATTCCGGATCTTGGGGCGAAGCAGTTGCAGGCGGTGCTCGCCGTGGCCGGGCAGGGCAGCTTCGTCGCCGCCGCGGCGGTGCTGCGGGTTTCCCAGCCGGCGCTGACGCGGATGATCCAGCGGGTCGAGGATGTGCTTGGCGTGGCGCTGTTCGAGCGCAGCACGCGCCGCGTCGCGCTGACCGGCGCGGGGCGCGAATTCGTCGCGGTGGCGGAGCGGATGCTGAACGATTTGCGCATCGCCGCCCGCAGCCTGCGCGAGCTGGCGGAGGAACAGCGCGGCCAAGTCATCCTCGCCTGCATCATGTCGGTCGCCGTCGGACCCCTGCCGCGGCTGCTGGCGGAATGGCGCGCCACACGGCCGGGGGTGGAGCTGCATCTGCGGGAAGGCGTCCATGGCGATGTGGTGGAGGCGGTGCGCGGCGGCGTCGCCGACCTCGGCATCACCTATCTGGAGGCGCTGCCGGAAGGGCTGGAGGGCGAGGCGCTGGGAGAGGCGGTGTTCCGCGCCGTACTGCCGCCCGGCCATCGGCTGGCGGCGGCGCCGCAGGTCACCCTGGCGGCGCTGGCGGCGGAGCCGCTCATCTCCTTTCCCGCCGAGGCACGGACCCGGCGCATGCTGGATGGCGCGGCAACGGCGGCCGGCCTCTCCCTGCGCCATGCGGCGACGGTGACGCAATTCGCTACCATGCTGGCGCTGGTGCGGGCCGGGCTCGGCGTCGCCATCATCCCGGCCGGGGCGGTGGCGGGCGCCGAGGGGCTGGCTGTGCGCGATCTGGCGCCGCCGGGGCTGCGCCGGACGGTTGGCATTGTGACCCTGGCGGAGCGGGACCTGGCCCCAGCGGCGGCCGGGCTGCGGATGCTGCTGCAGGGATTGATGCACCCAACGCAAGAATAATCGACAACGCGTCATCTCTGGTAAGAACCAAGTCGCTGGCGCAGACTGGGCCACCGGAGGAATCCACCATGTCCATCGCCACCGCCGTCGAGGCCGGCACCGATCTCGTCGAATACTATTTTGCGCGCGGCTGGACCGACGGCCTGCCGGTGGTGCCACCCACGCGCGAGAAGGTCGAGGCGTTCATCACGGCGCTGGGCGGCGAGCCCGAACTGGTGGAATGCAAGGTGGCACCGCGCTGGGGCCTGCTAACGCGGGAGGTGCTGGCGATCAACGCCGTCATGGCCGGCTGCCTGCCCGACTACGCGCCGGTGCTGCGGGCAGCGATGCTGGCGCTGACCGACCCGCTGTTCAACCTCAACGGCGTGCAGGCGACGACCCATATGGCGGCGCCGCTGGTCATCGTGAACGGGCCGGCGGCGCGCGCCATCGGCATGAACGGCGGGGCCAATGCCTTCGGTCCGGGTAACCGCGCCAACGCCACCATCGGCCGTGCCATTCGCCTCATCATGCTGAATGTCGGCGGAGCCCATCCGCCCGACCTCGACAAATGCACCCTCGGGAATCCGGCGAAATACAGCTACGCCATCTGCGAGAACGAGGCCGACAGCCCCTTTGCCCCCTATCATGTCGAGCATGGCTGGAAGCCGGAGGACAGCACCGTCTTCGCCATGGCAGCGGAGGCGCCGCACAGCGTCACCGACCACCAGTGCAACGACCCCGAGGGCATCCTCGACACCATCTGTTCGGCGATGAGCACCATCGGCAGCAACAATGCGGTGCTGTCCGGCCATTGCGCCGTGGCGCTGGGGCTGGAGCATGCGCGGAGCATCGCCAAGCATGGCTGGACCCGCAGCGACATCCGCCACTACCTGTGGATGCACAGCGGCAATGCCTTCCGGCTGATCACCCGCGACCACCGCTACGGCCGCGTCTACAACCGCAACCTGCCGAAATGGTACAAGCGCGACCCCGACAGCCGCATCCCGATCGTGCCCAGCCCGGACAACATCCACCTCTTTGTCGTCGGCGGCGACGCCGGGCGGTTCTCCGCCTTCATCCCCGGCTGGGGCCATATGAACACCCCGGTGACGAAGCCGGTGGCGGTGGGTGCCGAGGCCGCGGGGCCGGAATGCGTCGGCGGCGTCTGCGCGATCTGAAGGGGAGGAACCACGCCATGCTGCAGAAGCTCGACGCCGACCGGCTGTTCATCTTCGACCCGCGCGGCCGGGTCGAAAGCGCCGACACGCCTATCGCACCGCGTCCCAAGGCGCTGGACGGGCTCCGCCTCGGCATCCTCGACAACAGCAAGTGGAACGCCAACAAGCTGCTGCGCGGCGCCCAGGCGGCGTTGGAGCAGCGGTTCCGCTTCGCCGCGGTGAATTACTACGTGAAGCACAGCTTCTCGAAGGATGCGGCGCCGGAGCTGATCGCGCAGATCGCCGCGGAATGCGACATCCTGCTGACCGCCATCGGCGACTGCGGCTCCTGCTGTTCCTGTTGCGTCCGCGACAGCATCGCGCTGGAACGGCTGGGCGTGGCCGCGGCCTGCATCATCACCACGGAGTTCGAGCGGGAGACGGAGCTCACCCGCGCCGCGATCGGCATGCAGGGGCTGCGGCCGGTGGTGATCGATCACCCGGTCAGCTCCATCACCGCCACCGAGGTCGCCGCACGGGTGGCGCAGATCGAGGTGCAGGCGGAGGCGGTCTGGCTCGGCCGCTGAGACCGTATCCAAGACGCTACGACATGCGCTAGCCTGCCCGGAAAGCCTGGGGAGAAGCGCATGAAATTCTACAATTCCATCGGCCCGAACCCGCGCGCCGTCCGCATCTTCATGGCGGAGCGCGGCATCGATCTGCCGAGCGCCGAGATCGACCTGCGCGGCGGCGAGAACCGCCAGCCGCCCTATCTGGCGAAGAACCCCGCCGGCCAGATGCCCTGCCTCGAGCTGGATGATGGCAGCGTGATCGCCGAGATCACCGCCATCTGCGAATACCTCGACGAGATCACCCCGGGCGACTCGCTGATCGGCAGCACCCCGCGGCAGCGCGCCGAGACCCGCATGTGGGTGCGCCGCATCGACCTCAACATCGTCGAGCCGATGCTCAACGGCTTTCGCTACGGTCAGGGCCTCAAGCTGTTCCAGAACCGCATCCGCTGCATTCCGGAAGCCGCGGAGGGGCTGAAGGCGGTGGCGCAGGACCAGATGGCCTGGCTGGATGGTCTGATCCAGGGGCGGGAGTTCATCTGCAACGGCCAGCTCACCCTGGCCGATATCATGCTCTTCGCCTTCCTCGACTTCGGCGCCGGCGTCGGCCAGCCGATCAACCCGGCGCTGAAGGCGGTCACCGCGCATCACGCGATGATGAAGGCGCGGCCTTCGGCAGCGGCGTAGCAGGCTGCGGAAGGGCTATCTCCCCGCCATGGCCAGGCTTGACCCGGCCATGACTGACCGGCTGTTTTCGCTGGATGTCCGGATGCGCGGGTCAAGCCCGCGCATGACGGAGATGAGGAGAACTCGCCTTTCCGCAGCCTGCTACACGAAGCGCCGCCGCCGCCGGTGCGCCGGCGGGTCGGCCGGGAAGGTGATGCCGCTGGCATCGACGCCGAGGTTGACCATCAGCTTCGCCAGTTCGATGCCGCAGCGGTAGCCCTCTAGCACCGGCACGTCCCAGCCGGCGGCGCGCAGCCTCTCCTGCAGCGGCGCTTGCAGCCAGAAGGCGCCGGAGCAGCCGAGCAGGATCACCTCCGCGCCATCCTCCTCGACGGCGGCGATGGCCGCGGCGACGGCGCCTTCCAGCATGCCGCTGCGCTCGCCCGCCGCGTGCCGCTCCGCCTCGCCGCGCAGGGTCGGGCGGTCCGCGCCATAGGCGGGCCGCGGCAGCGGGTAGTCGATGTTGCGGATGGAGGCGCAGCGGTCCGTCATGCGGTAACGCACCACCAGCTCCGCCATATGGGCGTTATGCGTCTCCGAGATGTCCACGACGGAGAAGCGGTTGCCGAGGGTCATCGCCAGATGCATCTGCGCATGGGCGTTGGCCGTCACCGGAATGCGGTGGCGCCGGCCGATCTCCCGCGCCTCCATGTAGCCGGGGTCGCCGCCGCCGAGCAGCACGATGGCGTCGTACTTCCCGCTCTCGCAGGCTTCCCGCACGATCGGCAGGCGGGCGACGCCAGCGATGGCGAATTCCTCGCGTGTCTCGACCGGCCAATTGCCGTGCGGCGCCATGGCACCAGGGTGAAGGTCCCACGCCACATCGGCCAGCAGCGGCGCGACGGCGGCGTGGTTCATGAGCTGCTGCTCCTTCGTCCCGCCCGCTTTCCGGTAGTTGTTGGGCGAATCGGCGGGCAGCGAGAAGGCCTGCACCAGCAGCAGGCGGGGGCGTGTCCCGGGCGCGCGCATGCTCAGATCGCCTTCTGCGCACGCAGCGCGGCGATGTCACCTGGGGCGTAGCCCAGCTCGGCCAGCACCGCATCGGTATCGGCGCCCATCACCGGCGGCGGGCGATCCACCTGCGGCCCACCATGCGCCAGCTTGAAGGCGGCGACCGGCACGCCGAAGGGCCCCGGCACGCCGGGCGCGCCCTCGGGGAAATAATGCACCACGCCGCGGGTGGCGACATGCGGGTCGGCCAGCGTCTCCTCCATGCGCCGCACGCGCGCCGCCGGCACATGCTTCGATTGCAGGAAGGCTTCCCACTCATCCGCGGTGCGGGTCAGCATGATCTCGGTCAGCACCGCTTCCTCATGGTCGCGGTCGGCGAGGCGGGCCTCATTATCCGTCTTGGCCATCTCCGGACGGCCAAGCGCCGTCCACAGCCGCTTCTGCTGCCGGAGGTTGCTGGCCCCGAGCATCACCAGCCCGTCCTTCGTCTGATAGGCGCTGTTGGAGGCGTGCGCATGCTTGTTGCCGGAGGGCTTGGCACCCTTGCCGTTGCGCAGGAAGGCGGCGACATGGCTTGCCTGCATCATCAGCGCCACGTCCAGCATGGCGAGGTCGATATGCTGGCCGCGGCCGGTGCGCTCGCGCTGGAACAGCGCGGCGGAGAGAGCGAAGGCGCCCATGGTGCCGGTGGCGTAGTCGATCGCCGGGGCGCCGAATTTGATCGGGTTCACTTCCGGCGTGCCGGTTGCCGCCATGATGCCGGAGGTGGCCTGGATGACGTGGTCATAGGCGGTCTGCACGCCGCGCGGCCCGCCATGGCCGAAGGCGGAGATGGAGCAGTAGATCAGCCGCGGGTTCAACTTCGCCACCGCCTCGTAGCCAAGGCCCAGCGCCTCGAAGGCGCCGGGGCGGAAATTCTCCACCAGCACATCGGCAGTCGCCAGCAGGCGCCGCAGCACCTCCCGCCCGCCCTCGGTCTTGAGATCAAGGGTGATGGAGCGCTTGTTGGACGCCTGGGTGATGAAGTAGCTGCCCATGCCGGCGCGGTTCAGCGCCAGGTCGGGGCCGCTGTCACGGCTCTGGTCCGGGTCGTCGGGGTGTTCGACCTTGATCACATCGGCGCCGAGCAGGGCGAGCTGATAGGCCGCGAAGGGCCCGGCCAGCACATGCGTGATGTCGATGATGCGGATGCCTTCGAACGGCCTCATCGCCCTATCCTCCCTTTGCTGATGCTGCGACTATGGGCCCGCTGGCGGCGCGCGCCAATCGGCGGCAGAGTGGCGCGGGAATACGGCTGCCGGGAAGGAAACGATCAGCGTGGACGCCTCCGCGGCACCGATGCCGCGCCTGTTCGCCGTGGCGGATTTCCGCCGGCTCTGGACCGTTGGGCTGATCGTTTTCGTGGTCCGCTGGCTGGAGATGCTGGCGGTCAGCCTGTTCGTCTACCAGGCGACCGGCTCGGCCTTCCTGGTCACCATGATGACCCTGCTGCGCATCCTGCCGATGGGCCTGTTCGGCGCCATCATGGGTGCGCTGGCGGAGCGGGTGGAGGCGCGGAGCGCCCTGGTCTGCATCGTGCTGGGCAGCCTCGGCACCTCCCTGGTGCTCGCCCTGCTGGCACATGCCGGGGTGCTCGCGGTCTGGCATCTCGGCGTGGCGAGCTTCGTCAACGGGCTGGCCTGGGCGGCCGACAACCCGGTGCGGCGGCTGATGATCGGCCATGTGGTCGGCCCGGCGCGGATGGGCAGGGCGATGTCGGCCGATGTCGGCAGCAACAACGCCAGCCGGATGTTCGGCCCGATCGCCAGCGGGGTGATCTTCGCGACCGTCGGCATCGAGGGCACCTTCGCCCTCTCCGTCCTGCTCTACCTCGTCGCGCTGCAGGCGGCGCTCGGCCTCCGCTATCGCAGCGGCGTGCAGCCGGCCGCCGCCGAGGGCGTGCTGGCCCGCATTGCCGAGGGCGTCGCCGCGGTGCGGCGCGACAAGCGGCTGCAGGGAACGCTGGCGATTACCGTCATCTTCAACATCTGGGGCTGGCCTTTCACCAGCCTGGTCCCGGTGGTGGCGCAGGATCATCTGCGGCTGGGGCCGGAGGCGATCGGCCTGCTGGCCAGCATGGATGGCGTCGGCGCCTTCTTCGGCGCGCTGGCGATGGCCGCCTGGGCCACGCCGTCGAACTACGGCCGCTGTTACATCGGCGGGCTGGTGCTGTATCTGCTGATGATCCCGCTCTTCGCCCTGGCCCCGCACCCGCTGGCGGCCGGGGCGGCGCTGCTGCTCAACGGCTTCGGCCAAGCCGGCTTCAGCGTGATGCAGGCGACCCTGGTCTATCTGCTCTCGCCGCCGGAGCTGCGCAGCCGGGTGCTGGGCATCCTCTCGGTCTGCATCGGCGTCGGGCCGATCGGCTTCCTGCATCTCGGCCTGCTGGCCGATGCCATCGGCGCGCAATGGGCCTGCGTGGTGTCGGCGCTGGAGGGCTTGCTGGCCCTCGCGCTCACGCGCAGGCTTTGGAGCAAGGTGTAACCGCCGGTGCACGGCACCGATTTCATGAGGAGAGAGAATCCATGGCCGACCTGACGATCCGAGAGATCCGCACCAGTTTGCTGCGCATGCCCTGGGCGGATGATCCCTGGATGAAGGGCCACGCCCTCGGGCCGCAGCGCGACCTCGTGGTGGTGGAGGTGGTGACCGCCTCCGGCCTTACCGGCATGGGCTACCTGCACCTGCTGAACCTGCCGCTGCAGCGCACCATTGGCGCCTGCATCGAGGAGGCGCTGGCGCCGCGGGTCATCGGCCGCGATGCGACGGCGGTGGAGGCCATCTGGCGCGACCTGTGGCGCGCGACCCTGACCGGCGGCCGCGGCGGCGTGACGGCGATGGCGCAATCGGCGATCGACATCGCGCTATGGGATGTGGTGGGCAAGGCAGCCGGCCTGCCGCTGCATCGGCTCTGGGGTCATTTTCGCAGCCAGATTCCGGTCTACGGCAGCGGCTGCTTCCGCGGCGCGCTCGGCGAAGGCATGGCGGCCAAGGCGAAGTGGTATGTCGACCAGGGCTACAAGGCCATCAAGATGCAGGCCGCGCATATCGGCGACTGGCGGCAGGATGTGCGCAACCTGCGCATGGTGCGTGACGCGGTGGGCCCGGATGTCGACATCATGATCGACATCAACATGGGCTGGACCGCCGACCAGACCATCATCGCCGGCCGCGCCATGCTGGACTACGATCCCTACTGGCTGGAGGAGCCGGTGCTGGCGGACGACTTCGCCGGCTATCTCCGCTGCGCCGACGCGCTGCCGACCCGCATCGTCGGCGGCGAGAGCCATTTCGGCCGCGACGATCTGAAGCCCTTCTTCGAGCATCCGAAGCTGCCGATCCTGCAGCCCGACCCGATGCGCGGCGGCTTCACCGAGTTGCGCAAGATCGCCACGGTGGGGGCGACCTGGGGCATGACCTTCGCCCCGCACCTGTTCCCGGAGCTGAACGTGCACATCCTGGCCAGCATCCCGAACGGGCTCTGGGCGGAGCAGATGGGGCTGCTCGACGATGTCTGGATTTCGCATCCGAAGATCGAGAACGGCTTCATCACCGCGCCGGAGACGCCAGGTCACGGGTTGGCCTTCAAGCCGGAGGTGCTGAAGGATTTCGTGCTGAAGTAGTCGCCGCCCCGGCCGCGGGGAAGCCCCCCGCGGCCGGGCAAGCATGCGCTAGAGCATTCTCCGTTCGCATGGGTTCACGGAAATGCTCTATCCCTTCTTGGTAGAGCAGATTCACGCCTCCGGGCGATGCCGCCCTGCGGCGGTCTGCTCTAGGCCAGCGCGTCGATCGCCGCGGCGACGCCGCCCGGCGCATGCGGCACGCCGGCGACCTTCATCGCCAGCTCCACCGTCGCCAGCGTGCCGAGGATCATCGGCTCGTTCAGGTCGCCGAGATGGCCGATGCGGAAGACCTTGCCGCCGAGCGGCCCGAGCCCACCGCCGAGCGAGAGGTTGAACCGTTGCAGCGCCACCGAGCGCAGCGCATCGGCATTCAGCCCCTCCGGCATCAGGATCGCCGTCACGCTGTCCGAATAGCGTCCCGGATTGAGGCAGAAGAGCTGCGGACCGTCATTGCCCGACCAGTGCTGCACCGCGGCCCGCACCGCGCGGCCCAGGCGGGTGTGGCGGGCGAAGACATTCTCCAGCCCCTCCTCCTGCTCGATCAGCCGGAGCGACTGCTGCAGCCCGTAGAAGAAGCTGACCGGCACCGTGCCGACGAAGCTGCGGTGCGGCCGCGCCAGCATGTTGGTCCAGTTGAAATAATGCTTCGGCAGGCGGGACGTCTTATGGGCTTCCATCGCCTTGGCGGAAACGCCGGTGAAGCTCATGCCGGTCGGCAGCATCAGCCCTTTCTGGCTGCCGCCGACGCAGGCATCGACGCCCCATTCATCCATCCGGAAATCGAGGCTGCCGAGGGAGGAGATGGTATCGGCCAGCAGCAGTGCCGGATGGCCGGTGGCGTCCAGCGCCGCGCGCACCTCGGGAATCGGGATCATCATGCCCGTCGCCGTTTCATTGTGCACGACGCAGAGTGCCTTGATCCCATGCGCCGTATCGGCCGCCAGGGCCGCCCGCACCGCCGCCATGTCGACGCCTCTGCGCCAATCGGCCGCGACGCTCTGCACCTCGATCCCGAGATCCTTCGCCATATTGGCCCAGGAGATGGAGAAATAGCCGCTCTCGAGAATCAGGATCCGGTCGCCGGGAGAGAGCAGGTTGACCAGGCTGGCTTCCCAGGCGGCATGGCCGGAGCCGGTGTAGAGGAAGAGCCCCTGCGTGGTCTTCAGCACCCGCTTCAGTCCGGCGACGCAGGCGTCGTAGACCTCGATGAAATTCGGGTCGTTGAAATCGACGGTTTGGTGCGCGGTGGCCAGCAGCACCGAGTCCGGAATGTTGGTCGGGCCCGGGTTGGCGAAGAATTGGCGGCCCCGCGGCTTTCTCGCCGGCTGCGTCACGCTCATGGCGTCGTATTCCCTGGTGAGAGTTGCATAGGCGCTTCCCGGGGGGGCGGTGTCCCATGGCCCGCCTGGCTTGGCCAGAGCCGGGGCCAACCGGCCCCGGCATGCACGGCTAGACCGGGAAGGGGTACTTCTTCAAATAGGGCATGTAGCTTTCCTCCACATCGATCTCGAGCGAGGCGAGCAGCCGCACCACGGCGCAATAGAAGCTGGCGGTCACCACCAGGTCGATGATGCTCTCGGTATCCAACGCGGCGCGGAGCGCGGCGAAGGTCTCGTAGCCGATGCCGGGGCCGGCGTGGATCTCCCGCGCCGCCTTCAGCACCAGCCGGGCGATGGGCTCCAGCGCCGTGGCCTCGCCATTCGTTTCGGCGATCAGCGCCACGATGTCGTCGTCGGTGACGCCGAAATCATAGCCGATCTTCACATGGTGCGACCATTCATAGGGGGATCGCGCCAGCCAGCCCACCTGCAGAATCGCCAGTTCGCGCAGCCGCGGGTTCAGCACCGATTTGTGGCGAATGTAGCCACCGAGGCCGGAGAAGGCGCGGGCCGCGCCGGGGTTGTTCACCAGTGCCTTGTGCAGGCTGATGTCGCGGGCCAGCAGTGGCTGGTCCTCGGGCTTGAGGTCAGCTTGGCTGAGGTAGGGTACGCGCGCCATGGTCTCTCTCTCTCCGGTTCAGATGAATTGCCAGTCGAAGCCCGCGGCGCCGCCCTTCACCCGACCGGCGGTAGGCCCGGGGAAATGGATCGGCAGCACCAGCGTGGGCGTTTCCGCCACCTCCGCCAGGAAGCCGCGGCGGGAGGCGGCGGCCTGGGTTGCGTCCCAGTCGAAGACGGTGGACCAGCCCGGCTCCCGCACCTGCAGCGCATGGTGCATCAGGTCGCCGGTGACCACGGCGCGCTGGCCGCGGGAGGCGATGTTGACGCAGCAATGGCAGGGTGAATGCCCGGGCGAGGGCTGCAGCCAGACGGTGTCATCGAGGGCGAAGTCGTCATCCACCAGCAACGCCTGGCCGGCGGCGACCACGGGTTCGCAATTGAAGCGCCAGACATTGCCAGGCGGGTTGGCGCCGCGGCGGCTGGCCTCCTCCCAGGCGGCGTATTCGCCCTTGTGGAAGACGTATTTCGCACGCGGGAAGGTCGGCACCCAGCGGCCGTTCACGAGGCGGGTGTTCCAGCCGCAATGGTCGATGTGCAGATGCGTGCAGAAGACGTAGTCGATGTCCTCGAAGCGCAGCCCCTCGGCGGCGAAGCCGTCCAGCCAGGGGGCTTTCGGAAAATCCATCGGTGCCGGATAGCCCTTGTCCTCGCCGGTGCAGGTGTCGACCAGGATGGTGTGCTTCGGCGTACGCACGACGAAGGTCTGGTAGGTGATGACCATGCGGCCGGAGGCGGGGTCGAACACCACCGGATCCAGCGTCTTCAGATGCGTCTCGGCGATCGCCGGGTCATAGGCCGGGAACATCTCGGCCGGGCGGCGCCAAGGGCCGTCGCGCTCGACGATGCTGGTGATGGTGACGTCGCCGATCCTGAGCGGCTGCATGTGCCCGACTCCTCCCGATTGGCTCCAGCCTAAGCGATACCGGCGTCGGCGCCAGCCCGGGCGGCGCTGCCCTTAGAGGGAAGGCGGCTCACCGCTGCAAGGATTTTCGCAATGATGCCGCAATGGAACACGGTTGACGCCGTGCCGCAAACCCATGCGAGTTTTATGAATGGAACAGGCTACGGCGCTGCCGGACAACTATGGGATTCCAAAGAAGCGGTGCCAATCCAAGGAATTTTCATGCTCAAATTAAAACAACATCAAGGATCACTTGAGGTTGGATGATCCATGGGTGAGATTGCCGCCTCGTGACACAACCGTTTCTGGCTCCATGACGTGAAAATGCACCCGCCAGCGGCAGACGAGCTCATCGGGCGCACCCTGGCATCGGATGTTCTGCATCGGCTCCGGGCCGACATTGTCGAGGTGAGGCTCCCGCCGGGCCAGCGGCTGCGCTTCGAGACGCTGCGCACCGCCTATGGCGTCAGCTTCAGCACCCTGCGCGAGGCGCTGGCGCATCTTGTCCAGGAAGGGCTGGTCGCGGCGGAAGGCCAGCGTGGCTTCCGCGTCGCTGGCATCTCGTGCGGTGAGTACGAGGACCTCATCCGGGCCCGCATCCTCATCGAGCGCGAAGTGCTGCGCCTGGCGGTGCAGCATGCCGACCCGGCCTGGGACGACCGGCTGACGGCGCGCTTCGATACCATCGGGGACAGCGGCGACATCCGCTGCATGCCGGGCTCGGAGTGGCTTGCTCGACACCGCGGCTTCATCGACACGCTGGTGGCGCCATGCGGCTCGCCGACGCTGCTGACCATGCGCGCCGTACTGGCGCGGCGGGCGCTGCGCTACGGCTTCTGGGCCGGAGAGATGCACCCCGGCCTGGCGCCGCACCGCCCGCTGCTGGAAGCGGCGCTGGCCCGCGACGCCGCCGCGCTGATGGACGAGCGGACCGCGCAGATCCGTCGCATCGGTGAGGATATTCTGCGGCACCTCGGGGATCATCTCATCGCCGGCTGATCCCATGCGCGGCGCGGGCCGGGCTCAGGCGTCGATGTGGTCGGTCGCCCGCACCGCCGGCCGCGCGGCGAAGCCTGCATGCCAGCGGGCCAGCGCCGGATGCGCCTCTCGCCAGCCGAGCGTCGGCCAGCGGAAATCGAGGTAGGACAGCGCCCCGCCGATCGAGATTTGACCGATGTCATAGGCGTCCTGCTCCAGCGCCGACGCCTCTGCCTCCAGCGCCTTCAGCAGCGCCTCCAGCTTCCAGCCGAAGCCTTCCAGCACCGCCGTGGAGGGGTGTTCCCGCGCCAGTTCGCCGCGCCACAGCACCAGCATGTCCATCGCCCCGGTGCCAAGCGCCTGGCGCCGCAGCGCGGTGATGCGCGCCCGGCCATCCGCCGGGAACAGCCGCGGGCCGCTGCCTAAGCCGTCGAGGTATTCGCAGATGACGCTGGAATCATACAGCGCGCTGCCATCCTCCAGCAGCAGGGTCGGGATCTTGCCGAGCGGGTTGGTCGGCAGCAGGGCGCGGTCGGTTTTGGTCATCGCCACCACCGTCGGCACCCGCTCGATCTGATCGACGAGGCCGCGCTCATGCACCACCACCATCACCTTGCGCACGAAGGGCGAGCGCGAGGACCAGTGCAGCCGCATCATTCGATATTCTCCCGTGGTGGCGTTGCCGCTGCCATTCTGCGCCGCCGGACGGCACCGATCCAGGGGCCTGCCCGGACGTCAGGGCCAGGCCAGCGCCAGTTGGGCGTCCGGCCTTGCCCGCGCCATGTTGGTCCAGGTCCGGCAATCCAGCATCTGCCAGCCGGCCGCCGCTGTTTCGCCAGAGACGAATTCCGCGCAGCGGCCGGAGCCGGCGGCCAGCGCCGCTCTTGCCTCGCGGTCCTTGGCTTGGCTGAGCGCCGATTCTCCCACCGCATCAGGCCCAGGCCGCGGGCGAAGCAGATGCGCTCCGGATGATACGCGGTCCCGATGGATTGCGGATGTAGTGCTCGAGAACAGCACCTCCGTGGTGGCCGCAATGGTGGCCCCGGTCACCGCTTCCCGCTAAGGTGGGGCGATGCGGCCGGTGCGCCAGGCTGGGGTTCAGGCGCCTCGGGCTGGTTTCCGCCGCGCGGGTGATGTTGAGGCGGACCACCCGGCTCTGCCGTTCCGACCGCAGCGGCGTTGCGCCGAAGAACCACCCCCGGTCGGGCGCGGCGGGCCAGTCATGCTTGCGGTAGGGCAGGAGCTCACCGGTGCGCAGCAGGCGACTGTGGCCGCAGCCGGGCTCGAAGGGCAGCACGCCGGGGCGTGGCGCTCCGGCTGAATCGAGGCAGGCGGCCTGGACGAGATCGCCGGCAAGGTTATCGGCCTATGCGAGCGCCTTTATACGCGCACCACACCGGGCTTAGCAGCAGTGCCGGCAGCACTGCCTGCAAATTTCACACACCAAATTGTGCGCAAGAGGAGACCGCGGCACGCGGGTTCTCCCGCACCGCAGCATCTTCCCCTAGGGATACGTCCCTCCGCTGAAGCCAGGCGCTGGCCTGGTCCGGCGGATGGCGGGGCTCAGAAGCCCTCGCGCTCCAGCCGCTTGCGCTCGACCTTGCGGGCGCGGCGGACGGCCTCTGCGGCCTCGCGGGCGCGGCGCTCGGACGGCTTCTCGTAATGCCGGCGGAGCTTCATCTCGCGGAACACACCCTCCCGCTGCAGCTTCTTTTTGAGCGCCTTCAGCGCCTGGTCGATGTTGTTGTCACGGACGACGACTTGCACGCGGCTCAGCCTCCTGTCGCTGTGGTGGAGAAACGGAAAAAGCCGCAGCAGGGTGCAAGGTTGCGCGTGGCCCGGCTCGCCGGACCCCGAACGCCACCCCACCCTGACGCGGATGCGCGGCTCTTAGCACGCATCGGTGGCGCGCCGGAAGCCCCTCCCGCCATCGGCCCCGGCATCCTAACTGCTGAAGCAGAATCCGCGGCGGAGCATCCACAATGGCCATTCTGAAGATCGCCCGCATGGGCCACCCCGTCCTGCTGCGGGAGGCGGAGCCGGTCGATGACCCGACCGGCCCCGAAATCCGCCGGCTGATCGCCGACATGGCCGAGACCATGCTGGACGCCGCCGGCATCGGCCTCGCCGCGCCGCAGGTGCATGTGCCGTTGCGGCTGTTCGTCTACCGGGACGGGGCCGGCGTCGCCACCCTGGTGAACCCGGAGCTGGAGCCGCTGGGGGAGGAGCTTGAGTCCGGCTGGGAGGGGTGCCTCTCCATCCCTGGCCTGCGCGGCTGCGTCGCCCGGCCGAAGCGTATCCGCTGGCGCGGGCTGGATGCCGAGGGACATCCAGTCTCGGGTGAGGCGGAGGGCCTGACCGCCCGGGTCATGCAGCATGAGACGGACCATCTGGACGGCGTGCTCTATCCGATGCGGATGGAGGATCTGGCGCTGTTCGGCTTCACCGAGGAACTGGCCCGTGCGGCCGGGAGCGTGACGCGATGACCGAGCGCAGCCCGGAGCGCGAGGCGGCGATCCGCGCCCTGCTGCCGCTCGCCGCCCGGCAGGGCTGGAATTGGGGCAGCCTGCGGGCGGCGCTGGCGGCGATCGGGGAAGCCCCCGCGGTGGCGGAAAGCCTGTTCCCGCGTGGCCCGGTGGGCGCGGTGGAGGCTTGGATCGACCTTATCAACCGCGACATGACCGAGGCGGCGGCGGAAGAGGGGGTGCCGGGGCTGCGGGTGCCGGACCGCATCCGCCGGGTGGTGGAGCTGCGGCTCCTCGCCGTCGCGCCGCACAAAGCCGCGCTCAGGCGGGCGCTCAGCCTGCTGTCACTGCCCTGGAACCTGCCGGCGGCGCTGCGCACCTCGGCGTCGACGGCGAATGCCATGTGGTACGCCGCCGGCGACACCTCGGCGGATTTCTCTTGGTACACCAGGCGGGCGACATTGGCCGGCATCTATGGCGCGACCCTGGCCTTTTGGATGCGCAACGACGACCCGGAGATCGGCGAGGCGATGGCCTTCCTCGACCGGCGGCTGGCCGAGCTGGCGCGGATCGGGAAGCGGCGACGGCCCGGCGTCCAGGCCGGCTGAGCAGCTCCGGTGCAGATGCGGCCGCATCCCCTTGCGCCGCCTGCCCCCCGCTGCCACACAGCGGCGCTGCCAAACGGACGCCATGACAGACGACGCCCCCAATTCTTCCACGCCCCCTGGCCTCCTGCCCGCCGGGCTGATGGACCTGCTGCCGCCCGAGGCGGAGAGGGAGGCGGTGCTGGTCGAGACGCTGATGGCCGCCTTCGCCGGCCATGGCTATGAACGGGTGAAGCCGCCGCTGCTGGAATTCGAGGACAGTCTGCTGGCCGGCTCGGGTGCCGCCGTGGCCGAGCAGACCTTCCGGCTGATGGACCCGGTCAGCCAGCGGATGATGGGTCTCCGCGCCGACACCACGCCGCAGGTCGCCCGCATTGCCGCCACCAGGCTGGGCCTCCAGCCGCGGCCGCTCCGCCTCTGCTACGCCGGCCAGGTGCTGCGGGTGCGGGGTACCCAGCTGGCACCGGAACGCCAGCTGCCGCAGACCGGCATCGAGTTGATCGGCAGCGACGCCCCCGCCGCCGATGCCGAGGTGGCGCTGGTCGCCGCCGCGGCGCTGGCCGCCGCCGGGGTGCCCTCGGTGAGCCTCGACATCACCCTGCCGACCATGGCGCCGGCGTTGCTGGAGGCCGCCGAGGTGCCGCCAGCGCTGCGGCAGCGGCTGGCCCGGGCGCTGGACCGCAAGGATGCCGCCTCGGTCGCCGCGCTCTCGGGCGAGGCTGGGCCGCTGGCGGCGGCGCTGCCGGTACTGCTGGCCGCGGCCGGCCCGGCTGATGGCGCGCTGGCGGCGCTGGCGGGGGTGGAGCTGCCGCCCGCGGCGCGTGCCATCGCCGACAATGCTGCGGCCGTCATCGCCGCCATCCGGGCCCGCGCGCCGGGGCTACGCATCACCCTCGATCCGGTGGAGTTCCGCGGCTTCCGCTACCATGTCGGGGTCGCCTTCACCCTCTACGGCCCCGGCACCACCGGGGAACTGGCGCGCGGCGGCCGCTACATGTCGCTGAACGAGGAGCCGGCGACGGGCATGAGCCTCTACCCCGATGCGGTGCTGCGGGCGGCCCCGGCGCCCGCCCCGCGGCCGCGCGTCTTCGTGCCCGCCGGCACGCCCGAGGCGGCGCTGCAGGCGCTGCGGGCTCAGGGCTTCGCCACCGTGGCGGCGCTCTCGGCGGCGGATTCCCCGAAGGGGTTGCGCTGCTCCCACCGCCTGGTCGATGGCCGCGCGGTGCCGATTTCAAAGGAAGGCTGACGCCATGGCAAATGTCGCGGTGATCGGCGCCCAATGGGGCGACGAGGGCAAGGGCAAGGTGGTGGACTGGCTCGCCAGCCGCGCCGATGTCGTGGTGCGGTTCCAGGGCGGCCACAACGCCGGCCATACGCTGGTGGTCGGCGACCAGACCTATAAGCTGTCCCTGCTGCCCTCCGGCGTGGTTCGCGGCAAGCTCGGCATCATCGGCAATGGGGTGGTGCTGGACCCGCAGGCCCTGCTCGACGAGATCGCCAAGGTGACGGCACAGGGGCTGACGGTGACGCCGGACAACCTGCGCATCGCCGAGAACGTGCCGCTGATCCTGCCGCTGCACCCAGCGCTGGACAAGGCGCGGGAGGCGGCACGCGGCGGCGACAAGATCGGCACCACCGGGCGGGGGATCGGCCCGGCCTATGAGGACAAGGTAGGCCGCCGCTCCATCCGCCTCTGCGATCTGGCGGAGCCGGAGACGCTCTCGAAGAAGCTGGACGAGCTGCTGCTGCACCACAATTCGCTGCTGCGCGGCCTCGGCGCGCCGGAGTTCGAGAAGCAGGCGCTGCTGGACGGGCTGCTGGCCCTGGCGCCGAAGCTCCTGCCCTTCGCCGAGGCGGTATGGGAGAGGTTGGAGGAGGCCCGCCACACCGGCCAGCGGGTGCTGTTCGAGGGCGCCCAGGCGGTGATGCTGGATGTCGACCACGGCACCTACCCCTATGTCACCTCCTCCAACACTGTTGCTGGCAGCGCCGCGGCAGGGTCGGGGGTCGGGCCGGATGCGGTCGGCATGGTGCTCGGCATCGCCAAGGCCTACTCCACCCGCGTCGGCAGCGGGCCCTTCCCGACCGAGTTGCATGACGCGATCGGCGAGGGGCTCGGCGACCGCGGGCGGGAGTTCGGCACCGTCACCGGCCGCCGCCGGCGCTGCGGCTGGTTCGATGCCTGCATGGTGCGCCAGGCGGTGAAGATCGGCGGCATCCAGGGCATCGCCCTGACCAAGCTCGACGTGCTGGACGGGCTCTCGGAGCTGAAGATCTGCACCGGCTACCGGATCAAGGGCGAGACCTTCCGCCGGCTGCCCAGCGCCTTCCAGGCCCAGGCTGCGGCCGAGCCGATCTACGAGACGCTGGAAGGCTGGACCACCTCCACCATGGGCGCCCGCAGCTACGCCGAGTTGCCTGCCGCGGCGGTGAAATACGTCCGCCGGATCGAGGAATTGGTCGAGGCGCCGGTGGTGCTGCTCTCCACCAGCCCGGATCGCGACGATACCATCACCCTGCGCGATCCCTTCGCCGGGTGAATGCCGTACGCGCCGTGCTGGCCGCGCTGCTGCGCGTCGCCGGCGCGGCGCGGGCGGGGAAGGCGTGTTCCATCAGTAATTCGAGGGGACGGTGCGACACCTCGATGTCGATGCATGTCCCGGCGGCACGCTGGCGGTGGAGCAGGGGTGCTGCCGCCTCGCGCTGCAGGGCAGTGATGTCCTGATCTACGAATTCCGCCAAGCGGAAGGCAGCCCCTGCCTGGTGCAAGTGCCCTGCCACGACGGCAACGCCGTCGTCGCTCGGCATGGCGTGAACCACACCCGCCGCTGAACCTGCCCTGGAGTGGCCGCCATCCGTAGCGGCCGTACCGGCCGCCTTCAAGGATGACAGGGCGCCGCTACTCGGGCTGCACGCCTGCCGCGCTCAGGATCGCCGTGTAGCGCTCGATGCCCTCACGCACCAGCTTCATCACCTGCTCTGAGGTCTCGTAGCCCGCCCGCGGCGAGACGCCGGCCATTTCGATGACCTTCGCCGCATTCTGCTGGATCGCGCCACGGAAGGCGGCGCCCAGCGCCGCGACCACGGGCGCCGGCGTACCGGCGGGGGCGAGGATGGGGAAGAATTCCTCATGGATGATCCCGGGCAAGCCGGCCTCGGGGGCGCTCGGCACGTCGGGCAGGGCCGGGCTGCGCTGCTCCGCCAGCACTGCGAGTGCACGCAGACCGCCACCGCGGATCTGCCCGATCGAGGAAGCCATGGTCGGCGTGCCGAGCTGCGCTTCTCCGGCAATCAGGGCGGCGACACTCGGGCCGCCGCCGCGGTAATGCACCACCTCGACCTGTGCCTGAGCCACGGAGCGGAACAACTCCGCGGCGACGTGCACGCCGCTGCCGGTCCCGGCCGTGGCCAGGTTGTAGCGACCCGGATTGGCCTTCAGCAGCGCCACCAACTCCCGCGCCGTCCGCGCCGGCAGTTGCGGGCTGGCGACCAGCACATGCGGCGAGAAGCCGGCCACCGCCACGCCAACGAAATCATTGACCGCGTCATAGGGCACGCGCGCGACAATCGCCGGCACTGTCGAATGGGAGCTGTTGATCAGCACCGTGTAGCCATCCGGCGCCGCGCGCGCGACATACTCGGCGCCGATAACGCTGCCGGCGCCGGCGCGGTTCTCGACGACGATCGGCTGACCAAGCGCCTGGCCCGCCGACTCCGCGATGAGCCGACTGACGATGTCATTCGAGCCGCTGGGGGCGAAGGGGACGACCAACCGGATAGGCCGGGTGGGCCGCCAGGCCTGCCCGGTCTGGGCATGGACGACCGAGGGCGCGAGGCCCGCGGCGACGGAAAGGGCAAGGGTTTGGCGGCGGGTCGGCATCTGGGACGTCTCCCTGGTCTTGGCTTCGCGGCGCACTGTAACAGCGGCGTGCCATGCCTTTGGCCGAACCATACCGCGATCGAGCGTGGATGCCAGAGCCGAAATGGATCGGCTGCCTGGGACAACACGGGCGTTTGTCGGCCGCCCGTCAGCCCGCCGCGGCTTCCACCGTGGCGACGAAGCGCGGTGCCATCGCCGCCAGCGAGTAGTGCTCCACTGCCCGCGCCCGCCCCGCCGCACCCATCGCCCGGCGCCGTTCCGCATCGCCGGCGAGCCCGACCAGCGCCGCCTCCCAATCCGCGTCGCCTTCCGCCAGCAGCCCGGTCTCGCCATCCCGCAGCACATCGACATTGGCCCCAACCGGGCTGGCCACCGCGGGCAGGCCGCAGGCCATGTACTCGATCAGCTTGAAGCCGCATTTGCCGCGCGCCTGGGCGTCATCCGGCAGTGGCATGATGCCGATGTCAAAGCCCTGGATGTCGGCGATCTCGCCGGCCAGGGTCCAGGGGCGGAACTCCACCGGCGTCTCGCCGGCATCGAAGGGCTCGGCGCCGACGAAGCGGTAGCGGATGCGGGGATCGCGCCGCGCCGCCGCCGCCAGCCCTGGCCAGATCGCCCGGATATAGCTGGTGTTGCGCGGCGTGCCGATCCAGCCGACGACAATCGCGCCATCCGCTGGCCGCGGCGCGGGACGGAATTGGACGGTGTCCACCACGGTCGGGATCAGCACGACCCGGTCCGGTGAGGCGGCGTGCCGCCGGGCGTAATCGGCGAGCAACTCGCTGCCGACCACGGTGCGGCGCGCCCGGGCGATCAGCCGCGCCGGGCGGTCGAAGTCGCGCAGCCGGTCGATCGGGTTGTCGTAATTGGTCGAGCGCAGCCAGATGGCATCGTCGAAATCAAAGGCGAGCCGGCCGCTGGCCGCCTCCAGCGCCCGCTCGAAGACGGCGGGGCCGATGGGGAAGGCCTCGCGCAGCACGTAGACCAGGTCGGCCCGCGTCGCCTGCAGGATATCGCCCATCCGCAGCGCCGCGCCCCAGGCTGTGATGCCGAGCTTGGCCGCGAGCCCCGGCCGATAGGCCAGCGGCGCCAGGCGGGAGGAGAGGAAGGGCCGCACCGTGGCCTGGATGCCTGCCGCCTCCAGCGCCGGCAGGTACTGGTGGATGCGGAAGCGGGTGGAGGGCCCCTCGATCGGGTGCGGGGCGATGAACAGGACGGAGAGGCGGGGCATGGTTCAATCCGGTGGCAGCAGGCGCAGGCGGATGGCGCCGCAGCCGGCGATCAGCAGCAGCAGGGCGACGGCAACCCCGACCAACTCCCCGGCCACGGCGCGGGCGGCGAGCCCGGCCGCGGCCGCCACCGCCTGCACCAGCAGCACCCGGCCGAGCGGCCGCAGTGCCCGCCACCCCGGCAGCAGCCAATGCCCGGCCAGGGCGATGCCGGCAAGGGCGGCCAGCGCCTGGCTGCCGGCCACCGCCAGCGCCGCACCCAGCGCGCCATGGCCCGGGATCAGCAGCAGGTTCAGCGCCAGCTGGGCCGTGACGACCAGGGCGTTCAGCAGCAGCACCGCACCCTGCCGGTCGGTCAGCATCAGCGCGCCGGCGGCCAGCGCCTGCAGCGCGGTCACCGGCAAGGTTGCCAGCAGCACCGCCAGCGGCGCCGCGGCGGCGGCGTAGGCCGCGGGGAACAGCAGCCCGATCAGCGGCCCGGCGGCGAGCAGCCCGAACACCAGCGCCGGCAGCAGCAGCGCCGCCGCCAGGCTCAGCTCCCAGCCGAACCAGCGGCCGAAGCCGGCGCGGTCGTGCTGGATCAGCCGCGCCACGGTGGCGTTCATCGCGATCTGCGCCGAGTAGATGATGAAGAGCGCTGCCTCGAACAACTTGAAGGCGGCGATGAAGCGGGCGACCTCAGACTCGTTCGCCAATCGCCCGAGCAGCAGCGGCTCCAGCCGGCCGAGCGCCACCGTGGCCAGGGCGACACCAAGGTAGGGCAGGCTCTGGCCCAGGACCCGCCGGCAGAAGGCAAGGTCGAGCCGCAGCCGGACCGGCCCGGCGACGCCGGTCAGCAGCCGCCACATCAGCGCGGTGTTGAGCAGGCTGGCGACCACCAGCGCCGCCGCCACCACCCGCAAATCGCCGCCGGTGGCCAGCGCCGCGACCAGCCCGAGCCCCGATTGCAGCAAGGTGTTCGCCAGGTAGCCGGTGGCGAGCAGCCGGATGGCGTGCAGGCCCTGGCCGGCATTCTCCAGCAGCAGCCAGAGGTTGGCCGCGGGCAGCAGCAGCGCGACGATGGCGAGGATGCCGACGACGCCGGGCCCATAGCCCGCCAGCGCCGCCGCCCCCGGCAGCAGCAGCGCGGCGATGACGCCGAGGCCGAGCTTCAGCGGCGCCAGCCGGCCGACCCATTCGGCAGCCTCGGCCCGGGCCCGCGCCACCTCCTTCACCACGCTGCGCGACAGGCCGAGGTCCTGCGCCATGCCGGCGATGACGATGGCCGATAGCGCCAGATTATAGGTGCCGAAATCCTCGATGCTCAGCAGATGTGCCAGGGTCAGGGTGAAGACCATGCCGATCGCCCGGCTGGCGATCTGGCTGGCGGCGAGCACCGCCGCGCCCTGGAGCACGCGGCCGGCGGTGCGGCGCAGCGGCTCGGTGGCGCTGGTCGGGGTGTCGGGACGGGCGGTGCCGGTCATGCCTGGCGGGCGAGGGGGTGTCGAGCGGAGGGCATGGTCCGGTCCCGGATAGGTGCCGCGGCACGAGCCTCGGACATTGGCCGAAGGGGCTTGGCGATGCGGGCCGCATGATGCTGGGCGGGCCGGAAAAGGTAAACCACCCTGTCCATAACGCAGCCGGAAAATTGCCAAACCGGCCGGAAACGGCCGGCTGGCGCCGCTTTCGCCCATGCTCTAGAGCGGATCGCGACGGGGCGTAAGCGCCCCGGAGCGTGATCCGCTCTCCAAACAACAGGCTACAGCGTGCTTCGGCTGGCACGGCTGGCGAGGGGAATGGGCAAGGGGATGGTGGTGGCATTGGCGATCCGGGGCAATGGTTGCGGCGCGGCCCGGCATGGCGGGAGCGCCGCGGATGCCGGTTGAGGTGGCGCCGGGGCTTGCGGCGCGGGTGGGCATCGTCATCCCCAATTGGAACGGTGCGCATCTGCTGCCGGCCTGTCTCGACAGCCTGCGGCGGCAGAGCTTCCGCGACTTCGCCGTCATCGTCGTGGACAACGGCTCCACCGACGGCAGCCTGGAGCTGTTGCGATCCGGTTACCCGGAGGTGCATGTGGTGGCCCTGCCGCGGAACATCGGCTTCGCCGGCGGGGTGAATGCCGGCATCCGGCTCTGCGCCGGAGAATATGTCGCGCTGCTGAACAATGACACCGAGGCCGCGCCGGATTGGCTGGAGGCGGCGGTGACCGAGCTCGACCGGCTGCCGGAGATATCCTACGCCGCCTCCAAGCTGCTCGACTTCCATGATCGCCGGGTGCTCGACAGCATCGCCGACGGCTTCGCGCTCTACGGCGTGCCGTTCAAGATCGGCGATCGCGAGATCGACGCCGGCCATTATGCGGCGCCCTTCGAGATCCTCAGCGCCTGCGCCGCCGCCAGCTTCTACCGCCGCGCGCTGTTCGAGGACATCGGCCTGTTCGACGAGGATTTCTTTGCCTATGTCGAGGACATCGACATCGCGTTGCGGGCGGTGCTGGCGGGACATCGCGGCATCTCGATCCCGGCGGCGCGGGTGTATCACCTCGGCACCGCCTCCACCGGCGGCGCGCCTTCGGGCTTCACCATCCGTCTCTCCGCCCGGAATGTCTGGTGGGTGATGCTGAAAGCCACGCCCGGGCCGCTGTTGCCGGCGGTGTTGCCGCTGGCCTTCCTGTCGCAGCTCGGGCTGCTGGCACACACGCTGCTGACCGGGCGGCGGCCGTGGTTGCGGCGCCACCTCGGCGCCTATTGCCGGGGGGTGTGGGATGCCTTCGCGGCGCTGCCGCAGGTGCTGCGCAAGCGCCGGCAGATGCCGCGGCGGATCGGCGCCGGCGCCTTCCTCGCCCGGCTGCGGCTGGCCGAGGCGCAGCGGCGGGCCAGCCGCCGCCGTGCCCTGGCGCAGCGCGCCGCGGCACCGCAGGTGGTGGAGCGCGCGGCGTAGCGCCGCTTCGCTGGCCGCATGCCGCCGGCGGGTAACCCGGCGCCCGGTTGCAGCGAACCGGCTGCATTCGCCACCACCGCACCCTATCTTGGGGTAGCGACGACGAGGAGGCAGCGGGCATGAGCGGCACGACCGAAACGGCAACCCTGGGCGGCGGGTGCTTCTGGTGCCTGGACGCGATCTACCGCGACCTGCGCGGGGTGTCCGCCGTGGTCTCCGGCTACGCCGGCGGCCATACCGAGAACCCGACCTATGAGGAGGTCTGCGGCAAGCGCACCGGCCATGCGGAGGTGGTGCAGGTCACCTTCGACCCGGCCGAGATCAGCTACGCCGACCTGCTCAGGGTGTTCTTCACCATCCATGACCCGACCACCAAGGACCGCCAGGGCGCCGATGTCGGGCCGCAGTACCGCTCCGTCATCCTCTACCATTCCGAAGAGCAGAAGCGGGTGGCCGAGCAGGTGATGGACGAGATCGCCGGCGCCGGCATCTGGGGTGCGCCGCTGGTGACCGAGCTGGTCCCCTTCGACCGCTTCTGGCCGGGCGAGGCGGAGCACCAGGATTATTTCGCCCGTACCCCCTGGAGCGGCTATTGCCGCGTCGTCATCGCGCCCAAGGTGGCGAAATTCCGCAAATCCTACGCCGACCGGCTGAAGCGGCCGGCGGCCTGAGCATCCGATGACCGTAGCGCCCGCGGGGCGCGGAGGTCCGAACCGGATGCGACACCAAGAAGGGAACCCCGTCATGGCCCTGTTCGGCAAGACCGCTGAGGCGGAACACTACCCGGTCGAGAAATCCGAGGCGGAGTGGCGCCGCATCCTCTCCCCCGAGGCCTTCCGGGTGCTGCGGCAGCACGGCACGGAACGCGCCGGCACCAGCCCGCTCAACGCCGAGAAGCGCCCCGGCATCTTCGCCTGCGCCGGCTGCGGCACGCCGCTGTTCGATGCCGGGACGAAATTCGAAAGCGGCACCGGCTGGCCGAGCTTCTTCGCGCCCATCGAGGGCAATGTCGGCACCACCACCGACCGCAGCTTCTTCATGACCCGGACCGAGGTGCATTGCGCCAAGTGCGGCGGCCATCTCGGCCACGTCTTTCCCGACGGCCCGGCGCCGACCGGGCAGCGCTACTGCATGAATGGCGTCTCGCTGCGGTTCGAACCGGCGAAGGGCTCAGGGGGCGGAACGGACTCAGCATAACGCGACTTGCCAATCGGGCGCGGTCAGGGGAAGCCATCTCCGCAACCTGGAATGCTTGACGCCATGCGGCGGGCCGCCTTCGCGCTTCCCCTCCTGGCCGGGCTGCTTGCCGCCCCGGCCCGGGCCGATCTGGTCTATGTGTTGAACTCCGGCGACGCCTTCATCACCGTGCTGGACAGCACGACTCGGGAGGAGGTCCGACGCATCCCGGTGCTGCGGGAAGTCCACCACCTGTTGCTGACCCCCGACCGGACGGAGCTGGTGATCGGCGATTCGGTGGCCAACGAGCTGATCTTCCTCGACCCCGCCACCGCCGAGGTGACGCGGCGCGAGCGGATCAGCAACCCCTACCACCTGGAGTACAGCCCGGACGGCAGGCACCTGGTCATCACCAGCCTGCGCCGCGACCAGGTGGACATCTACGATGCCGCCACCCGCACCCTGCAGGCCCGGCTGCGGGTGCCGGACAAGCCCAGCCACCTGGCTTTCTCGCCCGATGGCCGGCTGGTCTACGTGACCTTGCAGGGGGCGAGGCGCCTCATGGCGATCGACCTTGCCCAGGGGCGCCCGGTATGGACCGCCGAGGTCGGACGGCAGCCGGCCGGGGTGATCTGGCATCGCGGCAGGCTGCTGGTTGGCATCATGGGGGCCGACCACATCGCGGTGGTGGATCCCCTGGACGGCAAGGTGGAGCGGACCATCCCGGTCGGCCGTGGCGCCCATACGGTCTTCGCCGCGCCGGATGGCCGCGCCCTCTACGCCACCAGCCGGGTGGACAGCCGGCTGACGGTGCTGGACCCGGAGACGCTGGAGGTCCGGGCGCGCTGGGATTTGCCGGGCGGACCGGATTGCATCGCCTTCGACCCGGAGGGGCGGCTCTGGGTAACCCTGCGCTGGGTGGCTCGGGTAGCGGTGGTGGACCCGGCGACCGGCGCGGCGGAGACCATCCCGGTCGGCCGCTCGCCGCATGGCATCTTCGTCCAGCCCCGGCGGGAGCCCTTGCCGCCAGTGCCAGTGGCTGCGACGACGCCGACCGACGCTGCGCCGCCGGTGGCCGAGGTGACCGCTGCGCCCGTGTCGCCGCCGCCACTGGCCGCTGCGCCGCTGGATGCATCGCCGGTGGTTCCTGCGGCGACGCCGGCACCGGAGCCGGGGCAGGCGCCCTGGTGGCGGCGCAGCCTCGGCCGATGAGGCCCGGCCGCCGCGCCCTGCTGGCCGGGCTGCTGGCGCCAGGCACGGCGCTGGCCCAGCCGGCCTGCCGCGGCACCATCTATCTCACCATCGATACCGGCTGGGGGCGGGAGGCCGAGGCGATCGCCGGCATCCTACGCCGTCACGGTGTGCGCGCCACCCTCTTCCTGGCCGATGAGCCGAGCTTCCGCGGCGACACCACCCTCTCGGACGGCTGGGCGCCGTTCTGGCGGGCCCGCGCGGCGGAGGGCCATGCCTTCGCCAGCCACACCAGGCGCCATTGGTATTTCCGCGGTGACCCGGCCCCCGGCCGCGTGCGCTATGCTCCCCGCCAGGGTCCGGGGGCGGAGGTGCTGGACGGTCCTGGCCTCTGTGCCGAGTTGCAATGGCCGATCACCCGCCTGCGGGCGATGGCGCCGGAGGCGCTGGTCCTGCCGCTGTGGCGCGCCCCGGGCGGCTTCACCACGCCGAACGCCCTGGCCCTGGCGGCCGCCTGCGGCCTCAGGCACCAGGGCTGGACCCCGGCCGGCTTCTGGGGCGATGAGTTGGACAGTGCCCGCCACCCCAATGCCAGCCTTGCCCGCCGGGCCATGGCCCGCACCGGGCCGGGCGATGTCGTCGTGCTGCACTGGGGCGTGCGCAGCCGGCAGGAGCCTTTCGCCGGGGTGCTGGATCAGGTCATAACCGGGCTGTTGGCGAAGGGGCTGTGCTTCGCCCCATTGCCGCCCCAAGGCATCTGATGCTGCAGGATTGGTACGCCGCCGCCACCGGCTGGCTGTTCGAGCATGTGCTGCAGCCGGCGCTCTATGCCCTCGGCCTGATGGACTGGGCGGAGGATCTCTACGGCTGGCTGGATTTCGCCCTGTTCGGGCTGTTCGGCATTGCCGTGGTCTATGCCGTCTGCCGGCCGTTGGAGGCCTGGCGTCCGGTGGAGCGGCGGGCGGACCGCCGCGCGGTGCGGACCGACATGGTCTACACCTTTCTCTCCCGCCTCGGCATCCTGCCGCTGCTGGCCTTCGTGCTGCTGGCCTCGCTGCAATCGCGCTGGGAGGGCTGGCTGACCGAGGCCGGCATCATGCCGCCGACCCTGGAGGAGCTGTTTCCACCGCTGCGCGAGCACGCCCTGCTGGCGCTGCTGGTCTATGTCGTGGTGCTGGACTTCGGCGAGTACTGGCGGCACCGGGCGCAGCACGGCTTCCGCTGGTGGTGGGCGCTGCATGCCATCCATCATTCCCAGCGGCAGATGACCTTCTGGACCGACGACCGCAACCATGTGCTGGACGATGTGCTGGCGGCGCTCTGGTTCGGCGGCCTCGCCCTGCTGATCGGCGTGCCGCCCGGGCAGTTCCCGCTCATCCTGCTGCTGCTGCGGCTGGGGGAGAGCCTGTCCCACGCAAATGTCCGGCTGAGCTACGGCCGCATCGGGGAGCGGCTGCTGGTCTCGCCGCGCTTCCACCGGCTGCATCATGGGCTGCTCTCGGCCGGGGCGACGGGGAAGAATTACGCGGTGCTGCTGCCGGTCTGGGACTGGATCTTCGGCACCGCCGATTTCCGCCGCGGGCAATTCCCGCCGACCGGCGTGCCCGGCATCGAGCCGGCGATGGAAAGCGGCGGCTGGCTGCGACAGCAATGGGCCGGCTTCCGGCGGCTGGCGACAACCCTGGCCGGCCGCGCTTGAAGCTTGCGATGCCGCACCCATCATGCGGGGCATTCCCCGCACCGGAGCCCGCCATGCGCCGCCGCCACCTGATCGCCGCCGCCGCCGCCAGCCTCGCCGCGCCCGCCGCCTTCGCCCAGCAGCACCAGCACGGCCCGGCGCTGCGCCCGGCGGCGCCGGCGGCCGATGCCTATCACCGGCTGCAGGGCGGCGTGCCGCACCACATCACCCCGGACCAGGCGGCGCAGCGCGTCACCGACAGCCCGGCGCCGCCCGGCCCGCCCGGCCGCTGGGTGGCACGCGCCGCCCTGCCGATCCCGCGCAGCGAGATGGCCTGGGCCACCGAGGCCGGCGGCCGCATGCATGTGGTCGGCGGCTATGGCGAGGGCCGGGTCGACCGCGGCTACCATCATGTCTACGACCCAGCGGGCGATCGCTGGTTCGACGCCGCGGCGCTGCCGCGCGGGGCCAACCATGTGGCGGTGGCGACGCTGAATGGCCGGGTCTACGCCTTCGGCGGCTTCATCGAGCAGAACCGCAATCCCGACGCCAATACCTATGTCTACGACCTGGAGACCGACCGCTGGACCGCGCTGCGGCCGATGCCCCGACCGCGCGGCGCGGCGGCGGCGGTGGCGCTGGACGGCAAGCTGCACCTGATCGGCGGGGCCGGCGCCCCGACGGCGGAGCGGGCCAGCGTCGGCTGGCACGAGGTCTACGATCCGCAGGCCGATAGCTGGGAGATCCGCAAGGCGCTGCCCGGCGCGCGTGACCACGTCGGCGTGGTGGCGCATCAGGGCCGCATCCACATCATTGGCGGCCGCTTCAACACCTTCGAGTACAATACCGGCCTGCACCATGTGTACCTGCCGGCGCGCGACACCTGGGAGGAGCGGGCACCGCTGCCGACCGCGCGCTCCGGCCATGGCACGGTCCTCTACCGCGGGCGGTTCTTCGTCATGGGCGGGGAGGGCGGCATTCTGGAGCGCGGCGTGCCGCGCAACGCCAAGGTGTTCGGCCAGATGGAGAGCTACGACCCGGCCACCGACAGCTGGCAGAGCCACGCGCCGATGCCGACGCCGCGCCATGCGGTGGCGGCGGTGGCCATCGGCGACTGGATCTACGTCGCCGGCGGCGGCGCGGTGCTCGGCGGCTCGGTCCAATCCTCGATCCACGAGGCCTTCACGCTGGGATAGCCGTTCGCCCGGCCTGCTTTCCCACAGAAAAAGGAGGGGGCACGGGGGAGTTCGCTCTCCCGAATTGCCTTTCTGCATGCAGAATTTCGACGTCATCGTTCTGGGCGCCGGCGCCGCCGGCCTGTTCGCCGCCATCAGCGCCGGGCAGCGCGGCCGCCGCGTGCTGTTGCTCGACCATGCGGAGGAGGCGGGGAAGAAGATCCTCATCTCCGGCGGCGGCCGGTGCAATTTCACCAACCTCGGCTGCGTGCCGGAGCGCTTCCTCTCGGCGAACCGGCAGTTCGCCCGCTCGGCGCTGGCCCGCTACACCCAGCACGACTTCATCGCCCTGGTGCAGAAGCACCGCATCGCCTTCCATGAGAAGACGCTGGGGCAGTTGTTCTGCGATGGCTCGGCGCGGCAGATCGTGGCGATGCTGCTGGCCGAGGCCGCGGCGGCGGGGGTGGCGCTGCGGCTTGGCCATCGCATCACCGAGGTCTCGCGCGCCGATGCCTTCCGCGTCGAGACCAGCCATGGCGGCTTCACCGCATCCTCGCTGGTGCTGGCGACCGGCGGGCCGGCCATTCCCAAGCTGGGTGCCACGGATTTCGCCCATGCGGTGGCGCGGCGCTTCGGCCTGCCTGTCATCCCACCGCGCCCGGCGCTGGTGCCGCTGACCTTCGCCGGCGAGGATCTGGACCTGATGCGGCCGCTGTCCGGCGTCGCGCTCGACAGCATCGCCCGCTGCGGCGGCGTGGCGTTCCGCGAGGCGACGCTCTTCACCCACCGCGGCCTGTCCGGTCCTGCCATCCTCCAGGCATCCTCCTACTGGAAACCCGGCGAGCCGCTGCTGCTGGACCTGCTGCCGGAGCAGGATGCCGCCGCGCTGCTGCGCGCCGCCAAGCGGGCCCGGCCAAGGGCGGAACCGCGCACCGTGCTGGCGGAACTGCTGCCGCAGCGCCTGGCCACGGCGCTGGCGGCGCGGCACTTGCCGGCGCTGCGCATGGCCGATCTGCCGGACCGCGCGCTGGATTCGGTGGCCACGCTGCTGCGCGGCTGGCGCCTGCTGCCCGCCGGCACCGAGGGCTTCGCCAAGGCCGAGGTCTCCGCCGGCGGGGTGGATACCGCGGCCCTCTCCTCCCGCACCATGGAAGCGCGGAAGGTGCCGGGGCTGTTCGCGGTGGGGGAGGCGGTGGACGTCACCGGCTGGCTCGGCGGCTACAATTTCCAATGGGCCTGGTCGAGCGGCTGGGTGGCGGGGGAGGCGGCGTAAGGCCCCGCTGGCGTGACGTTTGCTTGGCAATGACGCATGTCGTCAGGAAGCCGGTCCATGCGCCAACGCCGCAACCGTCCTCGGCTCGAGACCGATGCCGCGCTGGCCAGTCCGCCGCCGCCCCTCGGTCACAATGGCGGGCCGCCGCTCGACCCGAATGAGAGCTGGCGGGGCTATTGCTGGCGCAAGGCCAGCAAGCGTGCCTGGAAAGCCCCGCGGGAGATCGCCCTGCGCCGGCTGGCCCGGGCCGAGGAACTGGGGATGAGCTACCGGGATTATACGCTCGAGATCCTGGAGCGCGGGCGGTACCTCTGAGCCGGCCCGAACGCGCTACCCTTTCTCAGCCGCCAGCACCCGCGCCACAGCCGGCCTCGCGGCAACCCGCTCCCGATGCGCCATCACCCGCGGCAGCTTGCCGAGATCGACGCCATCGCCGTCCAGCCAGCGGGCCACGGTGAAAAGATAGGCATCGCAGATCGAATACTGATCACCCATCACCCAGGGGCCGCGCAGCATGCCGTGTTCGATCAGGGCGAAGGCCTCGCCCATGCTCTGCGGCACCTTGCGCTTCATCGCCTCCATCGCCGCGGCGTCGTCCACCCAGCGGGCGCCGCGGCTCTTGTGGGCATGGGCGACATGCACGGTGGAGCAGAGATAGCTGTTGAAGGCTTGCGCCTCGGCGAAGGCGAAGGGGTCGTCGAGCGGCGCCAGTCCGGCGGCCGGGTTGGCCTGGGCCAGGAAGGCGAGGATCGCCGGCGTCTCGGTCAGCACGCCGCGCGGCGTCACCAGCGCCGGGACCCGGCCCTTCGGATTGATCGCCAGATACTCGGGCGAACGCTGCGCCTGGCTGGCGAAGTCCACCCGCACCGCCTCATAGGGCAGGCCGAGTTCCTCCAGCACGATGTGGCTGGCCAGGGCGCAGGTGCCGGGGCCGGTGAACAGCTTGTACATGGGCGTCTCCTGGTGGTTGGCGGGGCCGGATCAACGCACCCCGCCGGTTGCTCAAGCCCTCGGCGTCAGCCCTCAAGCCGGATCCCGGTCAGCTCCACCAGCTCCCGCCAGCGCGCCACCTCGGCGCGCTGGAAGCTGGCGAATGCGGCGGCACCCAGCGGGGCCGGGTTGAAGCCCAGGCTGCCCAGCCGCGTCACCATCTCCGGCTCCGCCAGGATCCGCGGCAGCGCCTCGGCCAGCCGGGCGATGATCGGCGCCGGCGTCCGCGCCGGGGCCCAGAGGCCGAACCAGGCATCCACCGCCATGTTGGGCGCGCCGGCCTCGGCGAAGGTCGGCACCTCGGGCAGCTCCGCCAGCCGCCGCGGCGCGCCGATGCCGAGGCAGCGCAGCCGCCCGTCCTTCACCAGCGCCACCACCTGCGGCCAGGTGGAGACGAAGGCATCCACCACCCCCGCCACCGTGTCCGTCGTCGCCTGGGCGCCGCCGCGATAGGGCACATGGGTGGCCGTCAGCCCCTCCCGCCGCACGAAGCTCTCGGCGATGACATGGCTGGCCGAGCCGACACCGGAGGAGGCGTAGGTGATCCGCCCGCCGCCCTTCCCGCGTGCCGCCAGCTCCGCCAAGGTCTTCGCCGGAGAGGTGGCGGGCACCACCAGCGCGTGATGCACCTCGGCCAGCCGGCCGATGGCGGCGAAATCCTCCAGCGGCCGATAGGGCAGGTCGCGGATCATCGCCGCATTGGCCGCATGCGTCTGGTTGTTGCCGAGGCTGAGGGTGTAGCCATCCGGTGCCGCCGTCGCCACCGCCTGGGTGCCGACCACCGCGGCACCGCCCGGGCGGTTCTCCACCACGAAGGTGGCGCCGGGGATGCTGGTGGCCAGCCGCTCCGCCAGCGCCCGGGCCAGCACATCGGTGCTGCCGCCGGGCGGGTAGGCCAGCACGATGCGCACCGGCCGGCTCGGCCAGGGGGCGTCCTGGGCCCAGGCGCGCCCGGCGACCGGTGCGGCGATTGTGGCGGCGAGCAGGTGGCGGCGGAGGATCATCGCGGGTCCCTTCGCCGGCCCGGCGGGCCGGCCTTCGTTGCAGTGACCGCTCCCTGGACCATCCGCGCGCTCAGGTCCACCGGCGGCCACCGGCGGGGGGCTGTTCACTGCTTCGTGAATGTCTCAACCACGGCCGGCATAGCTTTGAAACATTTGGCATTAATTCCGCCGTCATCGTGCCACAACTGCTGGTGCATACTGCGCTCTCATCATGGGGAGCCGGAACATGGCAGTCTGCCAGGCCGATCGCCGCACCGCCGCGGCTGGGGGATGAGGCGCATGGATCGCCGCCCCGACCCGTGGGGGGATTTCCTCCGGCGCACCCTGCTCGCGGTTGGCCTCGCCGGCGCCGCGGCGGTGCCGCCTGCCCTCGCCACCGATCCGCCCGCCGCCGAGCAGGGCGAGCGTGAAACCATCCCGAACCAAGCGCCACCGCAGGCCGAGGGGCAGGAGTAGCCAAGGGCTTTCAGGCCGGTCCTGGCGCCGTGCGGCCCGAGCCGGACCGTTACCGCCGTGCTGCGAAGAATGCCCGCAGCAGCGCCGCGCACTCCGCCTCCCGCACCCCGCCCACCACCTCCGGTGCATGATGGCAGGAGGCAGCGGCGAAGACCCGGGCACCATGCTCCACCCCGCCGCCCTTCGGGTCATAGGCGCCGAACACCACCCGCTTCACCCGGTAGAGGCTCGCCGCCTGGGCGCACATCGGGCAGGGCTCCAGGGTCACGGTCAGCACGCAATCCGCCAGGTATTTCCGCCCACGCCCGCGAGCGGCGGCGCGCAGTGCCAGCATCTCGGCATGGGCGGCGGGATCCTGGCCGGCCTCCACCAGGTTTCCCGCCCGCGCCAGCACCACCCCGGCGGCATCGGTGACGACGGCGCCGACCGGCACCTCGCCCCGCTCGGCGGCGGCGCGCGCATCCTCCAGGGCGAGTTCCATGGGCGAAGGCATCGCCCGGTTCTGCCCCGGCCCGGGGCCCGGGACCAGAGCCGTGCGCAGATAACTTCGCGGTTGCGATTCCACTGGGGCGCGGTTTGCTCTAGCAACCTGCCATGCGCACCCGTCCCATCATCGGCGTGACCCTGGATGCGGAGGAGCCTGGTGGCTACTCCAAGCTGCCCTGGTACGCCCTGCGGAAGAATTACTTCTCCAGCCTGGCCGAAGCCGGGGCCCTGCCCATGGCCCTGCCGCACCAGACCGAACTGGCGGAGGCCTATCTCGACACGCTCGACGGGCTGCTGATCACCGGCGGCGCCTTCGACGTCGATCCTTCGCTCTACGGCGGCGGCCCGGCCCATCCCACGGTCACGCTGAAGGCCGGCCGCACCGATTTCGAGCTGGCGGTCACCCGCGGCGCGCTGGCCCGCAACCTGCCGGTGCTTGGCATCTGCGGCGGCCAGCAACTGCTGGCGGTGGCGCTCGGCGGCACCTTGATCCAGCACATCCCGGATACCGTGGCGGAGGCGCTGGAGCATGAACAGCCCAACCCGCGCGACCAGCCGGGGCATGAGATCGCCATCGCCGCCAATACCCTGCTCGCCAGCATCGTCGGCAAGACCCGCATGGCGGTGAACAGCGCCCACCACCAGGCCGTCGCCACTCCCGGCGAGGGCGCGGTGGTCAACGCCGTGGCGCCGGACGGGGTGGTGGAGGGCGTCGAGCATGCCGGCTACCGCTTCGCCCTCGGCGTGCAATGGCACCCGGAATACGCCGTGGACCCCGCCGACCCGCTGATCTTCCAGGCCTTCGTGCAGGCCTGCCGTGGCTGACCGGCCCGAAGACGGCGACAAGCGAACCACGCCGGAGGCGCGGGGGGAGAGAATCGCCAAATGGCTGGCCCGCGCCGGCGTCGCCAGCCGGCGCGACGCCGAGAAGCTGATCGCCGCGGGCAAGGTGAAGCTGGACAACCAGCCGGTGACCTCGCCCGCCACCTTTATCCGGCCCGGCGACCTCGTCACCGTGGAAGGCAAGCTGGTCGGCGAGCCGCAGCGTACCCGGCTCTTCCGCTACCACAAGCCGGCCGGGCTGGTGACCACGCATCGCGACGAGAAGGGCCGCGAGACCGTCTTCCAGAAGCTGCCGCCCGGCCTGCCGCGCCTCGTCTCCATCGGCCGGCTCGACCTGAACTCCGAGGGGCTGCTGCTGCTGACCAATGACGGCGAGCTGGCGCGCCGGCTGGAACTGCCGGCGAATGGCTGGCTCCGCCGCTACCGGGTGCGGGTGCATGGCGAGGTGGATGAGGCGGCGCTGGCGCTGCTGGCCAAGGGCACCCGCATCGGCCGCACGCATTACGCGCCGATCGAAGCCGGGCTCGACAGCCGCAAGGGCAGCAACGCCTGGCTGACCGTCGCCTTGCACGAGGGGAAGAACCGCGAGATCCGCCGGGTGATGGAACACCTCGGCTTGGCGGTGACCCGGCTGATCCGGCTCGCCTACGGCCCCTTCCAGCTCGGCGCCCTGCCGCGCGGCGCGGTGGAGGAGGTCAACCCGAAGGTGCTGCGCGACCAGCTCGGCCTCAAGACCGAGACCCCGGCCCAGCGCCGCAGCCGGGAGCGTGGCGCGGCGGCGCGCGGCGAACGTGCCCATGCCGAGCCCGAGCAACTCGGCCGCGACGGCACGGCGGGGCTCGCCGAGCCGGAGCCCGAGGCGCAGTAGGGGCGGCGGCATGCGCATCATCGGCGGGCTGCACCGCGGCCGCCGGCTGGTCGCCCCGGCCGGCGCCACCACCCGCCCGACCGCCGACCGGGTGCGCCAGGCGCTGTTCGACATGCTCTGGCACGCCCCCTGGGGAGGGCGGGAGGCGATCGAGGGCGCGGTGGTGCTGGACGCCTTCGCCGGCACCGGCGCGTTGGGACTGGAGGCGCTGTCGCGCGGCGCCGCCTCGGCGCATTTCATCGAGAACGATCGTGCCGCCCTGGCCGCGCTGCGGGCCAATATCGCCGCCTGCGACGAGGCGGCGCGCTGCCGGGTCCTGGCCGGTGACGCGACCAAGCCGCCGCGGGCGCCGCAACCCTGCACGCTGGTCTTCCTCGATCCGCCCTATGCGCGGCGCGCCGCGGCGGCGGCGCCCGGGCTGCTGGAGCAGGCCCTGGCCGCCCTGGCCGCCGCCGGCTGGATCGCTCCCGGCGCGCTGGTCTCGGCTGAATACGGCACGCCGCCGGAGGCCCCGCCGCCCGGCTTCGCCCTGCTCGCCACCCGCGCGCATGGCGCCGCGCATCTGTCGGTGATGCGGGCCGGTCCGCCGGCGTGACCCGGCGGCTGCGCCGGCTGCTGGTGCTGCTGCCCTCCGCCGGCCTGGGCGGCGCGGAGGCGCATACCGCGACCCTGGCGCGCGACCTTGCCGCCGCCGGCGTCGCCGTCACCCTGGCCATCGCCCCGGCGCTGGCCGAGGCCTTCGGCCGCATGCTCGGGCCCGGCTTCGCCACCAGGCTGCACGCCGCCGAGATCGACTGGCGGGTGGACGCCAGCCCGGCCTCCAATATCGCCCGCCAGGCCATGGCCGGGGCGGAGCTGGTGGCGGCGGTCGCGCCTGATGCGGTGCTGCTGCCGCTGCCCTGGCCGAGCCATGGCCTCGGGCTGATGCGGGCGCTGGCCGGCACGCCGGCCCTGGCCATCGCCCATCTGGCGCCCGCGGCGCTGCCGGACGCGGAGGTTGCCGCTGCGCGCACCGCCCCCGCGGTGCACTGGGTCGCCGTCTCCGCCCCGGTCGCGGCGCGGGTCGCGACCACCTTCGCCCTGCCGCCCGACCGTATCCTCGTCATCCCCAACGGCGTCGAGGTGCCGCCCGAAGATCCCGCCGCCCGCGCCGCAGCACGCGCCGCCAAGCGGGCGCTGCTCGGCCTGCCGCCCAAGGCGCCGCTGCTGATCTTCGCCGGCCGGCTGGACCCGGCGAAGGGCGCCGACCTGCTGCCCGGCATCGCCGCCGCCCTGGCCAGCCGCGCCACCATCGCCGTGCTCGGCGCCGGGCCGCTGCGGACGGAGCTGGAGGGCGGAGCGCTCCGCCTGCTCGGCCGGGTGAGCGATGTGCCGGACTGGCTGCTGGCCGCCGATGCGTTGCTGCTGCCCTCCCGCCTCGAAGGCTGCCCGCTGATCTTCCTGGAGGCCGCGGCGCGGCACTGCCCGGTCATCGCCACCGCCGCGGCGCTGGAGGCCTTTCCGGAGGCCGCGGGCCTCGCCGCCCTGGCGCCCGGCCCCGGCGCGGCGCGGCTGGCCGAACTGGCTGCCCTCTGCCTCGCCGACCCCGCCGCCGCCAGGGCGGTTGCCGCCGCGGCGCACCGCCAGGCGGTTCTTCAGCAGCAGTCCATCATGCTCGGGCAGTATTGTGCCCGGCTGCGCGCGCTGCCGGCTTGATCGCGCCGGCGTGACAGGTCATGGGACGTCGACGAGGGTGGCAGGGCGTGCGGAATAGCCATGCGGGTTGAGGTCGCGGTCGTCATCCCCGCCTACCGCCAGCCAGGGCTGCTGGCGGAGGCGGTGCTCTCGGCGCTCGACCAGCAGGGCGCGCCACCCACCGCGGTGGTGGTGGTGGATGACGGCTGCCCCTATCCCGCCACCGCCCGCACCGCGGCCGATCTGGCGGCGGCGCAGCCCGGCCGGATCTTCGTGCTGCGGCAGCCGAACCGTGGGCTTTCGGCCGCGCGCAACGCCGGGCTGGGCTTTTCCCTGGCCGCCTTCCCCGGTTGCCGGGCGGTCTATTTCCTTGATGCCGACAACCGGCTGCTGCCGCGCTTCCTCGGCCGCGCCATGGCGGCGCTGGATGCGGCGCCGGCCGAGGTCGGCTGGATCTATCCCGACATCGATGAATTCGGCGGCCGGGAGAATTGGACCACCGGCGGCGAGTTCTCCCTGCTGCAATTGCTGCTGGCCAATTATTGCGACGCCGGCAGCCTGGTCCGCCGCGCGGTGTTCGAGGCCGGGCTGCGCTTCGACGAGACGATGCGCGCCGGCTTCGAGGATTGGGACTTCTGGCTGCAGGCGGCCGGGCGCGGCTGGCGCGGCCAGCACCTGCCCGGCGCCGGATTCCTCTACCGCCGCCGGCCGGAAAGCATGCTGGCGGGATCGGAGCGGATCCGGCCGCTGCTGCTCGGGCAGCTTCGGCAGAAGCATGCGGCGTTGCTGGCGCCACGCCGCCTGTTGGCGCTGGAGGCGTCGGAGGCGCCGCGCCATGCCATCCATCTGGCCGGGGAAGCCAGCGTAGCCTGGACGCTCGACCCGGGCGCGCCGCCGGCCGAGCTGCTCGATCCCGGCACCGCCCGCCGCCGCCTCGCCGCCGCCATGGCGGCGCCGGGCGCCCGCTTCCATCCGTCGCTCTTAATCTTCGCCGAACCCGCCACCCTGACGCTGCTGGAACGCTTCGGGGTGCTGCACCTGGTACTCTGGTGGGCCGGGCGGCTGCTGGCCGAGGCCGATGCGGTGGCGCTGGAGGTCGTCGCGACCGCGCGGCCCGAGCTCGCCCTGGACCGTCCTGGCATGGTCGAGGGGCTGCCGGACGAGGCGCCGCTGATCGTCACCACCAGTGCCGCGCTCTGGGCCGCGGCCGCTCCGTCGGGCGGGATTCCGGCGCGCCACCAAAGCCAGGACCGACCGGACGTGGTCCAGGACGCCGCCCCATCGGGGGAGCCTCCGGAGCGACGCCGGCGCAGTGATCGGCCTGGCACGCTCCGGGCTGCCGCCCTGGCGAGCGAGGGGCCCGGGCCACGGACCGCGCGGCTGAGGCTGCACCTGCCGCTGGAGCCCGAGGCGGCGGGGCAGCGCAGCCCGCTTCCGGCGCGGCAGTTGGCGCTGGAGGTCGCCGCCCTCGGCCAGCTCCGCCGCAGCCGCAGCCCGCGCCCGGCTGAATGGAAGCGGGAATACCGGCCGCCCCGCGCCGGCATGGCGGCGGAGGCTGCGGCGCTGGCGGGAATTGGTCCGCTGCTGCCGCGCCTGCCTGGCACGGGCCGGGCACGGCGCGACATCGGCTTCATCCTGCCCCTGTTCTCCTTCGCCGGGCTGGAGAAGGTGATCCTCAACCAGGCACGGGCGCTGCGTGGCCGCGGCTGGCGGACCCATCTCATCGTGCTCGGCGCCTCGCGGATCGACCGCGGACTGGAATTCGCCGGCGCCTTCGACAGCGTGGCGCTGCTGGAAGGCATCGGCGAGGGCGAGGTCGCCTGGCAGGGCGGCTATTTCGGCGCCGGCCTGTCCCGCTTCGACCGGGAGGCGGCGGCGCCGGAGGTGCTCGGCCTGCTGGCCGGGCTCGACGTGGCGGTGAACGTCCATTCGCTGGCGGCGCAGGGGCTGATGGCCTCGCTGCGCGGGCTTGGGGTGCGCTGCTTCGGCGGGCTGCACCTGATGGAGCATGGCCCCTGGGGCGAGCCACATGGCACCCCGCATATCCAGGCCGCCTATGAGCACGCCTATGACGGGGTGATGGTGATTTCGGCACGGCTCCGCGACTGGTGCCTCGGCGCCGGCATTCCGGCGGAGAAGCTGCATCTGGTGCGCAACGCCCCGGGCTATGCCAGCCCGCCATCGGTGGTCGCGGCGGCGCTGGCGGCGCGGCGGCGGCTGGCTTCGGGGCCGCTGAAGCTGCTGTTCCTCGGCCGGCTGGATGCGCAGAAGGGGATCGACCGGCTGGCGGCGATGATCGGCCGGACCCGGGGCGAGGCGGTGCAGTGGCGCATCGTCGGCCGCGCCGTGCTGGGCGAGGTGCCGCCGCCGCTGCCGGTGGCGGTGGAGCCGCCGGTCTTCGCCCCGGCGGCGCTGGATGCGCTCTATGCCTGGGCCGATGTGTTGGTGCTGCCCTCCCGCTTCGAAGGCGTGCCGCTGGTGGTGTTGGAGGCGCAGCGGCTGGGCTGCGTGCCGGTCGCCACCGATGTCGGCGCCATGGCCGAGGCGATCGCCCATGGCGCGGATGGGCTGCTGGTGCCGCATGACGCGCCGGAGGAGTCGATCCTCGCCGGCTTCACCGCGGCGATCGCGGCGCTGGCGGCGGATCGCGCCCGGCTGCGGGCGATGGGCGAGGCAGCGGCGGCGCGTGTCGCGGGGGCTGGATGGGAGACGGTGATGCGGGAGTTCCTCGACCATCTGGACCGGCTCTGCCCGCCGGGGGAGGCGGCATGACCCCGCGCATCGAGCCCGCCCTGCTGGGCGAATTCCATGACGCCGCCGCGCCGCTGCTGCTGGCCGATGCTGCGCTGCCGGAGGTGGTGGCGCTGGCGCTGCCCGGCCTCGCGCTATGGCTGGTGGATGGCGAGGGACGGCTGCACCGGCCGGGCGGCGACCCTGCCCGCGCCACCCTGCCGCTCGCCGCCGCCCCGGCCGAGGCGCTCGCCATGGTCGCGGCGGAGGAGACCGATCTCGCCGTGCTGCGCAGCTGGTGGAGCGCGCCCGGCCTGCCGCCGCTGCTGCTGGCCGCAAACGGCCCGGCGGCACTGCCGGCGCTGGCGCCGCTGCTGGCCGCTGCCCTGCAGCCGCGCGCCGCCCAGGCCGCCGGCTTGCAGCGCGCCCTGGTCGCAGCACGGCAGGAGGCGGAGCGGCTGCAGGAGGCGATGCAGGCGCTGCTGCTGCACGCCGGCCCGCCCGCCGCCCAGCCGGCGCCGGTGCTGGCCCGTGCCGGCGAGCCTGCCGCCACTGCTGCCGTGGCGCCGCGCGATGGTAGGCTTGCGCTCGGCCAGGCGCTGGGCCTGCCGCTGTCGGGGGTGACGGCGCTGGCGCTGCATCTGGAGGCGGCGGCGGGGACATTGGCGGCGCTGCGGCTGCGGCTGCATGGCGCCGAAAGCGGGAGGATCCTCGGCGCCTGGCTGGTGCCGGGGGGTGCGCTGGCCTCGGGCTGGCAGCAATTCGACCTGCCTGCACCGCTCGGCCCGCTGCGGGAAGGGGCGCTGCTGGAGGTGGTCGCCGAGACCAGCCCGGAGGATGTGCTGCGGCTGTCCCTGGAAGACCGTAGGTCCGAGGCACCGGTGGTGGTCGCCGGCGGCCCGGCCCAGGACCGTGCCCTGGCGGTGCGGGTCTGGACCGCACCGGCCGGCCGCCGCTTCATCCAGCCGCTGCACTGGGATGCCGAGGCCATCGACCTGCCGCTGGCCCCCGCCGGGGTGGCGGTGGCGCTGCCCGAGCAGCTTTTCGCCGCGGCGCGGCTGCCGCTGGGGCGGGTGGAGGCGCGGGCGCTGGGGCAGGCACCAGCCCGGCTGGTCGCCACCCTGGCCGGTGGCGAGGCGGCGCTGGTGGTGCTGCCCGCAGTGCCGCTGAACGGGCTGGACCTGCTGACCGCCGAGCTGGCGCCGGGGCTGGGCGATGCGGCGGGGCTGGAGGCGGCGCTCTGGCTGCAACCCGCCGATGCCGTGCTGGCGAGCCTGGGCGATCTCTCGCTGGAGCCGCCGGGTGCCCGCTGGTCCGGCTGGCGCAGCCCGCGCCCGGGCGAGCCGCTGCGCATCACCCTGGCGCTGCCGCTGGCCGCGGCGCGCCATGCGACGGTGGCGCTGGCGTTGCGCAATGCCGGCCCGACGGCGGCCGACCAGATCAGGGTGGAATTCACCGATCTGGTCGGCCGGCGGGTGGCGCAGCCGGTGGGCGGCAAGGCTCCGGCGCCGGTGCGGCTGGCGGCGGTGGCGCCGGGCGCCGGGGTGCCAAGCCTGGCCGCGGTGCGGCTGGAGGACAGCCTGGTGCTGGGCGGCGGCAGCTATCGCCACCTTGACATCTGGCTGGAGGGGGTGCGGGCGGGGGAATACGGCTGGCCCCGGCTGCGGTTCAAATTCGTCCTCGACGGCGATGCGCCGGCGCTGGAGTTCCGTGCCCGGCCGGATTGGCCACCGCTGTTCGGGCAATGGCCCGAGGGCAATGCGGCGATGCGCATCGACCAGTACGGGCCCTATCTCCGGCTGACCGAGGCAGCGCTGGCGGAAGGGCTGGTGGCGGGGCTGGCGGAGCCGCGCGACCAGGCGATGCTGACTTCGGTGCTGCGGCTGTTGCCCATGGCGGTCGCGACAGTGGCGCGGGACGCGACAGCGGAGCCGGCAGAATATGACATGCTGCTGGGCAAGGCGCGGCGACTGGCGGCGGGATTGCCGGGGTAGGGCTGCGCTAACCGATCCTGCCCAGGACGAAGCGGGCCCGATCCGCGATGCTCACCAAAGGCAGCGGCACCGGATCATAGCCGAGGTCCGTGTAGACGCGGAGCATCATGTCATGCGTCGCCCGCGCCACCTCGGCGGATTGCCTGCGCTCCGCATCCTGGCGGTAGATGCCGGGCCAGGGCGGTGCGATGAAGACCCTGCGGTGGTAGCGGAAGACCTCCGCCGCCCGCTGGATATGCGCCGGGACCGGCAGGCCGCAGACGCGCAGATAGCCGATGACGTCGGGGATGCCGCGGTCGAAGACCACGGTGCCATCGCGGCGCTGCGCCTCACGGTAGGACCGCAGCTCCCAGCCCAGCATGAGCTCCGCGAAGGTCTGGCGGTCGCCCCAGGGCAGGGCATTGCCGCCGATGGCCTGCTGATCCTGAATGATTGCCCGGCCGGCCTCCGGCATGAAGCCGAGGCCGCACGTGGCCAGGGCCTCGATCAGGCTGCTCTTGCCGGCGCCGGGACCGCCGGTGATGACGAAGAAGCGTTCCATAGGGGGTATGCCTGATCGGGGGGCATGGCAGCGGCATGAAGCGTCCATTCATACCGGGCGCCGCGCCGGGTGGTGCGTAGCCAAAGCCTGCGGAGCAAGCCGTCTGGCGGCTGAGGGGGCCATTGATCGGTCACGATCACGGCCATTGGCATCAGTCCGGGAACAGCGATTGCAGCCGCCGCAGGTCGCGCTCGGCCCATTCGGCATCCGCCAGGAATTTCGCCTCGGACATGCCGGGCTGGCGGAACAGGGTCAGCAGGACCTCGGCGCCACTCTCATTGGCGACGACCCGCAGTGGGATATGGATCTCCCGGCCATCGCCCGGATCGACCCAGTGATCCATGACGCCGAAGCCGTTGTGGCCGGTGAAGCGGATCCGGATCGGGTCCTCGGGGCCGGCCGCCAGCCACTGATCGCCCCGCGGCTCCAGGGCGGCATCGCTCAGGCCGGAGGCCCAGCCCGGAAAGAACTCGGGCCGCCAGATCGTCTCGTAGAGCGCCCGCCAGGGCCGGTTGATCGAGATGCTGATCGTCCGCGCTTCGAGCATGTCATCTCCTTACCGCCGCCCGAACAGCTTCTCCAGCTCCGCCGCCCCCAGCTTGAGGAAGGTCGGCCGGCCATGGCTGCAGGTCGCAGCCCGCGGCGTCGCCTCCATCTGGCGCAGCAGCGCATCCATCTCCGCCGGGGCCAGCCGCCGCCCCGCCCGGACCGAACCGTGGCAGGCCAGCCGCGCCACCGCCGCATCCAGCCTCCTGTCCAGCGCCGTCGCCTCGTCGAAGGCGGCCAGCTCCTCCGCCAGATCGCGCAGTAGCGGCGCCGGGTCGGCCGGGCCAAGCAGCGCCGGCAGGGCACGCACCAGCACCGCGCCGGGGCCGAAGCCCTCGATCTCCAGGCCGAGCCGCGCCAGCGCCGCGGCGAAGCCGAGCAGCCGCGCCGCATCCGCCGGCGGCAGGTCCACCACCGCCGGCAGCAGCAGCGGCTGGGCGCGGACCCCGCCCTCGATGAGCTGGGCCCGCAGCGCCTCATGCGTCAGCCGTTCGTGGGCAGCGTGCTGGTCGACCAGCACCAGCGCGCCATCCGGTGCCTCGGCCAGCACATAGGTGTCGAGGAGCTGGGCCAGCGCCCGCCCCAGCGGGTGCTCGGCCGGGGCCGGCGCCTCGCGCTCCGGCGCCGGGCGCGGCGAGGCGAAGCCGAGCGGCAGGGGAAGGTTGCGCGGCGGCGCGGGCGCCTGGCCGAGGGCCATCTGCACCTCGGCGAAGCCATCCGTCGCCGGCAAGGGTGCCGGGGCAGGGCGTGGCCAGCTACCCCAGCCGCCGCTGCTCTGGCGGTACTGGGTCAGCGCCGGGGTGGCCACGCCGGCCCCGGCCGAGAGCGCCCGGCGCAGCGCCGAGATCATCAGCCCGCGCACCGCCGCCTCGTCGCGGAAGCGCAGCTCGGTTTTCATCGGATGGACGTTCACGTCCACCGCTTCGGGCGGGATGTCGAGGAAGAGCGCGGCCACCGGATGCCGGCCAACGGTGATCAGGTCGCGATAGGCGACACGCAGCGCGGTGCGCAGCAGCGAGTCGCGCACCGGCCGGCGGTTGACCACCAGATGCTGCTCGGTGCCGGTCGCCCGCGTATAGGCCGGCTGGGCGGCAAGGCCGCTCAGCGCCAGCCCGCCGGCGCCCTCCACCGCGACGGCCAGGGCGGCGGCGGCGAAATCGCCGCCGAGCAGCGCGTGCAGCCGCGCATCGCGGTCGGCGGGGGCGAGGCTCAGCACCTCCCGCCCGTCGACGCTCACCCGGAAGCCAACCTCCGGCCAGGCGAGGGCCAGGCGGCGCACCGCCTCCACCGCCTGATCGGCTTCGGCGCGGGCGGACTTCAGGAATTTGCGGCGGGCGGGGACGGCGAAGAACAGGTCGCGCATCTCGACCCGCGTGCCCGGCGCGCCGGAGGCCGGGGTAACGGCGGATTTGCGGCCGCCCTCGACCAGCAGCATATGGGCGTCGCCATCCCGCGGGCGAGTGGTGATGGCAAGGCGGGAGACGGCGCCGATGGAGGGCAGCGCCTCGCCACGGAAGCCCAGGGTGGCAATACGGAACAGCATCGCCTCCTCCGGCAGCTTGGAGGTGGCGTGGCGCTCCACCGCCAATTCAAGGTCCGCGGCGGACATGCCGGTGCCGTCATCCTCGACCACCACCCGGTCGATGCCGCCGCCTTCGAGAGTGACGGAAATGCGGGTGGCGCCGGCGTCGAGGGCATTCTCCACCAGCTCCTTCACCACCGCGGCCGGACGCTCGACCACCTCGCCGGCGGCAATGCGGTTGGCGGTAGTCTCTGGAAGAAGGCGGATGTGCATCGGAGTCGCGCTCAGCCTAGCACGGCGCCGGGGGCACGCGCCTCATCCCGCGCTGCCAAGCAATTCCCGCAGCAGCCCCTCGGTCGAGCCGTCATGCGCCCCGGGCTTCGCCGCCCCCGCCTCCAGCTCCGGCAGGATCGCCCCGGCGAGCTGCTTGCCCAGCTCCACCCCCCATTGGTCGAAGGCGTTGATGCCCCAGAGGGCGCCGAGGCAGAACACCTTGTGCTCGTAGAGCGCCACCAGCTGGCCGAGGGTGAAGGCATCGAGATGCGGCAGCAGGATCGCCGCGCTCGGCCGGTCGCCGGGGAAGACGCGGTGCGGCAGCAGCCGCGCGATCTCCGCCTCCGCCACCCCGGCCGCGGCCATCTCCGCCCGCACCTCGCTGGCCGGCTTGCCGCGCATCAACGCCTCGGCCTGAGCCAGGCCGTTGGCCAGCAGCTTGCGGTGGCTGTCGGCATGCTTGTGGTCGGGCTTGGCCACCAGGATGATGTCGCAGGGCACCGGCGTGGTGCCCTGGTGGATCAGCTGCATGAAACTGTGCTGCGCATTGGTCCCCGGCTCGCCGAACACCACCGCGCCGGTCGAATGCGCCGCCAGCGTGCCGGCCAGGGTCACCCGCTTGCCGAGACTCTCCATCTCCAGCTGCTGGAGGTGCGCCGGCAGCCGCGCCAGCCGCTCATCATAGGGCAGCACCGCGCGGGAGGGATAGCCGAGGCCGTTCACATGCCAGATCTCGGCCAGCGCCAGCAGCACCGGCAGGTTCTCCTCCAGCGGTGCCGCCAGGAAATGCCCATCCATGGCGCGGGCGCCGGAGAGCAGCTTCGAGAACTCCTCCCAGCCCAGCGCCAGCCCCAGTGACAGGCCGATCGCCGACCACAGGCTGAACCGCCCGCCGACCCAGTCGCGGAAGGGGAAGACCCGTTCGGGCGCGATGCCGAAGGCGGCGGTGGCCTTGAGGTTGGTCGAGAGCGCGGCGAAATGCCCGGCCGCGCCTTCGCCCAGCGTGCCGCGCAACCAGTCGCGCACCAGCGCGGCGTTGGTCATGGTCTCCTGGGTGGTGAAGGTCTTGGATGCCACCAGCACCAAGGTCCGCGCCGGGTCGAGATTCGGCCGCAGCGCCTCCCAGGCATGGGCGTCGACATTGGCCAGGTAATGTGCCCGCATCGGCGCCGCCGGGGTCCAGAGCGCGCGGGCCACCATCGCCGGGCCGAGATCGGAGCCGCCGATGCCGATGTTCAGCACATCGGTGAAGCGCTCGCCGGTCGCGCCAAGCGTGGTCCCGTCATGCACCGCAGCGCAGAAATCCCGCATCCGGCCGAGCACCGCGGCCACCTCGGCGCTGACATCCTCCTCGCCGGTGCGGAAGCCGCCTTCGCCGCGCAGCGCCATGTGCAGCACCGCGCGGCCCTCGGTGGTGTTGATCGTCTCTCCGGCGGCCATGGCGTCGCGCCGCGCCGCCAGCCCGACCGCCCGCGCCAGGCCGATCAGCGCCCCAAGCCGCCGGTCGTTCAGCGAGGTCTTGGAGAGGTCCAGCAGAAGCCCGTCGGCGCGCCGGGAGAATCGTGCGAAGCGCTTCGAGTCGGCGGCGAAGAGCGGCCGGATGGCACCCGCCCCGGCCTCCCCGGCCAACGCCGCGATCTCCGCCCAGGCCCCCGCAATTCCCGCCGCAGCTTGCTCTGCCATGCCGTCCTCCGCGTCTTGCGGACAGGCTTACCGCAGAACCGCGGCGCGGGACATCACAGCCCGGCCGGTTGCCCCGCCACCACCGCCGCCAGCGCCTGCGGTCGCAGCAGCCGCGCCGCCACCGCCGCCAGCCGCTCCCGCGTCAGCGCCCGCAGCCGGGCCGGGCGGCCTTCCAGCCAATCCGCCGGCCGGCCGTTCTGCCGCAGGCTGAGCAGCACATTGGCGGTCCGCCGGCTGTCGGTGAAGGACAGCGGCAGCGAGCCGGTCAGGAAGGCGACCGCATCCGCCACCTCCGCCTCCGTCGGCCCGGCTTCGGCCATGCGGGCCCATTCCGCCCGCGTCACCGCCAGCGTCTCCGCGACCCTGGCATTCTCGGTCGCCACCGAGCCGAGGATGATGCCGTGCCGGAACAGCACCTCCAGCGAGCCGCCGATGCCATAGGCCAGCCCGCGCTCCTCCCGCACCGCCTGCATCAGCCGGGAGGAGAAGCCGCCGCCCGCCAGGATCCGCAGCACCACCTGCGCCGCCTCCCAATCCGGGTCCGCGGCGTCCAGCCCGTCCTGGCCGAAGACCACGGTGGATTGGGGCGAGGCCACCGGCACCACCTGCTGGCCGAAGGCGCGAAAGCCGGGCAGGGCGGGTGGCGCCGGCGGCGCGCCGGCCGGCAGCCCGGCAAAAAGCCGTGGCAGCAGCGTCCGGAGCTGCCCGGCGGTGAGGTCGCCGCTCGCCGTCACCAGCAGCTTGTCCTGCCGGAGCTGGCGGGCGATCGCCGCGCGTATCGCCTCGACCGGCAGGGCGGCGAGGCTTTCGGCGGTGCCGCTGCTGGGGCGGCCGGCCGGGTGGTCGGGGAAGGCTTCCCGCCAGAAGGCGCGGCCGGCCTGGCCGCGTGGCGTCTCCAGCACGCGGCGGGCGCCGGCGACGCCGCGGGCGCGCACCCGCTCCACCGCCTCCGGGTCCAGCCGCGGCTCGGCCATTGCCAACCGGGCGAGGTCGAGCGCCCGGGGCAGCGCCTCGGTCAGGCTGCGGAAGCTGCCCTCGAAGGCGTCCCGGGTGGCGGAGAAGCCGAGGCTGATGGCGGCGTCGCGCAGCGCATCGGCGAAGTCGGCGGCGGGCAGCGGCCCGGCGCCCTCGGTCAGCAGCGCGGCGGCCATGGCGCCGGCGCCCTCCTGCCCTGCCGGGTCCAGCGCGGCGCCGCCCGGCCAGGACCAGGCGATGGAGACGACCGGGATGCTGTGGTCCTCGACCAGCCAGGCGGAGGTGCCGGCAACCTCCACCGTCTGGATCGGCAGGGAGAAGCCGCTGGGAGCCGTGCCGCTCACGAGGCCGACTCCGGCAGCAGCCAGCCGCGCGCCGTGCGCGCTTCGCCCAGCACCGCCCGGGCCGCCACCGTCACCTGATCGAGCGTCACCGCCCGCAGGTGCCGTGGCCAGAACTCCACCACCTCCAGCGGCAGGCCGATGGCCAGCGCCCCGCCCAGCATGCGCGGCGCGGCGCCGATGCCGTCCAGGGTCAGCAGGGCGCCGGCGGTGAGCTGGCTGGCGGAGCGGGCGCGCTCGGCCTCCTCCGGCCCGTCCCGCAGCAGCCGGGCGACCTCGGCCTCCACCGCCGCCTCAAGCCGTTCCGGGGCGACGCCGGGGCGCGGGGTGGCGGAGATGCCGAAGCTGGTCGCCCCCAGGGCCTCGCTGTCGTAGGAGGCGCTGGCGGAGGTGGCGAGGCCGGTCTCGACCAGCGCCTTGTGCAGCCGGCTGCCCTGGCCGCTGCCGAGGAGGTGCGCCAGCACCTCCAGCGCCCAGGCCTGCTGCGCATCGCCATATGTCAGGCTCGGCGCCATGGTGGCGCGGAGGAAGGTGGCCTCCCGCACCGCTGGGTCCTGGCGGATGAGGCGCGGCTCGACCGCGGCGGCAGGCGGGGGTGCGCGGTCGCGTGGCGGGGTCGGGCGGGCAGGAACGCGGCCGTAGAGATCATCGGCCAGGCGGCGCAGCGCGTCCTCCCGGACGTCGCCGGTGACCACCAGCACGGCATTCGCCGGAGCATAGCGGCGTTGGTAGAACTCCATCATGTCGTCGCGGGTGATGGCGCGGATTTCGTCCTGCCAGCCGATGATCGGCCGGCCGCGCCAGTGCTGCGGCCCCCAGAGCGCCGCCTCGAAGGCTTCCCAGAAGCGGGCGCGCGGGTTGCTGTCGGTGCGCAGGCGCCGCTCCTCCAGCACCACCGCCCGCTCCGGCTCCAGCATCTCCGCCGGCAGCAGCGGGTCGGCGAAACGGTCGGCCTCCATGCGCATCACCAGGGGGAGGCGGCTGGCCTCGACAGTCTGGTGGTAGGCGGTGACGTCGCGCGAGGTGAAGGCATTGTCCTGCCCGCCCTCCCGCGCCACGGCGAGGCTGAAGGCGCCGGGCGCCACGTTGCGGCTGCCCTTGAACATCATGTGCTCGAGGAAATGGGCGAGGCCGGAGCGTCCGGCTGGATCCTCGCCGCCGCCGGCGCCGTAGAACAAATAGTGCGAGACCACCGGCACCCGGCGGCTTTCGGCGAAGACCACCCGGAGCCCGTTCGCCAGGGTCCAGCTTTTGGCACCGAACAGCGGCTTGCCGGCCGGCGGGTCGGGCGGTGGGAGCACCGCCGGCGCGGCGAGGGGCCTGGCCAGGGGGATGGCGGCTGCGACGGGAAGGATGGTGGCGGCGGCGATGGCGCTGCGGCGGGTCACGCTGGGCATGGCCCAGCATGTGGGGCGGCGGCAGCGCGCCGCAAATGGGGCGTTCGGCCCGCGGGGCGGGTCAGAAGATGCTTTCCAGCAGCCGGGTGACCGGGTTGCCGCTCTGGGTGCGCTGGATGATCGGGGTCTCGCCTTCGGTCACATCGCGGCCAAGGGCGGAGTTCTCCCGCAGCCGCTGGGCTTCCCGCTGGGCATCCAGCGGCGTGCCGGGCTGTTCCGGGCTGCGCCAGAAGATCAGCCGGTCCACCAGGGAGCGGTCGGGCTGGTCGAGCCGCAGACTTTCCTCATCCACCCGGCGGCGGATGTCATCCCCAACCGGGCGCCCGGCCTGGGAGAGCAGCGCCGCCTCACCCGAGCTGCGCGGGCCGCTGGCGGCCTGGCCGAGCGCCGCACCCGGCACCAGGGTAGCCTCGGCGGCCTGGCGCTGGCTGAGTTCCTGCGGCCGCTCGGCGCCCGGGCGGGGCGTCGGCAGCTCACCGAGGGCCGGCGGCATGGACAGCGGCGCCCGCGTCGTCACCTGGAATTCATCCGGCGCGTCGCGGGTGAAGCCGAAGCTGCGCGCGGTATCGGCCCCGCAGCCCACCAGGGCCAGGAGGAGCGGGACGGCCAGGGCAGCACGGGCGGGGGGCAGACTCATGGCGCTTCCTTAAGGCCGGACGGGCGGCGGAACAAGGCATCCGCCAGCAGCGCCCCGACACCGCAGACGATCCCGGCATCCGCCACGTTGAACACGTACCAATGCCAGACCCCGGAGGCCAGGGTGAGATGGACGTCGACGAAATCCACCACCGCGCCGAAGCGCAGCCGGTCGATGATGTTGCCGATGGCCCCGCCGACCACCGCCCCCACCGCCACCGCAACCAGCGGGGTTTCCGCCCGCGCCATCCAGCGCAACAGGAAGACCGCGATGGCGGCCGAGAGCAGGGCCAGGATCAGATGGTTCAGCGGGCCGTCGCCTGACAGCAGGCCGAAGGTCACGCCGCGGTTCCACACCATGGTGAGGTCGAGGCCGAGCGGGCCGAGTTCGAGCAGCGGGACGTTGCGCAGTTCCGGCAGGCGCAGGTCTTCCAGGATCCACCATTTGCTCGCCTGATCCGCCGCCAGCAGCACGGCCGCGGCGGGCAGGCCGAGGCGAAGGCTCAAGCCGCGGCTCCTGCCTGGTGATCCACGACGGCCTCGCAGCGGCGGCAGAGGGTGGGGTGGGCGGCGCTGGCGCCGACCTCGGGCAGGACACGCCAGCAGCGGTCGCATTTGGCGCCGGGGGCTACCTCAACTGTGGCAAGCGGACCAACATCCTGGCCCTCAGATAGCCATCCCACATCCGAAGGCGCAGGGGCTTCGGGTTGCTTGGACCGCTCTACAGCGTGTGGATCATCAACAATTATAAAGGACGACACGATGCAAACTTCAGCCCAAGCATCAGGAGTCAATAGTGACTTATCTTCACCAGAAAGCTTCAAATTGACACGTGCCTGCAGCGACGAGCCAATCTTGCCTGCGCGGCGTGCCTGCTCAAGGGAGAATGTTGCTGAAGCGCGCAATCCCCGGATCCGCTCCCATTTCTCCGCCAGCGCCGTGTCCCGCCAGCCTTCCGGAACAAACGGGAACTCATTCAGGTGGATGCTGCCCTGCTCATCCGGGAACCGCGCCTGCCAGGCTTCCTCCGCGGTGAAGACCAGCACCGGCGCCAGCCAGGCGGTCAGGCAGCGGTGCAGCGCGTCCAGCACGGTGCGGGAGGCACGGCGCCGCGGGCTGTCCGGCGCGTCGCAGTAGAGCGCATCCTTGCGGATGTCGAAATAGAAGGCCGAGAGGTCGGTGGCGCAGAAATTATGGATCTCGGGGTAGACCCCGGTCCAATCGTAATCCTCCACCGCCTTGCGGACGCGGGCGTCCAGCTCGGTCAGCCGGTGCAGCACCCAGCGCTCCAGCTCCGGCAGTTCGGCATAAGGTACCGTCTCGCCGTCCTCGAAGCCGGCGAGGTTGCCGAGCAGCCAGCGCAGCGTGTTGCGCAGCCGGCGGTATAGCTCCGCCTGCTGCTTCAGGATCTCCGGGCCGATGCGAAGGTCCTCGGTGGTGTCGGAGTTCATCACCCAGAGGCGCAGGATATCGGCGCCATACTGCTTGATGACCTCCTGCGGCGCGGTGACGTTGCCGAGCGACTTCGACATCTTCCGCCCGCTCTCGTCGAGCACGAAGCCATGCGTCAGCACCGCCTTGAAGGGCGCGACGCCATTGGTGCCGACCGATTCCAGCAGCGAGGAATGGAACCAGCCGCGATGCTGGTCGGAGCCTTCCAGGTAGAGGTCGGCCGGGAAGGGCAGCTTGTGCTCGGGCAGGACGAAGGCGTGGGTGGAGCCGCTTTCGAACCAGACATCGACGATGTCGGTCACCTGCTCATAGAGCGCCGGGTCGCGGTCGGGGCCGAGGAAGCGGGCGGCGGCGCCGGGCTGGTACCAGGCGTCGGCGCCCTCCTCGGCGAAGGCGGCGACGATGCGCTGCATCACCGCCGGGTCGCGCAGCGGCTCGCCGCTCTGCTTCGAGACGAAGACGGCGATCGGCACGCCCCAGGCGCGCTGCCGGCTGATGCACCAGTCGGGCCGCGCCGCGACCATGCTGCCGATGCGGTTGCGGCCGATGTCGGGAACGAAATGCGTCGCGTCGATCGCCGCAAGCGCCTTCTCGCGGATGCGCCGCTCATCATCCATGGCGATGAACCACTGCGGCGTGGCGCGGAAGATGACCGGCTTCTTCGACCGCCAGCTATGCGGGTAGCTGTGCGTCAGCCGGCCCTTCGCCACCAGCGTGCCGGCGGCCTCGCAGGCGGCGTAGACCGCGTCATGCGCCTTGAAGACGTGCAGGCCGGTGAAGCCGGGGGCGTGGATGGTGAAGGTGCCGTCGTCGGCGACGGTCTCGGGCACCGGCAGGCCATGGGCCCGGCCGAGGTTGAAATCGTCCTCACCATGGCTGGGCGCGATGTGGACGAAGCCGGTGCCGGCCTCGGTGGTGACGAAATCGCCGGCCAGCAGCGGCACGTCGAAGTCGTAACCCTGGCCGCGCAGCGGATGCGCCGCCAGCCCCCCGGCCAGATCCGCGCCCTTCAGCACGCGCCTCACCGTATGCGCGCCGAGCCCTGCATCCTTGGCGAATTGGGGCAGCAGCGGCAGGGCGACCAGCAATGTCTCGCCAGGGAGCAGATGGCTGCCCTCGGCCACGGCTTCGACATGGACCAGCGCGTAGTCGATCTCCGGCCCATAGGCGACGGCGCGGTTGCCGGGGATGGTCCAGGGGGTGGTGGTCCAGATGACGACGCTGGCCCCGGCCAGGTCCGCCGCGCCGGCGCGGTGCAGCCGGAACCGCGCCCAAAGGGTGGGGGAGACGTGGTCGTGGTACTCGATCTCCGCCTCGGCCAGGGCGGTCTTCTCGACCGGGCTCCACATCACCGGGCGCAGGCCGCGGTAGAGCGAGCCGTTCATCAGGAATTTGCCGATCTCGCCGACGATGGCGCTCTCGGCGGAGAAATCCATGGTGGCGTAGCGCCCGGCCCAGTCGCCGGCGACGCCGAGGCGGATGAACTCCTCCCGCTGCCGGTCCAGCCAATCCGCCGCATAGGCGCGGCATTCGGCGCGGAATTCCAGCAGGGGGACGCTATCCTTGTCCTTGCCCTTCTTGGCGTAGGTCTTCTCGATCTCCCATTCGATCGGCAAGCCGTGGCAGTCCCAGCCGGGGACGTAGTCTGCATCCTTGCCGGCCATCTGCGCGGCGCGGTTGATGACGTCCTTCAGGATCTTGTTCAGCGCGTGGCCGATGTGCAGCGGGCCATTCGCATAGGGCGGGCCGTCATGCAGCACGAAATGCGGCCGGCCGGCGGATTGCGCCCGCAGCCGCTGCCAGAGGCCGAGCTGCTGCCAGCGGGCCAGCCACTGCGGCTCCCGCTTCGGCAGGTCGCCGCGCATCGGGAAGGGCGTGTCGGGCAGGAAGACGGTGCCGCGGTAGTCGCGGGCGGCCTGGGGCGGGGCGGCGGGGTGGTCGTTCATCGGGGCGGTCTCCGGCCGCCCTTGGGCCGGCGGCGGGTCGGTGGTGGCAGGCGCTTCGGCTCCCGGCCCCTAGCTGGGGACCGGGCCGGTAATTCGCAGCAGGACCACCGGGTGCAACATGGCAGGCTTATGCGGAGCGGAGGGCATCAGGGTCAAGCGGGCGGCAGGCCGGCCACCCCCAGCCTATCAGAGCCCCGCCAGCGCCGTCCGCGCATCCTCGGCATCCTGGGCGATCGCCGCCTTCAGCTCCTCCAGCCCGGCGAATTTCGCATCCGCCCGCAGGAAATGCCGCAGCCGGACGCCGATCTCCTGACCGTAGAGGTCGCCCTCGTAATCGAAGATGTAGGTCTCCAGCCGGGTCTCCGGATCGCCGCCAAGGGTTGGACGGCGGCCGATGTTGGAGACACCCTTCAGCTCCCGCCCATCCGGCAGGCTGACCGTCACCGCATAGACCCCGCGCGCCGGCTCCAGATGCCGCCCCAGCCAGATATTCGCCGTCGGCCAGCCCAGCACCCGGCCGAGCTTGTCGCCATGCACCACCTCGCCGCGTACCTCCCAGGGCCGGCCGAGCATCGCCGTGGCCCGTTCCGGATAGCCGTCCTGCAGCACCCGGCGGATGCGGGTGGAGGAGATCGGCCCCTGCGCATCGGCCACCGGCGGCACCACGGTCAGTCCCATGCCGGCCGCCTCGGCCAGCACCGCCAGGGTCCCGGCGTCGCCGCCGCGGCGGTGGCCGAAGGCGAAATCCTGGCCGCAGGAGAGGTGGACGGCGCCCACGCCATCGCGCAGCACCGCCTCGAAGAAGACCTCCGCCGGCATCGTCGCCAGCGCCGCATCGAAATGCAGTGCCAGCACCAGCACCGCCCCGGCTTCGCCCAGCGCCCGCGCCTTGGCCGGCAGCAGGGTCAGGCGGAAGGGCGGGTCGTCAGGGCGGAAATGCTCGCGCGGGTGCGGCTCGAAGGTCAGCACCGCCAGCGGCGCCTGGGGCCGCGCCGCATGCGCCGCCCGCAGCACCGCCAGATGGCCGAGATGCACCCCATCCATGTTGCCGAGCGCCACCGTCGCGCCGCGCAGCGCCGGCGGCAGCGCCCGCCAGTCGCCGAGCACCAGTGGCGCGGCGGTGTTCATCTGCGGCCGAATCAACTCCCCAGCCTCCGTCCTCCGTCCCTCGGACGCGGTCATTCCGCCGCTGCCGCCGCCGCGGCCCGGGTCTGCCGGCTGGGGACGGAGACATAGGCCTCGCCCTCCAGCACCGGCTCGCCGGCGACGGTGCAGATGGTGCGCAGGGTGGCGCGGTGCTTGTCCGGATGCAGCGCCAGCACCTCGACCGTCGCCGTCACCGTCTCGCCGATGCGGACCGGGGCGCGGAATTTCAGCGACTGCGACATGTAGATCGTGCCCGGGCCGGGCAGCTGGGTGCCGAGCACCTTGGTGATCAGCCCGGCCGCCAGCATGCCATGGGCAATCCGCTCGCCGAAGATCGTTCCCCTGGCGTATTCGGCATTCAGGTGCATCGGGTTGGTGTCGCCGGTGACGGCGGCGAAAAGCACGATGTCGGCTTCGGTGATGGTCTTGCCGAAGCTCGCCTTCTGGCCGACTGCCAGATCCTCGAAATACATGCCGTCCGACATTCCGGGTCCTGCTCCTCGGGGGCGCCCGGTCTACCGTCGGGGCCGCGGGTGGACAAGCGCGGGCATGGCAGCCCTTATACCGGGGCTGCCAGAGGACCCTGACCCATGCCCCGTACCGAGATCGGCTCCTCCGACCGCCTGCTTGCCGAGCTGCGGGGCTGGGTGGAGCATGAGACCCCCTCCACCGATGCCGCCGCGGTGAATGCGCTGCTCGACCACGCCGAGGCAGGGCTGCGCGGCGCCGGCGCGGCGATCGAGCGCCTGCCCGGCCGCGACCGTTACGGCGACACGCTGGTCGCCCGCACCCCGGGGGAGGGGGCTCCGGTGGTAATCGCCGGGCATCTCGACACCGTGTGGGACCATGGGGTGCTGGCGGGCTCCATGCCGTTCCGGGTGGAGGGCGACCGCGCCTATGGCCCCGGCATCTACGACATGAAGGCCGGCAGCTTCATGGCCTTCCATGCGGTGCGGGAGATCCTCCGCCAGGGCACGCCGACGAAGCGCCCGATCACCCTGTTGCTGACTCCCGACGAGGAGGTCGGCAGCCCGACCAGCCGCGCGGTCATCGAGCGTGAGGCCCGGAGCGCCGCCGCGGTGCTGATCCCGGAGCCGGCCGGCGGCCTGCGCGGGAGTTGCGTGACCAGCCGCAAGGGTACCGGCGGCTTCACCATGACGATCGAGGGCCGCAGCGCCCATGCCGGCGGCAATTGGGCCGAGGGCCGCAGCGCCGTGGTCGCCCTGGCGCGGGCCACGCTGGCGATCCATGCGCTGACCGACCTTGATGCCGGGGTCACCACCAATGTCGCCCCGGTCTGGGGCGGCACCAGGCCGAACGTCATCCCGCCGGAAGCCGGCTGCCGCATCGACTTCCGCGTCCCGAGCCTGGCGGCGGCGGAGCGCGTGGTCGCTGCCATCCGGGCGCTGGAGGGCGAGGAGGACGGCATCCGCATCCGGGTGAAGGGCGGCCTCAACCGCCCGCCCTTCCCGGAAACCCCGGAGGGGCTGGCTCTGTACGAAACCGCGCGCGGCATCGCCGCGCGCCACGGCTACGACCTGCCGCGGCAGCACCGCGGCGGCGGCTCGGACGGGAATTTCACCGCGGTGATGGGGATTCCGACCCTGGACGGCCTCGGTTGCACCGGCGCCGGGGCGCATGCGCCGGATGAGCACATCCGCTGGGCCGATCTGGCACCGCGCTGCGCGACCTTGTGCGAATTGCTGGAGACGCTGGGATAGGTGGCGTGCCTGGAGCAGGGTAGAGACTTAATAAATGGTAAAATTTCAGGTGCAGACGAAGATCATACCGCTGCCCCGAAACCCCACCAGGTGGACAAGCCTCTCCTCATTTCATGATCTGGCCACGAATTTCGGCCCGTCCGAAAGCAGGAGTCGTGCCGCCTTCCGCCTGTTCCATTGCCGCTGATGATGCTGGCCGAATGGCATTTCCAAAGTTTCATCGAGGCAGGGCGGCTCAGTATTCCATGAGCCGTTCGTAACCTGCCGGATGCGCGGCCGGCCATGCTGACGCGTATTAGCTCCCGGCCGGTACTTGCGGGGAAAGCGGAGCCTTGGCCGACCCACTCGTCAGCATCGTCATCCCATTTCATTCCACCTACGCCGAGTATTTGCCGGACTGCCTCGGCAGCGTCCTGCGGCAGAGCTACCGCAATTGGGAAATCATCATCGTCGATGATGCCTCGCCCACCGAGGCGGGAGCGGCGATTGCCGACGCGCTGGGCGACCCGCGCATCCGGGTGGTGCGGCATGCGGAGAACCGCGGCCAGGCGGCCGGCCGCAACACCGGCATGCGCCTTGCTGCCGGCGAATTGCTCATGGCGCTCGACTGCGACGACCTGCTCGCCCCGATCTATCTGGAGAAGCTGGTCGGCGCGCTGCGGGCGCATCCGGACCACGGCGCGGCCTATTCCGATTACCGCCTGTTCGGCGCCACCGACAGCGACCTGCGCTTTCCGCTGCGCGACACCCGCGCGCTGCTGCGGGAGCAATGGATTCCGCACCCCGGCACGCTGGTCCGCCGGTCGCTGTTCGAGGCGAGCGGCGGCTATTGCGAGGAATCCCTGTTCCGTGCCGGGAACGAGGATTGGGACTATTTCCTGAGCCTCGCCGAACTCGGGCTGCGGGCGGTGCGGGTGGCGGAGCCGCTGTACTGCTACCGCCAGCATGCCGGCTCCATCACCACCACCCGCTTCGCCCGCGCCGACTACGCCATGCGGGAACGCATGGTGGACCGCCATCGGGCGCTGTTCGACCGCTTCGGGATGCGCAGGCCCTTCCTGGCCGGCGGCTACCGGGGCAGCGGCAAGGCGTTCTGGACGCAGGGCGAGCGGCGGCGCGCGGTGCGCCTGTTGGTGCGCGCTGCCTGGCTGGACCCGCGAGGCTTCGCCCAGGGGCTGACCAGGATCTTGCAACGGACAGGATCGGATCGCGGGCTGGCTTGAGCCGCGTGGCGTTCACGGCAGTGGCCTTGGACAGGAATTTCACGAAGAGCATGGCGATTCCGGCCCTGGGACGGCCTCGGCTGCGCCGGATCAGCATCCGCTGGGCCGATCTGCTGCCGCGCTGCAGGCCACAGCGGCTTGCGTTCATGCCTGACCTGAGCGCCCCTCCGCTGCAGCCTGGTGGCTGTAGAGCGGCCTCACGCTCAGGAGCCTTCTCGCACCGCTGCGATCGGCTCTGGTCGTGTCGTGCAGCGCCTTTCGCTCACCGGCTTCGCCCCACCCCGGCAGCGTCGAGCAGCGCCGTCACCTCCGCATCTTCGAGTTGGCGGAAATCCTCGTAGAAGGCGCCGACCGAGCCGAAGTGGAAGGGCTCGGCCAGGATCACCGCCTCGTCGCATTCCTGCCGCAGCCGGTCCGCGACATCCGGCGGCGCCACCGGCGCGGCGAGGATGCGGCGGGCGGCGCCGGCGCGCTGCAACGCCAGCAGCGCCGCCCGCACCGTCGCGCCCGTGGCGATGCCGTCATCCACAAGGATGGCAGTGCAGCCATAGGGCGGAATGGCCGGCCTGCCGTGCAGCCAGAGCCGGCGTCGCCGCGCGATCTCCGGCAATTCGCGTGCCGCCTGTGCCGTGACGAAATCGGCCGGCACGCCGCACATCCGGATGGCCTCCTCATTCACCACGGTCTGCGGCGGCTCGCCCTCCACCACCGCGCCGAGCGCAAGTTCCGGCTGGCCCGGCGCGCCGATCTTGCGCACCAGCAGCAGGTCGAGCGGCGCCTCCAGCGCCGCGGCGATGGGGCAAGCCACCGGCACGCCGCCCCGTGGCAGGGCGAAGACCACTGGCCGCGCCGCGCGCCATTCCAGCAGGCGTGTCGCGAGCCGCTGGCCGGCATCCTCGCGATTCCGGAACATCATGGCGTCACCTGGCGCGAGGTACCGCGCGGCGGGGTGCGTCGCATGGGCTGGGCCGGGGGTCGCGTCATGGCATCGCCTTGGCCACCGTTCAGCGGGGAATGGCACCCGGCTCGCTGCCGGGCGTCGCGGGCCGTGGGATCACCGGCGTGGAGCGCGGAACCGGGTCCGGCACGCCGCCATGGACCGCGGAATCCCCGCCAGGAGGTGGCCGCATCAGGCCGCGGCCGCCGGTTTGCGAGCGGTCGATGATGTCCTCGCCGGTGGGGCCGCTCCCGGCGCGACTGCCGGCTGCGTCCGGAGGCGTCCCGGGCCGGGCGCGACCGGCTTCCGGTGGCATGTCCCGCGACGTTGCCGGTGGGGGTGTGGCAGCCGGTTGCGCCACGGCCGCACCAACGCCGGCAAGCGCGAGGATCAGTGTTGTCGCGCGGCAGATCAGGCCCAGCCACCCGCCCCGGGCGGCGTCATCCGGGGCGTGACCCGCGGACTCAGGGCAGGCGGGGCCAGGATCGCGCTGGACATGCTGGGGGTAAGCCAGGGCCGGACCGCACCGCTCCAGGGGGTGAACGCCCCGGAGCGCGATTCCGCTTTGGAAGCAGCAGGCGACCGCGGCGAAGCGTTCAGCCATGAACCCCATCCACCGCAGGCATCCGGGCCGCTGCGCGGCCGGCCGATCCGGGAATGCACCCCTCGGGCCGCGACACGCCGGCCAGGGTGCCGTCCGCCGGCTGCGCGGCCTCACCTATCGCAATGCCGTCGAGCGAGAGGACGCTGGCCAACCGGTCGTCCTGGGCTGCCCGCAGCACGCCGGCAGCGCTGTCCGGCACGCAGCGCGCGGCATGCTGGATGCTGTCATCGGGGCGGGCAAGGCGTCGGTTGCGCGTCATCTTGTCGCTGCCTCGCATTGCGTCTCTCCGATGCCTGGGGCGGCGCGGAGGCGCTCCGTCGCTCTCGGCCATCCGCCGCGGCCGGCCCGGCGAGCCCCTTCAACGTGCCGTGGCACGACCCGTTCGGCTGCCCTGCCGCAGCCAGCGGAACAACCCCACACAACGCCGTGCGGCGTCGGTGCGGGTCCAGTCCGGCGGCATGCTGGTGGCCCCGGCTCGAACGGTAGCCGCTCCGGCAGCGGCTCGGGCGTTCCGTCGTCCGGGCAGAGTGGTGAAAATTGTTCCGCCCGGCAGCGCTGCTGCCGCTTCCGGTTCCGTGTCACCTGGGTGAAGCTGTGTCCCGCTGCGCCAGAGCGACCATGCCGAACGCGGCCCGCTCGGCCTCCCGCACGGCGGGGAGGAAGGCGATGACACAGGAGCCGCAGAGCCGGCGTGCCCTGTTCCGGGCAGCAGCGGCCGTCTCGGCCCAATGGATATGGGAGGATCGCGCCAAGTGAGAGCCGCTGACACAGCGATGGAAAGGACGCCTGACCTGTGGGCCAGGATCGACGCCGCGCTCCGCCAGCCCATCGACGCGCGGGAGGTGCCCGGCGTCGTGGCGATGGCCGCGACCGAGCGGGGTGTCTTCTACGAGGGCGCCTTCGGCACGCGGAACAGCGCGACGGGTCCGGCGATGACCCTCGACACCGTCTTCCGCATCGCCTCCATGACCAAGGCGGTGACATCGGTCGCCGCGATGCAGCTGGTGGAGCAGGGCCGGCTGAAACTTGATGATCCGGTGCCGGACATCGATCCGGCGCTGAGCGCGCCGCAGGTGCTGGAAGGCTTCGATGCCGCGGGCGCGCCGCGGCTGCGCCCGGCAAGGCGGAAGATCACGCTCCGCCACCTGCTGACCCACACCGCCGGCTTCAGCTACGAGCAGTGGAACGCGAACACCGCGCGCTACGTCAAGGCGACCGGCATGCCCTCGACCGGCACCGGCAGGGTCGCGTCGCTGCGCATGCCGCTCGCCTTCGAGCCCGGGGAGCGCTGGGAATATGGCGTCAACATCGACTGGGTCGGGCTGATCGTCGAGGCGACCAGCGGCCAGAAGCTCGATGCCTATTTCCGCGAGCACATCTTCGGCCCGCTCGGCATGCAGGACAGCGGCTTCACCATCTCGTCGGAGCAGCGGGCGCGGCAGGCGAATTGGCATCAGCGGCAGGCCGACGGCTTGCTGCAGCCGCAACCCTACGAGACGCCGTTCACGCCGGAGTTTCGGGCCGGCGGCGGCGGCCTCTACTCGACCGCCGGGGATTACATGACCTTCCTGCGGGCGATGCTGCAGGGCGGCGCCGTCGGCGATGCCCGCATCCTGCAGCCAGAGACGGTCGCGCTGATGGGCCGGAACCACATCGGCGATATCGAGGCGGGCATCCTGAAGACCACCGACCCGTGGCGCTCGGTCGATGTCGATTTCTTCCCCGGCGCCAGCCTGAAATGGGGCCTCGGCACCATGATCAACCTACAGCCGAGCCGGAACGGCCGCAGCGCCGGAAGCCTGACCTGGGCCGGCCTCTACAACACCCACTACTGGATCGACCCGGCCCGCCGCGTCACCGGGCTGGTGATGACGCAGATCCTGCCCTTCGGCGACGAACCGGCGATGCGGCTCTACGGACAGTTCGAGCGGGCGGTCTACAAGCATCTGAAGACCGCCTGACCGCGCGGCACCACCGTTTCCACAGGGTTTATCAAGCGAAAGACAAGGCTGCCGCCAAGCTTGCCGGGGCAGCCACGCCTAAGGTCATCCTGCACCGGGCACGGGGCCCGGACCACCATCCGGAGGACGACCCATGAATGCCTTCCTGAAGATCGCCTGTCGGGCCTTGCTGGCGGCAACCACCATCAGCGGTGGCGCCTGTGCCAAGGACGCGCCTTCCGCCGCTTCCTGGCAATGGAGCCAGACCGGCGAGGGGAATTTCGATGTTGTGTGGTTCAATCCCATGCCACGGCCACAGCAAGGTGGCGGCGTCGCCCGGCTCGTCGGCGGCGGCGACAATGCCACCGTCCTCTACGCCGATACGCCGATGCTGCTGCAGGAACCGGTGGTGGCCAGCCTGACCGGTGGCGGCGACAACGCCAGCATCAGCTACGCGGCGCCAGGCAGCCGCAGCCAGATGCTCGTCGGCGCCACGGTGGGGCCGGATCGGCGGGGCTAGAGCGGACCGCGGCGGGGCGTGACCTCCCCGGAGGGTGAACCCGCCCTACAAATGACAGCCTTCAGCGGACTGGCGTTCGGCGATGAACGCAATCCGCGGTTGCCGTAGCGGCGACGGAGCGGCCCTCGCGCCCGTCGCCGCCTTTCTGGCATGCCAATGCCGGCATGATCCTTACGGCCGCGATCCCGCCCGGGGCGTGGCCATTCGGCGTTCGCCACAACCGATCATCAGCCGCCGTGGTCTCGCGCCGTCGTCGATGCAGCCCGGCGCGCTCAGCTGAAGCTTGGATCGGTCCATGTAGCAGCTTACTCTTCCGCCACTCGGGCCGGAACCGCGGGCAAGGCGGCACCCCAGCTTCGATGCCCCGTCCGGCGACCAGGCCCGGAGGAGGACGCCTGGCCGCGCCGGCACGCCGCGGGAGGATGATGGATGCATATCGTCTTTGCTGGGCATGAGATGGATCTGCGCCGCCACGAGCTGCGCCGCGCGGGCGATGTCGTCCACATTGAACCACAGGTCTTCGACCTCCTGCTGCATCTGATCCGTAACCGCGACCGCGTGGTCAGCAAGGATGAGCTGTTCGACACCATCTGGAACGGCCGCATCGTCTCCGAGGCGGCGCTGAGCAGCCGCATCAACGCGGCCCGCCGCGCGGTCGGCGACGACGGCGACCGCCAGCAGCTCATCAAGACGGTCCACAAGCGCGGCTTCCGCTTCGTCGGCGAGGTGCGGGAGGCGGAGGCGACTGCCGATACCGCCGCCGAGCCGCCGCCCTCGGCACCGGCGCCGGCGGCCCGCCCGGTCTCGCCGGCGGTCATCCTCGCGCGCGAGGCGGCAGCGGACCGCAAGCCGGCGATCACCGTGCTGCCCTTCGTCAACCTCAGCCAGGAGCCGGATACCGATTACTTCAGCTACGGCCTGACCGAGGACATCATCCGCCTGCTGGCGCGCAACCGCTGGCTGGACGTGCTGAGCCGCCACTCCGCCGCCGCCTTCAAGGGTCGCGACGTGCCGGCGCAGGAGATCGGCGCGGCGCTCGGCGTGCGCTACCTGGTGCAGGGCAGCGTACTGAAGCGGGGCGAGCGGCTGCGCATCGCCGCCGACCTGATCTCCGCCGAGACCGGACGGCAGCTGTGGTCGGAAAGCTATGACCTGGGCCTCGCCGATATCCTGCAGATCCAGGATGTCATGGCGCAGCAGATCGCCGCCGTCATCGAGCCCGAGCTGGGGCGGCTGGAACGCGAGGCGGCGATGCGACGCCCGCCCGACAACCTGGACGCCTGGGACCTCTACCAGCGCGGCCTCTGGAATCTCTGGGGCTTCACCACGCCAAGCATGGCGGATGCCGAGGCGCTGTTCCGCCAATCAATCGAGCTGGACCCGGGCTTCGCCCGCGCCTCCGGCGCGCTGGCCTACGTCCATCTGCAACGCAGCTTCACCTGCCGGCCGGAGGAGCGGCCGGCCCTGCTGGAGAGCGCGATGCGCCTCGCCCGCGTGGCTGTCGCGCTGGACGACCGGGATTGCATGAATCTCTGCGTCCTCGGCCGCGCGCATTGCATGCTGCAGGATCATGAGGAGGCGATCGCCGCGCTGGAGCAATGCATCGCGCTGAACCCCAGCTTCGCGCAGGGGCATTTCGCGCTCGGCTTCACCATGGCCTGGACGGGGCGGGAGGAGGAGGCGCTGGCGCTGGTGCAGCGCGCCCTGGAACTCAGCCCGCGCGACCCGCACCTGACCAGCTTCCACTACGTTCAGGCGCTGGCGCATTTCTCGCTTGGCGACTTCGAGGCCAGCCTGGCCTGCAGCCGCCGTGCGATGCGGCTGCGGCCTTCGGCAACGACGGTCGTTCGGCTTGTGTTCCAGCCCGTGCCGATGGCGTGGTAGCCATGCCGTTGCCGAACAGTGACGGTGCCTTCCGCATCGCCGCTGTCCGATGCCAAGGAATGGTCCTGGAGTGCTTCCCGGTCAATGGCTTGCAGGGAATCTCCGTAAGAGGGGCAAAACCTGTGGCGAGGGTGCAGTTTGCCCTTCCCAGGTGGCGGCTGGTCTGATTCGCTCGGGCGCATGGTCCCGCCCGCCGATCCTGACGCGCTGTCGCCGGCCGAGCTGAAGGCGCTGGTCAGCG
>NZ_JACOMF010000120.1 GCF_014283215.1 Siccirubricoccus deserti
CCCACCTTGCCCGCCATCCGGCGCGCACTGCTGGCTCAGCTCGCTGCCGCCATCCGGCTGCGATGTCCCAGATGCCGCGAGTTCATCGACCTACACAAGCGCGAATGAAAGTGCCGAAGTAGTGCCAGTCGCCCGTGAATTATGAGGTTTTCAGGCAGCCGGGGGTCGCGGCTGGCGGCCCTCTTGGGTTTGCTGAGATGGGAGTAGCAGGCTGAGCAGGCAGGCCAAGAGCCAGGCCAGTCAGGCGCGGAGCAGGCGGAGGTTGTGGCCTGCGGCGGCGAGGATGATATTGGTGGCGTCGCCCTTGGTACCGAGCAGGAAGTTGCGGCCGAGATGGCCGTGGCTCTTATTGCGGCCGATGACGGGCTCGATGGCGCTGCGGCGCCGCCGCTCGCGGCGAATGTTCGGGGTGATGCCGCGCTTTTGGCCGGAGACGAACACACGGGTTTTGTCGGCGTCGTGGCTGCGGTAACCGCGATCGACATGGGCCCGCTCGATGCCGAGGCCGGTGATGCGCGCGGTCTGGGCAATTTGAACGGCGAGGGTGTGGTCATCAAAAGGATTGCCCGGCAGGGCGCGGGCGCCGAGGACGAACTGCCCGCCAACCGCCGCCTGCATGGCACGACAGGGCGCATCGTCATAGAGCACTTCGTCGAGGAGCAGCCGTCCCTCAAGCTGCTGCCGGCCGGGCCGAAGTGTTCGGCGCCATCGTCGTCGCCACCGTGCTGCTGGACCGGCTCCTCCACCATGCCATTGTCGTCCGCATCGAAGACGCCAGCTACCGCCTCCGCCGCCATGCCGACCTGCTGCCGGACACCAGCTCAGCGCGGCAGATGCCTGCATCTAAGCCAACACCCGCTGGCGAGGCAGGTCACCCAAGCCGCATCCCGACGGCCTCATCGCCGCCCTGTAGACACCAGCTACAGTGGGATTTTTTCGCCAGCACTTCCAGGGAAATCAACGTCAGCATTGACAGGTGCTTGGCCGTGGCCACTACCACTGGCAGCACGAGTCCTGCTGGTACGCGGTGCGAGGCACCGGGCACTGGAGCGGCGACCGCAAGCAGACCACCCTCTGGTAGATCGCCAGCCGCGGCCAGGACGCCGAGACGGTGCACGGGACGCAGAAGCCGGTGGAGTGTATACGCCGGCCGGTCGTCAACAACAGCAGCCCGGGACAGGCGGTGTACGAGCCGTTCAGTGGCTCGGGCACCACGCTGATCGCCGCCGAGATGGAGGGGCGGGCCTGCCATGCCCTGGAGCTCTCGCCGGCCTATGTCGATGTCGCCCTCACTCGCTGGCAGGCCTTCACGGGACAGCAGGCGATGCTGGACGGCGCCGGCCGGAGCTTCGACGAGATCGCCGCCCAGCGCGCTGAGAAGGCCTCACATGCCAGCGCTGGTTGACCCACACCCTCCCGCCACAAACGGGGGAGGCAAGCCAGCGCCAATGATCACACCCGTGGCACCTTGATCCTCCAGTGCAGCCGCGGCGGTCGGAACGAAGGGTGCCGCCCGCCGTTCCCTGCTCACCTCGCGCACTTCGCCGCGCAGGCCGGAACTCGCCGTGTCACGCATTCTGCTCTTGAGCCTGCTGCTGCTTCTGGCTGCCTGTGCAATGCCGGCCGTGTACGAATCTGACCGTGTCGCCATCTCTGGTAGGACCTGGGTCGTCACTGGCGCCTCGTCCGGCATCGGGCGCGGCGTCGCGGAACGCGCAGGTTCCATGGGCGCGAACGTCGTCCTCGCTGCCCGCCGCATTGAGGCGCTGGAGGATGTGGCACGGGTCATCCGCGCCAATGGAGGTGAGGCCCTGGTCGTACCTACTGACGTCAGCCGCCCGGAGGCGGTGGAGGCTCTCGCCTCAGCGGCTGAGCTGCGCTTCGGACGGGTGGATGTCTGGCTCAACAATGCAGGCGTGGCATCCATTGGCCGTTTCGACGAGATCCCCGTCGCTGACCACACCAGGGTCATAGACGTGAACCTGAACGGCGTCCTTTACGGCAGCCATGCCGCGCTTCGGCGCTTTCGCGCGCAAGGATCGGGAACCTTGGTTAACATGGCTTCGGTCGAGGGCCGGGTGCCGCTCGCCTATCATGCCTCCTACGCGGCGACGAAGCATGCCATCATTGGCCTGGATGGTGCGCTGCGGCAGGAGATGCGCCTAAGCGGCTTGGACTGCATTCGCATCATCACGATCCTGCCCTGGGCAGTGGACACGCCGTTCTGGGCCAATGCGGCCGCACGAATGGGCCGCGAGCCGCGCGGGCCTTGGATGGACGGCGCTCGGGAGGTTGCCGATGCCATTGTCTGGGCGGCAGTCAATGCGCCAGCTGGCGAGTTCCCGGTCGGTCCGAAGGCTTCCGCCGCCGTGCTCGGATCTAGGCTGGCTCCGGGCCTCACGATACGCATTGCAGGCAGCGTCATCCACCAGGTGCAGATGGAGAATGCACCGCCAGCGCCTGATAGGCCCGGCAATTTATTCGTTCCGAGCCCTGCGCCGCCGACCGTGGAAGGCGGGTTCCGGAGCCGCAGGCCCCGGCCCGGGCCAGTACTCTCGCCACCGTAGTATGCGTCCATGCACCGCGGCCTGACGGCGCCGGCACTCTTCTCTCGTTCAGCGCCCGCGCCATCGCCGGCTGGCCGACTCCCTGCGCGCGGACAAAGTGCCCCCGGTGCTGACTGACCCGACTGGGCGAGAAGCGGCCATTCCCATCGCGCAAGGGTAGGCGGATGGTTCTAGCGGGATAGGGGATGGCCGCATTCCTCGCCAGCGCAACGGCCTCCAACCCATCCGGGGCCGCGACGTTGGCAGCACGCGGCAGCCACCGGAGCGGCAGGCCGCAGCATAGCGTGCCATAGGAGGACGCCATTCCCGAGAAGCGCCAAGCCTCGCCGCAGCCCGCACCGACAGCCGCCACGAGCCCGGTTTTCCTCGTCTCCGCCGGTCTGGTGGTGCTGATCGTCCTGGCCGGCGCCATCGCTCCGGACATGGTGGGCCAGGTCTTCACGGCGGTCCAGGCCTCGATCATGGACCGGCTCGGCTGGTTCTACCTGCTCTCGGTCGTAATCTTCGTGGGCTTTGTACTCTACCTCGCGATGAGCAGGCATGGCGGCGTCAAGCTCGGGCCGAACCATGCGGAGCCGGACTACAGCTACGGCTCTTGGTTCGCGATGCTGTTCAGCGCCGGGATGGGCATCGGCCTCGTCTTCTTTGGCGTGGCCGAGCCCGTGATGCACTTCACCACGCCCCCGGTCGGCGAGGCAGGCACGGTCGAGGCGGCGCGCGCGGCGATGCGCAGCACCTTCTTCCACTGGGGCATCCACGCCTGGGCCATCTATGCCGTGGTCGGGCTCTCGCTCGCCTATTTCGGTTTCCGCCACGGCCTGCCGCTGACGGTGCGCTCGGCCTTCCACCCGCTGCTTGGCGACCGCATCCACGGGCCGATCGGCCAAGCGATCGATATCTTCGCCGTGCTCGGCACGGTTTTCGGCGTCGCCACCTCGCTCGGGCTTGGCGTGCTGCAGATCAATGCGGGGCTCGCGCATCTCACCGGCCTGCCGGAGACGTTGCCGGTGCAGGTCGCGTTGATCGCCGCGATCACCGGAATGGCCACCGTTTCTGTCGTGCTCGGCCTCGATGCCGGCATCCGCCGGCTGAGCCAGTTCAACGTCATCCTCGCCGCGGCGCTGGTGGTCTTCGTCGTGGCAGTCGGGCCGACAGTCTTCCTGCTGAAGGCGCTGGTCCAGAACACCGGCGGCTACCTGAACGAGATCATCACCCGCAGCTTCAACCTCTACGCCTATGAGCCGAATGCCTGGCTGGCCTCTTGGACGTTGTTCTACTGGGCCTGGTGGATCTCCTGGTCGCCCTTCGTGGGCATGTTCATCGCGCGCATCTCGCGCGGGCGAACCATCCGGGAGTTCGTGCTCGGCGTGCTCTTCGTGCCGACTGCCTTTACCTTCGTCTGGCTCACCGTCTTCGGCAATACAGCGATCGCGATGCACCTGTCGGGTGCGACGCGTGTGGTGACGGATGCCGTAGCCTCCAGCGTGCCGCTTGCGCTCTTCGCCTTCCTCGAGCAGTTCCCGCTGGGCGGCCTCACCTCGGCTCTGGCGACGCTGCTGATAATAACCTTCTTCGTCACCTCAGCCGACAGTGCCGCGCTCGTCATCGACACCATCACCGCAGGTGGGTCCGACCGCGCGCCGGTCTGGCGGCGCATCTTCTGGGCGGTGACCGCGGGCTTGGTCGCGGCCGTCCTGCTCTTCGCGGGCGGTCTCCAGAGCCTGCAGACCGCGACCATCGCCAGCGCGCTGCCCTTCACGGTCGTGATGCTGGCCATGTGCTGGGCCCTGCACCGTGCATTGCAGCTCGAGGCGCTGCGCGAGACCATCGTGCACGCGCCCACCCCTGCCGCGGGCCCGGTACCGGGCGCCTGGCAGCGGCGCCTGCACACCATTCTGCACAACCCCTCGCGCGCCGAGGTGCAGGCCTTCCTCTCCGATATCGCCACCCCCGCACTGGACGCGGTGGCACGGGAGCTGCGCGCCCGCGGCGTCGAGGCCGAGCTGCTGCGGGAGGAGGGGCGAATCCGCTTGGTTGCGAGCCCCGGCACGGCGGAGGAGTTCCGTTACGGAATCCGGCTGCGTGGCCATGTCGCCCCGAGCTTCTCCTACTCTGCCGGCCCACGGGACGGCGAGGATCGGAGTTGGCGTGCCGAGCTCTTCCTGCGTGAAGGCGGCCTGGACCAGGACCTGATGGGCCTCGGGCGCGAGGAGCTGATCGCGGATGTGCTCGCCCGCTACGAGCGGCACCTAGCCTTCCTGCACGCGGCCGAGCGGACGCGTTGAGGCCCGGCACGACGGGTGCGGCCGGCGCCGTGCTCCGCCCCATCGCCGCGCTGCTGGTTGGCGTCTTCGTCACCATGGCGGGTAGTGGCTCGCTGGGCACCGCGGTGAGCCTGCGGCTGGAGGCGGCGGAGCTGCCCCGGCCCGTTATCGGCTTCGTGATGTCGGCCTATTTCGCTGGGCTCACCCTTGGCTCATTACTCGCCTACCGGGTCGTACTGCGGGTCGGCCATATCCGCGCCTTCACGGCCTTCGCCTCAGTGGTTTCCGCAGTGACGCTGCTCTATCCGCTGCTCCCGCCGCCACTTGCCTGGGTGCCGCTACGGCTGGCGGAGGGCTTTTGCATGGCTGGCATCTTCATCTGCGTCGAGAGTTGGCTGAACGACCATGCGGGCCCCGCCTCGCGCGGGCGCATTCTCGCAGCCTACATGATCTGCCTCTACCTGGGACAGGCCTCGGGGCAGGTTTTGCTTGCACTGGACTGGAGCAATGACGGGATGCGTGTTTTCCTGCTCGTCTCCGTGCTGATCTCTGTTGCGGTGCTGCCGGTCGCACTTACGCGCATGCCGCCGCCCGCACTGCCTGAGGTGGCTTCCTTCCCGGCGCGCCGGCTCTGGGTGGCCTCGCCGCTCGGCGTGGTGGGCACGGTGGCGAGCGGACTTGTTCTCGGCTCGGTCTATGCGCTCGGACCCGTCTTCGCGCGCGACGCGGCGGGCTTCGAGGCGCAGGGCGCCGCGCTGTTCATGGGTGTTCTGATCACCGGCGGCGTGCTGCTACAGTGGCCGCTCGGGCGCCTGTCCGACGCCTTTGACCGCCGGCGGGTGATTGTCGCGACGCTGGCGCTGCTGGTGGTGGCCGCGCTCCTCGTCGCCTCCGCCGCGGAAGGCGGGGGTGTGGCGCTGCTCGGCTCGGCGGCATTCTTCGGTGGGGTCGCCTTTGCGCTCTATCCGCTGTGCGCAGCCCATACCAACGACCACCTCGCGCGCGACGAGCGCGTGGCCGCCAGCGGCGGCCTGGTGCTGGCCTATTCCTCCGGCGCGACGGCGGGGCCGCTGCTGACCTCGGCTGTGATGATGGCACTGGGCGGGTGGGGCCTGTTCCTCTTTGCGGCCTTGGTCGGCCTGCTCGGCCTGGTCTTCGCGGCTTGGCGCCTCTTCGCGCGCGCCCCGGTGCCGGCGGAGCGGCAGGGTGCCTTCCAGCCTCTGCCGGGCACCACACCAACCGCGGCGCCGCTGGACCCGCGCACTTCTCTGCCTGCCACAGGACGCGGTGCGTGACGGCACAGACCGGTGGGCAGCAACCGGGCGGCGCCTCCACTCGGCGGGTCCGGTTTGGGCCGGGATGCGCCGAGCGTGGCCCGCGGCAAATGGCCTCTTTCCCGCATGCCTCGCCGGAAAGCGGACAGACTGCTCTCGGCCAAGGCCGACAGCCTCACCCACTTCGATGCCCTCGAGGCGCAGGCCCTGGCGTGATCGCATGATGGCCATGTCGCCGCCGTCCGGCATCCAGGGACGGGTCTTCTGGGCGCGCGGCTTGCGGGACTTCGGCGATGGCTTGGCGGCGGTGCTGCTCCCCGCCTACCTCGTCGCACTTGGCTACGGCGCGACCGAGATCGGCCTGGTGGCGACCGCGGCGCTGCTCGGTTCGGCGCTGATGACGCTCGCCGTCGGGGCGCTGGGCGCGCGGGTGGATCCACGCGCCCTGCTCTTGCTCGCCGCGGCGCTGATGGTGGCCACGGGCCTTGGCTTCGCCGTGGTGGCCAGCTTCGCA
>NZ_JACOMF010000121.1 GCF_014283215.1 Siccirubricoccus deserti
GGCGCGTAGATCTTCGGACAGGGTTCTCGCCATGCAAGCTGGCCTCCGTGCCCAGCAGGCACGGTGAATCAGATTTCGCGCCGGGCGGGAATCCTCAGCGACTCTGAATGGTCAGATTTCGCTCTAGGGCGCGGCGAAGCGCGAGGTCCTGCCCGATGTGCGACACCGGACCAGCCGATACCTCAACAATCGTGCCGAGAACTCGCACCGCCCGACCCGGCGCCGCGAGCGCCAGATGCAGCGATTCAAGTCACCCGTGCAGGCACAGCGGTTCCTGTCGGCGCACAGCATGATCTATGGTCACTTCCGCCCGCGGCGGCACTTGATGACGGCGGCACAATACCGCTGTGCCCGCGCCGAGGCCTTTCAGGTCTGGCAGCAGGAGACCTGCGCCCGAACGGCGGTGTGATGACGCAAGCGGTTGCGCAATGCGGCCCAGCATGACCATTGAGCAAACAAGTTGGCAATGCCGCTGAAGGCATTGGCGGGCAAGTTGGCGAAGTCCGGCTCGGCGCTGTGTTTTTCCTACGAAGCGGGACCGCGCGGCTACGGGATCAAACGCCAGTCCGGCCAAAATGCCGCTGCGGGTGCTGGATTGCCCCTATCGGGCGGCTACCAATAGGCTATGTGCAAGGCTGGTTGGTCAAGATTAGTGGATGAAATGCTGGCGTGGCGGCGCCGCGGTGGCAGCGGAGTGGCCAGTAGTTCTTCAACGAGTGCAGTGCCGACGAGTAGCATCATGGTTCGGCCGGCGAGGAACATCCTGGACCAAAAGGGAGTGCACCGGCCATTACAAGACTAAGAGAGGCTTCGGCCGCCGTGGCTCGTCGGCTCGATTTGGATGTAGCGCTGGGCCATGCAGCGCCGGATCGCCTGACGGTACTTGTCGTCGCGTATATGTTGACACCGGCGGTGATCTTCCTGGGCACCTGGCTCGCCATCGGGGCGGCCCTGGTCATGGTGCCGTTCGCGTTGGCTGCACTGGTGCTGACGCCGGGCTGGCGTGGTGCCTGGCCCTTCGGATGGGCCGCCACCCTAGCGTGCCTGGGCCTGCTTTGGGCGGGCGGAGCCACTGGGACCCACCATCTCCTCTACAGCGCCGCGGATTGGCAGATCCGGGATGCGGTGTTGCTTGATCTCACGGTCGGACCTGGACCGCTGGTTTATGGCGTAGGCGACCAGGCTTGGCTGCTGCGGGCGCCACTCGGCTACTACATGCCCGCGGCCCTTATTGGGCAGATGCTTGGCTTTGGTGCGGCGCAGGTGGCCTTATGGGCGTGGACGGGGCTGGGGCTGGCATTGACGCTCGCGCTGCTGTCCTGCCTCGCATGTGATGTGGCGCCGCCGGGCCAGGCACGAATTGCCTGCGTGGTGACTGCGAGCCTCTTCGTCATCTTCGGTGGCCTCGATATGGTGCCAAATCTTTGGCTCGACTGGAAAGCTGGTGCAGGGCCGCTCGCCAGCTGGGGGCGCGGAGGCGATTGGTGGGCGCAGCTCTTTCAGTATTCCGGCCATGTCACGCTGCTGCTTTGGGCACCCAACCATGCCCTGCCGGCTTGGCTGGCGACGCTCCTGCTGCTGCGGCACGGGTATGATCCCCGCTTCGCGCGGGTTGCGGCTCTGCCGCTGGCGGCGGGCGTGCTCTGGAGCCCGCTGGCCGTGTTCGGCGCATCCGTCCTGACTCTCGTCGTGCTGCTGCAAGGTGGTGCTGTTGCGGCGCTGAGGGCGGCCATTGCACCGGTCAACCTGTTGGCCGCGGCATTCGCCACGCCGCTCTGCCTGTATCTCCTGGCCGATCCGGCGGGGATTCCGCACTACCCGCTGCTCTGGAAATACCCGGAGGCATGGGCCGCCGGGCGATGGCTGCTGTTCCTACTAGTCGAGGTGCTGTGCTGGGCGGGTTTTGCGCTGCTCCTGGTGCGGGGGAGAATGCTGGTGGCGGCGGTGGTCATGCTCTGCCTGCTGCCGGGCTATGTCTTTGGCCCCGGCAATGAGATGACCATGCGCGGCGGCATCGCACCGCTTGTCGTGCTTGCCGTGGCGACGGCAGCGGGACTGCTCGCGCCAGCGGTCGGGCGGGTGCGGCAGGCCAGCCGTGCCGGCCTCATCGCCTGCACCATCCTTGCGGCAATGGGTTCAGTCATGGAGGCAAGCCTGGTTGTCACCCGCGCCCCCTGGCCCGCCAGCCGCGACTGCTCCTTGCCGGAGGCGGCGCGGCAATCGGTATTCACCGGGTCCACGGACTGGTCGCACTATGTTGCGAGGTGGCCTGCGCCTATGCTGCACGCTTGGCTAGCTTCCCCAAGGCTGTCCCGCGTGGACGTCCATAGCCTTGCACGCTGCTGGCCCGGCGGGAGCGCCTGATTCCGCGCCACCAAGCGTCCCGAGCCCCTAGACCAGATGTCCGCCAGAGATGGGGGCGACCCGTCTCACAGTATGCAGGTTGCGAGGGTTGCGCCGGGTGTCCGGCACCGGTGCACGCATGCGTGCACCATGCATAGGAGACGGGTCATGGCGGAGACTATCACCTATGTCGGCCTCGACGTGCACAAGGAGACGATCGCGGTGGCGTTGGCCGCGACGGGCAAGCGGGGCGAGGTCCGCGACTACGGCACGATCGCCAACATGCCGACCGCGCTGAAGGCATTGGCGAGCAAGCTGGCGAAGTCCGAGGCAACGCTGTCAATCGGCGTCGGATCAGGACCCCGGATCGGCGTCCAAAAGGGGCTCTCCACGGGTTTTGGTGCAGCTGAATAGCGGACTACGCGGCCTGTAGGACGCGGGCTCGCAGGAGGTCATGCTTGGCGTGGCCGAACATCTGCCGCTTGACGAGTTTGAGCCTGGTGATCTGGCCTTCTGTCTGCCCGTTGCTCCATGGCAGCACCAAGGCGGCCCTGACGGCAGCCTCATCCTGCCGCAAGCCGGTGGCAAAGGAACGCAACTCGCTGCTCTCCGCATCGGCCAGCCAGCGGTCGAGTTCGCCTTCCTGCTGCTCGCGGACCATGGCAGCGAAGCGCAGGGCGAGGTCGCGCGCGAGCGCAAGGGACGGCGAGACAGCAAGCAGCCGATCAAGGTATCGGCGCTCGGCCACATCCAGCGTTGCTGGGAAAGCGGTCAGCATTCGGGCCACGCGCCGCGACGGCGGCACGGTGAAGCTTGATGTCGAACGGCCCGGGCGTGAAGCAAGCCGCTGGCGAGTGGCCCACTCGGTCGCAACACGGAGGCCGCCCCGGAACCCGGCATCGCGCAGTTCCCGCCAGAGCAGGGCGCCGTTGTGGTAGCCCTCGGCTCAGCGCCGTTCCAGGAGATCAAGATAGGGCTCCAGCATGCTGCGCCGTGGCCGGTAGGGCTCCGGTGCGGCGCCGCGCAACCATCGTCGGACAGTGTTGCGCCCGACCCTGAGCCTGCGCACGATCGCTTTGATCTGCATGCCGTCGCGGTGGAGGCGGAGCACCTCGTCATGGATCTCGGTGCTGCGCTGCCACCGGTGCCATTGATGCCGCTCGGCGCTGGTCATCGGCGGCGATGGTTCGGCCGTCGCCGACTGTTCGAGGACGGCCGGGTGCGCTGCGGCCTGGAGATCAGCCCTGCGGCGCCGGACAGCATCGAGCAGCGCCCGGCTGGCTCTCGAACCGCATCTTCCGCTGCTACGACAACATCGTCGACCACTGCTGCCGCGCCTGGAACCGGCTCGTCGAGCAGCCCTGGACCATCATGTCCATCGGCCTGCGCGACTGGGCACATGGGTTCTGATCAGCAGGATTTGGCATAACATGTACAACCGGTGGCGGAGGCTCGGGCGCGACCGGCTGCCTGTCTTGTGGCAGGACAGGTTGCGTCGGCTTGCGGTGGCCTCGACTGTGGAGGTCGGGGCTTCTCAACGACGGCCGCCACCGGTGCTTTCGCCGCGAGGAGGCGCATCGCTGCCCGTCGCCTGCCCACGCCGCGCGCGCCGGAGCAGCCCTTCGCAGCGCGGATCGTCGCCGATGCCGAAGCGAATGGTGGGCAGCGCCGCGATCGCGCCGGCAATCCCGCCGCCCGCGCCCGCCGTCCTGTCGGGCGCCGCGCTCGGCGCCTTGAGTGTACCACTGACCAGCAGCGGCAGCGGCAGTGCCCCGAAGTTCAGGCGCTTCGACTCCGTCCAGAGGCGGATCTCGACGCGCTCGCGCCGCAGGTCCACGACGCCCCGCCCCTCAATCACCACGTCATCGGTCTCGAGTAGCAGGGCACGGGTGGAGAGAATGCCGCGCCGCAACGGCAGGTCGGCCACGAAGCACTTGACCGGCGTGCGCGCCTCGCCGCCGAGGGAGCCGAGCAGCGCGCTGCCGAGGCGCAGACCGGCGAGGTCGACCAGGAGCTTGCTGAGATAGCCGCCCGTCATGGAGAGGAGGAGCGCGCCGTCCCCGTGCCCCAGGATCTCCGCTATTGACCCGCCCGTGCCTTCGACCCGCGCTGTCCCGCTAAGCACCCCTGCGCCCTGGTAGGTCCCTGTCGCATGCATCAGGCGGGCGAAGTCGAGCCGCTCGAACCGGACCTCGCTTTTCGCCTGCACCGTGTCTTCCTCCCTAGGGGTCAGCAGAATGTCGGCTGCGATGCGCCCGGCGCCTACCCCGAAGCTCAGCGGACGGAGCGCCACGGTGCCGTCCACGAGGTCCATGCGGAGGGTGAGGTCGTCGAACGGCATGGACCGGCCCTGGATCCGCTCGGCATGGTAGGTGAGGTACGCGTCCACCCCCCTGAGCTTCGGTATGTTGAGCGGCCGATCGGGCAGCAAGCGCGGGCTAGAGTTCGCCTCCCGCTGCGCCTGCGTCGCGTGCTCCTGCTGGCGCGGGGTCTGGCCGGGCGTCCCGGGCGGGCCCGGCCCGCCGACGAGCAGGCTAGCGATGTCACGGAGGTCCACGCTCCGCGAGCGCAGCTCGGCCGTTAGCTCGGGCCGGATCGGCCCTTGGGTGACGGTCACCATGCCCTCGACATCGCTCCGCCCGATGCGCCCAGCCACATCGGTGAAGTGGAAGCGTCCCTCGATGTAGTCCAGCTTGCCGCCGAGCTCGTAGGGCGGCGTGACCGGGAGCGGGACGCCGGTCAGCGAGGCGAGAAGGGCCAGGTCCGGCCCGGCGAGCAGGAGGCCTAGGGCGGCGGTGCGCGGGTTCAGTGGGGCCTGCAATGTGCCCTTCAGGATGGCGCGTGTCGGCCCGTTTGCCAGGTGCAGCTCGACCGGCCAGGCGCCGGACGGGCCGCCGAGGCCCGGAAGCCCGCCGGCCAGCAGGGTGGCGGCCATGGGCTGGTCGGCGTAGGTGCCGCGCGCCTCTGCCGTTATGGCATGGCCGTCCGGTCCTGCCGCGTCCCCGGTCGAGACGACCACCTCGAACTCGGCGCGAAGCCCTGCGAGCGAGACTCGGGCTTGCCCGCCGGAGACGCGCATGGCACCGATCTTCGGGAAGGCTGCGCCGTCGCTCCGGTCTGCGCCGAGTTCGAAGCCGAAGTTGCTCCGCTCGTCGGCCATCGAGATAACGTGGGCCACCGGCCTGTCCATCTCGATCGAGGGGATAATGATCTCGCGCCGGCGCAGGTAGGTACCGGCCTCCAACTGTAGCGTGACGCGAGGAATGCGTAGGAAGGGCGCCTCGCCGGGCGGGAAGTCCCGGGGGTTGCCGATCAGCACGTCGTCCGCGGTGAGCAGTACGGGGCTGCCCGGACGCAGCCGCAGCCGCCCGATCTCAACCGGGCGCCCGAGGGCTACGGAGGCTTGGTGTTCGGCGAGCGGCCCGAGCCAAAGCGGAGAGGACAGCGTGGCAGCGGCGAGGAGCCCGACCAGCCCGAAGCCGATCCAGAGCAACCGGTTTAGGATGCGTTGTCGAGCCATGCCGTTCGATCTGCCGGGCCGATTGTAGAAGACCGCGCCTTTCGGCAGAAAGATCGCGTCGAGCGCACGAGGGTTCAGCAAGCCTCCCACAGGCCGCACGACACCGCGAGTTCAAGCTGACCTTTGAATGGTACACGGTTTACGGAGCCGGAAACGTGGCCCAGCAGTCATTCTGGCGGCATGGGTTGGCCCCAACCTTTGCTCGCGCTGCAAATACTCACCCGCAATAATGCCTGCATCCCGGTCTAAGAGCCAGCAGGTGGGCTAAAATGTGCCCCCGCCGGAGGGCCAGCGGGGGCGCTAAAAATGCACCGCTGCAGAGCCAGCGGGAGCAGGTAAATGGGGCCGCAACGTTTAGCGCCGCCGGTAGTATGCCGAGCGCATCGGTTCCGTTTTCGTGTTATCACCCGCGATAAGACCCAATCACAATCGCTTCGTGCTGATCTCGCATTGATGATTTATCAAAATTATAGCCTTAAATATAATTTTGGAGCAATTGGAAACGGCGACCGCTGATGCCCTTGCGCATACCTCCTGGCGCCGATCTGCTGCTGATTGTGGTTTCAATCGGCCTGTTTGTGGCAGTTCTGACCCACATGGTTATGGGCATTTTGGGGTAAGAGGGGCAAAACCTGTGGTGGTCAGGCGGGCTGGCAGCGCTGCCGGACCAAGTCGGGCAAGTACGGGATGCTGGCTTGGCCTGGGATGCCGAGCCTGGCGCCGAGGTAATCCCAGAAGCTGAG
>NZ_JACOMF010000122.1:0-3871 GCF_014283215.1 Siccirubricoccus deserti
CTCAGCTTCTGGGATTACCTCGGCGCCAGGCTCGGCATCCCAGGCCAAGCCAGCATCCCGTACTTGCCCGACTTGGTCCGGCAGCGCTGCCAGCCCGCCTGACCACCACAGGTTTTGCCCCTCTTACACCACAATGGCGGAGGGAGTGCGCCTGGATTCGAATGGTCTCTGCTTGTTGAACCAAGCACCACCTCCGCACCCGATGGCGTATTGCCGACCCGCTTCCATGCCGGTGACAATCTCGCCCTCTTCCGTGACCGCTTCGGGGGTGCGCTGCGGGTGGCGTCGCGCCGGCGCGACGTGAACAGACACGTCGACATCAGCCGCGCCTGCACCGCCCTCAATCTCACCATCGTCGCTGGACCCTGACTAATCCCTCGGGATCCCAGGGACGCTACGGTACAAACGACTCCCATTAGGCCCGCCACCCCGATCGGCCGCCGCCATGTGCCGGGGCAGAGTCCTCTACTCAATGGCGAGGTAAGCACGAACTAACCGCGCACACAGCCTCTGTCTGGCGGAACGCATAGCCTCGCTTGGCGCCGGATACTCATCGGCGGCGTTACTGAGCTGATCCGCATCCCGCCGGCGCGCCGCATGCGACATCGTGCGCTGGGCGGGCGTCTGTGATAGGAGGCGCTGAGGCGGCATGTGGTAGCCCGGAGCATGAAGCCTCCGCATGCCGCCTCTGAGAGTAACTGCGCGCTACTGAATCAGTGGGTTCAAATGAACCACTGGCCCGTGGCCTCGAAATTCGCGATCACCTGATCGCCAATCGCCTGCCAGTCCACCACCTCGCCATATTCAAGGCCCAGATGGTCCACCGCGCCCAGCACGTCGGCCGCAGACGCGACACCCATCAACTCGCCCGAAGCGATCGGGAGTACGAGCTTATAACCGGCAGTGCCATCGACCTCACCCTCCGTGCCCTGGCCCTGCCGCGCAGTCGTCGTCATGCCATGCAGCACGATCTCCTTGAACTCGAGCGGCGTGATGCCATCGAGGATAACCTGCGCATTCGGGTCGCTCGCGTCGAAGTGAAACGTCTCCCGGTAGCTCAGCACGCCGTCCGCGCCCACGGTCGGAAACACCGCCTCTGCCGTGTGGTCATGGCCCTCTGTGCCATGGTCGTGCGCGGCGCTGGCCGGGTCCAGCGTCAGGTTCAGCTGGATCGGGCCGTAAGCTGCCAAGCCTTCGACCAATTCAACAAAGCCATCACCGTCATCGTCCAGAGCAATGGTCGGCGTCATTGCATCCTTGTCGTCGGCAAAGCCATGGATGTGTTGGATGTGCATCTGGTCGGCCTCCAAGCCAGTGGCCTGAATGTCGACGGTCAGCGTCTGTGCGTTCTGGTCGAGTAGCAGAACAGCGCGGCCAGCGACGCCGGAATTGTTCAATGCGGTGAACTCGGTTGAATAGAGCAATTTGCCGTCTTGCACGAATGTGTCGTGTGCCATGCTTCCGCTCCCGGGGGCGATAGCGCCCGGGAAGGCATACGCACGCGTGCTCGAGTTGGATGATCAGTTCACGCCGTCGTCAGAGATTGATCCGCATGGCGGCGATACTCGCCCGACAAGGAAGCGGGCGGCATAACGACAGCCATCAAGCTGCCAGCAGGCAAATCATCAGCACTGCGACTTCGGCTGCCGCTACTGCGACAAGCGTCAGCAGAAACGGGGCGTCACTCCCCGGAACTGACGAGCCGATGGGCACATGCTCACTAGCGTCGCCAGGCGCCGAAGCGATAGCCGTCTGCTCGTCGGCAGGTCCGGCAGCGACATACTTCAGGTTGAGTTGGTTCATGGTAACTGCCGCTCATCGCCCGGATCTTCTTACCCCATACGCATTCGGCTCCCACCTGGATCGCGTCATCGCACGATTGCGCAGTCAGCTCTAACCGGCGGCGGTCGTATTGGGCCGAGCGAGGCCGCCCAGGATGTAGGTTAGCCGAGGAACTCACATTGGGCTTGAGCCATATTTCTTACTCGCTTGTGCGGGGGCGCGCCCAGCACAACAGCTGGTTGCAGATCTTATAAGCGAATGGAGGTGCTCCGCAGTGATCCAGCCGGACGTCGCCTACGTAGATCGGTGAGGATGATGGGATGCCTTGCAGCCATCCCGCGAGTGAGCGGGGATGGGACGTAGTACGAGGCGCCTGCGACCGCCGGGCCGCCGTGGCATGGACTGACCGGTGATGACGGGCCAGCCGGAGCAGGAAGAGCGCGCCTCGGTCGGGCAGGATTTGGCGGCCCGCATCGAATCGCTTGCGCAAAAGCGTGACCGGGCTGCCTTTGAGGCCCTGTTTCGCCACTTCGCGCCGCGGCTGAAGACGTATTTTCTTCGCTCGGGAACTGCAGGCGACGCCGAAGCGGATGAGATGGTGCAGGAAACCATGCTTCTGGTCTGGAGGAAGGCCGCGCTGTTCGACAGGCGCAAGGCAGGGGCGACAACATGGATTTTCACGATCGCCCGCAACATACGGACTGATGCGCGACGACGAAGCAGATCCTCGCCGGCCCTCTTGGCTGATTGTTCCAAAGAGATGGAGTGGATGCCGGACCCTGTGTCCGGCGCCGACGACTTGCTAGCGTCTGCCCAGCAAGAAGCCGGGTTGCACGAGGCCTTCGCCACCTTGTCTCTGGCGCAAAGGCAGGTGCTTGACCTCGCCTACTTCGGCGAGCGCTCTCACTCGGAGATTGCGAACCGGCTCGGAATTCCGCTTGGGACCGTGAAAGCGCGCCTGAGACTGGCGCTTGCGCGGCTGCGGACGGCGCTCGGGTGTGGAGGATGCGATGAGGGATGAGGCGCCAAGCAGGATGATTCGACACCATCCGAGCGAGGCGACGCTGGTTTCTTATGGGGCGGGGAACCTGTGGGAGGCGGCGGCGGTCGTGGTCGGTGCGCATCTCATTCATTGTGCGCAGTGTGCCGCCACGGTCCGGCTGGCCGAGAAGGTAGGCGGCGCGATTCTTGACAGCCTGCCGCCGGCGGCTCTCGCACCGGTGATGCTGGAGCGAGCGATGAGTCGGCTGAACGAGGTCTCCTCGGATGTGGCCGCGAAGGCGGATGCTCAGCATCCGCGCCGGGTCACGGCTGTTCAGGGCGAAGGGCACTCGATTTTACCATCCTTGCTGCGCAATGCAGAATGGCGGTGGCTAGCCCCTGGAATACGGCGGGCTGTGTTGCTGCGGCAGCCTGATGACGGGACGCTTCACCTGCTCCGCGTGCGGTCGGGCACTGCACTTCCACAGCACTCCCATCGCGGCATTGAGCTCACGTTGGTCATCGCAGGGGCCTTTGTGGACGCGGCTGGACACTACGGCCCCGACGATGTCGCCGAGGCCGACGAGGCCGTCAGCCATCAGCCGACGGCCGAGGGACAGGACGAGTGCGTATGCCTGATCGCAACCCAAGGGCGACTGCGCTTCGGAAGCCTTGCAAGCCGTCTCTTCAGTGCCTTCGCACGCATCTGATAGCAACTGGCGGCGCAGCTTCTCAGGCAAGCCGCGCCTCTATTGCATGCGGGTTAGGTCAGTCGCAGCATCGCCGCGACCCGCTCCTGGTCGGCTCCCATTCCGCGGTAAGGCGCGAGCGGCCGTAATCTCCCATGCGCCCAGATGGTCAAGCCATAAGCGATAAATTCGCCTCGTATCGTCGAATGCAGGCCGCGATCACACGTGGCTCCCAAGTCGTGCTCAGCAGGTAGGAATTGGAGGAAACTAGAAACCGGTGACGCCAAGTGCGTAATAAGAGGGGATTTTCCGGCGTCCGGTGCAACCGGTGCCCGCCGGCGGAAGGACCGCGGATTGCGGTGGTTCAGCGCAGGGCCCGCGACTACACTGGGGGCCGGCGGCGCAGTCGAAGACCGGCC
>NZ_JACOMF010000122.1:3881-6336 GCF_014283215.1 Siccirubricoccus deserti
GCTAGAGTCGAAACTCTTTGGTCGTCGAAGGCAATGGTCGCTGCCCAGGTGCCGGTGAGGAGCGCCAGGATAAGATCGCTACGCGCTCCCATACGGCAATTGCGGTATTGGCCGGGCCCGGTCGCAATCCTTGCTTCTGCTCGCGCGCCCAGGCCCCGACAACCGAGTTTCCATGCGGGCTGCAGAAGGGCGTCCGGTGCAACCGGTGCCCGCCGGCGGAAGGACCGCGGATTGCGGTGGTTCAGCGCAGGGCCCGCGACTACACTGGGGGCCGGCGGCGCAGTCGAAGACCGGCCGGGCCGCCCGGAGGGAGCAGGCCATGCGCATCATCCCCCGCCGTGCCTTGGTCGCCGCCTCGGCGGTGGCCTGGGCCGCTGCCGCGCGCCCTCTGGATGCGCAGCAGGCCGACGTCACACGCCTCCTCGTCGCCTTCCCGCCGGGCGCCGCGATCGACGGGATCGCCCGCCTCCTTGCCGCCGCTGCGCCGCGTGCCGGCATCGGCGTGACGGTGGTCGAGAACCGCCCCGGTGTGGGTGGCAACATCGCCGCTGCCGCCGCTGCGCGCGCGCGCGCCGACGGCCGGACCTTGCTGCTCACCATCGATACCACCTTCACCGTCAACCCGCACATTTACCCCGACCCGGGCTTCGACGCCGCGCGCGACCTTGAGCCGGTGGCGACCTGCGCAACCTTCCCGGTGGTGTTGGTCACGCATCCTGGGTCGGGCATCGCCGGGCTCGACGGGCTGGCGGAGGAGGCGCGGCGGCGCCCGCCGCTGCTCTACGGCTCGGGCGGGAGCGGCACGCCGGGGCACCTTGCAATGGAGCACCTGCGGGCGGCGCTCGGTCTGCCGCCCGGCGCGATGGAGCACGTCGCGTTCCGCGGTAACCCTCAGGTCCTGGCGGAGCTGGTGGCCGGGCGCGTGCGCACCGGCTTCGTCGCGATTGGAGGCGGGGGGGCGGAGTTCGTCCGTGACGGACGGTTGCGCGCGATCGCCGTCTCCGGGCCCCGCCGGATTGCCGTCCTGCCGGAGGTGCCGACGGTGGTGGAACTGGGCCAGCGCGGCTTCGACGTACGCTTCGCCTTCGTGCTCATGGCGCCACGTGGCACGCCCGCCGAGGCGAAGCGGGCCTGGGCTGGACTGGTGGCCGAGACGCTTTCCACACCGGAGGCCCGCACCCGCCTCGACGCCTGGGGCGGGCTGGAGCCGCCCGAGGCTGGCGGGCCGGAAGGAACCGCGGCCTGGATCGAGCAAGCCCACGCACGCTGGGGTCAGGTGGCGCGTAAGGCGGGGATGCGACCAGATTAAGGACCGCGGAACCGACAGGACACACGGCGGCGGCCCAGCTGCCAGCGACAAAGGAGGGGATTGCCAGGATGTCTGACAACGCACGCCCCGCCGCCGCCGCGCAGCAGCCTGACGTCCCCACGGCGTCCTCCGCGGCAGAGGCGGTACTGCGGCTGGCGACGGCTTACCAGGCGTCGCGGGCGCTCCACGCCGCCGCGCGGCTCGGTGTCCCGGACCTGCTGGCCGACGGGCCAAGGTCAGTCGAGGATCTCGCTGCCGCCACGGACACGCAGGGGCCCTCGCTGAGCCGTCTGCTGCGCGCACTCGCTGCCTTCGGTGTGTTTGCCGAGACCGGGGACGGCCGCTTCGCGCTCGGGCCGCTCGGTAGGGGGTTGTGCGAGGGTGCGCCGGGCTCGGTGCGCCCGCTGGTGTTGATGTGGGGGCACGAGGATTTCTGGGGTACCTGGGGCGCGCTGGAGCACTGCGTACGGACCGGCGAGACCGCAGTCCGGCACCTCTTCGGCTCCAACGATCCCTTCGCGCGCTACGCCGCCGACCCGGCGCTCGGGGCGGTGTTCAACGCGGGCATGACCGTGCTCTCGGCCACCACGGCGGCGGCCGTCGTGGCTGCCTACGACTTCTCGGGCGTCTCCCGGGCAGTGGACGTGGGCGGCGGCCGGGGGCGGCTGATCGCGGCGATCCTGCAGGCGAACCCGAGCGTGCGTGGCGTCCTATTCGACCTCCCCTCTGTGGTCGAGGGCGCGACGCCGGTCCTGACGGAGGCGGGCGTCGCGGACCGCTGCGAGGTGGTGGGCGGGGACATGTTCGCCGCCGTGCCGGCGGGCGGTGACCTCTACCTGCTGTCACGCGTGGTGCACGACTGGGACGAGGCCCGGGCGACCGCGATCCTGAAGAACTGCCGTCGCGCCATGAGCGAAGGAGCCACCACCGCCCGCCTGCTGTTGGTTGAGCGGGTGCTGCCGGACCAGATCGGGGCCGCGTCCTCGGCGGTGCTGAAGTCGCAAATGCTCAGCGACCTCAACATGCTGGTCAGGACGGGCGGGCGCGAGCGCACCAAGGGCGAGTGGCGGGCGCTCCTCGCCTCGGTGGGACTACGGATCACGCGCCTGCTACCAACAGGGATGACGGTCGGCCTGATCGAGGCGG
>NZ_JACOMF010000123.1 GCF_014283215.1 Siccirubricoccus deserti
GGACTGGGCGACGCGGAAGGTGCTGGCCTGGCGGGTGTCGAACACCATGGAGGTGGAGTTCTGCCTCGAGGTGCTGGAGGAGGCCTTGGGGCGGTTCGGGCGACCGGGGATTTTCAATACCGACCAGGGCAGCCAGTTCACCTCGCCGCGGTTCACCGGCGTGCTGCAGCAGGCCGGAGTGCGCATCTCGATGGACGGCCGTGGCCGCTGGATGGACAATGTCTTCATCGAACGACTATGGCGCAGCCTGAAGTACGAGTGCGTCTACCTGCACGCCTTCGAGACCGGCTCGGAGTTGCGGGCCGGGTTGTCGAAGTGGATCGGCTACTACAATGCCGGACGCCCACATAGCGCGCTGGCCGGGCAGACCCCCAACGAGACCTATGGGGCGGACGAGATGGCCAAATTGGCGGCCTGACGACAACCAGGACCGAGCTTATCCAGGCCGCCAAACTGTCCGACCGATGGGGACCACTTCACAACAGACTGATATAGACCAAGCACCTTCTATGCATTCACCGCTTCACTAAGGTGCCGATCAGAGCGAAATGGTCGAGGCGCGGCAACAATCAGCGCGCAGCCCCCCGCGCAGTTCATCGGCGGGGCTTCGGCTCGTAGGACCCGGCTGATCGGGTTCTGCACCAAGAGCCCCGACGATGACCCTCTCCGACACCCAGCGGCAGATCCTTGCCGCCGCCGCCCAGCACGACGCCCGGCTTGCTACCGCGCCGAGCGGCTTACCGGCAGCTGCCCGCAACGCAGTGTTCCGCAGCATGATCAACCATGGCCTGCTTGCCGAGGCCGCGGCGCCGGCGGAGTACGTCGGCCTCGGCTGGCGGCAGGACGAAGCCGGCACCTGGATCGCGCTGCGGGTCACCGACGCTGGGCTCCAAGCCATCGGTGAGGACGCTGCGGAGGGTGGTTCCGAGCCTCTGGCCGAGACCATGCCCGCATTGGCCCGCAGCGAGTCACCAGCGGCAGCGACACCCAGCCCGGCTGTGACAGCGGCGGAGTTGCAGAAGCCGCTGGCGACCCCTCCACGGGCCAGCACGGGGCATTGGGCCGCCCAGGGCTCCGCGTCGCTGCCCAGGCCCTGCTCGCCGCCTGGGACGCGAACGACGGCCTGGGTCTCGCAGCGGCGATGGATGCCCTCCGCGCCGCGGTGCCGAGCCCCCGGCGCCCAGCGCAGGCGCGCACCACGGGGCCGCGCCAGGGCACCAAGCAGCAGGCGGTGCTGGCCCTGCTCCGCCGGCCTGAAGGTGCGACCGTCGCCCAGATCGCCGAGGCCACCGGCTGGGCAAATCACACCGTCCGAGGCTTCTTCGCGGGGCTGAAGAAGCGCCATGGCATCGTGGTCGAGGTGCTGGAGCGCGTCCGGCAGGTCGGACCCAACAAGCAGGGCGCCAAGGGCAGCTACACCGTCTACCGCATCGCCGAGGCCGGCTGATGCGACCGGTGCAGTACGGCGCCGCCCGGCTGGCGGTGGGGCTCTACCGGGTCTCCACCGCCGAGCAGGGCCAGAGCGGCCTCGGCCTGGAGGCGCAGCAGGCTAGCGTCCGCGCCTTCGCCACCGCGCAGGGCTGGACGCTGGTGGCCGAGCACAGCGACGTCGCGTCAGGCAAGGACGACGGCCGGCCGGGCTTCCAGGCGGCGCTGGCCCGCTGCCGGCAGTTCGGCGCGGTGCTGGTGGCGGCGCGGCTCGACCGGATCACCCGCCGGGCGCACACGTTGTCGCAGCTGCTGGAGGAGGGCTACGCAACCCGGGCGGCGGACATGCCCGGAGCCACGATCTGATGATGCGGATCTACGCCGCCATGGCGCAGAAGGAGCGCGAGCTGATCAGCGAGCGCACCAGGGCGGCGCTGGCGGCCGCCAAAGCGCGTGGAAAGACGCTGGGCGGCGACCAGGGCTACCGCCCCACCTGCGGCCCGGACGCCGCCGCGGCCGCCCTGACTCGCCAGCACGTGGCTGAGCGGGCGGCGCATCGGCTGGCCCTGGAGGTGCAGCGGCTGCAGACGGAGGGGATCATGGGCAAGGCAGCAATGGCCAGGGTACTGAACGAGAGGGGAGTACCGGTGCCGTCAGGCCGCGGCGCATGGACGCATACGACGGTGGCGAGGGTGCTGGCCCGGGCGGCGATCTAGCTGCTTCATTCCGGCCCCGGGTTTGTACGACATGCGGCTGCGGGCATCAGGTCCGCTCGGCACCCATGTCGGTCGTCGGCTGGGCACACCCGATTTCCTGAAAGCGGACCAAGCATACGCAGCCCTGACCCACCGAGAGGGCGAAAAGCGGTCCTCCCGGGCCATCGGGCCGACCTCTGCATTCGCGCAATCTCTAATGCGGTCAGGAGCACCGCTCTAACGGAGGCGACCACGTCCGGCGCGCGGCGGCTTCTTCAACAGGCTCGCGCGGCAAGTATCAGCCGGCGCCTAGCTGCTGCGGCTGCATCCGGACGCGGGCGCTTCGCCGCACGCCGGCCTGTTGCCTGGCGGCCTGGACGAGGGCGTGCACCTCCTTCAGGTAGTCCAGCGCCTCGCCCTGCGTGCGTAGCGCCCCGACGCGCGCCCTGATCGCATCGTGCTCGGCCGGCGGCGTCACCTCCAGATGCTGGGCGAGGCCCGAGCGGATGGTCCCGGCCATCAGGCCCGTCGGATCATCCTCCAGCTCCCTCTCCGGGTGCTTCGCCTCGGCCCGGTCGAAGGGCGTCTTCACCATGCGGGTGAGCGCCGCGCCGGCCGGATTCGGCAAGGTCATGGGAGCATCGGACCGCGGCGCATCCAGCGTCGAGAGCGGCTTCAGGTCCGAGGCAAAGGGCGAGCGCCCGATTTCCTTCAGCCCGAACAGCCGCGCCGCCGTGGCGACGATGGAGGAGTGCTCGTAGACACGGTGATCGATCAGGTTCCGCGGGACGAGCGGCGAGACGATGATGGCAGGCACGCGCGGGCCGAGCTGGTCGAAGGTGAAGCCGTATTTCCGCCCCCGCGATCCGGTCGGCCGCGTCGCTGGCGGCACCACATGGTCGTAGAAGCCGCCATGCTCGTCATAGGTGACGACCAGCATGCTGCTCTCCCAGAGCGGCGACCGGCGCAGCGCCTCGTAGGTCCGCTTGATGAGGAGTTCCCCCGCCCTGACGCTGCCGAGCGGGTGGTGCGAGTTGCCGCCTTCGTATTCGGAGAAGGCGTCGTAGCTCGGCTCGATGAAGGTATAGGCCGCGTCGTAGGAGGGCGAGGCGACATCCTCGGCGAAGTCGTCGTCGAAATCGTCGATGTCAAAGGTCCGGCTGACGCCCTTGAGCATGGCGACATTCGGGAAGCTGTCGCAGGCATAGATCCGCCATTTGTGGCCGCCCTCGCGCAGCCGGTCGAAGATCGTGCCCTGGCGGAAGGCGATGCCCGACCACGGCGTCGAGAAGGCCTCCGCATATTCCCGGTGCGACGGCGATTCGTCGAAGAAGCCGGCCGTGGCGGCGTGGACGAACCAGCGGTTCGGCTCCGTCGGCCCCGGCATGGAGCAGAACCAGCGGTCGCAGACGACGAATTCGCGCGCGAGCGCCGTCATCACCGGAAGCTGGTCCGGCGTGAAGCAGTGCATGGCGCCGTCCGGCGCCTCCGGGTGCGACCTAGCGTGCACCGAGACATAGCCCGAGTTGTTGATCGGCGGGTACGCGCCGCTGGCATAGCTCGTCCCCTCGCCGCAGAGCTGCTCCAGCACGCCCGGGAAGCCATGCGGCGGGTCGTGCGGGGCCCGGTCCGGCGCGCCGCGCAGCACGGGGTAGGTGACGCCCCCGTAGGCGTTCGACTCCGCGCCCGTCAGCCCGTCGATGGCGGTCGGCCGGCCCGTCACCGCATCGGTCCCGGTGATGCCCGAGAAGCCCAGCATGTGGTCGAAGGAGCGGTTCTCGAGCATCAGCACGAAGAGGTGCTTGATCTTCGACTTGCGATGGTCGCGCACGATCGGGTCGCCACCGCCACCGCCACCGGTGCCGGGGGGGTGCCGCGGCGGCTCGCCCCGGTGGTCGCGCACGATGGGGGTGTCCCCGGTGGGCAGCGGCGTCGTGCGCGGCGGGATCGGCGGCGACACCACGGCGATCGGACCGTTCGGAGACGCGCCGCTGGCCCGCCTCCGTTCCCAATGCCCGGATACGTACTGCCCGCCGCGCATCGCGCCGCGCGCCCAAATGAAGTTGTCGCGCTCTGTTCGGAAGACGCGCACATAGGATGTCCGCCTCTCAAAGCCGTACACCGAGAGATCGGGGCAGTCCTCGAGGAGATCGACCGAGGCGCCATAGCCGCTGAACTCGTTGGCGTGCTCGTAGAGGATCGCGCAGAAGCCCGGCGCCACACGCACCGAGACGGCGGTGTCGTTGAATCCGGCGGAGAAGCGCATATCGCCCTCCTCCAGAGGCACGCTCTCGCCCACGAATTGGGGATCGCTGAACAGCGTGACCGGAGCCTGCGTCATGCCCACCTCCCTCTTCCGCCTGCCGCCCTGGTGCGCTGCTGCGGGCACCTCTGCCACTGGGCATCCCGCGGATGCCGGGGCGGCACGGAGCAGAGTCCGCTGACCAGGGCCTGCGTGGCAATCTAATTTTTGGGCACAGATGCCGCCGGACGCTGCCGGCCGGTCAGTCGGCGGCGCCTGCAGTGTGGCGCATCTGCGAGTTGTCGCCGGACGGGCGCGTGAGCACCGCCTTGATGCGGACGCGCAGCGGGTGGCGCGCGCCTTTGCGCTGACGTCTGCGTCGCCTGCTGGGACGCGAAATACGCCTAATGGACGATCCGTCCCTTCCAATTGGACCCCGAACTCCGCGTTATCGTTCCGAACACAAACTATCCGAGCTGCCCGGCTGCGCACGCGTGCTACTCGTGCGCGGCGGCGACCGTGCTTGGCTACCTCTTCCCCGGCGACTCCGAGGCAGTGCTGGCGCTCGAGGTCGATGAGTCGCGCATATGGGCCGGCATTCATTACCGCAGCGACGTCGTGGCCTGGGCTGAGCTGGCCCGAGCAGTGGCCGGCAAGGTCATGGATCGGGCGCGGTCGGACGGATCCTGACGCGTGTGAACCGGCCGCTACGATTTGGTCAGGACGGGTAAGCGCCGGGCAAGGGTGAACTGCGGGGCCGTCCGCTTCTCGACACATCTCCGCTAGAGCAGAATCCGATCATTCAGGCTCATACCCTGCGGCGGTGAAGTAGCTTCGGCATTCGTCTGGGGGAAGCGTGGCAATGCGTCTCGAATGGCATCCCAGAGGTCATCGATGGTGCGGGCGGCGGCCTTGCGGAGGGTGGCCTTGAGCTTGGCGAAGGCATTCTCGATCGGGTTCAGGTCTGGCGAGTAGGGTGGCAGGTGGAGCAGCCTGGCGCCTGCGGCTTCGATGGCGGCGCGGACAGCGGGGCGGCGGTGTGCGGGCAGATTGTCCATGATCACGACATCGCTGAGCCGCAGGCTGGGGACCAGCACCTGTTCGACATAGGCGAGGAAGGCGACGCCAGTCATCGGCCCGTCGAGCACCATCGGTGCCGTCATACCCTCGAGCCGCAGCGCTCCGGTGAAGGTGGTGGTTTTCCAGTGCCCGTGCGGGATGGGTGATCTGCAGCGCTGGCCTCGCTTCGCTCGGCCACGCAGACGGGCCATCTTGGTCGAGGCGCCGTTCAAGGCAGCGCCTTGAACCGTCGATGAAGACCAGGTGCTCGGGGTCGAGATCAGGCTGAGCGTCGAACCAGGCTTGTCGTCGTGCGGCGACGTCGGGTCGCTCCTGCTCGCTGGCGTGCGCCGTTTTTTTCTAGGCTGGCAAAGCTTGCTGTCGTGGCGCGTTGAGGGGGGATCGGTGGTTCTCCTGGAGGCGCGTGATGGCACGGGTGTCGGCGCGGGCACGGCCGGAGCGGGAGCGGGTGCTGGTTCCCGGGCGGCAGGATTGCCCTGCTTGCGGCGGGCACATGCGACTGCGCTACGAGAACTGCCGTAGCCTTGTCACGCTGTCGGGGATGGTGCGCCTGAGGCTGCGGATCCGCCGCTGCGAGGCGCCGGATTGCCGGCGGTTTCGCGTGCCCTACCGGCCGGAGGCGGAGGGCGCGCTGGCACTGCCACAGCATGAGTTCGGCCTGGACGTCATCGCGCTAGGGCGGAATCCGATCATTCTGGTTCATAGCCTGCGGCGGTGAAGTAGTTTCGGCACTCTTCCGGGGTAAAGCGTGGCAGGGCGTCGCGGATGGCATCCCAGAGCCCGTCGATGGTCCGCGCGGCG
>NZ_JACOMF010000124.1 GCF_014283215.1 Siccirubricoccus deserti
CCCCTCCATGGCCTGTCGCTTCCACTCGCCCACCATGGTCTGGTGAATGCCGTGCTTGGCCGCCAGCTGCGCCGTCGTCAACTCACCCCGCAGCGCTTCCAAAGCAACCTTCGCCTTGAAATCCGCCAAATACCGCGTCCGCTTGCCCGTCATCCGGGTCCGTCCTTCTCACAGGCGAACCGAGCTTACCCACCTGTCCGAAATCCGGGGACCACCTCAGTGGTCAAGGAGCTTGGCTGGGGTTAACGCTGGATTTCCCCACGCTCGGCCGCTCGTCCTCCAGCTGCTGCCGCCATTCCGCGGTCTGGCGCACCAAGCTGCCGAGCATCAGCACGTCGAAGCCGTGCACCGGCAGACGATGGCCTCGGTGCAGCAGGTCGTGGGTCTGCTCACGGGTTAACGCGGCCGCGCCGAGCGGGATGTGGGCAGCAAGGATCACCCGCTCCAAATGGGCGAAGGCCTCTTGGAACTCAGGTACGTCGAAGCGGCCGGAGACACCCAATTCTGTCGAGAGATCGAACTGGGCAATGATCATACCATCGATCCCCTCGACCCGGCAGATTGCCTCGATGTTTTCCACTGCGGCGCGGGTCTCGATGAGCAGCAGGCAGACGGTCTGGTCGCCGTGCTGCGGCAGGTAGTCAAACAGGCCAACACCCCAGCGGGCATGCGCGACGAAGGGGCCCCAGCCGCGACGGCCCTTAGGCGGGTAGCGTAGCAAGGACACACATTCGGCCGCGTCTGCGGCGGTGCGCACTTGCGGGAAGACGATGCCCTCGGCGCCGAGATCCAATGCCGGCTTTACCCAGGCTTCATCGCAGCGGGGCACCCGCACCAGTGGGGCGCACCGTGTCCCGGCGGTTGCCGTGATCATGGCGTGCAGGCTCTCGGGCCCGACTGCCCCATGCTCCTGGTCTATGACGACCCAGTCTGCACCGGCGGCCGCCATGGCTTGCACGGACACCGCTGAGGGAATGGTAGCGACATAGCCGGCGAGGGTTTCGCCGTTGCGGATCCGCTGCTTCATTCCTGCAATTGTCATGGGCAGATCCTCCCGTGTCAGGCGTCGATCAGCACAGGCCAATGCCGCATCGCCCGACGGCGGCCAGCCTAAGACGCCACTAAGGCAACTGCACCTCGATTCAGGGTGCTGGGCAAGCTACGGCGGAGCCAAAGCTTAGCGCCGAATGGGAGTATGCGACGTGGCGTCGGCTCCGAGCCGGCAAGATCGCGCTCTCCGCTTTCTCGCCCATCCCTTGCCCCAACCTAGTATATGATAAATGGGCTTTATCTCACATAGATGCTTGCCCCGGTATGGCCGGCCCGCATAGGCTCCCACCCAGGAGGCATCCCATGCCCGACACCGTTCCGGTGACCCTCGAGGTCGAGCCCAGCGCCGCCGCGGCGCTCGGCGACCCCCGCACCCGCGCCGCGATGGGTCGCCTGGTCAGCCGGGTGCTCAACCCGCATTCCGGCCCGAGTGAGCTGGCGCGGGCGATCGCCGAAGCCAAGGCCGAGGCGCGTGCCACCGGCCTGACCGACGCCGACATAGACGCCGAGCTCGCGGCCTACAACACGGAGCGCCGTGGCGGCCCCGCGGCTTGATCGTTTTCGACGCCTCGGCCGTGGTGAGCGCCGCACTGCGGGAGGACGGCACCCCTGAGTGGGCGCTGCTGCGCGCGGAGGCAACCGACGTTTTCGCGCTCTCGGCCGAGGTGGACGCGGAGATCGCCGGCGTGCTGGAGCGGCCGCGCTTCGCCACAGCCGTCTCCGCCGCGCGGCGGGCGCGGATCCTCGACGTGCTGCGCAGCGGGGCGGTGTGATTCAACCCGTCCAAGCGCGTGGCGGACTGCCGCGACGCGAAGGACAACGAATACCTGGAGCTCGCCCTCGCCTCCAGCGCGTGGGCGATCGTCAGCGGCGACGCCGACCTACTCGTGCTGCATCCCTGGCGCGGCGTGCGCATCCTGCAACCGGCGGACTACCTCGCGAAGGTCGCTGGTGGCGCATGACCTGATCCTGTCCGGCGCCGGCGCCCCTGCCCTTCCTGCCCTCGTCGCCGCCAGCGGCGAGCGCGCCGGCCTGCGCTTCCTGGAGTTCTTCGCGGCCGCCATCCGCAACCCGCACACCCGCCGCGCCTACGGTCAGGCCGTTGGCACCTTCCTCGCCTGGTGCGAGGCCGAGGCCGGGATCTGCGCGTTGTCCGCGGTGCAGCCGCTGCACGTCGCCACCTGTATCGAGTGGCAGACGCGCGAGCATGCCGCCCCGACCGTGAAGCTGCGCCTGGCGGCGCTGCGCCACCTGTTCGACTGGCTGGTGACCGGCCAAGTGATCCCGACCAATCCGGCCGCCTCGGTCCGTGGGCCGCGGCACAGCGCGTTGCGCGGCAAGACGCCGGTGCTCGACGCCGCCGAGGCCCGTCAGTTGCTCGACAGGATCGACGCCACGACACCGGCCGGGCTGCGCGACCGGGCGCTGATCGCACTCATGGTGTTCAGCTTCGCGCGGGTCGGTGCCGCGCTGGCGATGCGGGTGGAGGACGTGTTCACGCAGAACCGGCGGCTCTGGGTGCGGCTGCACGAGAAGGGCGGCAAGGCGCACGCTATGCCCTGCCACCACACGCTCGAGGCGTACCTGCAGGCCTACCTCGACCACACCGGCATCGCCGGCGACCCGAAGGGGCCGCTGTTCCGCACCATCGGCCGCGGCACCGGACGGCTGAGCCGCACCCCCCTGCCCCAGGCCAACGCCTACGCCATGATCCAGCGCCGCGCCGCGGCGGCCGGCATCGGCACGAAGATCGGCAACCACACCTTTCGAGCGACCGGCATCACCGCCTACCTGAGGAACGGCGGCACACTGGAGAATGCCGCCGCCATGGCCAACCACGCCAGCACGCGGACCACCCAGCTCTACGATCGCCGGCGCGACGAGATCAGCCTCGATGAGGTTGAGCGGATCAGGCTGTAACCGTATCTGCGCTTTTCTGATCCCCTGACCGCGAAGGTGCGCGAACTAGCCATCGGCGAGAGACCAAGCCGGATCACCGGCCTCAACGTTCGGTCACCTCGCCTACTTGGCTCCAGAAGCCGGTCTTCCGGCCGTGCCTGGCGCGCAGCCGAATGAGAAAGGCTTCGTGAGTCTCGCATGTCCCGAAGTCCTGGATGCCGGCCAGAAGTGACTGGCATTCGAGGAGGTGCCGAGCGGCGTGCTTGTAGCGGGTGGACTTCGCGCCCTCGAGCGTGTCCTCGATCATCGCACGCCGGAGCAGGGTCGCAGCCAGCGGGTGCTTGCCTTCGATCAGCCGCGCCGCCGGATCAAGCAGGTAATACAGGTTCCCATCGATCTCGGAGGCCCGCGCGAGCACAAGCTGGGCTGCCCGGGCCTGATCCGGCCATCCCGTGAAGAAATCGAGCGCCGCGGCGAAGCTCCGGAAGCCAAGGGCGTGCCTCATGGCACGCTCCTCGGCCTCGACGTCGTCGAAGTCCGGCAGCCTCTTCAGGTAGGCGCGCAGCCGATCGGCCGAGAGCCGCTCCTCGAACGCCGCCCAACGCAACTGTTGGGCTTTGTCCTGCCTGCCGGTCGCCTCGAGTGCCTCAATGTAGGTCGCTTCCCATGCGTCATCCACGGCGAGCCCGATGAGATGGATGTCGTCGTCACGCGCGGCCTTGGTGGCGCTCCGCTTCGGCCTTGCCCGTTCGAGCGCGGCAATCGCCTCGGCCGCCCGGCCAGCAGCGAGAAGACGGCGGCCGATCTCTGCACCCTGGTGGGGCATGCGCCGTTCCTCCGGGGGCACGAGCGCGATGTAAGCGTCGACATCGGACTGGCCATCTGCCAGGGCCTGCAGGGCCGTGCGCACCACAAGCGCATGGTAGTTCCGTTCGCCCGGCTTTCCAGCTCGGTCTGCCAGAACCGTCCTCAGCCGCTCCTTCAGGTGTACCGCCCCCGCCTTACCGAGAGCTGAGAGCATGACCGTCACCAAGCCGTCGAAGACGCCGTAGTCATTGGCCTGCACGGCGGCGAGCACCCGATCCGCAAGGTTCAGTGGGTTGGGTTTCGCCTTGGCCGCTATCGTCCCGAGATCCTCGCATGCCGCCCGAAAGACGCCCCCGACCGAGCCATTGCTGTCGTCGACGCGGTTGAGCACCGGCTCAGCGAGATCCATGAACCGCCACATAAGGTCGAGCGCCAGGTCGGGGCGGGTCTGGGCAACCCGGTCGACGATTATCGCCCGCTGCAGGTCGAGGTCCTTCACGAAGTCACGGCGCTTCTGCCAGTTGATGAAGGACCGCGAGGATCTGAGGGCGGTGAGGCGCTTGCCGGTCTCGGCGGCGATGGTGTCGCCGCCGGTCCGTGCGGCCAGTTCCAGTCGCAGGCGCCGTTTGACCTTGGCATCACCGTTCGCGAGCTCAACGAGGATCGCGGCCAGGCGCTCCGGGCCGAGTGCCATCAGGTTGTCCAGGGTAACGGTCTTCTTCGAAGCCATGCCCTCAGCGTCCCAGAGTCCTTCGAAGCGCCGCCCGGCTGTGTGGGTGTAGTGGACGGTATATCGGGAGTCCCGGTGGCCAAGGTAGTCCTGGATGAGCCGCAGGTCGTGGCCCTCATCGTCGAGCGCGAAGCCGCTGGAACCGATGGACACAGCGGCCGTTGCGCACCGAACCGGTGGCCTTCCTTGAGATGGCAAGAGCAAGAATGAGCAGGAGCGCGGCAATGCCCAGCAAGACGACCTCAAACAAGCCGAAACCTCAGGCATCCAAGAATGCCGAGCCGTTGAATGCAGCCAAGATTGCGAAGCCCGCCAAGGGCAATAAGCCAAATGCGCTCCAGCAGCCGCTCAAGCCATCAGAGGAACTGGCAGCTGTGATCGGCGAAGGAGAACTCGCCCGTGGCGAAGCGGTCAGCAAAGTCTGGGCCTACATCAAGGCCAACAAGCTGCAGAATCCGAAGGATGGGCGCGAGATCCTTGCCGACGACAAGCTGCGCAAGGTGTTTGGCAAGGACAAGGTGACCATGTTCGAGATGAACAAACACCTTGCTCAGCATCTGAACTAGAGATCTTAGTGTCTGTCCGCGAACATCTTGAATCCGTGGAGTCACCTGTGATTCGTTCGGTCTGGAGCGATTCGGGGGGGCGTGGCGAACGTGGACGGCGGAGAACCGGTCTCGGTATGACCGGAGCAGGCTGCGCTACCCGAGCGACGTGACGGATGCGGAGTGGGCGCTAATCGCTGGGATGATCCCGCCGGCGAAGCGCGGCGGCAACGCGCGGACCGTGGACTTGCGCGAGGTGGTCAACGGCCTGCTTTACGTCCTCGGCACGGGCTGCCAGTGGCGGGCGATCCCGAAGGACCTGCCGCCGCGCAGCACGCTGCATGGCTACTTCATGCGCTGGGAGTGGGACGGCACGCTGGAGCGGATCCACCACGCGCTTTATGTGCAGTGTCGCGAGCAGGCGGGACGTGAGACCAGCCCGACGGCGGCGATCATCGACAGCCAAAGCGTGAAGGGCGCGGAAAAGGGGGGGCCTCGATCGACCCACACGGCTACGATGGCGGCAAGAAGATCAAGGGAAAGAAGCGTCACGTGCTGGTCGACACGCTCGGCCTGATGCTGCACGCCGTGGTGCACAGCGCCGGTCTGCAAGACCGTGACGGCGGCGTTCTGGTGATGGCGACGCTGTTCGGGATGTTCCCGTTCCTGCGCAAGCTCTACGCCGATGCCGGCTACCAAGGGCCGAAATTCCAGGCCGCGCTGAAGCGCGTGCTGCGGCAGGTGCAGATCCAGATCGTCAGACGCTCCGACACCGCACAGGGCTTCGCGGTGCTGCCCCGGCGTTGGATCGTCGAACGCACCATCGCATGGCTCAACCGATGCCGCCGCCTCGCCAAGGACTGGGAGAACCTCAACCGCACCGCGCTCGCCTTCCTACGCCTCGCATCCATTCGCCTCATGATGCGAAGGCTCTGCCAACACTGAAAATGTTCGCGGACCGACTCTTAGCCCGGATCATTCACGTGGGCTGACGGGCATGGTGCAAGCCGCTGACCGGCAATAGATTTCGGCTGCGACACTCGAAACCAGCCGTTTGCGGAGACCATGCCCGCCAAGGTTGAACCTACGCCGCCCC
>NZ_JACOMF010000125.1 GCF_014283215.1 Siccirubricoccus deserti
ATGACGCTGGAAACCATCGGCACCGTCAGCGACAATCCCTCAGTCAGCCTGTCCGCCGTGACAACCTGACCCGGCGGCCCAACCCGCCGAGGACCATCGCTACTACACCATGCGATGGGACACGACCCTCGGAGCTGCGCGCTGCACTCGAAGCGACTCGTGCCCGCCCGTTCGAGGCCAAAGCGGCGCGCCGGGCGGCACGCCTCGCATCGACGAAAGGCCGAGTTTAGGCGGGCCTGAACGGCCAACGGCGGAACCGGCCATGGCGCCGATGCAACCCTCCACGGCAGTAAATTTGGCACTGCCGGCAGGCCACGCTGCTCTCCTGCACCCTCCTGGCCGGCGCGGCGTCGCCGCGGTCGCGCAGGGCGGCTCGCACTGGCAAGAGGTGGCCGTGCCGGTTTCGGAACTGCCTGCCCACGTGGAGAATATGGCGGGGCGGCCGGACACGTATCTCTCGATGCAGAGTTTTCTCGGCTGGCGCCGCATCTTGCGGGTGGCCGAGCTCGGCGCCGCATACGTGGACCTCGATTACCATCGCACGCCAAAGTGGGCCGGCAGCCACCCGGGGTGGGTGGCAGACGCTGTGCTTCGTGCCATTGACGACGAGGAGCTGCCGGCGCCGAGCTTCGTCATGTCCACGGGCCGCGGGCTACTCACGGTCTGGCTGCACGACTTCGTCCCCCGGGCGGCGCTGCCTCGGTGGTCCGCCATCCAGCGGCACCTCGCGGACGCGCTGGATCAATTCGGAGCAGATCCCCGCGCCCTCGACGCCGCGCGCGTATTCCGCCTTGCTGGTACCGAGAACACGCGTGCTCAAGCGATCGTCCGGCCAATCTACGTTGCCGGATCAGGGTCGCCCCCGTGGCGCTGGGACTTCGATGACCTGGCGCGGGAAGTGCTGCCGCTCCAGCGGACCGAGCTGATTTCGCTTCGCGCCCGCCGTGCGGCAGGCAGCGCGGCGGGGCGCGGCTCCATGCCGGCCCGCCGCCTGACGGCTGCGACTTACTGGGAGGCTGTGCTCGCCGACCTGCAGCGCCTGCTGGCGCACCGCTGGGCTGGGACGCTGCCTTCGGGGCAGCGTGACAGCTGGTTATTCGTAGCGTGCGTGGCAATGAGCTGGATCGCGCCGCCCTTCGTGCTGCGGCGGGAGTTCCGTGCGCTGGCGCAGGAGGTGGGCGGCTGGCCCGCGGGCGAGGCGGACTCCCGGATGGGCGCGGTGTTCCGCCGCGCCGAGGCCGCAGTCGCCGGCCGCACAGTCGAGTGGAATGGCCGCGCCGTCGACCCGCGCTACAGGCTCCGGGCGGCTACGATCGTCGAAGCACTCCGGGTCACCCCGGCGGAGATGTGCGCGGCGGGACTGCGTGTTCTGGTGGACCGCGACGTCGCCCGTAAGCACGCCGCCGAGCGGCAGCGCACGCACCGCCAGAGGGCCGGCGTGCAGGAGCGCAGTGCTTATGAGTCCGCTGCGGCTGCACGGGCGACGGCGGCGGCAGCGCTCCGAGCAGCGGGGATGAGCTGGGCGCAAGTAGCGGCGCATCTGGAGCTGCCCTCGCCCGATGCGGCGCGTGTGCTGGCATCGCGGGCGGCGGCGCCATGACCGAACAGGTCCGTCACGGTGTATGGTGGCGTAGCCCTCCCTTAGCGCCGACGCGAAACTCCAGGGCTGGGCCCGCGGCTGCACTGAGGCGCGCGCAGGCTCGGGGGCGGTGGCGCCGCTCCTACGGCCACCGCCGCGCAATCGGATGCGATGGCGATTGGTCCATGGCTCAGCGGTGCAACCAGAGACGCGGTCCACCGACTGGCGTCGTGCCCGGCCTGTCACATCCTGCATTCCCGGCGGCCCCGTCGCCGCCGTCGTCCGCCGCTACGGCGCCCACGGCGCCATCATCATTCCCCCACTCCAGAGGAGCAGCGCTTGACCCATCCCCTTAACCGATTTGAGATCCGCCTGCCGAATGAGCTCCAGGTCGCTATCGACGCTTGGCGCGGGCGGCAACCCAACCCGCCGCCCCGCGCGGCAGCCGTGCGCGCGCTGATTGAGCTCGCCCTGCCAGGGGACTTCGGCGACGGCGCAGCGAGGACTTTCGCTGAGGGCAACGGTACGGCGGCGGTGCCTGAGGCCCAACTGCGGCGGGGCATGCCCTGGCACGCCAAGGCGCCAACGCACGAGCAGCAGCTCGGCGTGCGGATCGACAGCCGCCTCATGGCCCAGCTCGACTGGCTCTCCCGGGAGGGCGGGCTCACGAAGCGGGCCGCTGTAGAGGCTGCGCTCGAGATGTTTCTAGGGCGCGAGCTGCGCCGGCGCGGCGTCGCGCCCTGACCGAACGAGGCGTTTGGTGCGGCAGCCTGTCATCCTGACGAAATCAACCCGCCGCCGCGTGATGCGGCGTCGAAGGGCTGCAATGTGCGGCCGCCCGCACGTCTCGCCGTCAGCGCAGACCAGGCCGGGGTGATCCACCCGGCTCCTCGCGCGTGCCGGTCGCGGAGATTGCGGTCGAGCCCCTCGGCCTGCGCTTACACGCCGGATAAAGAGGCGGTGACCGCCAGCTGCGCGGCGGACCGATGACTATGAAGGGCGACTCAGCCGGCGACGAGGGCGTCTTACCGACGAAGCACCGGCGCAGCCCGAGGCGGCACCGGTAGTTTCCGCCGCTGGCCGCAGTGTCTAAGCGCAATATGCGCCCGCAGTTGCCGGCGCAGACGGAGCAGGTGCTGCTTGTCGTCGGGCTCACCGCAATCCTACCATGGCAAGGCGGCCAGCGACGAACCGGGTCGACGCGAAAGAACGGGCCTTTGTTGGGCATCTTGCGAGCATCGCGCCGGATCTGGTCCGCGCTGGAGAACTGGCCGTCGCCTTTGCGGATCTCCTTCGCGAGCGTCGCCCTGACCTCGATGACGCCGATGCTGCCCTGGCAGCGTGGATGGAGACCACTCATGGATCCCTGCTCAACGGCTTCGTCCGCGGCCTCGAGCGTGATAGGAAGGCCGTAGTTGCCGCCATCGCCACGCCTGGAGCACCAGCCCCGCAGAGGGCCAGATCACTCGGCTGAAGGCGATCAAGCGCTCCATGTACGGCCGCGCTGGCTTTCACCTCCTCCGCCCGCGCGTCCTCATGGCTGCATGATCGGAAACGAACCACACAAGGTGCGGGAGAGCCTGGAATCAGTGGCCGACATCGCTCCGGAACAGGCGGCCAACATCATCGGAATCCGCAACCGGGTCCGCTGAGGGTCCACGCCACGCGATGGCGTCGTTCGCTGGCGGCCGCACCACTGCCTTCTACTCCGACGTAGCCGCCGTAGCCGCCGTAACCCGTGGCTACGGCACCGCCGTAGGCGGTGGGAGGTGGCGCGTGAGCTCACCTGGTGGCCGGCTTTCGCCAAGCTGAACCCGGCGCTGCGCCGCCGCCTCGTCCCCATCGAGATCGAGCGGCGGCGCCTCCTCGCCATCATCTCCGCTGCCGCTGCCCCGCCCGCTCCGACCCCAGTGCCGGCCTTGCCGGCATCCAGGCCGCGGAACCGCACGCCGGAGGAGGTGGCACAGGTCAGCGCGGCGGCCACTGCCTTCGCCGCCGAGATGGCCGGCTGCGGCGGCCCGGAGCCAACTCCCATCATGGAGGCCAAGCCCATGTCATTGCCCAATGCGCAGCTTAAGGCGGTGTACGAGGCGCAGATCGCCGCCGGCGGGCCCCTCGTTGCTGCCGCCCAACCCGGCTCAAATTCCGTCAGGACAGGGTCGCGGGACACCTCCGCGGGGCGTCCCACGACGCGCGGAACAGCGCCTCAAAGCCGCAGAATACCGTGGAGATGGGATAATGGCGGGAAATTCGGGCAATCCGAACCCGAGGTCTTCGGCATGGATCCGGAGGCATGTGTGCCGCCTGTCGCCAAGCTGGCGCGTGCCGTGGCGGAGGCGGAGGCCGGCAGGCCTGGCGTCACCTCGAACCTCGATTTGCAACTCGATTCAGCACATTTATCCCGGCAGCGCAGTGCCGTGCTCAACGCTATTCCGCTGGCTGGCACGCATTCGGGAGCCGGTCTGGGTCTATGCGATCTCGCCCCAGTGCCCCGTGCCGCCGCCGCACCCGTTGGGGCCGCGGCCCGCGCTGTCGCCGTCCGCTCTGGTGCTGTTCTAGAGCAAAATCCGAGCATTCAGAGTCGCTGAGGATTCCCCCCGGCCTCGCAATCTGCTTCACCATGCCTGCTGGACGCGGGAGGCCAGTTTGCATGGCGAAAACCCTGTCCGAAGACCTTCGCTCCCGGCTGATTGCCGCGGTCGAGGGCGGCATGTCACGGCGCGCTGCCGCCGACCGGTTTGGGGTGGCAAGCGCGGGCCCTGTACGCGGAGGCCGTTCGCAACTTGGCCACCCGCGCCAAGCCTGAGGGCGGCGCGCTCGCCAGCGTCCTGGAGCGCTTCGTGGCCGACCTCATTAAGGATGCGAGGGAGCGGTCCGTGCCCGTCCGCAAGGTGCTGGAGGAGCGGCTGGCCCATCTCCAGGAGGGCGTGGGCTGCTAGCCCCGCGCGCCGAGGCGGTACTTGCGGGAGGTCACTCCACGCGTCTCGCACCACTCGCCCATGCGGGAAGAACTCGAACCCGCTGAGGTGGCGGTGCAGAACTGGCAGCAGCTACGGCGCCACATGGCGGCGGCGCTGAATATCGGCTTGGAACCGCGTGCGATTGTCGAGGTCTTGATCCAGGACGGCATCTACCGCGGCTTTACCGCCTCCGAAACCGCGCTCGAGTTGGCCCTGGAGGCCTTTGCCGAGCGCGGCATCACCCTGCCGGACATGGAGCGGCTGGATCCGCTGGAAGTGCTTACGGCGCAGGGCAAGACGGTGCAGGCGGCGCTGCATGCCGAGCGCAAGGATGCCGGCCATGCCTCGCCGGCCAACCCGGTCACCAGCTCGGTCTATCCGCTGATCGTGCAGTATTGCTATGGCGAGATCTGGGACCGGCCGGGCCTTGAGCGCCGGCTCCGTGCGCTCTGCGCCGTCGCGGCTTTTGCCGCGCTAGACCACGAGCCGCTGCTGCGCAAGTTCGCGCTCTCGGCGTTGAATGTCGGGGCGAGCAGGGTCGAGGTGGTAGAGGCCGTAGTCCAGATCGGACCTTACAGCGGCTTCGCTTTCACTCTGAAGGCACTGGCCGCTGTGAGTGAGGAGTTCAGCAAGCACGCAGAACCAAGCTAGGAGCCTGTCCCGGTAACGGCTGAAGCGGCTCGACACGTGAGGCGGGCGGTGATTCGCTCGGCGGCATGATGAAGAGCTTTCGTACCCATCCGGCCAGGGCCGCGGTTGATACGGGCCGGGGTGCTGGCGACGCTCACTGCTTTTGGTCGAGGCTGAGTTCCTTGAGGCTCTCGATGCCGCGTGCGGTAAAGCCAAGCGTGGCGCGGTCTTCAGTGTCGTAGATCCAGAGGCAGCCGTCCTCGGGTTCGAGCTGGTCAGCGAGCTCCTCCAACCATTCTTCATCCTCGCCGAGCATCTCGGCGGCGCGGGCGATGGTGAATACGTAGCTTGGCGCGGCCATGATCAGGCCGCCTCGGCAGGAGCGGCGTCCTCGCAGGCTTTGCGCCAGTTCCAAGGGAGCAGCTCGTGCAGGCGGGAGGCGGGGTGGTCGGCGATACGGGCCAGAACGTTGGCGAGCCAAGCGCGCGGATCGACGCCATTCAGTTTGGCGGTGATGATGAGCGAGTACATGGCCGCGGCCCGGTCAACGCCGCGATCACTGCCGGCGAACAGCCATGACTTCCGCCCAAGGGCGATGCCACGCAGGGCGCGCTCGGCGGCGTTGTTAAAGGGCATGGTGCCTCCGGCACCACTGCCCGGTGGATGCGACCGCCCCGAGGGGGGTATT
>NZ_JACOMF010000126.1 GCF_014283215.1 Siccirubricoccus deserti
GAGTTCAGCCCGACCGTAGGTCCGGTCACAGCAGTCACATCGGAGCCGAACGGCCTCGTCCGAAGCGAGGTCGGCGACTGTGAAGGTGAAGGACAGGTCCATGGCTGGGGACAAAAGTAGAACATCAGGCCAGCCGAGCACAAGCGGCGCCCCTTCAGGCTGAGGCGCAGCCTAGCGTTTGCCAAGTTCCGCCGCTCCCGTAGAACGCCGTAATCCGCAGGGCGCTACGGAAACAGCGATCTGACAACCTTGGATGCTCATGAACAAGCTGCAAACTGACCCGCCTCTTGGGACCGGCATCTCGCCGCGGCTCGTAGTCAAAGTCCTGCGCCTCGCCCGCCCGCCAACACCTTGGACCTGGGTAATCCATCTGGAGGGGCGAGCGGAGCCCTTCCGGTGCTCGACACGGCTTTACCGCTCCGCCGAGGATGCATGGACTGCTGGAAAAGCAGTTCTGGAACGTCTGCCGAAGTCCGTCGGATAGGCCAAGCCGCCACCCGTCGAACTGTGCGCCGGCCGACGACCTCAGCGCGACCAAGCTGCCATCGCATCGCGCACATCGAGTTGGAGTTCAGAAGAAGGAAGCCAGTGCCATGTATGTGGTGATCAGGAGGACCGGACTGACGGGCTCCCCTGAGGAGGCCGCACGGCGCGCTCGGGCACACATTGTCCCGCTGCTTCGGGGGCGGCTCGGCTTTCGGGGCTATTGCGCCTTCGTCACCGAGCAGGGTGACTCCGCCTACTCTGTCAGCATCTTCGACGATAAGGGCACAGCCATGGACGCCCACCGATGCGTGCGGCAGTGGATCGACGCGAATATGCGTGACCTGATGCCCGATGAGCCAGAGGTCGTGGGAGGGGAGACGGTCTTCGATTCGATCGCGCACCCGCAGGAGCAGAAGGACCCGCAGCAGGCCCTCTTTGTCGTCATCCGCAGCTACCGTGGGCTCCCTGGACAGACTGAGGCCATGCATTCCGTGGTGAGCCAGTACACGCTGCCGGCCATCACGAACGCTCCCGGCTTCCGTGGCTTTTATGCCTTCCGTGACGAAGCTGACCCCGACCGGGCAATCTCCATCACGCTCTTCGACACGCACGAGGAGGCGATGCGCGCACACGAGCAGGTGGTTGGGATCATGCGCGAACGCCTGGGTGAGATGGCCTACCAACCGCCGCGAACTGTGATGGGCGAGACGGTCGTGCTGGCGACAGTGTAGAGATAGGGCGCTGCCGATTATCCGCCGAGGCTATCCGGCTCTGGAACCTGCTTTGTATCTTTGACGACCCCCGTCGGATCGGCTGCCTCAGCATAAGCATCGGTGACGACATGCCCGGTGGGCGGGTCCTCGTCAGAAGCCTCCTGCACGTCGTTGGGCAGCGAGTGCGGCATCGGAGTTGGCACAGCACTGGAAGTTGCTCCCGCTTCCGCAGGCCCGTGTGTTTCGATCGGCATCGCTGATCGAGTTCAGGTCGACCTTCCTCGTCCTTGCCTTGGCTGCCGCGTCCACCTGCTGTCCGCCAAGACCTTTTCCGCCGCCGAGGTGGCGGGCTGGTCGCCGCCATTTCGGACTGCGACACGCTAACTCTCCTGGCGGACGGCAGGCGGCGGGCGCGGGTCAGGCTTGCCGAGATCGACATGCTGGAGTCTGGACAGACCTACGGCAACCGGTTGAAGCAAGCCCTTTCCGATCTCGCCTTCGGGCGGCTAGTGCGAGTGGTGTTCGTGGACACTGATCGCTATGGCCGCACGGTCGGCAGGGTCTATGTGGGACCTCGGGACGTGAACACCGAGATGGTCAGGCTAGGCGCAGCCTGGGTCTATCGGCAGTAAAGCCGTGCCCCTTGTTGCTCAGGCTCGAAGCCGAAGCTCAGGCGGCGAGGCGCGGATTGTTGGCACTACCGAGGCAGAGCGTACGCCACCTTGGGAGTGGCGGTAGATGCGGCGAGCCGTCCGCGACTAACCCGTGCACGGTGGAGGGCAATCGCACGCCCAATTATGGTAGTGTAGCGGCACGATCGGTGCGCCGTAAACGGCGCAACTGGTCCCAGTGAGTCGAGCTAGATGCGCTGATCCGGAGGTAGGAGCGACTCTCCCACTCGTACTCAATCAATACCAAACGTACCAGTTTATCAGACATCAGCGGCCAGACGTAGGCAAGTCTGATCCCTCAACTGCGTATCCGCACCCGCGACATTGGCAAGACTTCGGCAACTGAACGCTTGAGGTAGGCCAAGGTGCTAAAGTTGTGCGCTTTTTAGATAAGCAGCAGGCTCCGATTTTTTGAGGTTTGCGGCGACGAAATCCTTGGCTCGGCCATTTCCCTGAAGTTGGCCCACGTTGGGACAACCCGGCGCATAATCTGGGCTAGCTGACGACCGCCGGGCCGCCCGACAGGAGGCGACGGAGCACGACAGCCAACTCCTGCCTGTTCGCCACCCATGCGGCCCTCTGGGCGGCCTCCTGCCTGATACTCGCCTCCATTTTCCTGACGATCGCGGGGGTTCGACCAGCAATGCAGCAGATGGCGGCCAAGCCGCAGCCATCCTGCCGGTCGACGAACACCCAGGGGATATGCACTTCCACGCGGCCGTCCTTCGTCCGCCCTTGGGCTTCTGCCAGGGCTTGCAGACGAAGGGCGAGGTCCCGATCCTCACCGTCGAGGAGGAAGGGCGTGCCGTGCCGCTTAAACGCCAGCTTCTCGTTCTTCCCCCAGTAGCGCTCCGCCAAAGCGTCGGCCAACATGGTGAGGAGCATTCCAATCTTCTCCTCGATGAGCGGCATGGTCTCCTCCGGGTAGAAAATTTTGCACCATCCGCTCGCGTTCACCATGTCGATGCGCTGAACGGGCGCAAGGTTCTCGTCATCGCGGAACCATTTAACGAAGGGGTCGATGGTCTCGGGTTCGCCACCGATTGCGATCAGGCTGTCTGGCATGGTCAGCCTTCCCCGCGCTGGCAGACCCCGCCAAACCCGCCGAACCGCACGTTTCGGGTGTGGTCGTCGTGATTGAGCCGGTTGCCGCTGGTCAGCGGCGTCATAACCCAGGCGCCCAACCGGTTAGGGTCTAGGTTGAGCCGGTACATCCACGCCTGCACTTGGTCCCGGAACTGCACCGCGGCGACCTGCTGGTCTACCCGGACGCGAATGAGCAGGGACATAATTGAGCAGACTACCAACCAGCGCCGGATCGGCGTCCAATCATAAGGCGGCAGGATGGGTCGCAGCCCGCCGGGGACGGCCCGAACGGGCTGCTGCTGCTGCTCGGGGATGACCATCAACCGCAGCCTCGAAGGTGGCGCCTGCGGCACCCCGATGATTGGCGGCGTGTCGTAGATATGGGAGGCGCGGCGCTGCGGGATGAGCAGGCCCCCGGCGCCATCCGACACCCCGTTGTCCAACGGTGGGCTGCCCCGCCGGGGCACGATGAAGCCGCCGCCACCGTCTGGTACGGCGTTGAGGGATTGCGCCTGGGCGGAGCCGCAGACCAGCACCAGGGCGACTGCAAGGATCACACGCGATAAACCATTCTCGGCGCCGAGGGTCCGGTCAGACATCACTACGGCCTCCTTCCCTGCTGGTGAACCGCGGGTAGAGGCGGCGACACGATCTCAATACCCCCTCGCGCGGTCACCCAAGCACGGATCGCGTTGAGCGTTGGCCGGAGTGTTGTCGTCTCGAACTCCTCGAAACCGGCGAGCGGCCGGTAGACGAATGCCATCCGCGGCTCGAACGCGACGTACAAAATTCCCCCGGGCAGAGCCGCGGACGGGGAGGGGTCCACCCGATTCCAGTAGGGGCCAGGGAACGGCGCTGCGTAACACCGCACCTCGTGCGGCGGCTGCTGCCGCCGCCACGCCCGGCTGTTGTGCACCCCAGGCAGGGTGTTGATCCATTGGGCGAGTGCTCGAGCCTGATCAAAAATCGACAGCGTGGTGGCGATCGGTGGCGGCGGCGAGACGGCGCGAGGATCGGCAGACATTGTGGGACCGCTAAACTGGCGCATCATGCCACCGCCCGGGCATGACGCTGCGCCAGCAGGGCGGTGACCGCCTCCTGCACGAGGGCCTGTAGAGGCATGACCTGTTGGGCGGCCAGGAATCTTAAGGTGGTGTGCTGATCCTCCGGGACGTTGATGGTGATCGCCCTCGTCCCCTCACGGTCTGCTCGCCGCACGCTCGCCTCCTTGGCTGGCTGGCCCGCTAAGCAAAACCTATCATATCGAAACGAACAAGTAGAGAAAGCGTGATCTACTAGAAAAAATTTTCAAGTATAAGCAGGAGTGGAGGTCGTTCGAATCTTCGCGCGGCAGTCTCGAGTTTCCGCACGAAATTGGAAATACAAAATTGGAGGTCGTATTTCCATTTTGGTTTCGTGCGTGGCCGATTACCTCAGAACGGTAGATCGCCCGTCGAGCCCGCATTCCAGGCGAGGGTCATCCTGCGGATTCAACCACCTTCACTGCGGCTTGACGTCCGATCGGTATTACCAAAATTGAAAAGCCCCGGGGATTACCGGAGGCTTTCAGTGGAGTTCGTCGGAATGAGCGGCTAGGCGGCGCCAGCGGCGATCGACCGGTGGCGGTGTCGCCGCGCTACCGCGCCGACGTGATAGAAGTGCCGGCTGACTCGGCCTAGCCCGAAAAAAGGCCCGCTGCCCTAGCGGTCCGGTCAATATCGTGGCGTCATCGCCGTCGATCGGCGGCTCTTCGTCGCCGGCCGCCTCTTCGAAGTTGGCCACGAACAGCCTCAGCGGCCAGACTCGGTGGAAAGGGCCCGCCAAACCGCCTGCCGGGCCTCCGCGGTGTGTTGCAGCACGGTGTTGATGCGGTAGGCGGCCCAGTGAAGGGCATTGGTGTTGGCCTCCAGCATCCCCTTCGCGGCCATCGTCGATTAGGACCGCCAACTCGGCGCCGGTCCGAATGCGGCCGGCGCCGACCACCCGACTGATGATGGTTATGGCTCCGCGGATAGGTCGCGTCTTTCCTATTGGACCGGCGACGAGCCCGGGCGTGGCTCGGGCCTCCATTCCATCATGTCCTGCTCGGGCACCAGCCCGAGCGCCGGAAAATCGAGTTCGTCCAACATCGTCCCGGCCAGCGCGTAGGGCGGGCCGTCGAACCAACTGGGAGCGACGATGCTCGGCGCCTCCCGCCCGCCGAGGATGGACACAACATCGGCAGAGTCGATCCGGATGGCAACGACGGTGCGTGCCCCGACATCTGTGTCTGTGTAGTGCCAGAGGCCGCGATCGGTGGTGAAGACCCGGCCAATGGCAAACTCACTGTCCCTCATGCCCATCTCCGGCGGTGCCATGCGTCTATCCCGTTGCTCAGCAGCACCGCATCACTGCGTCTCGACCTGCCGATACCGCGGCGGCAATCAGGCCACCCTCTCGGCGATCTCATCATCGCCATCGCCATCGTCTTCACCGCCAAGATCAACTTCCGCACCGCCGGCCCTACGGCTGCGTCGTGTTTCCTGCTCCAGCCTTGCCAGCGACGACTGCGGGTCCGCGGTGACGATCGTCAGCCCGGTGGCCCTTAGATCGCGCAACAGCCCTGCCTTCATACCCGCAGGAGGCGTTTCATTCCCCGGTCCCGCGGCCTGATCAAAGTACCAAACGCGATCAGCGGCGCGGCGCAGCGAGACGAGCAGCGGCGGCTCATCGGAG
>NZ_JACOMF010000127.1:0-1741 GCF_014283215.1 Siccirubricoccus deserti
TAAAAATGAGATCAAAGGGATTACCGGTCAGACGTGTGGCATCAGCGAGGTTCAGCGTTCCGGGCCAACCATTCGGGTCGGTCTCCACCGAACTTGGGGGTGGGCAACGCCCATCGGCACGTCGTCTCCGACATGCGTAGTACCGGGCCAAGCGTCATCAGGTCGCCGTAGGAGGAGTCCTCGCGCACATACAGGGGTTCGAGTTCGGCCTCGGTCAGCTGCTCGGGCGCATCGTTGAAGCCGCTGACCAGTCCCTGGCGCTGGTAGAACATCGCGGATTGGCAAAGCGAAGCCTGCACGTGGTAGCTGCCACCTTCGCGAGCCCGGCGCCCCAGGGCCAGCATCGCGCCCAAGGCCGCGAGGTAGCCGGTCAGGTAGTCGCACATCGGGGCCGGGGCGAGCTTCGGCCGCCCCGCACCGGTCATCTCCCCATGGGTATGGGCGATCCCCGTGACCGACTGCGCGACCTGCTCCCATCCAGCCTTTGTTGCGAAGGGGCCGCCAGACCCGAAGCAGTTGATCGAGACGACGATCAGGCCGGGACGGAGCCGGACCAGCTCCTCCAGGCCGAAGCCGCGCTTGCTTAGCCGTCCCGGTCGGTAGCCGTTGACGAACACGTCGGCCTCGTGTGCCAGCGCGGCGAGGCGCTCGGCCTCGTCGGCGCGCCTGAGGTCGAGGAAGCAGCTACGCTTGCCGTGGCTCAGGTCGCGGACGAATTCGGGCACCTGCGGAAGGTGGGGCGCCGCAACCATCAACACATCGGCGCCGTGTTCTGCCAGCGTCCGGCCAGCGGTCGGACCGGCCAGGATGCGGGTCAGGTCGAGGACGCGCACCCCCGACAAGGGTCGGTCGCCGAGAGAAAGCGGCTCGGGATCGCCATCGGCGACTTTGGTGATCTCCACCACGGGCCGGGTGGCGAGGTAGGCGCCCTGTGGGTGCGCCAGCCACTCCTCCTGGGTCCGGATCTTGCCGCCGCAGGCGCGCGCGTCGGCGATCGCCGTTTCGAGTGCGTCGGCATTCCAGCGACTAACGGCGGCGCTGACGGATGCCGGTGTACTTTCGCATTCCAGGACATCCAGCACGCGGCGCTCAAGATGCGGCAGATTGAGGTGCGGCAGGAACCAGCGCCCGTCCGCCGTCGGCCAGGGCTGGGTCACCGTAACCATGTGCCTCATGCTTTCGGACATTTGTAGGCGGCGATACCGCCCATCCTCGTCCCGCCGCATGGTGTAGTCGACGACGCGCAAGGTCGCCGCCGCCTCCGGCACCGCAACCTTGATGGCTTGGCGGCGGCCAGCGCGCAGCTCCCAGAGGTCATTGGCCGCGACGCCGGTGGCGGCGAGAACGGCGGCCGCCGTTTCCCCGATACGGAAGGGCGTCCGGTAGAACGGATCGGACCCGGTGATCGTGACCTCACCGACCTCCGGCGCCGTCATGGCGCGAATGGCCATCAACTCAGAGAAAGCGTCGGACCGATCTGCCTGTGTCATTCTGTGTCCTTTCGATGGTCAAGGGTGTGCCGGAGACAAAGTCGCGAGTAGGGGCGAACCGGCCGCCTCCCAAGCGTCCAGGACCGAGTTGCGCAACACCCGGTGCGGGCTGTCCGGCCAACTGCCGTCGAACAGAGGGGTCTCGGCTAGGAGCGCGTCCCGGTAACGGCTGAAGCGGCTCGACATGTGAGGCGGGCGGTGATTCGCTCGGCGGCATGATGAAGAGCTTTCGACCCTGGAAGGTGAATGAG
>NZ_JACOMF010000127.1:1751-5585 GCF_014283215.1 Siccirubricoccus deserti
GTCGAGTTGCGCAACACCCGGTGCGGGCTGTCCGGCCAACTGCCGTTGAACAGAGGGGTTTCGGCCAGGTCGGCAAAGCCCGCCCCCACAATGCGCCCCGTGTCGCCGGAGGGGTTGCCGCTCTCGGCCGAGGTGACGAAGCGCGTACCCATCCAAGCGCCGCATGCGCCACGGCAAGGCCCCGTCCGTCCGCGATCCCACCGCCCGTAACCCAGCGTTCGAGGTCCCGTCGCGGGACGCGGCAGGGCGAGACCACGACAGACCCGGTGCCGCCCCCCCGCCGAGCCCGCGTTCTGGATTGGTCCGCCCCGCCTGCCTGGCCGTAGCCTGTGGCGGCTCCACGCTGACCACGAACAGAAGCGAGGAACCCGCGACGTGACCACCACGCCGGACATTGATCGACCCGATTACAGACGACGAGGCAGAAACCGCTCCTGGTGGACGGGGAAGGGTACAAGATCACAGCCGGCGGGCAGCCGGGCCGCCGAGCTTCTGCCGTGGAACCTGCCAGGCAACGCCGCCGCCGCCGCAGGCTGACGCCCGGTCGCCGTGTCGCCCGACGCTTAATGAGCAGGGCTTCCGCGGTCAGAAGCGCAACAATAGCAAACACCTCCAGGATGGACGAACCAGGTCTGCCGCTGGGGAGTGTCGATTACCCTTGGCGGGTGGGTGTCTCCCATCTAGGAGATGCCTGCATGAACGAGGCCAGAACTTTGAACCTGACGGTCGCGTTGAAATACGTCACCTTCGTCCAGGAGCTGGCCCTCTGGTCTCATTCTCGAGTGGCCTCTTGAGCAGTCGGTACGCTCGGCCAATCCCAAGCCGATTTGATACCGACTGCTCAACGCAAGGCGGGTTGGCAGTTCAGGAGCGCCCTGTGCGGCAGATGTCGGGGCTGCGTGCGCATCTTCTCGCGCTTGTCTTGGCCGTACTGGTGCCAGCCCTCGCGGTCGGAGCTGCTGCGGCTTGGCAAGCAGCCACCGGTCACCAGCGTGCTTTCGAGGCCCGTCTGCAAGATACAGCGCGGGCGCTTGCTTTGGCCCTGGATGCCAGGATCGGGGCCGATCTTGCCGTGTTGACCGCGCTCGCCGCTGCCCTTGCTCTCGACGTCGATGCCGACCTCGCTGCACGCGAGGGACTGCTGCGCCGTGCCGCGGCTTCTCTCGGTGCGGACCTCGCCCTCATGGATCCTACCGGGCGGCTCCTCAACGATACAAGAGTGCCTGCCGGTGGAGCTATGCCCGCGAGTGCCTTTGGCGGCCCTGCGACGCGAGTCGCCGAGACCGGACAGCCTATGATCTCCGATCTTGTCACCAGCACCATCACGGGCCGTCCCGCGGTAGGTCCGATAGTGCCGATCTTGCGAGAGGGCCGGGTCGTAGGAGCGCTTGCTGCGCGGCTTGAGCCTGCTGCCCTGGTCGAGTTGCTGCGGGCACAGAGCCTTCCGGAGGGCGGGTTCGCGGTTCTGAAGGATAGCCAGTACCGCGTCGTTGCTCGCAGCCTCAACCATGAGGCCGCAGTTGGCCAACCGGTGCCGCCTGCTTTCCAGGAGGCGATTGCCGGCCGCCCGCGCGGGCTGACCAAGGGGCGGAGCCTGGAGGGGAGCCCGACCTACGGTGCCTTCGAGCGGCTGAAGGTCGCGCCGGACTGGACCATTTCAATCGTCGTACCGTGGGCGGCCTACACCCGGAGTTGGACAGGGCCGCTCGGAACGCTGGCCGTTGGAGCAGTTCCGCTCCTGCTGCTCTCGGCAACTTTGGCCCTCTGGTTAGGCCGACGGCTGCTGCACCCGGTCGACGTACTCAGGTCTCATGCGCGAGCGGTGGTCCAAAGCAGAGGCGCTGATTTTGGAGTTCCCTTAGCTACGGACAGCGTGCCAGCAGAGCCTTCTGGAGTGGCAGAGTTCGAGGCACTGCGCGAGGACATCGCAGCTGCCGAAGCGGCTCTGCGTGCCAGCGAGGCGCGATGGCGCGCCCTGTTCGAGCGCATGCACGAGGGCTTTGCGCTTTGCGAGATTATCCGGGACGGCAACGGACGGGCTGTGGATTGGCGCTACCTTGAACTCAACGCTGCCTGGGAGCGGCTGACCGGCATTCCGGTGGAGCGAGCCCTTGGCCGCCGCGTGACAGAGGTAATTCCCGGAATAAAGGAGTCCTGGATCCGGATCTTCGCACAAGTGGTTGAGACCGGGCAGCCCGCTCATGTCGAGCACCAAGCGTCCAAAATGGAGCGCTGGTTCGAGGCCTTCGCCTACCGAACCGAGCCGGGGCGGTTTGCCCTCCTCTTCCTGGACATCACGGAGCGGAAGGAGGCCGAGGAGCGCCAGGCGCTGCTCTCGCGGGAGGTGGACCACCGGGCCAAGAACGCGCTTGCGGTGGTGCAGGCAGCTCTGCGCCTTACCAAGGCTGAGGATATCCCGTCCTTCGTACGTGCTATCGAGGGCCGTGTAGCCGCGCTTGCGCGTGCGCAGACACTGCTTGCCGAGGACCGCTGGAACGGCGCCGACTTGCGAGCATTGCTTCGCGGTGAGCTAAAGCCCTTTCTTGGCGCCGCGGATGAGGGCGGACCCCGCGCAAAACTGGGCGGCCCGAAGCTGGCGCTGCCGCCTCGTACGACTCAGCCTCTCGCCATGGCGGTACATGAGTTGGCGACAAACGCCGTAAAGCACGGAGCACTGTCGGTGCCGGAGGGGCATGTCGCGGTCCACTGGCGTCTTCAGCGCGATCCGGCCGGCACGGAGGTCCTGCACCTGCGCTGGGTAGAAGCTGGTGGGCCGCCCGTTGCCACAGTACCAGAGCGCTGCGGTTTTGGCACGCGCGTGCTCGATGGCACAGTACGCCGTCAGCTTAGCGGCACGGTCCGGCTTGACTGGCACGAAACGGGGCTGGTCTGCGAACTTGTTGTGCCACTGCATCGCTCACATGATCCCGCCGCCACAAGCCAGACCGCGTATGCTGCGAATTGATCCCCAGATCCTGCTCGAGAAGGGGCTCCAGATCTTCGAGTGTGTCACCAGCAGCACGCCGAGCGGCTCACGCAGGAGCTGCGGTGATGCCGGACGGCGACAGGCGGCGGCAGCGCACGCGCCAGACCAAAACCTTCAGCAGGTCACCTCGACGTTCACGAGAGTAGAACTCCGCGCCGCTGTACGGATCCTGCGAGAGCACAGTCTGCACCTGCGCGGCCAAGCCGCCGAATCCCTTGCGCATATCGGTCGCGCCGCAAGCAAGGTAGACGCGCGTACCAAGCGGCGGGCCAAACATCACCGACCACCCAGTTCGGCTAGTGCACTGACTCATTCAGAAGGTGCAGGAAGTCTGGCGAGCTTGCTGAGGATGGTATCTGCAGGTTTGGTCCAGACGAATGGCCTGGCGGCCCTGTTGTGGTCGTCACCGACCACCCAGTTCGGCTAGTGCACTGACTCATTCAGAAGGTGCAGGAAGTCTGGCGAGCTTGCTGAGGATGGTATCTGCAGGTTTGGTCCAGACGAATGGCCTGGCGGCCCTGTTGTGGTCGCGGATGTAGCGGGTGATTGCGTCCTGCAGGTGGGGCACGGAGCTGAAGACGCCGCGCCGGATGCGCCTTCGGGTGATGGTGGAGAAGAAGCCCTCGACGGCGTTGATCCATGACGCTGAGGTCGGCGTGAAGTGGAAGACCCAGCGCGGGTGATCAGCCAGCCAGTGCTGCACCTTCGGATGCTTGTGGGTGGCGTAGTTGTCGAGGATGGCGTGGATCACCTTGCCGGCTGGGACCGCGCGCTCGATGGCGTTGAGGAAGCGGACGAACTCCTTGTGGGTGTGCCGCGGCATGCAGCGGCCGACCACGGTGCCGTCG
>NZ_JACOMF010000128.1 GCF_014283215.1 Siccirubricoccus deserti
GCAAAGGTCGATTCCCACTCCGCTGCCGCTTCGATCATGCGCCACCTCACCGGGCCGCACCTCAATCGGAACGTCCATCAGCTTACCAGCCGGGATCTCAGGCCAACAGAAATCTGCCGAAGTAGTGGTAGTCGGCCGAGATCTCCTCATGCAGCCGCTCCGGCGCGTGGGCGAGGAGATTTCGGTGCTTGTGAATCGTGCACCGTTGAGTCGGCACCGCCGGCCAGCACGAGTTCGCCGCCTTTGCCGTAGAGTTTCTTGAGGCGGTAGAAGCTGTCGCGCGAGTAGCCCAGCATCTTGCACGCCTGGTTGACATTGCCGAGCTGGCGGGCGAGCTCGAGCAGCCCGACCTTGGCGCGAGTGATCTTCTGTTCCTGTGTCATCTCCTGGTTCTCCATCCCGCCGGTGGGCAGGCCGCAGTCCGAGTGCGAGGGCAAGGACCGTGCCCCGCCTACCAGCTCCATCTTCGGGAACCAACATAGACTGTCCGATCAAGTCTCAGCTATTGCAGATGAATGGGCCGAGATCCTCGGCAATGAGAGGCTGACCGGCGCTCTGCTCGACCGCCTCACACACCACGTCCACACCCTGGAGATGAACGGCGAGAGTTATCGTCTGGCGCAAAGCAAAAGGCGACGGCGACACGGCACCAAGGGCCCTCTCGCGGCACGGTTCACGGCCACCCGCGTCCGGGTCGGCGACGGCGAAACTTGGGCGAACAACCGCCACCTGCCCGGCGACGAGGTCTGGCTGGTGGGCGAGTGGCGCTCGAATGGCGAGCGCAAGTACCACCTCAGCAACCTGACCTCCGGCGCGTCCCTGCGGGCGCTCGCCTCCGCCATCAAGGCGCGCTGGGTTTGCGAGCAGGTCCACCAGCAGCTCAAGCAGGAACTCGGCCTGGGCCATTTCGAGGGGCGCTCCTGGACCGGGCTGCACCGACACGCGCTGATGACCTGCATCGCATTCGCCTATCTGCAGCATCTGCGCCTTGCCCAGCACCGCCGGACGAGCCAAGTCAAGACTGGTAGCGTCCGCGGAGGTGGTGGAAATTCTGGCGTTGTCCGGGGTGTAGGGCTGGGGTGGCCATCGGACCTGGCGGCTAGGGTGGAGTTGCGAAGCTCCCACCCCTGACCGACCGAGGACCCGATGGCCGACGACAGACTGCCACTTACCGAGCTGCTGGCGAAAGCGGGAGACGCTGACTTCCTGCGCAGCGCCGTCGAGGCGGTGCTGCAGATGCTCATGGAGGCCGAGGTGGAAGGCCTGATCGGTGCCGGGCGGCATGAGCGCACCGGCGAGCGGCTGAACTATCGCAACGGCTTCCGCGACCGCACGCTGGACACGCGGCTCGGGCCGATGCAGCTGCGCATTCCGAAACTCCGGCAGGGCAGCTACTTCCCGCCCTCCTGGAGCCCCGGAAGACCTCCGAGAAGGCCCTGGTGGCGGTCATCCAGGAAGCCTGGATCGGCGGGGTCTCGACGCGCCGGGTGGACGACCTGGTGCAGGCCATGGGCCTGACCGGGATATCCGAGTCCACCGTCTCGAAGCTGTGCAAGGACATCGACGAGCGGGTCTCGGCCTTCCTGGATCGCCCGCTGTCCGGCGAATGGCCGTATCTCTGGCTCGACGCCACCTACCTCCGCCAGCGCGAGGGCGGGCGCATCGTCTCCGTCGCGGCCATAATCGCCGTGGCCTGCGATGCCGAGGGGCGGCGCGAGATCGTCGGCCTGCACATCGGCCCATCGGAAGCCGAGACGTTCTGGGCCACCTTCCTCAAGAGCTTGGTGAAGCGCGGCCTGAAGGGCGTGAAGCTCGTCGTCTCGGATGCCCATGAGGGGCTGAAGGTGGCGATCGCCCGTGTGCTCGGGGCGACGTGGCAACGCTGCCGCGTGGGGCTGTTGAAAAGGCCCTGGTGGTCTGACTCGCTTAGAGGCGGCAACGGTGCGGGTGACGGGCGATGCTCGGCAGCAGGATACGAGGCCAGACTGAGCTGCTAATGGCGGGATCGTTGCGCGACCTGATCCCTGATGACCATGTCCTCGCCCGCGTGGATCGGGTGCTCGACCTCTCCTGGCTGCGCGCCGAGGTACGCCACCTCTATGCCGCCGACGGCGTGGGACGACCGGGGATCGATCCGGAAGTCGCGGTTCGTCTGATGCTCGCGGGCTTTCTCCTCGGCATCGCCCACGACCGGCGGCTTCTCCGCGAGGCACAGGTCAACATCGCGATCCGCTGGTTCGCGGGCTACGGGCTGCACGAGGCCCTGCCCGACCACTCGTCGCTCACCCGCATCCGGCAGCGCTGGGGTGCCGAGTTGTTCCGGCAGATCTTCACCCGGACGGTGCGGGCCTGCGTCGATGCGCGGATCGCCCGGGGCGAGGTCCTCCACATCGACGCGACGCTCATCCGCGCCGATGTCGCGTGGGAGAGCCTCGGCGAGTGACACGCGGATGCGGTCCTCGCGCAAGACGACGAGGCGGAGACCCAGTCTCCCCCGCACGGGGAGGAGACGGCGCGGACAGCGCGCCGACGGGCCGAGCGGGACGGCAAGCAGACCGGCCGATACAAGAAGGTCTGCCCTACAGACCCGGACGCCACTATGGCGACCAATGCGCGGAACCGGCGGCTGGAGCCTGGCTATAAGCAGCACACGGCGGTAGACGACGGGTTCGGTGTTGTCCTCGACGTCGAGGTCACGACTGGCCAAGCGAACGAGGCGATCGCGTCCTGCCGCAGATTGATGCAGTCGCGGCGGCGACGGGCACCGCCGTCAAGGTCGTGACGGCGGACCAGGGATATGCCTACAGCAAGATCTACGGCGGCTTGGAGGCGCGGGGCATCGACCCGGTGATCCCCGCCAAGAAGGAGCCGATCCGCTCCCGCGTGCCGCTGCGCCGGTTCCGCTACGACGCGCGGCACGACATCCTGAAGTGCCCGATGCGCCGCATCCTCCGGTCGCAGCGCCGCATCGAGCACGGGCGCTACTTCTACTCGCGTGCAACCGACTGCCGCCGTTGCCCGATCCGCGGCGATTGCCTGTCCAAGGGACGGGTAAACAAAGCCGTCGTCGTGAGCGACCATCACCCCGCCCTCCTGCGCGCCCGGCGCTGCAAGGAGCGTTGGTCGCGAGAGGACGCGCGGCTCTACCAGCGCCACCGCTGGCGCTCGGAGGGCTTCCACGGTGAGGCGAAATCCTGGCACGGCCTTGCGCGCGCCGTCCGGCGCGGGCTCCAAACCATGCGTATCCAGGCGTTCCTGACCGCCGCTGCGGTCAATCTCAAGCGGCTTGCCGCTGCCCTCCTCGCCCTGCTCGGCCCGTGGCGCGGTATATCGCTCCTCGCCGCGCTCGCTCATCTCCTCGCGGCGACGGTCGCCGCCTCGATCCAAACGACACGACCCGAACTCGCCGACCGTCCGGCGTAGGATTGTTCAACAGCCCCCGCGTGCATTGGATGCGCAACGCGCTCGCCCATGTCGGCAAGGCCCAGCAGTCCATGGCCTCGGCCGCCCTGCGCCAGGCGTTCCTGCAACCCGACCAGGAGAGCGCCCGGCAGACCTAGTGCACTGACGCAGACGGAGGATTCACAGCGGGGCGCTGCGGTGGAATTCTCCAGGCATGGCCCAGACCGTCAGCGTCATCCTTGGATCTGAGGATCGTATCCGCCTCGCTGCGATCCTTGGTGACCGGAACCGCCCGCTAAAGCATGTGCAGCGGGTCAACATCATCTTGCTCTCCGCCGAGTGGCTGCCGGTTCTGGAGGTGGCGCGCCGCGCGGGCGTCAGCCGCCCTGCGGTTTGGCGCTGGCAACGGCGCTACGCCGAACAGGGTGTCGAGGGGCTGCTGCGCGACAAGACACGCAAGCCCGGCCGGGCGCCGCTGGCCACGGCAATGGTCGCCAAGGTGCTGGCTCTGACCTGTTCCGAGCCGCCGGGCGCCGTGACCCATTGGACCGGCCGGGCGATGGCCAGGACGGTCGGCATCAGCCTGAGCGCGGTGCAGCGCATCTGGCAGGCCAACCGCCTGCAGCCGCACCGCCTGCGCAGCTTCAAGCGCTCCAGCGACCCCGCCTTTGCCAGCAAGGTCGAGGACATCGTCGGCCTCTACATGGACCCGCCCTGTCATGCGGTGGTGCTGTCGATCGACGAGAAAAGCCATGTGTGGATGGCCCCCGGCTTGCAAGGGGAACTTTGAGCGTCAGGCGTAGCAAGTTGCTTGCGGTCATGTGTCCGGCCTCAGTCGCGGTCGGCAATGACCGCAGGCCCCGATGGGTTCCGCAGGTCGGGTCCTCAACAGATCCTCGGGCTTGCGACCCTTCTCTTCTCCAGGCTTCTCCCGACCCGTCGGTGCAACCGACTACTCCATCTCGCTCCTTCTCCCTCGCAAGCGTCCGGTGAGCGGCCCCGACTTACGCCGTGGCCGCAATCCTGTAGATCGTTCCCCTTGCCATCACAGCCCAGGCGACCCGCGCTGTCTTGTTGGCCAGGGCGACCGCCACCACCATGCGTGGCCGTTTGGCCAGCAGGCCCTGTATCCAGGGGTTCGCCCGTGCCGCCTTGGAGCAGTACAGCACCGACTGCGCCCCGATTACGAGCAGGCGGCGTATGTAGGTATCTCCCTGCCGGCTGGTGCGGCCCAGTCGCGTCTTACCGCCGGTGGAGTTCTGTCGTGGCACAAGTCCCAGCCAGGCCGCGAACTCCCGTCCGCTTCGGAAAGTCGAAGGATCGGGCACCGTGGCGGCAATGGCGGTCGCGACGAGCGGCCCGATACCGGGAATGGTGGCAAGGCGCTGGCTGACGGCGTCCGCCTTATGCCAAGCCAAGATACGGGCATCGACCTCCCTGATACGCTTTTCGAGATCTGCGAGCTGCGCCGCCAAGAGTTGAACCAGTTTCTGCACCAGTTGAGGGACCGAGTCTTCCTGTTCCAGCCCCGTCAGGAGCCGCCCGACGTTCCACGGCCCCTGCGCCTCGATCACGCCGAACTCTGCAAGATGACCACGAATAGCGTTGATCAGCTGGGTCCGCTGACGGACCAGCAAGTCGCGCACGCGGTGGAGCATGAGGGCAGCCTGCTGCGCCTCGCCCTTCACCGGGACGAAGCGCATCGACGGCCTGGTCACCGCCTCACAGATCGCCGCGGCATCTGCGGCGTCGTTCTTGCCGCGCCGGAGATAGGCTTTGACGTATTGGGCAGGCATCAACCGCACCTCGTGCCCGAGCGCTCGCAGTTCCCGGGCCCAATAGTGCGCTGTGGCGCAGGCCTCCATGCCAATCAGGCAGGGTCTATCGGGAAGTTTGTGTTTGGGACGGTACGATGCTGCTGAAGGAGCCATCGCATGCCGCGACGCAAACAGCCTACCATCCCGGATGAGTTGCTAGACCAACTCCTGGCTGGGTCGGATCCCC
>NZ_JACOMF010000129.1:0-4268 GCF_014283215.1 Siccirubricoccus deserti
ACGGTAGGCACTGGCCGCATGCCAGGCCGCGGCGCCGCCGACAGCAAGGGCAGGCAGAAGGACTGCCAGAACTAGCCCGACAAGGTGTGCACGTAGCCCGAGGCGAGGCGCGAGCCTGGCAGACTTCGTCGAGGACAACACCGGTGGCGCCCCGGGCGACCGCTCAGGTCGCCTCGTCGCAGTATCGTACTGAGAGGAGCTCACGGATAGAGGATATCAAGCATTCGTGCGTGAGGCGCAACGCATGTTTCGTAAAGCACGCGAGTTACCTACCAAGCTCCCTGGCTGTCGGCCCGCTCTCTCATGTCCGCATTGTCAAGCGTAGAACGAGCTCGGTCGCACCGCGTCTTGCCGTGGTGCCGGTCGGATATGATGCGCGGGGTGGGAGGCGGAGCAGAACGGGCGACGGTTGATCAAGCTCTCATTCGCGGGTTGGCTACCGCATGACCACGGTTCGTCGCGGGGCTGCCTCGATTTTTTTTCGGGCGTGGATTGTGGATCCGCCCACGGGGGCTCCCGAGGGTTCCCCTACCGCGTCCCCGCCTCCCGCCCTGCGCATCGCTGCGGAGGTGAGTTGGACGCCAGCGTCAGGCGGGTGCCGGCCGCACCTCCCGGGCAATGGCCCAGACGCGAAACCGAGCATCTCGCGCGCGACTGCCGTGACGACCACCTGCAACGGCTTGCCCGCGGCGAGCCGGCGGTAGCGGGCGCAGAGGCGCAATTGCGCCTTCCAGGCGATTTCGCGCCCTTTGGTGCGGCGTCCACACGCCGCTGCTTTGGCTCGCTGATACGGGCCGGTCGGCGGTAGGTCCAAGCCGCCTCGGTCAGCATCTTCCTGACCTCGCCGTTGCCTGTCTTGGTAATGCCGCCGCGGCGAGTCCTGGCACCGCTCGAACGTTCCGAGGGTACGAGGCCGACGAAGGCCATCAGCTGTGCCGGGCTGGCGAAGCGGCGGAGGTCGCCGAGCTCGGCGACGAGCGTGACGGCGACGATCAGCGCCACACCTCGCATCGCCTGCAGCGCGGTGACCAACGGCGCGAGCGACCATTCCGCCACTTGCGCCTCGATCTGCCGCGTCAAACGCGCCACGCGCTCGGCCGCGGCGTCGACGGCGTCCATGAGGTCCTGCAACACGATTTGCGACGCCGGATGCTCGAAGCGGAGGCCGGCGAGCCATGCGCGGTGCGCCCTCGTCCAGGGCTTCCCGTTAAAGCGCCGTCCGTGCCGAAGTAGGAAGCCCAGCAATTGCTGGCGGGCGGCGCGCCCGCTGGCCACAGCCGCTCCGCGTGCCCTAACCAGGTCGCGGATGGCCTCGTGGCTGGCATCGGGCACCCAGACCGGGGTGAGCTGGCCGGCGCGGTGCAGGCTCGCCAGCATCACTGCGTCGCGCCGGTCGGTCTTGACCCGGCCCACATCCTGGGCAACGAGGCCGGCAAGGACGCCACCAAGGTCCAGCGCCGCTTCGACAGCCTGGTCGGTGCCATGGCCCGCCACCGCGCCACCGCCGGTACCCTGGCCGGGGCGCTCGACCACTTCTGCAAGGTCGCCCGCAGCTACCGACCGGGGCTGTTCCACTGCTACGCCGTCCCCGACCTGCCGCGCACGGATAATTGTCTCGAGCAGCTGTTCGGGTCAGGGACCCGGTGGAGGTCTGAGTGGCAGCTGTGGCTTGGACGTGGTCGAGGTGGAGCTTCCTGTCAGACGAGCTGCGCCCGCCAACCTCGCATCCGGCGGGACGATGTCCCCACCATGGTCCTGCATCCGGACCAGCGAAGCTCCGAGGGATGGCCTCATTCTGTGCGGCGGAGCGCGAAGCGCCCGTTGTCTCATTCGGCAGCCATCGTCTCGACCCCACCAGGCCGGCCGGTGCGGCCGGCTTCGGGTGGAAACTGCGGTCCCGTCAGGGGGCTTTCACAGCAGCGCCTTCCGGAACGACCCCCTGGGTGGCGAACCGCCACAGGGCCACGAGCAGCTTTCGGGCGAGCGCGACCACCAACACCTTGCGCATACGCCCGCCGGCATTCCCCAGCCGCTGCCTGAACCATGCGGCGAGCCCGCTGCCCGGCTGGTATCGAACCCAGAGCCAGGCGAGTTCGACCACCGTCGTCCGCAGGCGGCGGTTGCCAGCCTTGGTGATGCCTTGCTCCCGCTCGATGCCTCCACTGGCGAAAGGTGTACCGACAAGGCTGGCGTAGGAGCCGAGCGCCTTCGCCGAGCGAAAAGTTCGGACAAAGCCCTCCCTGACCAGCGTGGTCGCGGTCTGTGCGCCCAGCCCGCGCAGCCTGGCGAGCCGCTGGATCATCGCCTCGGCCGCGCCTGCCTGCTCTGTCTCTGTCAGCACGGCATCGCGCTGCGCTTCAAGGGCCGCGATCTGAACCAGGACGAGTTCAAGCCGATCAAGCATGCGCATGATCCGGGCCTCAGCACATGGCGGGAGTCGTTCATCCAGCGCCGTCCGCAGTTGGCCGAGCCGCTGGCGGCGGTCGCGCCGAAGTGGATCGTAATCGTCGATGCCGAGCGTCGTCAGGATGCCTCCGATCCGGTTGGTCAGGGCGATCCGCTCCGCAATGAGCTCCTCGCGCTCGCGCCCGGGATGGCGCGCATCCTCGTCGGCCTCCTCGGGCACAGGCACCATGGAGCAGACCCGTGGCTCACCGCGAAGGAACGCCAGACAGGTCCGCAGCAGCAGGTCGACATCGATTGTATCGGTCTTGGCCCGGCGGGTACGTCGGTCGACCGGAACGCTTACGGGCTGGATAACGTGGACCTCCATGCCGGCCCGCTGGAGGACCCGCGCGAGCCAGAACCCGGAGTACCCGGACTCATAGGCCACGACAGTACGCTCGACGATGGCTCCCTTGTCCGCCGCACGCTGCTTCAGCCGGGCGATCGCCCCGAGCAGCGCATCCGCCCGCGGCTCGAGACGCTGCTTGACCTTGGCCCCTGCAGGCCCGGGACATGGGCGGCAATGACCCAGGCGGTCTTCGAGACCTCTACTACGACCACCAGCGTGGTCCGCAGGTCCGGCAGCAGAGCAGGCACAGTCGTCATCGCACAGCCTCCCGAGCGAAGAACAATGGACCGGCTATGCTTGCTGGGACGCCGGCCCCGCTCATAGGGTCTGTCCGCGGGATGTGCCAAATGGGACGCGTGCTCAGTGGCGCAGGCTTCAGTACGCAATAAACTATTGCTGCCCCACCGATTAGCCGGCTACTTGATAGGTCACACCATGCCGCTTGCCGGCTGCCAGCAGCGCACCGGCCATGGCATCCGCATCCGGTGTGCCAACAGTTCTGACCACGACTAACTCAATGATTTGGCCGTTGCGCCGTCGCCGCCGGCCCTTGGCATATCCACCAAAGCGAGAGCGGAAAAGCCAGCCGCTGCTCCCCATAGTCATAACCCGTTGGCATGCTTGCTCTCGGCGTGCCTCGGCGACATAGCCGCCCGCGCCGCTCTCCAGGATGAGCAAGAACTCCGCCTGTCCCATGCGCAGCCCTGTGTGGCTGCGCCGGCACCCATTGCACCGGCGTCGGAATATTAGGGAGTGGAGGCGGGCGCCAGTCTAGTAACAATAGGATTGTGCGGCTGGTAGACCAGTGCCGATGCCGTGCCTCCAGCCGGCGGTCACTGGCGCTGAGTGCTTCCGAGAGGAAGGGATAGAGCCAGGGGCTGCAGGTCTACACAGCAGCACGTCCGTACCAACCGGGCCGGAATCCGGACGAGAGTGCCGGTATTGACGTGTCCAGCGCGCTTCGCCTCCCCGCGATATCCTCCCATCCCGGTCTAAGGGCCAGCAGGTGGGCTAAAATGTGCCCCCGCCGGAGGGCCAGCGGGGGCGCTAAAAATGCACCGCTGCAGAGCCAGCGGGAGCAGGTAAATGGGGCCGCAACGTTTAGCGCCGCCGGTAGTATGCCGAGCGCATCGGTTCCGTTTTCGTGTTATCACCCGCGATAAGACCCAATCACAATCGCTTCGTGCTGATCTCGCATTGATGATTTATCAAAATTATAGCCTTAAATATAATTTTGGAGCAATTGGAAACGGCGACCGCTGATGCCCTTGCGCATACCTCCTGGCGCCGATCTGCTGCTGATTGTGGTTTCAATCGGCCTGTTTGTGGCAGTTCTGACCCACATGGTTATGGGCATTTTGGTGTGCTAACCCGCGAGAATCCCCGCATCACAGACCTGCGGACGCCCAAAATGTGCTCTGCCGGAGAGCCAGCGGGGACGACTTGATGGAACGCCAACGGCCGATCGGTCCGC
>NZ_JACOMF010000129.1:4278-5237 GCF_014283215.1 Siccirubricoccus deserti
TTTGCCCCTCTCACCATTTTGGGGTACTAACCCGCGAGAATCCCCGCATCACAGACCTGCGGACGCCCAAAATGTGCTCTGCCGGAGAGCCAGCGGGGACGACTTGATGGAACGCCAACGGCCGATCGGTCCGCGGCGGTGGGCTGCGGCAAGAGGCCGCCCGCCCGATGTCGGCCCGCTGCCGTTAAAGGAGCGGCTTCGGCTCGACTTTCCCTGCTGTCGCGTCGAGCCGATAGCCGCCGTCCTGGGTCAGCAGCAGCTGCACCTGCAATGGGTCCGGCTCGATCTTCTGCCGCAGCCGATAGACATGAGTCTCCAGCGTGTGGGTGGTAACCGTGTTGTTGTAGCCCCAGACCTCGTTCAGCAGGACCTGCCGCGGCACTGGCCGACCGCCGGCGCGGTAGAGGAACTTCAGGATCTTGGCCTCCTTGTCGGTGAGCCGCACCTTGCGGTTCCGCGCCGGCTCCAGCAGCAGCCGCGCGCTCGGGCGGAACAGGTATGGCCCGATGGTGAAGACCGCATCTTCCGAATTGTCGAACACGCGGAGCTGGGCGCGGACCCGTGCCAGCAGCTCGTTCAGCCGGAACGGCTTGGCAATATAGTCGTTGGCGCCGGCGTCGAGGCCACGCACCACATCCTGTTCGCCATCCGCCCCGGTCAGCATGATGATCGGCATCTTCATGCCGTCCCGCCGCAGCTTGGCGCAGAGGTCGCGGCCGTCGCCGTCGGGCAGGCCAACGTCGAGCAAGACGGCGTCGAAGTGGGCATCACTGGTACTGAGCTTGGCAGCGGCCTCCGCCACACTCGCCGCTTCGACGGGGAGGAAGCTGCCATCAGCGATCAGTTGCTCGGCCAGGGTTGCGCGCAGTGCAGCGTCGTCTTCGACGATCAAGATGGGACGGGTGGCCATTAGAACCCTCGAGGAGACGCACCCTCACCAATCCGGCGAGAGCTTCCTC
>NZ_JACOMF010000013.1 GCF_014283215.1 Siccirubricoccus deserti
GGGCGATGAGCCCGAGTGGCCCGGCGACGGCAGCCTGGATGGCCGCATTGTGCGCGATCTTGCGGCCGATGTCGCGGACCAGGCGCCCCAACCAGGTGCGGAGGTGTCGGACCTGCCGCTCGGCCTGACGGCGGCGGCCAGCGTGGATCAGCTTGGCGGCCTCGCGCCTCGCCCGCTTCGCCACCCGCAGATAGGACTGGCGCAGCCGGACCCCATGCCGCCGGGCCAGGCGCACCAGGGTCTCGATGCCGCGCTGCAGCAGCTTGCTGTCGGTCGGGTGCGTCACCGCCTTGGGCTGAACGGTGGTGTCGATGCTCACCCGCCGCAGGTGCTTCTCCTGGACCGCGCCGCCGCGCTGCGCGGCAGCCAGGCTCTCAGCCAGCAGCAGCTCCAGCCGCTCGGGCCCGATGCGCTGGCGCCAGCGCGTCATCGAGGAGCGGTCCAGCGGCAGGGCATGCTGGAAGAACGCCTCGCCGCAGAACAGCTGGACATAGGGGCTGTCGAGATATCGCGCACAGGTGGCTTCGTCGGACAGCCCGTCCATGTGCTTCAGCAGGTGCAGGCCGACCATGAGGCGCGTCGGCAGCCCGGGACGGCCACCGTCCGTGTAGAGCGGCCCGAACTCGGCCTCGAACCGGCCCCAGTCGATCAGCCCGGCAAGGCGCACCAGCGCATGCCGCGGGTCTACCAAGTTCTCCAGCCGAGCGCGGAAGAGGTCCTCCTGCGGTTCGGCCTTGGGCTGCTTGGGGCGCATCGGCAGGCTCCCGTCTAGGGCGCCGCCGAGCGAATCACGCTCCCTCCCGGGCCGCAACCAACATGCCAGTTTGCAAGGTTTTCGCCCCCAACCCTGGCCGATCTTGCAAATCCGGATACTTCCCAAGCACCCAAAAACCGCGGAACGCTGCCCCATTCAGCCAATTTCACGGCCGACTCCGTAGGCTCGGCCGGGGAGGTCTCCGCTCGGCGTTGACCGGGCCGGCCTCCGAGGCGCAACCTGGCACCGCCGCCGAGGTAGAGGCTGGGACCAGCCCCGCCGGAACGATCGGCCGCGCGGCTCTCTGGGGGGTGCCCGACACCGCCCGCCCGTGCCGCGCGCCCGCCCCGGCGCGAGGACAGGAGGGTGTCGCATGGACGACAACGCGGCCGGCTTCATCGGCAGCATCCCCGAGGAGTACGACCGGGGCCTCGGCCCGATAATCTTCGCCGATTACGCGGCCGACCTGGCGCGCCGCGTGGCGGCATCCCGACCGTCGCGGGTACTGGAGACGGCGGCGGGTACCGGCATCGTCACGCGGCTCCTGCGCGACCTCCTGCCCGCCGACGCGCACCTGACCGCGACCGACCTCAACTCGCCGATGCTCGCGGTGGCGCGGGGCAAGTTCCGGCCCGACGAGCTGGTCGAGTTCCGCCCCGCCGACGCCACCGCGCTGCCCTTCCCGGACGGCGCCTTCGACGCGGTAGCATGCCAGTTCGGGGTGATGTTCTTCCCCGACAAGGCGGCCTCCTTCCGTGAGGCGCGCCGCGTGCTGGCCCCGGGTGGGCGGTACCTGTTCAGCGTCTGGGACGCGCACGCGCACAATCCCTTCGGGCGAATCGTGCACGAGGTGGCGGGCTCCTTCTTCCCCTCCGACCCGCCGGGCTTCCATGCGGTGCCGTTCAGCTACCATCGCATCGACCCGGTAAAGGAGGCACTGGAGGGGACGGGCTTCGGCGGGATCAGGGTGGACGTCGTACGGCTGGAGAAGGAGATCCCGAGCACCGCGGCCTTCGCGCGCGGGCTCGTCCTCGGCAACCCGCTGGTCGAGCAGATCAGGGCGCGCGGCGGCGACCCGGATCGCGTGGTCGAGGCGGTGGTCGAGGCGCTGCGGCGGGAATTCGGACCCGACCCGGGGCGGATGCTGCTCCAGGCGATCGTCTTCGAAGCCGGGCGCGGCCCAGGGGCCGGAGGCTGACGCGGAGCGAACTCCCGGCTCGCCGGCGGCGCTCGCTCATCGGCTCTGAGCCAGTCCATTGTCGCCGCCATGCAGAGCACGCCGAGGAAGGGGCGGGCGGTCTTTTCGTAGCGGGTCGCGACGGCGCGCCATTCCTTCAGCCGTGCCCAGAGGGTCTCGACGAGGCGGCGGTTGGCGTAGATCCAATCCGGGCTGACGACCAGCGGATCGGTGCGCTTGAGCCTCACCATGTTGGGCCGATGTCGCGCACCAGCCTACGCAGCACTGCCAACCTGCCTCCGCCTTTTGACCGCCGTGTGCCCCGCCCCAGCCGTGGTGACGGCTGGAACGCGCTGGCCGACATCGAGGTCTTCGTCTACGCAATCGAGGCTGAGTTGGAGGCCATGGATCGCAAGCGGACCGGCGTGCACCGCCGCGGCCGCAAGCCGGACCTCACGCTGCGCCGGCGGCTGATCGGGCTGATTTGGACCCTGACCTTCGGCGGCCTGAAGTGGCGCGTCGCCGGCTGGCTCTCGGGTGTTCCATTCACCACCCTGCACAGCACTTTCGCGCGCTGGACCCGCCTGGGGCTGTGGCGCCGGCTGGGCCAAGATCTCGCGCTCGACGGGCGGCTGGCCTGCGGCGACGAGGTGCTGCCCTCGGCGGTGGTGGCCGACAGCCGCTCCCTGCGGTCAACGCCTCCTGCACACCAAAGGCCAAAATCAGGCCTGTTTCGCAGGGGTCTCCAGAGGAAAACCACCGGTTGTGCGTCAGCGTGAGCGTGAGCAGACCTGTTGTGTCTCGTTAGCAATGCTTGATGCCGCGGATGTGGTCCCAGGGGCTTGCCATACCTATGTCAAATGCCCGCCATGATCCGGCGGGACAATGCAGACAGTTGAGACTTTGCCTGGGAGCACGGCTATGCGGATGTTGAAGGCAGCATTTGCTCTGGGCGGCGCGCTGGGCCTGGTGCTTGCGGCCGCTCCCGCCAAGGCGCACTGGGATCGTTGGGGGTGGGGGCCACCGGTCTACGGTTATGCCCCGCCGCCACCCCCGGCCTACTATGTACCGCCTCCGCGGGTAATCTATGGCCCACCACCTTTGGTGTACGTGCCGCCGCCTGTGGTCTACGCCCCGCCGCCGGCGTTCTATCCGCCGCCACTGCCCCCGCCTGTCTACAGGCCGGGCTTCAGCATCGGCTTCAGCTTCCGCTGAGGCGCTCGAAGTGGCCAAGTGCTACCGCATACCACCGGGTCTAACGGGCAACTCCCGAAAGGGCAGATTGCGAGCAATGTGGGGCTGAATGCGGGGTGGATGATTATGCTGCGCCAGAAGCAGGTATTTCTGTGCATGTTGGGCTGACATCCCCTCCGCCAGTTCCCATGCGACCCGTGCTCTCCGCCTGACCGAGCGGCACGTTGATCGGCAGATTTCCCAGGGTTTTCGGGGCTGACCTGTTGACTGGCTTGGCGCGAAGACGCTCAAGAGGCGCTCTCCGGAGGCCCATTCTCTCCGAACCTGTTGACCCGTCTGATTCAGGGCGCCCGAAAACTTTGAGGTTTAACAAGAACTTGCGGCAGGTCGAGCAGAGGGCAGTTCGTGTTTCCACTCGGCATCCGAGTAATCAGGATGACCAACTCCGCGCCTCACGCTAACGGCAAGGCCGCGATCAGTGCAAGGGTCGGTCTGCTCCAAGCCCGTCTGCCATGTCCGCGGGCCCCGATAAATCAAGTTCGCCCGTCACTACCAGGATCCAGCCCTCCACATGGCCCACAGCCAATTCAGGCGCGGACAGCTTGGGCTGAAGGAACCCGCCGCGGGTCCCGTTGCGGTCTGCCATCGCAAGCCAAACAGCGATGCTGAAGGAGTCATGCTGAATCGCCGGTCCGCTCTGCCCGAGCGAAGCCGCAGCTCCAGAGGACGGGATAGACTTCGGTGATCGCAGACCTGCCGGGCGGGAGCTGCCACCCGTCGAACGGCCAGAAATGCACGCGCCACCCGAGGTGCTGGCGCAGAAAGCGGAGCCATGGGATGCTGGGATGCGTGGATTTGGCCACCGAGCCCTGCACGTCGAAATGGAGCACGGACTTTGCGCTGCCGGCCCGCAACTCCGTCATTCGCCGCCATCGCGCACCCCCATCCGCGCGGCGCCGTTTCCAGCGCCGCCATCGCGGACGAAATTGATATAGGTGTGATCCTCATCGGTCAGCCAGTGCCGCTGGAAGTCGTCGAGGAAGCTCGGCCAGTTCAGCGGGAGGCCGTGCGCCTCGAAGTAGCGCATCGGGAAGGAGAAACCGTGGCCGATGCCGACCAGCGTCGGCACATCCTCGGCCAGGCGCTCAACGAGCCATTCCGCAATGCCGCGCCGGGTCCAGTATTTGCGGGGGGGGGCTCGGCGCCGGTAGGACTTCCACCGGCGCGGCGTTGCCTCGGCCAGATAGACGGCGCAGCCCCTTCAGGCTGGAGGTCGGGATCTCGGCACCGGAGTAGTCGATGCCGATGGTTCGCCGGAAAGCACACATGCTCTGGTCGTGCCGATCACGCTGACCTAGCGCCGCCGGCCTTCCTCCTCTGTAGTCGGGCGGTCCGGGATCGCAGATGAAGCTCGTTATGGTTCGTCTTTAATTCGTTCCACGGCCTCTTCAATCGCAAACAACGGCACCAGGAACCATTCGCGTGGGATCACCGATGCGCCGGACAGCCTGTGGGGCGTGACCTGGAGGGCGCCCAACATGGCTGCCAGCCATGCCCGGCTGGAGGCGACGGGGGTGCCGGTCTCTCCCTGCGGGTAGGGCGCAAGCCGGGCACTCGGCTCTTCACCATCCGTGACGATGCAGCCGGAGTGCCTACTGCCTTCATCGGGGCTTAAAGCTCCTTGCGGAACCGCTTCGCGGTTTTGCCGGGGAGGGGGGGCGATAATCCCTCCCGATCGGTGCTGCGGCTCGCCTTCCACGGCGCAGCCACGGAAGGACACCAGCAACTGCCCGGATCTGGTAGGCCCTGATCAAGCAAACTCCGATCAGGTGGAACCGCCAGACCGGAGTAATCCGCTCGTCCAAACAGAAGGCTGGGGTGGCTTCCATGAGCAAAGGCGAATGAAAGCCGCTGCGGCAAGGGGCCAATTCTCGCCTGCCGCCGAGTGTCAGACCGGCATCGCGCGGCGCTGATGCAGCCGCCCAGCGCGTGCGGTGTCCTCCCGTCCGCCGGCGATCACGCGCACGCCTTCGTCGATGCGGGCAGCGACATTCTCCGGCGTACAGGATTCCAGGAAGGCGACTCTGTTCTTCCGGCAGGCGGCGAGGACGCGGTCGCGTGCCTCCTGCATCTCCGGCGGATAGGGGGAAAGTGACAGGCGGGTGCGGCCGAGGAGCGAAAGCCCGAGGTCGCCCGGCCCCATTTCCGCGAAGCCGATCCCAGGTACCGCCAGGATCTCCTCGCAGCGCGCCACGCCCTCCGGGCTTTCGATCTTCACCCCGAGCAGCAACTCGCCTTCGGGGTTGAGCGGCCAGGGCTCGCAGCGGCGAAAATATGCCTCCTCGTCGATGCCCCAGACCGGCGCGGCCGAACGCTCCGAGCCACGCCCGCGGGTGCCGGGGCCGAGCAGCCCCCGCGCCGGCCTGGCGGGCGCTGCTCCGCGCATCCGCGCGATGGTTGAGGGCAGCGACGGATCCATCCCGAGCGTGTGGTGCGGGTAGCGGCAGGACTCGACGAAGGCGCGCACCGCATCGGCGGCCTCGGCCTGGCACAGCAGCACGCCATGAACGCCGCGGCCGAGGATCTGGCGGAACTGCCAGGCGTTGTGGCGGAGGTGCGCTTCATCGATGCCATTCACCGGCGCTTCGACGATCACGGCCGGCGTGCGGTGGCCGGACCGGGTCGGCCCGCCATCGGCCAGGCCGCGCATGTACGAGGCCAAGCCGGCCATGTCGAAGGCGCCATGCTCCATGCCGATGTTGATGTAGTCCGCCCAGCTCCGCGCATCCTCGCGCCCCTGTGCATCGTCCAGGATGTGGCCGGTATGATGGCCGGTGTAGTAAATTGCCTGGTCCTGACTCAGCAATTCGATCGCCCTGTTGATCCGGCTTGCCATGGATTCTCCTCCCGCACCGGGTGTCCGCGGCACATCATTCGCCCGAACGGGACCGGGCCGTGCTCGCGTGGCACAGCCCACCATACCCGGCCTGTTTCGTGATATGCTTTCATTGGCTGAATGGGAGACGCAACGATGACCGAGGCAAAGCTCGCTCCGAACCTTCCAGAATGGATGGTGGAGCACGCGAACCGCTACCTCTCCAGCGGCGGCACGGACGGCCATATGTACAAGATAAGCCAGCCAGACCGGCCGGAGATGACGGTGCCGTCGCTGCTGTTGACGACGACCGGCCGGAAGTCCGGAGAGAAGTTCATATTCCCGCTGTTCTACGGCAAGGACGGGGACAGCTACATCATCGTCGCGTCGAAGGGTGGTGCGCCTGAGCACCCGGGCTGGTACCGGAACATCCTTGCCAACGCCGATGTCGAGGTTCAGGTCGGCACCTTGAAGACGAAGGCGCGGGCCAGGACCGCAACCGGCGCGGAGCGCGCCCGGCTCTGGGAAAAGGCGCTGGAATTCTGGCCCCCCTACGCCGACTACCAGCGCAAGACCGAACGCGAGATCCCGGTGGTCGTGCTCGATCCCGTGCGATAGAGCGGATCGCGAAGAGGCGCGATCGCCTTGGAGTGTGAATCCTCTCTACAAACAACCGGCTGCAGCGGGGCATGGCCGCAATCGGCCGTGCCTCTTGCAATGCTGTCCGGCTCCTGGTCACTGGCCGGATGGCGCAGCACGACCTGCAAATGCAGAATGGCGGCGGTGCTATCTGTCGTGCCGCCGTGGCGCAATGAGGGTCAGTCCACCGTCACATTGGCCTTCCGGATGACCTCGGCCCAGCGCGTGATCTCGCGATCAATATAGGCCTGGAACTGCGCTGGCGTGTCGCCGACGGGCTCGGCGCCCTGTTCCTCGATCTTCGCGCGCACCGCGGGATCACGTACGATCGCCTGGATCTCGGTTGCCAGCTGCTCGATCACCAGAGGCGGCATGCTGGCCGGCGCCTGGATACCGAACCAAGCCACCGCATCCACGGTCGGGAACCCTGCCTCCCGTGTCGTTGGCACGTCCGGCAGGGCTGGACTCCGCCGTTCACTGGTCACCGCCAGCGCGCGAAGCCGGCCATCGCGGATATGGCCGAGCGAGGACGGTAGATTATCGACGGCGATGTCGACCCGGCCGGCTATCACATCGATCAGCATGGGGCCGGAGCCGCGGAACGGCACATGGATCATGTCGATGCCGGTCGCCTGCCTCAGCAACTCGCCCGTCAGGTGCAGGCTGCTGCCATTGCCTGAACTGCCGATGGTCAAGCCGTCCCGCCGGCGCCTGGCCAATGCCACCACCTCCTGCAAGGTCTTCGCCTCGAGCCGCGGCGTCGAGATGAAGACGTTCGGCACCACCGCCATGTTCGAGACCGCCACCAGATCCGTTGCCTTGTAAGGCATGGTGCTGCGGTAGAGCCCGTAGTTGATGGCGGCAGTCCCGATCGTGGTCATGAGGATGGTGTGGCCGTCGGTCGACTTGGCCACGACATCGGCGCCAATGTTGCCGCCCGCGCCCCCCCGATTCTCGACCACCACAGGCTGGCCGAGCCTTGCGCCCAGCGGATCGGCCAGGATGCGGGCCAGGAGGTCGGTCGTGCCGCCCGCCGGAAAAGGCACGATGAAGCGCACCGGCCGGCTCGGCCAGGCCGCGGCACCCTGGGCGAGCGCAACGCCACTTCCTGTTGCGGCGGCGGCCCCCAGGGCAACGGCACCCAGCAAGGCATGGCGGCGTGACAGGGCATCCATGGCGTGTTCCCGCTTCCGATAGACCGCCGACGCTGCCGCTGATGAACGGATGCTCGGCCAGGGTCGAGCGGTTGAGGGCGCAGGAAGTTCCAGCTACGGCGCTGGCAAGCGGGCCGTCCAGCCGTCATGGCCGGGATCGGTGCTGCACCTGTCGCACCGTTGGCATGACCACCAGGCCTGATCCGTTCCGCAAGCCCGGTGAATTGCCAGGCCAGGGCGAGGCGCAACGCTTTTGGCGGAACCGTTCAATGCTCGCTTCTGCACGGTGGCTGCCTTCAGCGGCAGCTGGCGGCGACCGTGGAGTTGCCCGTGGAGACGCCGTGGCCTCGCCGGATGGCGGAGCGGGTCGGCCACGGCCATGTCGTGTCGGTGACCCCGGCGTTATCGCGGCTTAGGGCCCAGCGGGCCGGGTGGACGCCCGCAGCGCGAGCGTCGACCCGGTGGCGGGGGCAGGGGGCCTCATCCGCATCTTGGCGGCAGTCGCAGTCCGGGCGGGACGAGCACGGAGGGGTGCCTGGGCAGCCGAGCCTACTGCGCCGTGACCGGCAGCCGGAGGCAATGCCCCTGCTGCGCCAGCACCGGCTGCCAGGTGGCGATCAGCCGCTGATAGGCCTTGCCCACCGTGCGGATGTTGCGGTCCAGGTCGAACAGCCCACGCGGGTTCACCCGGCCGTTGCGCTCGCGCAGCGCGCTGTCCCAGTCGATCTGGTCGGTCAGCGAATACCAGGTGAAGCCCAGCACCGGCACGCCGTCCTGCCGCAGCCGCATCAGCCCTGACCACTGCTTCCAGAGCCAGCGCTCGCTCTCATCGCCGCGCGGGCCCTCGTCCATGTTGGTCTCGGTGTGCATGACCGGCAGGCCGTAGCGGGCGTGGTAGTCGCGGGTGACGGTGTCATAGCCGAACACCTCTCCGGCCCAGCGGCTGTGGCCGTCGGCGCCGATCAGGTGCTCGTTGGTGACATACCAGTCATTGCCCATGACGCAATGGCGCTTCAGATCCTGCCGCAGGAAGAAATGGTACTCCTCCCGCGTCATGCCGTTGTCCATGAGGTATTCGTACATGGAGGAGCAGACGCGCCGGCCGTAATTCAGGTCGAGGGTCAGGAAGCGCTCGGCGTTGCGGTGCTCGGCATGCGGCAGGGAGAGCGGGCATTCCGGGTGGAAATGCTCGGTCGATTCCGATTGGATGAAGATGGCGTCGGGCCGGATGCGCAGGATCGCCTGCATCGCCAGCACATTGGCGCGGACGATGTTCTTGATGGCGGTGATGTAGCTGCGGTCGTCGTGCCGCTGCTCGTTCCACCAGCCGTATTTCGCGCTGAAGACGGCGGTGATGAACATCTCGTTCACCGGGGTGTAGAGTTGCACCCATGGGAAGCGGGCGGCGAAGGCGCCGGCGTAGTCGGCGAAGAGCTGAGGGAAATCCGGGTTCTGGAAATCGCCGATGAAATCGGGCACGCCGAAATGGCAGAGATCGACCACCGGCAGGATGCCGAGGCGCCGGATCTCGGCGAAGCTTTCATCAGCGAAGGACCAGTCGTGCACGCCAGGGGCGCGCAGCGTGGTGTGCAGTTGCGGGCCATAGCGCAGCACGCCGCAGCCGATCGCCTTCACCAGGGCGAGATCCTCCCGCCAGCGGTCGTAATGACCGCATTCGGCCATCTGGTCGCGGCGGAACCGGCCCCCCTCGATCCGCGGGGCGCTGTTCTCGATTCCGGTAGCGAAGAGGAACCCCTCGGCAGCCAAGTTGTGTAGGGCGAAAGGCGCGGCGGAGGGGGTAAGGGCGTCCAGCATCTGCGTCGGTCCAACGAAAGCGTGATGGAGAACGTATTCAGTATTTCGTGATCGTCAACGTGAACTCGGTGTCATTTTTGCGGTCGGCCCGGCAACGCGGCATTCTTGTCACGCTCCCGACCGGAGGCTTCCCATGGACATCGACGACCCCGCTGTGATCGCCGAAGCGCGTGCCGTTTTCGACCGTTACGAAGCAGCCATCGCGGCCAACGACTCCGCTGTCCTGGACGATAGCTTCTGGGCAGACCCCCGCACCGTGCGCTTCGGCACCACGGAGATCCTCTACGGGATAGAGGCGATCCGCGGCTTCCGCGCCTCGGTGGCGCGCTACGCGCCGCGGGCGACCCGCAAGGTGCACATCACCACCTTCGGGCGGGATTTCGCCTGCACCCATCTGGAGTACCAGCGCACCGACAGCGGGCTGATCGGGCGGGAGACAAAGATCATGGTCCGGCTGCCGGAGGTCGGCTGGAAGGTGGTCTCGGCGCATGTCTCGCTGCTGGCGCCGAGCGACCCTGGCAGGGTGCAGAAGGCGTGAGTGCCTCGGATGCCCCTGGCCTCCACACCGTCGTCATCGGCGCCGGCGTCGTCGGCGCCTGCACGGCGCTGGAACTGCTGAAGGCCGGCCACCGGGTCACCATCCTCGAGCCCGGCCCGCCCGGCGGCGAGCAGGCCGCCAGCTATGGCAATGGCTGCTGGCTCAGCCCGATGTCGGTGATCCCGCCGGCCGTCCCTGGCCTGTGGAAGAAGGTGCCGGGGTTCATCGCCGACCCGCTCGGGCCGCTGGCGATCCGCTGGTCCTACCTGCCGCGGGTGCTGCCCTGGCTGGCGCGGTACCTCGCCTCCGGCTGGACCGAGGCGCGGGTGCTGCGCACCGCCCGGGCGTTGCGGGCGCTGCTGGAGGACGCCCCGGCGCTGCATGCGTCCCTGGCCGGGGAGGCCGGCGTCGGCGCCCTGATCGAGCGGCGCGGGCTGATGTACATCTATCCCTCCCGCGCCGAATTCGAAACCGAGGCGATGGCCTGGCGCATCCGCCGCCAGGTCGGCATCGACTGGATCGAGCTTTCGGCCGATGAACTCCGCCAGCGCGAGCCCGCGCTGGACCGGCGCTATGGCTTCGCCGCGCTGGTGGAGGAGGGCGGCCACTGCCGCGATCCCGGCGCCTATGTCGCGGCGCTTGTGGCGTTGGCCGAAATGCAGGGCGCCAGGCGCGTCACCGCCCGCGCCTCCGGCTTCCGCATCGAGGCCGGGCGGCTGCGCGCGGTGCGGACCGAGACGGGCGAGATCGCCGCCGACCGCGCCGTCATCGCGGCAGGGGCGCATTCCCGGGTGCTGGCGGCGGCGGCCGGCGACCGCGTGCCGCTTGAGACCGAGCGCGGCTACCACGCGATGATCGAGGGGGCCGAGATCGGGCCACGCACGCCGATGATGCCCTCGGACGGCAAGATGTCCATCACCTGGACCAACCGCGGCCTGCGCTGCGCCGGGCAGGTGGAGATCGCGGGCCTGGAGGCGATGCCGAACTGGCGGCGGGCGGAAATCCTGCGCGACCACCTCCTGCGCAGTTTCCCAGGCCTGCCGCGTGACCTACCGGCGGAGCGGGTGCGGTTCTGGATGGGCCATCGGCCGAGCATGCCGGACGGGCTGCCCTGCCTCGGCCCGGCGAGCGCCACTGCGGATATCGTGCACGCCTTCGGGCATGGCCATGTCGGGCTGGTGGCGGCGCCGCGCTCCGCCCGGGTCGTCGCGCAATTCCTGGCGGAGGTTGCACCGGAGATTGATACCAAACCGTATGATGCGCGCCGATTCCACTGATTTAGCACTCGCCTTGCGACAAGCAGGGTGCCAAACTAAGGTGTAGTGGCCCACCATCCCGTCGGGTCGCGCGACACTGGTACGGATTATTCAGCAAGTGCCTTCCGACATCGATCCGCAGGGCGGAACCGGGCCCATAGAGGCCCAGGTGAAGTGGTACAATGCCCGCAAGGGATTCGGCTTTGTGCTGGGTCCGGACGGACAGGACGTGTTCTTCCACGCCTCGGCGCTGACCGAAGCGGGAATCGAGCCGCCCGAAACCGGCGACACGCTGGTCTGCGAGATCGGCTCGGACCGCCAGGGCAGGCGTCTTGTCACCCGCATCACCGAACGCAAGCTGGGCGATGGCGGCGGCGCGCGGCCGCCACGGCGCGACTTCGGTGGCGCGCCGGGTGGCTTCGGCGACCGCCCGCCGCGGCGCGACTTCGGTGGCGGTGGCTTCGGCGACCGTCCGCCGCGGCGCGACTTCGGCGGCGGTGGCTTCGGCGACCGCCCGCCGCGGCGTGACTTCGGCGGCCCTCCGGGAGGAGGCTTCGGTGCGCCGCGGCGCGACTTCGGCGGCCCCCCGGGGGGCGGCGGCTTCGGTGGCCCGCGGCCGGCCTTCGGCGACCGTCCGCCGCGGCGTGACTTCGGCGACCGTGATGCGGGTGGCCCGACCTATGGGCTGACCGGCACGGTGAAGTGGTTCGACCAGGTGCGCGGCTTCGGCTTCGTCACCCCGGATGATGGCGGCCAGGACGTCTTCCTGCATTCCTCCGTGCTGCAGCGCGCCGGCCGGCAGGATGTGCAGCAGGGCGAGAAGGTCGACCTCGACGTGCGTGACGGGCAGCGTGGCCGCCAGGCCGTAAACCTGAAATAGGCTGCGGCGACCGGCGACGGTTTGCGGGGGCTCCGGCCGATGGCCGGGGCCCCTTTGTACTTCAGGCTTTCTTCACCGCCCGTGGTGCAGGCTGCAGCGATGCGCCTGCTGCTGCTCCTCGGTCTGCTGCTCGCCGCGTCTGCCACCAGGGCGCAGGAGACACCGCGCGGCTGCGTCTTGGAGCGCGAGGGCACGACCGCATGCTTCGGGGAGAAGCTCTGCCTCTGCCGCTTCGTCCCGGGCGGGCAACTCAGCGTGCGGCCGGCCGGGCATCACTGGGATTGCGGCGCGCTGCGGCCGGGCTGCGGGATCGCCCCGGCCGGGCCACCGCCGGTGATGCCGGATTACCTGCCCTACCTGCCGCAGCGCCGGTTCAGCCGGTGAATCGCTGTGGCCGCAGCCCGGCGTGGAACCAACCGATCATGCTGTAGATATCATACACCGGCAGCTCCAGCGCCGCCCGTAGCGCCGCCGCATAGGGCGGCATGTTGGTGCATTCCAGCACGATAGCGCCCACCTCCGGGTGCGCCGCCACCAGGGCGCGGCCGGCGTCGAGGATGTCCTGCTCGGCCAGGACTACATCCATGTCCACCGCCTCGGCCTTGATGAGCACACGGAAGAACTCGCGCCCGCTCTCGGTGCCGGCCACCGGCGTGTCCAGCGGCATGCCGACCGCCGCAAGATGCGCCGGCGTCAGCCCGCTGCGGCTGACCGTCACCACACCCACCGCCGGCCCGGCGGCCCGGCGGCCCGGCGGCAGGGTGGCCTGGACCCAGGGCACCTGCATCAGCGAGGAGGTCGCCACGGTACCTGCACCGCCTCAGCCACCTCCCGCTGGAACAGCGAGAGGAAGCCGTAGTTGGTGGTGATCGCCTCGGCGCCGAGGTCGACCAGCTCGCGCGCTGCGGCAACGAATTCCGGAAGCAGGCCACCCGCACCCTCCAGCACCACCCGCTCCGGCGTCGCTCCGCGGACCACGCGGAACAGCACCGGAAAGGGCCAGGTGGCGGCATTACCCATGTCGCCGGGGATGCGGGGGAAGCGCGCCTCCAGCATCAGTATGCCGAGCGGCGCGCCGTAGATCGATTTGCCGCCACGGGCGAGCCGCGGCGCGTCGGGGGCATCGTTCATCCGTCCAGGCTAGAGCGGATCGCGGCGGAGCGTGAACGCCGGAATGCAAACCCGTTCTGGCAACAACAGGATCAGGCGAACCACGGTCCCAACTGGACGGCGATCCGCTCCAGGGCACACCATGCCGGGCTGGAACGGAAAGGACTCCGGGATGCCTCGTCGTCTTGTCCTGTTGCTGATTCTGCTTCTTGCCGGCCCTGCGGCGGCGCAGGCGCCATGGCCGCATCGCCCTATAACCATCCTCGGCGGCTTCCCGGGCGGTGCGGGCACCGACATCTATGCTCGCCGGCTGGCGGAGCCGCTGGCCCGCGCCCTCGGTCAGCCGGTGGTGGTGGACAACCGCTCCGGCGCCGGCGGCAACATCGCCTCGGACGCCGTCGCCAAGGCGCGGCCGGATGGCTACCTGTTCCTGATCGGTACGGCGGGGACGCATGCAATCAACGCGACGCTCTACCGCAGCCTGCCTTTCGACCCGCTGCGCGACGTCACCCATGTGACGCTGCTCGGCGACGTGCCGAACGTTCTGCTGGTCAACCCGGAGAAGCGGCCGCAGTACCGCAACTGCCAGAAGCTGATCGCGGCGGCGCGGGCACGGCCGGGGCAGCTCAACTACGCCTCCACCGGCAATGGCGCATCGACGCATCTCGCCGGCGCACAATTCACCGCGGCTACCGGCCTCAACATCGTCCATGTGCCCTATCGCGGCCAGCCGGGCGCGATGCAGGCGCTGCTCGCCGGGGATGTCGACTTCTTCTTCAACCAGACCGGACCCTCGATCGCCCCGGTGCAGCAGGGCCAGCTCCGCGCGCTGGGGGTGACGCTGCGGCAGGCGGTGGAGGCTCTGCCCCAGGTGCCGACGGTGGAGCAGGCCTGCGCCCTGCCGGGCTTTGAGAGTAGCACCTGGTACGGGCTGCTTGCTCCACCCGGCCTGCCGGCGCCGATCCTGGCGCGGATGAATGCCGAGGTGGCGCGAATCTTGGCGACGCCGGAATTCCGGCGCTGGCTGATCGACAGCCAGGGCATCACCCCGCCCACCGACACCTCGCCGGAAGGCTTTCGCCGGGTGCATGAGCGGGACATCGCCCGCTGGGCGGCGATCGTGCGGCGGTCCGGCGCGAGCGTCGATTGAGGCGCAACCGGATGGGTTGCCGCGGCTGCGGCGCCCGTCCACCATCGGCGGATGAATGCCCTGGCGCCCGCCATGCCGAACAGCCTCTGGGCCGCGACCGCGCCGCCGCCGCCACCGACCCGGCCGCTCGCCGGCGGGGCCCGCACCGATGTGGCGGTGGTCGGTGCCGGCTTCACCGGCCTCCTCGCCGCATTGCATCTGGCCGAGGCGGGCATCGCCTGCACCGTCCTTGAAGCCGCGGAGATCGGCTGAGGCGCCTCCGGCCGCAACAATGGCCAGGTGATCCCCAACCTGTCGCGGATCGACCCCGACGCCATCGTCGCCTCCATCCCGGCCGAGCTCGGCAGGGCGGAGAAGTGGGAGGCGTTGGTCCCGCATGTCTACGAGCTTGGCCCGGGCTGCTGAGTTGGACCGGCTGCAACGGCCGCGGCGTGGGGCTGGCGACGGCGCTGGGGCAGGAGCTGGCCAAGGCCAGCGCCGGCGTGCCGCTGCGGGAGATCGCGGCACCAGTCGAGACCCGGCCGAACCGGGTGTTCGAGCACGAGTGGCAGGCGCTCGGCATCGCCTGGCAGATGGCAAAAAGCCGGATCAACGACCGGCGGGATTGGGCGGGGCGCTCCGAAGCGGCCAGCCCACGCCAGGGGGGCGGGGAGATGTTCATCCCTCCGGTGGAGGTTCTGGGGCCAAACCCCGATTCCTTCGACAGATTAAGCTCAACTTTGGCCAACTCGTGAAGAAACTCTATTAATATCAAGGCCTTATTCTGAACGAGGCAAGGCAAGCTAAGTCACTGACCTTGCAGGCGTTTTCCCGAAATTGGCCAAAGCCGAGTTAAGATTGCCTGTCGATACCGTTGACGCGTCCTGATGTCCCTCCACGGCTTTGCCTCGGAAGCGTACTGAAGCGCCGATCGGGAGGGATCATCGGTATCCCCGCAAGACTGCGAAGCGGAATCTTGGGGAGTTCAAGCCGGCTCCGCCCCCCTTGGGCCGGTGCCTAACGCCGCGTCGCCAACGCCCTGCCGGCCAAGCAACGCCGCCACGCCATTCTCCAGCACCACCTCGGGCGGTGGCGCGCCGTCGCCGTGTATCGGCATGCCGGCGCGTTCCAGCATCGCCACGCCATGGCTCAATGCCCAGACCTGCAGCGCCACCAGCCGCGGCGCGCGCCCGCCCTCCGGCAGCTGGCTGGCGACGGCCTGAGCGAGAATGGCGAAGGGGCCGGGTCGCGCGGGCTCCGGCGCTGCCGTGCCGGCGCCATGGAAGGCGAACATGGCGGCGTAATAGCCCGGTTCCTCACGGGCGAAGCGCAGATAGGCCGGGCCCATGCGGGACAGCGCCTCGGCCGAAGAGGCTCCGGCACCGGCGGCGGTCTGCAGCCGCTGGCCGAACAATGCGAAGCCGCGCTGGCAAAGCTCCGACAGCACCTCCTCACGGTCCTTGAAATGGCGGTAGGGGGCGGAGGGCGACACCCCAGCGCGGCGGGCCGCCTCCGTCAGGGTGAAGCCTTGCGGCCCGCGTTCGGCAACCAGGTGCCGGGCGGCTTCCAGCAGGGCCTCCCGCAGGTTGCCGTGATGATAGCCGCGCCGGGCAGCGGGGTCGAAGCTCGGTACTGATTGTCCCATGCTGCTCACAACTCCGCGCGGCGGGTTTTGCTGCAAGCGCTAAGTGATCGCCGCCAGCATGCGGGTGAGTTCGGCCGGCGCGGTCACCATGGCGTCATGCCCGGTGGCGATCTCCTGCCACGTCCAGCCGGGCCGCCCCTTCACCCAGTCCCGCGCCCAGGCCAGCGCCGGATACCAGGGGGCGGTGCAGGCGATGTAGGTGCAGGGCAGCCCGTTGCCGACCGGGTGCTCGAGCCGCAGCGGGGTCTGGTAGGTGTTGATCGGGTGGGGGGTCAGCCGGCGGCGGACCCAGGGGGCCAGCGGGTGATCCTCCGACACCCCGAAGGCCGAGACCTCCGGGTTCGGCCCGGCGATGGTGTTGCCGGAGGCCTCCAGCCGCCTGCGACGTTCGGCGACGATCTCCGGCGGCATCCGGCTCCAGGGGCTTTGACCATCCTCCAGCACCATGGCGTCCAGGTAGACGAGGTGGCGCAGCCGGGCCGGGATGCGATCCGCCGCGCCGGTGATGCCGATGCCGCCGAAGCTGTGGCCGACCAGGATGACATCCTCCAGTTCCTCCGCCTCGATGTGCTCGACGACGTCGGTGACGAAGGTCTCCAGCGTGATCTCCGCCGAAAGCAGGTGGCGCCGCTCGCCGAGGCCGGTCTGGGTCGGCGTGGTCACCTGATGGCCAAGGGCGCGCAGCCCCGCCGCGACCTCCCGCCAGCACCAGCCGCCATGCCAGGCGCCATGCAGCAGCACATAGGTCTTGCCGGCCATGTCTCTTCCCCCTCGGTCGGGCCGCAGGCTGCCCCGGTCTCGGCAGCGCGGCCAGCCCGGATTCGCGGTTGCGCGAAATCGGCGCCTGGTGACATTGGGCGGCTTCCCGGGCCGGCCCGGGCGCGCATCCGCGCCCGCGGCAACGCCGGTGCCGCGGCATCGTTGTCTCAGCCTGCTGGTGCGATCACCGCCCAGGTGGTGGTCACATGGGCGGTGATGTCGTCGCTGCCCTCGGCCCGCAGGATGATCTCGCCAAACACCATGCGACGGCCGCGCTTCACCAGCCGCGCCTCGGCGAGCACCGGCACGGCGCCGGCAGGGCGGAGGAAGTTCACGGTCATGGTCGAGGTCACGCTCTCGTCGCGTCCCTCGGTGACCGAGAGCAGCGCCGCCCACATCGCCACATCGGCAAGGCCCATCAACGCCGGGCCGGAGACGGTATTGCCCGGCCGCAGCAGATCGGGGCGAAAGGGCAGGCGGACCAGCGCCACGCCGGCCTCGGCCGCCAGCACCTCGATTCCCCAGGCGGCGGCGAGCGGTACGCCCTCCCGCATGATGGCCTGGATGGCGGCGACGCTGGGTGCGGGCATTCGGTATCCTCCGGCCGCGCGGCCGACGCAGGGGGTTGCCGCCATCCTGTAGCAGAGCCCGGCCAGACGGGCGATGCGGTACGGATGTTCAGCCCCACTCCACCAGCGCGGCGAATCGGCCGTGCTCGACCAGGGATTTCACCGCGGCGATGTCGGGCGCCATCATCCGGTCGGTGTCCCAGGCGGCGGCGACGCCGCGCACCAGCCCATGCGCGCGTTCCAGCGGCTGCGCGCTCTGCAGCGGGCGGTGGAACTCCAGCCCCTGCGCCGCCGCCAGCAGCTCGATCGCCAGGATGCCGGCGAGGTTGTCGGCCATGTCGTGCAGCCGCAGCGCCGCGCCGGTCGCCATGCTGACATGATCCTCCTGGTTGGCGCTGGTCGGCAGGCTGTCGGTGCTGCGCGGCACCGCCAGGGCGCGGTTCTCGGCGGCCAGCGCCGCGGCGGTCACCTGGGCGAGCATGAAGCCCGAGTTCAGCCCGCCCTCGCGCACCAGGAAGGCCGGCAGGCCGGAGAGCGCCGGGTCCATCAGCAGGGCGATCCGGCGCTCGGCGATGGCGCCCAGTTCGGCCAGGGCCAGGGCCAGGGTATCGGCGGCGAAGGCCACCGGCTCGGCGTGGAAATTGCCGCCCGACATCACCTCGCCGCCCTCAACCACCAGCGGGTTGTCGGTGACGGCGTTGGCCTCGATCTGCAGCACCTGGGCGGCATGCGCCATCAGATCGAGGCAGGCGCCGGCGACCTGCGGCTGGCAGCGCAGCGAATAGGGGTCCTGCACCCGTGGGTCGCCGATGCGGTGGCTCTCGCGGATGGCGCTGCCGGCCAGCAGCCCGCGCAGCGCGGCGGCGACGCGGATCTGCCCGGGCTGGCCGCGAAGCGCCTGGATGCGGGCGTCGAAGGGGGTGTCGCTGCCGCGCGCCGCATCCAGGCTCATCGCGCCCGCGACCAAGGCTGTACGCAGCAGATCCTCGGCGGCATAGAGCGCGGCCAGGGCCAGCGCGGTGCTGACCTGGGTGCCGTTCAGCAGCGCCAGCCCCGCCTTCGGGCCGAGGATGAGGGGCGCAAGGCCGGCGCCGGCCAGGGCCTCGGCACCGGGGCGGATGGCGCCGCCGGCGAAGGCCTCGCCCTCGCCAACCAGCACCAGGGCAAGATGGGCAAGCGGCGCCAGATCGCCCGAGGCGCCGACCGAGCCGCGCGCCGGGATGGCGGGGATGATGCCGGCATCGAGCAGCGCCAGCAGCGCCTCCACCACCACCGGCGGCACGCCGGAGGCGCCACGCGCCAGCGACAGCGCCTTCAGCGCGATGACCAGCCGCACCACCGGCGCCGGCAGCAGCGGCCCGGTACCGGCGGCATGGCTGCGCACCAGGTTGAGCTGGAGCTGCGCCAGCTGCTCCGCCGGGATATGGGTGCCGGCCAGCTTGCCGAAGCCGGTGTTGACGCCATAGAGCGGGTCGCCGGTCGCCAGGCGTGCGACCAGGCTGGCAGCAGAGGCGTCCATCGCCTCGCGCCAGCCCTCCGCCAGGGTAAGCGGCGCGCCTTCCATCACCGCGCGCAGCGCCAGCAGCCCGGCCTGGCCGGGCGCGATCACGCGCGGATCATGGGCAGGTCCAGCCCATGCTCCCGCGCGCAGTCGAGGGCGGCCTCGTAGCCGGCATCGGCGTGGCGCATCACGCCGGAGGCGGGGTCGTTCCAGAGGACACGTCTGAGCCGCCGCGCCGCATCCGCGCTGCCATCGCAGACGATGACCATGCCGGCATGCTGGCTGAACCCCATGCCGACGCCGCCACCATGGTGCAGCGACACCCAGGTGGCGCCGGAGGCGGTGTTGAGCAGCGCATTCAGCAGCGGCCAATCGGAGACAGCGTCGGAGCCGTCGCGCATCGCCTCGGTCTCCCGGTTCGGGCTGGCGACGCTGCCGCTGTCCAGATGATCGCGGCCGATGACGATGGGCCCGATCTCGCCGCGCGCCACCATCTCGTTGAAGGCGAGGCCGAGCCGGTCGCGCTGACCGAGGCCGACCCAGCAGATCCGCGCCGGCAGCCCCTGGAAGCTGATCCGTGCGCGGGCCATGTCGAGCCAGCGATGCAGATGCGGGTCATCCGGGATCAGTTCCCGTACCTTCGCATCCGTCCGGTAGATGTCCTCGGGGTCGCCGGAGAGCGCAGCCCAACGGAAGGGGCCGATGCCGCGGCAGAACAGCGGGCGGATACAGGCCGGCACGAAGCCGGGGAAGCCAAAGGCATTCACCAGCCCATCCTCCTTCGCCATCTGCCGGATGTTGTTGCCGTAGTCGAGCACCACGGCGCCGCGCGCCTGGAAGTCCAGCATCGCCTGGACGTGCTGCGCCATGCTGCGCCTCGCCGCGGTGGCAACCGCGGCCGGGTCGCGTTCCCGCAGCTCCGCCCATTGCGCCAGGGTCCAGCCGGCGGGCAGGTAGCCATTCGCCGGGTCATGTGCGCTGGTCTGGTCGGTGACGATGTCCGGCACCACGCCGCGGCGCACCAGCTCCGGGAACACCTCCGCCGCATTGCCGAGCAGGCCGACGCCGATCGCGCGCCGTTCCGCGCAGGCTGCGCGGATCATCGCCAGGGCGGTGTCGAGGTCGTCGGCGCGATGGTCGAGGTAGCGCGTCGCCAACCGCTTCTCGATGCGCGAGGGTTGGCATTCCACCGCCAGCACGCAGGCGCCGGCGAAGACGCCGGCCAGCGGCTGCGCCCCGCCCATGCCGCCGAGGCCGCCGGTCAGGATCCAGCGTCCCGCGAGATCGCCGCCGAAATGCTGCCGCCCGCATTCAGCGAAGGTTTCGTAGGTGCCCTGCACGATCCCCTGGCTGCCGATGTAGATCCAGGATCCCGCGGTCATCTGGCCGTACATCATCAGCCCACGGCGGTCGAGTTCGGAGAAATGCTCCCAGCTCGCCCAGCGTGGGACGAGGTTGCTGTTGGCGATCAGCACGCGCGGCGCGTCGGCATGAGTCTCGAAGACGCCGACCGGCTTGCCGGATTGCACCAGCAGGGTCTCCGTCTCCTCCAGCCGCCGCAGCACCTCGATGATCGCTTCGTAGCTGCGCCAGTCGCGCGCGGCGCGGCCGATGCCGCCGTAGACCACCAGCTCCCCGGGCTTCTCCGCCACCTCGTCATCGAGGTTGTTCATCAGCATCCGCAGCGGCGCCTCGGTGGTCCAGTGCTTCGCCGATTTCTCCAGCCCGCGCGGGGCGCGGATCGCGGGGGCGTTGCGGAAGCGGTCGCTCATCGCGGCACCTGCCAGAGGCGGTCGAAGAAGCCGGCGATCTCGGCGGCGGCGCGGTCCGGGTCCTCGCGGTGGGGGAAATGCCCGAGGCCGTGCAATGGCTGCGCATCCACATCGGTGAAGAACCCGCCGATGCGGTCCATCCATTCCACCCTCAGCACCGGGTCCAGCGCGCCCCAGCGGATGCAGCTCGGCACCGTCACCGGTGGTGGTGGCGGCAATTCGCCGCGCATCATCGCCAGCCGCGCGGCGTTCTGGCTGATGTACCAGTTGAAGCCGCCCTGGAGGTTGCCGGGCTGGAGGAAATTATCGACCCACGCCTCCAGCACATCGTCGAAGGCCGAGGGATTTCCGGCCGACCAGTGGCGCAGGAAATGGCCGAAGTAGAGCCGGCAGGCCTCGCGCGAGGAGCCAACCAGTGCCGCCGCGAAATCCTTCTGATGGAAGGATTGGTACCAGATCTCCTTCAGATGGTCCGGCGCCGCCCAGCGGGCGCCGACGCCGGGATAGGGGCAGTCGAAGAAGAACAGCCCGGCGAAGCGGTCTGGCGCCTGCCGCGCCATGACCTGGGCGACGAAGGCCCCGACGTCATGGCTGACCACCCCGGCGCGGGGGATATCCAGTGCCTCCAGCAGCGCCAGCATGTCGGCGGCGTGAACCTCGGCGCCGGCCTGGTCGGAAGGGCCAACGTCCGGCTTGTCGGTCGCGCCGAAGCCGCGCAGGTCGGGGGCGATCAGCTCGAACCGCCCGGCCAGGCGCTGCATCACCGGCTCCCAGCTCAGCCAGAACTCCGGCCAGCCATGCAGCAGCAGCAAGGGGCGGCCGGCCCCGACGCGGGCGAGGTGGAAGCGCAGGCCGCGGAGGGTGAGTTCGGCGTGGCGAATCCCGGTCATGGCGCGTTCGCTCCCTTGGCTTCCCCGAGAGCGGAGCATAGCGCAGTTCAGGCTCGGCCAATTCACGCCTCCGGGGGCGGCGGCTTCCGGTCGCGCCGCGGCCAGGCCCGCAGCAGCAGCCAGCAGCCCATCGCCCAGGCGGCGCCGAGACACCAGCCGGCCAGCACGTCGCTCGGCCAATGCACCCCGAGGAACACCCGGCTGGACCCCACGAGCAGGGTCAGCGCCACCGCCACGCCGAGGATGTAGCCGCGGTCCCGCCGCCGCTCCGCCGCCGCCGCCAGCAGCGCCCCAAGAGTGAGGTAACCCACCGCCGACAGCATGGCATGGCCGGAGGGGAAGCTGGAGGTGGCCACCTCCGCCAGCCGGCTGACCAGATCAGGACGGGGCCGGTCGAAGCCCTGTTTCAGCAGGGTGTTCAACAGCATCGCCCCGGGCAGCGACAGCAGCAGCAGCCACACCGCCCGCCAGCGTCGCCGCAACGCCAGCGCGCCGAACGCGACCAGCCCCGCCAGGGTCAGCACCGCCATACCGCCGAGCGCAGTAATGTCGCGCATCGCCAGCGCCAGCCAATGGGGCCCGATCGGCTCGCCATTCGGCTGCCGCAGCGCCAGCAGCACGGTGGTGTCGAAATGGTGCGGCTCGCCGCTGGCCAGGCCGAGCAGCAGGGCAAAGCCGAGCAGCCCGGCGGCGCAGATCGCCAGCGCCGCCAGGACCGCCCCTTGCTCGACCATCCGGGATCGCATGTTCAGCATCGCCCGGTCACAATCCCTTTTGGCAACCCGCGTCGGTTTCGGCGGTTGCAGCCGCGCAACAGCGGCAGGAGACCGACCATCGCCAGCGCCCTGCTCATCGTCAACCGCCGCGCCCGCAGCGGCGCCGGGGCCGCGGAGGAAGCGCAAGCCGCGCTGGAGGCGGCCGGCCTCACCGTCCTGTCCTTCGAGCCGCCGGAGCGCATGAGTTGCGCTGAGGCCATCATCGCCGGTGCCCGGGCGCATCCGGTCGACCGGGTGGTGCTCGGCGGCGGCGATGGCACGCTGAACGCCGCCATCCCCGGCCTGCTGGAGCTTGGGCTGCCGTTCGGCATCCTGCCGCTCGGCACTGCCAACGACCTGGCCCGAAGCCTTGGCATTCCCTTCGACATTGCTGCGGCGGCGCGGGTGATCGCCGAGGCGGCGCCGCGCCCGCTCGATCTCGGCGAGGTGAACGGCCATGCCTTCTTCAACGTGGCGAGCATAGGTTTCAGCGCCGAACTCGCCACAGAGCTGAAGGCGGAGGCGAAGCGGCGCTTCGGTACTCTCGGCTATGCCATCGCCGCCTTCAGCCTGCTGCGCCGCGCTCGGCCCTTCACCGCGGTCCTGACGCATGACGGGGTGGTTGAGCGGGTGAAGACGATCCAGGTCTCGGTCGGCAACGGGCGGCATTACGGCGGCGGGATGACGATTGCCGAGGATGCGCGACCGGATGATGGCGTGCTGGATGTGTACAGCCTGGAGGTGACGCATTGGTGGCGGCTGGTGGCGCTGCTGCCCTGGCTGCGCCGCGGTACCCAGGGCCGCTGGCGCGACGTGCGCGCCTTCCGCACCACGGCGCTGGAGCTGCACACGCGCCGGCCCCGGCCGATCAACACCGATGGCGAGCTCACGGCCTGGACGCCGGCGGTGTTCCGGCTGCGCCCGGCGGCGCTGCGGGTCTTCGCCCCGGCGCCCTAGTCGGGTAGCAGATCGGGTCGGCCTTGCAACAGCGCGGATGGGATGCAAGCTGCGGCAAGGCAATGCCATTGCCGCACTGGGCGGCATAAGGCGGACTACGACCGGCAGGATGCACCGCCGGCACCATGAGGAAACGCAGCATGCGACTGACCCGCCGGGCCTCCATGATGATCCCGTTCCTGGCTATGCCGGCGGTGAGGCCGGCCCGAGGCCAGGGTTATCCGTCGCGCGCGGTGCGCATCGTCGTTGCCTATCCGCCGGGCGGCGCGACCGACATCGTCGCGCGCAAGGTGGCGGAGGCGATCGCGCCGACGCTCGGCCAACCGGTGATCGTCGAGAACCGTCCCGGTGGCAGCGGCACCATCGGCACCGGGGAGGTGGCGCGCGCCCAGCCGGACGGCCACACGCTGCTGGCGATGGACAGCAGCTACTGCATGCTGCCCTACGTCTTTGCCCGGCTGCCCTGGGACCATGCCCAGGACCTGCTGCCGGTCACCGTGTGCAATTTTGCCCCGGTGGTGCTGGCGGTGAAGGCCAATGCGCGCTGGCCCGACCTGGCGGCGCTGATGGCCGAGGCCCGCGCCAACCCCGCCCGCATCACCTATGGCACCGGCGGCGTCGGCAGCTCCCTGCATTTCGCGGGCGAGGATTTCCAGCATGACGCCGGCATCGAGCTCTACCATATCCCCTTCAAGGGCGCGGGCGAGGCGACCCTCGGGCTGCTCTCCGGCACGGTTGACCTGGTGATGGGCTCGACCCCCTCGGCGATGGCCAATCTGCGCGCCGGCACGATCCGCGCGCTTGCGGTCTGCGGCCGCCAGCGGGTCGCCGCCCTGCCGGAGGTGCCGACCTTCGCCGAGGCAGGTGCCGACCTTCGCCGAGGCCGGGGTGCCGGGTTTCCAGATGGTCAACTGGACCGGGCTGGCCGCGCCGAAGGGCACGCCGGAGGCGAACATCAACCGGCTGCAACTGGTGGTGAGCGAGGCGCTGGCGACCGAGCGGATGCAGCAGTTCTTCCTCGCGCAGGGGGCGACCACGGGCGGCATGCTACCGGCGGAGTTTAGCAAGCTGATCCGAGACGAGGTGGCGCAGTGGCGCGGCGTGGCCGAACGCGTCAAACTGGTGCCGCAATAGCCGGGCGCGGGCAGCGCGGCCGCCGCCTGCCAGCATGGGCTGCCGGACGCGCCCGGCCCGATACCAGAAGAAGGCATAGCCACCATGGGGAACATGGCGTCCCGCTACACGACGAACTGGCCGACCATCCGCGACCAGGTCAGCCCCGAGGAATGGCAGGCGCGGCTCGATCTCGCCGCCTGCTACCGGCTGGTCGATGCCTATGGCATGACCGACATGATCTACAACCACATCACCCTGCGGATCCCCGGCACCGAGCACCTGCTGATCAACCTCTACGGGCTGCTCTACAAGGAGATCACCGCGACCAGCCTCGCCAGGATCGATGTCGAGGGGAACATCATCTGGAAGCCGGACACCGAATACGGCATCAACAAATCCGGCTACGTGATCCATGGCGCCATCCACAAGGCGCGGCCGGATGTGGCGGCGGTGATCCACACCCATACCCGCGCCGGCATGGCCGTTGCCTCGATGAAATGCGGGCTGCTGCCATTGACCCAGACGACGATGCGCTTCGTTGGCCACCTCGGCTACCATGACTACGAGGGCCCGGCGGTGGATCTGGCCGAGCGCGAGCGGATCGTCGCCGACCTTGGCCCGCATGACGCGATGATCATGCGGAATCACGGGCTGCTGACCTGTGGCGCCACGGTTCAGCAGGCCTTCAACACGCTGTACCAGCTCGAGATGGCCTGCCGCGCCCAGGTCGATGCAATGGCCGCGCGCACCGAGCTGGTCATGCCTTCGGCGGAGATCCTGGAGAAGACCGCGCATCTCTACCAGCCGGGCACCCGCCGCCCCTATGGCGTGCTGGAATGGCACGCCATGCTGCGGCTGCTGGAGGCGGAGCAGAAGAACTCAGGCTTTCCGCCCTACTGGGTCTGAGCCTCGGCCCCGAAGAAGCGTAGGAACCAGTCGAGCACCTGTTCCGGCGCTTCCTCGTTGATGTAGTGCCCGCCCGGCAGCGCCTCGCCACGCACATCGGCGGCGCGCTGCTGCCAGAGGCCGAGCGGATCGGCGAAGCGCTTGCCGACGCTGCTGTCCTTTCCCCAGAGCACCAGCAGCGGCATCGCCAGCCTGCGGCCGAGATCGGCAGTGTCCAGCGCGCAGTCGATGGTCGCCGCCGCGCGGTAGTCGCCACAGGAGCCGCGGATGGTCTTCTCGTTGAAGCAGCGGACGTACTCGTCCCAGATCGCCGGTGGGATGTGGTTCAGGTCGGCGGTCAGCTTCAGCAGCTTCTTGCGCATGAACCAGTCGGCCGGCACGCTGCCCAGCATGCGTTCCGGGAAATCGGCGGGCTGCGCCATGAAGGGCCAGTGCCAGCCATTGATCGCCCCCTCCTTGTCCATCGCCGCCCACATGTCGAGCGTCGGCACGATGTCGAGCACCGCCGCCCGGATCACCGCCTGCGGATGGTCGAGGCACATGCGGTGGGTGGTGCGCCCGCCGCGGTCGTGGCCGGCGACGTGGAAGCGCTCATGGCCCAGCGCCCGCATCACCTCGACCTGGTCCTGTGCCATGGCGCGGAAGGAGTAGTTCGAATGGTCCGGCGCCTCGGGCGGTGCCGAGCTGTCGCCATAGCCGCGCAGGTCGGCGGCGACGACATGGAAGTGCTCGGCCAGACGCGGCGCCACCGCATGCCAGGAGACATGGGTCAGCGGATTGCCGTGCAGCAGCAGCAGCGGCGGCCCGCTGCCGCCATGCCGCAGCCGGATGCGCGCCCCGCTGGTCTCGATGTCAGTGAGGGTGAAGCCGGGCATGATGTCCATGGGCAATTTCCGTCCTGCGTTGCGGAAGTGTGTCACCCGGCCGGCGGCAGCGCCAGCCGCATCCGGCATTGAGTCCGCGCGGCATTGCCGCCAGCATGCGGTGTCCAGGACAGAGTGGAACGGGAGGAAGACAGCATGGATTTCACCGGCAAGGTCGCGGTCGTGACCGGCGGCGCCAACGGCATCGGGCGCGCCGTGTCGCTCGGCTTCGTGGAGCGCGGCGCGAAGGTGGTCATCGTCGACCGCGATGCGGCGGCGGGGGAGGCGCTGGCCGCCGAGATCGGCAAGGCGGCGATCTTCCGCGCCGCGGACGTCACCCGCGCGGCGGATGTCGCGGCCTATGTGAAGGCGGCGGTCGACAGCTTCGGCGCGATCGACTGCTTCCACAACAACGCCGGCATCGAGGGCCGCGTGGCGCCGACTGCGGAGTATGACGAAGCGGTGTTCGACGCGGTGATGGGGGTGAACGTCAAGGGCGTGTTCCTCGGCCTGCGCCACGTGTTGCCGGTGATGATCGGCCAGGGGCGCGGGGCGGTGGTGAACACCGCCTCGATCGCCGGGCTGGTCGGCACCGCGGGGATGCCGGCCTATGTCGCCTCCAAGCATGCGGTCATCGGCTTGACCAAGGTGGCGGCGGGGGAGGTTGGCAAGCTCGGCATTCGCGTCAATGCGATCTGCCCCGGGCCGATTTCCACCCGCATGGTGCAGGACATCGCCCGGCAGGTGTCGCCGAACAATCCCGAGAGCGTCGAGGAGACCTATGCCTCCGGCATTCCGCTGCGCCGCTACGGCACGGCGGAGGAAGTGGCGAACCTCGTCCTGTTCCTCTGCTCCGACCTCGCCAGCAACATCACCGGGGCACAGTATGTCGTCGATGGCGGGCGGACGGCGGCGCCGGCCGGTGTGGCCCAGGCGGGCATGCGATAGCCCGCCCGGGCCACGAAACTTCACATTGACCGCCTGGGGCGGCTGACATTAGCGTCTTTCCTCGGCCGGCAATGCCCGGCCAGGGGAGGATGACGCCGAATGGCGCATGATGGTTCCGGCACGACCGTGCCGGCTGCTGGTTGATGCTGCCCTATATCCTGCGCCGCCTCGGCTTTGGCGCGTTGACGGTGCTCGGCGTCTCCATCGTCGTCTTCGTCATCATGCGCATCCTGCCTGGCGATCCACTGGTCGCGATCTTCGGCCCTGACGGCTTCACCCGGCTGAGCGAGGAGCAGCGCGCCCACTACATGGCGGAGCTCGGCCTCAGCGACCCGCTGCCGGTGCAGTACCTGCGCTGGGTCGGCGATATCCTGCGCGGCGAACTTGGCCACTCCTTCTTTCGCTCGGAAAGCGTGGCCGAGATGATCCTCCGCCGCGGCCCGCTGACCGCGCAGATTGCGTTCCTCTCGGTGCTGCTGTCCTGGGTCGTCGGCATCCCGGTGGCGATCGTCAGCGCGCTGCGGCCCAACAGCATCGGCGACAACATCGTCCGCTTCCTCAGCATCCTGTTCCTGGCCGTCCCCGGCTTCTGGCTCGGCATGCTGATCGTGCTCGGTTTGCTCTTTGCCTTCGGCTACCGCGCGCCGCTGACCGGTGCATCACTGCTGGAGGATCCCTGGACGACCTTGCAGATGATCATCGGGCCGGCGATCGTGCTCGGCCTGGGGCAGGCGGCCTATATCGCCCGCATGGCGCGCTCGAGCCTGCTGGAGGTGATCCGGGAGGATTACGTGCGCACGGCCCGAGCCAAGGGGCTCGGCGGCCGCGCCGTCATCAGCCTGCATGCGCTGCCGAATGCGCTGCTGCCGGTCATCACCCTGTCGGGTGTGCTGCTCGGCTTCGTCCTCGCCGGCTCCATCCCGGTGGAGCGGGCCTTCGGCACGCCGGGGCTCGGCTCGGCGATGTTCGCCGCGGTCAGCGAGCGCGACGTCTTCGTCATGCAAAATCTGGTGTTCCTCTATGCCATCGTCTTCGTCGCGCTGAACATCATGATCGATATTCTTATCGCCTGGCTCGACCCGAGGATCCGCTTTCGATGAGCCTGTCGCAGACCACCGCCGAACCCGCCGCCATTGTTCCGCCCGAGCCGACGCTGCTGCGGCGGATCGGCGACACCTTGGCGCTGTTCGCGCGGCGCTCGCCGTTATCGGCCTTCTGGGGCGTGGTTGCTGCGGCGATCGTCCTGGTTGCGGTCTTTGCCCCGCTGGTCGCGCCGCACGACCCGCTGATGGCGAACTTCCGGCAGATGGGCAAGCCGCCGGGCGAGGCCGGGCTGTTCGGCACGGATCAGGTCGGCCGCGACGTGCTCAGCCGGGTGATCCATGGCAGCCAGACCTCACTCACCGTCGCCGCCGCGGCGGTGCTGCTGGGCACGACCTTCGGTGCGTTGTGGGGCATGGCCTGCGGCTTCTTCGGCGGGCGGTTCGACAATCTGAGCCAGCGCGCCATGGAGTTCATGCAGTCCTTCCCGGACCTGATCCTGGCGATGGCGATCGCCATGGCGCTCGGCGCTGGCACTGGCACGGTGATCGTCGCCATCGCCATCACCCGCATTCCCTTCGGCGGCCGGGTGATTCGTTCCGTGGTGCTGTCGGTGAAGGAAATGCCCTTCGTCGAGGCGGCGCGCGGCCTCGGCGCCTCCAGCCGTCGGCTGATGTTCCGCCACATCCTGCCGCAATGCGTCGCGCCCTTTCTGATCCTGGCAACGGCGCATCTCGGCGTCGCCATCATCATCGAGGCTTCGCTCGGCTTCCTCGGCGTCGGCATCCCGCCGCCGACGCCGACCTGGGGCAACATGCTGGCCGATAGCCTGAACGCCGGATTGGTACCGCCCTGGTGGCTGGTGCTGTTCCCCGGCCTTGCCATCACCGTGACGGTGCTGGCGTTCAACCTGCTCGGAGACGGCATCCGCGACATGCTGGATCCGCGGCTGCGCGGCTCCGTCTGACCAGTCTCAATGCGGCTGCGCCAGCGGCAGGCTGGCGCAGCCGTCGTGCAGGTGACAGGCGACGAGATGGCCGTCCCGGACCATGCGCAGCGCCGGTTCCTCGGTGCGGCACCGGCCATGCGCATAGGGGCAGCGGGTATGGAAGTGGCAGCCGCTTGGCCGGTTGATCGGGCTCGGCACGTCGCCGCTCAGGATCACCCGCTGGCGGCGCCGCGCCGTCACCTTGGCGATCGGCACGGCGGAGAGCAGCGCCTCGGTATAGGGGTGCAGCGGCGTCTCGAACAGGCTGGTCCGGTCGGTCAGCTCGACGATGCGGCCGAGGTACATCACCGCGACGCGATGGCTGATGTGCTCGACCACCGCAAGGTCATGCGCGACGAACAGGTAGGAGAGGCCGTACTCCTCCTGCAGATCGGTCAGCAGGTTGATGATCTGCGCCTGGATCGAGACGTCGAGCGCCGAGACCGGCTCGTCGCAGACGATCAGTGCCGGGCTGAGCGCCAGCGCGCGGGCGATGCCGATGCGCTGCCGCTGGCCGCCGGAGAATTCATGCGGATAGGCATGCCGCTGTTCCGGCCGCAGCCCCACCCGCTCGAACAGCTGTGCCACCCGGTCCCGCCGCTCCGCCCGCTCTCCCATGCGGTGGATCACCAGCGGTTCCTCGACGATCTCGCCGGCGGTCATGCGCGGGTTGAGTGAGGCGTAGGGATCCTGCTGGATCATCTGCATGCTGCGGCGGTAGGGCAGCATCGCCGTGCTGTCGAGATTGGTGATGTCGTCGCCGCGGAAGCGGATCTCGCCGCGGCTCGGCTGCAGCAGGCGCAGCAGGGTGCGGCCGGCGGTGGATTTGCCGCAGCCGCTCTCGCCGACCAGCCCGAGCGTCTCGCCGGCCGCGATCTGGAAGGAGATGCCGTCCACCGCATGGACCTGGCCGGTCGTGCCGCCGAACAGCCCGCGCTGCACGGGGAAGTGCTTCTGGAGGTCGCGCACCTCGACGAGCGGCGTCATGCTGCGACCGCCCCGGCAAGGACGCGTTCCGCATGCCAGCACGCCGCCCAATGGCCGGGTCGATGCTCAGCGAGCGGCGGCGGCGCCGCGTGGCATGCCGTGGTCGCGAAGCCGCAGCGCGGGGCGAAACTGCAGCCCGGCGGCAACCGCGTGAGAGAAGGGACCATGCCCTTGATCTCGGTCAGCCTCGGGCGGCGGGCGCCGCCGCGCGCCGCGCCCTCGATGTCCGGGATCGAGCCGAGCAGACCGCGGGTGTAGGGGTGGGCCGGGTGCTCGAACAGATCGGCGACATTCGCCTCCTCGACCTTGCGGCCGGCGTACATCACCACGACGCGATCAGCGGTCTCCGCCACCACGCCCATATCATGGGTGATCAGCACCACGGCGGTGCCGAGCGTCTTCTGCTGTTCGCGGATCAGCGCCAGGATCTGGGCCTGGATGGTGACGTCGAGCGCTGTGGTCGGCTCGTCGGCGATCAGCACCTTCGGATTGCAGGATAGCGCCATCGCGATCATCACCCGCTGCCGCATCCCGCCCGAGAGCTGGTGCGGGTAGCTGGCGGCACGGCTCTCGGCATCGGGGATGGAGACGCGACGCAGCATGGCCACCGCCTTCGCCATCGCGTCCCGCCGCGACAGACCTTGATGCAGCGCGATCGCCTCGCTGACCTGGCGACCGATGGTATAGAGCGGGTTGAGCGAGGTCATCGGCTCCTGAAAGATCATCGAGATCTCGTTCCCGCGGATGCGTTCCATCTCCGGCTCGCTCAGCGCCAGGAGGTCGCGGCCCTCGAAGCAAATCCGGCCGCCGGCGATGCGCCCTGGCGGGCTGGTGATGAGCCGCAGCACCGACAGGGCTGTGACGCTCTTGCCACAACCGCTTTCGCCGACCACGCAGAGCGTCTCGCCGCGGCGCACCGTGTAGGACACGCCATCGACCGCTCGGATGGTGCCGGCTGCGGTACGGAATTCGGTCCGGAGATCTTCGATTTCGAGGACGGCGTCGGCGGGCGCGGGTGCGGGCCCGGCGGCGCCCGCGAGATCGCGCAGCACTGTTTGATTCACGACGTGACTCCTCCCGACGCCGGCGTGTAGCCTGTTGCCGGGACGGTACCATCGGCAGTCGGTCATGCTCAACGGTGATCGACAGCCGCCGCCTTCGGCATCATCGAATAACAAGAATGCCGACCGCAGGGAGGAAACAATGAAACGCAATGATGTGCCGCGTGCGGCGCTCGGTCGCCGTCAATTCCTCGAAGCCTCCGCCGCTTTGGCTGCTTATGGGCTGCTTCCGGGCGAGAGCCTGGCAGCCGATGTGCCGCTGGAGTTCGACGGATCCCGCTTCCAGCTTGCCGCGCCCGAGCCGAACCCGAAGCGCGGCGGCGTGCTGCGCTACGCCATCACCAGCCGGCCGCCGCATTTCGACGTGCATCAATCCGGCACGATCAACAGCCTGGGCGCCCAGGGCTGCATGTTCGACAACCTGATCCGCCGGGACCCGCGCGACAGCGGCAAGACCATCATCCCCGACCTGGCGCATAGCTGGCAGATCGCCCCGGACGGCAAGACCTACACCTTCTTCCTCCGCCGCGACGTGCAATTCCACGACGGTGCGGAGCTGACCGCCGAGGATGTGAAGGCGACCTACGATCGTATCGTCAAGCCGCCCTCCGGCATCAGCATCCCGCGAAGCACGCTGTTCACGGCCGTGAGCGAGATCAACGCGCGCGACAAATACACGATCGAGTTCAAGCTGCAGGAGCCTCGGCCGGCGAATTTCATCATGAGTGCCTTCGCCAGCGGATGGAACGTGATCTTCCGCAAGAAGACGCTTGAGGAGAACGGCTACAACCTGCGCCGCGTCGTCAACATCCCCGGCACCGGCCCCTTCCGCTCCGTCCGCCGGGTGGAGAACGAGGTCTGGGTGATGGAGCGGAATGACAAATACTGGAACAAGGGGCTACCCTACCTCGACGGCATCGAATTCTACCATGCGCTGCCCTTCTCGCCGGAACTTGGCTCAGCACTGCTGTCCGGGCGGGTCGACTACGCCCGCATCATGGACCCTGTCTCCAACCGCCGGGTGCGCGCCACACCTGGCATGTCCGGCACGGACTTCTACCAGAGCGTCATCCAGGCAACCTGGGTCAATGCGAAGAAGAAGCCGCTGGATGATCCGCGGGTGCGCCGCGCCATGCATCTGGTGCTGGACAAGGCGGTGCTGGTGGAGGTGGTGAAGGATGTGGCGCCGATGATGGTCGGTGGGTTCATCTACCCCTTCTCCGATTTCGCCACGCCACGCGCCGAGCTGACCCGCCGACTCGGATACCAGGCCGATCCGGGTGCGGCGGTGAAGGAGGCGCGGGCACTGATGGCGGCGGCGGGGCAGGGAAGGGGCGTCCGCGGCCTCGACTTCATCGTTCGCGACGTCGCCACCTTCAAGCTCTGGGCGCAGGCGATCCAGGCGATGCTGCAGCAGACGCTGAACATTGAATGCCGGCTGCGTACCGTCGTCGAATCGGTGTGGTTCGACGATGTGCGGTCCGGCAATTACGACTTGGCGATCGGCGCCGTCGTCTCCACGCTGCTCGACCCATCCGACTACTTCAACGCCTGGTACAAGGATGGCGGGTCGCAGAATTACTCGAACTGGTCTGATCCCCGGCTGGAGCCGCTGCTGCCGCAGATCGATCGCGAGGTGGATTCCGCCAAGCGCCTGGCGCTGATTCGCCAGGCGGAGGCGATCATGGAGGAGAACCCGCCGCTGCTGCCGGTGGCCTGGGAGAAGATCATGGACGGCTGGTTCAATTACGTGAAGGGCCATGTGCCGGACGAGTATTTCGGCATCTACGACGTTGTCCGCATGGACACCATGTGGCTCGACAAGTGACCCGCCCGGTCGCGGCGTGGCATCGAAATCGATTGCCGCGCCGCGGCGCCGCTCGTTAAGCTTGGTGTGCCATGACGCTGATGAGATACTCCGCATGAGCAAGCACGTCGTTGCCGCCGTTGCCGATCTGCCGCCGGGCAGCCGGAAGCTGGTGATGGTGAAGGGCCGGCCGATCGCGGTCTTCAACATCGGCGGCGACTTCTTCGGCCTGATGAACCGCTGCCCGCACCAGGGGGGCGACCTCTGCGCCGGCGAGTTGACCGGGCTGGTCACCGCTGACCGGCCCGGCGAGTATCGCATGTCGCGACCGGGCGAGATCATTCGTTGCCCGTGGCATGGTTGGGAATTCGACGTGCGCACTGGCCAGTCCTGGTGTGAGCCGGGCCGCATCAGGACCAAGCAGTATCCGGTGGAGGTGGCCTCCGGCGATGCGCTGGTGAAGGGGCCCTACATCGCCGAGACGATCCCGGTAGCCGTCGAGGAGGAGTATGTGGTCGTCGAGGTCTGACGGCTGCGCAGAAAACCCGGCAGGAACCGGGACGCGGAGGAAGGCCACATGGGCGAGAGCAGCAGGGCTGCCCCGCATGGTTTGACGCTTCCTGCCCCGGCTCGCACGGTGGGGCGGGGCGTGCGCATCTCGCTCGACCGATGGTTCACGCCCTTCGCCGTCCTGCCGACCTTCGCCGTCATGCTGCTCGTGTTCGGCCTACCGCTGCTGTTCTCGCTCTATCTCAGCTTCACCGGCTGGTCGCTGAGCCAGGAACTGCTGGGCGGCGAGTTCGTCGGGCTGGCGAATTATCAGGACCTGCTGGACGACCCGGTGTTCATCGGCAGCCTTGGCATCACCTTCGGCTTCACCGCCGCGGCAGTGGCGGCGCAGCTCGGACTTGGGCTGGTCATCGCGCTGCTGTTGAATGTCGACCTGCCTTACATGCGCGTCTTCCGCACCGCGCTGATCGTGCCGATGATGATCACGCCGATCGTCGGAGCGCTGTGCTGGAAGCTGCTCCTCGACCCTTCCCACGGCGTGTTCAACTACTGGATCGGCGAGCGCATCGTCTGGCTCGGCATGCCGGGCACGGCGCTGGCGGCGGTCTGGCTGGTGAATGTCTGGCACAGCACACCCTATGTCGCGCTGATCCTGCTGGCCGGGCTGCGCTCCCTGCCAAGCGAACCGCGCGAGGCAGCCGCGATCGACGGCGCCAGCCGGCTGCAGATGTTCCGGCATGTCACCCTGCCGCTGCTCCGGCCCTATCTGCTGGTGGCGCTGCTGCTGCGGACGATCTTCGAGTTCCGCGCCTTCGACAACATCTACGCCATGACCGGCGGTGGCCCGGCGAACAGCACCATGGTGCTGTCGATGTTCACCTACCTGGTCTCCTTCGTGCGCTTCGACTTCAGCCTCGGTGCCGCGGCCTCCTGGATGATGCTGCTGATGTCAATGCTGCTGTGCCTCGCCTTCATCGCGGTGATCCGCCGCCGGGACGCCAACTGATGGCCGGCGTCGTCGGCTCCCGCCGGGTGCGGCGCATCGAGGCCGCGCTGGTCTATCTGGCGCTGGCCGTGCTGGCCGCCGCTTTCCTGTTTCCGCTGCTCTGGGTGCTCGGCCTGTCCTTGAAGACGCGGCCGCAGATCTTCGCCGACGTGCCGCTGTTTCTCTGGTGGCCGACCTTCGAGCATTACGCGGATGTGCTGTCGCGGGCGGATTTCCTGAAGGCCTTCGTCAACACGCTGATCGTCTCGGCGTCGGCAGTGCTGCTCTCGCTCTGCGTCGGGGTGCCGGCGGCCTATGCCTTTGCCCGCTTCCCCTTCCGCGGCCGCTCCTTCCTGTTCTTCGCCCTGCTGGTGATGCGCATGCTGCCGCCGATCGCGGTGCTGGTGCCGATGTATGTGCTGTTCACCAAGCTGGGCCTGGCGACGACCCGGCTCAGCGTGGTGCTGGCCTATACCACCTTCAGCCTGCCGCTAGTGGTCTGGATCATGCGCGGCTTCTTCGAGGATCTGCCGAAGGAGCTGGAGGAAAGCGCCTGGATCGACGGCGCCACCCGCTACGGCGGCTTCCTTCGCGTGGTGCTGCCGCTGGCCCGGCCCGGGATGGTTGCCGCCAGCATCCTGTGCCTCCAGCTCGCCTGGAACGACTTCCTCTTCGCGGCGGTGCTGACCAACAACGCCACCCAGACCCTGCCGGTGCTGATGGCCGGCTTCTCAGGCGGCGATTCCGGCGTGGATTGGGGCGCGATGACGGCCTCCGGCATGCTGGTGATCCTGCCGGTGATCATCTTCTCCTTCATGGCGCAGCGCCACCTCGTGGCCGGACTCTCATCCGGCTCGGTCAAGGGATGAACCAAGCCCGGACAACCGGGCGAAGCTGGGAGGACGACCATGGACCGGCTGAACCGACGCCGTGTGCTGCAGGCCTCGCTGGCGGCGGGCGGACTGCTCGCCGCCCCCGCAAGGGCGCAGCCGAAGCCCGAGAAGCTGGTCTATATCGGCGAGAACCAGGGCGGCTGGAAGCGCGTGCTGATGGAGGAGGTCGCCCCGGCCTTCGAGCGTGAGACCGGCATCCGGGTGGAGTTCACCATGCTGCCGGTTGATGCCTGGCGGGCGAGGCTGAAGGCTGAACTCGGTGCGGGGTCGAGCGGCATCGACATCGCCCAATGGTCGGTCGGCATGGCCGGCTGGATGGCGCCGCATCTGGTGGACCATGAGGAAGTGGTGGCAAAGATCGCGCAGCGCGACCCCGCCTTCGCCTGGGATGACTTCCTCGCCGGCAGCAAGCGGGCGGCGACTTATGACGGCAAGCTGATCGGCATCCCCTACCGCGTCACCACCGGCATCCTGCACTACCAGAAGGCGCTGCTGGCGCAGGCCGGTTTCGCCCATGCGCCCGCAACCTTCGCCGAGTTCGAGCGGGCGGCGCTGGCGGTGAACACGCCGCCCGACCGCTACGCCGTCGGCATCATGGGCAAGCAGGGCTCCGGCACCTACACCAGCCTCGCCTCCTGGCTGTACTCCGCCGGTGGGCGGCTGGTGGATTTCAAGACCGGCGAGGTCTTCATCAACGAGCCGAAGGCGGTGGAGGCGCTGCAATTCTACGCTGACCTGGTGGTGAAGCATAAGGTCACGCCACCCGAGGTCACCACCTGGGAGTATGACGAGATCATCGCCGGCGGCCAGCGCGACCGCTACGTCATGACCCAGACCTTCGCACCCTACGGCACCCTGATCAACGACCCGGCGAACTCCCGCACCGCCGGCCGCTGGGCCTGGGACACGGTGCCGGGGCACACTGCGAAGGAGCAGAGCCGGACCTGGATCGACGGCCATTTCATGGCGGTGCCGCGCTACGCACGGAATGCGGATTGGTCGATCGAGTTCATTCGCATGGCCTGCAGCCGGCAGTGGCAGTTGCGGTCCATGGAACGCGGCAATGCGCCGCCGCGCGGTACCGTGCTGCGCGATACCGACATGGTGGCGAAGCTCGGCTGGCCGCCGGTCGCCGCCGCGGCGATCGAGACCGGCTTCCCGACGCCGGCGCATCCAGCCTGGGACACGCTGGAGGTAGCCCTGCGCAGCGGCGTCTCCGAGACCCTGCTGGGGCAGAAGACGGCGAAGCAGGCGCTGGATGCGGTGGCGGCGGATTGGCAGCGTGGCCTGCGCCGCGCCGGCATCCGGCGTGGGTGAGGGGCCGCCATGACTGCCGTGACCTTGTCCCGTGCCGCCTCCGGTCCGGTGACCCGTGGCGCCATCGATTGCGACATCCACCCGGGTATCCCCGGCATCGCCACGCTGCTGCCCTACATGAACGAGTTTTGGCGCGACTCCTTTGTGCGCCGCGGCATGGATGGCTTCGACATGGCCAGCTACCCGCCGGGCGCGCCGATCGCCTGTCGCGCGGATTGGCGGCCCGCTGCGGGCAAGCCAGGCACCGATCTGGCGCAGCTGCGCCGCCAGGCGCTGGACGGCTTCGGCACCAGCATCGCCATTTGCAACCCGCTCTATGGCGGGCAGGTGGCGGTCAGCGAGACCATGGGGGCGGCGATCTGCAGCGCCATCAACGACTGGATCGCCGCGGAATGGCTGGATGCCGACCCGCGGCTGCGCGCCTCCATCGTGGTGCCGGCCCAGGCGCCGCACCTGGCGGTGGAGGAGATCGAGCGGCTGGCCGGCGACCGCCGCTTCGTGCAGATCCTGCTGCCCGCGGCGGCCGAGCTGCTCTATGGGAAGAGCTATTACTGGCCGATCTGGACGGCGGCGGAGAAGCATGGGCTTCCGGTCGGGCTGCACGCCGGGTCGATGTACCGCTATGCGCCGACCTCGAATGGCTGGCCCTCGCACTACCTGCACGACTACGTCAGCCAGTCGCAGACCTTCGAGGACCAGTTGCTGAGCCTGCTCTCGGAGGGTGTCTTCCTGCGTTTCCCGAAGCTGCGCCTGGTGCTGCTGGAATCGGGCGTGAGCTGGCTGCCGGGCTTCCTCTGGCGCAGCGTTAAGACCTGGCGCGGCGTGCGTTCCGAAGTGCCCTGGGTGAAGCGCCCGCCGGCCGAGATCATCCGCGAACGGGTGCGGCTGACGATGCAGCCCTTCGACGTGCCGGCCGATGATCCGGTGGCCGTTGCCGACATCATCCGCCAGATCGATGCGGATGAGATGCTGCTCTTCGCCACCGACTACCCGCATTGGCAGTTCGAGGGTGACCGCGCCATCCCGCCCGGCATCCCGCGGGAGACCCTGCGGCGGATCCTGCGGGACAACCCGCTGGCGACCTATCCACGGCTGCAGGAGAGCATCGCATGAGCGAGATTCTCGAAGCGCGCCCGTCCGTGCAGGCGGCGAAGCTGCGCATCATCGACAGCGACATCCACCCCTCGCTGCGTTCGGAGGCGGACCTCAACCCCTACCTGTCGGAGCGCTGGCGGCGGCACATCGCGGAGTACGGCAAGCTCGGCCGCGGCCCCTATGCGGCGCGCAACACCTACCCGCGTTTCCAGCCCTTCTTGGCGCGGCGGGATGCCTTCCCGCCCAACGGCGGGCCACCGGGCTCCGATCTCGATTTCATGCGCCAGCAGCTGCTCGACTTCTACGACATCGAGTACGGCATCCTCGAGCCGCTGATGCCGAGCAATCTGGTGCGCAACCTGGAGCTCAGCGTGGCGCTGTGCAGCGCCATCAACGACTGGCAGGTGGAAGCCTTCACGTCCCGCGAGCGGCGGCTGCGCGCCTCCATCCAGATCCCCTTCGAGGATGCGAAGGCGGCCGTCGCCGAGATCGACCGGCGCGTCGCCAACCGCGACTTCGCCCAGATCCAGCTCACCTCGCGCAGCACCGAGCCGCTGGGCCGCCCGCGCTACTGGCCGATCTTCGAGGCGGCGGCGCATCACGGCCTGCCGATCGGCCTGCATATCGGCGGCGAGGCCGGCTATGCCCCAACCGCCGCCGGCTGGCCCTCCTTCTACATCGAGGATCACCACGGCCTCAGCCACTCCATGCAGTGCCAGGTCACCAGCATGGTGCTGGAAGGCGTCTTCGAACGCTTCCCGAGCCTCAAGATCATCATGATCGAGGGCGGCTTTGCCTGGCTGCCGCCGCTGGCCTGGCGGCTGGACCGGCATTGGGAGAAGATGCGCGGCGAGGTGCCGCAGCTGAAGCGCCCGCCATCGACCTATATGCGGCAGAACCTCTGGGTCTCGACCCAGCCAATGGAGGAGCCGGAGGACCCCGAGGATGTGCGGCGCCTGCTGGCGCGGATCGGCTGGGACCGTGTGCTCTTCGCCACCGACTATCCGCATTGGGACTTCGACGACCCGCGTCACGCCTTTCCCTGCCAGCTCAGCGAGGCCGAACGGCGGGCGATCTTTCGCGGCAATGCGGAGGCGATCTACCGCTTCGACTGAGCCTGGCTCGGCGGCGGCTGCGTGACATGGTGCGATATTCGCGCGCATCATGCCACGAATTTGCGGAGGCTGTTGGGCATGGGCGAAGGTGCGTTGCAGGGGAAGATCGCCTATGTCACTGGCGGCAGCTGCGGCATAGGCCGTGCTACCGCGCTGTGCTTCGCCGAGGCTGGCGCCGACGTGGCGATCTGCCATCTCGGCGATGCCGACCAGGCCGCCTCCCTGGTGCAAGCGGTTGCGGCGCGCGGCCGCCGCGCCTTCGCCGCAGAGGCGGATGTCGCCTCGCCCGCCGCGACCCGGGCTTTCGCCGCCGCGGCGGAGGCCGCGCTCGGCCCCTGCGACATCTTGGTGAACAATGCCGGGATCAACCTGCGCGGCCCCTTCGAAAGCATCACCGAGGAGATCTACGACCGCGTCGTCGACGTGCACCTGAAGGGCATGTTCTTCATGGCGCAGGCGGTCTATGCGGGAATGGTCGCGCGTGGCCATGGTCGGATCATCAACATCGCCTCGCAGATGGCGCTGAAGGGCGGGCCGAATGCGACGCCCTACTGTTCGGCCAAGGCCGGCATCATCGGCTTCACCCGCGGCCTGGCCTGGGAGGCGGCGCCGAAGGGCGTGCTGGTGAACGCCATCGCCCCCGGTCCGATCGACACCGACCTCAACCGTGACCGCGTGGAATGGCGGAAGATGATGGTCGAGACGCTGCCCATCGGCCGGCTCGGCAAGGTGGAGGAGATCGCCGCCACCGCGCTGATGCTGGCCGGTCCGGGCGGCGATTACTATGTCGGGGCGACGCTCTCGCCGAACGGCGGCGACATCATGTACTGAACGCCGGCGAGGCGCGTAATTCCGACATGCCGGATCCGCCCGGCACGCCGGCTTGATATGCGCCACCACCGGGGACATCTTTCCGCGAAAGCGGAGATTTCCCGATGGCAAAGCGTCAATTGCGGCTCGGTGCCTTCATGCGGCCGGTCAGCATCCACACCGGGGCCTGGCGCTACCCGGGCGCCTGGCGCGACGCCAATTTCAATTTCCCCCGGCTGCGCAGCCTGGCCCAGACCCTGGAGCGGGGGAAGTTCGACGCCTTCTTCATGGCCGACCACCTGGCGGTGCTGAACATGCCGGTGGAGGCGCTGAAGCGCAGCCACACCGTCACGTCCTTCGAGCCCTTCACCCTGCTCTCGGCGCTGGCGGTCAGCACCGAGCGGCTGGGGCTGATCGCCACCGCCTCCACCACCTTCGATGCGCCCTACCATATCGCCCGGCGCTTCGCCTCGCTGGACCATCTCAGCGGCGGCCGCGCCGGCTGGAACATCGTCACCACTTCCAACCCCGATGCGGCGCTGAATTTCGGGCTGGAGGAGCATATGGAGCATGGCGAGCGCTACCATCGCGCCCGCGAATTCTACGACGTGGTCACCGGCCTCTGGGACAGCTTCGCCGATGACGCCTTCATCCGCGACGCCGAGAGCGGGGTCTTCTTCGACCCGGCGAAGATGCATGTGCTCGGCCACAAGGGCGAGCACCTCTCGGTGCGCGGGCCGCTCAACATCGCCCGCCCGGTGCAGGGCTGGCCGGTGATCGTGCAGGCCGGCGCCTCCGATGCCGGGCGGCAGCTCGCGGCGGAGACGGCGGAGGTGATCTTCGGCGCGCAGGGCACGCTGGCCAGCGCGCAGGAGTTCTATGCCGATGTGAAGGGGCGGATGGAGAAGCTCGGCCGCGACCGCGACCATATGAAGATCCTGCCCGGCGCCTTCGTCGTGGTCGGCGACACGCTGGAGGAGGCGAAGCGCAAGCGCGCCTTGCTCGACAGCCTGGTGCATGACGAAAGCGCCATCGCCTCGCTCTCCATCGCCCTCGGCACCGACGCCTCGCGCTTCGACCCGGACGGCCCCTTGCCGGAGATTCCCGATACCAACGCCAGCAAGAGCGGGCGGGAACGGGTGATCGCCCTGGCGCAGAGGGAGGCGCTGACGGTGCGCCAGCTTGCCCAGCGGCTCGGCGGCTATGGCGGGCTGGCGATGGTCGGCACCCCGGCCACCATCGCCGACACCATGCAGGAGTGGCTGGAGGAGGGCGGCTCCGACGGCTTCAACGTGATGTTCCCCTACCTGCCCGGCGGCCTCGAGGATTTCGTCGAGAAGGTGGTGCCGGAACTGCAACGGCGGGGGATCTTCCGCCGCGAGTATGAAGGGCGGACCTTGCGCGAGAATCTCGGCCTGCCGCGGCCGACGAACCGCTTCTTCGCCTGAACGCGAGCGGGCCGCGCCCCGAGGGACGCGGCCCGCCGCTGTGCTGGCGCGGCGCAGGGCGCCGCGCCGATACCCGTGCTCAGACCGAGTAGTACATCTCGAACTCGACCGGGTGCGGGGTGTGCTCGAACCTGTACACCTCGCCCCACTTCAGTTCGATGTAGCTCTCGATCTGATCCTTCGAGAAGACATCGCCGGCCAGCAGGAACTCATGGTCGGCCTCGAGCGCGCCGATGGCCTCGCGGAGCGAGCCGCAGACCGTCGGGATGCCGTTCAGCTCCTCCGGCGGCAGGTCATACAGATCCTTGTCCATCGGGTCGCCCGGATGGATGCGGTTCTTGATGCCGTCGAGGCCGGCCATGAGCATCGCCGCGAAGGCGAGGTAGGGGTTCGCGCCCGGATCCGGGAAGCGCACCTCGACGCGCTTCGCCTTCGGGCTGGTCGCGTAGGGGATGCGGCAGGAGGCGGAGCGATTGCGGGCCGAATAGGCCAGCAGCACCGGCGCCTCGAAGCCCGGGATCAGCCGCTTGTAGCTGTTGGTCAGCGGGTTGGTGAAGGCGTTCAGCGCCTTGGCGTGCTTGATGATGCCGCCGATGTAGTAGAGCGCCGTCTCGGACAGGTCGGCATAGCCATTACCGGCGAAGACCGGCTTGCCATCCTTCCAGATCGACTGGTGCACGTGCATGCCGCTGCCGTTGTCGCCGTAGATCGGCTTCGGCATGAAGGTCGCTGTCTTGCCGTAGCTGTGCGCCACGTTGTGCACGCAGTACTTGTAGAGCTGCATGTGGTCGGCCTGCATCACCAGCGGGCCGAATTTGGTGCCCAGCTCGTGCTGCGACTGCGCCACCTCATGGTGGTGCTTCTCGCCGACCACGCCCATCTCGATCATGGTCGAGAGCATTTCGGCGCGCAGATCCTGCTCGCTGTCCACCGGCGGGACCGGGAAGTAGCCACCCTTGACGACAGGGCGGTGACCCATGTTGCCTTCCGGGTAGTCCTTCATGTTGGCGCCCGGGCCCTCGATGCTCTCGAGGCTGTAGTGGCCGAAATTACCGCCGGTGCCGAACTTGACGCTGTCGAACACGAAGAACTCGGCTTCCGGCCCGAAGAAGGCGGTGTCGCCGATGCCGGTGCTCTTCAGATAGGCCTCGGCGCGCTTCGCGGTGGAGCGCGGGTCGCGGCTGTAGAGCTGGCCGGTCGAGGGCTCGATGATGTCGCAGAAGACGATCATCTGCGGCTTCGCCGAGAACGGATCCATGCAGGCGGTCGACGCATCCGGCATCAGGATCATGTCGGATTCGTTGATCGCCTTCCAGCCGGCGATCGAGGAGCCATCGAACATGATGCCTTCGTCGAAGGTCTCCGCCTCGACCGTCGAGACGTGCTGCGCCGTGTGCTGCCACTTGCCGCGCGGGTCGGTGAAGCGGAAGTCGACGTATTCGACGCTGTGCTCCTTGATCATCTCCATCGCCTTGGAGACGGCGGCTGCCTTATCTGCCATGTCGGTTGTCCTGCATCCCTAAGTCTGGTCTTGGACTCCCTCGCGGGAGTCCGCTTCGCCCCCAATACGGCGCAGGCCATCCGGCCCCCGCCGCAAGCCCGGTGCCGCGCCGCCCGCCAAGGGGGCAACGCCGCAGGGACCATGCGCCGCGGGCCGTGGGCTTGTCCCGGCCGCGGCGAAACCTCAGGCCCGCCTGCGGCGAGCGTCCCGTACCCTAGACGTGGTCAGGCCGCGGCCTGATCAGACCGCGTCCTCGCCCCGTTCGCCGGTGCGGATGCGGATCACCTCCTGGATGTCGGAGATGAAGATCTTGCCGTCGCCGATTCGGCCGGTGCGCGCCGCCTGGCTGATCGCCTCCACCGCGCGCTCGACCAGATCGTCCGAGCAGACCACCTCGATCTTCACCTTGGGCAGGAAATCGACGACGTACTCGGCGCCCCGGTAGAGTTCCGTATGGCCCTTCTGGCGCCCGAAGCCCTTGGCCTCGACCACGGTAAGGCCCTGCAGGCCTATCTCGTGCAGGGCGTCCTTCACCTCGTCGAGCTTGAAGGGCTTGATGATGGCCTCGATCTTTTTCATCGGCTCCGCTTTGCGTTCCGGCGTGGTTGGTCCAGCCAGCAGTAAGTTCCAGCTGGACGCGTGCATTCCTGGATTGCCGCTTCCAGGCCGGCGCACACGATCTGCGGCGCCGGCCTGCGGGCTTTTTGCACGCCCCGTGCCACCGGTTCAATCGGCCCGTAAGCTTGATTCATGCGGAATAGTGGGATGGTCTTGCCAATATCAGTAGCATGTCGCCTAAACCATGGGCAAATCATGTCTGGCGCCCGGGTTGCGGCCCGCGACGTCAAATCCCATTATGCCGCGAAGCAACCTGCGGCCCGGACGGCGCGGCGCGCCGGTCTCGAAACGGCCGCGCGGTGCGCCCGGCGGCCGCGACGGCATCGGGAAGGGCAGGGCGCATGCAGCCCCCACTCAGGGACCAGAATTCGCTGCTGTCGGCGACCGGCACCACCATCTTCACGGTGATGAGCGCGCTGGCGCTGGAGCACGGCGCGATCAACCTCGGCCAGGGCTTCCCCGACTACGAGGGGCCGGAGGATGTCATCGACGCCGCCGCTGCGGCGCTGAAGGATGGCCGGAACCAATACCCGCCGCTGACCGGCGTGCCGGAACTGCGCCAGGCGGTCGCCGCCCACAACGCCCGGTTCTACGGCCTGGAGATCGATCCGAATGCCGAGGTGGTGGTCACCTCCGGCGCCACCGAGGCGATCACCGCCTGCCTGATGGCGGTGCTCAACCCCGGCGACGAATGCGTGCTGATCGAGCCGCTGTACGATACCTATCTGCCGGTGGTGAAGCTGCTCGGCGCCGTCCCGAAGCTGGTCCGCCTCAGCCCGCCGAAATGGGAGCTGCCGCGCGCCGAGCTGGCCGCCGCCTTCGGTCCGAAGACCAAGGCCATCCTGTTCAACACGCCGATGAACCCGACCGGCAAGGTGTTCACCGCGGCCGAGCTGGCCTTCATCGCCGACCTCATCGCCAAGCACGGCTGCTACGCCGTCTGCGACGAGGTGTATGAGCACCTGACCTTCGATGGCTGGAAGCACATTCCGCTGATGACCCTGCCGGGGATGCGGGAACGCTGCATGCGCATCGGCAGCGCCGGCAAGACCTTCAGCCTGACCGGCTGGAAGGTCGGCTACATCACCTGCGACCGCTCCCTGTTCGGCAATGTCGCCAAGGCGCATCAGAACCTCACCTTCACCACCGCGCCAAACCTGCAGCGCGGCGTGGCGGTGGGGCTGGCCAAGCCGGATGATTATTTCGCCAGCCTCTCGGCCAGCCTGGAAGCGAAGCGGGACCGGCTGGCCAAGGGCCTGGCCGAGCTCGGCTTCGGCGTGCTGCCGACCCAGGGCAGCTATTTCATTACCACCGATTTCCGGCCGGTCGTCGCCCCCTGGGGCTTCAACGGCGACGATGTCGCCTTCTGCCGGACGCTGACCGAGGAGGCCAAAGTCACCGCCATCCCGGTCACCGCTTTCTATGCGTCCGAGGACGCGCCCAGCCATTACGCCCGCTTCGCCTTCTGCAAAGGGGATGCGGTGCTGGACGAGGCGCTGGCGCGGATGCGGCGCTGGGTCGACTCCCGTGGCGGCCGGCAGTTGACGGCACAGGCCGGCTAGCCCTATCTCCTGCCCCCGTCGCGGGTCATCCCGCGGCGGTCCGGTGGTCCGGCCCCGCGCTGCGGGGGAGGCACCGCCGGCGGCAATGTGGCGGCCTTAGCTCAGTTGGCAGAGCGTCGGCTTGTGGTGCCGAATGTCACGGGTTCGAGCCCCGTAGGTCGCCCCATTCCCCCTCCTTCCGCAATTCGCCGCGACCCGGCAGGATGCGCCCCGAAGACTCCACGGGGGGATGCATCCATGCAGATCACACTCAACGGCCGCGGCGCGCTGATCACCGGCGGCTCCAAGGGCCTTGGCCTTGCCATGGCCAAGACCTTCGCCGCCGCCGGCGGGAATGTCGCCATCGTCGCCCGCGGCGCCGAATCGCTGGCGGCGGCCGAAGCGGAGGTCCGCGCCGCCGGGTCGGGCGTGAAGGTCGCCGCCATCAGCGCCGACATCGGCACCGCCGAGGGTTGCGCCTCGGCCTTCGCCACGGCGGAGAAGGCGCTCGGCCAAGTCGATATCCTGATCAACAACGCCGGCACCAGCCAGCGCGGGCCCTTCCTCGAGGTCTCCGACGCGCTCTGGCAGAACGATCTCGACCTCAAGCTCTTCGCCGCCATCCGGCTTGGGCGGCTGGCCTGGCCGGGCATGCAGGCGCGGCGCTGGGGGCGGATCATCAATGTGCTCAACATCGGCGCCAAGGCGCCGCCGGGCGAGGGCGCGCCCACCGCGGTGACCCGCGCTGCCGGCATGGCGCTGACCAAGGTGCAGGCGAATGAGGGCGCGAAGCACAACATCCTCGTGAATGCCCTGCTGGTCGGGCTGATCGACAGCGACCAGCACCGCCGCCGCTACGCCACCAGCAAGAGCAACGAGAGCTATGAGGAATGGCTGGGGAAACTCGGCGCCTCGCTGCCGATGGGCCGTTACGGCAAGCCGGAGGAATTCGCCGCGACGGCGCTGTTCCTGTGCAGCGAGGGCGGCGGCTACATCGCCGGCACCGCCATCAACGTGGACGGCGGACGCAGCCCGGTGGTCTGAGACTGAGGCCAGGGTCTGGGGGGACGCTTATCCCCCCAGAAAGGGTCCGGGGCTTGGCCCCGGACTTCATCAGCGATGACGCGGATTGGCACCCGAGGTGTTCGACCCGGTCGCTCGGTCGTAGGCCCGCTCCGCCGCGGTCCCCGGCGGATTGCCCGACCGGCCGTCGGACTGGCTCGGGTAGGCGCCCGAGGTGTTGGTCCCCGCCGCCCGGTCCAGCGCCCGCTCCGCCGCCGTGCCCGAGGGGTTGCTAGCGGTGCCGTCTGCCGGGGTGCGGGGGCTGTCGGTCGCCCGGTCATAGGCGCGCTGCATGGCGGTGCTCGGCGGGTTGCCGCGGGTGCCGTCGGGCGGGCCGCCGCAGGCGGCGAGGCCGGTCAGCAGGGTGGCGGCGGCGAGCCCGCGCAGCAGGGGGCTGGACAGCATGCAGAAACTCCTTCGTTCATTGCGGACCCGCGTTGCGGCCGGTCGTTCCGCATAAAGCGCCGCGGGCACGAAGGTTCCGCAGCTCTCGCCCCAAGCATGCGGTTCTGCTAACCGCCAGAAGCACAGCAGCGGACAGCGGGGGCGACATGGCCGGCACAATGACGGTGGCGATCGGCGGGCTCGGCGCCATCGGCGCGCATCTGGCGCGGGCACTGGACGCCGGGGTGGAGGGGCTGCGCCTCACCGCCATCGCGGCGCGTGACCAGGAGAAGGCACGCCGCCTCATCGCCGGCTTCCGCAGCACGCCGTTGCTGGTCGATCTGCGGGGTCTGGCCGAGCACGCCGATATCGTGGTGGAGGCAGCACCTGCCGCGGTATTTGAGCAGATGGCCGAGGCCGCCATCGGCCGCGGCCGGATCTTCATCCCCAGCAGCGTCGGCGCGCTGCTGCCGCGGATGCATCTGGTGGCGCGGGCGCGCGAGACCGGCGCGCGCATTGTGGTGCCGACCGGCGCGCTGCTCGGCCTCGACGCGGTGCGCGCCGCCGCCGAGGGCAAGGTCGAGAGCGTCACCATCGAGACGCGCAAGCCGCCGCGCGGGCTGGAAGGCGCGCCCTATCTGGTCGAGAACAACATCGACCTGCTCGGCATCACCACGCCACGGCTGGTGTTCAAGGGCAATGCCTTCGACGCCGCGCGCGGCTTCCCGGCCAATGTGAACGTCGCCGCCGCGCTGGCGCTGGCGGGCATCGGTCCGGAGCGGACCATGGTGGAGATCTGGGGCGACCCCGGGGTGAGCCGCAACACCCACACCATCCGGGTCGAGGCGGCCGCGGCGCGGCTGACCATGACCATCGAGAACGTGCCGAGCGAGGAGAACCCGCGCACCGGCAAGATCACCCCGCTGTCGATCCTCGCCTGCCTGCGCGGGCTGACCAGCACGCTGAAGGTCGGCAGCTAGAACGGTTTCCGTTCGCCCTGGCTCGCGGAAACCGCTCCGGCCTTTTGTTCGGGCGAGCATAGTACTTCGACCAGGGGGTCTCGCCTGATCGGAGTTTGCTCTAGCGTCGCAGGGTAGCGGGTGCCGCTGCTTCTCCTCGCCTATGTCGCCTTTGTCGGCCTTGGCCTGCCGGACCCGTTGCCGGGCACGCTCTGGCCGGTGCTGCGCGTCGATTACGGGCTGCCGGCGGCGTGGCTTGGGATGCTGTTGCTGGCGGCTTCGCTCGGCACCATGGCGGCGAGCATCCTGGCCGGGTGGCTCATCCAACGCCTCGGCCTCGGCGGCGTGCTGGCGGCGAGCGTCGCCGCGACGGCGACCGCCGCCCTTGGCTTCGCCCTGGCGCCGCCCTGGCCGGTGTTGGTGGCGCTGGCGCTGCTCGGCGGGCTCGGCGGCGGAGCGGTGGATGCTGCGCTGAACGCCTTCGCCGCCGGCCGCTTCGCCCCGCGACACCTGAACTGGATGCATGCCTGCTGGGGCCTCGGCGCCACCCTGGGGCCGGCGGCGGCGACGGCGCTGCTGGCGGCCGGGGCGTCCTGGCGCGCTGCTTGGCTGGTGGTGGGACTTGTGCTGGCGGCGCTGGCGCTCGCCTTCCTGCTGACCCGCGCCCGCTGGGGCGCATCATCCGGCCAGGTCTCGGCGCGGCTGCCTGCGCTCGCAGTGCTGCGGCTGCCGGTGGCGCGGCTCCAGATCCTCGCCTTCTTCCTCTACTGCGGCGTCGAGATCGGCACCGGGCAATGGGTGACGACGGTGATGGTGGAGCACCGCGGCGCCGATCCCGCCAGCGCCGGCGCCATCACCACCCTGTACTGGGCGGCGCTGGCGCTCGGCCGGGTCGGCATGGGCTTCATCGTCGACCGGCTCGGCGCCGACCGGCTGCTGCGCTGGGTGGCGCCAGCGGTGGTGTTGGGCTCGGCCGGCTTCGCGGCGGGGGAGGCCTGGGTCTCGCTCGGCCTGCTGGCGGTGGGGCTGTCGCCGCTCTACCCGACCTTGATGGCGCGGACTCCAGCCCGGCTGGGCGCCGCCGCGGCGACGCATGCGGTGGGCTTCCAGGTAGCGGCGGCAACGCTCGGCGCCGGGCTGCTGCCGGCGCTGCTTGGTCTGGCGCCGCTGGCCTGGGTACCGGGGCTGCTGCTGGTGATCGCGGTCGGGCTGGCGCTGCTGCTGCGGCGCATCGTCGGCTGATACTAGCCGCCGTTGATCGCGACCAATCGACGGTTTCCCTTGGTCGCGGGCGGTTTACTCCACGAACCTTAGCTACGCGCGACGCGGCGCGGCACCCGTTCGGGCGCTCGGCATGAATGGACAATTATGCCGCTGGTATTGAGCGTTTTACCGCCACCCCTGGCCAGGGAGAGCGCCACCCGGCATGCTCCGGCGCAATGAACCGAGGGAACCAGGATGTACCCGACCCGCCGCCTGCTGCTCGCCGCGGGCCTCGGCCTGCCCTCGCTGGCCCGCGCCCAGGCCTTTCCCGAGCGGCCACTGCGGCTGATCGTGCCCTTCGCCGCCGGCACCTCCTCCGACATCCAGGGGCGGTTGGCGGCGGCGCGGATGGCGGAGAAGCTCGGCCAGCCGGTCATCGTCGAGAACCGCGCCGGCGGCGGCGGCACCGTCGGCGCCGATGCGGTGGCCAAGGCCCGGCCCGATGGCCACACCCTGCTGCTCGGCAGCAACGGGCCGCTGACGGTGAATCCGGTGCTGCAGTCCCGGCTGCCCTATGACGTCGAGACCGACCTGGCGCCGGTCGCGCTGCTCAGCCGCAGCCCGCTGACCCTGACGGTGAAGGCCGATAGCCCGCATCGCAGCCTGTCGGAGTTCATCGCCGCGGCCAAGGCGCGGCCTGGGGAGATCACCATCGGCTCCTCCGGCCAGGGCAGCGCGACGCATTTCCTCATTGAGCAGTTCATGGCGCAGGCAGGGATCCGGCTGATCCACGTGCCCTACCGCGGCAGCAGCCAGTCGGTGCCGGATCTCATCGCCGGCAATGTCCAGGTGGTCATGGGCGAGATCTCCACCGTGGTGCCGACCTGGCGCGGCGGGCTGACCCGCATCCTGGCGACCACCGGCCCGACCCGTTCGCCGCTGGCGCCGGACATCCCGACCTTGATCGAACAGGAGCTGCCGGGGCTGTCCGGTGGTTCCTGGGCGGCGCTGATGACGACTGGCGGGACGCCGGCGGCGGCGATCACCGCGCTGAACGCCGCGGCACTGGCCGCGCTCGCCGACCCCTCCTACCAGGCGCGGCAGACCGAGGTGGGGCGCAGCTTTCCGAGCCGGCGGTACGCACGCCGGAGGGCCTCGCCACCTGGCTGAGGGAGGAACGGGCCCGGACCCGCGAGACCGCCACCCGCGCCGGAATCCGGGCCGAATAGTGCCGGTCGGCGCGGGGCGGCATTGCGCCGCTGCCCGCGCCATAGGCCGCTATCCCCGCCGCGGCAGCAGCTGCTCCGCCAGGGTCGCCCAGTAGCTCGCCCCGACCGGCAGCACCGCATCATTGAAGTCATACTTCGGGTGGTGGACCTGCGGATCCTGGGGGCCGCGCCCGGCGCCGAGCATGATGTAGCTGCCGGGCCGGGCGTTCAGCATGAAGGCGAAGTCCTCGCCGCCCATGGTCGGCTTCGGCATCTCCGTCACCTTCGCCGCACCGGCCACTGCCTCAGCCGCGGCCAGCGTCAGCCTGGTGCTCTCCGGCTCATTCACCGTCGCCGGGTAGCCACGGTCGAACACCGCCTTCGCCGTGGCGCCGAAGGCGGCGGGGATGCCGGTGGCGAGCGCCAGGAACTTCTCCTCCAACAAGTCGCCGACCTCCGGCTTGAACCACCGCGCGGTGCCGCGCAGCGTGACGCTCTGCGGAATGACATTCCAGGTGTCGCCGCCCTGGATGTGGCCGATGGTGATGACGCCGGCCTCCACCGGCTCCACATTGCGCGCCACCACGGATTGCAGCGCGGTGACCAACTGGGCGGCGATCACCACCGGGTCGTTGCCCTGGTGCGGCATGGCGCCATGCGCGCCCTTGCCCTCGATGACCACCTCGATCTGCGCCGTTGCCGCCATCACCGGACCTTCGCGCCACCAGAAGCTGCCCTCTGGCGCGCCGGGCCAGTTATGCATCCCGAACACCCTTTCGACCGGGAAGCGGTCGAACAGGCCTTCCTGCACCATGAGGTTGCCGCCGCCGCCTGCTTCCTCGGCCGGCTGGAAGATCAGGTAGACGGTGCCGTCGAAATTACGCGTCTCGGCCAGGTACTTTGCCGCGCCGAGCAGCATGGCGGTGTGCCCGTCATGGCCGCAGGCGTGCATCTTGCCGGGCGTCCGCGAGGCATAGGGCAGGCCGGTCTGCTCCAGGATCGGCAGCGCATCCATGTCGGCACGCAGGCCGATGGAAGGTCCGGCGCCCTGGCCGCGAATCACCCCGACGACCCCGGTCCTGGCGATGCCGGTCACCACCTCGTCGACGCCGAACGCGCGCAGCTTCGCGGCAACGATGCCGCTGGTGCGCACCTCCTCGAAGGCGGTCTCGGGATGGGCATGGAAATCCTGTCGCCAGGCGGTCATCTCGGCGTGGAAATCGGCAATGCGGTTCAGGATCGGCATGGCGGCGGTCCGGATAGGGTGGTGTTCCTATTCCTCCCCCCAGGGCAGATGGGTGGCAAGCATCTTGGAGGATTGCCGAGGCCGCCTCGGGACATTGCCGGCAACAATTTAGGGAACGCTGCCCCGCCCCGGGCCATCGAGGACGGGCAACGGTCGAGCCACGCCCTCCACGAAGGGTGATGAATGGGGCCCCGGACGCACGCGTTCGTTTCGAGACAAGCTGGACCGCACTGCCACACTGCAACCGCTGTGGCGTGGAACGCGGATGCCAGCACGATCATGTGGCGACTGCTGAGCCTTTCGCGTTCCCGTCCAGGCCAGTACCTGCCCCCCGGCACATGCCTCGGGGGCGCTCAGGACGAGCAGGAGCCGGATGTCGCAACACGTCATCGTCGTGGTCAATCCCCAGCCGGAGCAGCCGCGCTACTTCCTCGGCTACAGGGATCAGGGCAATGCCAGCGAGTGCCTGTGGACGCCCGAGCCCTGGATGGCGCTCTGGACCGAGGCCGAGGAGGCAAAGATCGAAGCGCTGCTGCTCGCCGAGCTTTGCCCGAACTATACCGTGATCGCCTGGCCGCTGAGCCTCGTATGACACGCCGCGCCGGCTGCCATGGCGTAGGGGGCACCCGCGTCAGGTCAGAGCGAAGCTGCCGCGTCAGGCATCCTGCCGCTGGCGCGGCTGGTGCGAAACCCGCTGAGCCTCAAGGCTGGCGAGGGCGCGTTGGCCTTCCCGCCAAGCATCCTCGGCGTGGCTGAACACCCTCTCCGAACACTCGACGATGGTGTCGGAACCATCCATGCGCACCTTCCACCCCCAGAGCTTGGGTGAACGTGACTGGAGTTCGACCTTGACGTGCCCAAGGAACACGTTCCCGACCTTAGGTACCATTTTGCCACCCAACATATAACCCTGGCGTTATTAACGCGATTGAGTCTCGTGCAGGAGGCGTAGTCCGATAAAATAAGTGTTAGCCAGAGGTTCCTCAACATTTGCAGCACTGCCGCGGCATCATACGCATTTCTGTCGCAATCCCGTCCGTTGCATTGCTACGCTGTAACTCGGGGGATCTGGCTCCGAGGGAGGACAGCAACGATGCATCCAATCATGTTGCATATCCGGGAACATCTCTGGCTCTGGGTCGCGGGCTTCTCCCTGCTGGGCCTGTGTCTGCTGCTGCTCCGCCTGGCCACTCCGGGTGCCTTCGCCTTCATGATCGTCGGCGTGGTGATCATGCTGAAGAGTCAGGGCACCGATCTGCTGGCCATCATCACCGAGGATCCGCTCATGCAGGACGAGGAGCCGGCGGACTCCAGCACCGAGGCGCTGACGGAGCGCGCCAGGGAGCCGGTTCGGTAAGACAGCGTCCAGCCGTGCCACAGGCGGCCGGAGCCGCACCGCCCTTCATCAAGGGCAAGAAGCCGCTCATTCGGATGTGGGAGTCCAAAGTTGGATGGCCTCAGGCGCCGCGCACCGAACGATCAGGCGCAAAGGCGCTCACGACGGAGGTGGCATTCGCGGCGCGCGGTCGAGACGGGTCCGGCCGAGGCTGGTGGCGTGCCGCCAGCTTCGGTCACTGAAGGCCGCGCTGCTCGCCCTGCCACCCGGCTGCAGGATGCGGTGCTATGCCACGCTGCCGGCGGCGGCCAGCCTCGCGGCGGATCGCTCCGGACCGCCGCTGGCCACCGGCCAATGGGATAACCTCCCGGCGCCGTCGGCCGGGCTCCGCTGCCTCAGCCGGCTTGCCGCGGCGGCGCCGCTGATGCAGAGGTGTCGGCGTCGAGAGCGGATCGCGGAGGGGCGTGACCTCCCCGGAGCGTCAATCCGCTCTGCAAACACTGGCCTGCAGCGGATTGCGTTCCGCCATGGACGCAATCCGCTGCAGGCCCCCAAGGAACTGCCATGACCGCCAGCCGCACCGTGCTCGACCTGATCATTGCCGGCAATGCCGCCCGCCCCGCCATGCGCGCGCCGGAGCGACCGCCGCTTACCTACGCCGGGCTGCGGGCCCTGGCCGAGCGCACCGTCGCGGCTTTGAACGGCATCGGCATCGGCCGGGGCGACCGCGTCGCGATCGTGCTGCCGAACGGGCCGGAAATGGCCGCGAGCTTCGTCGCCATCGCCGCCGGCGCCACCACCGCGCCGCTCAACCCCGCCTACAAGGACGAGGAATTCGAGTTCTACCTGACCGACCTGAAGGCGAAGGCGCTGGTCGTGCTGCAGGGCGCGGAAACCCCGGCGCGGGCCGTGGCGCAGCGGCTTGGCGTGCCGGTGGTGGAGCTGGTGCCGGGCGCGGCGGCGGGCGAGTTCACCCTCAGCGGCGGCAGCCCTGGCAAAGCGGCGAAGCCGGGCCTCGCGGAGGCGGAGGATGTCGCGCTGGTGCTGCACACCTCCGGCACCACGGCGCGGCCGAAGATCGTGCCGCTGACCCATGCCAACGTCACCGCCTCGGCCGATAACATCGCGCGCACCTTGCGGCTCACGGCCGAGGATGCCTGCCTCAATGTCATGCCGCTGTTCCACATCCACGGGCTGATCGCGGCGACCCTGTCCTCGCTGGCCGGCGGCGGCGCCGTCATCTGCACACCGGGCTTCAACGCGCTGCGCTTCTTCGGCCTGCTCGATACTGAGCGGCCGAGCTGGTACACCGCGGTGCCGACCATGCACCAGGCGATCCTGCAGCGCGCCGAGCGCAACCGGGAGATCATCGCCCGGGCGCCGCTGCGGTTCATCCGCTCCTCCTCCGCCTCGCTGCCGGCGCAGGCGATGAAGGATCTGGTCGCCGCCTTCGGCGCGCCGGTGATCGAGGCCTACGGCATGACCGAGGCGAGCCACCAGATGTGCAGCAACCCGCTGCCGCCGCAGGCGCAGAAGCCGGGCCTCGTCGGCCTGCCGGCCGGGCCGGAGGTCGCCATCATGGATGATGACGGCACCATCCTGCCGCAGGGCAGCATCGGCGAGATCGTCATCCGCGGCCCGAACGTCACCAAGGGCTACGAGGCCAACCCGGAGGCGAATGCCAAGGCCTTCACCAATGGCTGGTTCCGCACCGGCGACCAGGGAATGTTCGACAAGGACGGCTACCTGATGCTGACCGGAAGGCTGAAGGAGCTGATCAAGCGCGGCGGCGAGCAGGTCAGCCCGCTGGAGGTGGACGGCGTGCTCTCCGAGCATCCGGCGGTGGCGCAGGCACTGACCTTCAGCATTCCACATCCGATGCTGGGCGAGGAGGTCGGCGCCGCCGTGGTGCTGCGCGAAGGGATGTCCTGCACAGAGCGCGAGCTGCGCGACCATGCGGCGCAGCATCTGGCCGATTTCAAGGTGCCGCGGAAGGTGGTGTTCCTGCCGGAGATCCCGAAGGGCGCGACCGGCAAGCTGATGCGGATCGGCCTTGCCGAGAAGCTCGGCATCACGGCCTGAGGGCAGTCGCATGAAACTCTGCATCTTCGGCGCCGGCGCCATCGGTGGCCTCATGGCGGCGAAGCTCGCCGCCAAAGGCGATGCCGAGGTCACCGTCATCGCCCGCGGCCCGCACCTCGCCGCCATGCAGGCAAAGGGGCTGAAGCTGATCAGCGAGGGCGCGGAGACTGTCGTTCATCCGCGCTGCGTCGCCTCGGCCGAGGAGGCCGGGCCGCAGGACTATGTGGTGATCACGCTGAAGGCGCCGGCGCTGCCCGGCATCGCGCCGCAACTGGCACCGCTGCTGCATGAGCAGACCACCATCGTCTCCGCCGTCAACGGCATCCCTTGGTGGTACTTCTACAAGCTTCCGGGTCCCCATGAGGACCACCGGGTCGAGAGCGTCGATCCGGGCGGGAAGCTGTGGGACCAGCTCCACCCCTCCCGCGTCCTCGGCTGCATCATCTACCCGGCGGCCGAGGTGACCGAGCCCGGCGTCATCACCCATACCTATGGCGACCGCTTCACCCTGGGCGAGCCCGATGGCAGCCGCAGCGAGCGGGCCAATGCGCTCTCCGCCGCGCTGGTCGCCGCTGGCTTCAAGGCCCCGGTCCGCCCGCGCATCCGCGACGAGATGTGGGTGAAGCTCTGGGGCAACCTTGCTTTCAACCCGCTGAGCGCGCTGACCGGCGCGACGCTCGACGTCATCACCGGGGAGCCGGAGCTGCGCGCCGTCTGCCGGGAGATGATGCTGGAGGCGCAGGCGATCGCCGAGGCGCTCGGCGTCAAATTCGCCATCGACGTCGATAAGCGCATCGCCGGCGGCGCCGAGGTCGGCGCGCACAAGACCTCCATGCTGCAGGATCTGGAACGTGGCCGGCCGATGGAGATCGACGCGCTGCTCGGCGTCATCGTCGAGCTGGCCGATCTGGTCGGGCGCCCGGCGCCGACCTGCCGCACCGTGCTGGCGCTGCTGCGCACCCGTGGGCGGCTGGCTGGGTGCTACTGACGCGGCGGCTGCTGGCCCGGCTGGCTGCGCTTCTGCCGCTCACCGGCTGCGACGATGGCTGGCAGCCGGAGCCGCCGGTGCGCCTGCCGCCCGGCCTGCCCGAAGGCGCCACCGAGCCGCGCCGCTGGGCGCTGGCCGGGGCGGCTGGCCATTTCCTCGACCGCCCCGCCACCCTGCGCGGCCAGCCGGCCGAGGCGGCCTGGGCCGCGGCGTTGGTCGAATACCTGGCCACCGCCTTCCAGGATGGCCGGGAGGTCGATGGCCGCCACCTGACCCGGCTGCTGCGGGAAGGCCGCACCACCCTCCGCGCTGCCCTGCGCATCCCGCCGGAGGCCCCGCCCCAGGCCGTGGCGGAGGCGCTGTTCGCCGCAGCCGCCGCTGGCCGCCGGGACGATGCCGCCGCCGCGCTGGCGCCGTTCGGCGCGACCTTGGCCGGATTCGACCCGGAGAGCGCTGCGTTGGCACCGCTGCGCCGGGCCTTGCGGGCGGCGCGGGATGCGCTGGAGGCGCAGATCTTCCCGCGCTGACAAGGCGAATGACTCGTTCCTCATGCAGCAAACAATTGTGCAGTCAGCAATGAATGCCCATTCTGCCTCTGCAAGGAGGACCGTTATGCGCCGTATTGCCACGCTGGTTGCGCTGCTGCCTCTCGCCGGCTGCGCCGTCGCTCCGGCATCCCATGCCGTGTTGCCGAACGACGCCGTGGTCGGCGCCGGGGACCCGACCCGCGCGGCCATCATCGGCAGCGCCTATGCCTTCGCCTCGCCCGGCACCATGGCCGGCCGGCCGGATGCGGCGGCCCGCGCTGCGGCGCAGGTGGAGTTTCTCGCCACCGAGATCCCCGCCGGCCCACGCTGGACCGGCTACGACCGGCTGGTCGGGCAGGAATTGGTGGCGGCGCGCGACGAATTGCGCCTGGCCCTGGGGGTCGCCCCGGACGCGCCGCCGCAGGTGGTGGTCGATGCGCTCTACAACGCCTCCCGCGCGCTGCGCAGCGGCGACCAGGCGGCTGCGGCACTGGCCCTGCCGGGCCCAGTGTTCCGTGACGGCCCGGCCACCCTGGCGCGGCTCGGCGACCTGCCGCCGCTGCCCCGGACCCGCCTCGCCACCGCCCTGACCAATCAGGAATTCCTGCGCGTCGAGCAGGACGGCCGCATCAATGGCGGCGGCGACGGCGGCAAGGACTAGACCGGATCGCAGTCCGGATGGGACCGCGATCCGGTCCATGGCGGATGTTCCCAGCGCCAACCCGCCGTAGCCGGTCGTTTGTCGGGTGGATACACGTTCCGGAGCGCCCCTCTGCGATCTCCCTGGCTTGTTGCTTCCAGCGCAGCTTCGCGCCTTCAGGCCCCGGCCTTCCGGCTGTTTGTTCTACAGCGGATTGCGTTCATGTCTGAAGGCTGCTCCGCTGTAGCCTGTTGTTTGCAGAGCGGATTCACCCGCCGCGGCTTCACGCCCCGGCGCGATCCGCTCCAGGCGGATGTCACTCTGCGCCTGCCGAACTGGAGTATGCTGATGAACCGACGCTTCCTGCCGACCGCTGCCACGCTGTTGCTGCTCGGCGCTTGCGCGATGCCGCCACCCGCGCCCAATGCTCAGCTGCCATTTGACGCGCTGGTTGGCGCCGGGGACCCGGTACGCAGCGCGGTCGCGAGCACCTCCTTCGCCTTCTCCCATCAGGGCCAGCTCGCCGGCCAGCCAGCCGATGCGGCGCGAGCGCTGGCGCAGATGGAGTATCTGGCGGTCGAGTTGCCGAACAACCCGCGCTTCGTCGGCGGCCCGGCGAATCTGCAGACGCAGATGCTGCAGGCACGGGAGGAATGGCGCGAGGCGCTCGGCATCCCGCCCGGCCTGCCGCCGCAGCCGGTGATCGATTCACTCTACGCCGCGGCGCGGGCGCTCCGCGCCGGTCAGCCGGAAGCGGCGGCGGCAGCGCTGCCCGCGACAATCTTCCCGCAGGGCGGCCAGGTCACGCTCACCCGGCTGGCGGCGCTGCCCGACCTGCCGCGGACCAATACGGCGGCGGTCGGCGCCACCGAGGTCCTGCGGCGGGCGGAAGGCGACCGGCGCGGCAGGCTTTGAAGCCCGGCCGGCTCCTGGCGGGACTGCTGCTGCTCGGCGCCTGCGCCGAGCTGCGGCAGGCGCCGCCCCGGCCACCGCCGGCCGGTCTTGCGACCGCCACGGCGGATCCCACGCGGGCCGCGGTGGGCGCCGCGGCCGCGGCCTTCGCCGATCGTGGTGCAGGGCTCGCCGGCCGGCCTGCCGAGGCGGCCCAGGCGCTGGCACAGCTTGAATTCCTCACGGTCGAGCTGTCCCGCAACCCGCGTTTCGCCCCGCTGCCGGAAAGCCTGCGGCGGGAGTTCCTGCTGGCGCGGACCGAGGCGCGGGACGCGCTGGGGGTGGATGAGCAGGCGTCGCCGGATGCGGTGGTGGCCGCGCTTCTGACGGCGGCGCGGGCGTTGCGCGCCGGTGACCGGGCGGCGGCGGCGCGGGCCTTGCCGGCGCCGACCTTCCGCCCGGGCGGGGCGCGCTCCGTCGTCCGGCTGGGCGAGCTCGGACCGCTGCCGCAGACGGCGCTCGCCACCGGGCTGGCGGTCGAGGGTGTCGCCCGGCTCGACGCCGAGGCCGGCTGGCTCGGCCGCGGCTCCACCGAGGCGGTGACAGGCGGTGTGACCTATGGGCCGGCCGGGGGGCTGACGGCCGGGTACTGAGCCCTGGCGCTCAATCCGCCTTGGCACCGGAGATGCGGATGATCTCGGCGAAACGACGTTCCTCGGCGGCGCGGAAGCTGGCGAATTCCTCCGGCGTGGTGGACCAGGGCACCGCGCCATTCTCCTTGTAGCTGTGCATCAGGGCCGGGTCGGCCAGCGCCTGCGCGGTCAGTGCCATCAGCCGCGCCAGCACCGCGGGCGGCAGCCCGGCCGGCCCGACCACGCCATTCCAGGAGGTGATGTCGAAGCCCGGCAGGGTCTCCGCCAGGGTCGGCACCTCCGGCGCCACCGGGCTGCGCTCCAGCCCGGTCACTGCCAGCGGCCGCGCACTGCCGTCGCGCACCTGGGCGATGGCGCTCGGGATGTTGCCGAACACCATGTGGATGCGCCCGGCGAGCAGGTCGACCATTGCCGCCGCCTCGCCGCGGAAGGGCACATGCACCATCTCGACGCCGGCCTGCTGCTTGAACATCTCACCGGCCAGGTGGACCGTGGTGCCGGAACCGCCGGAGCCGAAGGCGTAGCGTCCCGGTTCGCGCTTCAGCAGGGCGATCAGCTCCGGCACGCTGCGGGCCGGCAGCGCGTTGTTGATGATCAGCAGATTGGGCAGCCGCCACAGCCCGGAGATCATGGTGAAGTCGCGGGCCGGATCATAGCCGAGGACCGGGTAGAGCGAGGGCCCGATCGCCAGGGTGGCGATGCTGCCGAGGCCGATGGTGTAGCCATCCGGCGCCGCCCTGGCGATCGCCGCCTGGCCGACCGTGCCGCCGGCGCCGGTGCGCGCCTCGATGACGAATTGCTGGCCGGTGAGCGCGCTCATCCGATGGCACCAGATGCGCGACAGGATGTCGGTGGAGCCGCCCGGGGCATAGAGGTTGATGTAGCGCACCGGCTGGGTCGGCCATTCGGCGCTGGGCTGTGCGCGGGCCGGCCTCGCGCTGGCCGCCGCCGCGGCCAGCAGGGCCGCGCGGCGCGGCCATCGGGTGGCAGTGGGCATCCGTCTTTCCTCCCTGCAGCGCCCGGTGTTCCGGGTCGCCGCAGGGAGGATAGAGCGAATCCCAGAGGGCGTGAATTCGTTCCGCAAACACCAGGCTACAGCGGAGCAGCGACCAGACCTGAACGCAATCCGCTGCCATGCGATCCTTGGCCGCCGTCGCGCCTTGGATCAATCCGCGCGGATGTTGGCCGCCTGGGCGACGCGCCGCCAGACCTCCGATTCGCTGATCAGCCGGGCGGTGAAATCGGCCGGGGTCGTCCAGGTCGCCTGGGCGCCCTGGCTGGCAAGGCCGTCCCGCACCTCCGGCGTCTGGCTGGCGATCTTCACCGCTTCCGACAGCTTCGCCAGGATCGGCGCCGGCAGCTTGGCCGGGCCGAGCATGCTGTACCAATTATCCGCCAGCACCTGCGGGAAGCCGTGCTCGGCGGTGATCGGCAGATCGGGCAGGGAGGGGCTGCGCTGCCGGCTGGCCAGCACCACCGGCACCAGCGCATTGCTGCGGATATGCGGCAAGATCACCGGCAGGTCGGCGAACAGCAGCTGGATCGAGTTGCCGAGCAGATCCACCACCGCCGGCGCCGCGCCGCGATACGGCACCACGGTGATGTCGATGCCGGTCTGCGCCTTGAACAGCTCCGCCGCCAGCTGGGAGATGCCGGCCGAGCCGGCGGTGCCGATATTGATCCGCCCCGGCTGACGCTTTGCCAGGGCGATCAGCTCGGGCAGGGTCTTCACCCCAAGCGAGGGATGCGCCACCAGGGCCTCCGGCACCAGGGTGACGACGCTGATGGGCGTGAAGTCGTCCGGTATCTTGTAGGGCACGTTCATGACATGCGGGTTGATGACCAGGGAGCCGCTGCTGCTGATGACCAGCGAGTAGCCGTCGGGCGCGGACTTCGCCACCGCATCCACGCCGATGCCGCCACCGGCGCCGCCGCGGTTCTCGATGACGATCGGCTGCTTCAGCACGGCGGTCAGGGCGGGCGCGTAGAGCCGGGCGATGATGTCGTTCGGCCCGCCGGGCGGGAAGGGGACGACGATGCGGATGGGACGGTTCGGCCAGTCGTTCCCCTGAGCGAAGGCCCGGGTGGCGGGCAGTAATGCTGCGGTGGCGAGCAGAGTGCGGCGGCGCATGGTGTTCCCCGACGTTTCCTTGCAGGGATGATGCGCTTCTCCCCACGCGAGAACCAGAGTGGATCACAGTCCGGTTGGGACTGCGGCCCATTCTAGCCTGCTGCTTTCAGAGCAGATTCACGCCTTCGGGCTGCCGTCCTTCCGGCGATCCGCTCGGGGGGGGACCGCCCTTGGCACCGCGTCACCGCTATCGACAGGCCCGCGGCTTTGCCCGAGAAGCCCTGGGGCGCAGCGGGCGAGGGCGGGGTGAAGGCGGAGGCCAGGCTTGGCGAGATCCTGCTGGTCTTCACCAGCCTCGGCATGGCGAGCTTCGGCGGCGGCCTGCCGGGCTGGATGCACCGCGAGGTGGTGGTCCGGCGCGGCTGGATGACGGATGAGGCCTTCCTCGCCGGCGTCGCCCTCGGCCAGGTGCTGCCGGGTCCCAACAGCATCAACCTGGCACTCTACATCGGCCAGCAATTGCGTGGCCTGCCGGGAGCGGGGATGGCCTTCCTCGGCATATTGGGGCCGCCCTTCCTGTTCATCCTCGGGCTGGCCCTGGCCTATCGCTGGGGCGCCGGCCTGACCGGCCTTGCCGTGGTGCTCGGCGGGGTCGCCGCGGCAGGGCTGGCGAACTCCCTCGCCGTCGCCTGGCGCAGCGGCAGCCGGATGCGCGGGCTCTGGCCCTGGATCGTGGTGGTGGCGGTGTTCCTGGCGGTGGGGGTGCTGCGCTGGCCGATGATCCCGGTGGTGCTGGTGGTGGTGCCGATCTCGATCGCCCTCGCGTGGTGGGCAGGCCGCGCCGATGGCTGAACGGCTGCTTGCGCTGCTGCTGGTCTTCGCGCCGCTGTCGCTGGTCTCGCTCGGCGGCGGGCCGTCGATCTTCGCCGAGATGCAGCGCCAGGCGGTCGAGGTGCATGGCTGGATCACCCCGCGGGAGTTCGTCGATCTCTTCGCCATCTCCCGCGCCGCGCCGGGGCCGGGGTCGTTGATCTCGGCGCTGATCGGCTGGCAGGCGGCGGGGTTCTGGGGGGCGGTGGCGGCGGCGATCGGGCTTTATGGGCCGTCCTCCTGCGTGCTGCTGGTGGTCGGTGGCTGGTGGCGGCGACGCGGCGACAGCCCGGTGCGACGGGTGATCGAGCGTGGGCTCGCCCCGGTGGCGGTGGGATTGATCCTGGCCGGGGTGCTGACCCTGCTTCAGGCGGATGGCGCCGGCTGGCTGGAATTCGCTACCCTCGGGCTCTGCACCCTGGCGTTGCTGCGTGGCGCCAGCCCCTATCTGGTCATGCTGGTGGTCGCCCTGGTCTATGCCGCGCTGCAGCATGCGGCGTTGCTGCCGGGGTAGCGCGGTTGACGCGCGCCGGCCTGCGCCTGAGGATGCGCGCGGCTTCGCGTCGCCCCCTCGGCGTCCGGAGCGGGCCGCAACGGTGGCGTGAACCGGTGCGCCACCCGGATGCGGTGGTTCGCAGCCTGTCGGCGTATCGGCGGTCATGAAGAATGAATTGGGATGGAGAAGCCGGCCATGGCCGATGAGGCACGATTTGTCGAACATGCCTTCGATGGCGATGTTCACATCCTCCGCATTGCCAATGCGCCAGTGAACACGCTGCGCACCGAAGTGCGCGCCGGGCTGCTCGACGGGCTGCAGGCGGCGCTGCGGGAAGGCGCCAAGGCCATTGTGCTGATCGGCTCCGGCCGGAATTTCAGCGCCGGCGCGGAGATGACCGAGTTCGGCAAGCCGCGGAAGCCACCCTCGTTGAACGAGGTGTTCGACGCCATCGAGAATTCCCGGGTGCCGGTCGTCGCCGCCATCCATGGCAATGCGCTGGGCGGCGGGCTTGAGCTTGCGCTCGCCTGCCATGCTCGGGTTGCAGCACCCGGCGCCCAGGTCGGGCTGCCCGAGGTGAAGCGCGGCTTCGTCCCCGGCGCCGGCGGCACCCAGCGGCTGCCGCGGCTGATCGGGCTGGAGGCGCTGCGGCTGATCGTCTCCGGTGATCCGGTGAGCGCGGAAGAGGCTGTGAAGCTCGGCTTCATCGATGCGGTGGTCGAGGGCGACCTTGAGAAGGGCGCGGTCGCCTGGGCGCGGGCCAACGCCGGCAAGAGCTTCACCTTGGCGCGCAACCGCACCGACAGGATTGCCGGCTACGATGCCGCGAAATTCGACGAGGCGGCGAAGAAGCTGACGGCGCGCAGCCGCGGTCAGGAAAGCCCGAAGGGCTGCGTCGAGGCGGTGCGCGCCGCCTTCACCATGCCCTTTGACGATGGGCTGAATGTCGAGCGCGAACAGTTCCAGCGTCTCGTCGCGGGCGAACAGAGCCAGGCGTTGCGCCACATCTTCTTCGGCGAGCGCGAGGCGCAGCGAGTCCCCGGCCTTCCGGCCGATGCCAAATCCCTGCCGGTGAACAGGCTGGTGGTGATCGGCGGCGGCACCATGGGTGGCGGCATCGCCATGTCGGCGGCGAACAATGGCCTGCCGGTTACCATCGTCGAGACCAGCGAGGAAGCGCTGGAGCGCGGCCTGAAGCGTTGCGAGGCGAATTGGCAGCGCACCGTCGCCTCAGGCCGCCTTTCCCAGGCGGAGTATGAGAAGCGTCGCGCGCTCCTGACCGGCACCACCAATTTCGACAAGGCGGTGGGCGAGGCCGACCTCGTCATCGAGGCCGTCTTCGAGAACATGGAGGTGAAGAAGGAGGTCTTTGGGCGGCTCGACAAGGCGGCGCGGCCCGGCATCGTGCTGGCCTCCAACACCTCGACCCTGAGCATCGACGAGATCGCCTCGGCGACGAAGCGGCCCGAACTGGTCATCGGCATGCATTTCTTCAGCCCGGCGAATGTCATGCGTCTGCTGGAGAATGTCCGCGGCGCGGCGACCAGCCCGGCCGCCATCGCCACCGCGACCGAGGTGGGCAAGCGGATCGGCAAGCTGCCGGTGCTGGTCGGCAATTGCGACGGCTTCGTCGGTAACCGCATGACCGGCAAGCGCGGCCCACAGGTGGAGAAGCTGCTGCTGGAAGGCTGCTTGCCGCAGGATATCGACCGGGTCATGGAAGGCTACGGCATGGCGATGGGGCCGCTGGCCACCGGTGACCTCGCCGGCCTCGACATCGGCGCGGCGGTGCGCAAGGCGCGCGGCACGGTGGCGCCGGTGGCCGATGCGGTGGTGGCAGCCGGGCGGCTCGGCCAGAAGACCAGCAAGGGCTATTACGACTACGACGAGAACCGCAGGCGCATGCCGTCGAAGGAGGTCGAGCAGATCATCCTCGACGTCGCCGAGAAGATGCAGGTACGCCGTCGCAGGATCGAGGATCAGGAGATCCTCGAACGCCTGCTGCTGCCGATGGTGAACGAGGGCGCCCGCATCCTTGAGGAAGGCATCGCCTCCCGTCCCGTCGATATCGACGTGATCTTCGTCAACGGCTTCGGCTGGCCGGCCTTCCGCGGCGGCCCGATGTTCTGGGCCGACCGCATGGGGCTGCGGACGGTGCGCGACCGGCTTGCCCATTACGCCGAGGTGACCGGCGACAGGAACCTGCAGCCCGCCGCGCTGATCGAGCGCCTGGCTGCCGAGGGCGGCAGCTTCGCCGGGCTCAAATCCCCGGCGAAACCCGCCTGAACCCGCTTCGAGGAGAGACACCATGGACCTCCGGTTTACGGATGCCGAGATCGCCTTCCGCCAGGAAGTCCGCGATTTCATCGCCAAGGAACTGCCGGTCGCGACGCGCGAGCGCATGCTGGCCGGCAAATCCCCCACCAAGCAGATGGTGGTGGACTGGCAGCGCAAGCTGAATGCCCGCGGCTGGGCCGCGCCGGAATGGCCGAAGGAGGCCGGCGGGCCGGGCTGGACCCTGGCGCAGCGCTACATCTTCCGCGAGGAGCTGCAGCAGGCGCCGGCGCCATCGCCGCTCGGCTTCAACATCAACATGTGCGGGCCGGTGATCATCGAATTCGGCACGGAGGAACAGAAGAAGCGCTTCCTGCCGCGCATGCTGAACCTCGACGACTGGTGGTGCCAGGGCTTCTCCGAGCCCGGCGCCGGCTCCGACCTTGCCGGGCTGAAGACCCGGGCGGTGCGGGAGGGCGACCACTATGTCGTCAACGGTCAGAAGACCTGGACCACGCTGGCGCAGCACGCCGACTGGATCTTCCTGCTGGTCCGCACCGACCCCAATGCGAAGAAGCAGGAGGGCATCTCCTTCCTGCTCTGCGATATGAAGACCCCCGGCATCACCGTCCGCCCGATCATCACCATCGAGGGTGGGCATGAGGTGAACGAGGTCTTCTTCGATGATGTGAAGGTGCCGGTCGAGAACCTTGTCGGCCAGGAGAACCGTGGCTGGGACTGTGCCAAATTCCTGCTGGGCAATGAGCGTTTCGGCCAGGCCCGGGTCGGCGCCAGCCGCGAGCGCATCCGCCGCCTGAAGGTGATCGCGCAGGAAAGCCTCGATGGCGGCAGGCCGCTGATGGAAGATCCCGAATTCCGCCGCAAGGTGACCGAGATCGAGGTCGAGCTGAAGGCGCTGGAGATGACCGTCATGCGGGTCATCGCCACCGAGACCAAGCGGAAGGACAAGAAGCCCGACCCGGCGACCAGCGTGCTGAAGATCAAGGGCACCGAGATCCAGCAGCTCTGCTCCGAGCTGCTGATGAAGGCGGCCGGTCCCTATGCCTGGGTCGATGGCGATCCGGATGAGGAGGGTGGCGGCAACGACGTGGATGTGGCGCCCGACTGGGCGCTCGGCCTCGCCGGCGTCTACTTCAACTGGCGCAAGCAGAGTATCTACGGCGGCTCGAACGAGATTCAGCGCAACATCATGGCCAAGGCCTTCCTGGGACTGTAACGCACCATGGATTTCGATCTGAGCGAGGAGCAGCGCCTCCTGCAGGACAGCGTGGCCAAGCTGCTTGCCGACAAATACGGCTTCGAGCAGCGCAAGGCCTATATGAAGGCACCCGAGGGCTGGAGCCGCGAGGTCTGGTCGCAATTCGCCGAGCTCGGCCTGCTCGGCCTGCCCTTCGCCGAGGATGAGGGCGGCTTCGGCGGCGGCGCGGTGGATACGCTGCTGGTCGCCGAACAACTCGGCCGCGCCATCACCCTGGAGCCCTGGCTGAGCACCGTGGTCATCGGCGGCGGCTTCCTGCGCAACGGCGCCAGCGCCGAGCTGCGCAGCGCGATGGTGCCGAAGATCGCCGCCGGCGAGCTGCTGCTGGCCTTCGCCCAGGCGGAGCGGCAGTCCCGCTACGACCTGTTCGACGTGGCGACGACGGCGAAGAAGGACGGCAGCGGCTGGTCCATCACCGGCCGCAAGGGCTATGTCGTGCATGGCGACAGCGCCGACGCGCTGATCGTCACCGCCCGCACCGCCGGCGGCCAGCGCGACCAGCGCGGCATCGGCGTCTTCCTGGTGGATGCGAAGGACCCCGGCGTGCAGCGCCGCGGCTACCGCACGGTGGACGGCCAGCGCGCGGCGGAGGTGGAGTTCGCCAACGCCCGCGCCGAGGCGGTGCTCGGCAACCCCGAGCACGGCCTGCCGCTGGTTGATCAGGTGGTGGACGAGACCATCGCCGCGCTGGCCGGCGAGGCGGTCGGCGCGATGCAGGTCGCGCATGACATGACCGTCGACTACATGAAGACGCGCCAGCAATTCGGCCGGCCTATTGGCAGCTTCCAGGCGCTGCAGCACCGCGCGGCGGATATGCTGGTGGCGCTGGAGCAGGCCCGCAGCATGTCCTACTTCGCAGCCATGTCGGCCGAGGAGCGCGACCCGCTCGAACGCCGCAAGGCGATGGCCACGGTAAAGGTGCAGATCGGCCGTTCCGCGCGCTTCGTTGGCCAGCAGAGCATCCAGCTGCATGGCGGCATCGCGATGACGATGGAGTATGCCTGCGGGCATTACTTCAAGCGGCTGACGGTGAATGACGCCATGTTCGGCGACGCCGACCATTATGTCCGCTACCTCGCGGACATCGGCGGGCTGGTGCAGGCGGCCTGAAGCACGGGCGTTCGGCCTTCGGGCCCGGAGCCCGCAGTTCCGATCGGGGATAAGGCGCGGCCGCCGGCCGCGCCGCGCAAGGCAGGAGGGATCGATGCCACAGCTTGGTCAGGTCGCGCCGGATTTCGAGGCCGACAGCACTCAGGGCCGCATTCGTTTCCACGACTGGCTGGGGAATTCCTGGGGCGTACTGTTCAGCCACCCCAAGGACTTCACCCCGGTCTGCACCACCGAACTCGGCGAGACCGCGCGGCTGAAGCCGGAGTTCGACAGGCGCGGCGTCAAGGTCATCGGCCTCTCGGTCGACCCGGTCGCCAGCCACAATGGCTGGGAGGCGGATATCGCCGAGACCCAGGGCCATGCGGTGAATTTCCCGATGATCGCCGACCCCGACAAGGCGGTGGCCAATCTCTATGAGATGGTGCATCCGGAGGCCGATCCGGCGATCACCGTCCGGACCGTCTTCGTCATCGACCCGCAGAAGAAGATCCGCCTCTACCTGGTCTACCCGCCCAGCACCGGGCGGAACTTCGACGAGATCCTGCGGGTGATCGACAGCCTGCAGCTCACCGACCGGGCCAAGGTGGCGACGCCGGTGAACTGGCGCCCGGGGGAGCGCGGCATCATCCCGCCCTCGATCTCGGACGAACAGGCGAAGACGATGTTCCCGCAGGGCTGGGAGGCCAAGAAGCCTTATCTCCGTTACGTCGAGGTCAAGTAGAATCGGGCTCGGCTGCGTAGCGAAGCGGCCGAATTCGTTTGCGCCCTGAAGGATGTTGCGGTTCCATGGCCGCCTTCGCAGTTGCAGCGTAACCGGGGGGCTGGATGATGGATTCGGGTGTCAGGCGGCGGCGCCTGCTGGCGACCGCCGGCATGACCGTGGTGGCGCCCCTGGTCGCGCGTGCCCAGGGTGAGCCGATCCGCATCGGCGAGATCAACAGCTACACCGCCCAGCCCGCCTTCCTGCAGCCCTATCGCAATGCCTGGATCCTGGCGCAGGAGCAGGTGAATGCCGCCGGTGGCATCCATGGCCGGCCGCTGGAGACCCTGTTCCGCGACGATGCCGGCCGGCCCGAGGATGCGGTCCGTCTGGCCGGCGAGCTGGTGAATGCCGAGAAGGTGGCGCTGCTGTCGGGCGGCTTCCTCTCGAATGTCGGTCTCGCTATCGGCGATTTCGCCAACCAGAACAAGCGGCTGTTCGTGGCGTCGGAGCCGCTGACGGATGCCCTCGTCTGGGCCCGCGGCAACCGCTACACCTTCCGGCTGCGCGCCAGCACCTACATGCAGTCGGCCATGCTGGTCGAGGAAGCGGCGAAGCTGCCGGTGAAGCGCTGGGCCACCGTCGCGCCCAACTATGAATACGGCCAGTCCGCGGTCCGCTGGTTCAAGGAACTGCTGACCCGAGCCAAGCCGGATGTGCAATTCGTCGCCGAGCAGTTCCCCGCCCTCGGCCGCATCGATGCCGGCGCCACGGTGCAGGCCCTGGCCGCGGCCAATCCGGAGGCGATCTTCAACGTCACCTTCGGCGCCGACCTGACCAATTTCGTGCGTCAGGGCAGCACCCGCGGGCTGTTCGAGCGCCGCCGCATCGTCTCCCTGCTGACCGGCGAGCCGGAATACCTGGAGCCGCTGCAGGATGAAGCGCCGGAGGGCTGGATCGTTACCGGCTATCCCTGGGACCAGATCAACACCCCCGAGCACAGCGCCTTCCGCGATGCCTATCGCCGGCGCTGGAACGATCACCCGCGGCTCGGCAGCGTCGTCGGCTACGACACCGTCATGGCCATCGCCACCATGCTGAAGAAGATCCCGGCACCGGAGACCGAGGCGATGGTGGCGGCGATGCGCGGCCTGCCATTCGGCTCGGTGTTCGGACCGGCGGAGTTCCGCGCCATCGACCACCAATCCACCATGGGCGCCTTCGTCGGCCGCACCGCGCTGAAGAACGGCAAGGGCACCATGGTCGACTGGCGCTACGCCGACGGCCGCAATTACCTGCCGCCGGATGAGGTGGTGCGGACCCTCAGGCCGCAGGGCTGACCCCGCCCTGTTGGAGAATCTGGTTCTCCAGGCGCTCAGCGGCCTGGCGAGCGCCTCCTCGCTGTTCCTCGTCGCCTCCGGCCTGACGGTGATCTTCGGCGTCAGCCGGATCGTCAACTTCGCCCACGGCTCGCTCTACATGCTGGGCGCCTATCTGGCCTGGACCCTGGTGACGAATCTGCCGCGCGGCCACCTTGGCTTCTGGGGCGGGGTGCTGGGGGCGGCGCTGCTGGTCGGCCTCATCGGGCTGGTGGTGGAGGTGCTGCTGCTGCGCCGCATCTACCGCGCGCCGGAGTTGTTCCAGCTGCTGGCCACCTTCGGCGTGGTGCTGATCGTGCAGGACCTCGCGCTGCTTGCCTGGGGGCCGCAGGATCTGCTGGGGCCGCGGGCGCCGGGCCTGCGCGGCAGCATCGAGATCCTGGGGCTGCGCTTCCCGCTCTACGAGCTGTTCCTAATTGGTGTCGGGCCGGTGGTGCTCGGGCTGCTGCTGCTGCTGTTCCATCGCACCCGCTGGGGCACGCTGGTGCGCGCGGCGACGCAGGACCGGGAGATGGTCGGCGCGCTCGGTGTCAACCAGCGCATGCTCTTCACCAGCGTCTTCTTCCTCGGCAGCGTTCTCGCCGGTCTCGGCGGCGCGCTGCAACTGCCGCGGGAAAGCGTAAACCTGCACATGGACCTCTCGATCATCGCCGAGGCATTCGTGGTGGTGGTGGTCGGCGGCCTCGGCAGCCTTTCCGGCGCGGCGCTGGCGGCGCTGCTGATCGGCGAGCTGCACGCCTTCGGCATATTGGTCTTCCCGAAGATCACTTTGGTACTGGTCTTCCTGGTGATGGCGGTGGTGCTGGTGGTGCGGCCGCACGGGCTGCTCGGCCGGCCGGCTGCCGCGGCACATGGCGCCGGCGCCGCCGAGCCGCCGATCGGTCCGGCGCCGCGGCCGCTGAAGCTCGCCGGCGGCGCCGCGCTGGCGCTCGCCCTGCTGCTGCCGCCCTTCGCCGGCAATTATGCGCTGACCGTCCTCACCGACATCGCCATATTCGTGCTCTTCGCCGCCAGCCTGCACCTGATCATGGGGCCGGGTGGCATGGCGAGCTTTGGCCATGCCGCCTATTTCGGCCTCGGCGCCTATGGCGCCGCGCTGGCGGCGCAATGGCTGGGCGCGTCGATGCTCGGCGGGCTGGTGCTGGCGCCCTTCGTCGCCGGGCTGTTCGGGCTGCTCTTCGGCTGGTTCTGCGTGCGGCTCTCCGGCGTCTATTCCGCCATGCTGACCCTGGCCTTCGCGCAGATCGCCTGGTCGGTCGCCTTCCAATGGGTCGAGCTGACTGGCGGCGATAATGGCATTCTGGGCGTTTGGCCCGATGCCTGGGCGGCCGGGAAACTGACCTACTATTATCTGGCCCTGGCGCTCTGCCTGGGCAGCACGCTGCTGCTGCGACGGATCATCCATGCGCCCTTCGGCTACGCGCTGCGCGCCCAGCGCGACAGCGTGCTGCGGGCCGAGGCCATTGGCATCGATGCCTTCCGCATCCGCTGGTTGGGCTTCACCCTGGCCGCCGCCGCCGCGGGCATCGCCGGCGGGCTCTTCGCCTATGGCAAGGGCAGCGTCTTCCCCACCACCATGGCCATCTCGCGCAGCGTCGATGCGCTGCTGATGGTGCTGCTGGGCGGCGTGCAGACCCTGAGCGGGCCGATCATCGGCGCCCTGGCCTTCACCGGCCTGCAGGAACAGCTGGTCCGGATTACCGACCTCTGGCGGCTGGTGCTGGGCAGCGTCATCGTCGTCCTGGTGCTGTTCTTCCCGCAGGGCCTTGCCGGCGCCGCCCGTACCGCCTGGGAGCGCCGCCATGGCGACACTTGAGGTGGAGGCGCTGGAGAAGCGGTTCGGCGGAGTGCAGGCGGTGCGCGGCGTCTCCTTCGCCATCCGGCCCGGCGAGATGCTGGCGTTGATCGGTCCGAACGGCGCCGGCAAATCCACCTGCTTCAACATGCTGAACGGCCAGCTCCGCCCGGATGCCGGGCGGGTGCGGCTGAAGGGCCGCGACATCACCGGCATGGCGCCGCGCCGGGTCTGGCGGCTCGGCGTCGGCCGCACCTTCCAGATCACCGCCACCTTCGGCTCCATGACCGTGCGGGAGAATGTGCAGATGGCACTGCTCTCCCACCACCGGCGGCTGATGCGGCTCTGGCGGCCGGTGGCGCGGATGGATGCGAGCGCGGCCGATGCGCTGCTGGCCCGGCTCGGCATGGCGGAGCAGGCCGGGCGGCCCTGCGGCATCCTCGCCTATGGCGACCTCAAGCGGGTGGAACTGGCGATCGCTCTGGCCAATGATCCGGCGCTGCTGCTGATGGACGAGCCCACCGCCGGCATGGCGCCGCAGGAACGCGTCGGGCTGATGGCACTGACCGCCGATATCGCCCGCGAGCGCGGCATCGCCGTGCTCTTCACCGAGCACGACATGGACGTCGTCTTCAGCCATGCCGACCGCATCCTGGTGCTCGACCGCGGCACGCTGATCGCCGAGGGCGCGCCAGCCGCGGTGCGGGCCGACCCCAGGGTGCGGGAGGTCTACCTCGGCAGCGGCAACATGATGTCCCCTGGGCAGGGCGGGCATTGATGCTGCGGGTCACCGGCCTTTCGGCGCACTACGGCCGCGCGCATATCCTGGACGAGGTGGCGCTGGAGGTGGCGGCGGGCGAGGTGGTCGTGCTGCTCGGCCGCAATGGCGCCGGCAAGAGCACCACCATGAAGGCGATCATGGGGCTGGTGCCACCGAGCGCCGGCCAGGTGGTCTTCGACGGCATCCCCATCACCGGCCGCGCGCCCTTCGAGATTGCCCGGCTCGGTCTCGGCTACGTGCCGGAGGAGCGGCGGATCTTCACCGAGCTGACGGTGCTGGAGAATCTTGAGGTCGGCCGCCGCCCGGCGCCGCCCGGCATGCCGCCCTGGACCCCGGCACGGCTCTTCGCGCTCTTCCCGAGCCTCGGCGCCATGCAGGACCGGCCGGGCGGGCGGATGAGCGGCGGCGAGCAGCAGATGCTGACCATCGCCCGCACCCTCATGGGCAATCCTCGGCTGATCCTGCTGGATGAGCCGAGCGAGGGGCTGGCCCCGGTGGTGGTGGAGCGCATGGCGGAGGCGATCGGCGCGTTGAAGGCCAGCGGCCTCGGCATCCTGCTGTCGGAGCAGAACCTGCATTTCGCCCGCGGCGTCAGCGACCGGGCGACCATCATCGAGAAGGGCCGCATCCGCTGGAGCGGCAGCATCCCGGAGCTGCTCGCAGCCGATGCGGTCAGGGAGCAGTATCTGTCAGTCTAGGCGGACCGACGGCGCGCGTCGCATCCCCCACGGCCAGCAGCGCCGCCACCACCAGCCCCCGTTGCACCAGCCGCTCCGCCACCGCCTCCCCGGCATCGAGCGCATCCTCGACCACCGCCGCCGGCAAGGGGCCGACGCCGATGGTCACCGGCAACTCGCCCAGGTCGCTGTCGGGATCGAGGCTGCTGGCTGGCACCCGCCGTACCGCCGGATGCACCGCATCCACCGCATTGGCGATGACCGTTGCCGCCGCATCCGCCTCGGCCGCCGTTGCCGCCAGCACCGTCACCGCATCGGCGATGCCGCGGGAGAAGCTGCGGCCCTGCCAGCCGCTGGTGGCGATGCCGCGCACCGGGTCGGCGGCGGCGATGCGCACCAGCCCCTCCGGCACCGCGGCTTCCAGGCTGCGCACCAGACCGATGCGCAGCGCCTCGCCCGGCGCCAGATGCAGGGCGATGTCGCCGCCGTTGTTGACATGAGCGGTGCCGAGGCCGGGCACGCCGGCGATCGCCGCCAGCACCTCCTCCGCCACCGCCCCGGCGACCGCGGCCATCGGGGTGATGAAGCCGGTGCGGTAGGGCCAGACCGCCGCGACCATGCGACGCGCGACCGGCCCCCGCACCGCGGGAGGGTCGGCGCCGAGCGGGGCGCGCAGCAGTGGCAGTTCGGCCACCAGCCCGGCCAGCAACCCCTCGAAGGCAGCGGTGGCGCGAGCGCGCGCCTCGGCGACGGCGGGGCGGGTGCCCTCCAGCCCGATGACCAGGTCGATCGGGCCCTCATGCAGATGCAGCCGGCCGTCCGGCAGCAGGGCGCTTACGCTGCCGGCCATGGGTTTTCCGGCCGCCAGGGCTCCTGTCGCGCCGTCGCGCCGTATTCCGCCAGCAGCCGCTCCAGCGGCACGGCGTGGTCCACATGCCCACCCAGCCGGGCATAGAGCTCGGCGCGCAGGGTGAATTCGATGGGCGCGACCAGCGCCGGGGTCGGCACGTAGCCGAAGGCGCCCTCCGGCACCCGCAGCACATCCGCCATGATGGTGATGCCGCCACCGGGCCATAGCACGCAGGGCGCGCCGCCGATGGTGACGCGGACCAGGGCCTTCTGCACCTCCCGCGTCAGCAGCACCGGGTTCTCGGTGACGCCGGCGCGCAGCGATCCACCGGCGCCGGCCATGAACAGGATGGAGGTCAGCGCCGGCTCGCAATTCTCGCCGATGCGCTCGACGGTCCGCAGCACCGCTTCCGGCACCGGCGCGGGCACCGGCCGCAGCATCTCATCCAGTTCGACGTAAAGGTGGTCCTCGCCCGTGGTGCTGGTCAGCAGGAGGCGGAGGCCAGGCCAGGCCAGGTTCGGGTCGATCCGCTCGATTACCGCGAGTGGGTCGATGATGTCGGTGCCGCCCCAGCCGGGGCCGGGCTGCGCCACCTGGAAATAGCGGCCGGGGGTGGAGCGCCGGCCGCGCACCCTTATGCCGCTCGGCCGCATGCCGAGGCATTTGCCGGCCTGGTGTTCGGAGAGAACGCCGGTGATGTGGTCGTCGACCACGATCACCTCATCCACATGGCCATGCCATTGCTGGGCGAAGATGCCGATGGCGGCGCTGCCGCAGCCGACCCGCATCCGCGCCTCCGCCACGCCGTTGACAATGGGCGGGGCGCCGGCCTGCAGCACGAGTTTGGCGCCGCCATCGATCGTCACCTCCACCGGCTGCTTGCCGCAGAGCGCCAGCATCGCGGCGCAGGTGACATTGCCCTCGCGCTTGCTGCCGCCGGTCAGGTGGCGCACCCCGCCGAGGCTCAGCATCTGGCTGCCGTATTCGGCGGTGGTGACATGGCCGATCTGCTCGCCATCCACCCGCACCGCCGCTGCCTCCGGGCCGAGGTGGCGGTCAGTGTCGATCTTCACCTTCAGGCCGCAGTAGCTGAAGATGCCCTCCGTCACCACGGTGACGGTATCGACGCCTTCATGCGTCGAGGCGACGATGAAGGGCGCCGGCTTGTAGTCGGGGTAGGTGGTGCCGGCGCCGATGGCGCTGACGAAGGTCTGCGGCGCGATGGTGCCGTGCCAATCCTCGGCATTCTCCAGGAAAGGCACCGTCTCGCCGCCGGTCTCGAGGGTGCGGGTCATCAGCACCAGCGGGTCGGTGCGGATCAGCGCGCCGTCGCGGTTGGCGTAACGGCTGCAGGCCCCGGCGCGGCCGGGACGGATGCGGCAGAGCACGGGGCAGGCGTCGCAGCGGACGATGCCTTCATTGCCTTCCCGGGCGCCGAAGACGGCAGTTCTATCGGTGCTCATCGGCTTGCCTCGGCGATGGCCGCTAGCACCCGATGCGGCAGGGCAGGGGCCTGGGTGATGGTGACCCCGGTCGCGTCGCGAATGGCGGAAAAGATCGCCGGCGCAGTCGGCACCAGCGCCGGCTCGCCGATCCCCTTGGCGCCATAGGGGCCGAGCGCCTCGGGATCCTCGACCAGGATGCATTCGATCTCCGGCACGTCGCCGGTGGTCGGGATCAGGTAGTCGTGCAGGTTCTCTGTGCGGCCAGGCAGGTATTCCTCCATCAGCGCCAGGCCGATACCCTGGGCGATGCCGCCATGGATCTGCCCCTCCACCAGCGTCGGATTGATCGCCCGGCCGACGTCATGCGCGGCGACGATCCTCTCCAGCCGCACCGTGCCGAGCTCGGTATCGACCGAGAGCGCCGCGACCTGCGCGGCGAAGCCGTAGGTGGCATAGGGGATGCCCTGGCCATCGGCATCGAGCGGCACGGTCGGCGGGTCGAAGCGGCCGATGCCTTCCAATACGCCATCCAGCGCCAATTCGCGGCCATCGACGAAGAGCCGGCTGCCCTCCAGCCGCAGGTGTGCATCTTCGCCGGCATTGGCGCGCAGCAGGATCGCCTGCCGCAGCGCCGCTCCGGCCTCCTGCGCGGCGCGGCCACTCACGAAGGTCTGGCGACTGGCGCTGGTCTTGCCGGCATCGGCGGTCAGGTCGGTATCGCCCAGCACCAGGGTGAAATCTTCGGTCCGCAGGCCAAGCGCCTCGGCGACGATCTGCAGCAGCACGGTGGTGCTGCCCTGGCCGATGTCGACCGCGCCGTTGTGGAACACCAGCCCTTCCGGCCCCAGCGTCACCCGCATGGTGGAGGGATTGGACATGCCGGTATTACCGATGCCGTACCACATGCAGGCGATGCCGACGCCATGGCGCCGCGGCCCGCCCCTGGTGTTCCGCGCCGCCGCCTCCGCCCGCAGCGCCTGCCAGCGCGGCCGCAGCGCATCCAGGCAGGCGACCAGCCCGACCGATTGGGTCAGCACCTGCCCGGTCGCGGTGGTGTCACCGGCGCGCAACGCGTTCAGCGCGCGGAACTCCAGCCGGTCGAGGCCCACGGCATCGGCCAGCTGATCCCACAGCGCCTCCTGCGCGATTGCCGCCTGCGGCACGCCGAAGCCGCGGAAGGCGCCGGAGGGCGGCTGATGGGTGAAGACGGCGCGGGCGCGGGTGGCGACCGAAGGCACGCGGTAGGGACCCATCGCATGCACCGGCACGCGCCCGGCGACGGTTGGGCCCCAGCTGGCATAGGCGCCGGTGTCGAAGATGCCCTCGAAGGCGAAGCCGGTCAGTCGCCCCGCGGCATCGCAGCCGGCGCGCGCGGTGATGCGGGAGGGATGGCGCTTGGTGCTGCTCGCCATGCTCTCGGCGCGCGACCATGCCGCCCGCACCGGCCGCCGCAGCAGCCAGGCGGCGATGGCCAGCATCGGCTGCACCGAGACATCCAGCTTGCCGCCGAAGCCGCCGCCGCAGGCCGAGGGGATGATCCGCACCGCGTCATGCGGAATGCCCAGCACGCCGGCGACTTCCTCAAGGTCCATGTAGGGCGCCTGGGTGGTGGCGAAGACCTCGATCCGCGTCCCCACTCGCTGCGCCCAGCCGGCCTCAGGCTCGATATAGGCGTGCTCGACGAAGCCGGTTTGCCATGCACCCTCGGCGAGATGCGCGCTGCCGGCCAGCGCCGCCGTGGCATCGCCCGAGACGACGCGGCCGGTGGTCAGCACGTTATCCGGCCAGCGCGGGTGCAGCGGCGCCGCGGCCAGCGCCGCCTCCGGATCACTGAGCGGCGGCAGCACCTCCCATTCCAGCGGCAGCTCCTCGGCGCGCACCGCCTCCACCGCGGCGCGCTCGCCGACCAGGGCGGCGACGCAATCGCCGCGATAGCGGACCACCCCATCGCAGAACACCGGCTGGTCCTTGATGTCGGGATAGATGCCGAAGCCGTTGCGACCGGGGACATCGGCGGCGGTCAGCACGCGGTGCAGCCCGGGGTGGCGGGCCAGCAGCGGCGCGCAATCGCCGAGGCGGAAGCGGGCATGCGCATGCGGGCTGCGGATCGGCCGCAGCCAGAGCGCATCGGCGGGCGCCGCATCGGCGCCGTAGAGCGCGGCGCCGGTCAGCTTCGCCGGGCCGTCGATGCGCGGCAGCCGCGCCCCCACCGCGCCTGACGCCGGCACCGGCGGGGTGCCGAGGAAGCGATGGGCATCGCACACCGCCTCCAGGATCTTGCGATAGCCGGTGCAGCGGCAGAGCACGCCGCCGAGCGCCTCCATCGCCGCCGCCTCGTCCGGGCGCGGCGTGGCCTCGAGCAGCGCCATGGCCGCCAGCAGCATCCCCGGCGTGCAGATGCCGCATTGCGCCGCGCCATGGTGCAGGAAGGCGGCCTGCAGCGCGGCGCCGAGCGGCATCGCCGCCAGCCCTTCCACAGTCAACACCGCGCCGCCGGCGGCCTGGGCGAGCGGTACCAGACAGGCGCAGACCGGCGCGCCCCGCAGCAGCACGGTGCAGGCGCCGCAATCCCCGGCGTCGCAGCCGGTCTTGGTGCCGGTGAGTCCGAGCCCGTCGCGCAGCACGGCGGAGAGCCGCGTCTCCGGTGGCGCCACCACCGCCCGGGGCGTGCCGTTCACCGTCAGGGTGAGGGGCGGGGCGCTCACGCCGCCAGCGCCTCGGGCGCGGCAAGGCCGGCCAGCAGCCGGCGCAGCAGCACCAGCGTGGCGTGGCGGCGGTATTCGGCCGTCGCACGCATATCGTCGATTGGCGAAAGGGTGGCGAGATGTGCCGTCTCCACCATCGCGGCGGCGTCAGCCAGGGGCAGTCCGGCAAGCGCAGCCTCCAGCGTCGGCAGGCGCTGCGCCACCGCTGAGCAGGCGCCGACCGCCAGCCGCGCCCGGATGATGCGCCCGGCCGCTGCCTCCACCACTCCGGCGACCATCACGATGGAGATCACCAGATAGGCGCGGGCGCCGAGCTTCAGGAAGCCGCTGCGCGCGCTGCCCTCGGGCTTCGGCACCAGCACCGCTGTCGCGATCTCATCCGGCGCCAGGGCGGTGCGCCGGTAGCCGAGCAGGAAATCCCCCAGCGGCAGCCGCCGCGTGCCGCGCAGGCTGGCCAATTCCACCTCGGCGTCCAGCGCCAGCAGCGGCGGCACGCCATCGGCGGCGGGGGAGGCGTTGCAGAGGTTGCCGAGCAGCGTCCCGCGCGCCTGCACCTGCATCCCACCGACCTGCCGCGCCGCGTCCCGCAGCGCCGTGAACCAGGGCGGCAGGGGCTGGTCGCGCAGCATCGCCCAGGTGACGCCGGCGCCGATCCGGTGATGACCGCCGGTATCCTCGATCGCACCCATGCCGGCGATGCCGGAAAGGTCCAGCACCGGTCGTGGTGCATCCCGCAGCCAAGCCGCGGCCGCAGCGCGGGCGGGGTAGATGTCGGTGCCGCCGGCCAGCAGCAGGGGCGCGCCCTGCTCGGTCGGCGCCGCAGCCAGCAGCGCCAGCGCTTCCGCCAGGGTTCCGGGTCTGCGATAGGCCGCCATCTGCCCCGCCGATTGTTTGCAGGGTAACGAGTCTACGCAGCACCTGTTCCGCCCACAACCGGAATCAACCGAGCCGCCGCAGCAGCACGGTCAGCCGGGCCGCATCCGGCGCGGAGAGCGGCGCCAGGGTCGCCGCGGTGATCGCTTGCGCCTTCTCCACCCAGCCGGGCAGCGCCGCCAGCGCCGCCGGGGTCAGCGCCACCCGCAGCAAGCGCGCGTCAGCGGCGTCCTTCTCCCGCACCACCAGCCCGCGTGCCATCAGCCGCGTCACCACGCCCTTCACCGTCGGCGGGTCCATCGCCAGCAGCCGGCCCAGCAGGTTCTGCGACAGTGGTCCCTGCCGCCAGAGCGTCACCAGCGTGGCGAATTGCACCGAGGTCGGCCCATCCTCCCCATGATGCCCTGGAAAAGCGCCAGATGCCGCTGATAGGCGCGGCGCAACAGATGGCCGACCTGCGCCTCCAGCACGTAATCCGTGTCATCCGCATCGCCCATGTGCCATTTCTAGGCTTACGATCCCGGCTGGGCTAGGCTGGCCCGGAAGGATGGGCGGAGGGTCGCGATGGCAGTGGAGCAGGCGGCGGGGCCAGCACGGGGCCGGACCCTGGTGCGCAACATCGGCCTGCTGCTCTCGGGCGACCTCGGCGCGCCGGTGCTGGAGGCCGATGCGCTGCTGATCGAGGACGGCCGGATCGCCGCCATCGGTCGCTCCGCCGAGCTCGCCGGCCACGGCCCCGCCCACAGCGTGATCGACGCGCATGGAAGCGCCGTCTCGCCCGGGCTGGTCGACAGCCATGTGCATCCGGTGATCGGCGACTGGACCCCGCGGCAGAACCAGATCGGCTGGATCGAGAGCTGCCTCAACGGCGGGGTGACGACAATGATCTCGGCCGGCGAGGTGCATCTGCCCGGACGCCCGAAGGACATCATCGGCCTCAAGGCGCTGGCCATCACCGCGCAACGCGCCTTCCTCAACGCCCGCCCCGCCGGGGTGAAGGTGCTGGCCGGGGCACCGGTACTGGAACAGGGCATGGTCGAGAGCGATTTCGCCGAGCTTGCCGCCGCCGGCGTCACCTTGCTGGGCGAGGTCGGGCTCGGCAGCGTCAAGACCGGCTATGAGGCGCAGCGGATGGTCGCCTGGGCCCGCAGGCATGGCATCCAGAGCACCATCCACACCGGCGGCCCCAGCATTCCCGGCAGTGGGCTGATCGACAAGGATACGGTGCTGGAAGCCGACGCCGACGTCATCGGCCACATCAACGGCGGCCACACCGCGCTGTCCGAGGCCCATGTCTGCGAACTCTGCGAGCGCAGCAGCCGTGCCATCGAGATCGTCCACAACGGCAACGAGCGTGTCGCCATCGCCGCGGCGCAGGCGGCGCGCGACCTCGGCCAGCTGCATCGCGTCATCCTCGGCACCGACAGCCCGGCCGGCTCCGGCGTGCAGCCGCTTGGCATCCTTCGGCTGATCTCGCTGCTCGCTTCGCTCGGCCGCATCCCGGCGGCGCAGGCGATCGCGCTGGCGACCGGCAACACCGCCCGAATCCGCGGGCTGGATGCCGGGCTGATCGAGGTGGGGCGCGCGGCGGATCTGGTGTTCCTCGACCGTGCCCAGCACACGGCGGGGCGCGACCTGCTGCACAGCATCGAGCTCGGCGACATCCCCGGCATTGGCGGGGTGATGATCGATGGCGCGATGCGTTGCGGCCGCAGCCGCAACACGCCACCGGCGGAGCGGGTGCCGGAAGTGCTCGGCCACTGAGCCCGGAGCCTGTCACCCCAGGCTGGGGCCGCGGCATCCGCAACGGGTTGCTGCTCGGCGCCTGCGTGCTGCTGGCCGCGGTGGCGCTGAACCACGACGACCTGGCCGCGCTGCGCCGTATGCTGGCCGAGGCGCCCTTCGCGGTGGCGATCTCCATCGCCGTGCACCTGCCGCAGATCCTGCTGACCGCGCTCGCCTGGCGTGCCCTGCTGCCGCCGGCGGAACGGCCGTCGCTCGGCGCCATGGCGCTGCTGCGCTGGTACCGGGAATCGGCCAATGCGCTGCTGCCGGCCGGCGCGCTGGTCGGCCAGGCCGCCGCGGCAAGGCTGCTGGCGCGGCGTGGCGTCGCCGGCGACAGGGCAGGGGCCACGGCAACGGTCGATCTGACCCTGGAGGGCATCTCGCAGCTGTTCTTCACCCTGGCCGGGGTGGCGCTACTGCTGGCAGGGGGGGATGGCGCCGGGCTGCTCGGCTTCGCCGCGGCCGGATTCGGCATCGCCCTCGGCGGCGCGGCGGCGATGGTGCTGGTGCAGCGCCGGCTGCCGCTGAAGCTGCTGGAGCGTGGCCTTGCCCGGCTGGCACGGCGCTGGCCGGCGCTGCGGCCGGGCTGGATCGGCGAATTGCAGGTGGCGATCCTCGCCCTGCACGCGGACTGGCCGCGGCTGGTCCTTGCCTGCCTTTGGCACAGCGCCGCATGGGTGCTGGGCGCGGTGGAGATTGCCGGGGTGCTCTGGCTGCTTGGCCATGACGTGACCCTGGCCGAGGCGCTGGTGATCGAGAGCCTGGCGCAGGCCCTGCGCAATGCCGGCTTCATGCTGCCAGGGGCGCTGGCGGTGCAGGAAGGCGCCATCATCGGCGCCGCCGCGCTGGTCGGCGTGCCGCCCGGCCTGGCGCTGGCGGTGGCGCTCGTCCGCCGGGCGCGGGAGGTGGTGATCAGCCTGCCTGGCCTTATCGCTTGGCAGCGGGCCGAACTCCGGCCTATGCGGTCGGTGGCAGGGGGCGGCACCGCCCCGGGGGACGGGTGAATGGCGAGTGTCGGTGGGGTGATGGATCTGCTGCGGCTGGTGCCGAGTGGCGGCCCGGCGATCTGCAACGTATCCGTGACGAATCTGTGCAACGCCACCTGCGACTTCTGCAATTTCGCCCACGACAAGGGCTTCGTCACCGACCGCCGCACCCTGGATGCCAGCCGCTTCGCCGAGGGGCTGACGCTGCTGAAGGCGCAGGCCGGCGTCCGCTTCGTCACCTTCATGGGTGGCGAGCCGCTGCTGCACCCGAAGATCGTCGAGATGGTGCGCACCGCGACCGGGATGGGCGTGCAGCCGACCATGGTGACCAATGGCTGGCTGCTGCCGCCGAAGGTGGATGCGCTGGCCGACGCCGGCATCACCACGCTGTTCATCTCGATCGATGCGCCGGAGGCCGCGACGCATGAGAAGAACCGCGGGCTGCGTGGCGTCTGCGCCCGCATCGCCGAGGCCAATGCGAAACTGGTGGCGCGTGAGGTGACGCCGATCGCCTCGGTCGCGATGACCCGGCTGGTCACCGACTACCGGGCGCTGGCACGCTTCGTGAAGGCGCTGGGCTTCGCCGCCATCACCTTCAGCTACCCGCGCAAGGCGCCGCTCGGCTCCTCCTCCCTGGTGTGGTCGGAGGACAGCGAGCTGGTCGACATGTCGCCGCGGGAGCTGCTGGCGGCCTTCGATGCGGCGGAGACGGCGCGGGAGATCATCCCGGTGCACAACCCCCGCGAGGGCATCGCCGACATGCGACGCCGCCTGACCGGAGAGGGCGAGCGCTTCGTCTGCCATGCCGGCTACAAGTATTTCTACCTGGACTGGAACTACGATCTCTGGCGTTGCGAGGATTGGGCCTCGCCACTCTCCTCGCTGTGGGATTTCACCCGGGAGAAGATGATGCGCGACGGTTGCCAGGCCTGCACCACGGATTGCTATCGCGACGCCAGCATCATGCTGCAGTTTTCGGTTGCCATCGGCGATGCCTTCGCCCGGCTGAAGGAAGGCCGGCCCGTTGCCGCCTTCCGGGCAATTGCCGACCGCCGCAACGCTGGCTCGATCGGCGCCGTCATCGGCCATGGCCGCCGGCTGACACGCCTGGCCGGAGCGGGCTGAGCCGATGCCCGCGATGATCCGCAAGCTGGTGACGGTCCTTGACGAGACCCGGCAGGAGATGGGCCGCCCGGTGACGCCTGCGATCCGCCGCGCCGCTGTCTGCGCGGTCATCGCCAATCCCTTCGCGGGGCACTACGCCGAAGATCTGTCGGAGCTGGTGGCGCAGGGCGAGGAGCTGGGTGCGTTGCTGGCTGCCCAGGCGCTGGCCGCACTCGGCATTCCCGGCGAGGCGGTGCACAGCTTCGGCAAGGCGGCGGTGGTGGGCGAGGCCGGGGAGCTGGAGCATGCCGCGGCGCTACTGCATCCGAAGATGGGCGCACCCGTACGGGCAGCGCTGGGGAAGGGGCCGGCGCTGATCCCCTCGGCCAAGAAATCCGGCGGACCGGGCACCGCCATCGACGTGCCGCTCGGCCACAAGGACGCCGCCTTCGTGCGCAGCCATTTCGACGCGATGGAAGTACGGGTACCGGACGCGCCGCGCGCCGGCGAGATCCTGGTCTGCCTCGCGCTCACCAGCGGCGGCAGGCCGCTGCCGCGCATCGGCGGGCTGACGGTGGACGGGATCGAGGGGCGCGACGGGCTGCGCTGACCGCAGTGCTGCCGACGGTTCGGCTTCATTCGGTGTCTCTGTCACACACGGGTAACAGCGCCGCCCCGGGAGGCTATCCACCGCGGAGAATGCGTGGAATTCACCTGGGACGGCCTTGCATCCGTCGCAAGGTCCGGCCATACCTTGCTGAAATAATGGCTGTTTACCGCCACCAACAGGGGAGAGCGATCCGGGTGTCCGACACCATCCTGGAAACCGAAGGGCTGACCAAGGAATTCCGGGGTTTCGTCGCGGTCAGCGACGTCACCCTGAAGATCCGCCGCGGCAGCATCCATGGGCTGATCGGCCCGAACGGCGCCGGCAAGACCACCTGCTTCAACCTCCTCACCAAATTCCTGCCGCCCACCCGCGGCAGCATCCGCTACGACGGCCGCGACATCACCGGCATGAAGCCGGCCGAGGTCGCGCGTCTCGGCTTGGTGCGCAGCTTCCAGATCTCGGCGGTGTTCCCGCACCTTTCGGTGCTGGAGAATGTGCGGGTGGCGCTGCAGCGGCAGCGTGGCGGCAGCTTCGATTTCTGGCGCTCCGATTCGCTGCTCCGGCAATATGACGACCGGGCGATGGCGCTACTGGATGATGTCGGCCTCACTGGCTATTCGGCGCTGACCGCGGGCGAACTGCCCTATGGCCGCAAGCGGGCGCTGGAGATCGCCACCACGTTGGCGCTGGATCCCACCATGCTGCTGCTGGACGAACCCACCGCCGGCATGGCGCATGAGGATGTCGACCGCATCGTCGCGCTGGTGAAGCGCGTCTCGGCCGGCCGCACTGTGCTGCTGGTGGAGCACAACCTGAAGGTGGTCTCCGGCCTCTGCGACACCATTACCGTGCTGGCGCGCGGCAGCGTGCTCGCGGAAGGCGACTACAACAGCGTGGCGCGCAACCCGGATGTCATCGCTGCCTATCTTGGCACCGAGGCCCATACCGTGTCCGAGGGAGTGCCGGTGCATGGCTGAGACCCTGATGGCTGAACGTCCCGTGGCAGCGACTGACGCGCTGCTGGCGGTGCAGGGCCTCGAAGCTTGGTACGGCGAGAGCCACATCCTGCACGGCGTGACGCTCGACGTCCGCCGCGGCGAGGTGGTGACACTGCTGGGGCGCAATGGCGCCGGCAAGACCACGACCCTCCGCGCCATCATGGGCCTGGTCGGCCGCCGCTCCGGCTCCATCCGCTTCGACGGGCGGGAGACGATCAACGATCGCTCCGACCGGATCGCCCGTGCCGGCATCGGCTATTGCCCGGAAGAACGCGGGATCTTCGCCACCCTCAGCGTGACCGAGAACCTGATGCTGCCGCCGGTGGTGCAGCCGGGCGGGCTCGATCTGGCGACCATCTACACCCTGTTTCCCAACCTCAAGGAGCGGGCGAACAGCCAGGGCACCAAGCTCTCGGGCGGCGAGCAGCAGATGCTGGCGATCGCCCGCATCCTTCGCACCGGCGCCAAGCTGCTGCTGCTGGACGAGCCTTCTGAGGGCCTTGCCCCGGTCATCGTGCAGCAGATCGGCCGTACCATCCGTGAGTTGAAGGCGCGCGGCTTCACCGTACTGCTGGTGGAGCAGAATTTCCGCTTCGCCCAGACGGTGGCGGACCGCCACTACGTGATGGAACACGGCCGGGTCGTCGACATGGTGCCGAACGACCAGCTCACCGCCTCTCTCGACCGGCTGCACGCATATCTCGGCGTCTAACCGCGCGCAGACGCGGGGCGCCAACAGGGAGGAAAGCTACCGATGACGACTACGACCCGTAGGGCCGCACTGAAGGCTGCCGCGGCGCTGCCTGCCCTGGGCGGGTTGCCCTGGCGGAGCGCGAAGGCGCAGGCGGCGAATACCGTCAAGCTCGCGCTGCTGTGCGACTTCTCCGGCACCTACCGGGACGTGACCGGGCCGACCGAGCTGGCCTGCATCCGCCAGGCGGCGGCCGAGTTCGCCAACCGCGGCTTCAACGTCGAGGTGGTCTACGCCGACAACCAGAACAAGCCCGATGTCGGCTCCAACATCACCCGTACCTGGATCGACCGCGACGGCGTGGATGTGGTGATCGACGGCGGCGCCTCCTCGGTGGCGCTGGCGGTGAACGACATCGTGCGGGAGAAGAACAAGGTCTTCCTCAACACCTCCTCGGCGACCTCGGACCTTACCGGCTCCAAATGCTCGCCGAACACGGTGCACTGGACTTACGACACCTGGATGCTGGCGCGCAGCACCGGCGGCGCCACGGTTAAGGCGGGCGGCGACAGCTGGTACTTCATCACCGCAGATTATGCCTTCGGCCATGCGCTGGAACGCGACACCGGCACCTTCGTCAAGGCGCAGGGCGGCAAGGTCCTGGGCGCGGCGCGCACGCCCTTCCCGGGCACCACCGACTTCAGCAGCTTCCTGCTGCAGGCTGCGGCGGCGCGGCCGAAGGTGATCGGCCTGGCCAACGCCGGCTCGGATACGGTGAACTGCATCAAGCAGGCCGCCGAATTCGGCCTGAACCGGCGCGGCATCCGCCTCGCCTCGCTGCTGATGTTCCTGCCGGACGTGCATGCCATCGGGCTGGAGACGGCGCAGGGGCTGGTCTGCACCGAGACCTTCTACTGGGATCTCAACGACCGCACCCGCGCCTTCTCCGCCCGGGTCCGGCCGGAGATCGGCAACAACGCGCTCTGCATGAACCATGCGGGCGGCTATGCCGCAGCGGTGCATTACCTGAAGGTCGTGGCCGACATGGGCGCCACCGCCGCCAAGGCCTCGGGTGCCGAGACTGTCGCGCGGATGAAGGCGATGCCTTGCGACGACGACTGCTTCGGCCCCGGCCGCATCCGCGAGGACGGTCGCAAGCTGCACCCGGCCTACCTGTTCGAGGTGAAGAAGCCCGAGGAAAGCCGCGGTCCCTTCGACTACTACAAGCTGCTGCAGACCACGGCTGCGGAGGAAGCCTTCCGCCCGCTGGCCGAGGGCGGCTGCCAATTCGTCCGCAGCTAGCGGACGCACAAGGACGAACGTGGGCCGGGCGGCAGCGCCACGCCGGCCCCGAACGCTGAAGCCGGAGATTCAGGGATGGTAATGAACAGGAGAGCTCTGCTTGGGACTGGTGCCGCGGCGGCGGCTGTCACCACGCTGCCACGGCTGAGCCGGGCGCAGGCGGCGAATACCTACCGCATCGGGGTGCTTACCGACATGTCGGGCACCTACCGTGACAACACTGGGCCGACCTCGGTCATCTGCGTTCGCCAGGCGGTCGCCGAGTTCGCCAACCGTGGCATCAACATCGAGGTGATCGAAGCGGATCACCAGAACCGTCCGGATCTCGGCGTCAGCCTCGCGCGGCAGTGGTACGACCAGGGCATCGATATGCTGCTCGACGTGCCGACCTCCTCGGTCGGGCTCGCGGTGCAGCAGGTGACGCGGGAGAAGAACAAGGCGGTGCTGCAGGTGGGCTCCGCCACCGCCGACCTCACCGGTCAGGCCTGCAGCCCGAACGCCGTCCATTGGGCCTATGACACCTACATGCTGGCGAAATCGACCGGCGCGGCGATGGTGAAGGCAGGCGGCGACAGCTGGTACTTCATCACCGCCGACTACGCCTTCGGCCATGCGCTGGAACGCGACACCACGGCGCAGGTGAAGGCGAGCGGCGGGAAGGTGCTCGGCGCGGTGCGCACGCCCTTCCCGGGCACCACCGACTTTTCCTCCTTCCTGGTGCAGGCGATGGCGACGCGGCCGAAGATCATCGGCCTCGCCAATGCCGGGCTCGACACCATCAATTGCGTGAAGCAGGCGGCGGAGTTCGGGGTGACGCGGCGCGGCACACGGCTCGCCTGCATGCTGATGTTCATCACCGACGTGCATTCCATCGGCCTGGAGCAGGGCGGTGGGCTGGTGCTGACCGAAAGCTTCTACTGGGACATGAACGACCGGACCCGGGCCTTCCTCAACCGGGTGAAGCCGCGGTTGGCGAATGTCTACCCGAACTGCATCCATGCCGGGAATTATTCGGCGACGCTGCATGCGTTGAAGGCGGTCGCCGATATGGGCGTGCCCGCCGCGAAGGCCTCGGGCGCCGATCTCATCAGCCGCATGAAGGCGATGCCGACGGATGACGACGCCTTCGGCCCGGGCTCGATCCGCGCCGACGGGCGGAAGATCCACCCTTCCTTCCTCTTCGAGGTGAAGACGAAGGCGGAGAGCCGCGGCGCCTGGGACTACCTGAAGCTGCTGCAGACCACCTCGGCGGAGGAGGCCTTCCGGCCGCTCGCCGAGGGCAATTGCCCGCTGGTCCGGAGCTGAGGCTGGAGGTCGCGGCGGGCGACGGGCGCCCGCCGCCGTTGCTGGAGGTAAGCCTTCGATGAGTGCCACTCGCCGTAGCCTGCTTGCCGCATCGGTCGGCGCCACCCTGATGCCGGGGTTGCCGCGGCTGTCCCGAGCCCAGGCGGCGAACACCATCCGGATCGGCGTGCTGAACGACCAGTCCGGCCCCTATCGCGACATCAGCGGGCCCTACGGCATCGAATGCACCCGCCAGGCGGTGGCCGAATTCGGCGACAAGGGCTTCGCGGTGGAGGTGATCACCGCCGACCACCAGAACAAGCCCGATGTCGGCGTGAACATCGCCCGGCAGTGGTATGACCAGGGTGTCGATCTCATCCTGGACGTGCCGACCAGCTCGGTCGGGCTCGCGGTGAACAATGTCGCGCGGGAGAAGAACAAGGCCTACATCAACACCGGCTCGGCGACCTCTGACCTCACCGGCGCGCAGTGCAGTCCGAACACGGTGCACTGGATGTACGACACCTACATGCTGGCGAAGTCGACCGGCGGCGCCATGGTGAAGGCGGGTGGCGACAGCTGGTTCTTCATCACCGCCGACTACGCCTTCGGCCATGCGCTGGAACGCGACACCGGCACCTTCGTCAAGGCGGCGGGCGGCCGGGTGCTGGGAGCGGTGCGCTATCCCTTCCCGGCGACCTCCGACTTCTCCTCCTTCCTGGTGCAGGCGCAGGCGTCGCGCGCCAAGGTGATCGGCCTGGCCAATGCTGGCGCCGACACCATCAACTCCATCAAGCAGGCGGCCGAGTTTGGCATCACCCGGCGCGGCACCAAGCTGGCGGCGTTGCTGATGTTCCTGCCGGATGTCCACGCCCTTGGCCTGCAGACCGCGCAGGGGCTGGTGCTGACGGAAAGCTTCTACTGGGACCTGAACGACCGCACCCGTGCGGTCACCCAGCGGCTGCAGCCGCGGCTAAAGGATATGAAGCCGAACATGGCTTCCATCGCCAATTATTCGGCCGCGCTGCACTACCTGAAGGCGGTGGCCGACATGGGCATTGCGGCTTCCAAGGCCTCGGGGGTCGAGGTCGTCAACCGGATGAAGGCGCTGCCCTGCGATGACGATGCCTTCGGCCCGGGCCGGATCCGCGAGGACGGCCGCAAGCTTTGCCCCTCCTACCTGTTCGAGGTGAAGACGCCGGCCGAGAGCAAGGCGCCATGGGACTACTACAAGCTGATTCAGACGACCCCCGCCGAGGAAGCCTTCCGCCCGCTGAACGAAGGCGGCTGCTCCCTCGTGCGGAGCTAGCACCGTAATCAGGGAGGGAGAATCACATGGCCATCCAGCGACGTGACCTGATAGCTGCCGGTGCCGGTGCTACGGCTCTGGGTGGCCTGCCGTGGCGCGCGAGGGCGCAGACGCCGACCATCCGGGTCGGCGTCATCAATGACATGTCGGGCCCGTACCGGGACAGCGGCGGACCCGCCAGCGTGGTGATGACCCAGCAGGCGGTGCAGGATTTCGGCAATCGCGGCTTCAACGTCGAGGTGTTGCAGGCCGATCACCAGAACAAGCCGGATGTCGGCGCCAATATCGCCCGGCAATGGTTCGACCAGGGGGTCGACGCCGTCGTCGACCTGCCGACCTCCTCGGTCGCGCTGGCGGTCAACCAGATCGCGCGGGAGAAGAACAAGGTCCATCTGAACTCGGGCGCCGGGACCTCCGACCTCACCGGGTCGCAGTGCAGCCCGAACACGGTGCACTGGACCTACGACACCTACATGCTGGCGAAGTCGACCGGTGCGGCGGTGGTCAAGACCGGCGGCGATAATTGGTTCTTCATCACCGCCGACTACGCCTTCGGCCATGCGCTGGAACGCGACACCAGCAATTTCGTCAAGGCGGCGGGCGGCAAGGTGGCCGGCGCGGTGCGCTATCCCTTCCCGGCGACGACGGATTTCTCCGCCTTTCTGCTGCAGGCCCAGGCCAGCCGCGCCAACGTGATCGGCTTGGCCAATGCCTCGACCGATACGGTGAATTGCATCAAGGGCGCGCGCGAATTCGGCCTGCAGCGGACGATGAAGATCGCTGCCCTGCTGATGAGCAATATCGATGTGAAGGCGCTCGGCCTTGAATCCGCTCAGGGGTTGCTGCTGTCCGAAAGCTTCTACTGGGACATGAACGACCGCACCCGGGCGCTGACCGAGCGGGTTCGCGCCAAGAACCAGGACCGCCCGCCGGCGATGACCCCGGCCGGCTGCTACGGCGCGGTGCTGCACTACCTGAAGGCAGTCGCCGACATGGGCGTCGCCGCGGCCAAGGCCAGCGGCGTCGAGGCGGTGAACCGGATGAAGGCGATGCCGACCGACGACGACGCCTTCGGCCCCGGCATGATTCGCCCCGACGGTCGCAAGATCCACCCGGCCTATCTGTTCGAGGTGAAGGCGCCGGGTGAATCCCGCAATCCCTGGGACCTCTACAAGCTTGCTGCCACCACCCCTGGCGAGGAGGCCTTCCGCCCCCTCGCCGAAGGGGGCTGCGCCTTCCTGCGCAGCTGATGCCTGATCCAACCGCTTAGAACCGGGACGACCCGCATGGATGATATCTTCGGCATACCCGCGCCGCTACTGTTCGGGCAATTACTGCTCGGCCTGATCAACGGCGCTTTCTACGCCATGCTCTCGCTCGGCCTCGCGGTCATCTTCGGGCTGCTGAACATCGTGAACCTGGCCCATGGCGCGCAATTCATGATGGGCGCCTTCGCCGCCTGGATGCTGCTGGCCTGGGGCGGCATCGGCTATTGGTGGGCACTGCTGCTGGCGCCCATCATTGTCGCCGTGACCGGGGTGATCCTCGAGAAACTCTTCATCAGTCGATTGTACAAGCTGGACCACCTCTACGGCCTGCTGCTGACCTTCGGCCTGGCGCTGATCATCGAGGGCATCTTCCGCAACGAGTTCGGCTCCTCGGGCCTGCCCTACCGCATCCCGCCGGAGCTCTCGGGCGCCTGGGACCTCGGCTTCATGTTCCTGCCGATCTACCGCGGCTGGGTGGTGATCGCGGCGCTGGTGCTGTGCCTGGCGACCTGGCTGATCATCGAGAAAACCCGGCTCGGCGCCTATCTGCGCGCTGCGACCGAGAATGCCGCGCTGGTCCAGGCCTTCGGCGTCAACGTGCCGCGGATGGTGACCTTGACCTACGGCTTCGGCGTGGCGCTGGCGGCCGCCGCCGGCGTGCTGGCAGCACCGATCTATTCGGTAAATCCGCAGATGGGCTCCAACCTCATCATCGTGGTCTTCGCGGTCGTCGTCATCGGCGGCATGGGTTCGATCCTCGGCTCGATCCTCACCGGCTTCACCCTCGGCGTGGTGGAAGGGCTGACCAAGGTGTTCTGGCCGGAAGCCTCCGCCACCGTCATCTTCGTAATCATGGCGATCGTGCTGGTGGCGCGTCCCGCTGGCCTGTTCGGGAGGGCCTGACCATGGCTGACACCACCGCTTCCATCACCGCCGGCACGCTGTCGGCGGCGGAGAAGGACGCCGCAGGCATCTGGGGGTTCTCCCGGGCGCAGCTCATCGCACTTGGGATCATGGTCACCTTCCTGGTGGTCTCGCCCTTCGTGCTCTACCCCGTCTTCCTGATGAAGCTGCTCTGTTTTGCCCTCTTCGCCTGCGCCTTCAACCTGCTGATCGGCTATGTCGGGCTGCTGAGCTTCGGCCATGCCGCCTATTTCGGCATGGGCGGCTATCTCGCCGGCCATGCGGCGAAGGTCTGGGGGCTGACGCCGGAACTGGCGATCATCGTCGGTGGCGCGACCGCAGCCGGGCTCGGTGCCGTCGCGGGCTGGATCGCCATCCGTCGCCAGGGCATCTACTTTGCCATGATCACCCTGGCGCTGGCGCAGATGGTCTATTTCTTCTGCGTCCAGGCGCCCTTTACCGGCGGCGAGGACGGCATCCAGGCCATCCCGCGCGGCAACCTGTTCGGCCTAATCCCGCTCGACCGCGACATCACCATGTACTGGATGGTTGCGGCGGTATTCCTCGGCGGCTTCTTGCTGATCCACCGCATCATCCATTCGCCCTATGGCCAGGTGCTGAAGTCCATCCGCGAGAACCAGCCGCGCGCCGTCTCGCTCGGCTACCGGACCGATGACTACAAGCTGCTGGCCTTCATCCTCTCGGCAACCCTGGCGGGGGTGGCGGGCGCGACGAAATCCCTGGTGTTTGGCATTGCCACCCTGACCGACGTGCATTGGTCGATGTCGGGCGAGGTGGTGCTGATGACCCTGGTGGGCGGTCTCGGCACGGTGTTCGGGCCGGTTATCGGCGCGGGCATCATCGTGGCGATGCAGAACTACCTGGCCGAGATGGGCGCCTGGGTGACGGTGATCCAGGGCATCATCTTCGTCATCTGCGTCATGGCTTTCCGCCGTGGCGTGGTCGGCGAGGTCGCCGCCCTGCTGAAGGTCAAGCTCTAGAGCGCGAAGTCGCTCTACGAACAACAGGCTGCAGCGGATTGCCGTTCAGACATGAACGCGATCCGCTGCAGCCCAGCGTTAACCGTCGTCGAATCACCATGGGCTCGCTCACCGAATGGGTTGAGGCGCGCCTCCGCCAGGCTCAGGCGCGCCTGATCCCGTAGAACAGCGCCACGCCCTTCAGCATGCCCTCAAGGTCGCCACGGAGCGCGGTGGGCGAGAAGAACTGGCCGAGTGGCACATAGGGCACCTGGTCGAAGGCGATCCGCTGCATCTCCCGGCCGATCCGCGCCTGCGTCGCCTCGTCGGCCGCCTCGAACCAGGAGTTGCGCAGCGTCTCCAATGCCGGGATCTCTGGCCAGCCGAACAGGGCGGCGCGGCCATGGCCGCGGATCAGGTTGTTCGCCGCCGGGTTGACCTGGGCGCTGCCCGCAGTCCAGCTCACCACCGCATTCCAGCCGCCCTGCGCCGGCGGATCCTGCTTCAGGATACGCTGCACCACCGTGCCCCAGTCGGTCGCCACGTAGTCGAGGTTGATGCCGATCTTCCGCAGCAGGTCGCCCTGCACCTCGCACATGGCGTTGATCACCGGGAAGTCGGTGGCGGCGAGGAAGGTCACCCGCTCGCCCTTGTAGCCGGCTGCCTCCAGCTCGCGCTTCGCGGTGGCGTGGTCGACCGGGTTGCGCAGGATCTCCATGCCCTCGTCGCTCGCCATGACCGAGGGCGGGGCGAAGAAGCCGTAAGGCACCCTCCAGAAGCTCTGGTCCTCGCTGGCCGCGGCGATCATGAAGTCGCGCTGCTGCGTCGCGCGCAATACCACCCGGCGGATCGCCGGGTTGTCGAAGGGCGGGTGCAGGCAATTCGGCCGGAAGAAGCCGATCGAGCCATTCGGATCGAGGATATCGATCTTCACGCCCCGGCTGCGCCGGAGCTGCGGCACGAGGTCGATGGAGGGCAGCTCCCACCAATCCACCTCGCCCCTTTGCAGCGCGGCGCTGGCGGTCGCGGCGTCCGGGATGGTCAGCCACTCCACCCGGTCAAAATGCACCTGCTTGCCACCCGACATATAGGCGGCCGGTTCGCTGCGCGGCACATAGGCCTCGTTCCGCGCATAGATGTTGCGGCTGCCTGGCACCCGCTCCCCCGTCAGGTAGCGGTAGGGTCCGCTGCCGATGATCTCCGGCACTGCCTGGGAGGAGGGCAGGGTGGCGTGGCGTTCCGGCATGATGGCGCAGAGATGCGTGCCGACCTTGGCCAGCGCATCCGGCAGCAACGGGAAGGGCTTCTTCAGCCGGAAGCGGATGCTGCGGTCATCCGGCGCCGAGACCTCGTCGGTCACCGCCCAGAGCGCTTGGCCAAAGGCGTCTCGGCTGGCCCAGCGCCTGACCGAGGCGGCAGCGTCGCGGCCGCGCACCGGCTCGCCATCGTGGAACCTCAGCCCCTCGCGGAGCCGGATGGTCACTGTCCTGCCGTTGTCCTCGACGCTGTGGCCCTCGGCCATCTGCGGCCGGGCGCGGAGGTCGGCGTCCCAGCCGTAGAGGGTGTCGTAGACCATCAGCGCATGGTTGCGGGTGACGAAGGCGACGGAGTGGATCGGGTCCAGCAAGGCAAGGTCGGCCTGGGGCACGAAACGCAGCACGCGGCGGCCGGGTGCTCCCTGGGCGGCGGCGAGGCGCGGTGCGGCGAAGGCCGCGGCGCCGGTGGCGAGAAGGGATCGACGGCGCATCCTCGGGCCTCCGTTCACGCTGATGGAGGATGCTGCGTTGCGGCATGGAACCAGTCAAGAAACATTACATCCGTCGGCGGGCCGGTCTATGCACCCAAAGGTGGTTCATCCACGCGAACTCACATCCAGTGAGGGAAATCATGGCGCGGCAATCACGCCACACGGCTGTGTGATGCGGATGATGCCAAAACGTCACTTATCGCCGTCCCCGAACAGCTTTGGGACGGCCAGTTCTTTTCCACAGCTCTGGGGATAAGCCTGGGGGGCGTTCCTGGGAAAGCCTGTGCAACCCCTTGTGGATCGCGCGACTGTGAGGTCATTCCGCTCCCGACCAGGACGCCGTGGCCGCCAGCGGATGTCCCGCGAACCGAGACATGCGCAACGACCCGCAGGCCTGGCCACGTCGGTACGGCAACGGGGCCACGGCGCCGCCGGGCCCCCTGCCTCGCGGCTCAGTCCTTGTAGTCAGGCTCCTTGCGATCGAGGATCCGCTTCAGCGCGGCGAAATGCCATTCGGCATTCGACTTGTTGCCGTATTTCGGCGCCTTGCCGGCAAACTGCGTCACCGTATCCTGCACCACCGCCTCCGGCAGGAAGGCCAGCGGCTTCTGGGTCCACATGGCATAGAGCTGAACCTGCGCCACCCGCTCCACGTAGTAGAGCCGGTCATAGGCCTCGGCGACGGTGCGGCCGACGGTGGCGACGCCGTGGTTGGCCATCATCAGCACGGTCTTGTCGCCGATGATCCCAGCCAGCCGCTCGCCCTCGGCCGGGTCGAAGGCCGGGCCCTGGTAGTGCATGTCATAGGCGGTGTGGATCATGGTGCCGATCTCGGTCTGGCCGATCGGCAGGATCCGCGGGTCCTCCAGCCGCGACAGCGCGCTGGCGAAGGGCATGTGGGTGTGGAACACCGCGGCGGCCCGCTCGTTCAGCCGGTGGATCGGCGCATGGATGGCGTAGCAGGATTGCTCGATCTCGCCCTCGCCGGCCAGCAGCCTGCCATCATAGCCGACTTCCATGAAGGTCGAGGCACGGACCTCGGACCAATGGGTGCCGAAAGGGATCTGGTAGTAGCGGTCGTCGGTCCCTGGCACGCGCAGCGTCAGGTGGTTGAAGATGCCTTCGTGAAAGCCGTGCATCACCGCCAGGCGGTGGGCGGCGGCGAGATCGACGCGGGCCTGCCAACGGGCATCCGCCAAGCTCAGGTCGGTGGCCTCATGGGTCTCGAGCGGCATGGCATGTCTCCTGCTTGCGCTTGTCCTGCTTGTGGTAGCGCTGCCATGTTAGAGTGGATCGCGTTCGGGTCTGAACGCAATCCACTCCAGTCAAGCGACACCTGCGGCCAGCACGATTTCGATCCACCCACTGCCGGCCGCGCCGCCCGTGCCCTCAGACATTCTGGATACCGGGCCGCGGCCGGACGCGGCGGTACGGCAGCGACCGCAGCAGCATCACCAGCAGGCCGGCGGCGGTGGCTCCGCTGATCGCCCAGCCGGCGCGCTCCCAGCTTGTGGTGCGGATGCGCACCACCAGATCGCGTACTGGCCGATCGGCCGCGACCTCGAGCAGCCCCTCGCTGTTGGCACGCAGCGCGACGGGACCCTGCGCGTCATGCGCCGCCCAGGCGGGGAAGTAGAACTGCGGCAGGCTGAACGGTCCTTCGGCCGCCGGCACGTGATAGCCGTCACTCAGCCGCAAGGTGCCCGGCGGCGGCACCGGCCGCGGATACGGGTCGGCCGCGCCGGCGGTGATACCGGTCCAGCCCGCCGCCGCCGCGGCGGCGGGAACATGCTCCCAGGAATAGGCGCCGGAATACCCCCGGGCGAAGTCCATTCGCTGCTCGGCCGGCAGGAACAGCGGCCAGTGCGGGTGGCCAAAGCCGCCGAGCGCCGCCAGCAGCGCGACCGGCAGCAGCGCGAGCGGCACCCCGAGGCCAAACAGCAACCCCCTTGGCAACCCCCGTAGCATGAGCGCTGCGAAGCCGCTCACGGCCGGGGTCAGGAAGGCGTAGCTGCGCCAGGGGTGTTCCACCGCAGTCAGCTGCGGCATCGCCAGCCACAGCGGCAGGGTCAGCACGCACCCCAGCGCGAAGCTGCCGAGCAGCAGCGCCGGCAGCGCCCGCATTAGCCCCGGCTGGCGCCAGCCACTGGTCCGGGCTGCCCGGCGCCACAGCCAGAGACCGCAGCCGAAGGCGATCAGCCCACCGCCCCAGATCGGCAACAGCCGTGCTTCCGGTGCCGTGTAGCCCAGCAAATTCTCGCGCCAGGAGGGGTTGAACATCTCCGCCGAATTGCTCTGGCGCAGCAGGCCGATGGCGGGGAGCAGGAAGGCCGCCGCCAGTGCCGCGCCGAGGGCGCCGCCGAGCAGGCTGTGCAGGGCGGCCCGTCGCCCGCCATAGGCCCAGGCGTAGATCGGCCCGAGATGCGCCGCGAAGGTGCAAAGCGGCAGGTTGGTCAGCGCCAGCGCCGCATAAGCCAGGGCGACGAGCGGAATGCCGGCACCAGTCCGCGACCCAGGGCCGCCCTTTCGGGCCGCGTCCCCGTCGGCGAGATCCTCCAGCGCCATCAGCAGCAGCGGCAGCAGCGCAATGGCGGCGGTTTCGGAATAGGCGAAGCGCACCCAGGGATCGACCAGTGCGCCATAGGGCAGCAGAGCGCCGAACGCCGCGCCGGCCCAGGCCGCCCGGGCCGGCACATGGCGACGGAGCCACAGCGCGGCAGTGACGACTGACAGCAGCCGCCAGCCCGCCATGGCGAGGCCGAGGCTTTCCGGCGTCCCAGCCCCGGTCGTGGCGGCGACCCCGGCCGCTGCCCAGAAGGCCAGGGGCGGGTAGCTGTAGAAGGTGGTGCCGCCCAGGCCGAAATTGCTGTCCATCAGCCAGCGCGGCCAATAGGTGCCCTCCGCCCAGGCGGCCGAGAGCATCTGCAGCGTCAGGAGGGCGAAGTCGGCATCGCGGCCGAGCATCTTGCCGACCACCGGAACGGCAAGCGCCGACCCGAGCGCGAGCAGGCCGACCAGCACCAGCAGCCCAATCGTCTCGCGCATCGGCGTCCCCGTATCCGGCATACCGGGCGTCGATGCCCGATGCGGGGAAGCCCGCTCCGGCACCATTCCCAGCCGGAGGCGAAAGGTTAAAGACACAAAACGGCGAGGCCGGATCTATCCGCCGCTCGGTCAATAACGGACTGCACTCATGTCTGAGCGCCGGACCCACTGAAGCCATTCATTTGCAGCGCGGAGTCACACCCCCACGCCTGCAGTCTACTCCTCGGCGGCCGCCAGGATGCGGTCCACGGCCTCGGTCCGGCCCAGTGCCGCCAGCACCGCGTCGATCGGCGGGCTCTGGGTGCTGCCGGTCAGCGCCACCCGCAGCGGCTGGGCGACCGCCCCGAGCTTCAGCCCCTTCACCTCGGCGTAGTCGCGCAGCCAGCGCTCCAGCTCCAGCCGCTCCCAGGGGGCATCGGTCAGGAATTGCGCCAAGTCGGCGAGCCGTGCCTTGGCCTCCGGCGTCAGCAGCGCGGCGGATTTGGCGTCCATCGGCGGTGGGCCCTCGATGGCGGCGAAGGCGGCGGTGCCGGCCAGTTCCTCCAGGGTCTTGGCCCGCGCCTTCAGCTCCGGCATCAATGCCCGCACCCGGTCGCCGCCGATCGTGCCGAAGTCAATCCCGTGCTTCGCCAGCCGCTCCAGCACCTCCTCGGCCAGCCGGTCGTCGTCGGCCTGGCGCAGGTAGACGCCGTTCAGATGCGTCAGCTTGGCATAGTCCATGCGGGAGGCGGCGCGGCCGACGTCCTTCAGGTCGAACAGCGCAATGGCGCGGTCCCGCGGTACGATCTCCTCATCGCCATGACCCCAGCCAAGGCGGAGCAGGTAGTTGCAGACGGCCTCGGGCAGGAAGCCCTGCTCGCGGAACTCCAGCGCGCCGACAGCGCCATGGCGCTTCGACAGCTTGGCGCCATCGGCGCCGTGGATCAGCGGGATATGGGCGAAGTGCGGCCGGTGCCAGCCCATGGCGTCGTAGATCATGCACTGGCGGAAGGTGTTGGTCAGGTGGTCGTCGCCGCGGATGACATGGGTGATCGCCATGTCATGGTCGTCCACCACCACCGCATGCAGGTAGGTCGGCGTGCCGTCCGAGCGCAGGATAATGAGATCGTCCAGTTCCGCATGGGCGACGCGGACCTCGCCCTGGACCAGATCCTTCACCACGATCTCGCCACGGCCATCCTCCGGGCGCGGCGCCTTCAGCCGAATGGCGGGCGTGCGGCCTGGCGGCGCCTCCGCCGGGTCGCGGTCGCGCCAGCGGCCATCGTAGCGCGGCGGGCGGCCTTCCTTCATCGCCTGCTCGCGCATCGCCGCCAGTTCCTCCGGCGTGTCGAAGGCGAGATAGGCACGGCCGCGCGCCAGCAACTCGCGCGCGACCTCGGCGTGGCGGGCCTCCCGCGCGCTCTGGAAGACCGGCGGCTCATCCGGGCCGAGGCCCAGCCAGTCGAGGCTCTCGAGGATCTGCCGCACCGCTTCGGGGGTGCTGCGCTGCTTGTCGGTGTCCTCGATGCGCAGCAGGTACTGGCCATTGTGGTGGCGGGCGAAGAGGTAATTGAACAGCGCGGTGCGCGCCCCGCCGATGTGCAGATAGCCGGTGGGCGAGGGCGCGAAGCGGGTGCGGACGGACATGGTGCGGAGGCCCTTGGACTGCGGCCGTGGAGGCGGTTCGATACAGCCAACCCCGGTCGGAGGGAATCACCGGGGCGCGATCCTCCGGCGGGACCGCCAGGCCATGGTGAGCGGCCGAGGCTCTACACCGGATCCGTCCGGGCCGGAACCGCCGGGCGCATCGGCGTGTGGACCGGTTGGGATACTCGCCATATGCGCGAATTTAATGCACTCGGGCAGTTCCGGCGGGGTGTCGCTGTTTCAGCAGCTTGTCGGTCTTCGCTGAAATCCCGTGGGAATTCCGGACCGCAGGGCAGGCTTGGCTTGACTCCTTAGTCGTTGATTTACCCGAGTCGTCATTTCATTCTCGACTCGGATGTCAACAACCCTTGCTCGTCCAGCTCCCGGATGGCCCGGCAGGCCTGTTCCTCTGGTTGGCCGGTGGAGCACCGATCGGTGGCGCGCGCACTGGGCGGGCGAGCAGCCCCGGCTCGCGCCATGGCTTGCCGTGGCCCTCGGCGCAGGCGTGCTGGCCTATTTCGCCCTGCCGGAAGAGCCGCCGGCCGCGACGATATGGCTTGCCCCCCCGCTGCTGGCCCTGGCCATCCTCGCCGGGATGCGCCGGCCCCTCCTCGGTTGGATGCTGGGGCTGGTGGCCGCCGCGGTGCTCGGCTTCGCCATCGCCGTCTGGCACACCGGCCGGCAGCCGCCGCCACTGGAACTGCCGCGCGGCGCCACCATCCTCACCGGCCGCGTCGCGGCGGTGGAGTTGCTGCCGGGGGGGCAGGCGCATCACCCTGCAGGCGCCGCGCTTCAATGGCGGTGCGCCGCAGCCGCGTCACATCCGCATCCGCCTGCGCGCCGAGGATCCCGCCCGCCCGGCGCCGGGCGAGCTGTTGCGCCTCCGCGCCCTGGTCCGCGCGCCCGGCGCGCCGGCGCATCCCGGCGGCTGGGACTTCCAGCGCGCCGCCTATTTCGCCGGTCTTGGCGGCAGCGGCTTCGCCCTCGGCCGGGCCGAGGTGACATTGGACGAGACAGCGGCACCCGGCTTCGCCGGACTTCGCGCCGGGATCGAGGCGCGGGTCACTGCGGCCATCCCCGGCGCCGCCGGAGCGGTTGCCGCGGCATTGCTGACCGGCGGGCAGAGTGCCATCCCCGCCACAGACCTGGCGGCGATGCGGGATTCCGGGCTGGCGCATCTGCTCTCGGTTTCCGGCCTGCACATCGCCATCGTCATGGGGCTTGGGTTCTGGGCGATCCGCTTCATCCTCGCCCTGGTGCCGGCGCTGGCCCTGCGGCTGCCGGTAAAGCCGCTGGCGGCGCTCGGCGCATTGGCGCTGGGCGGCGGCTACATGCTGCTGACCGGGGCGCAGGTGCCGATGCAGCGCAGTTTCGCCATGGCGGCGCTGGTGACCCTGGCGCTGCTCGCCGGGCGACGGGCGCTGAGCCTGCGATCCTGGGCGCTGGCCGCGGCGGCGGTGCTGCTGGCGCAGCCGGCGGCGGTGCTCGGCGCGAGCTTCCAGATGAGCTTCGCCGCAGTACTCGCGCTGATCGCCGGGTGGGAGTGGCTGCGGCCGCGTATGCCGCGGGCAGGCGGGGAGGGCGCCTGGCGCCGGCGGCTTCTGCTGGCGGGCTTCGGCATCATCGCCACCTCGGTGCTGGCCGGCGCCGCCACCACCCCCTTCGGCCTGCATCACTTTGGCCGGCTGCAGCTCTATGGCGTCGCCGCCAACGCGCTGGCGGTACCGCTGACCTCGGCGCTGGTGATGCCGGCAGGCATGGCGGCGGCGGCGCTGATGCCCCTTGGCCTGGAGCGCCTCGCCCTGGTGCCGATGGGTTGGGGCGTGGAGGCGATCCTCGCCGTCGCCCGCTGGGTCGCTGCCTGGCCCGGCGCGGCGGTCGCGGCGCAGCCGATCCCGACCTGGGGCCTGGCGGTGACCGCCTTCGGCATGCTGTGGCTCTGCCTGTGGCGCACCGGCTGGCGCGGCTTCGGCCTGCCGCTGATCCTGCTCGGCCTGGCCAGTGGGCAATGGCACCGTCCGCCGGACATCCTGGTCTCCGGGGATGGCAGGCTGATCGCCTTCCGGGCGGATGAGACGATGTTTCTCCAGCGCCTCTCCGGCGCTTCGAACTTCACCCGGGACAGCTGGCTGCGGCTGTTCGGTATCCCGGAGGCGCAGGCGCTGCCGCGCGAGGGGGCCGCCGGCAGCATCACCTGCACCCCTGGTGCCTGCAGCCTGCGGGCTGCGCCCGAAGCACCTGCGGCGGTGCTGCTGCGCGGCGCCGCGCCGCGCGAGGCCTGCGCCGGCGCCGCGCTGGTGATCTCGGCCGAGCCGGTACGCGGCGCCTGCGCGGCGCAGGTGGTCGACCGCTTCGCGGTGTGGCGCAACGGGCCGCATGCCATCTGGCTGGACAGGAATGGGGTGCGCGTGGTGAGTGACCGGGCGACGCGCGGCGACCGGCCCTGGGTGCCGCCGCCGCCAGTGCCGCGCGGCACTGCCTCGGCCGAGCCGCCGGCCGCCATCGAATAGGAGTCCTGTTTGACCGAAATCGCCGGCCACTCCCTGGTGCCGGTGGACCCGGCGTTGCGTATCACGCTGCTGCCCGGCGAGGTGACGGTGCCGGCGCCGCTGGAACCCGCCATCGCCGCTGCCTGGACGGCGGCACAGCGCCGCGCCGGGGGGCGGCTGTTCAATGGCCGGGTGTTCTCGGTCGAGCAGGTCACGCCCTCCCGCATCACCGGCCGGCTGGTCGAATACCGGCTGGCGGTCGCCGGCTTCAGCGACCCGGTCCTGGCGGCGGCGCTGGCGGTGCGACCGCTGTCGGTCTGCGGCGTACTGCGTACGCCCGATGGCATCGTCTTCGGCCGCCGCACCACCCAGGCGACCTATGAGGCCGGGCTGTGGCAGATGCCGCCGGCCGGCAGCGTCGATGCCGGCGCCGTGCGAGGCGACGTGGTGGATGCAATCGCCGCGTTGCGCGGCGAGCTGGCCGAGGAACTGGGCCTGCCTTGGTCGAGCATCACGCTGTGCCGGCCATTCGCGCTGGTGGTGCATGCCGCCTCCGGCGTGCACGACCTCGGCTGCCTGTTGGAGAGCCCGGCAGGCTTCGCCGAGATCGCCACCGCCGCAGCCGCCACCGGCGGCAGCCGGGAGTACCAGGAGCTGCGGGCGGTGCCAGCGGTGGAGCTGGCCGGCTTCGTCGCCGCCAACCGCGCCGCCATGGTGCCGGCGGCGCCGCTGTTCCTGGCCGCGCTGGAGCAGATCGCAGCCCACTCGGGCCCATGATCCGCTCCAGACCCGCTCAGTACTTCCTGAGCAGCCCGACCAGCCGTCCCTGCACCCGCACCCGGTCCGGGCCGAAGATGCGGGTCTCGTAGCGCGGGTTGGCGGCTTCAAGGGCGATGGAATTCCCGCGCCGGCGCAGCCGCTTCAAGGTCACCTCGTTCTCATCGACCAGCGCCACGACGATGGCGCCGTTGTCGGCGGTCTCGCCGCGGCGGATGATGACGGTGTCGCCGTCCAGGATGCCGGCTTCCACCATCGAATCGCCGGCGACCTCCAGCGCGTAATGCTCGCCGGCGGCCAGCAGACCGGCGGGAACCTCGACGCTGCTGCCGGCATCGCGCAACGCCTCGATCGGCAAGCCGGCGGCGATCCTGCCATACAGCGGCAGCTGCACCGCGGCGGCGTCGTTCGCGGTCTTCTGCACTCCGGCGAGGTTGGGCGCGAAGCGGCCGGTGATGACATTCGGCGCGAAGGCCGGCGCGCCCGGGGCTGGCGCCGCCTCGGCACCGCGGCGCGGCGCCATATTCTCCGGCAGCCGGATCACTTCCAGCGCCCGCGCCCGGTGGGCCCGACGCTTCAGGAAGCCGCGCTCCTCCAGCGCGGTGATCAGCCGATGGATGCCGGATTTGGACTTGAGCTTCAGCGCCTCCTTCATCTCCTCGAAGGAGGGGGAGAAGCCGGTCGTGCGCAGGTGCTTGTCGATGAAGATCAGCAGCTCATGCTGCTTACGGGTCAGCACTTCGTCCCCTCCGTGCGTAGTCGGACTGCCGGTTCCACGCGAGGCGCGGGAACAAAGCGGCAACCGGTTCACGTGTTCTAGGAAGGTTCTAGGCGCCTGGTCAATGGCTATTCAACGGGACCGGTGAGATCAGTGCAGAAACGTCCGACTAGATCCCAAGCTCGCCGAGTGGGATGACCTCCACCGCGGCCCCGGCTTCCAGCGCCGGCGCGTGCGGAACCCGCAGGATCAGTCCGTCCGCCCGTGCCAGGGTCTTCAGCATGGAGCTATCCTGCAGCGGGAAGGGGGTGGCGACCAGCGCCCCATCCGAGGCCGTCTCCAGTCGGGCGCGGAGATGGTCGAATCGACGATCGTTGGCGGCAAGCGCCACGCCGGCGCGGGCCGGGACCGCGCGCGGCGGGCCGGCCGGGCCACCGGAGAGCCGGGCCAGCGCCGGGACCAGGAATTGCACCGCGCACACCAACGCGGAGACCGGGTTACCGGGCAGGCCGAGCACCGGGGTTGGCCCCAGCCGACCCCAGATCAGCGGCTTCCCCGGCCGCATCGCAATCTGCCAGAAATCGAGGGTGAAGCCTTCAGGCCCCAGCGCCGATTGCACCAGGTCATGGTCGCCGACGCTGGCGCCGCCGGTGGTCACCAGCATGTCGCAGGCGCGGGCGGCGGCCGCGGCGGCGGCGATGGCATCCGAGTCGTCGGGGGCGATCGGCAGCACCAGCGGATCACCGCCGCCGGCCCGGACCAGCGCCGCCAGAGCATGGGCGTTGGAAGAAACGATGCCTCCGGACGGAATCGGCTCGCCTGGCAAGGCAATCTCGTCGCCAGTGGCGAGTATGCCGATCCGCGGCGCCCGGTGCACCGTCAGCCAGGGGTGGTTGGCGGCGGCGGCGAGGCCGATGTCGCGAGCGGTCAGCCGGCGACCGGCCGGCAGCAGCATCTCGCCGGCGGCGAAGTCGAGACCCTGGCGACGAATCCAGCGGCCGGGCTTCACTGTCTCATTCACCCGTACCCGGCCCTCGGCGGCGGCGGCATCCTCCTGCAGCAGGATGGCGTCGGCGCCGGGCGGGACAAAGCCGCCGGTGAAGATGCGCACCGCCTCGCCGGGGCCGATCTGGCCGAGGTAGGGGTGGCCGGCCGGTGCGATGCCGGTGACGGCGAGGCTCGCGCCCTCCACCGCATCGACAGCACGGACGGCGTAGCCATCCATGGCTGAGACATCGGCCGGCGGCTGGGTGACCCGGGAGAGCACTGGCCGCGCCAGCACCCGGCCCCAGGCGGCGGGCAGCGGCAGGGTCTCGGCCGGGGTCGGCGTCAAGGCGTCGAGGATGCGGGTGCGGGCTTCCCCAAGTGAAATCACAGGATCGCTCCGCAAGCCATTGAATGATGCTCGGGCGCCATGGTCACTCCGCCTCGTAAGTACCGGATTTTCCGCCAGATTTATGCACGAGCCGCACGGCCTCGATCCGCATGCCACGGTCGATCGCCTTGCACATGTCGTAGATCGTCAACGCCGCCACCGTCACCGCGGTCAGCGCTTCCATCTCGACTCCGGTTCGCCCGGTAAGCTTCACCAAAGCCTCGATCTCCACCGCATCAGGGGGCGCGGCGGTGAGGTCGATGGTGACCTTGGAGAGCATGAGCGGATGGCAGAGCGGGATCAGGTCGCTGGTCCGCTTGGCCGCCATGATGCCGGCGAGGCGGGCGACGCCCAGCACATCACCCTTGGCCGTCGTACCGGCCTGGATGCGCTCCAGGGTCGCTGGCGCCATCACCACCCGGCCCCGGGCGACGGCGGCTCGCTCGGTCTCCGCCTTGGCCGAGACATCGACCATGGTGGCGCGGCCTTGCGCATCAAAGTGGGTGAGTTCGGTCAAAGGCTTCCCACCCTTTTCCATGATTTCGCTAGAGCGCGTGGACCAACGTGGCGGCAGCGGAGGCGACATCCGGCTGGCGCATCAGGTGCTCGCCGACCAGCAGGCAACGGGCGCCGGCCTGGGCCATGCGGCGGACATCCGCCTGGGTGCGGATACCGCTCTCCGCCACCGGGATGCGGTCGGCCGGCACCAGCGGCGCCAGCTTCTCCGTGATGGCAATATCGGTCTGCAAGGTCTTGAGGTTGCGGTTGTTGATGCCGATCAGCCGACTGTTCAGCCCGAGCGCTCGCTCCAGCTCCCGCTGGTCGTGCACCTCGATCAGCACCGCCATGTCGAGGCTGTGGGCGAGGGCTTCCAGCTCCTCCGCCTGGGCATCGGCCAGGGCCGCCATGATCAACAGCACGCAATCGGCGCCCATCGCCCGGGATTCGAAGATCTGCCAGGGATGGACCATGAAGTCCTTGCGCAGCACCGGCAGCGGGCAGGCGGCGCGGGCGGCCTGCAGATCGGCGATGCTGCCCTGGAAATAGGGCGCGTCGGTCAGCACCGAGAGGCAGGTGGCACCGCCCTCGCAATAGGCCTCGGCCAGTGCCGCCGGGTCGAAGGGATCACGGATCAGCCCGCCGGAGGGCGAGGCGCGCTTGATCTCGGCAATCAGCCCGACCCGGCCATCCGCGACCGCGCCGCAAAGGGCGCTGATGAAGGGGCGCGGCGACGGCTCGGACCGCGCCAGGCGCTCCAGCTCCGACTGCGGGGTGGCGGCGGCGCGGGTCCGGACCTCCTCGTATTTGTCAGCGAGGATCCGGGCCAGGGTGTCCGGTACTTCTTGGTCGGCGAGGATGAGATGAGGAGCATTCATGCGGCGGTCGCGTCCTTCAGGCGGCCCAGTACGGCGGAAGCGGCCCCGCTGTCGATGGCCCGGGCCGCCAGCGCCGCCCCGGCCCGCAGATCGGTGGCCCGGCCGGCGACCACCAGGGCGGCCGCCGCATTCAACAGGACGATGTCCCGGTAGGCGCCGGCCTCGCCGGACAGCAACGCGACCAGGGCCGCGGCGTTCGCCGCCGGCTCGCCGCCGCGGATCGCCTCGGGCGGGGCGCGTTCCAGCCCGGCATCCTCCGGGGTGATGGTGAACTCACGGATTGCGCCATCCTCCAGCGCCGCGACCCGCGTCTCGCCCGAGAGGGCGATCTCGTCGAGGCCCTGGCCATGCACTACCCATGCCCGTTCCATGCCGAGCCGGCCCAGGGTCTCCGCCATCGGCCGCAGCCATGCGGCGGAATAGGCGCCGGTGAGCTGGCGCTTCACCCGCGCCGGGTTGGCCAGCGGGCCAAGCAGGTTGAAGATGGTCCGCGTGCCGAGTTCCACCCGCGGTCCGGCGGCGTGGCGCATGCTGGCATGGTGGCGCGGCGCCATCAGGAAGACCATGCCGGCCTCGGCCAGCACCGTCTCCAGCCGATCCAGCGGCACGTCGAGGTTCACCCCAAGGGCCGCCAGCGCATCCGCCGCGCCGGATTTCGAGGAGAGGGCGCGGTTGCCGTGCTTCGCCACCGGCACGCCGCAGCCGGCCACCACCAGCCCAGTCGCGGTCGAGATGTTGAGGCTGCCGGAGCCGTCGCCGCCAGTGCCCACGATGTCGATGGTGCCCGGCGGCGCCTCGATCGCGGTCATCCGGGCCCGCATGGCGCGGACCGCGCCGGTGAGTTCGGCCACCGTCTCGCCGCGCACCCGCATCGCCATGAGCAGGCCGGCGATCTGCGCCGGGGTGGCCTCGCCCGCCATGATGATGCCGAAGGCCGCCTCGGCCTCGCTCTCCGCCAGATGCTCTCCGGCAGCAAGCCGCGCCAGGACCGGCTTCAGGCTGTTCACGCCGGCACTGCCTGGGGCAGCCGCACCTTGGCGAGCGCCAGGAAATTCCGCAGCAGGTCGTGGCCGTGCTGGCTGGCGATGCTCTCCGGGTGGAATTGCACGCCCCAGATCGGCTTGCCGCGGTGCGCGATGCCCATGACCAGCCCGTCGTCCGTCCAGGCGGTGGCTTCCAGCTCCGCCGGCAGATCATCCCGCCGCACCACCAGCGAGTGGTAGCGGGTGGCACGGAAGGGGGAGGGCAGGCCGGCGAAGATGTCGGTGTTGCGGTGATGCACGTCCCAGACCTTGCCGTGCACCGGCTCCGGCGCGCGGATCACCGCGCCGCCGAAGGCCTGGCCGATCGCCTGATGGCCGAGGCAGACGCCGAGCAGCGGCACACCCGCGGCGGCCGCGGCGCCGATCAGCGGCAGGCAGATGCCGGCCTCGGTCGGGGTGCAGGGGCCGGGTGAGAGGACGATCGCCTCCGGCCGCAGCGCCAGCGCATCCTGGCTGGTCAGGGAATCATTGCGCCTGACCTCGATCTCCACTCCAAGGTCACCCAGGAAGTGATAGAGATTGAAGGTAAAGCTGTCGTAGTTGTCGATCAGCAGGATCATCGTTGCGGACTTTCGGTCCGGTCGGTCGCCCGGTCAAGCGGTTGCGCGGGCGGCTCGGCCTCGGGCGGTGGCGCGGGGATGATGAGGGGCGGCGACGAGGGGCCGCTGATGACGTCGAAGTCGAAATCGCTGCGCTGCATGCTGGGCTCCGGTGGAAGGGCCGACGACGCTGGCAGCGGGGCAGAAACACGAAAGCCGCCAGCGAGTGGCGGCTTTGGGGTTGCTCTCGATCTGCGCGAGGTCCTCAGGCCGCCGGTGTGAACCAGCGGTACCAAAATCGGGCGGCGGGGAGGGTGGCCGGGCGCATGGGTGGGAGATTACTGCCGCGGCCGGAGGCGCACAAGGGCGAAGCAATGGCGCCCGGTGCGCCGTTCACCCGGGCGGCACCCCCGCATGCGCGGCCTCGAGGCCGGCGATGTCGAGCTTCACCATGCCCATGACCGCCTGCATCACCCGCTGCGCCCGGGCCGGATCAGGGTCGCCCAACAGCTTCGGCAGCACCGCCGGGACGATCTGCCACGGAATGCCGTAGCGGTCTTTCAGCCAGCCGCACTGCTCGGCCCTGCCGCCCCGCGACAGCGCCTCCCACAGCCGGTCGATCTCCGCCTGATCAGAGCAGTCGATCCTGAAGGAGACGGCATGGGTGTACTCGAAGCGGGTACCGCCATTCAGCGCCATGAAGCCCTGGCCGGCCAGGGTGAACTCGACCACGAGCACCGAGCCGGCATTGCCGGAGGGGCCGTCCATGACGTTGCGCTGCACCCGGTTGATGCGCGAATCGGGCAGGAGGGAGACGTAGAAGCGGGCCGCTTCTTCGGCCTCGCCGTCGAACCACAGGCAGGGCGCGATCCGGGACATCGACGCCACCTCAGGCCGCGGCCGGGCCAGGCTGGACCTCGGCCGCTGCGGCCATATCCATCCACATCACCTCCCAGATGTGGCCGTCCGGATCCTCGAAGCTGCGGCCGTACATGAAGCCGTGGTCCTGCTTCGGACCAGGATCGGCCCGGCCGCCGGCGGCATCGGCGCTGGCCACCATGGTATCGACCTCGTCGCGGCTTTCGGCGGAGAGGCAGATCAGCACCGCGCTGCTGCTGCGTGCATCGGCAATGGGCTTGGGCGTGAAGAGGCGGAATTTCTCGTGCGTCAGCAGCATGGCGTGGATGGTCTCGGAGAAGACCATGCAGGAGGCTGTGTCGTCGCAGAATTGCAGGTTCCTTCGCGCACCGATGGCCTCGTAGAAGGCTGTCGCGCGGGCCAGGTCGGTGACCGGCAGGTTGACGAAGATCAGCTTGGCCATGGCGGGACCCCTCCGTTGGAACTGGCCAGAGGACGCATGGCCGTGGCCCGCTCCGACAGCAGGGCTGAAAAAAACCGGGCCGCGCACCCGTCGCCAGGCGGAGGCGCGGCCCAAGGGGTCAGCGGGCGGGTGGCCCGAAGCCGTAGAGCCGCGCCGGGTTGTCGACCAGGATCGCCTGCCGTTGCGCCTCGGCCGGTGCCCACTCGCCGAGGCAATCCAGCAGCACGCCATCATCCGGTACATCCTCGTCCCGCAGCAGCGAGGGATGCGGCCAGTCGGTGCCCCAGACGCAGCGTTCGGGCGCTGCGGCGATCATCGCCCGCGCCATGCCGGCGACATCGGCATAGGGTGCGCCGGTGGAAGACCGGTAGCCGCAGAGCTTGGCCCAGGCGCCACGCTCCAGCAGCCGCAGCAGTGCCTTGAAGCCGGGGTTCTCGACGCCGCCCTCGGTGCTCTGCACCCCGCCCATGTGGTCGACCACCAGCGGGCAGGGCAGCCGTGCCAGTACGCTCTCCAGCGCCACCATCTCGGCGCTGTGGGCATAGAGCTGCAAATGCCAGCCGAGGGTCGCCAGCTTCTCCCCCAGCGCCTCCAGCTGCTCCAGCGGGGTGCCATTGCCGGAGACGGCGTTGAACCGCACGCCGCAGGCGCCGCGCGGCGCCATGGCCTTCAGGGCCGCCAGGCCGAAGCTCTCATCGACCACCACCACGGCGCGGGCGCGGTCGAGGCCCATGGCCTCCACCGCATCCAGGGTCACCGCATTGTCGGTGCCGTAGATGCTCGGCTGCACCACCACCGTGCGCGACAGGCCGATTGTGGACAGCATGTCGAGGTACATGCCGATCGAGGCCTCGGGCGGGGTATAGCCGCGGCCGGGCGAAAGCGGGTAGCGATGGTAGGGACCGAATATGTGCATGTGGCAGTCGGTACTGCCAGGCGGCGGGGTCCAGCTGGGCTTGGACGTCGCGGCGCGGGGGCCGGGGCAGGGGCGGGTCATGCTGTGTCCTCCGATGGAGGCAGTTTCGCCCGGATCAGGCGGCGCGGCCATCCTCCGCATGGTCGAAAGCCGCGCGCCGGGCAGTCAGCGCCGACAGGACAGCCCCCGCTCCATCCAGTCGAGCTGGCGTAGCGTCACCCGGCGGCGCCGCAGCCGTGCCGGTTGGCCGGCAAGGCCTCGGGCGGCTGCCCCAGCGCAGCGCCTGCGCCAGCCGCGCCTTCTCCGCCGGCAGCGGCGGATCGGTGGCGCCCGCGGACCGGGTTCAGAGGTGAACGCAACCCGCCTTCGCGGTCACGCCGCGCCCTGCTTCCGCCCCGCGGCGAAGCGCACCGCCTCCTCCGCCGCGCGGAACAGCGCGCGCGCCTTCTGCCTGGTTTCCTCGTACTCCGCCTGCGGGTTGCTGTCGGCCACCACCCCGGCGCCGGCCTGCACATGCATCACCCCATCCTTCACCAGCGCCATGCGCAGGCCGATGCAGGTGTCCATGCCGCCGTCAGCGCCGAAATAGCCGAAGCCGCCGGCGTAGATGCCGCGGCGGGAGGGCTCCAGCTCCTCGATGATCTGCATCGCCCGTACCTTGGGCGCGCCGGTCAGCGTGCCTGCGGGGAAGCCGCCGGCCAGCGCCTCCAGCGCTGAGAGGCCGGGGCGCAGCCTGCCTTTCACCTCGGAGCCGATGTGCATCACCTGCGAATAGCGCTCGATCTGGAACTGTGAGGTGACCTTGACGCTGCCGATGGCCGAGACCCGGCCGACGTCGTTGCGGCCGAGATCGAGCAGCATCAGATGCTCCGCCCGCTCCTTGGGGTCGGCGAGCAGCTCGATCTCAAGCGCCTTGTCCTCCTCCGGCGTCGTGCCGCGGCGGCGGGTGCCGGCGAGTGGGCGGATGGTCACCTCGCCATCGCGTAGCCGCACCAGGATCTCCGGGCTGGCGCCGACCGCGGCGAAGCTGGCGAAGTCGAAGAAGAACAGGAAGGGCGCCGGGTTGATCCGCCGCAGCGCGCGATACAGCGCGAAGGGCGGCAGGGCGAAGGGCGCCGAGAAGCGCTGACTTGGCACGATCTGGAAGCAGTCGCCGGCGCGGATGTATTCCTTGGCGCGCTCCACCGCGGCGATGAAGCCCGCCTCGGTGAAATTGCTGCTGGGCTCCGGCGGGCGCGGCAGGCTGACCGGCGCGGCGGGGCGGGGCAGGGGACGGTCGAGCGCCGCCTCCGCCTCATCCAGCCTAGCCTGCGCCGCATCCCAGGCGGCCTGCATGTCGAGACCGGGTTGCGGCCATACCGTGGTGAACAGCGACAGCGCATCGCGCACATGGTCGAACACCGCGACCAGGGTCGGGCGCACCAGGACCGCATCGGGAATACCGAGCACATCGGCGTTCTTCGCCGGCAGCCGCTCCATCAGCCGGACCATGTCGTAGCCAAGGTAGCCGAACAGCCCGGTGGCGATCGGCGGCAGCCCCGCCGGCAGCGGCAGAAGATTGGCGGCGAGCAGCGCCCGAAGGCTGTCCAGTGCCGGCTCGCCCGCCGGTTCGAAGGCATGCGGCGCGGCGAGGGCGTGGCGGTTGATCTCCGCCGCGCCGTCGCGGCAGCGCCAGATCAGGTCGGGCTCCATGCCGATGGCGGAGTAGCGGCCGCGGGCGGAGCCGCCCTCGACGCTTTCCAGCAGGAAGGCGTTGGGCTTGCCGGCCGCCAGCTTGAGGAAGGCGCCGACCGGCGTGTCCAGATCCGCCACCCGCTCCCGCCACAGCACCTGGCCCTGCCCGGCGGCAAGACCTGCGCTGAAGCTGGCGAAATCGGGGAACGGCATCGGTGGGGACTCCTGTCCTTGGGCAGGCCGCGTAGGGGCGGGATCGCCCGGCGGGGACCTGCTCGATCGAGCATAGGCTGGGATGGCTTCAGCGCGCGAGCGCCAGAGGCCGCCGGGGCAGGTTCAGGCTGACCGTGCAGGGCCAGCATGAACCTGAATTAGGGCTGCGCGAGCTGGTCCACCAGCCGCGGGTTGATCCGCACATTCGAGCGGGCCCGCAGCGCCGTCATGAACTGCATCTCGAGGTCATTCGCCATCGCCTGCGCCGTCTCGCCGCGGATGCGGGCCATCGCCGCCGCATCAGCGTCCGGGTCGGCCGGGGTCACCTCGGTGAGCTGGGCAACGGTGAAGCCAGTGCGGGTCGGCACCATGGTCGTCTCGTTCAGCTTCAACTCGAACAACGGCGCCAGCAGCTCCGGCGGCACCGGCGCGTCCTGGCGCTGGTCGCGCCGCAGCGCGCCCACCTCCCGGAAGCCGAGCCCGGCCTCGCGCGCTGCCTCGGCCAGCGGCTTGCCTCCGCGGGTCGCGGCCAGCAGCGCCGCGGCGCGCTCCTCCTGCACCCGGCGCTTCGCCTCCGCGATGAAGGCCTCGCGCACCGCCGGCTCCACCGCCTCGAAGGGCTTCAGGGCCGGTGGCACCACCTCGTTGATGGTGACCGCGACGAAGCCGGCCTCGGTCTCGGCGAGGCGGGGGGCGGCACCGCGCTCGGCGGTGAAGATGGCACGCAGCAGCGGCTGGCGGGACGCTTCGATCACCGGCAAGGCCACCTCCTGGCCCTCGGCGTCATGCCCGGTGGCATCGGTGCGGATGGCGGCGAAGCCGAGGTTGAAGCGCTGCGCCGCCTCGGCCAGCGTGGCGCCGCCGGCCAGCGCATCCTCCACCTTGTTCGCGCGATCGAAGGCCAGGTCGGCGGCCTTCTCCTGCGCCAGCTCGTGGCGCAGCGTGTCACGCACCTCGGCCAGGGTTCGGGCATGGCCAGGCTCGATCTTCTCCACCTTCAGCACATGCCAGCCGAAGGGGCTCTGCACTGGGTCGGTGACACCGCCCTCGGCCACGCCGAAGGCAGCCTCGGCGAGTTCGGGCAGCGGCAGGCCCGCGCGGTCGAGGCTGCCGAGGTCCACCGCCTGGCCGCCGGCCTCGTCCGCCTGGGCGGTGATGGCGGCGAAATCGGCGCCGCCCTTCCAGGCCTCCGCGATCGCCCGCGCCTTGGCCTCGTCGGGCACCAGCACCTGGTGGATGCTGCGGTGCTCCGCCGTCTCGAACTGGCCGCGGCGCGCCTCATAGGCGGCGGCGATCTCCTGGTCGGTGACCTCCACCTCGCGCGACAGCAGCTCGGCGGTCAGCACCGCCACGCTGGCGTCGCGCAGTTCGGGCGTGGAGAAGCGTTCCGGGTTGTTCTCATGGTAGCGGCGAAGCTGCGCCTCCTCGGGCGCCGGCGGCTCCGGCGCGTCGGCGACGGCCAGCGAGACCACGGTCGCCGCGCGCTGCTCGCCCTGCCAGCGCAGCAGCGGCCTGACCAGCGCGTCCGGCGCGGCGGCGCCGGCGCGCACCGCCTGCGCCACCTGCTGGCGCGCCAGGTCGGCCCGCACCAGGGCAAGGAAGCCGGCTTCAGTCAGGTCGTTGCTGCGCAGGAAATTCTCGAACACCGGGCGGCTGAACTGGCCGTCCATGCCGCGGAAGCCCTGGATGCCGAAGATGAACTCGCGCACCGCCGCGTCCGGTACGGTAAGGTTCAGTCGCTGCGTCTCGCCGCGCACCACGCGGTCGAGTACCAGCTGCTCGATCGCCTGTTCGGTGACGGCACGGCGGATGCGCGGGTCATTCTCGAATTGCGCGCCGAGCTGCCGGGCGAGGCGCTGCATCTCCCGCCGCACCGACGCCTGCGCGTCGTCGAGGGTGATCGCCTGGTCGCCGACCCGCGCCACCGAATCGTCACGGCCGAAATCGCGCACGGCATCGCCGATGCCCCAGACAGCGAAGGAGGCGATCAGCAGGACGAAGAGCAGCTTCGCCAACCAGGTGCCGGCCATGCGGCGGAGGGCAGTGAGCATCGTGGTCCGTGCGGGGTTGCCCCGCGGTCCATAGCGGAGCGGGGGCAGGTTGCCAAACCGTGTTACCCTCGGTAGCGGAATGCCGGCCTGCGCCATGGCTTGCAGCGCGGGCCGCAACGAAACAGGAGGGTTTCCGTGACACCAGGCGTGCGCCCGCTGATCGCCGGCAATTGGAAGATGCACGGCAGCCTGCTCGACTCGGCCGCCCTGGCCGAGGCGGTGAGCGCCGGCGCCGCGACGGCCGGACCCGCGGCGGAGCTGCTGGTCTGCCCGCCGTTTCCCTATATCCAGCCAACCGCGGCGGCGCTGCTGGGCAAGGGTGTCGCCGTCGGCGGCCAGGATTGCCATGCCGCGGCGAAGGGCGCGCATACCGGCGATGTTGCGGCGGTGATGCTGCGGGATGTCGGCGCCACCCATGTCATCCTCGGCCATTCCGAGCGCCGGGCGGATCACGGCGAGACCGATGCGGCGGTGCGCGCCAAGGCGGAGGCGGCGCTGGCTGCCGGCCTCACTCCCATCGTCTGCGTCGGCGAGAGCGAGGCCCAGCGGCTGGCCGGCAAGGCGGAGGCGGTGGTGACAGGCCAGCTCGACGGCAGCCTGCCGGAGGGCTTCGCCGCCGCCGGAGGAGTGGTCGCCTATGAGCCGGTCTGGGCGATCGGCACCGGCCGGACGCCGACCGAGGCGGAGATCGCCGCCATCCATGCGGCGATCCGTGCCAATCTCACGGCGCAGTTCGGTGCGCCGGGCGGCGGGTTGCGGATCCTCTACGGCGGCTCGGTGAAGCCCGGCAATGCGAAGGCGATCCTGGCGCTGCCGCATGTGGATGGCGCGCTGGTGGGCGGCGCCAGCCTGGTGGCGGCGGATTTCCTGGCAATCGCCGCGGCTGCGGGGTGACGAGAGGGACGCCGTCCCACTCGCGCTCCCTCTGGCGAAGACCGAAGCGCCTTTGGAGATTTTGAGTTCTTGAACTCAGGCCGGTCCAGGGGGCGCTTGCCCCCTGGCGGATGGAGTCCGGGGAAGGCAGCGCCTTCCCCAGCTACGCCGTCAGCGGTTTCAGCGGCGGCCGTCTGACATTGATGCCGCTGCAGCCGGGCGTGCGGTATTCCGTGGCCATGCCCTCCTGCGTGGCCGCCGAGTTGGCGGCTCGCGGGAGGCAGCGTTACGCCGCGGCGTAACGTGAGAGCGCGAGGTCCGCGTGATCGATTTCCGGCGCCCGGCCGGTGACCAGATCGGCCAGCAGCCGGCCGCTGCCGCAGGCCATGGTCCAGCCGAGGGTGCCATGGCCGGTGTTCAGCAGCAGGTTGCGATAGCGGGTCGGCCCGACCACCGGCGTGCCATCCGGCGTCATCGGCCGGAGGCCGGTCCAGAAGCTGGCCCGGGCCAGGTCGCCGCCGCGCGGGAAGAGGTCGCCGACCGAATGCGCCAGAGTGTCCCGCCGCGGGCCGCGCAGGCGGAGCGAGAAGCCGGCCAGCTCCGCCGTGCCGCCGACCCGGATGCGGTCGCCAAGCCGGGTGATGGCGACCTTGTAGGTCTCGTCCATCACGGTCGAGACCGGCGCCGCCGCCGCATCGGTGATCGGCAGGGTCAGCGAATAGCCCTTCACCGGATAGACCGGCAGATGCACGCCGAGCGGCCGCAGCAGGGCCGGGGAGTAGCTGCCCATGGCGACCACGTAGCGGTCAGCGGTGAAGTGCCCCTGGTCGGTGACGACGCCGCTGACCTCGCCCGCCTCGGTCTCCAGCCCGCGAATGGTGACGCCGTGGCGGAACGCCACCCCGGCGGCGGCAGCCAGCGCCGCCAACCGCTGGGTGAAGACATGGGCGTCGCCGGTCTCGTCGCCTGGCAGCCGCAGCCCGCCGACATACTTGCCCGGCACCAGGCCAAGCGCTGGCTCGGCGGCGATGCAGCCGGCCGGATCAAGCAGCTCATAGGGCACCTTGAAGCCGTCCAGCACCGCGGTGTCGCTGCCGACGGCGTCAATCTGCTTCTGGGTGCGGAAGAGCTGCAGCGTACCCTTCGCCCGTTCGTCATAGGCGATGCCGGTGTCTGCCCTGAGGTCGCGCAGCACGTCGCGGCTGTACTCGGCGAGGCGAACCATCCGGCCCTTGTTCACGCCATAGGCTGCGGTGGTGCAATTCGCCAGCATCTGGCCGAGCCACCGGTACAGACCATGATCGAGTTGCGGCCAGAAGACGAACGGCCGATGACGCATCATCAGCCATTTCAGCGCCTTGATCGGGATGCCTGGGCCGGCCCATGGGGCGGAATAGCCCGGCGAGACCTGGCCGGCATTGGCAAAGCTGGTTTCCATGCCGGCGGCCGGCTGGCGGTCCAGCACCGTCACCTCATGGCCGGCGCGGGCCAGGTACCAGGCGCTGGTGACGCCAACCACGCCACTGCCGAGGATCAGAACCCGCATCGCCGCCTCCTTCGTTCCAGCTGAAGCTAGGCCGCAGAGCCTGCAAATTTCCCGCTGATCCTTCGCAATTACTGCCCATATGGCCCAAATTGTGGCATGATCATCGAAGATTTCGCAGGAAATTGCATGCCCACGCTGGATGACACCGATCGCGCCATCCTCCGCCTGCTCCGCACCGATGCACGGATGAGCAATGCCGCCCTGGCCGCAGCGGTGGGGCTCTCACCCTCCGCCTGCCTGCGCCGGCTCCGGCTGCTGGAGCATCGCGGGGTGATCCGCGGCTATACGGTGGTGCTGGAGGAGGCGCCGCAGCGGGATGGCGTGGTGGTGATCGTGCAGATCACCCTGGAACGCCAGACCGACGATCATCTGCGGCGGTTCGAGGCAGCGGTGCGGCGCTGCCCCGAGGTGCGGGAGTGCTATCTGATGACCGGCATCGCCGATTACCTGCTGCGGGTCGAGGCGCGCGACGCCGCCGACTACGAGCGCCTCCACAAGGAGGCGCTGAGCCGCATGCCCGGCGTCGCCCGCATCCAATCGAGCTTCGCCATCCGCAGCGTGATCCGCGGCTGATGGCCATCGCGCCCGATCGCGGCGGGGCCGAGCCCCGCACCATGAACCGGCCGCGCCAGGCCCTTGTGATCGCGGTGGCGCGGGATGGCGGGCATCGCTTCTCGAAGCCGCTGGCGACGACGATCACCCTGCTGGCGGGCCTTGGCGTCGAGGGCGATGCCCATGCTAGGGTGACGGTACAGCACCGCTCCCGCGTCGCCGCCGACCCGAGCCAGCTCAATCTGCGGCAGGTGCACCTGATCCAGGCGGAGCTCTTCGCCGAGCTGGCGATGCAGGGCTTCGCCGTGGCGCCGGGTGCGCTCGGGGAGAATGTGACGACCGAGGGGATCGACCTGCTCTCCCTGCCGGTCGGCGCGCGGCTGCAGCTGGGGCGTACGGCGCTGGTGGAGGTGACCGGGCTGCGCAACCCCTGCGCCCAGATCGAGCGTTTCCGGCCCGGGCTGCTCGCGGCGGTGCTGGGACGGGATGCGGCGGGGCGGCTGGTGCGAAAGGCCGGGATCATGGGCGTGGTGCTTGAGGGCGGTCTGGTGCGGCCGGGCGATGCCATTGGCCTGACCCTGCCGCCGCCGCCGCACCGGGCACTGGAGCGGGTCTGAGCCTCGATCTCCACACACGTACCGGTACGTTCGGAGGCTCAGTCACGCCTCATCCGCCTCGTGGCCTGCATCGTTTGAGGCGGCGAGCGACGGCGTTGCCTTGCGCATCTTGCCGGCGGTCCATACCCAGGCGGATACGGTCCCTGCGACCGCCGGCCCGCCGGTCCATCGCACCGCAGCGCCACCATGTTGGCATTCGAAAGATCAACGGTATCGCCAAGGAACCGTAGTATTCCGGCGACGAATACTCCGCCGGCAACGATCCTTTTGTACCAAATTCGGCCTATCCAGCAGGAACCTCAAAACGAATTTTCACTGCATAATTTACGGTTTATTTTGAGCGCTGAACTTATTCCGCCTTGCGTGATGATGCGTCTCGGGAATCACCTGTTCGTGCTTTGTGAAGCTGAAACCCGATCTGGCAAATGGAGAAAAGCAACTCAAGGTTAAATCCATTGCCGACCTTCATCGGAACGACGAGCAACGACATCCTCATGGGCACCGGCGGCAACGACGCCATGATCGGTGGGGCCGGCGACGACACGATCAGTGGCGGTACAGGCAATGACCGCCTGCGCGGAGGCAAGGGAGACGACATCCTGCAAGGTGGCAGCGGCGCCGATACCTTCATTTTCTGTCGGGCCGATGGCCATGACCAGATCGACGACTTCCAGCAGGGAGTCGACCGTCTGGAATTCCGCGGCATCTCCGGCCGGGAGATCACCTGGACCGCAACCGAAGGCGGCGTCACCCTCAGCTATGGTGGCCTTGCCGGGCAAGCCGCCGATCACGGGGAGATCTTCCTCGCAGGCATCACCTCCCTGGGTTTCAGCGACTTCATCTTCAGCTGAGCACCCCGCGCGGCCGCGAGGCCGCCGTTCGTGCAGGCGTCGTGGCGAGGCTGCGCCTGCGTTGCGCGGAACTGGGATGGATGGCGGACCCTGAGGCCAATCATCCTGGACATGGCTGCCCGAGATGGGCCATTCGCCCGGTTGAACACCGACCTGAGCGGTTCCGGGCGTAGATGGCAGGGCCGGAACCGCTTCGGTGCCATGCTTCCGCACCGCACGGGCCGCGCGGGCGACGATGGCCTCCTCCGGCACCAGCCGGCCCATTCAAATGGCGCGCCCGGCAGGATTCGAACCTGCGGCCTCACGCTTAGAAGGCGCGTGCTCTATCCAGCTGAGCTACGGGCGCAAAGGGGTCAGTGGGTCCAGTTCTCGGAACGACCGAAGCGAAAATTATCGGCGTAGACCTTGGCCTTGATCCGCACCGGCTTCGGCTCCTCCACCTCATAGGCCAGGGCGTTGGCCTCGGCATAGGCCACCGCCTCCTCCCGTGTCGGGAAGTGCAGCCGCACCTGGCCGCGCGTATCGCCCGAGCCGGACCATCCCATCAGCGGGTCCAGCCTCTGCCGCTCGCCCGGCTCGAATTCCAGGACCCAGCCGGATTGCCGGCCCTTGCCGGACTGCATCGCCGAGCGCGGCGGGACATAGATACGGGCGGTCTGCTTCGGGCCAGCCATGAGAAATCCCTGATCCAGAATCGGGGCGACTGGATTCGAACCAGCGACCCTCTGCTCCCAAAGCAGATGCGCTACCAGACTGCGCCACGCCCCGACGTCGGCAACCTAGACTGGGCGCGCGCCGGTTGGAACCACCCAACGCGTTGAATTGCTGCCCGCCGGCTCAGGGCGCGTTGCCGAAGATCCGCTGCAACACCCGGTCGCCGACCCGGAGGCCGAGCCGCTCCGCCGTTCCCGCCGCCAGTTCCAGCGTCGCCCGCACCGGGCCGCGGCTGTCGATCGGCACCAGGGAATAGGGCACGGTCCGCTCGGCGATGCGGTGGATGCGGCCATCGGCGGCAATGAACAGCATGTCGAGCGAGGTGATGGTGTTGCGCATCCACATGCTGCTCTCGCGCGGCGCGCCCCAGTCGAACAGCATCCCCCCATCGGCGGCGACCGAGGGGCGGAACATCAGCCCGACCATCTGCTGGTCGGGCGACAGCGCCATCTCCACCCGGAATTCGTGCCGCTTGCCGTCGCGGGTGACGATGACGAGAGGCTCCTCCGGCAAGGTCGGCTGAGGCCCGGTCTGGGCGGTGGCAGGCATGGTGAAGGCCAGGCCCAGCAGGGCGGTAAGGGTGCGGCGGCGCATCGGCCCAGCATGCCACCCCTCGCTCGCGTGGCCAACCGCGGCCATAATCGCAGCATGCTCCGCACCCTCCGCACCCCCACGCTCGAGATCGCCTATGAGGACTCCGGCCCGCCGGACGGCCTGCCGGCGGTGCTGCTGCACGGCTTCCCCTATGCACCGCGGGGCTATGATGCGGTGGTGGCGCGGCTGACGGCGGCCGGGCAGCGCTGCCTGGTGCCCTACCTTCGTGGCTACGGGCCGACCCGGTTCCTTTCGGCGGCCACCCCGCGCTCCGGCCAGCAGGCGGCGCTGGGACGCGACCTGCTGGATTTGCTCGATGCGCTGGCAATCCCCCGCGCGGTCCTTGCCGGCTATGACTGGGGCGGGAGGGCAGCCTGCGTGGTGGCGGCACTATGGCCGGAGCGGGCCGCCGGCCTCGTGACCTGCACTGGCTACAACATCCAGGACATCGCCGCCGCTACCCGGCCGGCCCCGGCCGAGCAGGAACACCGCTGGTGGTACCAATATTATTTCCATACCGAGCGCGGCCGGGCCGGGCTGGAGGCTGACCGCCAGGGCATCGCCCGGCTGCTCTGGCGGCTGTGGTCGCCCGACTGGGCCTTCGACGAGGCCACCTTCCAGGCCAGCGCCAGCGTCTTCGACAACCCGGATTTCGTCCCGGTGGTCATCCAATCCTACCGCCACCGCTTCGGTTATGCCGCGGGCGACCCGGCGCTGGAGGAGATCGAGGCAGCGCTGGCGGCGCGCCCGCCGATCCCCGTGCCAAGCCTGAATCTGCATGGGGAGACCGATGGGGTCGGGCCTGTCGCGGCCTCGGCCGGGCATGGCAGGCATTTCACCGGGCCCTATGAGCGGCGGGTGATCCCCCGCACTGGGCATAACGTGCCGCAGGAGGCGCCGGAGGCGTTCGCCCGGGCGGTGCTGGAACTGATGGCCGGCTGACCGCGGCCGCTTGCCCCCCTGGGCCGAGCAACCCCCTTACCCCGCCGACAGCCCGGCGCACAGGAACGGCACGATCTCGTCCACCGCCCGCTCGAAATCGGCGCTGTCGCACACCCCGCCCGACATCATCTCCAGCCGGCCGGTGCGCAATAGCGTGTAGCGGTAGGCGCCCATGGCGAAATACACCCGCCAGCACAACGTCGCATGGTCGAGGTGCGGCAGCACCCGGCGGAACTCCGCGAGATAGGCCAGGGTGGTATCGTCGTAGACGGTGCTCAGCACCTCCTTGGCGATGTCGTCCGGCTCGGTATGCAGCCGGGCGTGCATGCGCATGGTGGCGCGGCCCTCGGGGGTCTGGCCGTTGAGCATGAAGGGGGTGACGAAGCTGCGCACCAGCGCCTCCAGCGGGATCGGCGCCGTGCCATGCTCCGCCCGCAGCGCCGCCAGCGCCCGGGCGCGGGCGTCGGTCACCTGCACCGCGCCGCGCAGGTAGGCCGCCTTGAACAGGTCGCGCTTGGCCCCGTAATGATAGTGCAGCTGCGCCAGGTTGACCCCGGCCGCCTGGGCGATGGCGCGGGTGGAGGTGGCGGCATAGCCCTGTTCTGAGAACAGGCCCTGGGCCACGTCCAGGATGCGGTCTCGCACGCTGGGGGCGGCCTCGGGCCGCGGCGTCTCGGTCACGGTCATGGTGGGCGGGCTGGGCTCCTTGCGGGACGGGATATAGCGTCGGCCGCGGCGCTTTGACACCGGCGGCACGACAGCCCGCTTGACAGCATGCCGCCCCGAAGGAGAGATTTGGTCAATCGACCAAACACCGGACCACCGAGGGAAGGCCAGCCGAAGCATGAGCGCCGCACTGGATGTGACCGAGCTCTCCCGCACCCGGACCGATCCGGTGGCCCGCGCCCGCGCCATCGCCCCCGTCATCGAGGCCGCCTCCCAGCGTATCGAGCAGAGCAAGGCGCTGACCCCCGAGGTGCTGGACGCGCTGCATGGCGCCGCCCTGTTCCGCACCCTGCTGCCCCGTGCATACAATGGCGAGCAGGTGACCCCCGCCACCTTCTTCCGCATGCAGGAAGTGATCGCCGCCGCCGATGGCTCGACCGGCTGGTGCCTGTGCCAGGCCTCGGGCTGTTCCTTCGCCGCCGCCTACATGGCGCCGGAAGCCGCCTGGGACATCTGGGGCGACCCGCGCGCCGTGGTCGCCTGGGGCTTCGGCCAGGGCGTCGCCAAGGTGGTGCCCGGCGGCTACCGGGTCAGCGGCACCTGGCGCTTCGCCAGCGGCAACCGCCACGCCACATGGGTCGGCGGCCACTGCCGCATCGAGGAGCCGGACGGCTCGATCCGCCTCGACAAGGATGGCGCGGTGTTCGAGCGCACCATGATGGTGCGGCGCGACGTGCCGCATTGGCACGATGAATGGAATGTCGTCGGCCTCTGCGGCACCAACAGCGACACCTACACCATCACCGATGTCTTCGTGCCGGAGGCCTACAGCGTCACCCGGGATGTCGACGAGGAGCGCCGGGTGCAGGCCCCGCTCTATCAGTTCACCACCACCAACCTCTACGCTTCGGGCTTCGCGGGCGTGTCACTCGGCATCGCCCGCGGCATGCTCGACGCCTTCGTCGCCATGGCCCGCGGCAAGACCGCGGCGGCGATGACCAAGCCGATGCGCGAAAGCGAGGTGATCCAGAACGGCATCGCCCAGTGTGAGGCCAAGCTGCGCTCCGCCGGGGCCTGGCTGGTCGAGGTGCTGGACGAGGCGCATGAGGTCGCCACCGCCCGCGGCCACATCACCATGCATGAGCGGGCGATGATCCGGCTTGCCACCACCTCGGCGATCCACCGGGCGAAGGAGGTCGCCGAGTGGGCCTACCACGAGGCCGGCGCCACCGCGATCTTCGACAACAGCCCGTTCGAGCGGCGGATGCGCGACATCCACGCCTCGGCCCAGCAAGTGCAGGGGCGGACCGCGCATCTCGAGATGTGCGGCCAGCATTTCCTCGGCATGAACCCGGCCGGCCGGTTCTTCTAGCCGGAACAGCCCGTCAGGGTTTCATGCCGTTGTGAGAGAGTGCTCCGCCGGGATGACGCATCCCCGGCGGGGTTTGCATTGAGGACGGATGGCGCATCCGGCGGGGCCTGCGGGCCGACCCGGCGGCGCCCAGCAGAGGGAAATCTGAGAATGGCACTCGAAGGCCTGAACCACTACACGATCCGCCCGGCCGATCTGGAGCGGACCAAGGAATTCTACGTCGACGTGCTCGGGCTGGTGGAAGGCTACCGGCCGCCGCTCGGCTTTCCCGGCTACTGGCTCTACATCGGCGACAACCCGACCGTACACCTGATCGGACCGCGCGAGCGCGATGCGCATCTGCCGCGGGAAGCCGGGCCGACCGGGCTGCTCGACCACATCGCCTTCTCCTGCACCGGCCTCGCGGAGATGAAGGCGCGGCTGGCACAGCGCGGCATCAGGCATGAGGAACGGGTGATCCCGCGCGACCGGCAGACCCAGCTTTTCATCTACGACCCGGATGGCGTCGCGGTGGAGCTGAACTACCCGCCCGAGGAAACGCCCGCCGCCGCCTGAACGCAGCGGCGTCGCAGCGCGCAACCACCACGCCCGCAGGGCCGGGCGTGGCCGCGGGATTATTTCATTCCATCCTAATGTACCGTAATGACAATCCCGCACGGCCATGCAGGGGCCGACAGAATGGAGGAAATCGGTAGTGCTACAGGATAGGGATGGCCGCCTCGGCCGGCGTGGTGTGCTTTCGGCGACGGCCATGCTCGGGATTCCGGCAGCACGCGCGCAGGGCTCCTGGCCCGAACGCAACATCACCATCGTCGTCTGCTTCCCGCCGGGCGGCTCCACCGATGTCTCCGCCCGCATCATCGGCCCCGGCATCGCCGAACAACTCGGCAAGCCGGTGGTGATCGAGAATCGGCCCGGCGCCGGCGGCAACATCGGCATCGGCTACGTCGCCCGCGCCGCCGCCGATGGCTACACCCTGCTGGTTGCCAGCAGCGTCTTCGTGGTGAACGCCAGCCTCTACCGCAACGCGCCCTACGACCCGTTCCGCGACTTCGCCTATATCGGCACCCTCGGTGCCTCGCCCAACCTGGTCTGCGTTCGCACCGACCTCGGCATCAACACCCTGGCGGAGCTGGTCGCCGCGGCAAAGGCGCAGCCGGACCGCTTCAACTACGCCAGCCCTGGCATCGGCACCACGCCGCACCTGGCCGGCGAGGTGCTGAAGCTGCGCACCGGCGCGCCGCTGCAGCACATCCCCTTCCTCGGCGCCGGCCCGGCGGTGCAGGCGATCCTGTCCGGCACCACCGAGGTGCTGATCGCCAGCCAGGGCGGGCAGGTCGAGATCGCCGTGCGCAACGGCCAGATCAAGGCGCTGGCGCAGACCGGGGCGCAACGCAGCCCGGACCTGCCGGATGTGCCGACCCTCGGCGAACTCGGGATCAAGGATGCGGTGTCCGAGACCTTCAACGCGCTCTATGCGCCGGCGGCGACCCCGGCGCCGATCGTGACGAAGCTCGGCGAGGCGGTGCTGCAGGTGCTGAGCAAGCCGGACGTGCAGCAGAAGTACCGCACCGGCGGCATCCTCACCCTGCCGGAAGGGCCGGACGGCCTCAAGGCCCGGGTTGCGCGGGAGGTCCCCCTCTGGCGCGAAGTGATCCGGCAGGCCAGGATTGCGGTCGAGTAGTAGGAGCTTCTGACTATGCAGGCGTGGCACGAGATCGTCGTGGAGGCGTTGAAGGCGAATGACATTCGCCTCATCCCCTATGTGCCCGACAATGTCCTGAAACCGCTGATCGCCGCGATCCACGCCGACCCCTTCTTCACCGCCTTCACCACGGCGCGTGAGGAAGAGGCGGTCGGCATCGTCGCCGGCGGCGTGATGGCCGGGATGCGCGGCATGGTGCTGATGCAGACCAGCGGCTTCGCCACCTTGCCGAACGTCCTGGCCAGCCTGCCCTGCGCCTTCCACATCCCGGTGCTGATGATGATCAGCGAGCGCGGCACCCTTGGCGAGTTCAACCTGGGCCAGGCGGCGGTGTGGCGCACGATGCGCCCGGCGCTGGAGTCCCTGGCGATGGAGTATCAGGTGATCACCCGGCTCGACGAATGCGGCTTTCAGGTGGACCGCACCATCCGCCAGGCGCTGATGACGCAGCAGCCGACGGCGATGATTCTCTCGCCGTTGCTGACCGGGGGCAAGGCCTCTCCCGTGAAGGCGGGGGGCTGAGCCATGTCCGTCACCACCGCGCATAACGCGAAGAAGATGTACCGCTTCGACCTGGTGAAGCGCCTGGTCGCCCGGCTCAAGAACGACGAGGCGGTCATCGGCGGCATCGGCCACAGCAATTTCGACCTCTTCACCGCCGGCCACCGGCCGCAGAATTTCTACATGCTCGGCAGCATGGGGCTGGCCATTCCCATCGCCCTCGGCGTGGCGATCGCGCAGCCGCGGCGGAAGGTCTTCGCGTTGGAGGGCGACGGCTCGCTGCTGATGCAGCTTGGCTGTCTTTCCACCGTCGCGGCGCAGGCGCCGAAGAACCTCATCATCCTGGTGATGGACAACGGCACCTATCAGATCACCGGCGGCCAGCCGACCCCGGCCGCGGTTGGCACGGATTATGTCGCGGTGGCGCGCGGCTGCGGCCTCACCAGCGCCGCCTGGGCGGCGGATGAGGAGGATTTCGAGCGGCTGGTGCAGCGCTGCCTCGAGACCGACGGTCCGCACCTCATCGGCCTGAAGCTCGACGCCCAGGGGCCGGCGGGCCAGACCGAACGCGACCCGGTGCAGATCCGCGACCGCTTCATGCGCGGCATGGGCGTGAAGCAGAGCAAGCTGCCGGGCTAGACCGATGCTCCGGCGCCACCCCTTGCTGCGCGGCACGCTCGCGGCAGGGACGGCGCCGGCGCCACCGGTGGATTGGCCGCAAAAGCCAATCAGTATCGAGGGGCGGTGACCGCAAGAGCGGCGGGGCAAGGACGACGCCGGCGTTCTGCCGTTCATCGGTTCGGACCCCAGGTGTTCGCGAATCGGGGTGCTGTCCCAGAGCCCTTGCCGGTGGGACAGGCGTCTCCCCGGTCCCGACCTGGGTTTAGGCGTGCCCACCCGAAGCGCCGATTGGAGCGGATCGCGGAGGGGCTTGAATGCCCGAAGCGTGAACCCGCACTGCAAACAACAGGCTACAGCGGAGCAGCGTTCAGACATGAACGTGCTCTGTTGAAACCCTGGCTTGGCTGGGTACTTTGGGCGGCTATCTTGGGATGAGCGGTCCGGAGGTGGTCGATGCGGACGCTTTCGAAGTCGGCGCTGCGGGTGGCCGGTGAGGCGCTTGCGGTGGGGCGGACGGCACTGCCTGCCTATGGCAGCCACTACTCG
>NZ_JACOMF010000130.1 GCF_014283215.1 Siccirubricoccus deserti
GCGCTGGCCGGGCAGACCCCCGACGAGACCTATGGGGCGGACGAGATGGCCAAATTGGCGGCCTGACGACAACCAGGACCGAGCTTATCCAGGCCGCCAAACTGTCCGACCGATGGGGACCACTTCAATCTGCCCGCCATGGATGCTGCGACTAAGACTTGCGGCCGCCGCAACCAAACGAGCCGATATCCTGATCGAAGTGACGGAGAGGCCAAGCTACAGCCGCGTTCCCGTCAATCTCAAAATCAGCGTGTGTTAGCGTGCACGTTCCCCTGACGGTCCTTCCGCATGAACAATGGCGCCAGACCCGCCAAACCTAGTAGACCGATCCAGCCCCAATCAAAATCGTCGTCGCGGTCGTCTGTCCGAGCAGATGTGGTTCCGGGAGGTGTGCCAGTAGTTGTCTGCGCGATGGCCGGAGCAGCTATGGCGGCGGCGAGCAAAGCCGCCGTTAGAACGCGAGTGTACATGGTCGTTCTCCCAAAGCCCCTCTTTCGAGGGCACCGAGCCAACGCCGCTTGAGATGAGTTGTTCCGCTGAAGCGAATAAAACTACTGACAATGGCGAGACGGACAGACGGGCAACACCATTTGCACAGGCGGTCTGCTACGCACCCTCCGCTGGCCCGTCTTGGCGCCGCTGCTCCACCTGACAACTGTGCTCTAGCCGCTGGTCTGGGCCATGAACTCGATAAGCTACCTCAATGGCTGGGCGCACACGACGACAAGCTGGGCCTCGTTCAGCGGGCAGGAGACCCGAGGGCGGTTGGACTTCGCGGCCCGCTTTACCACCAAGCAGCACCCGGGTGTGCTGGCCAAGGGTATCCTGGCCATGCTGCGGTGGGACGAGACCGCCACGCTGCCCACGATCACCGTCCCGACGCTCATCATCACCAGCGACCACGACAAGCTCACCCTGGCGTGCGCCAGTGAGGAGATGCAGCGGGTGATCCCGAATGCCGAACTGGTGATGGTCAAACCGGCAGGTCACCCTGGCTTCCGTCGCCCTGGCTTCCTTGAATGCAGCGCCGCGTATGACGAGGCCATCTCGGGCTTCGCAGCGCGTTGTCTCGCCCGCGCTATGCCCGCCACCGATCGCCTGCGCCCGGCGGTCAGGACGCTCTGACCTGACCCTTGGCATGGCGGAAGCCCCGCCTTGGCGGAACCCCGAGCGGACGACGACCGTTTATCTATGCTGCACGTCAACATCGGGCGTTGACGCCTCCCTAGCGGCCAGCCTGATCTGCCGGGGGTGAAGCGCTCCCGAACCTGAGGAACACCTATGGCCCCCTCTCGCGCGGCGATCGCGCTCGCCGCCACGGCTGTCGTCCTCGCCGCCGCCGCCCTGCAAGTCCGCGCCAGCGCGCGCCGGGCCGAGCGGAAGCATCCGCCACGGGGCCGCTTTATCAAGGCCAGGGGCATCCGGTTGCACTACCTCGAAGGCGGGCGGACCGATGCCCCGCCGGTGGTGCTGCTGCACGGCAACGCTGTCCGCGCCGAAGACTGGATTGCCAGCGGCGTGTTCGATCTCGTGGCTGAGCGGCACCGGGTCCTTGCCTTCGACCGGCCCGGCTATGGCTACAGCGAGCGCCCGCGCGACCGGCTCTGGACAGCCGAAGCACAAGCCGCAGTTCTGGCTGAGGCATTCGCCCGGCTTGGGGTCGAGCGGCCAGTGGTGGTCGGGCATTCCTGGGGCGCGCTGGTCGCCGTGGCCCTTGGCCTTGACCACCCCAAGGCGGTGTCCGGGCTCGTGCTGGCCTCGGGCTACCACTTCCCGACCGCACGCGCGGATGTGGCGATTTTCTCCCCGCCCGCCATCCCAATCATCGGCGATGTGGTTCGCTACACAGTGGGGCCGCTGCTCGGGCGACTGATCGCTCCGAAAATGATCAAGACGATGTTTGCACCCGCCTCGGTACCGCCGTCCTTTACCGAAGCGATACCCATCCCGATGATGCTCCGTCCCTCGCAGATCAGGGCCAGTGCCGAGGACGCCGCGACAATGACGCCAAGGGCAGCAGCAGTCGCGGAGCGCTATGGCGAACTGCGGCGCATGCCGGTCTCGATCGTGGTTGGCGCAGAGGACAAGATCGTCGATGTGGAACGGCAGTCGGCCCGGCTCCACCGCGCCCTGCCGCACAGCGACTTCCATATCGTACCCGGCCTCGGCCACATGGTTCACCACGGCGCGCCGGAACTGGTTGCCGCCGTCGTCGAGGCGGCCGCGGCCGCCGCGGAACGGTCTATCGTCGGCATCCCGGCTCCGGTCCCGAGCAAGGCTGCGACGGCCGCACTTACGGAACTTACCTGAAGGCCATGGGCAGTTATTCATGGCGGGAGGAGCCTGAAGTCTCGTCTCGTGCCGTCGCGCGGAGTGATCACCGACGGCAGCGATCCTAGCGCGCCGGGCGAGAACCCAACGCGCTATGCCTCAGGCGAGCCTGAGGTTCGCGGCAGCCTCTTTGCCGCGCTCGCGCACTACCTCATAGGAGACTTTCGCCCCGTCGTTGAGGCTTTGCAGCCCAGCGGCCTGGACGGCGGTGATGTGGACAAACACATCCTTGCCTCCGTCCTCGGGCTGGATGAAGCCGAAGCCCTTTTGCATGTTGAACCATTTGACGGTGCCGGTGGCCATGTGACGCTCTCCCTCAAGCAAAGGAATACTGGCCCGCCGGATGGAGCGATGTAAACCCCAACGAGCCGGCACCTCGGGTGAGCGTGGTGCGTCCCGCCTATGAAGGTGCCGCCAGTACAACCGAAGCTGCGGCTCGAAGCTGTAGTCCAGCTTACACCTAAACATTCAGCCAACGGAGCTATGAGAATGCGTACAGTTATCACCGCTGTATTGCTCTGCGCCGCTGTTCCAGCCTCGGGCCAGACACCTTCGCCGGCTGCACCGGCCGGCGAAGCCCAGCCGCAGCTACGTTTCCAGCCCGTGACGCGGCCAGTCGACCCCGTGGGTATCGTCTACGCTTCACCAGTGCCCGGCGGGTGCCTGCTGGTGTTCGGCGCGGATCGTTTGCCGAATGGCGCCAATACCTCGCAAGGAGGAGTCTTCGTCCCCGGTCAAGGCTGCCCGCGGGCTGTGGCGCAGAACCGTTGATCGGCGGAAGACTCGCTGACGCGGTTCATGGCGCCGCTCGCCGCCCGACAGGACGATCTCGAAAGTTCGGCCACCATATCCTGCACTGTCACGCATGACCTGTGCTCACGGCGGCGCGAACGATCGCATAATCGGGACGGCGCAAAAGCTGATCCGCGAGATTGCCGACAGCCGATCCCCAGGCCGGATGGCGCGAAGAACCAACGCCCGCGAAACCGGTTCGAACATCGCGGCTGCTGCCGGCCGTCATTGACTGTTCCGTTGCCGCAGGCGCAGCGTTCCATGGCTGGGAAACAGAGAAAGCAACAAAGCCTGGGAGGCACCCATGCCGCTCTACGAGATGCGCTGGATGTTCAAGGACGCCACCATCAAGGCGATGGCTGAGAGGCCGCAGGACCGCGAGCCACCCGCCCGCGAAGTCATCGAGAGCTTCGGCGGCAAGCTGCACCACTACTACTTCATGCTGGGCGAGTACGACGGCCTCGCCATCGTGGAGTTCCCCGACTACGCGTCCGCCGCGGCGACTAGCATGCGGGCGAGCGCGTCCGGCGCCTTCGCGCGGTTCGAGACCCACCCGCTCATGACCGCGCAGGAGGCGCAGCGGGCCATGCAGATGGTCAAGGACAAGCAGGCCACGTACCGGGCACCGAACGCCTGATCGGGCGCGTATCCGCCACACTGGAGCGCCGAGTGGAGGCGCGGAGGCGCAGCGTCCCTGGGCCGGAAGAGACCGACGAAGGTGGGTGGCCGATGACCGAACTCCAGTTCCGCGAGACCGCCGCCGCCGGGTACGACAGCGCCGTCGGGCTCATGACCCGGCAACTCATACCGCCTCTGCTGCGCGTCGCCCGCCTCGCGCCCGGCATGCGGGTCCTCGACACCGCCACGGGCACGGGGATCGCCGCGGAGGCGGCAGCGGAGGCCATAGGGCCGTCGGGCCACGTGATCGCGACCGACATCTCCTCCGCCATGGTCGAGCGGGCGCGGGCGAGGTTGGGCAGCCTGCCAAACGTCTCCTTCGCGGTCGAGGATGGCCAGCGCCTCACCCTTCCCGACCGGAGCGTCGATGCCGTGCTGTGCAATATGGGGCTGATGTACTTCCCAGACCCGGCACGCGGCCTGTCGGAGTTCCGCCGCGTCCTTCGCCCAGGCGGGCGGGCCGCGGCGTCCGTCAACACCACGCCGGAGCGGTCGTTGATCAGCCGCGTCCTTGTCATCATCGGCCGTCATGTAGCCTCCAAGGCGGCGAAGGCGGGGCGCTTCTTTTCCCTTGGCGATGAGGCGCGCTTGATTGGCTTGTTTGAGGCCGCGGGCTTCCGCGAGGTCGAGACCTCCGCTGAAACGCTGCGGATCGAATTCCCCTCCTTCGACGCCTACTTCGGTGGGGTCGAGGCGGGCGCAGGGAACGTGGGGCAGGAGTACATGGCCTTACCGGAAGACATCCGGCGGGCCGTGCGGGAGGAGGCGCGCCGTGACGTGGGCGACACAGGCGCGCCTATTGAGGTCACGGTGGAGGTGAGGATCGCCAGCGGGCGGCGCTGACGCCGACCAACGGGACGGACTGCCCGGGGTGTAGATGCACCGCAGGGACGACATGACCTATGGCCGAACTCCATTTTCACCAGACTGCGGCAGCGGGGTACGACCGGAGCGTCGGCGAGATGACGCGGCGGATCGTTCCCTTTTTGCTCCGCGCGGCCCGGCTGGCGCCAGGGCAGAGGGCGCTCGATATTGCTACAGGCAGGGGGCTCGCAGCCGCCTCGTCGGCATAGACCCAGCTTGTGGGACTACAGGATGCCGCTTCCGGTCCGCGGAACGCCTTGCTCCCCCGGACAGCCATGCAGGTCGCCAGCGATCTCGATGCCGTTCTCTTGGCAGTGCCGCCGCAGCGCCGCGATGGACTTGAAGCGAAGCGCGCTGCCGTCGAGACCCGGCGTCCGACGCACAAAATCGAACAGGCCGCCAGGGTGGTCCTTCGCTAAGGCGTATTGGATGGTAACCGTCGTCCCGCCCGCACGGTGAGCCTCGGCTGATCTGCCTTTCGGCTGGTTTCTCGGGCGCATGATGGCGCGGTAGCCTGAGCGCTCCGGCGAGACGGGGTGGAGATGGCGGTCGAGGACGA
>NZ_JACOMF010000131.1 GCF_014283215.1 Siccirubricoccus deserti
TGGGATGCGGTCCAACGCCTCGCGGAATGCGCCAGCATCCATCCGGAACGCCGTGCCGGGCACCTGGACGAGCATCTCGAAGCTGTCGGTATCGGCGCCGAGCAGAGGGGCCAGCCCGGTCATACCCTCCGGGCCGACCAAGCCGACCTCGGCGAAGTCGCCATCCTCCATTGGAGAGAGGCGGGAGGTGTAGCCGGTCTCCGGGAAGTAGACGGCCCTGATCGGCTCTTCTGGCATGTGCAGGGTCTGCCGAAACGGGAGCTCTACCGGGCTGAGCTGCGGCCAGAGCAGGGCGAGATCCTCGGGCGGCAGGGCCGCGAGCAGGTGGTTGCGCGGCGTGGGCGCCGCATCTGGGTCGAAAGTGGCCACACTGGGCTCCCGCAACGAACGTGTCGGCGGGAGCACGGTCGCGTCTCTCTGCCGCCTGCGCCGGAGAGTCTCGGCAGGCGATGAGCCACATATGGGGCGCTCAACGCCGAATGTCTGCGCGGAACCGCACGCTCCTAGGAAAAGTCGTGCTGCCGGGCGCCTACATGCGCCCGGCAGTGCCCCGGCGCTCGCCCGGCGCACATGCCCGAGTACGAGAGCGAGATCGTGGGCGTGGCCGGACAGCGTACGCTCTCGTACACTCGGTAATTCGGTGTATCTCTTCGCGGTGGGGCCGGGTCGGATGAGGTGACGGAGCCGGGCACCAAGCCACGGGGTGGACGCGGCGCCTTGCGGGCTGGATCGGAGCGCGCGTGCCTCATCTTCGATAGCGCAACGGCGACGCGATTATCACCTTCGGCGCAGCGGGCTCAGACAAGTTCCGGATGCGTCTTGCGGCCATGCAGGTCGCCTTTCGGATCCGTGCCGGCGGTTCCTCGACAAGGATGCAGCGACGGTCGCGCGGAGGTGAAGCCATGCTAGGCCTCGGTCTGTCGTCCGCGCGTGCCGGCGGTGCGGAACCGGACAGCGTCCTGTCCGGGGCGGCGCTAGGCAGGTTCGCCTACCCGTTCAGCGATGTGGCCTCCTGCATGGATTTTGATTTCGCTCCTGCACCCGATCATCGGCACCGCGCCGTGGCTTGCGTCAGCATGGGTGTGCTCGGCCTTGAGCGCGACCTGCCCAATGTCGCCCTGATCGGGGCCCAGGCGGCAGCGCGCGACCTCCTGCTGGCGCTCGACGGCATCCGCGTCCGTCCTTGCGCGGAGGACCTGAAAGTCCTGCAGGAGGCGGCCGCGATGGACCGCACGCGCATCCCCGCCGGGGCGAAGGCGCGGCTCGCGGCCGAGATGCTTGCTGTCCTGCAGCGCTGCCTGCGCGGACCCGTAGCCGCCGGGCCTACCGCGTGGAGGCTGGATGGGCTAACGGTAGGCATTTCCTGGCCCGAAACCTGCCAGAACTCTGACGAGCGCACCGGAGGGGCGGTGGCGCGGACGACGACCCGACTCTGACGCATTGCGACGCGTCGTTCAGGCCAGGGGTGCCGAACCGGCTCCGTGTCCACGCGTTCGCTTTCCCCTACCCAGCTGGTCACGACGAAGCAGGAACAAGGCTCATGGCCTCAAAGGCGAGTGCCGAGCCGCCCGCTGGGCAGGCACCCGAGGAAGCTGGGCAGGCACCCGAGGAAACGGACATTCCGGCGGATCCGTCGGCTTTGAGCCGGCGCAATGCGCTGCGCCCTAGGGGGGAGGCAGGGCGCCGTGGCGGCGGTCCGGCAGCCCGGCCGGTCAACGGGTATCCCTCGTCGGCCGAGGAGGTGCTGCAGGTCGCGTTGGAGGCGCTTGAGGCTGAAGCGAAACTCCTGAACGAGGCCAACGCCGCGTTGAGACTAGCGAATTCGCGGCTCGAGAGCGAGGTCGCTGCGCGCACGGCGGGGCTGGTGCAGGCAAATGCGGCGCTGCGCGAGAGCCAGGAGCATTTGCATCTCATCCGCGACAGCGCGACGGACTATGCCATTTACACGCTAGACCTGGCCGGCCGGGTCACGAGCTGGAACCTCGGCGCGCAGCGGCTACTCGGCTGGAGCGAGGCCGAGATGTTCGGCCGCCTGACCGATGTGCTGTTCACGGCCGAGGATCGCGTGGCCGATGGCGTGCCGGGCTCGGAGTTGCGGCGCGTGGCGGAGGAGGGACGCGCGGAGAACGAGCGCTGGCACCTACGGAAGGATGGCAGCCGCTTCTGGGCCAGCGGTGTCGCCATGGCGCTGCGCGACGACGCGGGCGGGCTGCGCGGCTTCCTGCACATCCTGCGCGACCGCACCGAGGCACGGCGCGAGGAGGAGCGGCGCAACCTTCTGCTGCGCGAGCTGGACCATCGCGTGAAGAACACGTTGGCCGTGGTGCAGTCCGTGGCGCAGCAGACGGAACGCTCGACCTCGGCGCCACCGGATTTTCGGGAAGCCTTCGGTGCGCGGCTGATGGCGCTCGCCCGGTCGCACGACATCCTCGCCCGCCGCGGCTGGGAAGGCGCCCCGCTGCGCGATCTGGTGGCGTACACGCTGGAGCCCTATGCCGAAGGCGGTCGTGCCCGGCAGCTCATTATTCAGGGGCCGCCGGTGATCGTCCCGGCGAACGCCGCGGTCACGGTCAACCTCGCCCTGCATGAGCTCGCGACCAACGCCGCGAAGCATGGATCCTTGTCGGTGCCCGAAGGCGGGGTAGAGGTGACATGGACGCTTGAGAAGCGTGGGGAGCGGTTGGTCCTCTGTTGGCGCGAGTTCGGCGGGCCGCCCGTGCGAATGCCGGAGCGGCGCGGCTTTGGGTCGCGCCTGCTGGAGCAGGGGCTGGCGCGGGAGTTCGGCGGCGAGGTGCAGCTCGACTTCGCGCCCTCCGGCGTGGAGTGCCGTATCAGCATGGCTCTCCCGGCTGCGGCTCCGCCGCCGCTCGGCTGATCTCGCCGTGCACCGCGCGGGCTGAATTATCCCCTGGCCCGGCCGTACGGAACCGGACCGACACGTTTCCTGTGCCGCCGTCATAGGTAGCGGACCTTCCGCCGCGCGAGTCGCGACGAATGGCCGAGGGTGCGTGCGCTCCCGCCGGAAACCCGTGCAGGAGCACGCATTGCCTGGACCAGACCAGTTGGGGCCAGCCCCGCGAAACCGTCTGCTTGCGTCGCTTCCGCCTGACGACCTTGCCCGCCTGCTAGCCCGCTTCGAGCCGGTGGAGCTGCCGCTCCGCCGGGTCCTGCTCGGGGCGGATCAGGAGATCGACGCGGTCTACTTCCCCGAGACCTGCATGATCTCCATGATCGCGGCGCTTGACGGAGGCGATGCAGCAGAAGTTGGGCTTGTCGGGCGCGAGGGGATGGTCGGCATCCCGCTGCTCCTTGGCTCGGACCGGTCGCCGACGGAGGCTATGTGCCAGGGAAGCGGTATCGCCCTGCGCCTTTCCACCTCGGCCTTTCGCGAGGAGATGGACCGGAGCCTGGTGCTGCGGACGACGCTGCTGCGCTACGCGCAGGCCTTCCTCGAGCAGGTGACGCAGACGGCGGCGTGCAACGGCCGCCACTTGCTCGAACAGCGCCTCGCGCGCTGGATGCTGATGGCGCATGACCGGGCCGAGGGCGACGCCTTCCAGATGACCCACGAGTTCCTGGCCATGATGCTTGGTGTGCGCCGCGCCGGGATCAGCGTGGCTGCAGGGACCTTGCAGAAGGCGGGCCTGATCCGCTACGAGCGGGGCCGGATGCTGATCGCCGACCGACCTGGCCTCGAGCACGCTTCTTGCGAATGCTATGGTGTGGTTCGGCGCGCTTATGACCGCCTAGTTGGGCCACCATAGGGCGCGCTGGGTCTTCCGCCACCGACGGTGCCACACGAGCGAGCGGAAGCGTTTGCAGTGGCGCGCATCCCGAGATCCGGAAACACCAAACGGGGCACCAGAGCGACCGCACCTGCAAAGGAGTGCTTGCGGGCAGATCGAGAAGCTCTGGAACCGTGTCACCCGCATCGGCGACGAGAGGCCCGAGCTACGGCGCGCCACTGCAGCAGACTAGCCGGAAGGTCCGAGACTACCTCACTTCGCTTGGTCAACATGCCTAGGACCGCTTCGGATCGGACTTGGCTGTACGCTTCGCGGGCGGCGTATGTCCACCTTCGCGCGGTCAGTCCTTGAAAGCCGCCCGACCGCTTCCGGCCAAACCCGGTCTGTCGGTTTGCGGCCACAACCGACCGCTCCGGATCAGAAGAAGCCACGTTCCTAACCTTCGTGCTGCACTCCTGATTTCCACGCAGCGCTGAACTGCTCCGCGCAAATGGTCGGCCTGAGCCCTTGCGCGCTCGCCCCTCCCTCTTCGGATGCGCGGACCATCGCCAAAATCGTCGAAATGGAGAATCCGATGCTCACCCTCGACCTCCCCGTCGAGCCGTACTGGCTCGACCTTCCCCGCGGCGTCCGCGTGGAAATCCGCCCCGTCACCACCGCCGTGATGGCCGCCGCCCAGGCCGGCTCCGCCCGTCGCCTCGGCGCGCTGCGGGCCTCCCAGGCCGACCTTGACCCCGACATGGCCCGCGGCTTGGCCTTCGCCTTCCTGGTCAAGGCGCTGGCCCGCCACGCCGTCACCGCCTGGGAGGGCGTCGGCGACGCGGCCGGCAAGCCGCTGCCGCTCTCCCCGAGGCCGTCGAGCGCCTGATGGACATGGACGAGATGGCCGCCGCCTTCTGGGACCGCGCCACCGGCCCGGTCGCCGCGGTGGCGCTGGAGGGAAACGGCTGAGGGCCCGGGCCGAATGGCATTTCGGCCAGGGCCCTGACTACTGCCGCGGCTGCGCGGCCCTCGATCGCGACTGCGGCCTCGCCTGCCCCTACGCCGCGCACGCGCCGGCCAGCGTCGAGGGCGCCGCTGTCTGGGCCGCCGGCACCACCTGCGCCACGGCGACCATGGCGGGCCTCGACCTCGACATGCCGGCCGCGCTCGCCACCGCGCGCGAAATGGGCGCCTCCGGCTGGGACGCAGCGGAGCTCCTGCTCGCCATGCGCATGGGCCTCGCCGCTGGCAGCGCCGCGCGGCGCACTGAGTCCCCCGGACCCTGACCATCCCACCGACGCAGGAGGCGTGACGCATGGCGGATAGCACGCGCCGCGTCTCGGTCCGGCTGTCGCTGGATGACGCCGCCCGGGTCAAGCAGGAGCTGCGCGAGGTCGGCGAGACCGGCCAACGCAGC
>NZ_JACOMF010000132.1:0-2500 GCF_014283215.1 Siccirubricoccus deserti
GTTGGGCGTCATTCTCCGCCTGGCGGAGGGGGCTGGAATTGGCAAACACCTCGGCGATGTTGCCGAGGCGTTGCTGCTGCAAATCAAGATGGATGCGGGGACAGGATTTGAACCTGTGACCTTCAGGTTATGAGCCTGACGAGCTACCGGGCTGCTCCACCCCGCGGTGGTGTATCTGAGAGGATCCGGCATGGTGGCCCGGCGGCGACCGACTCTCCCGCACCTTGAGGTGCAGTACCATGGGCGCTGGGGTGTTTCACGGCCGAGTTCGGGATGGGATCGGGTGTATCATCCCCGCGATAGCCACCGGGCCACCGTGCCGGATCCTCTGAGATCTGGGTTGGTGAGATGAGATTGGTTGATGGGGTGCGAGTGTGTGGCGCGGCTTGGTGCTGCGTGCGGTGCGGGTCTTGCGACCCGCGTCGCGGTGGTGATGGATCTGAGCTCGATCGGGCGATTAGGACCGCTCGGCTGCATCGGTTACCCGACTTCCACCTGCGGCCTATCAACGTGATGGTCTATCACGGCCCTCGAGGGAGACCTCGTTTCGAGGGGGGTTTCCTGCTTAGATGCCTTCAGCAGTTATCCCGTCCGTACTTAGCTACCCAGCGGTGCCACTGGCGTGACAACTGGTACACCAGAGGTACGTCCATCCCGGTCCTCTCGTACTAGGGACAGATCCTCTCAAGTCTCCTACACCCACGGCAGATAGGGACCGAACTGTCTCACGACGTTCTAAACCCAGCTCACGTACCGCTTTAATCGGCGAACAGCCGAACCCTTGGGACCTGCTCCAGCCCCGGGATGCGATGAGCCGACATCGAGGTGCCAAACCTCCCCGTCGATGTGGACTCTTGGGGGAGATCAGCCTGTTATCCCTAGAGTACCTTTTATCCGTTGAGCGATGGCCCTTCCACGCGGGACCACCGGATCACTAAGGCCGACTTTCGTCTCTGTTCGCGCTGTCGCGCTCACAGTCAGGCGGGCTTGTGCCTTTGCACTCAACAGCCGATGTCCGACCGGCTTGAGCCCACCATCGCGCGCCTCCGTTACCATTTGGGAGGCGACCGCCCCAGTCAAACTGCCCACCACGCAGGGTCCCGGCCCCGGCTAACGGGGCTCGGTTAGACGCCAGAAAGGCACAGGGTGGTATTTCAAGGTTGGCTCCACCGAAGCTAGCGCCCCGGCTTCATAGCCTCCCACCTATCCTACACAGTCCCTTCCTGGCGCCACTGCGAAGCTGCAGTAAAGGTTCATAGGGTCTTTCCGTCTGACCGCGGGTACCCCGCATCTTCACGGGGAGTTCAATTTCGCTGAGCCGATGCTGGAGACAGTGGGGAGGTCGTTACGCCATTCGTGCAGGTCGGAACTTACCCGACAAGGAATTTCGCTACCTTAGGACCGTTATAGTTACGGCCGCCGTTTACCGGGGCTTCAGTTCGGAGCTTGCACTCCTCCCTTTAACCTTCCGGCACCGGGCAGGCGTCAGACCCTATACGTCATCTCTCGATTTCGCAGAGCCCTGTGTTTTTACTAAACAGTCGCCACCCCCTGGTTTGTGTCACCCCACCCTGCTTGCGCAGAGAAGGGTCTCGCTTATCCCGAAGTTACGCGAGCAATTTGCCTAGTTCCTTCAGCATCGTTCTCTCAAGCGCCTTGGTATGCTCTACCAGTCCACCTGTGTCGGTTTCGGGTACGGTCCATATGCCAGAGCTATTTCCCGAGCCGATCCAACTGCACCCCCAATCCGATAAGGGAGTACAGAACTTCACGGCTGTCACTTCTGGCGGGCCCAGGAATATTCACCTGGTTTCCATCGGCTACGGCTCTCGCCCTCGCCTTAGGGGCCGGCTCACCCTGCGCGGATTAGCCTTGCGCAGGAACCCTTGGACTTTCGGCGGGAGGGTTTCTCACCCTCCTTGTCGCTACTCATGTCCGCATTCGCACTTCCCATACCTCCACGGCCGCTCGCGCATACCGCTTCACAGGCTTAGGGAACGCTCCGCTACCACGCACTATCGCTAGTGCATCCACAGCTTCGGCAGATGGCTTGAGCCCCGTTACATTTTCGCCGCGGGACAGCTATTAGACCAGTGAGCTATTACGCTTTCTTTAAAGGATGGCTGCTTCTAAGCCAACCTCCTGGTTGTTATGGCCGTCCTACATGCTTTCCCACTTAGCCATCATTTGGGGGCCTTAGCTGGTGGTCTGGGCTGTTTCCCTCTCGACAATGGACCTTAGCACCCACTGTCTGTCTGCCCGCCTGCACTCCCCGGCATTCGGAGTTCGGTAGGGTTTGGTAGGACTTTGGGTCCCCCTAGCCCTTCCGGTGCTCTACCTCCGGGGGTGACCGACGAACGATCTACCTCAATAGATTTCGCGGAGAACCAGCTATTTCCGAGTTTGATTGGCCTTTCACCCCTAGCCACAGCTCATCCCCGACTTTTTCAACAGGCGTGGGTTCGGCCCTCCAGTGCGTGTTACCGCACCTTCAGCCTGG
>NZ_JACOMF010000133.1 GCF_014283215.1 Siccirubricoccus deserti
ACGACGCCTCGGCTCGGCTCTGAGCGCTCGCAGCGGTGCCGCGCAGGCGCGCGAAATCATCCTGCGGGTCCTCACCCACAACCTGATGCTCCTCAGGTCGCCCACCACAGGGTTTCAACAATGCATGTTCATGTCTGAACGCCAATCCGCTGCCGCCACGTGTTTGCAGAGCGGGTGCACGCATCCGGGCGTGCCGCACTGCGGCGATCCGCTCTAACCTGGCCGCCAGGCCCGGTGGTAGGGATGGCCACCGCGGATCGCCTGCACCCGGTACCATTGCTCCGCCAGCAGCCCGCGCACCAGGAAATGCGGCCAGGTCAGGGGGCCGAGCGAGAGGCGGTGCGCCGCGCGGTCCAGCACCGTGGGATCCAGGCCCTCGGCGCCACCGATGACGAAACACAGCGGCCGCGCCGCCGCCTCCCAGCGCTCGGCGAGCGTCGCCAGTGCCTCGCTGGTCGGCGCCGTGCCGCCGAGGTCGAGCGCTATCAACAGCGCCGCCTCCGGCAGGGCGGCGAGGATGGCGGCGGCTTCCCGGCGCCGCACCTCGGCGGCGCCGCCGCGCGCCTCGGGCAGTTCCGTCACCGCCAGCGGCGGCCGCAGCCGGGCGTTGTACTGGGCGAAGAGCGCCGCCTCCGGCCCCGGCTTCAGCCGGCCGATGGCGATGAGCCGGGCCGGCTTCATGGCCGGCTGGCCTCAGGCCGTGCCGGTGCCGCCCTCGCCGTGCGGCGAATCCGGGCCCCACATGCGCTCCAGCGCGTACATCGCCCGCGCCTCGGGCTTGAACAGATGCACCACCAGGTCGCCGGCATCGATCAGCACCCAGTCGGGCGAGGCCTGGATGGCGCTGCGGTTCAGCTTGAGACCGACCTTCTCCAGCGCATCCTCCAGGTGGTCCGCCATCGCCTGGATCTGCCGGTCGGCGAGGCCGGTGGCGATGATCATCCGGTCGGTGAAGCTGGCCCGGTCGGCGACGTCCAGCACGAGGATATCCTCGGCCTTGTCATCCTCAAGGCTGTTGCGGACAGCGGTGACCAGCTCCTCCAGCCGGTCCGGCGAGGCCTTGACCCGCCGGGTACGGCGGGGTTTCGGCGCGGCATCCGGGCCGGCGGCGACCTGGCGCTTGCGCGGGGTCGCGGGCTCGGCCCCGGTGGCCGTGGGCTTCGGCTTCGCCGCCTTCACCGGCGTCGCCCTGGGTGCCGCCGGCTTCGCCGCGGTGCTGCGGCGCCGGGCCGGGCTGGTCTCATCCCCCGCGGGGGCCTTCGGCGTGCGCGCGATAGCCGCCTCCTCTTTGCCTGTCATGATGCACTCTATCGCATGCCGGCCCGCGCCGCTCGAATCGCGGTGGCCGAAGCGGCGTGTTCCCGCGCCGGGACCAGGCACCAGGGGGCATGCGCCCCGGCATCGGCTGCACCTGGGGGCGCCGCCAGCAGCGCCCCCGGCGGCCGGCGCCAGCGCGCCAGCCAATGCGCCGCCCGGCCGGACAGCGCCCGGCGGGTCTCGCCCGGCCGCGGCAGCACCGCAATGGGGGTGGTCCGGGCGATCTCCCGCCAGCGCCGCCAGCGCGGCAATTGGGTGAGGTTGTCGGCGCCCATCAGCAGCACGAAGCGGGCGCGCGGAAAGCGCCGGGCCAGCAGCGCCAGCGTATCCACGGTGTAGCGGGTGCCGAGCCGGGCCTCGACATCGGTCGCCAGGATCCTGGGGTCGTCGCCGGCGATGGCGGCGGCGGAGGCAAGGCGCTCGGCGAAGGGCGCCATGCCGCGCCTCGGCTTCAGCGGGTTGCCGGGCGAGACCAGCAGCCAGACCTGGTCCAGCCGCAACGCCCTGAGCGCCTGCTCCGCGACATGCCGGTGCCCCGCATGAGCCGGGTTGAAGCTGCCGCCGAGCAGGCCGATCCGCTGCCGCCGGTCATCGCCCCGCGGGCCGGGGGCGGCGATCAGCGGAGCGCCGCCGACAAGGGCGGGGCAGGCGGGCAGGTCACGGCGTCTGGTCCTCCGCGGCCTTGGGCAGGCCGTTGCGGCTGGGTCAGGGGCGGGTCTGACCGGTGCCGAGGACATGGTAGCGATAGGTGCAGAGCTGTTCCAACCCCACCGGCCCGCGCGCGTGCAGCCGGCCGGTGGCGATGCCGATCTCGGCGCCGAAGCCGAATTCGCCGCCGTCGCAGAATTGGGTGGAGGCATTCACCAGCCCGACCGCCGAGGCCAGCCCGTTGAGGAACTCCGCCGCCGCCGCCGCATCCGCGGTGACGATCGCCTCGGTATGCTCCGAGCCGTAGCGGCGGATGTGGTCGAGCGCCGCCGGCACCCCATCCACCACGGCGATGGAGAGGATGGCGTCCAGCCATTCGGTGGCGAAATCCTGTTCGGAGGCGGCCGGCAGCTCCGGGCAGACGGCGCGGGCCCGCGCATCGGCGCGGAAGTCGCAGCCGAGGGCCCGGAGATCGGCGACCAGCAGCGGCAGCAGGGAGGGCGCGATGGCGGCGTCGATCAGCAGCGTCTCGGTGGCGCCGCAGACGCCGGTGCGGCGCATCTTGGCATTGGCCAGGATGGCGCGGGCCATCTCCGGCTCGGCGGCGGCGTGGACATAGGTGTGGCAGAGCCCCTCGGCATGGGCGAGGACCGGCACCCGCGCCTCCTCCATCACCCGGGTGACGAGGCCCTTGCCGCCGCGCGGGATGATGAGGTCGATCAGGCCGGCGGCGCGCAGCATGGCGCCGACGAACGCGCGGTCGGCGGTGGGCGCCACCTGCACCGCGGCCTCCGGCAGCCCGGCCTCGCGCAGCCCGGCGACCATGGCGGCGTGGATGGCGGCGACGCTGCGCAGCGATTCCCGGCCGCCGCGCAGGATCACCGCATTGCCGGATTTCAGGCAAAGGCCGGCGGCATCGGCGGCGACGTTCGGCCGGCTCTCGAAGATCATGCCGATGACGCCGATCGGCTGGGCGATCCGGCGGATGAGGAGGCCATTGGGCCGGGTCCATTCCGACAGCACGCGGCCGACCGGGTCGGGCAGTTCGGCCATTTCCTCAAGCCCTGCCGCCATGGCCTCGATCCGGCTCCGGGTCAGGGTGAGGCGGTCGCGGAAGGCGGCGGAGAGATCGGGCGCGGCGGCCAGATCCTCGGCATTGGCCGCGAGGATCGCCGGGGCCGTGGCCCGGAGCGCGGCGGCCGCCGCCCGCAGCGCCGCATCCTTCGCCGGTCGCGGCGCCCGGGCGAGTTCGGCCGCGGCAGCCTTGGCGGCGCGGGCGGCGGTCTCGATCAGGGCGGCGGAGGGGTCGGTGATGGCGTTCATGCGGGTGCTCCTGCGAAGAGGCTTAGCGCGGCGCACGCAGCCCGGCAAAGCGGATGATCCCGTCCGGGCTCGGCCCGAAGCCGTCCACCCCTCGCCCGCAGGCCCCCCCGCAAGCCGCGCCAATGATAAGGAAGAGATGCGGCTGGCCGGCCAGCCCGCCGCCCCCATGGTGAAGCCGCACCGCCGGCTCGCTGGCGCCCACCAGCACCCGGTTCAGCGGTGCGCTACCCCAGCACCACCAGATCGTCGCGATGCACGATCTCATCCCGGCCGCGCCAGCCGAGGATCGCCTCGATCTGCTCGCTGCGATGTCCGGCGATGCGCCGCGCATCTTCCGCATCATAGGCGGAGAGGCCACGCGCCAGCTCCCGCCCCGCCACGTCGCGCACGCTCACCGGATCGCCGCGGTGGAACTGCCCTTCCACCCCGCGCACCCCGGCCGGCAACAGGGAGGAGCCCCGCGCCAGGGCGCGGGCGGCACCGGCATCGACCAGCAATGAGCCGAGCGGCGCCAGCGAGCCGGCGATCCAGCGCTTGCGGGCGGTGCGGCCCTCGGGCGCCGGCAGGAACCAGCTGCAGCGGGCGCCTTCCTCGATCGCCCGCAGCGGGTTGTCGCGCTTGCCGAGGGCGATCGCCATGGCGCAGCCCGCGCCCGTCGCGATGCGGGCGGCGATCAGCTTGGTGCGCATCCCGCCAGAGCTGTAGCCCGGCGGCGGCTCGCCCCCCATGGCCATGATGCTGTCGGTGATCCGCTCCACCACCGGGAGATGCGCCGCGGCGGGGTCGTTGCGCGGATCGGCGGTGTAGAGGCCGTCGATGTCGGACAGCAGCACCAGCGCATCCGCGCCGGTCATCTCGGCGACGCGGGCGGCCAGCCGATCGTTGTCGCCGAAGCGGATCTCGGTGGTGGCAACGGTGTCGTTCTCGTTGATCACCGGGATGCAGCCGAGCTCCAGCAGGGTACCAAGCGTCGCGCGGGCATTGAGGTAGCGGCGGCGGTCCTCGCTGTCCTCCAGGGTCAGCAGCAGCTGGGCCGCCGCCAGTCCATGCCCCGAGAGCGCCGCCTGCCAGGCCCCGGCCAGGCGGATCTGGCCAACCGCGGCGGCGGCCTGCTTCTCCTCCAGCCGCAGCTTCTTTCGGGTGAGGCCGAGCATCCGCCGCGCCAGGGCAATCGCGCCGGAGGAGACCAGCACCACCTCCGTTCCCCGCGCCCGCATGGCGGCGACATCCGCGGCAACCGAGGCGAGCCAGGCGGCGCGCGGCGTCGCGGTTTTCTCCTCCACCACCAGGGCGGAGCCGATCTTCACCACCACCCGCCGGGCTTCCCGCAGTTGCGGGATGACCGGCGCCGAAGCCGCTGCTGCATCCATGACGGCGGCGCATAGCATGCGACGGGCAGGCATGGAAAAGGGCGCCACCCTGCGGTGGCGCCCCATCCCTACTCTCTACCATATATATAGAGTGTGCCCGGGCCAAACAGGCTCAACCCAGCGGCATGAATGTTCCCTTCATGCCGAGCGTCCGAACGGGCGCCGCGCCGAGTGGCGCCCAGCCAGGCTTTGCGGCGCAAACCGCCCGGCCATTGAGACGGGCCGGTGCGGCCCGTCTCGGTTGCCGGGTTCAGGCGAAGAGCATGTCCGCCGCGGCGATCTTGGTGACATGCGCCAGGAAGACGCTGTCGCCGCCGGTGTCGTAGGTGACCAGCAGGCCG
>NZ_JACOMF010000134.1 GCF_014283215.1 Siccirubricoccus deserti
CCTCCTCGAGCCGATCGGCAACATCCCACCCGCCGAAGCTGAGGCGCGCTACTATGCCAGCCAGCAGGAGGTTGCGCTGGCAGCCTGACTCAAACTCCCCTGCCTCCGGCAAACCCGGGGCGGTTCAACGTGCTGCATGGCGGCGTATTGCTCGGCCGTCGGGTTGTCGATCTCCGGCCAGATGCGCTCCCGGTGGGCAGCCCTCACAGTGTCCATGAGCCCGCGCATGACTGCCTTGTCGGTCGGCTGTGGCGGATTGGCGATCTCGACGTACCTCATGCTCCCACCGCCAGGGCACCACCGTCCTGCGCCTCCGCAGCTAGGAGCCGCTGAAAGGCCAGCGCTTGAAGATCAGCCTGCCCCTCCTCACCAAGCCTGCGGTAGAGGTGGAGGATTACGCGCGTGCTGCATCTCTCCCAGCCTGCATCGGCGAGGTAGTTGGGCGCGCACCCCAAATAGGCGGTCGAGAACTGGCGCTTGGATTGCGCCAGACCGCGTTGGCTTGCGGTTTGGTATATGTCTTGGATGGTCATGCCGACCTCCTTGCTGTTGGTCCGTCGGTAGTTATCTCGGCTGGTCGTCGGGCCGATCAGCAGGACTAGAAGGCGATGAGCATCGGCTCGACCTGCAATCCGGGTCCGCATTCGACGGCGCCTGCGCTCACAGCGGAGGCGCGCTGCGCTGGCACACCAGTCGTAGTGGCTCGGCTCCACACGCGGCCAGTCAATCGATCCGAAGACGCATTTGCATTTCTATTGACGCCGCGCTGTGCGGCGACTAGCGGGAACACCCCTCAGCGCGGCCAAGATCATCACCGGCGGCGTGGTTCCATAGGAGGGAGAGTGCCGTGACCGACATCCACGACAACGAGGTCGACGAGGACGACACTGAGGCCATGTTCGCGGCCTACGACGCGCCTGACATTGTGAAGCTGTTCGCGAAGGGCGGCTGGACGGCGGAGGAACGTCGGGCACTCGCCGCACAGACTGATGAAAAGCTGCGCAGCACGTCGCGCCGCCTCCTCACCGCCGCCCACGCGCAGCTTAAGGCGTCGCTCGCCAAGGTCGAACGGATTACCGACAAGTCGCTCAATCCCCGCGGCCTCGAAGTTATCGAGGAGATGCACCGCGCGACTCTCAATCGGCTCGCCGACGGCGACCTCAAGCCGCTGCGTGATTTGCTGGTCCGCAGCAGCCGGCACTGATCCAGAAGTGGCGCTGGGTTGGCAAGCCCAGCACTACGGCCTGAACCCCCGCGCTTTCTCGGCAAGCGTTGGCAAGACGGCTACCCAGCCAAAGAGGCGGAAGCAGGGTACACCGGCTCTGCTCCGCCGCGCGGGCACCGGCCGGCCGAAGGGCCAACAGTGCCGCAAGCGACCGCAGTGTGTGCGTCTCAGCCGGCACCGGCTGCGTCCCCACGACAACCACGATCTTCGCCGGACACACACGAATGCTCGACTTCACTCTCGCCGCCCACGAGGAGCAGTTCCTCACTCTCGTGGAGAAGGCACTTGGCGGCAGCGCCGCGCGCCGCTTCCGCGCCGCACTTGCAAAGCCGGGCAACCTTCTCGTCAATCGTGTACTTAAGCCATACCTGTTTCGCTGCGCGCCCGGCCAGGACATCGACGAGGCGGTATACTACCCAGTCGCCATCCTCAAGGAGACGCCGGGACGCAATCACGAACTCGCCCAGGCGTTGGCCAGCGGCACTGCGCCATACTCGATCGACGCCCCCGAGCCCTGGGCGCTCATGGCGTTCTTCGCTAACCCCCTCAAGGCATGCCGCCCCGAGATCGACGAATTGATGGGCACCGAGGTCTGGCAGCGGCCGTCGGAGCGCGTTGCACTAGGCCCCTTTTACGTCTTCACGTTCGAGCACGACGAGCGGAGCATCGAATTCTTCCGCGAGCAGATGTCGTGGCTCATGTCGCGGAAGAAGGCCAGCGACTCTCCGATGGGAAGGTTGTTCGCTCGCCTGTCCGAATATGCAGATTTCGCGGGGCTCACGGTGAATTATTCTGGCGGCAAGTCCCTGCACATCCACGCCACGTTCAACACCTTACTCGCCGCCGAGGCGCTGGACCTCTACGCGATTGCGGACCTACGACCCGGATTTGTCGCTCACTGGAACCTGCTGCGGCCGATCGTGCGTGAAGTGCTGGCCGTCCCCAATGGTGTCGAGCCCGACCCCATGCTCCGCTTCCCAGAAAGTTATAGGCGGTTGCCGAACGCCTACCGGCTTGTGGAGGGCAGCGACCACATCCTCGGTGTCCCGCCCGGCACTTGGGTACGGCAGGTTACCGTATGGGAACAGTGGCGTGAACGCGCTGCACCCGGCGCTACCGCGCTGTTCTTTCGTCCGGAGCCCTTCCACGAGGTCCCAGTCGCTCCTGGCGATCGGTCGCGCCCCGCCCGAGACGGCGCGAGGCCCGCTGCCGTCGGCGACCTGACGCCCGAGCAGGTCGCCTTTTGCGAGGAAAAGCTGAGGAAGCACTTCGGCGAATGGCCGAAGCTCGAACGCCTCACGCACGAGCGCGGAAAGTGGGTGGCTCGCTTCTTCAACTCGCCACATGATCGCAATGCCGCGTCGATCCTCCGCGAGGATCACACGAATATCCTCCTCACGGGCACAGGTGCCGATCATCTGCACACTCGTCCGTTGCTGTTCCCGCTCGGCCACATGATTCGCTTCTGGGTCGCGCAGCACGAGCGGATGCGCCGGGAAGAGGACGAGGCCGCCACGGAGGAAACTGTCGTCATCCCCCGGCCGAGCGCGAGTTTGGCCGAGCACCCGTTGGAGGTTGAGTTCCGGGAGGCGGCGCACGACCCGGGGTCGGCGCGCACCGCCGTGAGGGCGTTCTTCCTTGGCGCGGTCCCGGCGCACCAGCTTCTCTGGGTGAGCGGACCGGAGGGCGCCGGGAAGTCATCTGCGTTGTTCGCCGAGCACAACCGGATCGTTGAGCGCATCGAGCGTCCCGGTGACCCAACGTTGGCCCTGTACGGGTTCGGAGACTACGAGACCGCTCAGGAGAAGTGCGACGCCTTCAACGAGGCACAGCGCGGCAGTGGCTTCGTCGGCGTGGTGCTGCCTTCCTTCTCGGAGGCATACGCGCGGATGTGCCGTGAATTGGGCCAGACGGCCATGTCGCAGGCTGAGGCGGCGAGGCGCGGGCACGGCAGTCTGTGGTCGGCGGTGAAGGCGGCCCAACCACGGATCATGGAGGCGTTCCGGGCCATGCACGCCGCGATTTGGGCGAAGGTTGGGGACGCTCGCATGGTCGGCTTCACGGTCCATCAGGTGCTCCAGGGGTGGGATCGGCAGAGCCCCACTAGGGCCATGTGGTCCCACTCCTTCTGGGACGGCGCACGCGACGAAGCCGAGCGGCGAGGGCGCGCCGTCCGAGAGACGGCTCTGGGGCTGGCCGTGCACGACGAAGTTCGGGTCGAGAGCGTGGTGGAGATGCGGCCACTCGCGGTCCTCGAATGGGTCCGGCGGCTCTCGGACCGGCACGAGGCCGCGCGCGGACGGGCGGGGATCGACCGCCAGCACGCCGCCTGGGAGGCGTTCGTGGCCCAGGAGGGAAAGCCGGTAATTGGCGGCGAGGCCATCAATCTCTCCTTCGACGAGTTCCGTAGGCTGGCCGCGGTAGCGGACGGTCCCTGGACTCAGGTCACGACCCGCAACAGCGGCGAGTACGTCGTCGAGGAAGAGGCTGAAGCCGGGGCGGACGGCGACCGTCCGGACATCTACGCTGCCCGGCACGGCCACCCTTGGTGCGTCCAGCCAAGGATGTGGTGGCAGGGCGGCTTGGCGCCCCACGTGGTTGTCCTGACCACGGAAGCCCTACCGACCGCTGTCGCACGCCGCGCCGATCCCTCATGGTCGTTTTTCGAACTCGATGCTCCCTCTCTGCCGCATTGTGACGTGATGGTCCACGCCATCAGGGGCGTGACGGCACGCAACCTGTCGCGGCTCTGCGAGGAGTGGCGCCGGCGCCTCGGCCTGCCAGATGCATGGGTGGTGAGCAACCGCGTTGCCGATCTTCCAAACTCGATGACGCACGCCCGGGCGCGCGGCAGCAATGACCTGATCGGCAAGAGCGTCATTCAAACGATGGCATTTATGTCGCCCGCCGAGTACGAGCGGGTCCAAGCGCTCAATGCATGGATGGGCCGGTCGGACGCCTGTCTGCTCCGGCACATCGACGAGTTCAACCAAACGGCCGGGCGGAACCTGGGTTTTCGCGGCCGCGAGGGCATTCAGCACCACTTGCTGGTCAACCCGCGGCTGTTCGGGCTGCTGATGGAGGGCGCGCTGGGCCGGAGCCGCTATGGTCTCGTCCTGCACCTCGACCGTGGCCAGCGGTACCGGATGAAGGTCGGGTGATGCGCGGCGCCGGGGAGAGCGGGCTGATCGCGTGACGGTCGGCTGACGGTCGTGGCCATGTCCTGCTGATCTTCGCCTTGACGGTCGTGCCGCCTTCCTCGCCGATCATCCTGCCGATGATCGCTCGACGGTGTGGAGACGGTTGGGTGAGGAACCGGGTGGTCCGGGCACTGGCCGGGGGGCCATGCCCGTCCCGCTCTCTCCCCTCGGCGCACGCCGGAGCGGCGCGCGCTCCCGGGGGTCGAGCACCGCGCTTCGCATGGGGAGGTGGAGGCGCGATCGGTGATGCCTCGCGGCCGGGGGCAGCATGCGCTGAGTCAGGTGAGACGCGCAGGAGAGGGGGAAGCCGGGAGACAGGAATTCCCCCCGGATGTCACTTTCCTAATTGGTATCTATAGGAGAGCGACATGTCGGGGGAATTCCTCGACGCAGCCGGGAGACAGGAATTCCCCCCGGATGTCACTTTCCTAATTGGTATCTATAGGAGAGCGACATGTCGGGGGAATTCCTCGACGCATGCTGCCCGGGCCAGTACCAGACCGGTCCTGCCTGCGCGT
>NZ_JACOMF010000135.1:0-2025 GCF_014283215.1 Siccirubricoccus deserti
CGCCCGTGCCGGTCAGCGGCACGCCCTTCGGCCCGCGCCTGCACGCGGTGGCCACCTACCTCAAGACCTATCAGGCGCTCTCCTACGAGCGGCTGCAGGCCGCACTGGCCGACCTGTTCGGGCTGCGCCTCAGCTAGGGTGGGCTGATGAACCTGCTCCGCCGTGCCCAAGGTCGGTTCCAGGCCGGGCGCGAGATGAGGTGGTGGCGGATATCCACACCTCCACGCGCCGCGCAAACCTCTTCTCAATTTTCATCCGCAAAAATTTTTTGATCCTCTCGTAAATTTGCTATAGCATCAAAATTGTTCGGACAGTGCGTAGATTGGAGGCGTCACCAACGAGTGCAGTGGCCTGAAGCAGGCCATATCCTTCCTGAGCAGAGCAACCTCGCAGTTAAAGAAAGAGAACAAGTATGGCTAGCGCTACATATACCCAAGTATACAGTCTAACCAACACGGGTAACGGCACTTTCGGTATAGCCATCGGCGCTACAGACCTAACAGGAACCGGATCCGCAACAGTCACGGAAACCAGCAATTCTCCTGATAATAGCTTAACGTCGAATGAAGTTTTTTCATACACTGGGACCATTATACCAGGTACTACTCTAACCTATTTTGGCAACGCTCATTTTTTAACTAGCGGTGGCCCAGACATCGGCTTTGTCGCCACAGACGGGAATGGCAACTACTATCTTTTTAGTAATAGCCAAAATATAGCACCCGGCACCACTACCGTTAGTGCTAATACGACTGAACCCGAACCGATTTGCTTCTATCCCGGCACGCTAATCCGAATACCTGATGGAGAACTGCCGGTTGAGGCGCTGCGGTCCGGCGACCTGGTGCTGACGGCTGACGGCAAGGCCGTACCCGTACGCTGGATCGGACGCCAGACCGTCTCCACTCTTTTTACAGACAAGTTGCGCGTCCTGCCCATCCGGGTACGTGCTGGCGCGCTGGGTGAGAACCTGCCCACCCGCGACCTGCTGGTTTCCCCCGCCCATGCCCTGCTGGTGGACGGTGTGCTGGTCCAGGCTGGGGCGCTGGTGAACGGTACCTCGGTCATCCGTGAGCAGGACGTGCCGGCGACTTTTACCTACTTCCACATTGAAGTCGCCGAGCACACGTTGGTGCTCGCTGAGGGTGCGCCAGCTGAAACCTTCGTGGACAACGTGCACCGCGAGCGTTTCGACAACTGGAACGAGTACGTAGCCTTGGCCGGCGATACAGCCCCTATTTCTGAAATGGACCTGCCGCGTGCTATCTCGCACCGCCAAGTGCCTGTATCGATCCGCCGCCGGCTTGAGGGCCGCGCCGCCGCACTGTTCGGTGCACTGAACGCAGCTGCCTAAACCAGCCCCGGAGTTTCGGATCAAAGGGGGCTCGACCGCTTGCCGAAGTGTAGGTCGGGCCACCCCAAGAGCCGATGGCGGCCACCTGTTCGGGCTACGGGCAATTCGGCGAGTTGGGGAAGAGGCTGGGCGATCCGCTCATGGGCGGTTCATGGCCGGTTCCGCAGCCCATTGGCCAGCCGAAAAAAACTTCAGGCCGCAACGGGCAGGAGGGAAAAACGGTGGGGATGGGTGGAGCAGCCTCGTCCCGCGGTTTTCCGAATAGGGGGTTGCTCTGGGCGCGGATCGAGCCAAGGGGGCCTTGAGGAGACCCCTGCGAAATGCGGCTGATGGGCGTGGAGTGGCGTTAGTCCGACGACGAGGCGTTCAGCAATGCCCGTTTGGGCCTCTGAAGCCGAGCGTTGGGCGCACCTCTCCCGTCAGGCGATGAGGCGTTCGGCGCGGCGCAGGTTCATCGCTGTGCAGAGCAGGTGCAGATGGGCGCCGTTGCGGATCAGGCCGCGGTAGCGGACCCGACGCCATCCGTAGCTGCGCTTCAGCGTGCCGAAGGCGCGTTCGACCTAGCCACGGATCGGCGCCAGCGCGGTGTTCATCCAGCGCTGCCAGGCTGTGAGGGGTCGGCGCGCATGGCCGCGATGCATGATGCCGTCGACGATGCCGGCCTCAGCCAG
>NZ_JACOMF010000135.1:2035-4949 GCF_014283215.1 Siccirubricoccus deserti
AAGCCGGGCGTTGGACGCACCTCTCCCGTCGGGCGATGAGGCGTTCGGCGCGGCGCAGGTTCATCGCTGTGCAGAGCAGGTGCAGATGGGCGCCGTTGCGGATCAGGCCGCGATAGCGGACCCGACGCCATCCGTAGCTGCGCTTCAGCGTGCCGAAGGCACGTTCGACCTGGCCACGGATCGGCGCCAGCGCGGTGTTCATCCAGCGCTGCCAGGCTGTGAGGGGTCGGCGCGCATGGCCGCGATGCATGATGCCGTCGACGATGCCGGCCTCAGCCAGTGTCTCGCGCCGGGCGGCGCTGTCGTACGCCTTGTCCATGAACACCGCCGCCTCGTCGCCCTGCACCAGCCCATCGGCCGCCAGGCTGTCGCCGACATCGGCCCCGGTCAGCACAGCATCGCGGATCAGATCCGAGCCGAGGTCCACCGCGACATGCGCCTTGAACCCGAAGATGCTGCGCTGGCCACGCCGGGTGAAGCCGGCCTCAGGGTCCTTGGTGGACACCTCGCCCTCACTCCGCGGCGGACGGACGACCGCCGCCTCGACCAGCGTCGCGCCGATCAGCGTGCCGGCCTTCAGCACCAGACCCTTGGCGTCGAGTTGGCGGTTCAGCTCGGCGAACAGCGCCTCGGCGAGGCCGCGCTCGGCCAGCGCAGCGCGGAACCAGCACAGCGTGGTCTCGTCCGGCGTGCCGTCGTCGAGGCCGAAGCCGCAAAAGCGCCGGAACGATAGCCGGTCGGCCAGCGCCTCCTCGAGACCGGGATCGGAGAGCTGGTACCACTGCGCCAGCAACAGCGCGCGGAACAGCGCCAGCGGCGGATAGCCGGGCCGGCCTGTGGGCGCGCGCAGCGGCGCGAGAAGGCGCTCCATCGAAGACCAGTCGATCAGGCCGAGGATGCGGTCCAGCCAGCGATTGGACCCCGCACCCGCCGGCAGCAGCGCCTCCGCCAGGCTCGCCTGTCCGATCCGACGCTGACCCATCCCCGCCCCGCCATTCCGTCACGAGGCGCAGCGAACCAGCCCATCGCCCGTCCAGCAAGGCGTTTCGCAGAGGTCTCCGCTGCGCGCCCTTGCCGCTGCCGTCAAGGCACGCTGGGTCGACGAGCAGGCGCTTCAGCAGCTCAAAAGTGCTAAACGTCGAGGTGGCCACGGATCGGGCTGCTCCTGTGGCTTGCCCTCCAATGCCCCAGAGAGTGTTCGCTCCCGGTTCCTTCGCCCACACCATTCGCTTCCGGAGAAACGCTCTCCGTCCGGGCCGACAGCGCCCGGAACGGCAGGTTTCGCCTGGGTCAGGGCGGCGACCTTGGGCTTGCGAAGGCGGAACGAACACTGAATCCTCTCTCCGGACGGCGCTTTCTCTCCGAACCTTGGGACCTGGCGGATTTAGTCCCAAGGTTCGAAGCGAGGAAAATGGCCGGTTTCCGAGCGGCAGCTCCCGCGGGGGTTGGAAACCCGAATGCCCAGTCGCACGGCGCTGGCAGCAAACATCGTGGTCCATCGGACACTGCTGACAATGATGTGGGACTTGGGAGGGCGAGGTGGGCTTAGCCTCCGCACCTTCGGCAAAGGCCGCAGTGGTTTAGCTCCGACAGAGGATTCTCGGGCGGGCGGTAGGTCTTGATGGGTTTGTCTCCACCGCTCCCCGTGTCCCTGTCCGGGAACGCCTCACTTTTGAAACCTGGAACCTCGCGCTGGAGCAGGCACAACACCGCTGAATGAACCCTAACACCATCTCCGCCACTAGGTGCCCCATACTGCTTATGGGTACGTCGACGCCACTCGGGAGGAGACGAGCCATGCGAATATGCCATGCGGTTGCGACCGCTTGCCTGGTCGCGATCGGCAGTCCTGCGCCACTGACGGCGCAATCTCTGCATGTCTCGGTCTGCCCTTCCATGACCCTGGCGCAGCAGGTGCAGCAGCTTCAGCAGACGCCCGGCACGCCTCCACTTGCCTGACGCCGAATGGTAGGCGTCCGACAGATGGACACCCCGGCTGGGCCGATATGCGCTGTCGACTTCAGCGAGAATGGCCAGGGTTTCTTCGCCGACGTCCTGGACTCCACCGTGCAAACCCGGTGGTGGACGGCCTGCGCCAATCTGAGCTCGCCCTGACGGGCCGTTCTCGCATGGAGCGATGCTCGCCAAAGCCTTCGGCGGAACTGCATCGCCCGCCCCTTCTCAAATATCGAGGCGAGGCGGCTGAATGTCCGATGCTGGCCGGAAGCGGCATGCCCGCTTTCGGGCGCAGGGAGCGGCAGAACTGTGCATCATCCACCAAGCCACGCCATAGCGTTCCGGGTATCGCAGCTCGTCGAACTCCTCCCGCAGCGTGTGCTCGCGCTGCCCGGTAGCTTCGGGAAGCACCGTCCGGTAGGGTGCAACCAGCGCCCGGTTGCCAGACACAGCGGACGGCTACGTCTTGCTAGACGGCATTCACCTCAATCGACGCTGCACCTCTTGAGTTGGCTTGGGCCATCTTCAATAGCAGGCGGAACTCGATGCAGATGCCGGCAGCAAAATCGGCAAGCGCATTCAACTGCACCCAAATCAGCTCAGCTGGCCCGTACTATCCTCTAGCGTGCGATTGCGGTACCGCCGAGCTGCATGGGCATGGCGAGGCTAGGGCGGAATCCGATCATTCTGGTTCATAGCCTGCGGCGGTGAAGTAGTTTCGGCACTCTTCCGGGGTAAAGCGTGGCAGGGCGTCGCGGATGGCATCCCAGGCCCGTACTATCCTCTAGCGTGCGATTGCGGTACCGCCGAGCTGCATGGGCATGGCGAGGCTAGGGCGGAATCCGATCATTCTGGTTCATAGCCTGCGGCGGTGAAGTAGTTTCGGCACTCTTCCGGGGTAAAGCGTGGCAGGGCGTCGCGGATGGCATCCCAGAGCCCGTCGATGGTCCGCGCGGCG
>NZ_JACOMF010000136.1 GCF_014283215.1 Siccirubricoccus deserti
AAACGACGCCTCGGCTCGGCTCTGAGCGCTCGCAGCGGTGCCGCGCAGGCGCGCGAAATCATCCTGCGGGTCCTCACCCACAACCTGATGCTCCTCAGGTCGCCCACCACAGGGTTTCAACAATGCAATGGGCGCTCTGAATCGGGGACCGATCCCAGTCAGCATCGGTGGGAGGAAGTTCAACATGCGTTACTTCGGCCTGATCCTGGGCCTGATGGTCTGGATGCTGCCCGCGGCGGCCCAGACCTACCCCGAGCGGCCGGTGCGGCTGGTGGTGCCCTTTGCCGCCGGCGGCGCCACCGATGTCGGCGCACGCGTATTGGCGGAGGCGCTGGGCCAGGTGCTGCCCCAGCCGGTGCTGGTGGAGAACCGGGTCGGCGGTGCCGGGATGATCGCCGCCGAATACGTCGCCCGCTCCGCGCCGGACGGCCACACCATCCTGTTCAACAACACCAGCCAGGCGGTGCTGCGGGTGGTGGTGCCGAATGCGCCGATCGACCCGGTGCGTGCGCTGACGCCGGCCGTCATCCTGTCGGAGATGCCGATGGTGATGCTGGTGGCCAACAACTTCCCCGCCGCGAATGGGCGCGAGTTCATCGCCGCCGTCCGCGCCAATCCGGGGCGCTACGACTTCGGCAGCACCGGCGGCGGCGGCACCCTTGGCATGGCGGCGCTGCTGTTCCGCAAGACCGCCGGGCTGGAGATGAACGAGATTCCCTATCGCGGCGGCGCACCGGCGACGCTCGACCTCGCCGCCGGGCGGATCGCGCTGGTGTTCGACGTGGCGCTGACCGGCTTCCAGACTGCGAAGGGCGGCCAGGCGCGCGCCTTCGCCGTCACCAGCCCGGAACGCAGCCCGGCGGCGCACGAGGTGCCGAGCTGGCGTGAGCTTGGCGTCGACGCGGAGATGCTGGTCTGGCAGGCGCTGTTCCTGCCGAGCGCGACCCCGGCGCCGATCCGCGCCGCGTTGCATGCCGCGGTGGCGCGGGTGCAGCAGGGCGAGGCGCTGCGGCGCAAATGGACCGAACTCGGCGTCGACCGCGTACTGGCGATGCCGCCGGCCGAGGCCGAGCGCTATGTCGCCCGCGAGGTCGAGCGCTGGGAGGCGCTGATGGCAAGCGTGCCGGCGGCGAAGTAGCCGGACGCGCCAGCACCTCTCCTCATCATGCACCGGCTCGGCCCGTGCGGCCGGTCAGGCGAGTGGATGGCCGGGATCAAGCCCGGCCATGATGGCGGGCCCGGTCGTGCGGCGATGGCGGCCTAAGTTCTTGATTCGTTCCCCGTCTTACGGCAGGCTCCGCCCATGCCCCACCCGCAAAACCCGCCGGCTTGGCTGGCCAAGGCCACACTCCAGGCCATGCAGGTGGCGCGGGACCGCTGCCTCGCCGCCGGCGGCACCGGGCGGCAGGCGGCCGAGGCGGTGCGGCTGGTGGCGCTGGCGCATGGCCTGGCGCTGCCGGCGACCCTGATCGCCGAGGCGGTGGCGGCGGTGGTGCCGCTCGCCGCCCGCGCTACCGGGGTGCGCCGCCGGGGCAGCAGGCCCGGCGGGCTGGCAAAGAGCCCTGAAAGCCCCCCGTAGCGCCCCCACCCCGTCGTGGCCGGGCTTGACCCGGCCATCCGCCGCCTATGCCAGCGTGCAGGCTTCCTCGAAGCTCAGCCGCGGCAGCTTGGGGTAGACGCCGCTCGGGTCGCCATGGCCGATGTTGCAAAGGAAATTCGACTTGATGCTGGTGCCGGCGAAGAAGGCCTCATCCACCTTCGCCTTGTCGAAGCCCGACATGGCGCCGACGTCGAGCCCGCAGGCGCGCGCCGCGATCATCAGATAGGCGCCCTGCAGGGTACCGTTGCGGAACGCCGTCTCATCGGCCAGCGCCTTGCTGGAGGTGAACCAGGATCGCGCATCGTCATGCGGGAAGAGCTGCGGCAGCTTCTCGTAGAACTCCATGTCGACGGCGACGATCGCCGTCACCGGCGCCGCCATGGTCTTCTCAAGATTGCCGGAGGAGAGTGCCGGCCGCAGCTTCTCCTTGCCTTCCGGCGTGGTGATGAAGACGAAGCGCGCCGGCGAGGAATTCGCCGAGGTCGGACCCTGCCGCAGGATGTCGTAGACCCGCCGGATCTCCGCCTCGGTGACCGGCTCGGACGTCCATTTGTTCTGGGTGCGGGCAGTGAGGAAAAGCGCATCCAGCGCGGCGGCATCGATCATGTCTGTCCCTTCTCGGCTCGGCCGGCGCTGGCGCGCCAGGCGTCGAGGATTTCTCGGCCTGTCGCCGCCCAGAGTCCATCCCGTGCCTGCAGCGCATCCAGAAGTCCGGCCAGCGCCCTGATGCGGTGCGGCTGGCCCATCAGCCAGGGGGTGATGGCCAAGGTCAGGATGCGGCCGCCGCCGCTGGCGCGCGCCTCGGCGTCCAGGGTCGCATGCGCGGCCAGCACCGCATCGGTGAAGGCCTCGGTCGGCAGCATCTGCTGGTGCAGCATTCGCTGGTCGGAAAGATCATAGGGCAGGGGCATCGCGGTCAGCGTCCCGCTGCCGGTCGAGACGGCATAGGGCATGTCGTCGTTGACCCAATCGGTGCAGTAGTCGAGCCCTGCCTCGGCGATCAGGTCGAGGGTCTTCATCGATTGCGAGAAGCCCGGCGAATGCCAGCCGCGCACGCCGGGGCCGAAGGCGCCACGCAGCGTGGCGACCGCCTGGTGCACCCAGCCCCGTTCGGTCGCCTCGTCCAGGCCACCATGGTGCAGATGTCCCATGTCGATGCCAGCCGCCGCCACCTCCCACCCCGCCGCGGCGATGTCCCGGGCCAGCGCCGGGTAGCGGGTGGCGAGCACCGCGCTCATCAGCGCCGTGGCGCGCAGCCCGCGCTCGCCCAGCACCCGCAGCAGCCGGTAGATGCCGATGCGGTTGCCGTAGTCGCGCTGGGTGTAGTCCCAGTAGCTGGGGTAGGGGCGCTCCATTCCGCCCGGCGGCACGAAGGGTTTTGCGGGTGCATCCATCGGGAAATGCCCCATATGCACCGCGACCCAGAGCGCGACCCGGGCGCCGCCCGGCCAGGCGACGGGCGCGGCGGCCGGCAGGGCACGGAAGGCGAAGCGGTCGTGGTCCAGGCCGCGGCGCCGGTGCGGGTAGTGCAGATAGCTGTCGGGCAGACCGGTCATGGCGTGCCTCCATCGATCCAGGCCTGGAATTCCGCGAGGTGATGCTCGGTGAACCAGGCGGCGATCTCGCGCCCGGTTGCCAGCCAGACGTCGTCATGCGCGGTGACGTGGCGCAGCACCTCATCCAGCGCGGCGATGCGGTGCGGCTGGCCGATCAGGTAGGGGTGCAGCGGCATGCACATCACCGTGCCGCTCTCGGCGCCCTCGGCATAAAGCTGGTCGAATTGCGCCTTGCAGATCGCGGCATACTGCGCCGGCGGCGTGTTGCGCAGCTGCAGCAGCGGTACGTCGTTCACCTCCAGCGAATAGGGAATGCTGATCAGGCTGCCGCGGCGCACCTTCACCGGCATCGGCTGGTCGTCGTGCAGCATGTCGAGGGTGTATTTGATCCCCTCCTCCGCCAGCACATGCTGCGTCGTCTCGTCGTTCGACAGCGCCGGCGTCAGCCAGCCGTCCAGCGACTGGCCGCTGGCGCGCAGGATGGTGGCGCGGTCGTCGCGGATCACCTCGCGCTGCATCGCCTCCGGCATGTCGTAGAAGTAGCGGGTGTTGTAGGCGCCGTGGCTGAACAACTCCCAGTCCAGCTCGCAGCAGCGCTCGATGATCTCGGGATAGTGGTCACAGACCGCGGTGTTGAGCGAGACGCTGCCGCGCACCTCATATTTCGCCATGGTGTCGGCCATGCGCCAGAAGCCGGCGCGGTTGCCGTAGTCGCGCCAGGCGTAGTTCAGCACATCCGGCACCGGCCGCGGCCAGGGCGTGCGGCGCGGGTTGGGCGGCGGCTCCAGCTCATAGTGCTCGATGTTCGGCGCGACCCAGAAGGCGAGGCGGGCGCCGCCCGGCCAGGTGATCCTCGGCCGGCGGCGATAGGGCGCATAGTCGTAGTGGCCGGGTTCGCTGAGCATCAGCCGTCTCCCAACATTCCGTCGAGCCCGGCCAGGACCTCGGCCACCGGCAGCACATCGGCGTATTTCACCGCCATGTCATGGAGGTTGGCGAAATGCGGGCTTTCATGCCGGTCGGCGACGCATTCCTCCGGCACGATCATCCGGTAGCCGCAGGACAGCCCATCCACCACCGTGGCGCGGACGCAGCCGGAGGTGGAGCCGCCGGTCACCACCACCGTATCCACCTTGTGGAAGGTCAGCAGGCTGCGGAGGTTGGTCTCGAAGAAGGCCGAGGCCATGCGCTTGTTGAGGGTGATGTCGCCGGCGGCACGCTCGACGCGCGGGTCGAACTGCGCGCGCGGCGAGCCTTCCTTGATGTTCTGCAGGCTGTCCGGCGTATCGCTGCGGGTGCCCCAGACGCCGCAATCCTCGCCACTCGGCAGATAGGCGACATAGGTCCAGACCACCGGGAAATGCCGGCTGCGGCAGAGCGCGGCGAGGGCGTTGATGTGCGCGATCTGCCGCGGGTCGGTCTCATAGGCGGTGACGTAGGTGGCGGGCTGGGTGTATGCGCATTGCACATCGACATTGATCAGCGCGGCCTTCCTGCCGAAGCCGAAGCGGGCGCGTGGGGGGGCGGATTTCAGCGCGTGGTAGAGTTCGCGTGCGGTCTTGCCGTCTTCGATCATGTCGCCTCCCTTGCGAGAGGGACGTTGCCGCTCTCGCGCTTACCCCATCAAGGACCGTAGGGCCCTTGCACTACTTCGGCACTTTCATTCGCGCTTGTGTAGGTCGATGAACTCGCGGCATCTGGGACATCGCAGCCGGATGGCGGCAGCGAGCTGAGCCAGCAGTGCGCGCCGGATGGCGGGCAAGGTGGGCT
>NZ_JACOMF010000137.1 GCF_014283215.1 Siccirubricoccus deserti
GCGGCGCGAAGCATAGGATCACCGCGGCGAAGCGGGCCGGCAGGGTCAGCATGGGGGCGGTCCTCTGGCCAGGACGCCACCAGCCTATCTGCTCACCCGCTCCGCCGCCTTACCCCGGAAATGGCCAGACTCGAGCTTAGTTCCTCTAAGGCCGCCGTAGGCGCGCCAGAGCAGCCATAGACGTAGAGCGCCACGTGGAAAATGCCTTCGGACAGGATCTGCGCGCGGATGTCGCGTAGCGCTTCGCCCGGCACGAGACTGAGGAAGTGATGCCATTGCAGCGCCTGATGCAGCATGATTCCGTCGACGAAGACGCCGTGGGCGAAGCCGAGCACGACCGCGGCAATGGCCGGGCGGCTTCCTGGCGCCGCCACGGAAGGAGGATGCGCCACCATTGTTCTCCTGGTCGCCGCGCCGGAGATTGACGCCTCTGGCCGGTCGGACGTCTTGTCGGCCGGTCGTCACGTCCACCCCGTCCCCGCCCACGGTGCGAAGCGCGCCCACAACATAATCCAGCACGCTGTGCGAGCACGTCGGAATGAACCGCAAGCCACCCTCCCGCCGCGCCGGCGCGGCGCCCGCGCGGAGAACGAACGCCTGGCAAGCCGGCGCGGTTTTTCGTGGCACGGGGACATCCGTCGCTTGGCCGTTGCAAAACGAGGCCACGCGCGGCGCGCCTCCGCGGCTCCCGCTCCGGAACCCGCGCGGACCGGCTTTATGGGGAATGAGGCGGCGAACGGGCCGCGCGGCGGATGACAGCCTCGATGCCGATGATGCGCGGCGTGCCGACCACCACGATCTTTGCAGAGCGCGCGCCGGCGTCCCACGCCGCCGGACGGGGCACGCCGATGATTGGGGGTGCTGGCGAGCGGCCTTCTTGCCGGCGCCGCGGGCGTTGCGGCCATGACGCTCGCGGAGAAGGTCGAGCAGTCCTTCACCGGCCGGCCGAACTCCTACGTCCCGAGCCACACGCTGGAGCGCCTGCTCGGCCTGCCCGCCAAGGGGCGATGAAGGGTTGGAGGGTACGAGTGGCAGTTAGCCGTGCCCTGGGCCCTGCCACGGGCGGCGCGGAGGGCGCGAGGGGCCTCATCGCTGAGATGCCAGCGCCATCCTGCAGGCGACCGGCTTGAGCTGGACCCCTGTGAGATGAACTGCGTTGCTGTCTGGCAAGGGACGGATGGTGGCGCCCGGCGTTGTATCGAGCTGCTGGACTAGGGAGTCACCCATGTCGGACGAGGAATGCATTCGCCGCCGCGCCCATGAAATTTGGGAGCACGAGGGGCGGCCCGAGGGTCGGCAAGAGGACCATTGGGCACAGGCCTGCCGTGAGATCGCAACGAAAGAGGATGGCACTGGCTTTGCGGCCCCGCCCTCCAGCGTGGATCAAGATCCGGCCTCGCCACCGCAGATGCCAATGTCGGGCGTTCTTGGTGGACAGTTTGATGGCGAGGGTGCTGCCAATCTATCGGGCGGCGTTGGAGCGACCCTCAATCAAGGTTCGGGAGCTGCGGGCGGGGATGCCGGGCCTCTTGGTGGCGCGGGCAGCGCGGCCACGCACCATCCCGGGATTGGCGCAAGCCTGACGGAGAGCCCGCCGCGTATGGGCCCAGCATCTGTACCGCCGGACGATGCAGGCACGGGCATTGCAGATTCTGGCTTACCGCACGGCCCGTCGGCGGGCGATCGTGGCAAGAGCTTTAGCGGAGGGACTGCCACCGCCAAAGGTGACCACCTAACGGAACGCGAAGCCGGTCTCGGTGCGGCCGGACTCTCCAGCGATGAGGCGCCTGGCCGGATCACCGGTCGAGGCTGACGAGTTTACGCCGGCGCTCCCTCGGGCTTGTCGCTGCGGATCTGATCCATTGTTCGGTCTCCGGTTGCGGCGGCAACTACCGCAGCCGGCTATCTGATCAAACCGTGCCGCACCGCACTGCAGTGCGCCCGGATGTTAAGACAGATGGCTGCGCTGTTCGGGCAGCCAAGGGTAGGCTTACTGGCGGACATTGAGCAAGTGTGCGTTGCTCGGCGCGGATCTGGTTCAGGGTGCGGATGAAGCGTTCGGCAACACCGGTGCACTCGACCTGTCGGACAAACGAGGCTGAGCTCTCAATGCCGAGGAAGGCGATCCCGTCCTGGAAGGCACCCGACATATAGTTCGAGCCGTCGTCGTGGCGGAGGGCGCAACCCTCGGCCGCGTTTCGCTCGATAGCGCTAAAGTGGCGCAGGACACCGTAGCGCGAGCCCTGACAGATACGTATTAGGGACAGTGAGAGCTAATCGCACATGTGGCAAGCGGCGCGCTGATTTTGGCGCCGAACTCCGGGCCAAAGGAGTCCTCGCGCCGAATGCGCGGTGGGGACTGTCCGCCTCCAAACGGCAACCTCGGACCGTTCTGTGCGTTGTCCGCCCGAACCCCGGCAGTGATGAAGCCTATGTTAGCGCCGGATGCACCGTCATCGAAGACAGTCTTGCGGGCGTCAGGGTGTGAGCCGGTACTTGAGTATCGGCTTCACGGGTGGGCGGCACTGCCCTCCCAGTCATGGGACCAAATTGACGGAAGCCGGGGTGGAGGCCGTGTTCGCGCAGATGAGCGAGCTACGGAGCATGTAGTCAGCGGATTTAACCAATTTTCGGAAGCTTCATGAGCCGCTCCCTCGTCATCGCCCGGGTTGGCCGGAAATCGCTTCACCGGTGCTGGATCGATTCAGGCAAGCCGCGAGAGTGGGACCTCTATCTGTGCCCCTTCGAGGAAATCGGACCGCAGGAGGATCTGGATTGCCAGATCGGCGACGTCATCCCCGGCCCGAAATGGACCGGCCTTACCAAGCTGCTGAATGCATGGCCCGGCTGGCGTGACTACGACCAGATCTGGCTTCCCGACGACGACATCCTCGCCGGGCAGGATTCTATCACGAAAATGTTCGAGATTGGGCGCGCGCTCGACTTTCATCTCTTCGCGCCGGCCCTTCACGAGGCCTCGCATTATGCCCACTTCATCGCGATGCGAAACGCGCGCTTCTTCGCAAGGCGGGTCGGCTTTGTGGAGATTATGATCCCCTGCTTCCGCCGAGCGACCCTTGAGGAGCTGCTTCCCACCTTCGCGCTCTCGGCCACAGGATGGGGCTTCGGCCTCGATTCCGCTTGGCCGAAGATCCTCGGCTACGAGTGCATCGGCGTCATCGACGGGGTGTCGGTGGTGCACACGCGTCCCGTTGGGGGGTTCAGGGACCCGGATCTCACCCGCCGCGTAATGCAGGAGTCGGACGACATCCTCGCTAGGTTTGGGTGCGGCCAGCGCCTGGTGACATTCGCGGGGATAGGGCCCGACCTCCGGGAAGCCTTGATGACCCCGGAGGAGCTCCTCGTGGAGCTCGTGCGCGGATGGCAATACCTCTTCGACGGATGCCCCAACGCTCTGCGCTGGCTGTTTGATCAGCAGCAATGCCTATTCTCGGCTTCGCCCTACCCGGTTTCCGGGTTGCCGACGAGCCCCGGATCTCGGGCGAAAAGCGGCTCATGAGCGGACGGCAGGGGCGGCGGTCGTTACCGACCGGTGGGTGTCTGGGAACCCGGCCGTGAGCACCATAGTGCTTCCGTAATGGGCCTACTCCCGTCAAGTCCCTCCGAGTAATTGCCACGTTGCTGGTGTCATGCTTCGGTGAGATGACGCGCAGAAGACCAGGGGAGACCTTTGCGAAATGCGGCTGATGGGCGTGGGGTGACGTTGGTCCGACGGCGAGGCGTTCAGCAATACCCATTTGGTCCTCTGGAAGCCGGGCGTTGGACGCACTTTGCCTGTCAGACAACGAACCTTTCGGCGCGCTGCAGGTTCATCGCCGTGCAGAGCAGATGAAGATGAGCGCCGTTGCGCCGCAAGCCACGGTAGCGGACCCGGCCAGCCGTAGCTGCGCTTCAGCGTGCCGAAGGCGCGCTCGATTTGGCCGCGGACGGCGCGAGCGTGGTGTTCATCCTCGGCGCCAGCGTGGTGTTCATCCAGAGCCGCCACGCTGCCAGCGGACGGCGCGCATGGCCGCGATGCATGATGGCGTCGACGATGCCGGCCTCGGCCAGTGCCTCGCGCCGGGCGGCGCTGTCGTACGCCTTGTCCATGAACACCGCCGCCTCATTGCCCTGCACCAGAGCATCGGCCGCCAGGCTGTCGCCGACATCGGCACCGGTCAGCACAGCATCGCGGATCAGATCCGAGCCGAGGTCCACCGCGACATGCGCCCTGAACCCGAAGAAGCTGCGCTGGCCACGCCGGGTGAAGCCGGCCTCGGGGTCCTTGGTCGACACTTCGCCCTCGCTCCGCGGCGGACGGGCGACCGCCGCCTCGACCAGCGTCGCGTCGATCAGCGTGCCGGCCTTCAGCACCAAGCCCTTGGCGTCGAGCTGGCGGTTCAGCTCGGCGAACAGCGCCTTGGCGAGGCCGCGCTCGGCCAGCGCAGCGCGGAACCGGCACAGCGTGGTCTCGTCCGGCGTGCCGTCGTCGAGGCCGAAGCCGCAAAGGCGCCGGAACGACAGCCGGTCGGCCAGCGCCTCCTCGAGACCGGGATCGGAGAGCTGGTACCACTGCGCCAGCAACAGCGCGCGGAACAGCGCTAGCGGCGGATAGCCGGGCCGGCCTGTGGGCGCGCGCAGCGGCGCGAGAAGGCGCTCCATCGGAGACCAGTCGATCAGGCCAAGGATGCGGTCCAGCCGGCGATTGGACCCCGCACCCGCCGGCAGCAGCGCCTCCGCCAGGCTTGCCTGTCCAATCCGACGCTAGGGCGGAATCCGATCATTCTGGTTCATAGCCTGCGGCGGTGAAGTAGTTTCGGCACTCTTCCGGGGTAAAGCGTGGCAGGGCGTCGCGGATGGCATCCCAGAGCCCGTCGATGGTCCGCGCGGCG
>NZ_JACOMF010000138.1 GCF_014283215.1 Siccirubricoccus deserti
ACGGAGTTTGAGGCACGCGCAGCGCGTCTGCCAGTCAAGCTCACGGTTCCCCTGATTATCTTCATATTGCCTTGCATAATTTTGGTGATGGCTGGACCGGCTGTCGTCAAGGTCATGAAGGATCTGTAGCAATAGACCACAGGATGCTCTGTTGAAAACCTTGGACGGACCATCACCCCCACGGTGTTGGTGGTCCAGACCGAGGCGTCGAGCTCAATGAAGCGGGTCGAGGAGGCCAGCGCCGCGCCGCCGAGTTGCCCTTGCGGCAGCCGATGACGCTCACATCGGGCTGGCTGGTGGCGCCGGTGGCCAGCGCTGGCGGGTGCCCAACCGCAGAACTGGACTGCCACGGCGCAGGTCGGCCCCGCCTTGGGAGGATCGTTTAGAGGCGGACTGCGCCGAGATCGATCTGCACGTCGAGGCCGGCCATACCCGTTGCGTGAATCGCTGCCCGGCGCGAGGGTGCCGCCACCGGATTGGCGGCACCGCATGCCGTAGGGGAGTAGACCACCAAAATGACCGGAACTCGGCGTGAAATCCTCACTATTGGCGCTGCGCTAGCCGGCTCCGGCCTTTGGAGCGGCACGGCCAGGGCCCAAGCTGCGCCAGTGCTGCGCCTCGGCATCCTGGGTGACCTCTCGGGACCCTATCGCGACCTCTCCGGCCTCGGCACCATGGCCTGCGTGCGCCAGGCGATTGACGACTTCGCCCGGGCGGGCACGCCGCTGCAGGTGGAGGTGCTGCATGCCGACCATCAGCACAAGGCGGATGTCGGCGCCGCCATCGCTCGGCAGTGGTACGACCGGGACGGGGTGGACGCGATCCTTGAGGTGAACAACTCCTCCATCGCCCTCGCCGTGGCCGGCCTCGCGCAGGAGAAGGACAAGGTCTTCCTTGCTACCGGCCCAGCGACGGCGGATCTGCACGGGCCGCGCTGTAGCCCCAATCACGTGCACTGGACCTACGACACCTGGATGCTGGCGCATGGCGCCGGCACCGCAACTGTGCGGGCAGGCGGCGACAGCTGGTTCTTCCTCACGGCCGACTACGCCTTCGGCCATGCGCTGCAGCGCGACACCGCGCGGGCGGTGGAGGCGGCGGGCGGGCGCGTGCTCGGCCAGGCCCGCTACCCCTTCCCGCAGACCACGGACTATTCCTCCTTCCTGCTGCAGGCGCAGGCCTCCCGCGCGAAGGTGCTCGGCCTCGCCAACGCCGGGACCGACACGGTGAACTGCGTCAAGCAGGCGCATGAGTTCGACCTAACCCGCAAGATGAAGCTGGTGGGACTGCTCTGCCTGCTCGGCGACGTGCGCGCCATGGGCGCCGAAGCGGCACAGGGCCTGCTGCTAACCGAGCCCTTCTACTGGGACCTCAACGACCGCACCCGCGCCTTCACGCAGCGCGTGCTACCGCGCATGCCGCCCAATATCTACCCCAGCACCAACCATGCCGGCGCCTATTCGGCGGTGCTGCACTACCTGAAGACCGCGGCCGCGATGGGGTCGGCGCAGGCCAAGGCCTCCGGTCGCGCCGTCATCGAGCGCATGAAGGCCCTGCCGACCGAGGACGACTGCTTCGGCGCCGGACGCGTGCGGGAGGACGGCCGCAAGATCCATCCGGCCTATCTGTTCGAGGTGAAGCCACCCGCCGAGGTGAAGCAGGAGTGGGACCTCTACCGCCTGGCCGGGACCATTGAGGCCGAGCAGGCTATGCGCCCGATGAGCGAAGGAGGTTGCCCGCTCGTCCGTAGCTGAGCCCCTGGCAAGGCGGATTGGTAAGAGCCCACGCCTCGGATGCTTCGACCCTCGACGCAAGCTGGTGAGCAGTTGTCTTCTGCTTACCAACCCTGGAGGATATCGCCACATGCGCTTCACCGCTCCCGCCCAGCAGACCGGCTGGATCGAACGGCCGGACTGCCGCATTGCCTATCAGAAGGTGGGTGCTGGGCCGCCGCTTGTCTTTGCCCATGGGCTGGGTGGCTGCTTCATGTCCTGGTGGCAGCAGGTGGCGCATTTCGCCCCGCGCTACAACTGCATCAGCTTCTCGCATCGTGGCTTCTGGCCGTCTTCCGCGCCGCCGGAAGGGCCAGACCCTGCCGCCTATGCCGCCGACCTGGCGGCGCTGGTGGACCAGCTGGACCTCGGCGATATCCGTCTGGTCTGCCAATCGATGGGTGGCTGGACCGGGGTGGAGTATGCCCTGCTGCGGCCAGGCCGGGTGAAGGCGCTGGTGCTGGCCGCCACCACCGGCACGCTCGACCCGCAGCAGATGCGCCAGCTGGAACGCGACCGGCTGGCCGCTTGGGCTGCGGAAAGCGCTACAACTCGGGCCGATCTGGGCCAGCGCCGCATCCACCCCGCCGCCGGCGCCACCATGGCGGAAGCGCAGCCGGCGCTGCATCTTCTGTACGGCCAGTTGGACGCGCTCAGCGCCGGGCTGGACAAGGAAGCGGTGCGGGCCCGGTTGGGGGCCAGCCGAACCCGCCCGCCCGCTGCCCTGGCCGCCGCCGGCTGCCCGGTGCTCTTCGTCCCTGGCGGGCGGGACATCGTCATCCCGCCGTTCGCTGCCCGCGCCATGGCGGCGGAATTACCCGATGCCTGGGTGGCGCCGATCCCCGCCGCCGGGCATTCCGGCTATTTCGAGCACGCGGCGGCCTTCAACGCGCTGGTGGAGGCCTTCCTCGATGGGATCGAATGAGGGCGGCCCCATTCTCGGCCTGGACCACATCACCCTGGCGGTCGACGGACTAGACGCCGCCATGGCGGCCTACGAGACGCTGTTCGCGCAGCCCTGCGACGGGCGAGGCACGGCTGAGGGCCTTGAGTGGGCCCGGTTCGCCTTGGCCAATACCAGCCTGGTTCTGGTGGCGCCGCATGGCGAGCCGAGTACCCTCGCGGCGCATCTTGCCAGCCGGCCCGCCGGGGCGCGGGCGGCGCTGGGCGCGCTCGGCTTCGCGGTGGCGGAGCCGGAAAGCGCCGCCCGGCTGCTGGGGCGCCGCGGCCTTCCGGCCGCCGGGCCGCCGCTGTCCTGGCTGGACGGCCAGGCCACGCCGCTGACGCTAGCAGCCGCCCGCGGCTTGCACTTGCTGCTGACCCAGCCCGGCCCGACCGCCAGCCCCACCCAGACCACCCGGCTCGATCATGTGGTAATCCGCAGCGGCGATCCGGAGCGCTCGATGGCCCTGCTGGCTGGCCGTCTGGGGCTGGAGTTGCGGCTGGACCGCAGCAATCCCGCCTGGGGAAGCAGACTGCTGTTCTTCCGTTGCGGCGACCTAGTGGTGGAAGTTTCGCATGAATTGGCCGCAGGCATCACCGATGCGCCGGACCGCCTGTGGGGGCTAACCTGGGGCGTGCCGGATGTGGCAGCCAGCCATTTTCGAATGGAAGCGTCGGGGGTACCGGTCTCGCCCCTCCGGGTAGGGCGCAAGCCTGGCACCCGGCTCTTTACCATCCGCGACCATGCGTCCGGGGTTCCGACCGCCTTTATCGGTGGATAGGCCTCGTCGGTCTCGTGCCCGGCTGTTCTTGCTGCTCCCATCGCTCGGCACAGAACATCAATCTCAAGCGAGGCAAATTCGCAATCCTTCTCGCTCCCCCGCTTCACTTCCGCCAGGCTCAGAGCGAATGGTCGGACCCACACCGCGGCAGACGCCGGCGCGCCGCCCTCGCAGAGTTCATCGGCGAGGCCTCGGCTCGTAGGACCCGGCTGATCGGATCCTGCACCAGGAGCCCCGACGATGACCCTCTCCGACACCCAGCGGCAGATCCTCGCCGCCGCTGCGCAGCATGAGCACCGTCTCGCCATAGCCCCTCGCGGGCTGCCGGCAGCCGCCCGCAACGCGGTGTTCCGCAGCATGTTGAAGCACGGCCTGCTGGCAGAGATCACGGCACCGGCAGAGTACGCCGGCCTCGGCTGGCGGCAGGACGAGGCCGTTGACTGGATTGCGCTGCGGCTCGCCGACGGTGGGCTGCAGGCCATCCGCGAGGCCGCGGCAAAGGGTAGTTCCGAGCCTTCTATCGAGACCATGACCGCATTGCCCCGTAGCGAGTCACCAGCGGCAGCGATGCCCAATCCAGTGGTATGGCAGCGGCGAAACCGTAGAAGCCCTTGGCGCCCCTACACGGGCCAGGGCTGGACGCTGGTGGCCGAGTACAGCGACATCGCCTCCGGCAAGGACGACCGTCGGCCGGGCTTCCAGGCGGCGCTGGCCCGCTGCCGGCAGCTCGGCGCGGTGCTGGTGGCAGCCCGGCTCGACCGGATCACCCGGCGCGCCCACACGCTGTCGGCGCTGCTAGAGGAGGGCTACGCGATCCGGGCCGCCGACATGCCGGGCGCTGACGACCTGATGATGCGGATCTATGCTGCCATGGCGCAGAAGGAGCGCGAGCTGATCAGCGAGCGCACCCAGGCAGCGCTAGCGGCCGCGAAGGCCCGGGGCAAGGCGCTGGGCGGCGACCGGGGCTACCGGCCGGCCTGCGGCCCGGACGCCACCGCGGCCGCCCTGGCGCGTCGCCGGTCGGCGGAGAGGGCGGCGCATCGGCTAGCCCTGGAGGTGGAACGGCTGCGGCACGAGGGGGGTCGTCGGCCAGGCTGCCATCGCACGGGCACTGAACGAGCGCGGTGTGCCGGTGCCGTCAGGGCGTGGATCCTGGACGCATACAACAGTGGCAAGGGTGCTGGCACGGGCGGCGGCGCGCTAGGCTCGGAACTCGATTACCGCTTTGAGTGGCCCGGCCGGTTGTGATTCGCTGCCCCTTGGGCATCAGGGGCTTGCGCATGTCGGTACTGTTCTGGCTGAGCGATGAGCAATGGTCGGCGATCGCG
>NZ_JACOMF010000139.1 GCF_014283215.1 Siccirubricoccus deserti
TGCTACAAGCTCCGCAACACCATCGAGCGTGCCTTCTCCCACCTCAAGGACTGGCGCCGCGTCGCCACCCGATACGACAAGCTCGCCCGCAACTTCCAGGCCGGCATCGCTATCGCCGCCATCATCCCGTGGTGGGCGTGATCGAGTCCTGAGCCTAGTGGTCGGTCCACTTCGTGAGCCCAGCCAGCAGCTCCGAGCCGGTCTCGAAGGCATGAAGGTAGATGCACTCGTACTTCAGGCTGCGCCACAGCCGCTCGATGAGCACGGTGTTCATCCAGCGGCCGCGGCCGTCCATCAAGATGCGCAGCTCGGCCGCCTGCAGCACGCCGGTGAAACGCAGCGAGGCGAACTGGTTGCCCCGGTCGCACCTCCGGATCAGCGCGGCAGCCCGGCGCGCGCCAGTCCCTCCAGCACGCGCCCCATTGCCTCCGGATGTAGCGCATCCGACTGCTCACACCACCCTAAAGTCAGGTCCGGAAAGGACCGCCGGAGCGCTGCCAGCGAGCGCCACGCCTCCTCGTGCGCGCCGGCGTGCATCGCCGCGGCCGCGAGGAACCGATTCGGCCAGGCCCGGGAGGGCTGTTGGTCCAGGGCGCGGGCAAGGGCACGGGCCGAACGCGCGTAGTCGCCGAGTATGAAGCGGGCGATGCCAAGCCCGATCAGCGCCATCGCGCCGTTATACCCCGCGGGATAGGCGCCTAACGCGCGTCGGAACGCAGCAGCGGCCCGCCGCCCGTCGCCCCGAAAGTTCTGGATAAAGCCTAAGCGCCGCAGTGCCTCGGGTTGATCGGGGTCGAGCGTCAGGCTGCGGGCAATCAGGCCCTCGGCCTCGTCAAGGTGATTGGCCATCGACAGGGCTCCCGCAACAGGCGTCAGCACCTCCGGATCGTCAGGCGCAAGGGCCAGCGCGCGCCGGCCGTGTTCCAGGGCCCGGGCGCGCTCACCTTCACTGTCGCGCGTGAAGCAGTGATTGGCACCCAAGGCCCGGCTCCATGCGGCAAGCGCCTGTGCACGGGCATGGCTCGGGTCACGGAGCAGCGCCTCGTCCAAAAGGTCGAGCGCCATGCCGACCAGAACCGGCTCCTGCGACAGGGCCGCGGGGCGGGCGCGGTGTACGAGCATCTCGATGTTAGCACGATGCCGCGGCATGCGTCGTGCCTGCTCAATTTGCTCCTCCGCGATTGCCGCCCGCAAGGCACTGACCACACGATCGGCCCAACTGAGGCCCATGCGGGGTTCCAATCTCTCGCGCAACGTCAGCACAACCACGCCCCGTGCGGCCTGCACGACCGATAGGGTGACGCTATCCGCCTCGACCCGCCCCTCCAGCCGCAGCGTGTGGCGAACATCGGGAACCGCGCCGGGACTAGGGCTGAGCAGCACGAGGTCGCGCGCGTGACCCAGCGCGATCGCTAGATCATCAGTTGAGCGGCGGGCACACACGGCATCGCCAGGCGTCCCGGGCTCCAGCACGCGCAGCAAAATGGGCGTGCCCGAGGTCGATGCTGCGCTTGCCGCGCAGGTGCGGGCTGCCCGTAGCGTGGCCGAGGGCGCCTCCCCGAAGGTGCGGGAATAGGCGATGGAGAAACGACCGGGATGTTCAAATCCGTGCCGCAGTGTTGCCTCTAGCACTGAGGCGACCTCGCCCGACCGCAGGGTCTGCCGCGCCGCCGCCAGCCGCAACTGCTGGACGGCCGCATGTGGTGAGAGCCCAAGAAGTCGGGCGAAATGGCGCTGCAGCGTCCGTGGGGAAACGCCCGCGGCCTCGGCCAAGTAGGACAGGCTCGGGGCGGTGGCGCTGTCCCCGGCCAGGGCGGATTTCACGGCTTTCAGCGCGCGAGCGACGCAGGCCTGCCCGCCCTGGCCAGATGCTCCTGAAGGTGCCGGTTGCGTCAGGGCAAGAGGCATCCGTGCTTGCTGACCGCCACTCATGGACCCAATTTCGCAGGGGTGGCGTGGCGCGTCCAGGACAGAATGGCGCGATTTGGACAGACAAGCCGTCGATGCCCCTCGCACCATACACGAGGAGGCCCGGACCGGGCAGTATTCTACTCCCGGATGAGGAGCCCTCCTGGACAGGGAGGCATTCATGGTTTGCCCAGCATTAGCCAGATCGGTTCTGGCGGTGGGGCTTTTCCTCGCGGGCATTGCGGCCGCGCCCGCCGGTGCGCAACAGATTAACGGGAGCCATTCGCACCGCGTTCTCGGGACGGTGAACTTCCTCGTGACGTGCAATGCCAGCGCGCAAGCGGCCTTCAACCACGGAATGCTGCTGCAGCACTCCTTCTGGTATCAGGCTGCTGCCCAGGCGTTCCGTGACGTGCGCCAAGCCGATCCCGGCTGCACCATGTCTTATTGGGGCGAGGCGCTCACGCTCATCACACGCCCCAATCCCTACCTCCCGCCCGTGCCCGCCAATCTTCAACAGGGACGTGCCCTGCTCGAGGAGGCGACACGCCTCGGTGCACGCAGTCCGCGCGAAGCGGCCTACATCGAGGCGCTGTCCTTTGTGTTCTCGGGCGACGATGTTCCGGGCCATCGGGCCCGGCTGGTACGGTTCCGCAATGCCATGGGCCAACTACATGAACGTTTTCCGGCCGACAGCGAGGCCGCGATCCTCTACGCGTTGCTCCTGGGTGTCACGGCTGACCCATCTGACAAGACCTATGCCGACCAGCTTCGCGGGGCCGCCCTGCTTGAACGCGAATGGGCACGCCAGTCCGAGCATCCCGGTGTGGTCCATTATCTCATTCATCTCTACGACTACCCTGGCCTCGCGAGCCGCGGGGTCGCCGCAGCGGATCGCTATGGCGTGATTGCTGCCGATGCCCCGCATGGGCTGCACATGCCGTCTCACATCTACACACGGGTTGGCCGGTGGGAGTCCTCGGTGCAGTCGAATGTTCGAGCTGCGGAACTCGCGGTCGCCGCGGATGATGTACCCGAGGCACTGCATGCGTTCGATTACATGGTGTATGCGTATCTCCAAATGGCGCAGGACGAAGCTGCGCAGCGCGCGATCGACGCGGCAGCGAACGTTCCCTTGCGCACGCATGTGGCACCCCAGATCGCGTTTGCGCTGGCGGCTATGCGCGCCCGCTACGTGCTGGAGCGCGGCGCATGGGCCGAGGCAGCATCGCTCCGCCCAGTAGAGACCCCGTTCGCGTTCGCGGATGCGCTGACCTACTTTGCGCGCGCCATCGGCCTGTCGCGCGCCGGGCACCCTAATGAGGCGGCTGCCGACATCGAAGCCCTGCGGCGCCTGCATGAGAGATTGCGCGGCCGAGACGCATACTGGGCCGAACAAGTAGACATTCAGCGCCAAGCTGCGGAGGGTGTCGTCGCTTTTGCTGCCGGACGGCGCGGGGAGGGGCTCGAGATTCTACGCGCAGCGGCTGAGCGGGAGGCGCGGACCGAGAAGCACGTTGTAACCCCCGGCCCACTTGCTCCGGCCCGGGAGCTCTATGCCGAGGCCCTGCTTGAAGAGGGCCAAGCTGCCGCGGCGCTCACCGAGTTTGCGGCCGTGCAGCAGACCGAGCCGCGCCGCTTCCGAGCTATCGCGGGCGCTGCTCGCGCGGCTGAGGCTGCGGGGAATCGTGAAGAAGCGACGCGGCATTACGCCTCGTTGCTGGAGGTGGCCGGGAGCGGTGGCCCGACACGAGCAGAACTGGCAGCAGCGCGAGCCTATCTCGCGCGGAACTGAACCTGAGTATGGCCCCTGTGGAAATCTCGGCGAAACACCTTGCTGACAGTGCCGATGCTGATTCGCTTGCGCCTGCAGGGTAACGGTGGAGGCAAGGATGGATCAGCGGCGGATCGGGCTGGCCCGCCCGACATGGCAGCCATTGTCGAGGGCGCCGATACCATCCTCGACCCACGCACCGGCCTCACTGGCTGGGCGCAGAAAGGCAGCATCAGCTCCGGCTCTACCTCGCCGATGGGCTGGCCGTCGTGGCCCGAGCCGACCCCGACTCTCTCGCGTTCCGGCCCCTGGCGGAGGTCCTGGAGGCGCACAGCGCGGTCATGGTCAGCTAGCTCGACGCCTTCGAGGCCTAAGTTGCGGAGGCCGAGCGGGAGGGGCCCGAGAGGTACCCGCTCTACCGATGGACGAAGGCGACGCTCGACGATCCGGCGAAGCGCCTGAAGCACATGCGAGCCTTCGCGGTGCGTGTTTCCGGCCGGGAGGTGTACCCGAAGGAGACGGCGGACGCGCTCGAGGCCGCGCTGCGGCCCCTCGTGGAGTGCGGGCTCGTCGAGCGCCTGTCCAGGCACGACACGAACCCGGCGAGCAACCTGACGAATCCGGCCGAGTACCGGTCTTAGGCGCGCCGCCCAGCGAACCGGGTCACGACGCGCCCGGTTGCGGGGTGGGTCGCGCCGTCCCTCCAAGATGGAGGTGGCGCTCGCAAATGCTGCGCGCTGGGCGGTCCACTCGGCCGGAAATGGCGCCATCAGCGCCGGCAGGGCCACCCCTTCCGACTGCCGTCCATCCAGGATCGTCTCCACGATGTCCGGCGCCAACAGCGTCAGCCGCATCACGCGAGAGACGTAGGAAGAGTTGATCCTCTCACCGGCGGCGAGCTCGTCCATCGTGCCGTAGCGGCCTCCCTCCAATATCTTGGGCCACCGGAAGGCCCTGGCCAGCGCCTTTACGAGCGTGGGCTGCGGCTGGCCGTGCGCGCCGACGTCACCATATCACCCATATGAGACAACCAATGCCGCGCGCCCGACAGCCGGACCCGACCCAGTCCCTGAAAACTGCCATCGTCGGCCGCGTCGTCGCCCTTTTC
>NZ_JACOMF010000014.1 GCF_014283215.1 Siccirubricoccus deserti
ATCGGTTGGATCAGCCGCAACCGCCGCCTCGCCCGCGACTTCGAGCGACACTGCCGCATCGCCGCCGCCTTCGTCCGCATGGCAATGATCCGCATCATGCTCCGCCGGCTGGCCAGAAAGCCCTCAGCGTGAATCGAAACATCCCGGATGGGCTTTAAGGCTGGTGCCAAGCTGCATTTCGCAAAGTGGCCCTTCCCGGTGTAGGAAAGAACGGCCTTCTCCGGGTCGTCGGGCGGCGGTAGGGTTCGGAGCGCCATTGAGGGCATTTGCCTTTTGTGCCCGCGGGCATGAAGTGTAGTTCGGGGCGACCGAAACGTATCAGGGAAGATGGCCCTTGTGCTGGGCAGCGACCCGTCCCGGTTGCCGGTCTACCATCACGTCTCGCTCGCTCTGCGACGACGAGGGCAGCGACCCACTCTCCCGAGACCGAGTACCCTTGAACGCATCGTTGGCTGCAGCGAGAGTGTCCCTAACCTCCTCCTCAGAGACTTCGACGTAGTGTTCCATGGTGGTCTTTGCGCGCAGATGGCCGACCACTGGTGCGATTTGCTCCGCCGTTCTTCCCACTCTGCGCAGTGCATTAATGTGGATCGACCGCATCGAGTGCGCGGTCAAGTGGATGCCAGTGCGCTTGGCGAGCGTAGCCGCATAGGCCCAGGCATGACGGATGTATCCCTGCTTGTCCCGCTGGCGGCCGGGACCAGCGAACACGTAAGGTGATGTGTTAAGCCCTTCGCGCCGACGCCATGCATCAGCCTCCGAGACAACGGTCTTCGCTTCCGCACTGATGTAGAGAATGCGGTCAATTTGCCGCCGCGAGTTCTTGTGCTTTCCCACCCTCGCCTGATCACCATCGATCGCATCGCACCGCAGCTTTGCAGCCTCGCCGGGCCTGCAACCGACCAGCAAGCAGAACTCAATTAGAAGGAAGCCAAGCGGGTGTCGGATTTCGACTTCGACCTCACGCCGGCCCTGAATGATGTGCGCCCGACGCGCATTCACCCGGTACTCCGCGATTGCATCTCTGACGGCTTGGCGAAGTGCGACGATCTGCTCAGGGGACAGCGCACGCTTGTAGCCTTTCCGAGTACCGATTCTCAGGCGCTCGTCACACTTCGTCAGAAGTTCGGCAACGTTGGGGAATGCCTCGGGTAGAATGCCTGTAGACGGCAATCGACAGTGGTCGATCGCCGTGGCTACATTACGCACGAGCCGATTTGCGGCGGCGCGCCGCCACACCTCCGGCTGGTCCCGTGGAGTCAAATGCAATGCCTCTGTCACATCGAACAACATCTTTGCTGTGACTTCCTGGATCGGCAGACCTCCATACGCACGATATACAACCTCAACAATGCGGTCACCCTTCGTGACCAAGTCCGTCCATCCGTCAAGCAGCGGCCTAACCGAACTGCGGACTCGGCGCGCAGTATCATCGTTGACTCGGCCGGATTCGACGTAGGTTTCGATGACCTTGCGTAGCGTTGTCGGAGTGCCCCTCGGCATGATCACTGCTGCCGCGTCACCGCCCTTTTGCTTCGTGACTCGCGCCTGCATCACCTTGGATGCAGCCTCCTCATAGTCGAGGCCATCGGGAGTCTTAGGCGTCTGTAAAGAACCGATTTGGTGCCGCTTGCCACTGCTCTCGCGCCACATCCACATTCTTCGCCCCGTGGCGGTCACGCGCAACTGCAATCCCGCACACGACGTGTCCGTGTAGTCGCGGAAGGGCTTCCCTGGCGCGGGTCCTGCGAGCTTGGCGGCACTGTGCTTGAGCGGCTGGGCCATCATTTCTGTGCACGTTGGGCGGCCGTCAGGTTACCACGCGGCCAGTGGCTAGCGTATGTAGAATTCGATAGCCATTTAGCCAGTTTTCACGGGAAGTGGCGGGAATTGACGGGAATACACAGAGAACGGGCAGCCATTTCGCATGCCTTGAGCTTCCTCGAAGCCATTGATTTCACGGAAGATATCGCAGGCCGGCCCGGTGTCAGCCGGGTACATTTGACATCTGGCCCAGCAGACCAATGTCGAGGTCATCTCGAACAACATCGCCAACATGAACACCACCGGCTATAAGCGGAGACGCGCCGAATTCCAGGACCTGCTGTACCAGAACCAGCGCCGCGTCGGTTCGCAGTCCTCGGAGACCGGCAGCATCCTGCCTTCGGGCGCGCAGGTCGGCCTCGGGGTGAAGACCGCCGCGATCTACCGCATCGGCGAGCAGGGTAGCCTGAGCCAGACCGAGAACCGCTTTGATCTCGCCATCCGCGGCAACGGCTTCTTCCAGGTCCAGCTTCCCTCCGGCGAGACCGCCTATACCCGCGACGGCACCTTCGGCCTGTCGGCGGAAGGCCAGCTGGTGACCGCGGAGGGGTTCCTGGTGCTGCCGGGCATCACCATCCCGGCGGCGGCGCGCGACGTCACCATCAACGTCGCCGGCGAGGTGCTGGCCAAGCTCGACGGCCAGGTCGCGCCGCAGAATGTCGGGCAGATCCAGACCGCCATCTTCGCCAATGAGGGCGGGCTGGAGGCGATCGGCGACAATATGCTGCTGGCGACCCCGGCCTCCGGCCAGGCGCAGCTCGACGCCCCCGGGCAGCCAGGCCATGGCCAGGTGCTGCAGGGCTTCATCGAGACCAGCAACGTCAATGTGGTGCAGGAGATCACCAATCTGATTACCGCCCAGCGGGCCTATGAGATGAACAGCAAGGTCATCACCGCAAGCGACGAGATGCTCTCGACGCTGTCGCGGATGCGCTGAGGAGGCGGGCAATGCGCAGTGTCCCGGTGCTGCTCGGCCTGCTCCTCGCCCTGCCGGCGGCGGCGCAGGAGATGCCGGCGGCACGGCCGCTGGCGGTGGTGGAAGCGGCGACGCTCCGCCTCGGCGACATCTTCGAGAATGCCGGCCCGCGCGCTGGCCAAGCGATCGGCGCAGCGCCGGCGCCCGGGCGGCGCTTCGTGCTGGAGGTGGCGCAGCTTGCCGCCATCGCCCGCGCCCATGGCGTCGCCTGGCGGCCGCTCTCGGCCAATGAACGGGTGGTGGTGGAACGCCCCGGCCGCGCCGTGCCGCGCGACGAGATCACCGCCGCGCTGCGCGAGGCGCTGCTGCAGCTTGGCATGGACGCCGAAGCCGAGCTCGACCTCGGGCCACTGCTGCCGCCGATGGTGCCGCCGGCGGCGCTGGTGCAGCTCGCCGTCGAGTCGCCCGGCTTCGACGCCGGCACCGGCCGCTTCGCCGCGACGCTGGTGCTGCTGGCTGAGGGCATGCCAACCCTGCGCCAGCGGGTGACCGGCCGCGCCGTGGCGACCCTGCCGGTGGTGGTGGCGACCCGCCGCATGGCGGTCGGCGAGGTGGTGCGGCCGGGCGATCTCCGCGCGGCCCGGCTGCGGGCCGAACGGGTTCGCGCCGGCGCGGCGCAGCAGGCGGAGGAGGTGGTGGGGCAGCAGCTTCGCCGGCCGATGGCGGCAGGCATGGCCTTCCTCGGGGCCGACCTGGCGCCGCCTTCTCTGGTGGAGCGGAATGCGCTGGTGGTGCTGGTGCTGGAAGCGCCAGGGCTCTCGCTCACCGCCCAGGGGCGGGCGCTGGAGGCGGCGCCACGCGGCGGGCTGGTGCCGGTGATGAACCTCGGCAGTCGCGCCGTGGTGGAAGGCCAGGTGATCGGCCCCGGAAGGGTCCGCGTCGCCATGGGTGCCACCCCGGTCAGCCGCTGAGGAGGCCGATGATGCGCAATCTCTCCCTGCTGCTGGCGGCGGCGCTGCTCACCGGCTGCGGCACGCTGGAGCGGCTGTCGCGGGTCGGCCGCCCGCCCGAGATGAGCCAGGTGAGCGATCCCACCGCCGACCCCGCCTGGCGCCCGGTCTCCATGCCGATGCCGGCGGCGCAGGACCCGCCCACCGCGGCCAACAGCCTGTGGCGACCGGGCAGCCGCACCTTCCTGCGCGACCAGCGGGCCGCCCAGGTCGGCGACCTCATCACCATCCTGGTCACCATCGACGACAGCGCCCAATTGCAGAACCGCACCCAGCGGACCCGCACCGGCGCCGACAGCATGGGGATGCCACAGTTCTTCGGCATGCAGAGCCGCTGGTTGCCGCGCGCCGCCAGCCCGGATACGCTGGTCAGCGCCTCCGGCGAACAGGCCACGGACGGCAACGGCACGGTCCGCCGCAACGAGACGGTGCAGCTGCGGCTGGCGGCGACGGTCACCCAGGTGCTGGGCAACGGCAATCTTGTGGTGGCCGGCAAGCAGGAGGTGCGGGTCAGCGCTGAGCTGCGCGAGCTGGCGGTGCAGGGGGTGATCCGGCCGCAGGATATCGCCAGCGACAACACGATTCGTCACGACCGGCTGGCCGAGGCGCGCATCGCCTATGGCGGACGCGGCACGCTCTCCGACCTGCAGCAGCCGCGGCTCGGCTCGCAGATCCTCGATGCGTTGCTGCCGTTCTGAGCCGGGCGGATCGACAGTCGCCGCCGGCGGGTCCATCTTCCCGGCATGTGCGGACGCTATTTTCAGCAGCGCGGCCCGGCCTCGATCGCCCGCTACTTCGAGACGGTGAACCCGCTGCCGAACATCCCGGCCAGCTGGAACCGCGCCCCGACGCAGGACGCGCTGGTGGTGCGCCGGCATCCGGAGACTGGCGCCCGCCACCTGGACGCGCTGCGCTGGGGGCTGGTGCCGCGCTGGGCGAAGGATGCCTCCGGCGCGGCGAAGATGATCAACGCGCGCTCCGAGAGCATCGCCGAGAAGCCGGCCTTCCGCGAAGCCTTCGCCCGCCGCCGTTGCCTGGTCACCGCCGATGGCTTCTATGAATGGCGCAGCGAGGGCAAGGCCAAGCAGCCCTTTGCCATCGCGCTGGCGGATGGTGAGCCGATGGCGCTGGCCGGGCTGTGGGAAGGCTGGCGGGCGCCGGACGGCAGCATCCTGCGCAGCTGCACCATCGTCACCGGCGAAGCCAACGCCAAGCTGGCGCCGCTGCACCACCGCATGCCGATGATCCTGCCGCGTGCGCATTGGCCGCTCTGGCTCGGCGAGGAACCGGCCGGGCCGGATGAGCTGCTGGCCCTGCTGCGGCCCTGTCCGGAGGATCGCGTGCTGGTTTGGCCGGTGAGCCCGCGGGTCAACAAGGTGGCCGAGAATGACGCCGGGCTGCTGGCTCGCGACCCGCAGGCGATACCGCCGCCGGGGCTGGACGACTCGCCACCTGATTTCACCGGCTAGCCCGCCTTGTGGTTGATAAGGGCGGGAGTCCATGGAGAATTACTAGGTGGATACTCCACCATTAGGCGATCAACATGATCGCGCATAGTTTTGTTTGATTTTCTGGGCAATTTATACAAACTTCTGCCTAATCTTTCCGTCACTTCATGCAAGTCTACTAATTAGAACACATTTCAAAATGCGCATGGCCACGGCCATGCATGGTGTCATCTGGCCGCGATCTATTTCGTTCAAGTATTTATTAGCACAGAGGAATTGACCGGACATGCAGACCGTCCTCGTGACTGGTGGTGGTGGCTATCTTGGCTCGGTGCTCGCGCATCGCCTTCTGGGGGCCGGCTATCGGGTCGCCGTGCTGGACAGCTTGGTCTTCGGCGGCCAGGCCCTGCTGCCGCTGCTGGCACAGGCGAATTTCCGCTTCATCCCAGGCGACGTGCGCGACCGGGCCTGCCTGGCCGGGGCCCTTGATGGCGCCACGGCAGTGGTCCATCTCGCCGCCATCGTCGGTGACCCGGCCTGCGCCGCGGCACCGGAGACCGCCATCGCGGTTAACCGCGACGCCTCGCTCGGGCTGCTGGAGTCCGCCGCCAAGGCCGGCATCGGCCGTCTGATCTTCGCCTCCACCTGCAGCAACTACGGCAAGATGGCCGATACCTCGGTGCTCGCCACCGAGGAGCATGAGCTACGGCCGGTCTCGCTCTACGCCGAGACCAAGGTTGCGGTGGAGCGGGAGCTGCTGTCCGGCCGCTTCGCCGCGCTCTGCCCTACCGTGCTTCGCTTCGCCACCCTCTACGGCTTGTCGCCGCGCATGCGCTTTGACCTGACGGTGAACCAATTCGCCGCGGAGATGCAGACCGGCGGCAAGCTCACCGTCTTCGGCGAGCAATTCTGGCGGCCCTATGTCCATGTGCGCGATGCCGCTGAGGCGATCCAGCGCTGCCTGGAAGCACCGGGCGGGACGGTGGGCGGCCAGGTGTTCAACGTCGGCGCCACCTCGCAGAATTTACGCAAATCCGACATCGTCGCGCTGGTCCAGCAGCGGCTGCGCACGCCAGCCGAGATCACTCGCGTCGCCAAGGCCGAGGATCCACGCGACTACCGTGTCGCTTTCGACAAGATCGCCGGAACCCTCGGCTTCGCCCCGCGCAACACGGTGGCATCCGGTATCGATGAGGTGGTGTCGGCCTTCGAGACCGGCATCTTCCCAGCGAGCATCCTGCAAGCCCAGGGCACGGCGCGATGATCTCCCCTGCCCCCGCCGCTGGCGCCCTCGCCGGGGTAAAGGCGGTGATCCTGGCCGGTGGCCGCGGGACCCGGCTGCACCCCTTCACCGTGACCTTCCCCAAGCCGCTGATGCCGCTCGGCGACACTCCGGTGATCGAGACCCTGCTGCAGCGGCTGATCCGCTTCGGCTGCCGCGACGTCACCCTGACGCTCGGTCATCTGGCGGAGCTGACCAAGGCCTATTTCGCACAGCGCAACGGCGCCTATCCGGGCCTCAACCTGCGCTTCGTGCAGGAGATGGAGCCGACCGGCACTGCCGGGTCGCTCTCCCTGGTGCCCGACCTCTCCTCCACCTTCGTCACCATGAATGGCGATGTGCTGACCGATCTCGACTTCGCGGACCTGCTGCGCGCCCACCGCGAGCAGGGCGCCATCCTGAGCATCGCCACCCACCAGAAGCAGGTGAAGATCGATCTCGGCGTGTTGAAGCTGGCCGCCGACGGCAACGTCACCGACTATCTGGAGAAGCCCGAGCACAACTATCCCGTCAGCATGGGCATCTATGTCTACGAGGCCCGCGTGCTGCGCTACATCGAGCCGGGCCGCTACCTCGACTTCCCCGACCTCGTCCTGAAGCTGATCCGCGCCGGGGAGCGCGTGTACGCCCACCGGACCAATTGCCTCTGGCTCGATATTGGCCGGCCCGACGACTACGCGCGGGCGCAGGCGCTGCACGCCGAGGAAAGGAGCAGGTTCGACCGTGTCTGACCCCAGCGCCGTGCCCGGCGTTCCGCTGAGCGACCTCGACTACGACGCCGCGGAGGAGACGGCGGTGCTGCGCGTCCTGCGCAGCAAATGGCTCTCCACCGGCCCCGAGGTGAAGCAATTCGAGGCCGAGGTGGCGGCGCTGCTCGGCGTGCAGCACGCCGTCGCCGTTGCCAACGGCACCGCCGCGCTGCACCTGGCCCTGCTCGCACTCGGCATCGGCCCGGGCGATGAGGTGATCCAGCCGGCGATCAACTTCGTCGCCGCGGCGAATGTCACCCGCGCCACCGGGGCGACGCCAGTGCTGGCCGATATCGTCGGCCTGGCCGAGCCGGTGCTCGACCCTGCCGAGGTCGAGCGGCGGATCACCCCACGCACCCGCGCCGTGGTGGTGATGCATTACGGTGGCTACGCCACGCGGCTGGTCGAGATTGCTCGCCTCTGCCGCGCCCGCGGCCTGGCGCTGGTCGAGGATGCCTGCCATGCGATCGGCGGCCGCGCCGGCGGTGGCGCCGATGCGCCGATGGCCGGCAGCCTTGGCCATCTTTCCTGCTTCTCCTTCTTCAGCAACAAGAATCTGGCGATCGGCGAAGGCGGGATGGTGACGACCGACCGCGACGATCTGCTGGCGGCGGTCACTCGGCTGCGCTCGCACGGCATGACCAGCCTGAGCTGGGAGCGGCATCGCGGCCACGCCAGCAGCTACGACGTCGTGGTCAATGGCTACAACTACCGCATGGATGATCTGCGCGCAGCGCTCGGCCGGGCGCAGCTGGCCAAGCTGGCGCGCAACAACGACCGGCGCCGGGCGCTGGTCGCCGCCTACCGGGCCCGGCTGCGGGAGGTGCCGGGGGTGATCCTGCCCTTCGCCGAAGCCGATATCGCCGCCAGCGCCTGCCATCTGATGACCCTGGTGGCGCCCGGCGCCGCGGCGCGCGAGGCGATCGCCGAGGCGCTGCGGGCACACGGCATCCAGAGCAGCCGGCACTACCCCTGCATCACCGGCTTTAGCGCCTTCGCCGAGATGGCCGAGAACAGCCTGCCGCACAGCCTGGAGTTCGCGGCGCGAACCCTGACGCTGCCACTGTTCCCGACCATGACCATGGACCAGCTCGACCGGGTCTGCGATGCGGTGGCCGCGGCCCTGCGCCAGACGCTGGCGGCCTGACGGGGGCGCAGCCATGGCGGCCCCCAGCGACGGGCGGCACGACGAGGCGCCGGTCGTCACCCTCCTCGCCTTCCCCCTGCAGGAAAGCGGCGGCATCGCCGCCTTCGTGCGCAGCCTGCTGGCGGCGCTGGAAGCGGCGCATGGCAAGCGCTTCCCGCTGCTGGCGCCGACCCCTGAAGAGGCCGGGACCAGCAGCCGGCTCGGCCAGTTGCGGATCGCCGCCCGGCTGTTCCGGGCGCTGCTCAAGGCCAGGCCGCGCGCCATCCAGAATCACGAGAACCTGCCGCTGCTCGCCGTCGCGTTGCTCGGCAAGCTGCTCTCGCCCGGCCGGGTGCGGGTGGTGCACACCGTGCATGTCGATCCCGCCGAACGGAAGCCCTGGCTCAAGCGGGCGCTGATCGCCGCGATGTTCGCACTGTGCGACCGGGTCGTCGTGGTTTCCAGGGACACCAGCCGTCGGCTCGACAACATGGCGCTGCCGCTGCCGCGCAACGTGGAGGTCATCTACGGCGCGCCGCCACCCGCGCCCGCACCTGCGGCCGAGGCGCTGGCGGGCTACGCCGCAGCGCATCGCCTGGGTCCGGGGCCGGTGATCTGCCAGATCACCCGCTTCTACTATCCGCTGAAGGTGCAGGGCGCGGAGCGGTTGCTGGCGGCGTTTCGCATGGTGCGCCGGACGGTGCCCGAGGCGCAGCTGCTGCTGGTCGGATCCGGCCCGCTATGGGCGGAGTTCCGCGACCGGCACGGGCTGGCGACGCCTGTCGATGGCGTCACCCTTACCGGCTTCGTCGTGGATCCGCAGCTGCCGATGGGGCTGGCCGACGTCTACTGCCACCTCAGCTTCCAGGATGCGCTGCCGATCGTGGTGCTGGAGGCGATGGCGCTCGGCAAGCCGGTGGTGGCCTCGCCGGTCGGCGGGATTCCGGAACTGATCGAGGATGGCGTCAGTGGCGTGCTGGCCGGCCCGACCGTGGCGGCGCTGGCCGAGGACCTCATCCGCCTGCTGCAGGCGCCGATGGAACGCCAGGCGTTGGGCCGCCAGGCAGCGGCCCGGATCGCCCGCGAGTTCAGCTGGCCGCGCTGCGCCGCGCAGTATGCCGCGCTTTACGGCATGTCGCCCGCGTGCGCGGCCACGCCTCCGGGAACCGAATGGGCGCCCCAGCCGGCACCGGCCGGCCCGACCCGACGGGCGCTGCGCTGAGGCCGGGCCGGAGGAATGCAGGGATTGCGTCCGGGCATAATTCGAGAGGGAGAGCATTCCTGCCCAGCCGATCACGGAATTATGTTATTCTGGTGAATACTTTATCGTATACCAATTATGCATGTATTTTCTCTGAGCCCTGACCGCACGAACTGGCGGCCCGACTTCCGGCCTCTGTGGCCAGTTAGAGCGACACCAATATTAGCGACACCAATATTCAGGAGCCGCATTTGCCCTTCGCCCTCCATTGCAAGCTTGGCCCATCCGGTTGTTCCCCTTCTCGCCCAAGCCAACGCCATCGGGTGAGGGTGTGAGCACCTGCCCGCCAGCCGGGCGGCGCCGGGTGCTGATGGTCAATCGCGTCGCCCATCTGGGCGGCGTCGAACGGGTCATCCTCACCCTGATCGGCGGCCTCCGGGCGCATGGCTACGAGGTGCTGCTCGCCTGCCCAGGCGAGGGCGAGTTGCCGGAGGCGGCGCGCGCCGCCGGTGGCACAGTCCTTCCCGTCGCCTTCGATCGCATGCGCATCACCGCCGACCCGCGCAGCCTGCTCCGCTACCCCGCCGCCTGGCGGGACGGCGCCGCGGCGGTGGAGCGGCATTGCCGCGACCGGGGCATCGCCCTGCTCCATACTCACCACCCGGTCGGCACGCTCTATGCGATGCGCGCGGCGCGACGGCTGCGCCTGCCGCTGGTGCAACACATGCACGAGGTGCTGCCGGCGCGAATGGCCTATGCCGCGGCACAACGCCTCGGTGCCCGCGCCTGCACGCGTTTCCTCTGCGTCTCCGGCGCCGGACGGGCGCTGCTGGAAAGCCTCGGCATCGACCGGGTGCGGACCGACATCATCCACAATGGCGTCGATCCCGGCTTCCTCGCCGCCGGGCCGGCGGCGCCGGCTGCCGACATCGCCGGGGCCGGACCCGGGCCGCACCTTGGCGTCTTCGGCGTGATCGAGCCGCGCAAGGGCCAGCACCTGTTCCTCGAAGCCGCCGCGGCACTGGCGGCGCGTTGGCCGCAGGCACGCTTCTGGGTCGTCGGCAAGCTCGCCCTCGCCGACCATGCAGACTACCTGCACCGGCTGCAGACGATGGCCGAGGCGCCGGCGCTGCGCGGCCGTGTCACCTTCACCGGCTACCGCGCCGATGTCGCGGGCTGCCTGCGCGCCATGGATGTGGTGGTGCAGGCCTCGACCCGGCACGAATCGCTGAGCATGGCGCTGATCGAGGCGCTGAGCCTCGGCTGCCGGATCGTCGCCACCGATGTCGGCGGCACCGCCGAGATCGTGACCCATGGCCGCACCGGCCTGATCGTGCCGCCCGGCGATGCCGCGGCGCTCGCCGCTGCGATGGAGCGGATGCTGGGGCTGAACGCCGCCGGCTTCGGTGGCCGCGCCGCCGCCGATGCCACTCGCTTCCGGCCGGAGATCTTCTGCGCTGCCGTCGCCGGCCGGTTCGATGCCGTGCTCGGTGCCTGGCGGCGCACCTCCGGCCAGTGCGTTCAGCGCCACCAGCCGCTGCTTGGCGCCCGGGTCGGCGCCCAAGTCGGCAAGGACATGCCGCTATGAAGTTGGCCATCGTCCATGACAGCATCAGCCAGTACGGCGGCGCCGAGAAAGTGCTGGAGGAGATGCACGAGGCCTTCCCCGAGGCGCCGATCTTCCTCGGCCTGTGGGCACCGGATTGCCTGCCGCAGCGGTTCCGCGACTGGGACATCCGCACCAGCTGGCTGGACCGCCTGCCGGGCGCGCGGCGCTACCACCGGGCGATGTTCCCGCTCTACCCCTGCGCCATGCACAGCCTCGACCTACGCGAGTTCGACGTGGTGCTGAGCAGTTCCTTCAACTTCGCCCACAACGTGGTCACCGGGCCGGATGCGGTGCATGTCTGCTACTGCCATTCGCCGGGCCGCTTCCTGTGGGATTTCCCCGCCTATGCGGAGCGCGAGCGGCTCGGCCCGGTCACCCGCGGCGTGGTCACCGCGATGCTGCCTCGGCTGCGCGCGCTGGACACCGCCGCGGCGCATCGGGTGGATCATTGGATCAGCACCAGCCGGCTGGTGCAGAAGCGGATCAGCAAATACTACCGCCGCGACAGCATCATCCTGCCACCGCCGATCCGCGTCGCCGATTTCCACGCCGGCCCCGCCCAGGGCGAGCATTTCCTGCTGCTGATGCGGCTGGTCGGCTGGAAGCGCCCCGACATCATCATCGAGGCCTGCAACCGCCTCGGCCTGCCACTGGTCGTCGCCGGCGACGGCCGCGATGAGGCCCGGTTGCGCTCCATGGCCGGCCCGACCGTGCGCTTCGCCGGCCGCGTCGATGGCGCCGAGAAGGCAGAGATCTACGCCCGCAGCATCGCCCTCATCCTGCCCTCGGCGGAGGATTTCGGCATCACCGCGCTGGAGGCAATGGCCTCCGGCCGCCCGGTCATCGCGCTGGGCGAGGGCGGTGCGCTCGACACCGTGCGCCCCGGCGTCACCGGCGAGTTCTTCGCCCACCAGACCGTCGACAGCGTGGCCGAGGCGCTGCGCAACTTCCGGCCCGAACGCTACGACTCGGAAGTGATCCGGGCGCATGCAGAGACCTACGACGCCGTCGCCTTCCGCGCCCAGCTCATCGGCATCGTGCAGGGCGCCCTGGCCCGGCAGCGCGGCGGCCAGGCGCCGCTCCGCGTGATCGGCCGTCGGCTGGCCGACTGGCCCGTCGAGGCACCGCCCGGCCATGCCGCCAGCCAGACCGGCTGATGACCACGAACGAAATGGGCCGCGAGCCGCCGAGGGACCACGCCATGATCCATGATCCTGCCCTGCGCCAGCCCGTCGCATCAGCCCCGCCCGACGCAACGCCGGCGCCGGCGGCCCCGGCGCCCGGGAGCCCGTACGTCGACGGCGGGCTGCGCACCGCCTTCAGCGCGCTGCGGCGTAGCCGCGGCCTGCTGGCGCTTTGGGTGCTGGTCACCTTCGGGCTGGCGATGGCGGCGATCCTCCAGCTCACGCCGCGCTACCGCGCCACGGCGCTGGTGATGCTCGACATGCGCGAGCTGAATCTCGGCGACGTCCGCGGCCCGCTCAGCGGCTCGCTTGCCTCGCTCGACAGCACCATCGTCCGCAGCCAGGTCGAGATGCTGGCGAGCGAGGAGCTGGCGCGGCAGGTGGTCGCCGACCTCGACCTCACCCAGGCGCCAGCCTTCCGCCCCCGCCAGTCGCGGCGGGCGGCGGTGCTGGCCTGGGCGGCCGGGCTGGTGCGCCAGGCCGAGGATGCGCTCCGCATCCCGCCGGATTGGCGCCCGGTCGGCGCCGCGCCGCCCGACCAGCCGTTGACCCGAGCCGAGCGAACCGCCTTCGCGGTGGAGACCTACCGGCGGTCGCTGTCGGTGTTCAACGACGGGCGTTCCTTCGCCATCTCCGTCAGCGTGCAGTCCACCGATCCGGTGCTCGCCGCCCGCATCGCCAACCGCCATGTCGCGCTCTACGTCGAGGAGCAGCGCCGGGCCAAGCGCGAGGCCCTGGTCGCCGCCGGGACCTGGCTGACCGGGGAGGTCGAGGACCAGGCGGCCCGGCTGCGCGAGGCCGAGCATGCGCTGCAGGACTACCGGGAACGCAACAACCTGTTCGCGCCGCGCGGCATCTCGATGGTCGGGCAGGAGCTGTCCGAGGTGAACAACCAGCTCGCCATCGCCCGCGCCGACCTGGCGCAGAAGGAAGCCCGGCTGCGCAGCATCCAACTCGCCCGCCTGCAGTCCGGCGCCAGCGAGGCGGAGCTGGCGGTGACCGGCTCCGACACCATTGCCCGGCTGCGCGATCAGGAAGCCACTGCCCGCCGCCGCTCGATCGAGGCGGGCAGCCGGCTCGGCGACCGCCATCCGGAGGTGGTGGCGGCCCGCGCCGAGGTGCGCGAGGTGCAGGCCAAGATCGCCGAGGAGGTGCAGACGATCCTGCGCGGCCAGGCCAGCGAGGCGGCCATCGGCCGGATCCGGGTGCAGGAGCTGCAGCGCTCGGTCGCCGAGCTTGAGCAGCGGCTGGCGGAGACCGAGCGGGCCGAGACCGGCGCGCGCGACCTGGAACGCGTCGCCAGCGCCACCCGCACCCTCTACGAGAACCTGCTGGTCCGGCAGAAGCAATTCGCGGCACAGGAGGGCATCCAGCGGGCCGATGCGCGGATGGTCTCGCCGGCCGGCGTGCCGTTGCGGCCGACCTTCCCTGACGTACCGCTGTTCCTGGCGGTGGCCTTCCTCGGCTCCTGCGGCTCAGGCATCGGCATCGCCCTGCTGCGCGACCGACTGCGCTCCCGCATCACCTCGCTGGAGGAGGCGAGCGAGGTGGCGAACACGCCCGGCCTCGGCGCCATGCCGCGCATGCCGCTGCGCTCGCCGATGCACCGGCGGGTGGTGGAGAAGCCGAAATCCGCAGCCGCCGAGGCGATCCGCACCCTGCGCAGCGCGCTGGCGCTGCAGCAGCGCGGGCTGGAAGGGCGCGGCCATGGCGCCCGCACCCTGGGGCTGACCTCGGCGTTGCCCGGCGAGGGCAAGACGACCATCTCCGTCGCCCTGGCCCGCAGCATGGCGACCTCCGGCCTCAACGTGCTGCTGATCGACGCCGACCTGCGCAAGCCGAAGGTGGCGCGGCTGATCTGGGGCCGGCCGCCGGTCGAGCCGGGCCTCGCCGCGGCGATCGAGGATGACCTGCCGCTGGATGCCGTGCTGCTGACCGACCATGCGACGCCGCTGCGGGTGGTGCACGCCAACGACCGCCCGCCGGCGGCGCCGCCGCAGGACCTGCTGGCCTCGCCAGTGATGCAGCGGCTGCTCGCCGAGGCGCGCCGGAGCTTCGACTACGTCATCATCGACACGCCTCCGGCCGGGCTGGTGACCGATGCGGCGGTGGTCGGCGGCCAGGTCGAGGGCATGCTGCTGATCGCCCGCTGGGACCGCACCCCGGTGGCGGCGCTGCGGGCCGCGGCGCGGGCGCTGGCGACGGCGCAGGTCCGGGTATTCGGTGTCGCGCTCAACGACGCCGACCCGGACCGGCTACCCGAGTACGGTGGCGGCGCCACCTATGCGATCGGCAGCCGAAAGCGGTACTTCGAGGCATGAGCATGGCGGGACTCGCCGCCACCATGGAGCCCCTGGAAGCTGTGCGGCCCGACCGGGTGCCGCTCAGCGTCGTCATCATGTCGCGTGACGAAGCGATGATGATCGGCCGCTGCATCGGCGCGGTGGCGAGCTGGGTGGACGACGTGGTGGTGCTCGACTCCGGCAGCACCGACGGCACGCGCGAGATTGCCGCCGCTGCCGGCGCCCGGGTCTTCGAGCAGCCCTGGCTCGGCTTCTCGGCGCAGCGCAATCGCGCCGTGGCGCTGGCGCGTCATGACTGGGTGCTCTGCCTCGATGCCGATGAGGTGGTGGATGCGCGCCTGGCCGCGGCGATTCGCGCCGCGATCCTGGCCGGGCCGGACCCGCGCGACGGCTTCGCTCTCGACCGCCGCGACGAGTTCTTCGGCAGGCTGTTTCCCAATCTGAAGAACCGGGCGCGCAGGCGCGCCTTCATCCGGCTGTTCCACCGTGGCCACGGCCGCTGGAACCCCGACCAGCTCATTCATGAGGAGGTCACGGTGCCCGGCCGGTCCATCCCGCTGCCGGGCGTGCTGCTGCATTGGCGCAGCTTCACCATGGCGGAGCAGCTGCACCGCTACCTCGGCAATGCCGAGCTGGAGGTGGCGCAGATGATGGCACGCGGCCAGCGCGGCAGCGTCTGGCGGATGATCCTGCAGCCGCCGCTGCGCTTCCTCTGGTGTTATGTCGCCTGCGGCGGCTGGCGCATGGGCGAGGCCGGGCTGGTCCAAGGGATGATGGTGGCGCATGCCGAGTGGCTGCGCTGGGCGATGCTGTGGGAGCGGCAGAGGATCCGACGCGTCCCGCACCCGCCGCCGGAGCTGGTCGCGGGCAAGGACGGCTGAGCATGGATGGCCGATCTTCGCCCATCAGGGTACGATCCGGCGCGCGGCGCGGCGCGCTATTGTATGGGCTGGCGGCAGCGCTGCTGAGTGTGCTGCTGCGTGGCCGAGGGACCCATGCGCGCTTCCTGCAGGCCCTGTCGATCCAGGTCGCGGTCGTGCTGGTCAACGTCGTCACCGGCCTGCTGGTGGCGCGGCTGCTCGGGCCCGAGGGACGCGGCTCACTGGCGGCCATCGTCTTCTGGCCGCAGTTCCTGGCATCGCTCGCACTCGCTGGCCTGCCCTATTCTGTCATCTTCCACCTCCGGGCCACGCCTGCGGCACGGCGGGAAATCTTCACCGCCGGCCTGGCTCTCGCGGCCGGGCTCGGCTGCCTCGGGATGCTCGCCGGCGCTGTCATCGTTCCCGTGGCGATGTCGCACGGCCACCCGCCGGCGGTGGTGGCCTTCGCACAACTCGGGGTCGCATTCACCATCGTCAACTTGTTGGCGATGCTGCTCAAGAGCAGCCTCTGTGCGCTCGACCGGCAGGGGCTGGCCAACCGGTTCGGTTTCGCCGATCCCGTGCTGTACCTGGTGCTCCTGTTGTTCGCCGCCGCCCTTGTCCCGCTCACGCCGCAGATCGCGGCGGCCTGCCTGTTCGGTGGCGCGGTCGTGACCCTCTGCGTGGTGCTCTACGGGCTTCGGGCCGGGCGGCCCTCGGGGCTCGGCGGACTCCGCCGCTGGCTGGGCCCGATCAGCGGCTATGCGCTGCGGGCCGCGCCCGGAGGGCTGCTGACCAACCTGTCCTATCACCTCGACCGCCTGATCCTGATCGCTCTGATCACCCCGCGCGAGCTCGGCCTGTACGCGATCGCCTTCAGCCTGTCGCGGCTGATGGAGGTGGTGAAGACCACCGTCGCCTCGGTCGGCATGGCCGCCATGGCGGGGCGGACGCCAGCGGAAGCGAAGGCGCTGCACGATCGGGTCCTCCGCTTCGTCCTATATGCCGTCCTTGGCATCGTCGCGGGCGGCTGGGCGCTTGGTGGCCCCGCGATCACCCTGGTCTATGGCCCGGATTTCGCCGCCGCAAACGGCTTCTTTCGCGTGCTGGTCGTGGAAGCGGCGCTCGCCTGCCTGGGGCAGGTTGTCGCGCAGCTCTACTTCAGCCTTGGTCGTCCGAGCCAGGTCTCGATCGCCCAGGCTGTGAGCTTCGTGGTGTCGCTCCTTGCCATGCTGCTTCTGGTGCCGGGTCTCGGGGCGCTTGGGGTGGCCATCGGCCTTACACTCGGCACGCTGCTGCGGCTCTGCATGCTGGTCGCGGGCGTGCGCCTGGTGCTGGGAATGGGCTTGCCACGCCTGGTTCCGGAGCCTGGCGAATTCGGCCTGTTCTGGCGGAACCTGACACGTGCCTGAGCACCATACGTTCCGCGATGGCCAGCCTCGGGCGGCGGCAGCTGCGCCGGTCCGCCACCCAGGATCGGCCATCGACAGCCTGACGCTTCCGGGAACTACGCCGTGCGTGTCGCGGCTCGGCTATGACGCCGTCGCGCTCATGAGCAGGACCGACGGGCACAGGTCGGTGCGCCTGCTGCAGCCAGCCTTCGATGCCAGTACCACGCATTTCGACACTGCGCGCTCCCATGGCTACGGCGAGGCGGAGGTCGCGGTTGGCGATCTGCTCGCAGCGGTCGGGCGGGACCGGGTCGCCGTCGCCACCAAATTTGGCATTCCGGCGCCGCGGCGATCCCCGATGGTGATGGCGGCGAAGGCCGCAGCACGCCTGGTCGCCTTGGCATCCAAGCCTCGGCCGCCTGGTGAACCGCCGCGCACAGGAGATAATCCGCACCGGCACATTCGATGTCGCAAGCGCCATGGCAAGCCTAGAAGCCAGTCTGCGCGCGCTGCGGGTGGACCACGTCGAGCTGCTGCTGTTGCACGAATGCGAGTCGGAGGACATGTCGGACGATATCCTCGCCTTCCTCGACCGCGCCTGGCGTGACGGCAAGATCCCGGCGCACGGCACCGCCACCCGGGCGGTATCGACGCGGGACAGACTGACGCAGCGAAGGGGGGCCGTTCCGGTCGTGCAGGTCGCCGACGGCATCGTCTCGCCGCAGTTGCCGAAGCTGCCGCTCGGCGCCACACCGGCACCGGTCTGGCTGGCTGGCGCATCGGCGGGCGACATCGCGGCCATCGCGGCACCGGCGGGCCGGCGTCCCGAGGCCGCGGCGCCACTCGGGACCATGTGGGGCCAGCCATGACGACGGCCGTCCAGCCCAAGGCCGGCGTTGCCGCCGGCCCGGCATCACGCCTGGCGCCCGGCGCCGATCTCTGGGGTGTCGAGCCCCTGCTTTGCGCCATGGTCGCGCTGGTCCTGCCACTGGTCCTGTACCTGACCGGGCTGTCGGCGCTGAACCGGAGTTTCTACCCCGGCTTGGCCTTCGTCGCGGCCGGCATCCTCCAGGCCCGGCGGTCGCCCTGGTATCTCGGCCTCTGCATCTGGCTGTTTGCCGCCTCGCCGCTGGTCCGCCGGATGACGGATTACGCGCTCGGCTTCGAGCCGGCGAGCACGGTGCTGCTGGCCCCTTACCTGGCCTGCCTCTGGGCCGGGGTGGCCGGGCTTGGCTACTGCCTCGGGCCCCGGCCGCGCTATGCCGGCGCCTTCATGCTCATGCTCGGCTGCATCCTCTTCGGCTTCGGCGTCGCGGTGTTCAGCGGCCGGATGCTCTCCGGTGCGGTGGAGACGCTGAAATGGGCGGTCGGGCCGCTGCTTGCCTTGCATGTCATCGCCCAGCCGGCGCTGCGCCCGGCGTTCCGCCGCGTGGTGGTGCTGGCCTTCGTCGCCGCCGGCCTGGCGATGGCGCTGTACGGCGTCGCGCAATTCCTCCGTCCCACCGTCTGGGACACCGAATGGGTCGCCAACATGCGGCAGATCGGCATGACCTCGGCCGGGACGCCGGAGCCCTTCGGCATCCGGGTCTTCGCCACGATGCATTCGGCGGGCTCACTCGGCGCCTTCCTGATGGCGGCGATGCTGTTCGCCCTGGCACTGCCGGTGACCCTGGCACTGCCCAGCCTGCTGCCGGTCATGCTGACCATCGGGCTGTGCCAGTACCGCGCCATCTGGGCCGGCACGCTGCTCGCCATCGGCTGCGTCGCGCTGGCCGGCCCGGTGCGGGAACGCGGGCGGATCCTGGTCACGGCGGTTGCGGTGGTGCTGTCGTTGGGCGCGCTGAGCACGGTGCCGGAGATCGAGTTCACCCTCGGCGAGCGGCTGCGCTCGCTGACCGAGTTGCGTTCCGACGCCAGCGGCGAGGAGCGGCTGCAGCAATACGAACGCCTGCTCGACCAGAACGACGGGCTGCTGCTGGGCGCCGGCCTCGGCACCGGCGGTGGGTCGCAGGTGGAGGAGGCCGGCGCCGGTCCCGGCTACATCGACGGCGGGCTGCTGATGTCCGTCGTCGCCCTCGGCGTGGTGGCCGCAACCTTCTATTTCGTCGCCCTGGGCCTGGTCGTGCTGCGGGTCTTCGGTCTGGTCCGGCAGCTGCCGGGCGAGGGCTTCCTCTACGCGGCGATCGTGCTCGGCTGGGTGGTCCAGCTGCCTTTCGGCGCGGTGCACATCGGCGAGCAGGGCATTCCGGCCTGGCTCGCCATCGGCTTGGCGTTGGCCGGCGGCCGGCGATCCGGCTGACCGCGCGCCCGGCCACAGGTGGAGGCCAGCAGCGATGCGCAGCGAAGCTCAGGGCTCTGGCCGTGGCTTGCCGACCTCGCGCTGATCGCCGGCTGCGCCACCCTGCTGCGGCTGCCGACGCTGTCGATCAGCACCTTCGACAACGCCGGCACCTGGGACGAGCACGCCTTCATCCTGGCGGCGCGCGATGTGCCGCTGGGACAGTTTCCCTACCTCACCTTCTGGGACCACAAGCCGCCCGGCTCGCCCGATCACCCGCCCCTCATCCAACGGACCAGTCGGTGAGCCGGTCCCCGACATGGTTCAGCCGCCGGCGCCAAGCTCGACCGTGGCCAGGCCATTCGTCGCGTAGTAGGCCCAGCCCACGGTGTTCTGCCGTGGCCCCGCGGCCGGCGCCGGCTCGGCGGTGCCGTCGGGGCCCTTGACCAGCCAGACATCCGCGCGGCCCGGCGGGGAACGCACCGTGAGCGTCGGCCCGGCGGTGGCGGCGACGGCGAGGCCGCCCGGCGGCGCGCCCATGACGCAGACGCCAGCGACCGGCGCCGGACCCGAGGTGCCGCGCCGCACCCGCCCGCCCGGCGCCCATTCCAGCACATCGCCGGGGATGACCGGCGGGGTGTCCTCGGCGACCAGCGCGAAGCGGCCTTCCCAGGCGCCCGGCTCGGCCAGGCGCCAGCCGCGGAAGCTGCTGTCGCGCACCGTGCCGGGGTGCAGCATCGGCCGCTTCTGCTCGGCGCAATTATAGGTCAGATGGGAGGCATGGCCGACGATCTCGCAGCTTTCCGCGGCGGCGATCTTCAGCAACGCCTCATCGCCGGGCAACAGGGCGAAGGGCTCCTTCGGCTGCAGCCAGCGGATGTGCTCGGCGCGGTAGAGGTCCCAGACCGCGGCGCGCGGCGCGCCTTGCCAGCGGCTGTCATCGGACCACTGGAAATAGCAGGTGTCGAAGGTGACCTTGCGCACCAGGGCGCGGCGCGGCTGGTTGGCATCCTGCAGCCAGGCATTGCCGACATACTCGAACATGCAATTCAGGAAGACCGAATTGCTGAGCATGACGTCGTCGTTCCCCGGCGCGCCGCGCGGCCCGGCCTCCTTCATGATCGCATAGGGCGAGCCGCCGATGTAGCAGGAGATCATCGTGCAGCCGCCCATCTGCGCCGCGGGGTGCACCGCGATGGCGGCCATGGCGCAGCCGGAGAACATGCATTTCTCGAACAGCAGATCGCCGTAGAGATGCTCGCTCGGGCGGGGAAAATAGACGGCGTAGTAGTTCTCCCGACTGACCAGATCCTCGAACCGCGAATGGTCGCCGATGATGTTCAGCCCGGCGCGGAACCGGCTGGCGGCGCAGCGGGTCATGCGACGGCGGGCGCCCCAGCCCCAGCCGTCCATCCGGGCCGGCAGCACGCCCGGCGCCGGGGCGACGCGGGCCGGGCCGATCAGGCCGATATCCTGCCAGAGCCCTTCGTACATGCCATCCGCCGCGCGCCGCTGCGGACAGAGCACGGCGCAGCGCTCCTCGCCGAGATCGATCGGCCAGCGGTAGAGGGTGGCGAATTTTCCCTCGCCCAGCCAGTTCACCTCGACCCCGCGCTCGCCGTATTCGCGGCATTCGGGGAAGCTGATCGTGCGGTTGCACAGGTAGGTGCCGGCGGGCGACAGCACGGTGCCGCCGCCCGAGGCCGCGACCAGCGCGATCGCCGCCTGGGTCGCCGCCCAGTCGATCTCGTCGTTCAGGCTCTCGGCCTGGGGGAAGTCCCGCTTCGCGGCGGCGAGGCTGCGGTAGCGCTCGGACAGGGGATGATGCCTTCCGTCGCCGACCGCGCCCAGGTCGCGCACGGAGACGAGGCGTGACCCGCGCAGCGCCGCGACGCTGAGCGGGCGGGTGACGCCGTCGCTGCCGACCCCCGCGAGAACGTCACCGCGATCGACCACCGCCATCGGCTGACGGCGCATTCCGTCATCTGACATGCTGCCGTCCTGTATGCGGGAGCGGACGCTAAGGGAAATGCTGCGGCGTCGCCATCTGCCGGGCCTCGTCCTGCCGGTCACAGCGGCGCGCGCGCCGGCGACGGCGCTTCAGGTGGCGCCCGCGGCGGCGGCCCTGACGCCATGGCTGCGCGCGCTGGCGCGACGGGTCGCGACGCTGTCCGGCGGCGCCTGCACCCTGGTTCCGGGTCCGGGTGGCGCGGTGCTCGGCAGCCTTGGCTTCGGCCCGGTGTCACTGGGTGCGGCGCTGGAGCCCTTCGCCGGCTTCCCCTTCGGCATGGGCGCCGGCGAACTGGCGCATTGGCTTGGCACCGCCGATGGCGCGGCGCTGTGGCGGAGCGGCTTCGCCTTGCGCGGGCTGCATGCCTGGCCTTGCGCCATTATCGCGTTCCCCGGCCTCGTGGAGGGCGGATGCGCCCCGGAGGGCAGCGCGGAACTCGGCGGCCTGCGGCTGGAATGCCGCGGCGATGGCGTGCTTGGCCTCGGGCTGCGCGACTGCGGCGCCGTGCCGGTGGCAGGTGGCGGCGCGGCGCGGCTGGCAATGCCGCCCGGCGGGGCTGGCTGGCGGCTCTGCCCGCCATTCGGCACGGTCCTCGAACTCGCCCTGCCCGCCGCCGCCATCGCGGAGCTCGAACCGCACGTCCTGGCGGTGCTCCGGCGAGCCTCAGCCGATACGCTCGCGGCATCGATGCGCGCACCGCTTCCGACGTCCGGCTCGCTGCCAGCCGCGGCGGCGATCCTCGCCGGCCGGATGGCGGCCCGGCTGGGCGATTGCCTCGGCGCGCCCGAGGCGGTGGAGCTGCGGGTTGCCGAACGATACGCCGCCGCGCGGCTGGCGGCGATGCGGGCAGGCGCCTGGGGCTGAGTTCGGCCGCTGCCAAGCCGCATGAGCGGCGACCATCCTTCTGGCATACGGGGCGAGCAAGGACAACTTGGGGTTGCCTGTGAACTTTAGATTTTGCATATTGTCTGCATTACACAGAAACGTGAGTGCATCTGTATGGCAGCTACTCCGGTCGCAATGCGCACCGCCAACTTCCTCGACACCATTGGCGTGAACACCCACATCAATTGGCAGGACAGCGGCAGCGCCTATGCCAACCAGGAGACCATCAAGGAGGCGATCGAGTATCTCGGGGTCGGCTACGTTCGTGACGGCGTACCCTATGAGGGCTGGACGCTGCCGTTCTACCAGGAGCTTGCCAACGCCGGAGTGAAGTTCAACCTGCTGACCATGGCGACAGCCTTCAACGAGACCGGCAGCTTCGAGACGGACCTAGACCGCATCAGCGCCCTGGCCGAGATCTCGCCGGGCAGCGTCGCCTCGATCGAGGGGCTGAACGAGATCAATACCTGGACCGTCGACTACAAGGGTCAGAACACCGGCAGCAACCTGGCGCTGGGCCGCGAGGTGCAGGCGCTGCTCTACAGCCAGGTCCAGGCCGACGCCGCGCTGGCCTCCATTCCCGTGCTGAACCTCACCGTCGGCGGCCTCACGGCGCAGCAGGCCTCGGTCATGGGCGACATGAGTGAACTGGCGGATTACGGCACCTGGCACACCTATTTCGGCAATGGCGACCAGCCCCTGGCCAACATCACCTCCGGCATCGCCGCGGCCAGGCTGCTCAACCCCGCGGATGCGGTGCAGATCACCGAAACCAATTACTACACCGCGGTCGATTCGATGGAGTGGGGCGGCGGCGGCGTCACCGAGGAGGTGCAGGCGAAGTTCGACCTTAACCTGCTGCTGGATGCGGCCAAGGGCGGCGTCGCCCGCACCTACCTGTATGAGCTGCTGGACAACGGGTTGAGCCCGACGACGACGATCGAGGGCAGCCTTGGCCTGTTCCACAGCGACGGCACGCCCAAGCAGGCGGCGACGGCGATTCACAACCTCGGCGTCATCCTGGAAGACAGCGCGGCGAATGCCAGCAGCTTCACCACCAGCGCGCTCGATGTCTCGGTGGACGGGCTGTCCGACACCGGCCGGACCCTGCTGATGCAGAAGGCGGACGGCAGCTACAGCCTGGCGATTTGGGCCGAGCCGGACATCTGGAACGAGCAGAGCCGCACCGCCATCAGCGCCCCGACCCAGTCGGTGACCATCACCCTCGGCACCGCGGCCGGGACGATCACGGTGTATGATCCGCTGACCGGGACCTCGGCGATTGCCAGCGCGAAGGATGCCGACAGCATCACCGTCGAGGTCACCGACCATCCGCTGATCATCGACATCGCCGGCCCGTCGACGGCGCCCGTTGCCGAGTCTCCGGCCGAGGAGGAGCCGCCGGTCGCCCAGCCACCGGCCACCCAGCCGCCCGTCGTGGATGCCGGCGGCACGGTCATCGGCACCGGCAGCGACACGCTCGTGCTGAAGATCTCGCAGGATGCCTGGCAGGGCGATGCGCAATACACCGTCAGCGTCGATGGCGAGCAGCTCGGCGGCACCCTGACCGCCAGGGCGCTGTCCGGCTCGGGCGAGTCGGATACGGTCACGCTGCAGGGCGACTGGGGGCTCGGCGGCCACGAGGTGTCGGTGAGCTTCATCAACGACGCCTGGGGCGGCAGCAGCAGCACCGACCGCGACCTGCATGTCGACAGCGTGACCTACAACGGCGTCGCCGCCGGCCGGGCGACCACGCTCTACGGCAATGGCGCCGCCCACTTCACGGTCAAGGATGCGACCGGCCCCGATGCCGCCGGCTCCGACGCGACCATCGGCAGCGGAACCGACAGCATCGTGCTGAAGATCGCACAGGATGCCTATGATGGTGACGCGCAGTACGTCATCCTGGTCGATGGGGAGCAGGTCGGCGGCACGCTGACGGCGGGTGCGAGCCATGCCCTCGGCGAGCATGACACGCTGACGGTCAAGGGCAGCTGGGCCGCCGGCGACCACAGGCTGTCGGTGAAGTTCCTCAACGACGCCTATGACGGCACCCCCGAGACCGACCGCAACCTCTACGTCGAAGGCATCACCTACGACGGCAAGGCGGTGGCCGGCGGCACCGCGACGCTGCTGGGTGCGGGCACCGTCAACTTCACCCTCACCGACCTCACCGCACCGGCGGATAGCTGGGTGCTGTGATGGCCATGGACCGGTTCACCGACCGGTCCAGGCCCGCGCCCGCGGCCCAGCGCTGACCGCGCCGGGCCGTGCCGAGGCGGGGATCGCGGGGACGCGGGCAGGCGCACCAGGGCTTCCGCTGCGCGCCATCCGCGGCCATGCTGCGCGCCAGGAAACAGCCAGGCGCGAGACTCATGGGCGAAAGCAATACCAAGATCGCGGCCGACATCCTGCTGGGTGTCCGCCAGGGCAAGCCGAAGGTCGCCGGCCTCGGCGCCGCCGCCCCGGCCAATGAGGCCGAAGCCTTTGCCATCCAGCGTGCGGTGCTGGCGGCGATCGGTGGTCGCATCGGCGGCTACAAATGCGCCGCTCCGCCGGGCAAGCCAACCTCCGCCGCCCTGCTGAACGCGGCCGGGCTGCGCAGCGCGCCGACCGCCTGGCCGGTGCCGGCGGGCGAGAAGATCGGCATCGAGACCGAGATCGCCTTCCGTCTGGGGCAAGACCTGCCGGCGCGCGGCACGCCCTACACGCGGGAGGAGGTGCTGGATGCCGTCGCCGGTGCCTTCCCGGCGGTGGAGCTGGTCTCCAGCCGCTACCTTGATCCGTCCAAGGTCTCGCTCATGGAAGCGATGGCCGACAACATTGCCCATGCCGGGCTGGTGGTCGGTGCCGACGTGCCGGGCTGGCGCGGCATGGACCTGCCGGGGCTGACGGTGCGGCAGAGCTGCGGCGGCGTGGTGCAGGTGGAGAAGGTTGGCGGCAATCCCTCGGGCGACCCGGTGACGCCGCTGGTCTGGCTGGCGAATTTCCTGCCGAGCGTCGGGCTGAAGCTGGAAGCCGGCCAGGTGGTGACCACCGGCAGTTGCACCGGGCTCATCTGGGTGGAGGGCAGGCAGCGCGTCGTCGGCGGCTTCCAGGGCTTCGGCGAGGTGGTGATCGAGCTGGAGTGACCCGCGCCGCGCCGAAGCCGCCGGCGCGGCGCCTTCCTCTGGCGCTGCTGGCGACGCTGGTCCTCAACCTGCCGCTCGGCACGGTCTATGCGTTCAGCGTGCTGCTGCGGCCGCTGGAGGCCACGCTGGCGGTCAGCCGGGCGGAGCTCTCCTTCGTCTTCGGCCTGGCGCTGGTGTGCTTCACCCTCGGGATGAACCTTGCGCCGCTGCTGTACCGGCTGGCACCGGCCTGGGCGCTGGTCGGCGGCGCCGCGGCGCTGGCCGCCGGCGGCATGGGGCTCGCGGCCGCGGCAACGGGCCTCGGGCAATTGGCCATCGGCTACGGCCTCGGCTTCGGCCTCGGCGGCGGGGCCGCCTATGTGCTGCTGCTGCAGGGCGTGAATCTGTTGCTGCGCGAGCGGCAGGGGCTGGTGAACGGCTTCATCGTCAGCCTCTACCCGGCAGGTGCCATGCTGGGGGCGCCGCTGCTTGGCTGGTCGATCGGCCAATGGGGTCTGCGGCCGACGCTGGCCGGGTTGGCGACGACCCTGGCGATGGCCGGGCTGGCGGCGGCGCTGCTGGCCCGGGCCGCGGCGATGACCGTGGTCGCACCGGCGGGCGGCACGACCGTGCCACCACAGCGCCATGCCGGGATCTTCGCCCGGCTCTGGGCGGTGTTCTTCCTGGCCGCCGCCGCCGGGCTGACGGTGATCGGCCAGGCCGCCGGCATCGTCGCGGCTTATGGCGGCGGCAGCGGCCTCGCGCTGTTCGCCGCCACCGCCATCACCGGCTGCATCGCCGTGGCGCGGCTCGGCGGCGGCTGGCTGGCCGACCGCACCACCGTGCCGGCGGTGATGGCCGGCGCGCATGCGCTGGCGCTGCTGGGCGACCTGCTGCTGCTGGGCTTTCCCGGCCCGCTGATGGCAGTGGCGACGCTGATCATGATCGGCACCGGCTATGGCATCGTCAGCGGCAGCACCGCCGCGGCGATCGGCACCTATTGGGGTGCGGCGCATTATGGCCGCATCGCCGCGCGGCTCTACATCGCCTGGTGCGTCGCGGCGGTGACCTTGCCGATCGTCGCCGGGCGCATCTTCGATCTCAGCGGCGGTTATGCCGGGGCGATCATGCTGGCCATGGCGGGCAACGCGCTCGGCATACTGGTCGCCGCCACCCTGCCGCGACGCAGCGTTGCGCCGGTGCAGGCCCGCTCGTAGGGCGGATCGCGGAAGGGTATGAATTCGCTCCACAAACAAGAAATGCAGCGGATTGCGGTCAGACATGAATGAAATCCGCTGTAGCCTGCCATCAAACACAGGAGGGAACAGGATGCGGTTCCAGGATCAGGCGGTGCTGGTCACCGGCGGCGGCAGCGGGATCGGCCAGCAGGTCTGCTACGCCGCGGCGCGGGAGGGCGCGCGGGTCGCGGTCGGCGACCTCGACCTGGAGCACGCCGAGACAACGGCCGCCAGCATCCGCGAACGCGGCGGCGAGGCGCTGGCGCTGCGTCTCGATGTCGCCGACCCGGCTTCGGTGACCGGGTTCGTGGCGGCGGCGGAGGCCGCGCTCGGCCGGCTCGACGTGCTGGTGAATTCCGCCGGCATCCGCGAGGTCGTTCCCGTATTGGAACTTTCCTTCGAGGATTGGCAGCGGGTGATCGGGGTGAACCTTTCTGGCACCTTCCTGCCGAGCCAGGCCTTCGCCCGGCGGCTGGTGGCGCTGGGCCGGTCAGGGCGGATCGTCAACCTGGCCTCCACCCTCGGTCTGATGGCGGCGCCGCAGCGGGCAGCCTATGTCGCCTCCAAGCATGGCGTGGTCGGGCTGACCAAGCAGATGGCGATGGAGTTCGGCGGCCTTGGCATCCGGGTGAATGCGGTGGCGCCTGGCGTAGTCCGCACGCCGCTGACCGAACGCTATTTCCAGGACCCGGAGATGACGGAGACGATCCGCGGCATCCACGCCCTCGGCCGCTGGGCGGAGCCGGCGGAGATCGCCACCGCCATCCTGTTCCTCGCCGCCGAGGAGAACGGCTTCATCACCGGCACGGTACTGACGGTGGACGGCGGCTGGACCGCCGGCAAACGGATGTGACGGCCGCCGGGCCGGGCCCCTGCCCGGCCCGCGGGCCTCAGCGGCGGCCCGGCCGTCCGACCAGCGCCAGCGCGCCGCCGATCAGCGCGATGGCGGCAGTAAGCGGGCCGAACAGGGCGAAGCCGCCCTCGGCGATCATCCAGCCGCCAAGCGCCGCCGCGCCGAGCCAGCCGAGCGATGCCGAGGTCACGTTCAGCCCCAGCACCGTCCCGCGCACCGAATCCGGCACATTGGCCAGCGCCGCCATCAGGCTCGGCCGGGCGATGGCGTTGACGAAAACATAGACGAATCCGAGCACCACCGACCCCGCCAGCCCGGTAGTCCAGCTGAACAATGCCAGCCCGGCAACGGCGGAGCCGGCCATCGCCGCGGCGAAGGTCAGCAGCCGGTTCGGCAGCCGGTCCGCCAGCTGCCCGCCAAGGATGGTGCCCAGGATGTTGCCACCGGCGAACAACGCCAGCGGCAACGCCACCCCGGCCAGCGACAGCCCATAGGTCGCCTGCAGGAAGGTGGCGAAGAAGACGGCGGTGAGGCCGTAGCAGATGCGCTCCGCCACCCCCATCGCCAGCAGCCGCACGACCGGGCCAGAGAGCGCCGCACGGGCGCTCGGCCCTCGGGTACCGGCGGTGCGCGGCCCATCCACCGGCCGCAGCGTGGTGACGAAAAGCGCGATGGCGGCAAGCAGTGTCACCCCGGCGACGGTGAGATGCACCCCGCGCCAGCCGATGAAGCTGCCGATCCAGGCGGCGAGCGGCACGCCGACCAGCAGAGTCAGCGACTGCCCGGCCATGACCCAGCCGAGCGCCCTGCCCCGCTGGCGATCGACGGTGCGGGCCGAGGCCTCCGCCATGATGACGCCGGTATAGGCGCCGGCGCAGCCACCGCCGATGGCCGCCCAGACGGCGACGCCGAGGAAACTTTCGGAAGCGGCGATGGCGACCAGGCTGAACCCGAGCCCGACCGGGCCGCCGATGAGAAATGGCCGCCGCCCCCAGCGGTCCGAACCGGCGCCAGCCAGCAGCGAGGTGATGCCCCAGCTGACCGAGGTCATTGCCATGAGGTTGGCGACCAGCGGCAGGGTGGTGCCGAGATCCCGCGCCATGTCGAGCAGGAAGGGTGCCCGGGTAGTGCCGCTGCAGGAGGCGGCAAACATGCCGAGGCAGGCGGCGGCCAGCAGGGCCCAGGGCATGGGCGGCAGGTCGGGCGAGTCTTTGTTGGCTGAGGGCATCATCCAGGCTAGAGCGGTTCATGGAGGGGCGTGAATGCCCCGGGGCTTGAATCCGCTCTGAAGCGGCCCCCGCGCAACCGCGAGGCGGCTTTTCGAGGAGTTCTAACTCCCGGACGATGCCGCCCCCCGCAGGCGCTCCGTGCGCCGCCGCAGCAGTTCGATGACACCTACCAGACCCACCGAGACGAGGAACAGCAGCGTCGCCGCCGCAGTGATGGCCGGGCTGATCTGCTCACGCACGCCATCGAACATCTGCAGCGGCAGGGTGCGCTGCTGCGGACCGGCGAGGAAGAGGGTGACGACGATCTCGTCGAAGGAGGTCGCGAAGGCGAAGATCGCGCCGGAGACAACGCCCGGCAGGATCAACGGCAAGGTGACACGGCGGAAGGCCTCGAGGGGCGTGGCCCCGAGACTCAAGGCCGCCTGCAGCAGGCTGCGGTCGAAGCCGGCGAGGGTTGCAGCCACCGTGATCACCACAAAGGGCGCGCCAAGCAGCGCGTGGGCGAGGATCAGCCCAAGATAACTCCCGGTCAGGCCCAGCCTGGCGAACAGCGCGTAGAGGCTGCTGCCGATGACGACGACAGGGACCACCACCGGCAGCAGGAACACAGCATTCAGCACCTGGCGCGGGATGCCGCCCATCCGGTCCAAACCCAGCGCGGCCGCGGTGCCAAGCAGGGTGGCGATCAGCGTGGCAATGGAGCCGATGAACAGGCTGTTCGAGAGCGAGGGCAGCCAGCGGGCGGAGGTGTAGAAATCCACGTACCAGCGTGTCGAGAAACCGGCCAGCGGATAGGTAAGGAACGATCCCGCATTGAAGGACAGCGGGATCACCGCCAGGACCGGCACCAGCAGGAAAGCCAAAATCGTGACGCAGAGCGTGATCAGGCCCCAGCGGAGCGCACGGTCGACAGGGGCGAGCGGCAGGCTCATCGCGCCGGCCCTGTGGCGCGACTGAGCCGCGCATAGGCGATGTAGAGCAGACCGGTCGCCAGCAGCAGGATCAGTGAAAGCGCGCCAGCCAAACCCCAGTTCGTCGTGCGGTTGGTGTAGAAGGCAATGAAGTAGCTGATCATCTGGTCGCCGCCGCCGCCGATGAGCTCCGGCGTCACATAGTAGCCGAGCGCCGAAATGAAGACGAGCAGGCAGCCCGCGCCAATGCCGGCCCTCGACTGCGGCAGGTACACCCGCAGGAAGGCCTCGAACGGCCGCGCCCCGAGCGACATGGCCGCGAGCATGGGCGCCCGCCCGATGCCTTTCATGACACTGTAGAGCGGCAGGATCATCAGCGGCAGCAACACATGCACCATGGCGATCAGCACGCCGGTGCGGTTGTAGATCAGCGTCAGCGGCTGCTCGATCAGGCCGATGCGCCGCAGCAAGCCATTCACCAGCCCGTCACGCTGCAGCAGCACAATCCAGGCGGTGGTGCGGACCAGGACGGAGGTCCAGAACGGAATCAAGACCAGGACCAGCAGCGGGTTCGCGTATCTCGCCGGCAGGCTCGCCAGCAGATAGGCCAGCGGGTAGCCAAGCAGCAGGCAGAAGCCGGTGACGAGGATGGAAACCCACAGGGTGCGCAGGAAGACGCCGACGAAGACCGCGCGTTCGGCTGGCACGGCAGCCACCGCGCCATCATCGTCGCGCTGAAGATCCAGCGCGGCAAGAAGGAAGTAATCGGTGACAGGACCTGAGGCGCGCCGCATGGCCGTCCAGGTGGATCGCTCCCCCCAGCGCGCATCGATGCGGCGCAGGGTCTCGGCCGCATCGCCGCCATCAGCCTGCGGCAGCATGCGCGCCGTACGCAGCAGCATCGACCGGAAGCCGCTGATATCGGCATTCAGCCGATTGGCCGCGAAGCTGATCCGGTCCGTGCCCCGCACGCCTCGGAGTTCGGTGATGAAGGTGCTCATCGCCTCCGGTCGGGGCAGGTCCTGCCCGTCCCAGCGCGCCAGCTCGGCCGCGGTGCGCGGGAAGGCCGCGGCAAGTTCCGGGTCCTGCACGCTCCGCAGCAGCATCAGCGCGATGGGCGCCACGAAGATGCCCGCGCTGAACAGGAACAGCGGCAGGACCAGCAGCCAGTTCGAGAGTTGCGGCAGGGTGCGCCTCACCACAGGCTCCTTCCTGGGCTGCAAGCCATCCCTATCGGGCTGCCCAGGCGTTGAAGCGCTGGGTAAGCTCCTCGATATTGTCCACCCAGAACTCGACATCGAGCGACACGGCGACCGCGAGGTTGTCGGGATGCGTCGGCAGGCTCGTCGCCACCGCCGGATCCACCTGCCGCGCTGCCCGCAGGTTGGTGACACCCTGCATGGCCAGAGTCGGGAAGCGGCTCTGATTCTCCGGGCGTGTCGCGAATTGCACGAAGCGCATCGCATTGTCGCGGTTCTGGGAGCCGCGCAATACCACCCAATGGTCCACGGCATAGACGCTGCCGTTCCACACCACCCGGAAGTCGCGCCTGTCATCGCGCCGGGCGGCGAACATGCGGCTGGTGTAGGCGGCTGCCATCACCACCTCGCCGGAGGCGAGCAACTGGCCGGGCTGCGCGCCCGCGGTCCACCAGACGATGTTGGGGCGGAGCTGGTCGAGGCGGCGGAAAGCGCGGTCCACACCCGCCGGCGTGCGCAGCACGCGATACACCTCGGATTGCGGCACGCCGTCCGACATCAGCGCGATCTCGAGGGTGTACTTCGGGCCGCGGCGCAGGGTGCGCTGGCCGGGAAAGCGCTGGGTATTCCAGAAATCCGCCCAGGAGGCCGGCGCGTCACGCAGGCGGGACCCGTCATAGGTCAGCCCCACGGACCAGACGACGGCGCCGACGCCGCAATCGCTCACCGCTTCCGGCATGAAGGCGTCGCGCCCGCCGAGGGCCGCCCAGTCGATGCGCTCGTAGAGACCCTCGTCGCAGCCAAGCTGCAGCTCGTCGGACTCCACCTGCACGACATCCCATGTGGGGTTCCCCGCCTGCACGCGGGTGCGGAGGATGCCGAGGCCGCCGGACCAGGAATCCTCCAGCAGCGGCACCCGCGTCTGCTCCGTGAAGGGGCGGTAATAGACCTCGCGCTGCGCCGCCTGGCTGGAGCCGCCCCAGGCGACGACCGTGAGATCGCGCGCCGAGGCCGAGCCGGCGATGAGGGAGACGCCAAGGGCCAGAAGCCCCATCGCTCGCTTGGGCAGGAAACCGGTCATGCTCGTCTCTACTCCTGTCGGTAGCGGGTGGCGCGCCTAGCGAGGCGCGTCGGCAGGCGACGGATCCAGCGCACGAGCATCCTCGCCGCGCCAAGCGGCCCGGAGGATCGCCTCGGGCCGCAGCCATTCGGGGGCAGCGCCGCTGAGAATCTTGACGAACAGCTCCTGCCCGGACTCCGCGCCGAGCCGCACGCGAATATGGTCGCCATGGTAGATCAGCTCCGCGACACGGGCCGGCGCCCCTTCGCTGGCGCTGAGACGGATACGCTCGGGCCGGACCGAGACGATGGTGCGCGCACCGACACCGGCGGCATGGGCCAGCATCGCCGGAACGGTCCAGCCACCATCCAGCTCCACCACGCAGGCCTCGCCCCGCACTTCGCGTATGGTGCCGGCGAACTGGTTGCTCTCGCCGACGAAGCGCGCGACGAAGCTGGTGCCCGGGCGTTCGTAGACATCGAGCGGAGAGCCGACCTGCTCCAGCCGGCCATCGCGGAAGATCGCGACGCGGTCGGACATGGTCAGCGCCTCGCCCTGGTCATGCGTCACATACACCAGCGTCACGCCGAGCCGGGCATGGATGTGCTTGATCTCGATCTGCATGTGCTCGCGCAACTGCCGGTCGAGCGCACCCAGCGGCTCGTCCATCAGCACCAGCGGCGGGTTGAAGACCAGGGCGCGGGCCAACGCGACGCGCTGCTGCTGGCCGCCGGAAAGCTGTGCCGGGCGACGGTCGCGCATGCCGGAGAGCTGCACCAGGTCCAGCACGCCCAGCACCGCCGCCTCGATCTCGGCGCGCGGCGTGCGGCGCACCGTCAAAGGAAAGGCGATGTTCTCCGCCACCGTCATGTGCGGGAACAGGGCGTAGTTCTGGAACACCATGCCGATGTTCCGCCGATAGGGCGGGACATTGGCCAGCGCCTTTCCGTTCAGGGTGATGTCGCCGGCACTTGGCGTCTCGAATCCCGCGAGCATCATCAGCGAGGTCGTCTTGCCCGAGCCCGAAGGCCCGAGGAAGGTGACGAACTCGCCACGGGCGATCTCAAGGTCAAGGTCGCGCACGGCGTGCACTCCGCCCGGATAGGTCTTCCTGACCTTGTCGAAGACGACAAAGCGGGCAGCATCGGTCAAGTCAGTCGGTTCCCCGGTCAGAGAGCGCTGACCTCGTGATGCACCGCGTTCAGGGTCGCCCGCAAGCGCCTCGCCAGCTCGCGGATCTCATCCGCGGTGATGATCAGCGGCGGGGAGAAGGCGATGCGGTTGCCGACGATACGCAGGATCAGCCCGTTGCGCCGCGCATGCGCGTCCACGCGGGCGCCGAGCCCGATTTCGGCCGGCCAGTTCTCCCTGGTGGCCTTGTCGCGCACCAGTTCCAGCCCGCCGATCAGCCCGATGCCGGTGAAGTCACCCACCAGCGGATGGTCCCTCAGCGCGCCGAGCTCACGCAGGAAGACTGGCTCGACCGACCTCACATGGCCGATCATGCCGATCTCCTCGTAGATCTTCAGGGTCTCCAGCGCGACCGATGCGGCGACCGGGTGGCCGGCATAGGTGTAGCCGTGGATGAAGGCGCCGTATTTGTCGCTCTGCTGCAGGACGGACTGGTAGATGCGCTCGTTCAGCAGCACGGCGGAGATCGGCTGCATGGCGGCCGACAGGGCCTTGGCGCAGCTGATCATGTCGGGTTCCATGCCATAGGCCTGGCAGCCCCACATGTGGCCGGTGCGACCAAAGCCGCAGATCACCTCATCGGCGACCATCAGGATATCGTACTTGCGCAGCACCGCCTGGATCTTCTGGAAGTAGTCGCGCGGCGGTGGCAAGGCCCCGGCACCGCCCTGGACCGGGTCGCACCAGAAGGCGGCGACGGTCTCCGGACCTTCCGCCAGGATCAGCGCCTCGAGCTTGTCGGCCAGACGCTGCGAGAAATCCTCCTCGGTCTCGCCCGGCAGCGCGGTGCGGTAGTAGTCCGGGCAATCGGTGTAGAGAAAGCCGTCGAAAGGCAGGCCGAAGCCGGTCTGGTACTCGGGCTTCGCCGTCAGGCTGATGGCGACGCAGGTGGAGCCGTGATAGCTGCCGCGGCGGGAGATGATCTTCCGCTTCTCCGGCTTGCCCTGCGCATGCCAATGGTACCAGACGAGCTTCACCGCGCTGTCATTGGCTTCCGAGCCCGAGCACTGCAGCAGCACCTTCGACATCGGCACCGGCGCGATCGACAGCAGCTTCTCCGACAGGTCGATCGCCGGCCCGTGCGAGGCATGCCGGAAGATCTGGTAGTAGCCGAGGGTCTTCATCGCCTCGTAGGCGACCTTGGCCAGGCGCTCGTTGCTGTAGCCAAGGGAGGCGCACCACAGCCCCGCGCCGGCATCAAGGAAGGCATTGCCGGCATCATCGTGGACGAAGATGCCCTCGGCATGGGTCATGATCGTCGGACCCGTCTCGCGGTGCTTCCGCGCATTGGTCTGCGGATGCAGGACCGAGGCGATGTCACGCGCATGCGGGCTGTTGGCCGTGAAATGGGTCATGGCGAGGGTCCTGCTGCGATCTGCCATGTGATCGTAGGAGCGGATGTCCCGCCTGCGGAGCTAGCGTTTCGAGAGGATGACATCTCCAACGGAGATGCCTGAAGCCTCCTCTCCTGCCCCTTGGAGAAGCGTGTCCAGCAGCAGCCTGGCGGCAGGTGAGAGTTGCTCCGGGTTCCGCACGCAGAGCCGGTGCTGTCGCCGCGCCCAGGAGTCCAGCACCGTCAGGGCGACCAGACCCATCGCTGGCGCGAGGAGGTTCGCTGAGCTTTCGGCGACGATCCCGATGCCCAGGCCCTGCTGCGCCAGCCGGCAGACGACATCGAAGCCATCGGCACTCACCCGCACCCGCATCGACCGCCCGAGCGCGGTCGCCTGCCGGTTCAGCAAAGCGCCGAGGGCACCACGCCGATCCTGGCCGATCATGTCGTGGTCCAGCATCTCCGCCATGGTCACGCCGGGATAGCCGGCGAGCGGATGGTCGGGCCGCATCACCGCGACGATCTGGTCGCGGCGCCACGGGCGGGTCCAGACATCCGGCGGCATCGCTTCCCCCGGCAGCACGCCGATGTCCGCCGCCTGATCCTGCACGGCCCGCAGGACATCTATGTGGATCCGCTCGTCGAGATCGACACGGATGCCGGGATTGTCGTGGAGGAAGGTCGCAAGCACGTCGGGAAGATGGCTGACCAGCATGGTCTCGCCGGAGGCCACGCGGACATGGCCGGTGACGCCGCTGCCGAGCTGGCGCAGTTCTGCCTCAAGCTGGCCGGCCTCGTGCAGCAGGTTTCGCGCGCGACGCAGGACCGCTGCACCTGCCGCGGTGATCTCCACGCCACCGGCGTGGCGCCGCAGCAGCATGAGGCCCAGCCGGTGCTCAAGCTCGCTGATGCGCTTGCTGATGGCCGAAGCGGCGATTGCCTCCCGTCTGGCGGCGCGCGCGATGCTCCCTTCCTCGAGGACCGACACGAAGAGACGGGCGGTCACCATGTCGAGCAGGAACGCCAGTGGAGAGCCTTGTCTTCTAGTGGCCGGGAAAGACCAAGGTTCCAACGAGGTTGGAGGTTGTCAAGCGGGACGCACTGATCCGACGAATGCGTCGAGCTTCGATTGGCGGCTGCGTCTCGTACAGGAGGTGCCGGGCTTCCGATTACCCACATTCCGGCGGCGTTCGCGCTTCTTGATGACGCGGTCCTGCAGGTGATGCCGTAGCCGGCACGGGACCGCGCGATGGGAAGCGGCGATACCGACGGTGGCGCAACAGGCGAGCGACAGCAGCTGCAGCGTGGTACCGCTGACGGGGCATCCTGGATCGATGCGGAGGTGGCCAGATGCGCGCTTGGGGACAATCGTCTCTGCGACCGATTGCGGCTGCCGCAGCATCTCAAGGGGGCGGTGGGCGCGCCGCTGCCGTTGGCGTGCCAGGACTGGGCCGACGCGAAGGCCACCGGCGGCCGCTTCGTGTCCACGGCCGGCTTGGTTCCGGTTGTCCAGGACACGACCGGGTCGGCTTGCGCTGGGCCAAGCCGGAGGCCATTGGCCCGATCGGCCGAATGCCGATCGGTCGGGACCGCAAAGGCAATCCGCGGACCCACACGCTGCCTGCATGGACGGATGAGGTGCTATCGGCCGCGCTGAAGGCTCTGCCCGAGGCATACCGCCGGCCGTGATCCTTGGCGGCCATGCCGGACAGGGCCGCGGGGATCTCTGCGCCGTGACCTGGGGCGCCTATGACGGGCAGAACATCCCGGTCAAGTAGAAGTAAGGATCGGCAGGTTGAGAAGCCAACCCTAACCATTCCTGTTCATACAGATCTGAAGCTACGCCTCGACGCATGGAAGGCGGAGAGCGCCGCCCGCAAAACGCCGACCACGCATATCCTGACCAGCCCGCGCGGACTGCCATGGACACCACCCTATCCCAGGCGGGTGTTAACCGAGCAGGTCAAGGCCCTGGCCTTTGGCCGGCTCACGGTGCATGGGTTCAGGAAACCATGCGCGACATGTGTAGCCGAGGCCGGCTGCACGGCGCACCAGATCGTGGCAGCAGGCGGGTGGCGGACCCTGGCCATGGTCCAGCACTACGACCGCTCGGCCGATCAGGAGGACCTCGCCAGAGCCGCCATCGTGACACTAGAAGGCGCCAAGCGAGAAAACGCGGAAAACACTTAGCAGAGGATTGAAAACATTGCGCGCGATCTTTGTCATGGTGAAATGCGAAATGGGCCACGCCTACCGCGTCGCCCGCGAAATGGCGGATAATATCCCGGAGCTGTCGGAGATGCATTCCATCTCCGGCCAGTACGATCTGATGGGAAAATTCTATCTCGAGCCCGACCAGGACATCGGCTTGTTCGTGGTGGAGACACTGCAGACCGTGCCCGGGGTGAAGGACACCTACACGCTGCAGACCTTCAACGCCTTCTCCGCCGGGAAAACCTGACCCAGCGGCCACGAAGCCGCCCGATTTCCGCCACCCCTGCCCCGGTTCCGCCCGACCTCGCCGCGAAGCGGCCCGATGGCCGCCGCGACCGGGTGGCAGGATGCGCGTCGAGGAGATAATCCGATGACGCGCATTCTGTCTGCCCTCGCCCTCTCCACCGCCCTGCTGCTCGGTGGCTGCCAGAATCTGGATGGTTCGACCAACTGGGGCAATACGCTGCTGCTGGGCGCCGGCCTCGGCGCCGCCGCCGGGCTGGTCGCCGGCGCCGCGACCGACCGGCCAAACCACCACGCGCACGGCTACGGGCGTCGGGGCTACGGCCCGGGCTATGGGCATGGCCGCTATCGCGGCTGGTAGGGCGCCTCAGCCGAAGCCGAGGAATCCTTCCATGCCGGCGATCGGCGCCGCCGCCCGCAGCGCCGCCGGATCGGGCAGCGGCCGGCCGAGCACCGCATCTCCGGCCAGCGCCTGCTCCAGCGCCGTGGCGACCCCCAGCACGAAGGCGTCGCCACCACGCGGGCCGACGATCTGGAGGCCGAAGGGCATGCCCCGCTCATCTATGCCGAGCGGCAGCGAGACCGCCGGATGGCCGGCCAGGGTCACGTAATAGGCGAGCGCCAGCCAGTGGAAGTAGGTGCGGGTCGGCTGGCCGTCGATCTCCGCCGGATAGAGCTCCCGCCAGTTCCGCGGGCTGATGGTGATGGCCGGCGTCACCAGCACGTCATGCTCGGCGAAGAAGCGCTGGAAATCGCGGTAGATCCGGGTCTGGGAGGCGGCGGCGCGGGCGGCGTCGACCAGGCTGTAGCGCAGCCCCTCCTCGACATTGGCGATGATGTTGGGGCCGCAATCCTGCGGCCGGGTGCGCACCTTCTCACCATGCGCGGTCAGCATGCCCTGGGCGCGCAGCACCTCGAAGGCCTCGTCGCCGCCGCTGCAATCAGGATGCGCCGCCTCGGCGGAGCGGAACAGCGGGGCGATGGCGGCGACGCGCTGGCGGAAGGCGCGGCGGATCAGCTGCTCGGTCGGCGCCTGGCCGAAATCCTCGGAGAACGCCAGGCGCAGCCCGGCCAGATCGATGCTGCGCGGCGGGTGGAACAGCCCCGCCTCGCCGCGCACCGGGCGGGCGTGCAGCGTATAGGCCAGCGGGTCGCGGGCATCGTCGGAGACCATGGCCGAGAGCAGCAGGCAGGCATCGGCCATGTTGCGCGCCATCGGCCCGAGCACCGGCAGCGGCGACCAGCCATGCGGCCGCTTCTCCGAAGGAACCAGCCCCGGGCTTGGCCGATAGCCGACGATGCCGCTGAAGGCCGCCGGGTTGCGCAGCGAGCCGCCGGTGTCGGAACCCGTGCACAGCGGCGCCATCCCGGTCGCCAGCGCCACCGCCGAGCCGCCGGAGGAGCCGGCCGCCGAGCGGGTGTTGTCGAAGGGATTGCCGGTCGCGCCATAGACCCGGTTGCGGGTATTGGCGCCGGCGCCAAACTCCGGGGTGTTGGTCTTGCCGATGACGATGCCACCGGCGGCGCGGATGCGTGCCACCATGCCGCAATCCTGCTCCGGCACGAAATCGGCGAAGATCGGGCTGCCATAGGTGGTGCGCAGCCCGGCTGTCTCGTCCAGATCCTTGATGCCGACCGGAAGGCCGTGCAGCGGGCCGAGGCTCTCTCCGGTCATCACCGCCTGCTCGGCCGCCTTCGCCGCGACACGGGCGCGCTCCGCATCCAGCGCCACCATGGCGTTGACCGCCGGGTTCACCGCCGCGGTGCGGGCCAGGCAGCTTTCCAGCAGCTCGACCGGCGAAAGCGCCTTGCGGCCGATCAGCCGGCGAGCTTCGGTCGCGGTCAGGTCGCAGGGTTCGGTCGCCATCCGTGTCACGTCGCAAGTTCCTTTTCGTAGAGCGCCAGGGTGCGGTCGTCGAAGCAGGCGAGGATTATGTCCACCGAGGCATGCGCCGCGAGTGCCTCCCGCAGCGTCGCCACGGCGATGGCGCAGGCCGCTTCGGCCGGGTAGCCGTAGACACCGGTGGAGATCGCCGGAAAGGCGATGGAGCGCCCGCCGACGCCATGCAGCAGCGCGAGGGCGGCGCGGTAGCAGCCGGCGAGCAGCGCCGCCTCCCCTGCCCCACCGCCCTGCCAGACCGGGCCGACGGCGTGGATCACATGCCGCGCCTTCAGCCGGAAGCCGGGGGTGATCCGCGCTTCGCCGGTCGGGCAGCCGCCGAGCCGGCGGCAGGCGGCGAGCAACTCCGGCCCGGCGGCGCGATGCACCGCGCCATCCACCCCGCCGCCGCCGCGCAACGCGGCATTGGCCGCGGTGACGATGGCGTCGACCTCGAGGGTGGTGATGTCGGCTTTCAGGGCACGCAGCATGGCAGACCGGTCCTGACGCAAGGTCGGGGAGGAGGCTGTCCTCCTCAGGCCCTACCTGCCAGGGGTCGGGCGCCCCCTGGACCGGCCTGAGTCGAACTCACGGCGTCCAAGGGCCCTTCGGCCCTCGGCGGTGGGGGCGCAGGGGAAACAGCGTCTCCCCCACTCTCAGAACCCCAGCGCACACCCATCCTTGCGCGGATCGCTGCCACCCACCAGCAACCCGCGCTTCCGGTCGATCAGGATGGCCTGGCCACCGCCATGCGGCTTTTCGATCTGCGCCACCTCATGGCCAAGCCGCGACAGCCGATCGAGCACCGCTGTCGGGATGCCGCGCTCCACCTGCACCACGCCCTTCGCCGGAGAGGGGAAGAGCCGCGGGCAATCGATCGCCTCCTGCACGTCCAGGCCGAATTCGAAGTGGTTGGTCAGGAACAGCGTCTGCCCCATCGGCTGGAAATGCCCACCCATGACGCCATAGGGCATGATGCATTCGCCATCCTTCATCACCATCCCGGGGATGATGGTGTGCAGCGGCCGCTTGTTCGGCGCGATGCAATTCGGGTGGCCTTCCTGCAGGCGGAAGCCGAAACCGCGGTTGTGCAGCATCACCCCCGACTTCTCGGCCAGGATGCCGCTGCCGAAGCTCTCGAACAGGGAGTTGATGAAGGAACAGGCGTTGCCGTCCTGGTCCACCACGCAGAGATAGACGGTGTCCTTGTGCCGCGTCAGGTCGCCCGGGCCCGCCGGCGGCAGCGTCCTCATCGCCCGGTCGTCGCGGATCAGCCCGCGCAACGCCGCCAGGTAGCCAGGGTCGGTCAGCGCCGCCACCGGGACATCCGCCTGGGACGGATCGGCGAGGAAGGCGTCGCGATCGCGGTAGACCAGCCGCGCCGCCTCGATATGGCGGTGGTAGCGCTCGGCGCTGATCGGCCCCTGGGCCGGCGTGTCGAAGCCGCCCAGGATGCCGAGGATCTGCAGCACATGCATCCCCGACCCGTTCGGCGGGCACTGGAACACCTGCATGCCGCGCCAGCCGATGCTGATCGGCTCGACGAACTCCGCCTGGGTCAGGCCGCGGGCGAAATCCTCCTCGGTGTGCAGCCCGCCGAGGGCACGCAGCGCGGCCACCATGTCGGCGGCGATCTCTCCTTCGTAGAAGGCACGGGCGCCGCGTTCGGCAATGGCCCGGAGCGTCCGGCCCAGCTCCGGCTGGACGAAGCGATGCCCGACCGCGGGCGCCTCGCCATCCACCATGAAGCGGCGGGCGGAGGCCTCGTTGCCGCGCAGCTTGCCAGCGGCTGCGGCCCAATCGGCGGCGACCCGCGGGTGGACCGGCCAGCCTTCCTCGGCGCAGCGGATCGCCGGGCGCAGCAGCTCGCCGAGCGGCTTCCGGCCATGGGTCCGGTTCAGCAACTCCCAGGCGGAGATCGCGCCGGGCACCGTCACCACATGCGGGGAGGTGTTGACCAGGGTGCTGACCTGGCGGCTGCGCAGCGCCTCCGGCGTCGCCGCCGCCGGCGCCCGGCCGCTGCCGTTCATGGCGACGACCTTGCCGGTGCCGGCCGGGGCGTAGAGGCAGAAGCAGTCGCCGCCGATGCCGGTGGACTGCGGCTCGACCACGCCGAGCACCGCGACGGCGGCGATGGCGGCGTCCAGCGCATTGCCGCCGGATTTCAGCACCTCGAGCGCGGTCAGGGTGGCGATTGGCATGGAGGTCGCGGCCATCCCGCCGGTGGCGTAGACCGCGCTGCGGCCAGGGGCGTGGAAATCGCGCTTCATGGGGTGGTCTTTCGTGTTCGACGGGCGGTCCTGTTCCGATCCTGTTGCATGGCCCCGCTGGGACGGCAACCACTCCCCGGCCCGCTGGCCGCTCGCCGCCCTTCCCCTCGCGGCCCGAGACGCGCTATGCCAGCGGCATGGGAGACCAGATCGCCTTCGCCGATTTCGAGAAAGTCGATATCCGGGTCGGCACCGTTATCGACGCCCAGCCCTTCCCGGAGGCGCGGAAGCCGGCGATCAAGCTCTGGGTCGATTTCGGCAGCGTTATCGGGGTGAAGCGCAGCTCCGCCCAGCTCACCGTGCATTACCCGCCGGATCGGCTGATCGGCCGGCAGGTGCTGGCGGTGGTGAATTTCCCACCGCGGCAGATCGGCCCCTTTGTCTCCGAGGTGCTGGTGCTGGGCGCGCCGGACGAGAATGGTGCGGTGGTGCTGCTACGCCCCGACCTCAAGGTACCCGATGGCGGGCGGATGTTCTGATGGCCGAGGCGCCTGCCCCGGCCCCGAAGCCGTCGCCGCGCTACTACACCGTGTCCTGGGACCAGCTCCACCGCGACAGCAAGGCGCTGGCCTGGCGGCTGGTGGAGCGTGGCGGGTTCCGTGGCGTTGTGGCCGTCACCCGTGGCGGGCTGATCCCGGCGGCGATCGTGGCGCGGGAGCTGGAGTGCCGAATCATCGAGACCGTCTCCGTCGTCACCTATGAGGAAACGCTGCGCGGCACGCCACAGGTGGTGAAGCCGCCCACCGCCGCCGGCGACGGCGAGGGCTGGCTGCTGGTGGACGATCTGATCGACACTGGAACCACCGCGAAGGCGGTGCGGGCGCTGCTGCCGAAGGCGCATTTCGCCACGGTCTACGCCAAGCCGGCGGGCCGGCCGGCGGTCGACACCTTCATCACCGAGGTCAGCCAGGACACCTGGATCCTGTTCCCCTGGGACACGGAAGCGCGATTTGTAGAACCGATCGCTAGATCAACCAATCAGCCGTGAGGCCACGCTTACAAATCTGATTCTGTTAGTTTTTTTGGTTTCATATTCTTGCCCTGGGCCACACCACCTCTCTCCTTTCGCGTGCAATTCGTAGGTATTAGGCGCAATTACGGGCGAAATCGGGGGAGGAATGTATGGTGCTTGTATGAGTTGCGGAGCGCCCATACACGGCCTAAAGCGGACACCTGATCCCATAAGGCCCCCATGTGCCGACGATCCGCCTCCGCACCGAAGCCCCCTCGCTGACCTGCCCGCCCGACCGGGTACAGGTTTATTTCACCGACCTCGAAACGCAGCGGCTCCGCCTTCGGGTGGCCCGCAGCGGGCGGCATGTTTGGGACTGGCGCGCCGGGCAACGGACGGAGTTGCTGGGCCGTTTCGATCCCGCCGGGGAGCGCGGCCTGACCTATCAGGAGGCCAAAAGGCGCGCCGACGCGCTGAACGCTGCGCTTGATCGCGGGCACAGCGTGGAGTCCGCTATCGCCACGCCGCGCGTCCGAACCGTCACCGAAATGTGCGAGCACTATCTGACTAAGAAGGTCCGCGACTTCACCCGCACCCGGCGGCCGAAGGCCACGGAGGCTGGCACGCGCTCGTCGTTGAAGCCCTTGCTGGCGCGCTACGGCGAAGAGCGGGTCATCGACCTCAGCCGCGAAATGATCCTCCGCGTCGTGGAGGCTGCCGGGCTGGCCAACCGGCCCGCGGGGATGAAGCTGGTCAAGGCGCTGCGTGCAGCGTTCAACTACTGCCAGCGTAGCGGCGTCCTAGCTCCGTTCGGCCGCGACGGCGCGCCACTGACCAACCCGGCCTCCAACCTCATCCGCGACGAGCGCTTGCTGAAAGTACGCAACCGCAACAGCTACGCGGCCTCACTGAGCGACGCCAAGATCGTGGCGCTGATGCGCGGCATCGGACGCGCGAAAGGTGTTTGGGACGGCGGGCGGCGCGCGAGGCCGGGCATCGACGAAGTCCCAATGCGGTGGCCCGCGGGGTATCTCGCCGTCGAGTTCTTGATCCATACCGGCTGCCGCCGCGCGGAAGCCGAACTGCTGCACGTGGGCGACATCTTGGGGGACGTGGCGGTCATCGGGGAGCACAAAACCGACGACACGGGCGCGAAGCGGGTTCACCTCTCGCCTCAGGCCCTCCGCGTGCTGGACGAAGCCGCGCGCCTCCGCGAGAGCATGCGCTACAGCGGGCCGTTGGTGTTCCCTGGACAGGCCGGAGAGGTCATAACTTCGGTCAACGATTGCCTCGACACCGCCTGCCAGGTTGCGGGCATCCGGCGGCTGATCGTCCACAATCTCCGCAGCGTCTACATCAACTTCGCCGTCAGGCAGGGCACGCCGCTTGAAGTGGTGCAGCGGAACGTCGGCCACCGCAACATCGCCACGACGCGCCAGCACTACCGGCTGGTTGAGGACCAAATTCGCAAGCAGGCCGCCGACGAAGTATCGGCAGCGATCGACCGGCTGCTGGCAATGGAGACATCGGAGGCCGCGTAGCCGAACACCACTGCACGAAGATACGCGAGCGGCCCGGCGGGCCGATCAAGCTCATCACGTGTAGCATAGCAGATGCGCACGGGGCACGGGCTCTGGCGCAGAGTTCGGGGAACCATGCTGGCTAAATAGCCGGTGAAACCCTTCGACCCTGCCGCTCTACGTGACCGCCTGGCACGCACCGGCCTTCGGTTCGGCTGGCCCACCGCCACCGACCTCGCCCTCCACCCGCACGTCGTCGTCCTGCACGACCTCTCCCGCGCCAAGCTCGGCGACTGGCGCTTCGTTCGCGTGTTCCAGACCGCCCGTGCCGCCGCCGCGCGGCTCGCGCCCGGCGCCCATCTCGTCGAGGCCATCTACGAGCAGCACCAGCGTACCGGCTACAAGTTCCGGTTCGCCACCTCGATGGCCGCGCTGCGCTTCCGGCTGTGCTACTCCGCAGCCCTCGCCGGGCGACCGTCTCCCTTGATCTCGGGAGGCCGGTGAATGGCTACCCGCAAGCCCCTCAAGCCGGGCGACATGACCCGGCGGATGGAGCGCGTCGCCACCATCCACGCAAAGCTCGACGACGAGCGCGCCCGACACCGCGACAAGATGCGCGACCTCGCCCTCGCGCGCACCGAGGCAGAGGCGATGGACAAGCCAGCCGCGCGGCTGGCCCGCATGAACCGCATCACGCAGCAGGAGGCGGCCGAGCGCGACCGTCACCGCCGGGCGGTGGCGCGGCTACGCGAGCGGATCGCATCCGCATGACCGCGCGCAGCAACCGCATCGTGATCTCGGCGCGCGAGCAGGCCGACGCCGAAATGGCCGCGATCTTCGCCGCGTCGGATGACCCGGCGCTCCGTGCGCTTGCCGAGAGGATGGTGCGCTGCCAGCAGTCGCGGGCCGAGAAGTCGCGGTGGCGCGACCTCCGCGATGTCATCCGAGTGGGATGGGGCTACCAGTGCAAGACCGTGGCCTGCTCGGCCTGTCGTCGTGCCCACCACATCCGCGAATGGCAGGTTAGGGTCCATGACCGCTTCGTCGATGCCGACAACGAGGATTGCAGCCTGGTGACAGTCCACCTCGCGCGTGTCGGCGACCTGAATGACATCCGCGAGGTGGTGGCGGGTGCGCGCCGAGCATTCCGTGATCTGCGCGACCGGCAGGCACGTCAGCGGCACCGCTGGCGCAGCGTCGAGGTGGCGGGCGTCGTGGAGGTAGACGCGATGGCGTCGGGCGACGTTCCGCTTCTCTTGTCCGACCGCGCCGCGATGCTGCCCTGCCTGCCGATGGTCGGTGCGGCCGGGCCGGTGGTTTGGCTTCCGCACCTCCATGCGGCCGTTCACCACCCTGACGTGGACAGGGCGGAACTGCGGGCGGCTCTGGAAGCGCGGTGGGAAGGCCCGCACCGTGTGGACGTGCGAGAGTTCCACAGCGACAAGCTCGCTGGGGAGAACGCCGCCGATATCAACGGCTACGCCTCCAAATTCGATGCCTGCACCAACACGGACGGGATCGAGGAGCCGTGGCCCGTGTCGTGGCGGGCCGAGTGGTGGGGCTGGCTGCACTCGCTCCGCCGTGGCCTTGAACCGATGCGCGTCTCGTTCAAGCCGATGAAGGCGGTGGTGCCACTGCATGTGGTTCGCTGCGTCGAGGTCGAGCCCATGCCGTTCATCATCGCCTGACATGTCGATCGGCTCAGGATTCGGGGAGTGTATAAATTGGTGGGTGCCGCGTCAGGCTCGCAGGCCGAGCCGTTCCAGCACGCGCGCGACTTGCACCGGCCTCCACGCCGAGCCGCCGCGCGTCGGGATGTTCTTCGCGTTCAGCGCGGCGGCGATGGTGTGCAGGCTGGTGGCACCCGTCCCCATGATCTGCTCGACCACCGGGCGGATGTCGCTGGCGAACTCCACGGCTTTGGCCTTGTTCGCCTTGGCGCCGTTGATGCGGCCCGTCGCCTGGTTGCTCAGGTTCGCCGGGTTGCCCAGCGGCAGGCCACGACGGCGACGCGCCGCCAGCGCAGCCTTGGTCCTGATGGACACGGCCCGTCGCTCCTCCTCGGCGGCGAGCGCGAGGACGCCGATGGTCATGCGGTTGACCGAGGGGCAGGAGGCCACCACGAAGTCGATGCCGCGCCGCTCAAGGCCAAGGAGCCATGCCGCGTCTCTGCTCAGCCTGTCCAAGCGACTCACGATGAGCTTGGCCTTGTGGATGCGGCACGCCTGAATGGCCGCCGCCAGTTCTGGCCGCTCGTCATCGAGCTTGGCGCCGGAGACCGTCTCGGTGAACTCCGCGACCAACTCCCACTGGCCGCCGTTCAGGTAGGACAGCACCTCCTCGCGCTGGCCTTCGAGGCCGAGGCCGGATCGACCCTGCCGCTGGGTGCTGACCCGGTACAGCGCGACGAACCTGCTCTTGACCACCCTGCCACACCCCTTTCGACGAACGTCGAAAGAGGTGTTACACCATATGTTTTGAAAAATCAACGTTAATACCGGCCGGTTCTCGGTCATGTTTTGGACTTGGCATCGCCCACCTCGCCGTTGATGTGCAGGGGTGCGACGAGGCGCGCTGTGCAGCAAGCCTCCTGACGGCATGCTGGGAAGGATGACGGCCGCTGCCGCCAGCACCCCTCCTGAGCCTTTTTCCGCACCGCTGGGGTGGGGTAAGGTGTGGAGGTGGCTCACCCCCTCACCGAAGTTCCTGACGGCGCTGATGGCCCCCGCTGCCGCCCGAGGCGGCCCCTCCACAAGGCAGGCGCAACAGCTACACGAGAGAAGATTATTAGCTCGCTGCACTCGTCAGCTTGGGAACAGCCTGGAAGATGTTGGTCGGGAGATCGGTTTGCGCCCCGCCCTTCGTGTATCCGGTCTCCTGCGGCGCGAAAATGCAGGCCGCAGCGTAGGTGAGCACGATGTCGCGCTTCTCCTCCTGCCCGGCGGCATCGACCAGAGCCTTGAAGGTCAGCAGGGCGTTCTGCCGGTGGCGGTTCACGATCGCATTGTGCTTGTGCGACAGGAAGTTCCGCGCGGACAGAAACAACATGTAGCCCATGACAGCGAAGATCAGCACCTTGCTCAGGCCCAACTGCACGGCCTCGTAGGTGTTGGTAGGAGCCAGCCAGGGGACCTTGTGCAGGCCGATCGAGAGCAGCGCGTACACGCCGAGCGCGACGGCAACCGACACGGTGTACCGGCGCCAGCGGTGAGCCTCCGCATCATGCTCCTGGCTCTCGTCCTTAAAGTAGATTGCCTGCTGCGACACGCCCTGCTCGGCGGCCGTCTTGCGAACATCCTCCAAGATGCGCTGCGCCTCGGCCTGATGCCCCTCAAGCTCCGCCGCGATTGCATCGGCGCGGTCCGACGCAGCCTGCATGGCGGCTCGGGCATCTCGTTCTAGCGCCGAGTAGTCGCGCAGCCGCGACGCGCCGTAGGAGATCATCGAGTGCAGGGTGGTGAAGTGTTGGACGTACTGCGTCTGTAGCGTGGCGATGAGGTTAGTCCGCCGCGAAAATGCGTCGCCCTGCCTGGCGTCGAACTTAATGATCTCGTCGAGGATGCTGTAGAGCGAATCCGCACTGGACTTTATGTGCGCGATCATCTGGTCGGGCAACTCGTCAAGGTACTGGGCCGGGAATTGGGCGAAGAGGCTGATGATGCGCTCCGCGGGCGCGACTGCCTCGGCGAAGCTGAGGTCAGCGCCAAGCTTCTCGATCTGCGGCAGCACCTTGGCGTCGAAGTTCTGGACGCGCTCAAGCGATCTACGCGCTTCTACGACCTGCGCTTCCGACATCTTCAATCTCTACGTCAAAATGGGGCGCCATAATACCACAGCGCCTACGACCAATCACGTCCCCGTGTGATGCGCCTCGCGGGTGCGCGACCTGCGCCTTGGGCATGGCTCCGCTTGGGGACTACGCGCCTTCTGAATAGCGAAGCCGTGGTCTTACGTTAAGAACATGGCTGCCAAGCGGACACATGACGCCTCATGTCTCGGAGCACATCGCTTCTCAGGCAGGTTGCTGCCGGGGCCTACCGCGTCCGCGCTTGACCGGCACCGGCTCTGGCGCGACGGCCGTGTTCTTCAAATGTGCGGCCTTCCACTCCATCAGGTCGCGGAACGGGTAGCGAACCGCCTGCCCGAGATCGGTGTACGGCGGCCCCCGCTTCTTCGACGCCCAGTCTGCGAGCGTGGCTGCGGTGACACTCAACACCCGCGCTGCCTCCTCCCTGCTCAGGTCGGGATTGGCGTCGAGCGCCGCCTGTGCGGCGGGCGGGAGTGGGGCGACCGGGGCGGGCTCGGGTGCCTGTACGGCTCCCGGCAGCGGATGGATTATCGGCTGCCCCGTCGTGGGGTCGCAGTAGACGGCCCGGCCGAAGTGCCAGCCTAGGACGGGCTTGTAGACCACGCTCATGCGGTTGATCCCTGAACGGGGGCGGGCTCATACCGCTACGGGACACATGGGAGCAACGCCCAATTTTGATCTGAATGGGACGCGTATGGGCCAGGGGGTTAGTCTCCGGTATTTCCGTTTAAAATCATCGTGTTGGATTTTAAGGCTTTTATTCCCCTGGGACACCGAGGCGCAGTTCGTCCCGCCGATCGCCCGGCGGTAGCGGCCCGGGGCGTCGGGCCGCGCCTGCCGGCCCTACGGCAGCTCCAGCCGTACCGCAATGGCGGCGGTGGCGATCACCGCCGGGTCGTGGCGTTCCGCATCCGGCACGTCCAGCCCGCCCTTCACCACCTGCACCGTCACCTTGCCATGCGGCAGCGACGCGCGCACCCGCTCGGCATCCACCTGCCCAGGCTGCTGCACACCGATGGTGACGTCCACCAGCATGGCCTTCGGATCGACCTGCAGCGCCCGCAGCATGGAAAGCGAGGAATGATGCAGCGCATCCTGCACCGCCCGCAGCGCCGCCTTGGTGTAGTCGCCGCCATGCAGGTCGTTGCCGGCGCCAAGTTCCAAGATCACCCGCCTCGCCGGCATCTCAGCGCCCCCCTTCCGGCAGGTCGAGGAAGACCTCGGCCGCCGCATGCGCCACCAGCGTGCCGCCGGTGCCGGCCTCGTTGAGGATCTCGAGCCCGCCCTCGACGCAGTCTACCGTTCCGGTGCCATGCGGCAGCACCGCCAGCACCTGGGCCTTGTCCACTGTCTGCGGGCGCGGCACGCCGATGGTGACCTTCACCTGCATGGAATCGACATCGACCCCAAGCGCATGGGTGACGGTCAGTGCGTTGTGCCACAGCGCGTCGCGCAGCGCCCGCACCGCGGCCTTGGTGGAATCCTGCCCACGGATATCGGTGCCCATGCCGATCTCCAGGACCATGCGCTTCAATGCCATCCCAATCCCCTCTCCATCCGGCGGCCGGTCAGCCCTTCTCGATGTTCCAGAACACCGGCACCGGGCCCTTCAGCATGCCGCGCAGGTTGCTCCGCCAGGCGGCAGGCGGCAAATACTGGCCGAGCGGGATGAAGGGCACCTGCTGGAAGGCGCGGCGCTGGATCGCCTGATCCAGCCGGCGCATCTCCTGCTCGTCGGTGCTGCCCATCCAGGCGTCGCGCATCGCCTCGATCTCGGGATCCTCCGGCCAGCCGAACCAGGCGTCCTTGCCGTTGCCCCGCAGGTTGGTGGCGAAGACCGGGTCGCGGTACTCCGCCGCCGGAAAGCCGGAGGGGAAGACCGACCAGCCGCCCTTGTCCAGCGGCTCGCGGCTGGTGCGGCGCTGCACCACCGTGCCCCAGTCCATCGACTGGTCGTCGACGTTGACGCCCACCTCCCGCCAGGCGGCGACGCAGACGCTGGTGAAGGCGTCGTAGAAGCTCTGGTCGGTGGGATGCATGCAGACGATGCGCTCCCCGGCATAGCCGGCCTCCGCCAGCATGGCCTTGACCCGGTCCTTGCCCGGCCGCTGGCGCACCACCTCCATCCCGGCGTCATTCGCTGCCGGGGTGCCGGGCAGGAAGAAGCCGACAGGGGCGCGGAACAGTGAGCGGTCCTCGCCCATGGCGGCCGTCATCACCTCCACCTGGTCGATCGCCGCCATCAGGGCACGGCGCACCCCGGCATTGGCGGTTGGGCCGTGCAGGTGGTTCGGCCGGATCGCCCCGAAGGTCCCGTAACTGTCGATCACCCCGACGGTCACGCCGCGCGCACGGCGAAGCCGCGGCAGCAGGTCCGGCAGGGGCTGGTCGATCCAGTCGACCTCGCCGTTGATCAGCGCATTCGCCGCGGTCGCCGCATCGGGAATGAACTGCCACTCGACCCGGTCGACCAGCACGCGGTGGCCGCCGGCGCAATGGCTGGCGGGCTCGTCGCGCGGCCGGTAGCGGTCGGATTTGGCGAAGACCGCGCGGTTGCCCGGCAGGTATTCCTCGGCCACCCAGCGGAACGGCCCGCTGCCGACGATCTCCGATACCTGCCGGTAAGGGTCTGTCGCGGCCAGCCGGGCCGGCATGATGACCGGGCTCGGCTGCGTCTTCGCCAGCGCGTAGGGCAGTGATGCGAAAGGCTTGTTGAGCCGCCAGACCAGGGTGCGGTCGTCCGGCGCCTCCAGCGAATCCAGCCGCGCCGCGATGGTCTGGCCGATCGGGTCGCGTACCATCCAGCGGCGGAGGGAGGCGACGCAGTCGCGCGCCAGCACCTTCTCCCCATCATGGAACACCAGCCCCTCGCGCAGCCGCATGGTCCAGTGCCGGGCATTGTCCGCGACCTGATGCCCTTCGAGCATCAGCGGCTTGGGGTCGAGGCTCTCGTCCCGGCCGTACAGCGTCTCGAACAGCATGGTCGCGACATTGCGGGTGACGACGGCGGTGGTCCAGACCGGATCGAGGCTGCCGAGGCTTGCCTGCGGCACATGCGTCAGCACCTTCGGCGCCTGGCCGAGGGCCGGTCGCGCCAAGCCCAGCACGGCACCGCCGGCCAGCAGATGACGACGTCGGAGCATGTTTCCCTCCCGTTGTTTTGCCGGCAGTCTTCACTGCTTCCCGCCAGGCTGCAACGTCCTGCCACCGGAGGCGCGCATGATCCTGTCGATCCACCGCACCGGCGTCGCAACAGCCGGCACGATCCTGCACAAGGCCACTGTTGCCAATGAAGGCGGCCGCATCGCCGCCCCCGGCCGAAACGAGGCGTGACGGACGCATTATCCCGGGGCCGGCACTGCTCGGGCGAAACAGCGGAAGGCCTAGCGGCGGGTCGCGATCGTGTCAGGCCGGCCCGGCCTGGCGCGGTGAAGCGCCCCCTCGCCTGCCCCATCCGCGGCGCAGGTTGACAAGCCGCCCTCTCCGGGGTCGGCTTGCGGTAACCAATGGATAGGGAAGCGGCCGTGCCAACAACCCAGAGCTATGACGCCATCATCGTCGGAGCCGGTTTCGCCGGCCTCTACATGCTGCATCGGCTGCGCAGGCTGGGAATGCGCGCGCAGGTCTACGAGGCCGGCAGCGATGTCGGCGGCACCTGGTACTGGAACCGCTATCCCGGCGCCCGCTGCGACGTCGAGAGCATGCAGTACTCCTATTCCTTCGACGATGCCCTCCAGCAGGAATGGTCCTGGTCCGAACGCTTCGCCTCGCAGCCGGAGATCCTGCGCTATGCCGGGCATGTCGCGGACCGGCTCGATCTGCGCCGTGACATCCAGTTCGATACCAGGGTCACCAGCGCGCATTTCGATGCGAAGCGCGCGCTCTGGCAGGTGGCGACCGATCGCGGCGACCGGGTGACGGCACGGTTCTGCGTCATGGCGACCGGCTGCCTCTCGGCCGCGCGGCTGCCGGAAATCCCCGGTCGCGACAGCTTCGCCGGCCCTACCTACCACACCGGCGCCTGGCCGCATGAGGGGGTGGATTTCACCGGCCGCCGCGTCGCCGTCATCGGCACCGGCTCCTCCGCCATCCAGGCGATTCCGGTCATCGCCCGGCAGGCGGCGCATGTCACGGTATTCCAGCGCACGCCGAATTTCAGCATCCCTTCGCGCAATGCCCCGATGGATGCGGAGTACGAAAACTGGTGGAAATCCGACTATGCCGCGCACCGCGCCAAGGCACGGGCGATGCGCACCGGCATCCTCTACGGGCTGAACGACAAATCCGCGCTGGAGGTGTCGGAGGAAGAACGGCAGGCCGAGTATGAACGCCGCTGGGCCAATGGCGGCACCGCCTTCATGGGCGCCTTCAGCGACCTGATCACCAACAGGCAGGCCAACGACACCGCCGCGGAGTTCGTCCGCAACAAGATCCGCGGCATGGTGCGCGACCCGAAGGTGGCAGAGATCCTGGCGCCGAAGAGCCACCCGATCGGCACCAAGCGGATCTGCGTCGACACCGAATACTACGAGACCTTCAACCGCCCAAACGTCGCGCTGGTGGATGTCGCCGCGACGCCGATCGAGGCCATCACTCCGGCCGGCGTGCGCACCGCCGCGGGCGAGGTGGCGGTGGACGACATCGTCTTCGCCACCGGCTTCGATGCGATGACCGGCGCGCTCGCCGCCATCGAGATCCGTGGCCGCGACGGCATCGACCTCGCGGCGAAATGGGCGGAAGGCCCACGCACCTACCTCGGGCTGATGAGCGCGGGCTTCCCCAACCTCTTCATGATCACCGGCCCCGGCAGCCCCTCCGTGCTCAGCAACATGATCGTCTCGATCGAACAGCATGTGGATTGGCTGACCGATTGCATCGCCCATCTCCGCGCCCGCGGCCTCGACACCATCGAGCCGACGCAGGAGGCGGAGGATGGCTGGGTGGCGCATGGCAATGAGGTCGCCCACCGCACGCTCTATCCCTCGGCGGCCTCCTGGTACATGGGCGCCAATATCCCGGGCAAGCCGCGGGTCTTCCTGCCCTATATCGGCGGCGTCGGGGTCTATCGCGAGAAATGCGATGCCATTGCCGCCGCCGGCTACGAGGGCTTCCGTCTGGGCGGGCAAAACCAGGCCGCCGCCGCCGAGTAGCCCACGCCAGCCCCGCCCCCGACAATCCTGCGTGCCACGCAGGATTGTCGGGGGCAGCCATGTCCAGGGGTCAGTATCGCCCCCGACATGCTGACCCGCCGGCTGGCCGCGCTGGTCGAGGCCGGGCTGCTGGAGCGCCTGCGCTACTCCGACCGGCGGCCCGCCATGAATACCTGCTGACCGAGCGCGGCCGGGACTTCCGTCAGGTGCCGCTGACACGGCTTGCACCGGGCTGGCGCTGTGATGGGCGCTTCACTGTCGGGCGTATTCACCGCCCTGGCGGTGTTGCTGGTGGCCTATGGCGGGCTGATCGCCGCGATGAGCGGCGGCAGTGCCTGGTTCCGGGAGGCGCCGAATGCGGCCGCCCTGGCCGGCCAGCCGTCAGCCTCGGCAAGGGCTGACGGCCCCCGCGCCCTTACCGCCGGTGAAGGCCGGCGCCCGGCGCCCGAGGAACGCCGCCACCCCCTCAGCGAAATCCGCGGTGGCGGCACAGGCCAGGAAAGCCCCCCGCTCCGCCGCGAGCTGGCCGTGCAGGTCACGCCCAGCCGCCGCCCGCAGCAGCGCCTTGACCCGCGCCTGGGCCTCACGCGGGCCGGCGGCAAGCTGGCGGGCCAGGGCTTCGGTTTCCGCCGCCAGCGCCTCGGTCGGTACCACGCGGTTGATCAGCCCGGCGGCCAGCGCCGCGGCGGCATCCAGGCTCTCGCCCAGCAGCGCGATGCCGAGTGCCCGGCGCAGCCCGACCAGCCGTGCCAGCGCATGGGTGCCGCCGCAATCCGGCACGGTGCCAAGCCGCAGATAAGCCAGGGTGAAGCGCGCATCCGCGGCGGCAATGGCGAGGTCGACGCCAAGGGCGATGCTCATCCCCGCCCCGGCGGCTGCCCCCTGCACGCTGGCGAGCACCGGCACCGGCAGGGCCGCCAGCCCCTCCACCGCCGCATGCATCGGGTCGAGGATGGCGGCGATCCGCGCCTCCCGCCCCACCCCCTGGAAGGCCGAGACATCGCCGCCGGCCATGAAGGCACGCCCGGCGCCGGCCAGCACCACGCAGCGCAGTCCGCGGTCGGCGGCGAGGCCCTGCACGGCGTCGCGCAACGCCTCGGCCATCGGCACGTCGATGGCGTTCAGCCGCTCCGGCCGGTTGAAGCGCAGCCAGGCGATGCCGTCGCGGCATTCGACCAGCAGCGGGGCGTCCGGCGCGTTCATCTCGTCTGCGCCTTGCCGCGGGCGATGGCGGAGGCCAGCCCCGCCTCCCGCGTGCGGCGGAATTCCTCCGTCACATGCGAAAGCTGATGGGTGTCGAAATGCGCCTGCACCGCATTGCGGAAGCCCTGGATATCGGCGGTACGGTTCAGCGAGCGCTTGGTCAGCTTCAAGGCAAAGGGCGGCGCGGCGGCGATCTCCTCGGCCAGCGCCATGGTGGCGCGTTCCAGTTCGGCGCGCGGCACCACGCGGTTGACCATGCCGAGCTGCTTGGCCTCCACCGCGCTCATGCGACGGCCTGTGTAGAGGAACTCCTTCGCCGTGCGCAGTCCCATCACCCAGGGGTGCAGCAGCACCTCTACCGCCGAGGCCGCCAGGGTCCGGCAGACCGGATCGGCGAAGAACGCATCCTCCGAGGCGACGATCAGGTCGCACATGTTGGCAACCATGAAGCCGCCGGCGATACAGGCGCCCTGCACCATGGCGATGGTCGGCTTGGGGAAATCCCAGATCCGCAGGCTGTAGTCGAGGTAGCGCTGCTCCTCATAGGCATAGCGCTGCTCCACGCTGAAGCCCTGGCGCTTCTCCTGGCCTTCCTTCAGGTCGTGGCCGGCGGAGAAGTGGTCGCCGCGACCGCCGATGATGACGACATGCACGCCGTCGTCGGCCGCCGCCTCGCGCAGCGCCGTGTCCAGCTCATCCAGCAGCACGCTGCTCTCGGCATTCCGCATCGCCGGACGGTCGTGCAGGATGGTGGTGACGGCGCCGGCACGTTCAACGGCGATCTGCGTCCAGGCCATGTTCCTATCTTCCTCCTTGCCTGCCACGGATAGCGTTCAATCCCGAACGCTGCTCCGCTGCAGGCCGTTGTTGATGGAGCGGATTCACGCTCCGGGGCGTTCACGCCCCTCCGCGACCCGCTCTATTCCGCCGCCGCCAGGTCCGGCGGCACGAAGGCGCGGATCGGCGGCAGGTTGCCGGTGAAGCGGGTGACCTCCACCGTGGTGATCTGGCCGGTGCAGCCCTGCGCCAGCCGCGAGGTGCCGGCATCCCGCGTCAGCACATTCGGGTTGCCGTGGACACAGAGCGGGTTCTCCTCCGCCGGATCTTCCGGATCGTACCAGGCGCCGGTCGGCAGCTGCACCACGCCCGGGCGGATGTCCTCGCTCACGCTGGCGGTGGCGAGGCAGGCGCCGCGGGTGTTGCGCAGGGTGACCACATCGCCATCGGCAATCCCGCGCGGCGCGGCGTCTGCCGGGTGGATGCGCATCACCTCCCGCCCCCGCCGCTTCATGCCGCTGCTGTGGCCGCCGTAGTCGAACTGGCTATGCAGCCGCGTCGCCGGCTGGTTGGCGATGAGATGCAGCGGTGCCTCGCCCCGCGGTGCCTCGGTGGGCGGCAGCCAGGCGGGGTGGCCGGGGCAATCGGCGTAGCCGAAACCGGCGATGGTCTCGCAGAAGATCTCGATGCGGCCGGAGCGGGTCGGCAGCGGCGCGCCATCGGGGTCGTCACGGAAGGCGCGCAATATGCCGCCATCATCCTCGGCCTGCGGCAGCAGCAGTTCCCCCTTCCGCCAGAAGCTGTCGAAATCCGGGGCCGGCAGGCCCTTGGTAATAAGGTCGGCCTCGGTCTTGGCGTAGAGGTGGCGCAGCCAGTCGCCCGCGCTGCGGCCTTCGGTGAAGGCCTCCGCCTTGCCCAGCCTTGCGGCGAGATCGCTGAAGATGGCGTAGTCGTCGCGCGCCTCGCCATAGGGTTCGGCGATCCGGTGCATCGCCACCATCAGCGGGTCGGTCTGGCTGCTGCCGATATCCTCGCGCTCCAGCGTCATCGTCACCGGCAGCACGATATCGGCATGGCGCGCCGTGGCGGTCCAGCCGATCTCGTGCACCACCAGCGTCTCCACCTGGCGGAAGGCGCGGCGCAGGCGGTTGAGGTCCTGGTGGTGGTGGAAAGGGTTGCCGCCTGCCCAATAGACCAGCTTCGGCGCCGGGTAGGTCAGGGTCTGGCCGTTGTACTCGTAGCTGCCGCCGGGATTCAGCAGCATGTCGGCGATGCGTGCCACCGGGATATAGGCGCCGACCCGGTTGCGCCCCTGGGGCAGGGCCGCGGGGGAGACGGCGTTCTGCCGCCGCCCGGTATGCGCCAGCGCGCCGAGCGCATAGGCATAGCCGCCGCCAGGCAGGCCGATCTGGCCCAGCATCGCCGCCAGCACCAAGCCCATCCACACCGGCTGCTCGCCATGCTCGGCGCGCTGCAGGGAATGGGCGACGGTGATCAGGCTGCGCCGGCCGGCCAGCCGGCGGGCCAGGGCAGTGATGGTCTCCGCCGCGATGCCGGTGATCGGCGCCGCCCAGGCGGCATCCTTCGGCTGGCCATCGGTGCGGCCGAACAGATAGGCCTCGAATTTCTCCCACCCTAGGGTGTAGCGGTCGAGGAAGCCGCGGTCGTGCAGCCCCCCGCTCGCCAGCGTATGGGCCAGGGCCAGCATCAGTGCAGTGTCGGTGTTGGGGATGATGCTGAGCCATTCGGCCCCGGCATCCGCCGGCATGTCGTCCCGCAGCGGGCCGACGAGGATGAACTCGCAGCCGCGCGCCGCCGCCGTGCGCATCGCGTCGCGCTCGATATGCCGGCTGATGCCGCCGCCGCCGACCATGCTGTTCTTCAGTGCCATGCCGCCGAAGGCCAGCACCACCTCGGAATGCGCCGCCACCGCCTCCCAGGACACGTTGCGGCGGCTGACATCCTCGGTCGGCCCGACGACATGCGGCAGGATGACGTTGGAGGCGCCGGCGCTGTAGCTGTTGACGCTGCGGACGTAGCCGCCGAGGGTCATGTTCAGGAAGCGGTGCACCTGGCTCTGCGCATGGTGGAACCGCCCGGCCGAGGACCAGCCGTAGGAGCCGCCGAATACCCCCTCCGGCCCATGTGCATCGCGCACCCGCGCCAGCTCGCCGGCCAGCAGCTCCAGCGCACGGTCCCAGGAGACCGCGACATAGTCGTCGCGGCCGCGGCGGTCATCGGCGCCCGGGCCGCGTTCCAGCCAGCCGCGGCGGACCATCGGCCGGGCGATGCGCGCCTGGTGCCGCAGCGCTTCGGGGAAATTCTGCAGGATGAGGTTCGGGTCCGGGTCGCCGGGATGCGGGCGGACCACCAGCCGGCCGTCCCGCCAGCCAGCCGAGAAGGCGCCCCAATGCGCGCTGTGCGGGCGGAACTCAGTCTCGGCTTCGGTCATCTAGCATCCCTTTCCGGCGGCGGCAGCCTGCCCGGAGCACGACGGTTCTGGCAAGCCGCATCGGCCGCATTGGCCTGGGCCGCTCCGGCAGATGGCGGGCATGTCCGGCAACGCGGACTGTTCCGCACCGAGTATCCGGAGTTACGCTGCGCGATACGCCGGGGATGCAATGCCCGGCCGGCCCCTGCTGCGCGGAGTGATGCCCATGCCCCCGGTGATGCTGCTCTGGACCGATGAGGCGAAGCTCTACCAGGAGGCCATCGCCGCCGCCGGCCTTGATGACGGACGGCTCGAGCTCGTCACCCTGCCGCGCGGCAGCCAGCCGGATGCGGCGCTGCTCGACCGGGTGGAGGGCCTGTTCGCCTGGGGCGCCCCGCCCGGGATGCTGGCCAGGATGCCGCGGCTGCGCTGGATCCAGGCGCTGACCGCCGGCGTCGAGGCCTGGCTGGCGCGGCCCGACCTGCGCGACGACATCGTGCTGAGTTGCGCCCGTGGCACCCATCGGGTGCAGATGCCGGAGAACATCCTCGGCGCGCTGTTCCATGTGACCAAGCCCTACCACGCCGCGGCGCTGGACCAGCGGGAGGCGCGCTGGACCCGGCGGGTGGCGACCACCCTCGCGGGCATGACCCTCGGCATCCTCGGCCTCGGCGCCATCGGCCAGGAAGTGGCGCGCAAGGCGGCGGCGCTGGAGATGCGGGTCATCGGCACCAAGCGTGGGGTGGCGGCGCTGCCGCATGTCGACCAGGTCTTCGGACCGGACGGTACGGATGCGGTGCTCGCGGACTCGGATTTCGTCCTGCTGCTGCTGCCGGTGACGCCAGCGACCGAGAATCTGGTCGACGCACGCCGGCTGGGGCTGATGAAGCCTTCCGCCTGGCTGCTGAACTTCGGCCGCGGCCAGCTGATCGTCGATGCCGATCTGGTCGCCGCGGTGCAGGCGAAGACCATCGCCGGTGCGGTGCTGGACGTGTTCCGGCAGGAGCCGCTGCCGCAGGATCATCCATTCTGGCGCACCGAGGGCATCGCCGTGCTGCCTCATATCGGCGGGCTGCATCCGGACCGCGACAGCATGGTCGCCGCGCTGCTGGTGGAGAACCTCCGCCGCTTCGCCGCCGGGGAGGGATTGAAGGAAGCGGTGGACCGCGCCGCCGGCTACTGACCAGGGCCGGGGACCGGCCCTACCGCAGCCGCACGCTCAACGGGCAATGGTCCGACAGCCGTGCCCGCATCCGTGGGTCGCGCTCCTCATAGACCAGCACCCGCAGGCTCTCCGGCACCAGCCACTGCCGGGCCGGGCCGCCGAGCAGGATATGGTCGATGAAGCGCCGCGCCCCACGCGGCGAAGCCCAGCAAGGGTCGGAGAAGCCCTCGGTGGCGCGGGTCAACGGCGCTTCGGCGGTCAGCGCCCGCAGCAGCTCATCCTGCGGCCCGGCGATGGCGCGGTTGAAATCGCCGAGGATGGCGAAGGCCACCCCTTCCCGCTGCCGCGCCGCCACCCAGCCCGCCAGGATCGCCGTCTGCCGCGCCAGGCTTTCGCATTTGTCGACCGGCTGGCTCAGCGTCGCGTCGCGGCAGCCGGCGACCAGATGCACCGACAGCAGCCGCAGTGGCCCGGAGGCGGTCTCCACCGTGATGTCGGTGCCGCGGCGCAGCGAGAAGCGAGCCCGTGGTCGCAGGTCCAGCGCCGCGAGGTCCGGGTTCTGCCGCACCCGCAGGCCGTGGCGGACGGCAAAGCCGGTGCGCTGCACATCATCCTCGGCGGGGAAGAAGAAGGCGTAGCGGTCGGGGTCGAGGATGCGCGCCGCCGCCTGCGGCCCGTCCACCTCCTGCAAGGCGAGGATGTCAGCGCCCAGCCGCTTCGCATACCCCGCCAGCAAGCCAAGGTCACCGGCATCGCGCGGCGTCACATCGCCTGGCAGTTCGGCACTGCGGAGGGTCAGCCAGGCGATGTTCCAGCTGGCGAGCTTCAACTCCGCCGCGGTGGCCGGCAGGGAAAACAGCAGGGCAAGCAGCAGGGCAAGGCGGAGGATCATGACACGCATGACGCCGAGCTTGCCCGGGCACGGCCGGGGTGGATAGCCTCGGCCATGCGCATCATTCTGGCCGTGGCCCTTGCGGCCCTGCTGCCCGCGGCACCGTCCCCGGCCCAGCCGGCGAAGCCGCGGGCCACGCCAGCGCCGGCCGCCGCCCCGCACCCCGTATCGCCGGCCGCCGCGGTGGCGATGCTGCCCGAGACCATCGCCGGCTGGCGCCGGGGTGCGGTCACCGACTTCTCCCCGCGGCCGGGCGGGGCCGGGCTCGGCGCCGCGGTGGAATACCGGCCGGAAGCCGGCGGCGCCGGCGTCGCCACCGTCTACGTCTACGACCGTGGCCGCACCCGCCTACGGGACGGCGCCGATTCGCCGGAGGTGGCGGAGGAACTCGACACCGCGTTGCGCGAAATCGACACGCTGGGGCCGGTCCGGCACTATCGGGTCGAGTCACGGCGGCCGGCCACGGCACCGCCCGGGCTGCGTTGCGAGGCGATGGTGATGCGGTTCGAGGGCGGTGTCCAGGCCGATAGCCTGGTCTGCCTCGGCGTGGCGCGGGGGCGCTTCCTTAAGCTGCGGCTGACCTTGCCGGCGCGGGATGCGGTGGCGGCAGAGCGCATTGCTGCCGAATTGGGCGCTGCGATGGTGGCGGCGAGCCGGTCCTGACCAGGGCTTGATCAAGGGTATGCGCCAGCGGCCGGACTACCCCCCATGGTCATTCCTCCCCAGGCTTTGTAATAGCGGCCTTGATGCCCGGCCGCACCGACGGGCCGGACGCGCCCTGCGCGGCGCGCAATGAAGGGGATCCCCGTATGCGACTGGCAGTCCTGAAGGAGCGCCGGCCGGCCGAGACCCGGGTCGCGGCCACACCGGAAACCGTGAAGAAATTTATTGGTCTCGGCCTGACCGTCGCGGTCGAGGCCGGGGCCGGCCTTACCGCCGGCGTGCCGGATGCCGAATACGCCGCCGCCGGGGCCGAGGTGGCGCCGGATGCCGCGACGACCCTGGCCGGCGCCGGCATCGTGCTGAAGGTGCGCGCCCCGCTTGGCGAGGGGCCGGTGGATGAGCTGGCGCTGATCCCGCGCGGCGCGCTGCTGCTCGGCCAGTTGCAGGCCGATGCCGATACAGCCGCGACCTATGCCAGGCTCGGCATCGATGCCGGGGCGATGGAACTGCTGCCGCGCATCACCCGGGCGCAGAGCATGGACATCCTCTCCTCCCAGGCCAACCTCGCCGGCTATCGCGCGGTGATCGAGGCGGCGGCGGCCTTCGACCGTGGCTTCCCGATGCTGATGACCGCGGCCGGCACCGTCCCGGCGGCGAATGTCTTCATCATGGGCGCCGGCGTCGCCGGGCTACAGGCCATCGCCACCGCGCGCCGGCTCGGCGGCAGGGTCTCCGCCACCGATGTGCGGCCGGCGGCGAAGGAGGAGATCAAATCCCTCGGCGCCAGCTTCGTCGGCCACGAGGATGAGGAAAGCCGCGCCGCGCAGACCGCCGGCGGCTACGCCAAGCCGATGAGCGCGGCCTTCATGGCCGAGCAGGGCAAGGTGGTAGCGGCGCATCTGGCGAAGCAGGACATCGTCATCACCACCGCCCTGGTGCAGGGCCGCCGCGCCCCCACGCTGGTGACGGCGGAGATGGTGCATTCGATGAAGCCGGGCAGCGTCATCGTCGACATCGCCTCGGATGCCGGCGGCAATGTCGCGCTGACCGTGCCGGGCGAGGCGGTGACGACGCCGGGCGGGGTGACCATCCTCGGCTACGGCAATTGGCCGGGGCGGATTCCGGCGGCCGCCTCGGCGCTCTTCGCCCGCAACCTGCTGACCCTGCTGACCACCTTCTGGGACAAGGACGCCAAGGCGCCGAAGCTGCCGGAAGACGATGACATCGTGAAGGGCATCATGCTGACCCGCGGCGGTGCGGTGGTGCACCCGAGCTTTACGCCGGCGAAAGCCGCCTGAGGATGGCCAACCGCCTGTCGCCCGATGACCGGACCGCCGGATGGCGCCCGGTTGCCCAGCATCTTGAGCCGCACTGGCCGACGTTTCCGAAGGGGACCCGCCCATGAACCCGACCGAGCTGGCCAACCAGGCCAGCGCCACCGCGCAGCGCGCGCTGGAGCTGGCGCAGCAGGCCCGCATGATGGCCGAGGCGCATGTCGCGCCGGTCGCCGCCGCCGCCGATCCCTTCCTGTTCCTGCTGACGATCTTCCTGCTGGCCTGCTTCGTCGGCTACTACGTGGTGTGGAACGTCACCCCGGCGCTGCACTCGCCGCTGATGGGCGTGACCAATGCCATCTCCTCGGTGATCGTGGTCGGCGCGATCCTGGCGACCGGCCTGGGCGAGAGCCTGGCGGCGCAGGTCTTCGGCTTCTTCGCCGCCATGCTCGCCGCGGTGAACATCTTCGGCGGCTTCATCGTGACCCGCCGGATGCTGGCGATGTTCCAGACCAAGAAGAAGGGCTGAGGACATGGCCGCAACCTTTTCCACCCTGGCCTACCTCGTCGCCGCGGTGCTGTTCATCCTGGCGCTGCGTGGGCTGTCCCACCCCACCACCAGCCGCCGGGGCAATCTGTTCGGCATGGTCGGCATGGGGATCGCCATCCTCGCCACCCTGCTGCGGCCCGGCATGGGCGGCGGCGGCGTCGGGCTGATCATCCTGGCGCTGGCAATCGGCGGCGGCGTTGGCGCCTATATCGCCTCCCGCATCCAGATGACGGCCCTGCCGCAGCTGGTGGCGGCCTTCCACTCGCTGGTCGGCATGTCGGCGGTGTTCGTCGCCGCCGCCGCCTTCTACGCGCCGGAGAGCTTCGGCATCGGCCATGCCGGGGCGATTCATGGCGGATCCCTGGTGGAGATGTCGCTCGGCCTCGCGATCGGCGCGATCACCTTCTCCGGCTCGGTAATCGCCTTCGCCAAGCTGCAGGCGCTGATGTCGGGCGCGCCGATCATCTTCAAGGGCCAGCACTGGCTGAACCTCGGCCTCGGCGTCCTGCTGCTGGCGCTGATCATCGGCTTCGTCGCCAGCGGCAGCGCGGCGCTGTTCTGGCTGATCGCGATCCTGGCCTTCGCGCTCGGCTTCCTGCTGATCATCCCGATCGGCGGCGCCGACATGCCGGTGGTCGTCTCGATGCTGAACAGCTACTCCGGCTGGGCGGCGGCGGGTATCGGCTTCACCCTGGGCAACCTGCTGCTGATCGTCACTGGCGCGCTGGTCGGCGCCTCCGGCGCCATCCTCTCCTACATCATGTGCAAGGGGATGAACCGCAGCATCATCAACGTGCTGCTGGGCGGCTTCGGCACGGATAGCGGCGGCGCCGCGGCGGCGGGGGCCGGTACGGCAGACCGCGCACCGGTGAAGGCCGGCAGCCCGGAAGATGCCGCCTACATCATGAAGAATGCCCAGAAGATCATCGTGGTGCCCGGCTACGGCATGGCGGTGGCCCAGGCGCAGCAGGTGCTGCGGGAGATGGGCGATCTGCTGAAGAAGGAAGGCGCCACGGTGGAATACGCCATCCACCCGGTCGCCGGCCGCATGCCCGGTCACATGAACGTGCTGCTGGCCGAGGCCAATGTCCCCTACGAGGACGTCAAGGAACTCGAGGAGATCAACCCGGAATTCGCCGAGGCCGATGTCGCTTATGTGATCGGCGCCAATGACGTGACCAACCCGGCGGCGAAGACCGACAAATCCTCGGCCATTTACGGCATGCCGATCCTGGATGTGGAGAAGGCGAAGACCGTCTTCTTCGTCAAGCGCGGGATGAGCAGCGGCTATGCCGGCGTCGACAACGAGCTGTTCTTCCGGCCGAACACCATGATGCTGTTTGGCGATGCGAAGAAGGTGACGCAGGAAATCGTCCAGGCATTGCAGAAATAGCCTTTGCCTGGTGGCCCCTGAAGCCGTGCATGGCTTCAGGGGCCACCGCGGCGGGTCACTTGGCGTTCGCCATCAGGGCAGCGCGCAACTCTGCCGCGGTGGTCAGCCAGCCGAAGAACGCCGTCACGTTGAATTCGGCGGCCTTCTGCGCCGCTTCCCCGCCCGCCGTCATCGTCGCGTCGGTGACCATCACCGGGAAGAATTCACGGTGATAGGCGTCGCGCAATGTACTCTCGACACAGACATTGGTGGCGACGCCGGCAATCAGCACGGTGCGGATGCGCCTGGCATTCAGGACCTGCTCCAGCGAGGTCCCGGCGAAGCCGCTGTAACGCGCCTTCGGCACCACGATGTCGCCGGGCTGCGGTGCCACCTCCGGCACGATCGCATGATCCCAGCTGCCATGGGTGATCAGCTTGCCGGCATAAGCTTCGTTCGCGCGCATGAATTGCAACGCGTTGGATTTGTGCCAGACCGGCGCGGTCGGCCCGCCGGCCTCGCGCAGATCGGGCGAGAAGCCATTCTGAAGGTAGATGACGGGGATGCCGGCAGCGCGGCAATCGGCGATGACCCGCGCCACCTCAATGATCACCGGCGGCGCGCCGGAGACATCGAAGCCGCAGAGATCAAGGTAGCCGCCCTTCGAGAGATAGGCGTTCTGCATGTCGACGACGATGAGCGCCGTCTCCTCCGGAACCACGGCCAGTGGTTCGGGACGGGCGGCGATCGTGACGCTGCGGGGCATGGACGGGACTCCTGCAATCGGGGTCCTGCGGTCAAGCACGGCGCATGCCAGAGGGTAGATCGGGCCAGGGCGGAGAAACTCGAACGCCCGGCAGGGCGGGACCTGATCAGGTCAGCCGGCGCCGAATCCGCCGCCGGCCAGTCATCCCGGGATGAACCCGGGCGGGCAGTCCTGCGCCAGGAAGCACGGCCGGCGGGGAAGCCTTCCCCACCGACCGCGACCCCGGCTCATTGGATCAGCCGAGCTTGAGGTTCGCGGCGGCTTCCTTGCCGCGCTCACGCACCACTTCGTAGGTCACCTTCTGGCCGTCGTTCAGGCCCTGCAGCCCGGCCGCCTGCACCGCAGTGATATGGACGAATACGTCCTTGCCGCCCGATTCGGGCTGGATGAAGCCGAAGCCCTTCTGGGCATTGAACCACTTCACCGTTCCACTCGCCATGTCACGCGCTCCATCAACCCGGCGATATAGCGCCCACGCGGGCCAGGGAGCAAGTTCTGCGGTCAGGGGCGGGTATTTGCCAGCCGCGCCGCCCGCCCATAGGACAATGGCGGCAGGAAAGGCTACCGCATGGACAAGGACGCTTTGACCAACTGGGCGCTGGCCAATGGATGGCAGATGATCGCCGGCCACCCTAGCCTGACCAAGCCCTCCGCGCCGAAGGAGGCGATTGTTCGCCTGGTGCTCAAGGCCACGGTGGCGGCGGTGGAGGTCAAGAAGCCGGCAGGAAAATGGGAAAAGGTCGCCGGCGCCGCCTACCCGAAGATCGAGGCGGACCCCGAATCGGGGCTGCCGCGCGGGCTCGGCTTCGACACCATCAGCGGCTTCACCATGCTGATGCGGGAGAACAAGGACCGCATGGTCTTCGCCCGCATGACCGGCAAGCCTGAAGCATAGGAATCAAGTCGCTGCCTGCATGGGTATGCAGGCAGCACCATTCATTGGCCCTCAGACCAAGCCGCCCCTAGAGCGGCTTTTTCCCGCAGACTGTTCCCAGTCCGCGTGAAACTTCTCTAGCGGCGGCGGGCCTTGCGGGCCGCATAGCGGGCGTCGCGCAGCGCCTTCTGCTCGGCGGCGAGCGCCAGGGCACGGGCCTTTTTATCGGCTTCCACCCCCATGGCGCGTTCGGCCTCCTCGGCCAGGCGCGCGGCCTCAGCCTTCGCCCGGGCTTCGGCTTCGGCGGCAAGGGCGGCACGCTCAGCGGCTTCGCGGGCGGCGGCGGCCTGTCGGGCGGCGCGCTGCTCGGCCATCCGGATCTCGCGGGCGGCGGCAACGGCCAGCCGCTCTTCCCGCCGTGCGATCACCTCGGGATCATCCGGGCCAGGGCGGGATCGGAAACGCTCCAGCAACGCCTTTTTGGCATTGGCCGCAGTAGTCAGTCTGTTAGCGAAATCATCGTGTTTGTGTGCACTCATGCGCGCCTGATACCGCCTGAATCGGAGAATTACCAGGATGGAGTGGGCATGGCAGACCCCGATCCTGGTGATGGCGCCGCACGTCAGCGTTGCCATCAGGTCGGGAGTCATCCCTAAGCGTGCAGCCGCGCCACCAGCAGGCTGGCATCCCCCGGCCGGGCCGCCTCGGGCCCGCCCAGCGTCTCCAGCACATGCGCCAGCAGCACCTCCGGATCGAGTCCGGGGCTGCCAGCCAAGAGGGTGGCGAGACCGTCCAGCCCCAGCGGCACACCCCGCAGCGCCGTCTCCGGCACTCCGCGGCTGACTGCCACCAGTGCCGCCCGTGCCGGCAGCTCGATGGTCACCTCCGGCAGTTTCAGCCGCGGCTGCAGCCCGAGCGGCGGGGCGCCCGGCACCTCCAGCACCCGTGCCTCCCCCGGCTGGGTCAGCAGCAGCGGTGGTGGCGCCGCAGCCCGGGCCGCGACCAGCACCTGCGCCCGCAGATCGATGATGCCGAGGAAGCCGGTGATCTCCATCCGCTGGTCGTTGTCCCGCAGCAGCAGGTCGGAGACCCGGGAAAGGCATTCACCCGGGCTGGCTGCCTGCGGCGCCAGGGAACGCACCAGCGCCCGCGCCGAGATCGCCAGGAAGGCAGCGCCGAGGCCGCTGCCGCGGACCGAGGCCATGAACACTGCCAGCCGGCGCCCGCCCGGCCCGTCCAGCCAAAAGAAATCCTGGAAATCGCCGCCGAATTGCGCCCCTTGCAGCAGCCTGCCGGCCACCGCCGCGCCGGTCTCCGCTGGAAGCGGCGGCGGCGCCAGCCGGGCCTGCATGGTGGCGACGGCGGAAAGCTCCTGCTCCAGCGCTTCCATCCGGGTCTTCGCCGCCAGGGCGTCGCCCTGCTCGGCGATCAGCCCGCGCAGCTTGCGGTGCTGGCTGCGCACCCGCTCCGCCATCGCCCGGAAGGCCATGGCGAGCGCATCCATGCCGCCGGCGCCATCGCCCTCCCCGCCCCTCTCTCCGTCTTTTGGGGCGCTGGCCAGCACCTGCTGCAGGTCGCGCTCCATCGCCGCGCGCTCCGGCGCGTCGAGGGTGGCAGCGAGGTTGCCGAGTTGCGCCTCAATGAAGCCCAGCCGGATCCGCTGCTGCCGGCGATCGGCCCGGGCGCGGCGGCCGAGGGCGATGCGTCCCTGACGAAACACCAGCAGTGCCCGCACTGCGCCGCCGATCTCGTCTTCGCGCTCCTGCCCGGGCAGCTCCACCGTCAGATCCCCTTCCGCCAGCGCCCTTTGCGCCGCCAGCGCCAGCTCCAGCGGCCGGAACACCCGCCGCAGCCAGAGCGTGAAGCCGGTGATCAGCAGCCCGCTCAGCCCAATGGCGCCGCCGGCGGCCAGCAGGTCGTCGCGGTCCTGGGTCCAGGTCCGCTCGGTCACATCCACCAACCAGCGGCGCCCGCCGATAAGCTGGCCTGCGCTGTCCAGCACGGGGACGGTGCCGACCGAGACCACCCGATCACCGGCCGCCAGCACCATCCGTCCCGGCTCCACCCCACGCAGCCGCTCGATGAAGGCGGCGAGTGGTCCGGCGGCCTCTGGCATCGCCACCGGCCTGCCCTCTGCATCGGTTAGCACCGGGACTGCGCCAGTAGCAGCGGCGACCTGACGCAGCAGCGACGTCGGCGCCACGCCGGCGGCCATTACCCCGCCCCCCGGAAGCGGCTGGGTGGCGACCAGCATCAGCCGGTCGCCAACGCGTTCCAGCCCTTCCGCCGGTTGCTGCCCGGCCAGGGCGAGTCGTGTTGCCGGGCCGGCCCGCTGTTCCAGCAGCTCCACTGCCTGGCCGGCCCGCGCGGCAGAGCGCAGCGCGTCCGCGACCGATGCCTGAATGGCATGCCAGGCGCGTTCCTGGGCAAGCAGCGTCGCCGCACCAACTGCGGCCTGCTCCTGCCGTCCGCGGGTGGCCATGCCGACCAAGCCAGCGACAGTGGCGACGGCGATCAGCAGGACCACGCTTGTGGTGATGTGCAGGCGCAGGCGCATCCGGCTCAGCCCCCTTCCGCCGCCGGCAGCAGAACTGCCGGCAGCAGCGCCAGCGCCGTCACGGCCAGCAGTATCGCCGGCGGCAGCAGGACAATGCCGGCCATGGCCAGGACCGTCCCGGCATGTCGTGCCAGCGCCGCCAGGATCGCCACCTGCTGCGGCGAGGCGAGGCCAGGGCAACAGGGCGTCGCCAGCGGCCAGGCCAGCACTGCGGCGAAGGCCGCGGCCAGCAGCGGCAGCACCGCCGCCACCGGACAGGCCAGCAGCAGCGCGGCGGCCGCCAGCAGCCCGACCGCTGCCAGCCCGCCGCCTCGCGCCGGGATCGACAGGCCCGCGCCCGGCAGTGCCAGCAGCAGGCTCGCGCCGACCGCGGCGATGATCGACAACGCCGGCTCGGCACTGGCCAGTCCGATCGCGCCACCCAGTGCCAGCCCGCCCGGCAGCGCGCCGAGGAAGACCAGGCGCCGCACCGCAGCCTGGCGCAGCAGCCGCAGCGCCGCCTGCGGCGCCGGCCAATCGGCTGGGGTCGCCACCGCCGCCGCCGGCGCCAGCCCTGCCGTCGCCAGCACCAGCGCACCAAGCGCCAGAGTCAGCGCCACCTCCGTCTCCGGCCCAAGCAGGCCGACCAGCGCCGCGGCCACCCCACCGCCGGCCACAGCACCAGCCAAGCCACCGCGCAGCCAGGCCGCATCCGCCGCGGCGCCGCCCGGACCGCGCCAGCCGCCGCCGGCATGCACTGCCAGCCCGGCCACCAGCGCCACGGCCAGCCCATGCGGCAGCGCCGTAGGACCGAGCGGATCGGTGCATAGCCAGGCAGCGAGCGCCGCCGCCAGCGCCAGCCACAGCGCCACCACGCCCGACCGCCGCAGCGGTTCCGCCAGCCGCCCGCCAAGCAGCGCCACCGCCGCGAGCGCCGCCAGCCAGGCTGGCCCGAGCGGCGCCGCCGCCAGCCCGACCGCGCAGGCCGCGAGGCCGCAGAGCAGCCGATGCGCCGGGGTGTCCAGCCAGGGCTCGGCCGGTGCAGGATCCTCCGCGGCGAAGCGTGCCGCCGGCGCCAACCGAACCAGCAGTGCCGTGGCGCGGTCGCCGGCACCCTCCACCAGAGCATCGCCCGCGATGTCGCTCGCCATCCAGTCCAGTTCCTGCCGACGGCGGGTCAGGTGGCGGATGAAGCGGCCGAAGGCGGTGGCGAGCTGGCCGATCTCATCCGCTTGGCCGGAGCGCGGAGCACGGCGGAAGTCCAGCGCCGCCCCGGCGCCAGCGAGCTGCGCCAGCAGCGCCGCCGGCACCAGCAGGCGGCTGCCGAGCAGATAGGCCATCGCTTCCACCGCCACGAAGCCTGCCACCGGCAGGCCGAGCGGCAGGGCGGCCGCCGCGGCGGCCAGCGCGGGCTCGGTGGCGCCGATCTCGGTGCGCAACCCTTCCAGCACCGCCAGCGCCAGCGCCAGCCAGGGCAGCCCCAGCAGCAGCAGCACCAGCAGGCCAAGCCGGCGGCCGGCACGCGGGGCGGTGGCGAGGCTCATGCCGGGGCTCCCTCGGCTTCGGCCCGCAGCATCGCCGCGGCCGACGCGTCCAGTTCATTGAGCAGCGCGCCGGCAGCGGTGGCGGCGGCGACCACGGCAAGGTCGGCCTGCTCCGACGCCGCCTCCAGCACCGGGCCGGGCTCCAGCCGGTGTTCCGCCTGCTCCGCGGTGATATCGGCACTGCGCAGCGCGTCCAGCAGTGCTGCGCCGCCGAGCGCCGCCGCCGCCACCGGGCCGAGCAGCAGCCGCGCGCCGATCCAGGCCGCCGGCAGGCAGAGCAGGAACAGCACCGCCGCATCGCGCAAGCCGCGCAGGAGGATGCCGGCGAGCCTCGCCTCAAGCCCCGCCGCCGGCTGCCACAGCACCACCGCGCCGAGCACCGTGCCATCGGCGGCATGCAGCGGCTGCCGCGCCAGCAGCCCTGCCGTCAGCGCCATGGCCTGGCGTTGCGATACGGCGGCGGCGGCGTTCTGCAGCAGGCTGTCCGGCACGGCGGGGTCGCCCGCCAGCCGCGCGCCCGCGGCGGAGATCAGCAGCGCGCCAGGCGGCAATGCCGGCGGCTGCGGCGATTGCAGTGCTTGGGCAAGGTCTTCCGCCTCCGCCGCCAGCCGCGCCAGCGACGCCTGTTCCAGCGCGGCGCGAGCGGTATGGCCGGCCAGCAGCAAGGCCGGTAGCAGACCTGCAAGGGCGGCGGCGATCAGCCAAAGAAAGCCACGCCGGGCCAGCATCAGGCGCGCTCCCCGCTGTGTGGCCAGGGCAGCACCCGGAACCGTCCGGAGGCTTGGCCGGAACTCGCCTCCAATGCCGCGCGTAGGGCACCAAGCTCCGCCAGCAGGCGTTCCTCGCGCCGCGCGGCCTCTGCTTCGAAGCGGGACAGCGTGGCCTCGAGGGCGGTCAGCCGCTGCTCCAGCCCGGGCGGGCCCGGCAGGGGCACCGGCTGGGTGACTAACGGCGCCGATATCGGTGGCGTTTCGGCGGGTGGTCGCGGCGGGTCGCCATACATCCAGCGGGAGACGATGTCATAGCGGATGCGCAGGGTCTCAGCGATGCGGCGGTAGCTGAAGCCGCGCGCGCGCAGCCGATGCGCCGCGGCCTGCTTGTCGGTGCCGCGACGACCGACGCCAGCCTGCTGGGCCTCGCTCAGCGTGTCCATGAGCGGTGGAGTGTTGACCTCGGGCATGTTCACGTCGGCAGTCCCCGCGCAGCGTTGTCGTGCCGTCGCCGGCGCAGTCTTCGCCACCGCGCTTAACAGGGGGTTGCGAAATCGCCCTGATTCATCCGGGCACCGGAAAGCGCATCGGCCGAAAGGGTTTCGAAAGGGATTCGATGGTCCGTTAGGGGGCCGAGCAGGCCGGATGCCTGGAGCCCAGCAGGAGGCGGGCACCCCCCTCTTTGCGTGGAGAGTCCCTTGTCCCTTGCCGTGGTTCCCGACCTCGCCGCCGCCTACGACCACTACTACGGCAGCGGGCTCTACGATGTGCGCTACCCGCGGCCCAACCAAGCCATGAAGCAGGCGATCCTGGCCGCGCTGCCACCCTCCGGCACCGGCGCGGTGCTGGATTTCGGCTGCGGCAACGGCCGCTACCTGCCGCTGCTGCTGACTAAACCCGGCCTTGCCGTCACCGGCTACGACATCAGCCGCGCGGCCATCACCACCTGCGGCCGGCTGTTCCGCGACCATGCGGCGGTGGGCCGGCTGCGGTTGATCTGCGGCGAGCTGCCGGTGCTGCAGGGCGCGCTGGAGCCGGCGAGCCAGGACACGGTGCTGCTGATGTTCGGCGTACTCGGCCATGTCCGTGGCCGCGCCCGTCGTATCGCCACATTGCGCGCACTACGGGAGATGCTGCGCCCCGGCGGCAGGTTGCTGACCACGGTGCCGAACCGCCGCCGCCGCTTCCTGGCCGAGCAGCGCCATTGCGCGCCGCTGGTGGAAGCCGGGGCGCTGGAGCCGGGCGACATCCTCTACCGCCGCGACGGCGCCGATGGCGCGGTCGAGCTCTACTACCACCTCTTCACGCCCTCGGAGTTCGCCGATGAGCTCGCCGCCGCCGGCTTCGTCCGGCCGCGGCTGAGCGCCGAGAGCGTGCTGCCGGAACGCGGCGCCATCGCCAGCGCCGCCGGCGGGCTGTTCGACGGCATGCTGCGCCGGCTCTGCCCGCTACCACTAGCCTATGGCTTCGCTGCCTGCGTGGAACGCGGCACGGATGGTTGAGCCGAAGCACTTGCGTGCCGCACTGGCCGGGATCGTCGGGCTGATCGGGCTCGCCTTTCCGGCTGCGGCGGCCGATCCAGATCCGCTCGGCACCATCCGCCAGCGCGGCAGCATCGCCATCGGCGTGAAGGCGGATTACCCGCTGTTTGGCCAGCTTGGCGCCGATGGCAGGCCGGAGGGCATGGAGATCGACCTGGCGCGCGACCTGGCGCGGCGCCTCGGGGTCGAGGCGCGGCTGGTGGTCGTCACCTCCGCCAATCGGCTGCAGCGGCTGGAGGACGGCACGGTCGATCTCGTCATCGCCACTCTCGGCGACACCGAGCAGCGGCGCGAGATCGTCACCATGATCGAGCCGAACTACTACGCCAGCGGCGTGAACCTGATGGTGCCGCCGGACAGCCGCCTGCATGACTGGAGCGAGCTGCGCGGCCAGAAAGTCTGCGCCACCCAGGGCGCCTATTTCAACCGCCAGCTTGCCGAACGCTATCTGGTGGATCTGCAGCTCTTCGGCAACAACCGCGATGCGCGGCTGGCGGTGCGCGCCGGCCGCTGCGTCGGCTGGGCCTATGACGACACCGCCATTGCCAGCGATCTGGCGACACCCGAATGGGCCGGCTGGCGGATGCCGTTGCGCAGCGCGCTGGTCACGCCCTGGGCCCTTGCCCTGCCCCGCGCCGCGCGCGACAGCCAGTTGCGCCGCGCGGTGGAGGATGTCGTCGCCGCCTGGCACCGCGATGGCACGCTGCTGCGGGCAGAGCGCCGCTGGAACATCCCGCAGAGCGACTTCCTGCGCCGCACCAACGCGCTTTGGAACGAGGCCGACAGCCAGGGCGAGCCGGTGTGTCGCCGTGGTGCCAATGGCCGCTGGCCGGATGATTGCCGCAACCGCGCGTTGCTGAGCTCGACGGAGGTGACAGGTCTGATGCGGATCGGCCTGGTGTTGAAGGAGCGCTACGGCATCGACCTCTCGGTGGTCTATGACAGCTACGACCGCAGCAGCTTCGGCATGGGGCTGTTGCGCACCCTGGTGCTGGTGCTCGGCAGCATGCTGGGCGCGCTGGCCGCGGGCATCGGCGCTGCGGTGGCGATCGAGCGCCGCATCCCGCTGCTGACGCCGCTGCTGCATGGCGCTGTGACGGTGCTGCGGATGACGCCGCCGCTGCTGCAAATCTATGTGGTGTTCTTTGGCATCGGCGCCTGGACGGTGATGCGCTGGGGCTTCGCGGTCGACCCCATGCTGGCCGTTCTGCTCTGCCTCTCGCTCTATGCCGGCGCGGCGGTGGCGCAGGCGCTGCTGGAGGCGGCGCAGGTGCTGGCGGCGCAGCTGCCGGATTTCCGCCTGGGCGCCGCCACCCTCGGCCGGGCGCTGCACGCCTCGCGCGGCCCGATCAACGGCATATTGGTGAACATCGCCAAGGCGACCGGCATGGCCAGCGCCGTGGCGGTGCCGGAGCTGATCTCCTCCGCCACCTCGATCATGGCCGAGCGGGGCAACCTGGCGGTGATGATGAACCTGCTGATGGCGACCTGGTTCGTGATCATTCTCGGCACCGTCGTCCTGCTGAACCGGGCGCAGCTGTGGCTGGACCGCAAGCCGGGGCGCCCCCGCGCGGTGGAGGCGTGAGATGGACATCCGCGACCTGTTCGACCTGCTGTGGACCTGGACGCCCTATCTGGCTGGCGGCTTCGCCTGGAATGTCGCCGTCTCCATCGCCGCCATGGCAATGGGCACGTTGCTCGGTGCCGGGCTGGCCTATGGCCGGCTCTCGGCACAGCGTGGGCTGGCGCAATCGGCCCGCGGGCTGACCACGGTCAGCCGCAACCTGCCGACCTTCGTCTGCCTGTTCTACCTGGCCTTCCTGGTGCCAAACGAGTTCACCTTGCTTGGCGTCACCCTGCGCGTGCTGCCCTGGGTGAAGGCCTCGCTGGCGCTGTCCATCGCCGTCACCGGCTACATCTCGGACACCTTGGGCGCGGCGCTGGCGGATCATCGGCGTGGTCGGCCGGAAGCGATGCTGCTGTTCCTGCCATCCTGGATGACCTACTTCCTGATCATCGTCATGGCCTCCTCGACCGCCTCGGTCATCGGCGTCAGCGAGATCGTCTCGCGCGCCAATACCGTGATCGGCGCCACCGGCCGCAATGATCTGATGGTGTGGGTCTATCTCTACGCCATGCTGTGGTTCCTCGGCTTCTGTTGGCCGCTGACCCGGCTGATGCGGGCGATCCAGCGGCGCATCCGCGAACGCAGCCTGATGCGCCCTCCTCACCGCGGCCGTCCCGCCGGTGGCCTACTGGGTGCCCGGCAATCCTGAACCGCCAGCGCCACCGGCCCCGCATCACCGAAGCCAAAAAGGAGCACAATGGATGAGTTCCACCCTGAGCCAGCAATTGGCACCCGTGCCGCCGACAATCCCTGCACCGCCGCCGGTCCTCGACATCCGCAGCCTGAGTGCGGCGCAGTGGAAGGAGCTCACCCGCGCCAACTTCATGCATGTGCGCGGCGAGAACATGCGCAAGTTGGATGCGGCGGTGGAGGCCTACCTCGCCGACAAGCAGAGCGTCGAGGCGATGGACCGGATGCGCAAGGCGTTCCGCGACTGGGCCGCGCACAAATACCAACAAAAGAAGAAGACGTTGGTCTACCCGACAGATTTCAACAAGCCGGTGAAAGAGCAGCTCTGGCACGACGAGCCGCGCAATGCCCGCGGTGCGATGACGGCACTGTTCAAGCTGCTGTTCACGCCCGAGCTGCTGGCGCTGGAAAGTGGTGTCAGCCGGATGGGGGCGGAGGAACTGGCGGCAATCGCCTGGTGGAAGGGGGAGATCGACAAGCGGGCCTGTGAGATCTTCAAGGGCCAGCGCCTGGAATTCCGCCTGCTGACTCCGGGCGCGCCGAAGGTACGAATCTCCGAGGCCGGCGACTACCCGGCGCAGACGATCGCCGGCCAGATCGCCGCACTGCCCGCCACGCCGGCGACACCGGGCAGCATGGCGCAAATCGGAGGCGCGATCCGCACCGGCGCCGGTGCGGCGTTGAGCTACGCCAAGGCCGGCGGCGCCGGCGAGACCGCCGAACTGGTCGACAATGCCTATTCGCTCGGCAGCGGCATCGCCGAGCTGGCCAAGGGGATCGAGGTCTCGATCTCCGCCATGGCCGGTGTCGATGACCCGCATGTCGCGGTCACCATCCTGTCGGCGATGGGCCTGCCCAGCGCCGCCGAGATCGCCGGCAAGATGGTGCCCTTCTTCGGCGGCGCCGTCGCCATGCTGAAAGGCGGCAAGGAGCTGGCGCAGGCGGTGCTGGCGCATCGCGCTGCCAACCGGGTGCGCGGCCGGCAGGACCGCTTCCGCGAGGGGGCGGCACGCCAGGCGGTGCTCGGTGTCGGTGAGTTGCTCGATGACGAATGCAAGGCCAAGACCAAGGCCGGCGCGCTTCACATGGTCTCGGGTGGCACCGCCGTGGGGTTGGTTTTCGTCGACGGCGGCACGGTTTCCGGCCCCGCGGTAGGCATGGCGCAGCTGCTGGCGGAGCTGCTGCTGCTCGCCGCCGAATATGTCGAGGACTACAAGCATCGCAACGCGGTGAACAAGTATCTGGAGGAGATCGCGCAGGCCGGGACGCTCGACGTGGGTGTAGAGCTGTTCAAACGCAGCCCACTGCTCGGCGCTTATTACCTCTTGATCGCCGAAACCTCCTCCATCATCGCACTGAGTCTCGACCGCATCAATCACCCCGGCGTGCTGCAGGAGATCGAGGGCATGGTGCGGCAGGATCTGCCGGAGGTGCTGGAGAAGGCCGCGGATCTCGTCGCCGCCTCGCATCTGGTGGTGCCGGGTCTGCTCAGCCACCGACTGCACAGCACCAAGACCAAGACGACGCGGGCGAAGGAGGCGGCGATCTCGGCCGGCACGACGGTGAAGAATTTCTTTTCCCGCCTCGCCTCGGTTGCCTGCTTCCGCAAGAACCTTGGTACCAATCCGCCGAGCGACCCACGCTACGTCGGCTTCAGCTCGACCGAATATTTCGCCCAGCAGGATGCCGCGGCACTGACCCCTAGCGTATCCCTCTGAGCCGCGGCGGGGCCGACAGCAAGACCGGTCCCGCATCGCCACCTGGTTGCAGCCCACCGAGACGGCGGGCGGCATCCAATGTGGCCAGCACCGGCAGGCCGGCCGAGAGCAGCGGAATGCCGGTGCTGCCAAACTCCTCCAGTCGCAGATCCTCAGCCTGGGACAGGTCGAGTCGACGCAGACGGTCAAGGCAGCTGCGGTCGAGCGTACCGGCCGTCGCCACCCCAGGAGGCAGCGCCAGCCCCTCCAGCGCCCGGGCGATGGCGGCAAGGCGTTCCGCCGCATCGGGCCCATTGGGATCGAAGCCGAAGCCCTCATGCAACCCGGCCATGGCATCGAGCGCCGCCATCATCTGCGCTACCCGGCCCGGGTCCTGAACCGCGGGCAGCGGCATGGCTGCGGCCTGGCGCAACAGGCCGCCAAGCGCCCGCAGCGCGCCCGCGCCACGGCTCGGCATGTCGTAGGCTTCGGCGCATTCCGCCAGCGGCAGCCAGCGCAGCAGGTTGGCGGCGGCCGTCTCTCGCTCTGGCCAGGGCGGGCGTTCCGCCAGCCAGCAGGCGCGGTCGCGCAGCGCCTTGGCCAGCGCCGGCTGCTGCGCCGGGTCCCAGGGAGTGAGGCCAAACTGGCCACGCAGCAGCGCGAGTTGGCGGGCGAGGCTGCTCCATTGCATCAGCCTTCCGTAATCGCCCGCGTCGAGCGGCGGCATTGTCCCAGCACAGGCATCGAAGCCGGCGATCAGCCGGGCTAGCGCATCCCAATCGAGCGGGCTGCCGAGGCCGTTGCGGCACATCAGCCGGGCGGCCGCGGCCATGCCAGCAAGCGCCCCTGCCGTGACAGCGCCATAGGACGGCTGCCCCGGCCCATCCGGCGGGTCGGGCGGGGCTGCTTCCGCCGCTGGCTCGACCGAGGCCGGCCTGCCGCCCCAGCCTGTGGGCAGGCTGGCCGGCGGCAAGGCAGGCCAGGCGGCTGGCAGGCTGGGCATTGGACGGGCAGACAGCACCAGTGGCGGTGGGATCAGCCGCGGTAGCACGAGGCTGGGAGCCGCCGGTGCGGTGGGCAAAGCCCGGATCGAGTCCGGTGCCAGGGCGGCAAGCGGCCCCAGCACCGCCGGCGGTGGCGAGTCCAGCGCGGCAAGGCTGGCCCGCGCTTCGGCCAGGGCGGCGGGCAGCCCATCCGGGGCATTCCCGGCCCGCACCTGCAACTGCGCCAGCGCCGCATCGGCGGCCGCGGCCAATGCCGGAGAGGCGGCTGCGGGCAGCCGACGCAGCGGATTCGGGGCCTTGGCCGTCAGCGCCTGGACCAGCCCGCCAGCCGCCGCCCGAGCCTGGTCCAGGGCGGTAGCCGCATGCTGCCAACCGGCTTCCCGCAGCGCCACCTCAGCGGCATCGAGGCTGGCCCTGACGGCCTCGGCCTGGACGAGTGGGCTGGATCTCGGCGGTGCAGTCGGTGGCGCCGCGCTGCCGACCGCCCTCACTGCAACGACAGCCGGCACCCCGGTAGCGGCCTCGACCGCCCGCAGCCGCGGGTCACTCGCCAGCGGCGCGGGAAGCGCAGTGGGCAATGCCGCCCAGGGATCGGCCAGCGCCGCAGCCTCAGCCCGGCCGCCGATGAAGCCGGCCAACACCCGATCCGGCACGGCTTGCCGGGCAGAAGCCGGCGCCACCGCCAGCAGCACCGCCCGGTCCAACGCCGCCTGCACCGCATCGGGAATGCCGGGCCGCGCCAGGGCCGGTATCCGCCGCAACAGCTCCCCCGGCCGCATCAGTTGATCTTCACGATGGCACCCTTCACCGTCAGCACCGCCCCGGCGCTGACCTCGCCGATGGCATCAGCCTTGAAGCTTGCCATCGCCCCCTTCACCTCGAGTTGCGCCGGCGAGGAGATGCTGACCCCGGCATTGCCCGCCGCCGAGAATTTCGCCGTCGCCGCCACCGCCACATTCTGGTTGGCGCCGAGGTTTAGGCTGGTGGCGGCCTTCAGCGTGACCGTACCGCTGCTGCTGTCGATCTCGACCGAGGCGGCCTTGATGGTCAGCTTGCCGGTCACCGACAAGGTCATGTCGCCGCCGACGCTCAGGCTGTAGTCGCCGCTGACCTTGTGGGTGAAGGCGCTGCTGCTGGTATGGGTCTCGTCGCCCTTCACCGTCACGGTCCGCTTGCCCTTGGCGATGCTCAGCGTCGCATCGCCCTCCGATACGGTGATCTTGCGCGCCTGCTTGACCGTCAGCGTCTCGTCATTGTCGATGGTGGTGGTGCGGTCGTGGGTAATGGTCTCGGTGACGTCGTTCAGCACCTCCAGCTTCAGGTCCTTCTGCGCTCGCAGATAGACCTCCTCGCTGCCGGTCTTGTCCTCGAAGCGCAGCTCATTCGCCGCATCGGCGGCACCGTTGGGGGAGCTCTTGCTCCTCAGCGTGCTGCGCGTCTTGCTGGCCGGCATGGCATAGGGCAGCGTCTTCTCGGCATTGTGCACGCCGCCGATCACCAGCGGCTGGTCGGGGTCGCCGTCGAGGAAGCCGACCACCACCTCGGCGCCGACCCGTGGGGTGAAATTCGCGCCGAACCCGGCCCCGGCCCAGCCCTGCACCACGCGCAGCCAGCAGCTGCTGGTGTCATCGCTCTTGCCGCTGCGGTCCCAGTGGAACTGCACCTTCACCCTGCCATACGTGTCAGTGTGGATCTCCTCGCCGGCGGGGCCCGTGACAATCGCAGTCTGGGCAGAGGCAATGCGCGGCTTCGGCGTCGCCGGCAGCGAGCGAAAGACGGTCGCCGCAGGCAGCGCCAGCACCTCCGCCGCATAGCTCTCCGGCGTCGCATCGATGCTGCAGGCGAGCACCGCCCAGTCGCCGTTCAGCTCGGCTCGCGGATGTCCGGCGAGGGTGAATTTCTGCCCGCAGGCCAACGAGCGTAGCGACCCGCGCAGCCGCAGCAGCTTGGCCGTCGCCGCATGCGCCGCGAGCCGCAGCTTTGCCAGATTCTCGCCGGCTGAAGCGCTGGCATAGCCGCCATCCCAGCCGTTCAGGGTGCGGGCTGCGCTGTCACCCTGCGCCTTGGCGTAAAGCGAGGTGGAGGGCGTCTCGAAGCTCCAGGCGTTGGTGCCGATCGCATCCGGCCGCATCCGCAGGTCGAGCGCGCAATCGGCAACGGCGTCATCCTCGAAGCCACCCCCGGCATCGTGCCGCCAATGGAGCGTCGCGCCCGGGGTGGCGGCATAGGCATTGGCGTTGTCAGCCAGCACCAGGGTGTGGGCGCTGGCGGTATGGGTGAACCAGAAGCCGATGCCGGCATCCTCCATCAGCCGCCTGACGAAGGCCAGATTGCTCTCCTGCCACTGCACGCAATAATCACGCGCGGCGTAGCTGCCGGTGAGGGACTTCTTGGTCTGGGTGACACCGGCGCCGGACAGCACCTGGGTCACGATATCGGTCACCGGCAGCGCCTGGAAGATGCGACAATCGCCGGACTGGTCCAGCAGCGCCAGCTTCGGCTCCAGCCGGGCGCGGAAGAAGGTGCGGCCGGGGTCGGGCCAGGCACCGGCAATGCCGAATTCCGTCAGCACGCCATGGATGTAGCGGATGCTGCCATCCGAGGCCTTGATGCTGGCTGCTGCCTCCGTGCCGATCAGATCGGCGCAAGCCGGACCGTCGCCATTGGCGTAGAGCTCCAGCTCATAGGCGAAGGTTTCGCTCATTGCCTCCCGGCCATGAATGCGGGAAAGCTGCAGCACGCCATCGCCTGCCGTGGTGGTGATCGACAGGTATTGCGAGCCCTGCCGCAGATCCTGTGGCGCGGTCATGCCACGGCCTCGAACCGGCAGGCGACGCCGCCTTCGGCATCGAGATCGACCTCCACCGCGGCGAATCCCTCGCCGCGCGCCAGCCGCAGCAGCACGGCCTCGGCAAGCTGCGGCAGCAGCAGATTCTCCATGACCTGATCGGCCAGCCGCGCGCCGCCGCCGGGCATCGCAAGGCATTGCCCCAGCACCGCCTGCGTCACCGCCGGGCTGAAGCCGACCCGTGCCCGATGCTGTGCGGCAAGCCGCGCCGCCACCTTCGCCAGCTTCAGATCGACCACCCGCGCGACGGTCTCCGGCGCCAGCGGCAGATAGGGCACGATGGTGCAGCGGGCGAGAAAGGCCGGCCTGAAGCGCGCCAGCAGATCAGGGCGGATCGCCTCGGCCAGCGCATCGGCATCCGTCTCGCCGGCGGCGACCAGCGCCTCGATCCGCTCGGCGCCGAGGTTGGCGGTCATGACGATGACGCTGTGGCGGAAATCCACCTCGACGCCCTCGCTGTCTTCCAGCCTGCCCTTGTCGAAGACCTGGTAGAACAGATCGGTGACATCGGGATGGGCCTTCTCCAGTTCATCCAGCAGCACCACCGAATAGGGCTGGCGCCGCACCGCCTCGGTCAGCATGCCGCCCTGGCCGTAGCCGACATAGCCGGGCGGAGCACCTTTCAGCAGCGCCACGCTGTGCGCCTCCTGGAACTCCGACATGCTGATGGTGACGAGGCCGCGCTCGCCGCCGAACAGCAGATCGGCCAGCGCCTGCGCGGTTTCCGTCTTGCCGACGCCGGTCGGGCCGCAGAGCAGGAAGACGCCGGCCGGCTTGCCGGGGTCGGCGAGGCCGGCACGCCAGCTGCGCAGCCGCCGTGCGATCACCTCCAGCGCCTGGTCCTGACCGATGACCCGCCGCGCCAGCGCCGGCGCCGCCTCCAGCACCGCCGCCAGATCATCCTTCAGCATCCCGCCCACCGGGATGCCGGTCCAGCCCGCCACCACCTCGCCGACCAGGCGGGCATCCACCTCCACCGGCACCATCGGCGCCTCGCCCTGCAACTCGGCGAGTTGCTGCCGCAGCGCCGCCACCACCTGCGCCGCCGGCAGCCCGGGTGCCGTCAGCAACGCCTGCAATTCCAGCACCAACGCCCGCTCCTGTCCCCAACGCGCGGTCAGCGCCGCGTGCTGGCGCGCCACCGCCGCGGCCTCCTCGGCCAGCGCCGCGAGGCGCGGTGCATGCAGCGCGCCGACCTGGGCCTCCCGTTGCAGCCGGGTGGTCTCCTCGGCGATCGCTGTCTGGCGGTCGGCCAGCGCCAGCAGCGCCGAAGGCTGCGCGCCGCGGGCGACGGCGGCGCGGGCGCAGGCGGTGTCCAGCACCGACAGTGCCTTGTCCGGCTGCTGCCGGCCGCTGATGTAGCGCGAGGTCAAAAGCACCGCCGCCGCCACCGCATCCTCGGTGATGCGCACGTCGTGATGCGATTCCAGCTTCGCCACCACCCCGCGCAGCATGCGGACCGCCACCGGATCGGCCGGCTCCGCTACCTTCACCACCTGGAAGCGGCGGGCCAGCGCCGGGTCCTTCTCCACATGCCGCTTGTATTCGGCCCAGGTGGTGGCGGCGATGCAGCGCAACTCGCCACGCGCCAGCGCCGGCTTCAGCAGATTGGCGGCATCCCCCTGCCCGGCCTGGCCGCCGGCGCCGATCAGCGTGTGCGCCTCATCGATGAATAGAATCACCGGCGTGCCGGAGACGGCGGCGACCACGGATTTCAGCCGCTGCTCGAACTCCCCGCGCACCCCCGCGCCGGCCTGCAACAGTCCGAGGTCGAGGCTGCGCACCGCCATGGGTTTCAGCGGTCCCGGCACCGCGCCGGCGGCGATGCGCTGGGCCAGCGCCTCGGCGATCGCGGTCTTGCCGACGCCGGGCTCGCCGACCAGCAACGGGTTGTTCTGCCGGCGGCGCATCAATATGTCGATCGCCTGCTCCAGCTCGGCATCGCGGCCGAGGATCGGGTCCAACCGGCCTTCCCGCGCCAGCGCCGTCAGGTCGATGGTGTATTGCTCCAGCTCCGTACCCCCGGCGGATGCGGCGCCACCGGGCGACAGCAGCAGGCGCAGCCGGGCAGCAAGGTCGTCGCGCGGGATGGCGAGCAGCCGCGGACAGGCCTCCACCAGCGCCGAGCGGCAGGTGTCGCGCTGCAGGATCGCCAGCAGCAGCGCCCCCGGCCGCACCACTCCCTCCTGCAACGTCAGCGAGGCGACCACCCACCCCTCCTCGATGGCATCGAGGAGCACGTTGTCGAGTGTCGGGGTCCGTGTCGCGCCGCGCGCCTCGCCTTCCAGCGCGCGGCGGATCTGCTGTGCCGCAGCCTCCGGCACGATGCCGTATTGCGTCAGCACCAGCCCCCAATCGCCATCGGGCGGGTCGAGGAATTGCAGCATGAGGTGCTCGATCAGCACCGCCCCGTGCGTCGCAGTGGCGCAGGCATTGGCGGCGCGTTCCAGCGCCCGCTTGCACTCCGGCCCCAGCTTGCCGATGAGTTGGCGAATGTCGCGGCTCATGCCGCCTCGCCTGCGCGGAAGCGGATGGTGGCGGTGCCCTGCTGCCTTCCGGCAAGGAAGCTGGTCCAGCCGAGCCGGCTGGCCTGCTCAGGCCTGGTCGAGGCGCGGAGCACCGGCACGGCCTCCGGCTTCAGCGTGAGTTCGATCACGAAATCCAGCTCCTCCGTTTTGTGGAAGCGGGTCAGGGCGGTCAGCGCGCGGCAAGCCGCGCCGCCGGGCAGCAGGGCAAGATGTTGCGCCAAGGTCAGCGGCCCGGCGGCGATGGTGAAGCTGCTGCCGACATCCCAGACCCTGCCGCCGAGCTGCGCCTCCTGGCCAAGCCGCTGGTAGCGGCCACCGGGGCCAATGCGGGTGCGGTCCTCGGCCTCGATCCGCAGCCAGCGGCCGCGGAAGGGCCGCACCTTCACCGCCACCCCGAGTTGACGCTGCAGGACGACCTGCATCCCCATGGCCGAGCGGCCACGGCCGATCGCCAGACCCGCGTGCGGCAGCAGCGCTGAATCGGGTAACGGCAGCCGGCCACGCAGCGACGGCAGGCCGAGGCCGAGCAGCGCGAAGGCAATGCGTCCCGCCGGCCCTTCCGCCGGCGACAGCCCACCGAAGCCCGGCCGCAGCCGCGCATGAGCGCGTACCATCAGCGCGAAGAGCCGATGCTCGAAGATGCTAAGGAAGCGGAGCGCCGCGTAGTCGCCACGGCGCAACCGCTAAGCCATTTCCTCGGTGATCCAGCCCGGCAACGGACCATGGTGACCAAGCAGGCCGAAGGCGGCGGAATGCAGCACGGGCGGCACCGCCGAATCCGCCGGCCATTCCACCCGCTCCACCTCCGAGATCGGGAAGCGCAGATGCGGTACACCGCGGTAGGCGAAGACTTCTCGCCGCGGCGCCGCACCCTCCCCGACCGGCGCGCGACCTTCACGGCGGCCGAACTGGCTGAGGAGCGAGGCCGCCTGCAGCAGCTCAACCCCGCCGCCGGCCAGTACCGTGGCTAGAGCAGGGGGACGGCGCCGGTGCGGGGCGGCCATGCGTGCCAAACTCCATGGCGCTGCTGGCTCAGCAGCGTCAACTGGGTGAAAGAATTGACCGAGGCTTGCAGCGCCAGGAAGCATTCCAACACTGCGCCCAGCAGCAGCGCGCTACCGCCAGCGAAGCGCCGCTCATCGCAGGTCAGGGTGATCGCCAGCCCCTGGCCGAGCGCCGAGCGCACACCGCGGCCGATGCGGCGGGTGACGCGGCGGCAGTGCAACTCGCGCAATCCGAGGACCTGTTCGCGCGCCGCGTCGTCATCCGGCGCAGCATGCAGCAGCAGGATCTCGCGCAGCGCCGTCAGCGCATCCGGCCCGCCGCTGAGCGAGAGGTAATTGAGATTGAGATGCGAGACCAGGCGCCAGGCGGTCTCGCCACCCAGCGGCGCGGCCCGCGGTGCGCTGGGCCGTAACAGGCAAATAGCGCGAGCACCGCCGGCGGCTTCGTCGAATTCAAGCCGGGCACCAGCCGGTACCTGCTCCGCCAGCAGGCGGTTGGTGCAGAGGCAGTGCGCGAGCACCGTCAGCTCCGCCGGATTGGCCGGCGCAAGCGATGGATCGACCAAGGAGAGCCAGACATCGCTGCCGCCGATGGCACCACGCTCGGCCGGGGTGCGACGCATCAGCCAGGCCGCGCCGTCGGCCTCGCCGCTGCCATGCTCGATCGCGAAACAGGGCCGGATGTCGCGCCATACCTCGGTCTCGACATCCCAGCCGCGCAGCCGGGTGACGCTGTGCACCTCCATCACCGGCTCCAGGCGCGCATCGGGCACCAGCTTGTATTCGGCGCGGCGCCAGTCGAGCCGGATCGGCTCGGCCACATGCTCGAACAGGTTCACCACCGGCGTGCAGCCCAGCAGCAGGCTTTCGGCGGTCAGCGCCAGCGGGCCTGGCGGCACCGGCAGCAGGAACAGCAGCTCGACCCGCGTGCAGGCCGGCAGCGGCGGGAGGTGCAGGTCGAGGAAGCGGAACTTGTCCGGGAAGGCAAAGTAGTCGTGCAGCAGCGCATAGGCAGGGTGCACGCGGCATGCATCCGGCAGCAGCGCTTCCTCCGGCGCGAAGCCCACCGGACGCAGCGCCTGGGCCACGGGACGCAGGATCGGCGCCGCACCCTCCGGAATGAAGGCGATGCGGTCGCAGCCGGCAATCAGCACCTCGTACAGGCGCGCCGCCGCCGCCGCCTCCCCGCCGAGGTAGAAGCGCAGGCTGCCGCCGCCAAGGCTGGCCGCCGTGCCCTCCACCAGTTCCAGCCGCAGCCGCAGCACCGCCGCAGCCGGGTCGTGGTCGAGGAAGCCCCAGGCATCGGTGGTCCGCACCTCCGCCGGCTCGGTACGGATCGGCCAGAGGCGCGTCTCGAAGCAGGTGTGGAAGCGACAGCGCAGATCATCCGCGGTGCGGGCGCTCAGCATCGCGCCGCGCGGCACCGCCAGCCCGGCGGGCGGCACCACCGCCGCCTGCAGCCGCACCACCGTCGCCGCCGGTTGCGGCGCCGCCAGCTGCGGATAGAGAAGGCCGAGCAGCGCTTCCGTCATGCGCGGGAACTCGCCGTCGATCGCCCGCTGCACCCGGCCTGAGAGGAAGGCGAAGCTTTCGATCAGTCGCTCGACATGCGGGTCGCTGCTCTCATCCGGCCCGAGCTCCAGCCGGCCCGCGACCTTCGGGTAGGTGGTGGCGAATTCACCGCCGGCGGCACGCAGGTAGTGCAGCTCGCGCTGATAGTAGCCGAGCACATCGTCGCGGGCACGGTTCGACATCAGCTGCCGCTCGCGGCCGCCTCCAACGCCAGTTCGAACAGCACCGGCGCAGCGGCATCGGCGGTGCCGATCGAGCCGCGGATGCAAAGCGTGGAGCGTCCGGCCTCGGTGCCGGTCTGCAGCTGCAGCTCCGGGTTGCGCAGCCGCGGCTCGAAACATGCCAGGCTGCGCCGCACCTCGGCCAACCAAGTGGCCTGGGCCCTTCGGTCACGCGGCGGCAGCGCGCCCATGTCCGGCACGCCCCAGTCCAGCACGGTCAGATCCTGCCCGGCCTCACGCGCCGGGCTGCGGCAGTCGAGCAGATGCCCGAGGTGCCGCGCCACCGACAGCCGCAGATCGGCATCTTTCAACAGCCGCGCATCGGCACTGTCGGCGGCAGCAGGGTCGAGGTCGAACAGCCGGTCGAACAGCGGCGGGCGAGCTCCCCGCTGCCGGCGCGATACCTCCGGACGGCGCATGCGCGGCACTCCGGCTAGGAGTTCTTCTTGGCAAGCAGGTCCCAGGTCGCCGTGACGTTGCCGGCGATCGAGGATTTCTCGTCCTGCGTCTTGTAGGTGTATTTGATCTTGGTGAAGTTGAGGGTGATGGATTCCGCCATCTCCTCGCCGCTGCCGCTGCCGGAATAGGCGATGTCGGCGATGATGGTGTTGGTCATCTCCACCGTCAGGAATTCCGATTTCGCCTGGCCGTCGACATCGCCGGCCTTCAGGAAATGCAGCTTGGTGACCGGCCAGGTGTGGCCTTGGTACATCTTCGCCATCAACTGGACCGAGGAGAGGTTGACGAAGCGCGACAGCGCGACATTGCTGAGGTTGATGGTCCCGGTCGTGCGCGCGTTGTTCAGCGTGTAGTCCACCGGCTGGCTGGCGCTGAAGGAGAAGCCGTTGCACAGGATCATGTTGTTGACATAGCCATCGACGGACAGATCGCCGTTGATGCCGTCGATTTCGAGGATGATGCCGGGCATGGGAACCTTCGCAGGGATGAGGCGGGGGGGATCCGGCCGCCCGCAGGCGGCCGGTGTCAGCGGATGCGGATCAGGCGGCCGGGGCCGGCAGCTCCGCCACCAGCCGGATGGAGGCGGTCAGCTCCTCCAGTTGGAAATGCGGCCGCAGGAAGACCGTGGCGCGGAAGGCGCCCGGGCGGCCCGGCACCTCGGAGACGTCGACCCGCCCCTCGCGCAGCGGCATCCGCGCCTTGTCCTCCTGCGTCGCTTCGTCCATCAGCAAGATGTAATTCGCGAGCCAGCGGTTGAGGTAGTTGGAAAGCTGGCCGGCGGTGGCGAAGCTGCCGACCTTGTCGCGCACCATCACCTTCAGGTAGTGGGCGAAGCGCGACGCCGCCATCATGTAGGTCAGCACCGAGGAGAGCCGGGCATTCGCATTGGCCTCGCTGGTGTCGTAGAGCTTCGCCTTGTTCGCCGTCTGGGCGCCGAAGAAGGCGGCGTAGTCGGTGCCCTTGCAATGGACCAGCGGGATGAAGCCGAGGTCGGAAAGCTCCTTCTCGCGGCGGTCGGTGATCGCCACCTCGGTCGGGCATTTCAGCGCGACCTCGCCGTCATCGGTGTGGAAGCTGTGGGTCGGCAGGCCCTCGACCTTGCCGCCGCCCTCCACGCCGCGGATCGCCGCGCACCAGCCATGCCGGGCGAAGGCGGCGGTGATGCGCTCGGCCAGCACCCAGGCGGCGTTGCCCCAAAGGTACTTGGAATGGTCGGTGCCATCCACATCCTCCTCGAAGCGCAGCCCCTCGACCGGCTTGGTGGCCTCCCCATAGGGCAGCCGCAGCAGCACATGCGGCATGCAGAGGCCGACGTAGCGGCTGTCCTCGGAGTTGCGGAAGGACCGCCACTTGGCCATCTCCGTCGTTTCGAAGATCTTCGCCAGGTCGCGCGGGTCGGGCAGCTTGGAGAAGCTGTCGAGACCGAACATCAGCGCTCCGGCGGCGGCGATGAACGGCGCATGGGCGGCGGCGGCGACGTTGCTGATCTTCTCCAGCAGCTGCATGTCCTGCGGATGCCGGCCGAACTCGAAATCGCCGACCAACAGGCCATAGGGCGTGCCGCCGAAGGTGCCGTACTCCTCCTCATAGACCTTCTTGAACAGCGCCGACTGGTCGAACTCGACAGCCTTCTCCAGATCCGCTGACAGCTCGTCCTTGGAGAGATTCAGCACCCGCAGCTTCAGCGCGGCGCCGGTTTCGCTGCGGCTGACCAGATGGTGCAGGCCGCGCCAGCTCGCTTCGAGCTTCTGGAACTCCTCGGCGTGCATCACCTGGTTGAGCTGGGCGGAGATGAGCCGGTCGAGCTCGGCGACGCGGAGCTTGATGCTCTCGACCACATCACCCTGCACCCGGCCACTGTCGGACAGCACCTGGTCGACGAATTCGGCGACGAGATCCTTGGCATGCTCACGCTGCGAGGGCTCGAGCGCCAGCCGGCCTTCGTCGAGGATACTGTCGAGCAGCGTCGTCGGTGCCGCCACCACGAGTTGGTTGTCGCTGGGCATCTATGTCGTCTCCTTCTGGCGCGTCGGCTCAGGCGGTGGGGGCAGCGGCTTCGGCCGGGGCGGCCAGCAGGCCGCGGAGCTCATCCTGCTTCTCGGTGCTGCCGATCACATCACCGAGAAGCCGGTCCAGCTCGTCATTGCCATCGAGCTTGGCCAGCAGGTCGTTCAGCTTCTGCCGCGCGTCATACAGCTTCGACAGCGCCGGGATCTGCTTCAGCACCGCCACTGGCTCGAAGCTGTCGATATCGGTGAAGGTCAGCGCGACATTCAGCTTGCTGCCGTCGTCCTGCAGCGCATTCGGAACCTGATAGGCCAGGCGCGGCGCGATGCCGGTAATCACGTCATTGAAGTTGTCGCGGTCGATCTCGACGAACTTCCGCGCCTTCAGCTTCGGCAGCGGCGAGGCCGGGCTGCGCTTGCCGGACAGGTCGGCCAGGATGCCGACGAGGAGCGGCAGCTCCTTCATCTCGATCGCGCCTCCGGTCTCGACGTCGTAGGTGATCTGTACGCGGGGCGGGCGCACCCGCCCCAGCTTCTTCTGGGTGCTTTCGCTCATGCCGGAGTCCTCCTTGCAAGCGCTGGCCTGGTGCTGCTCGCCGGAGGGAAGCATCGTACCGATCTGGTAAAGGCCGGGTTTATCGCCTGCGGATTGCGACGATATTTGTCCTGGAATCGCGCAGGGAACTGCTGCATGCAGCACGCGCGCATGGCGTCGGCGGCCGCTCGCCGCATGACATCGGATAATGGGAACCGTGCGGAATGCCGCGCGGCGCTCAGCCGCCGATCAGCACCGTCGGGCAGCCGGGCGGCATGATGGTGCCGGTCGGCGAGGGCAGCGGCGCGACGCAGCTCGCATGCAGGGTCATGTCGCCAACCCGCGCCGCCGGCAGCCCGCCGATCAGCACGGTGGCGGAGCCGAGGCTGACCATGCCCGGTCCGCCTGGCACGCAGCCCGGCAGCATGCAGGGCGCGGTCTGGCTGGTCAGGGTCGCCGCGGGCAGGTTGCCGATCAGCACCGTCGGCACGCCCTTCAGGATCGGCAGCGGCAGCGCCGGATGCGGGCATGCGGTCGGCACCGGCGCGGCGGGATGCATCGGCGCATGGCAATGCGGCGCATCCTGCTTCACCAGGTCGCCCATCCGGGCCGCGGGCTTGCTCATCCGGCTATTCCCGCGCCGGTGCGATGCGCAGCAGCCGGAACGGTCCGCCTTCCTCCTTCATCAGCTCGGCCAGCAACTCGGGCAACTGCATCCGGCCCCAGCCAATCGCCCGCCGCAGCAGTGCCGGCACCGGGCTGTGCGGCTCCAGCGCCTCAAGGTACTGCGCCACCTCTTCCAGCCGCTGATAGGCGGCGTCGCGGCTGGCGATGGCCTCGGCGGCCAGCGGCCTCGGCCGCGGCATCTGGGGCGCGGGTGGCTCAGCCAGGGCGGAGTCCGGCGTTGCTACGTCGAGCGGCACGCGACGACCGGTAAGTTCCGAGCGCAGGAAAGCCTCCATGGTGGCGAAGGTGGCACGCAGCTGGGCGAAGGCGGGGGGCGAGGCGGTGCCGGCCTGGCGCAGCGCCTCCAGCAGCCCTTCCAGCCCAGCCTCGGCCTGCCGCAACTCCTCCAGCATGCGCAGGTAGGTCATGTCGGGGGTGCGGGCGATCGCCTTGGCCAGGGCAGCCTGGCGTTCGCCATCCTCGGCCGTCGGGCGGCCCTGGCCGCCGGCGCGGCGGCGCTGCAGCGAGGCTTGGTCATGCCAGCTCGGCGGTGGCTCGCCGAACTCGGCCATCGGTTGCAGCATCAGCCTCTCCGCCAACTTGCCGTCGAGCCATTCCAGCACGGTGAGCCGGGCGTCCTCCTCCGCATCCTCGCCAGCGGCGGGCCACAGCAGCGGCCAATAGCGCTCCACCAGCCGGCCAAGCAGCGCCAGCCCGGCGGTGGTACCGACCAGGCCGTGCCGCACCGCCAGCGCCTCCGTCAGCCAGGCGGCGAGCTGGAGGTCCTTGCTGCGGGTCGCCAACGCCGATTGGGCCTGGGCGATCACCGCCGGCCAGTCGGCCAGCTTCAACCGGCTGCGCCAGACGCCGCGCGGCGCCTGGGCATCATCCTCCCGCCGCAGCTCACGCAGCACGTCGAAGAGCGGGTCGTAGCGCAAGCTGGGACCGGCCGGGGCCTCTCCAGAAATTGGTTGCAGCAGGAGGTCGAGGTCCAGCAGGGCCATGCGTGCCTCGCTCATGGTGCGGTGGTGGCGAGAATCGCGCGGGGCGCCGCCACCGGCCAATCGGTGGGAATGGAGGGCAGCGCAAGGCGCGGCCCGGCCGGTGCGGCCTGGGCGGTGATGCCGAGGCTGGCAAAGACCATCGCTGGGGTGGTGGCGCGGGGCGGCTCGCCGGCCTCGGCGGTCTGTACCCGCAGCGCCAGCATTGGGCCGGAGTCGCCGGGGCCGGGCTGCCAATCACCTGCGGTTGGCGCCAGGCGCCGAGCCAGGGTTATCAGCGCCCAGGGATCGCGCGCGGTGACGGTGATGGTCCCGGCCTCGGCCCGCGGTCCGGCCGGCAGCAACTGCACCGGCTGCACCGGGGCGTTGCGTGCCCAGCGGAGCGAGAGGATCAGCGGATCGCCGAGCTTCCAGGGCACCGGCCGCTGGCCGGACATGGTGCCGGTGGTGACGCCGCGTCCGATGAGGCGCCATTCGATCACGGCGTCACCGCCGGTCTCGCGCTCCGGCAGGGCGCGAAAGCGCGGCACCAGCACCAGCCCCGGTTCCACCCCATCCAGCCCCAGCAGGGGTTTCAGAAGGCCGCGTGCCTGGCGCATCTGTTCGATGAAGCGGCGGGCCCGGGCCGCCAGCGCCGGATCGCCCGGCAGCGCCGCCAGCGCGGCCTTCGCCTGGTCCTCGAAACCGGAATAGAATTCGGCCACCCGTTCCGCCGTGGCATGCGGGCCGCGCTCGGCGGCGGACAGCGGAGCGAAGGGGTAGCGGCCGGCCAGCAGCCGGGTGAAGCTTTCGTCCAGCGCCTCCCAGGCGCCGGCGGCGCGGGTGGCGGTCTGCACCTGGCACAAGCTGCGCAACCGGGCATGCAGCCGCACCGCCTGGTCGGTGAACCAGTCGCCGCCGCCCCGCGCCGGCAGATCGGCGCAATTCCCCGGCGTCACCGCGGCGAGATCCTGGCCGATCATACGTTCCAGCCCGGCGAGCGAACCCGCCCTGCCCTGGCTCGCGCGTTGCAGCTCCTCGGCTAGGCCACGCCAGCGGGCAGCGATGGCGGGCAGCCGCGGCTCGCCCAGCTCCGGCGCAGCGAGCACATCCAGCATTGGCTGTGCCAGCTCCGCCAAGCGGTGCAGTCGCTCACGCTCCCGCCCCAGCAGTGCCGGCAGCATGGCCGCGTCGGCCAATCCGTAGAGCGCCGCCGGATCCAGCTTGCCTTCGGTCCAGACCAGCTGGCCGGAGGGCGGTGGTTGGTAGCCGGCACCGGCTTCGAGCTGAGCCCAGCCAGCCGCCAGGAGGCGTTGCGCCTGCTGCGTCACCATCCCGGCCAGCGCCGCCGCATCATCCGGCGCGGCGCCGGCACGCAGCGCCACCACCAGCCGCAGCAGCACCGGATGGGCGGCGCGTGCCGCCGCCGCCACCGGAGCCAAATCGCGGCCTTCGGCCGGCAACTGTGCCTGCGCCACCGCGGCCACCAGCCCGGCAGCCAGCCGCTCCTCCGCCGCCCGCTGCACCGCTGAGCGCAGCGGCGCCGGGAATTCCGGCAGGTCGCGCAACTGGAACAGCGCATGGTCGTCGACCAGCGCGGCGGCGGCCTCCAGCGCCGGGATGTTCCAGCGGAACAGCGCCGGCCGCGCCGCGGGCGCCGCAGCTTGTGCCACAGCGCGCATGAAGGGGCGGGCCAGCAGCGCCGCGAACTGCCCCTGCAACGCCGTCGCCGCGGCGGCCGGCTCCAGCCGGTTCCGCTCTGGCGCTGCCACCAGCAGCGGGCCGATGCCGGTGGCATCGACAGTGACGGCCGCCTCGGCGCCAGCCGGGGCCTGGGCAGCCCGCAGCAGCGCATCGCGCACCGTGGGGCCGAGCAGGCGGCTGTCGCTCACCACTCGCAGCAGTGCCTGGAATTCGCTGCCGCCCAGCACGCCCTCGGCGACCAGCCCGGGCGCGTCGCGCCGTGCCGCGGCCAACCCGGCCTCCAGCGCCTCCGCCGCCGCCTGCACACGGTCCGCCGCGTCGGGGCCATCGGCCTCGGCGAGGTTCGCCAGCCGGGCCGCGGCCTGGCGCTGCAGGTCCAGGCTATCGGGTGGCGGCACCTGCCGCGCCAGGTAGGATTGCGCCAGCACCAGCAGCCGGGATTGCAGGCTGCCGCGCAGGATGGCGGCGTCGATCGGCTGGGCGCCGGCCTCGACTGTCGCGCCTCGCAGCGCGGCGGCAGAAGGCAGCTCGGCGAAGCCCAGCTCGGCGGCGCGGTCGACATAGGCGGCCGGCAGCTCGATGCCATGGGTGTAGTGCAGCAGCTCCGCCAGCCCCATCGTGCCGCCACCGACGCCCAGCCGGTTGAAGGTCTGCACATAGCGCTCCAGCAGCAGCGTCTCGCCTAGGAAGCGGCGCAGCTCGCGCAATTCGGGCGCGCCGCCGGGCGGCGCCGGGGCCTGGGTCTCGCCTGCCGAGAGAGCTTGGCCGCGGCGCATCAGGGTGGCGCGGATCTCGCCCATCACCAGCCGCCAGTGGCCAATGGCCAGCGCGGTGCGCACCCGATCTGCGGTGGCGTCCAGCGCGGCGATCGGCCAGAGCGGGTCCTGCCAGCCGGAGCCGAGCCGGGCGATGCCGCGGATCGCCGCCAGCGGACCGGCGCCCTAGGTCGGCGCGGCGCCGGCGGTGGTCTCCTGCGCCGCCGCCACCGGGCCCGCGAGCGCCCGCAGCGCCGGGGTGAAGCTGGCGTGCATCCGCCCCAGCGTGCCGACGCCGGACCACAGCACCAGGGCGAGCACCGCCGCCGCCGCCGCCACGGCGCCGCGCCAGATCGTCCGGCGGCGACCCTGCAGCAGCGACCAGCGCGGCACCGGCCGCGGCAGGTCGCGCTCGGCGAAGATCTTCTGCTGCAGCACCCCCGGACGAAGCCAAGCGGCGGTGGCTGCTCGGCCGCCACTGCCGGCCCCACCGCGCCGCTCAGCCATAGCCCACGGAAGAACAGCGATTCCTGGTAGCCGGTCTGGCGGAACAGCACGCCGAGGAACGTCGCCAGCGGGCCACGCAGATGGTCCAACTCGACCGGCAGGCGCATGGCGGCAGCCGCGGTCTCCTCCCCTGCCCCGGCGGCGCCGAGTTCCAACCCGGCGGCGGCGGCGGCATCCTGCATGCTATCCATCGCCTCGCCGATCCAGGTGGGCTGGAAGCTCGCCTCCAGCGGATAGGGGCTCGACCAGCCGAAGGCGCTGTCCTGCGCTTCGGGCGGCAGTGCCGCCAACAGGTGCTGGAAGCCGGGGATGGCATCGCCCATGGTCAGCACCAGCCAGACCGGCAGGGTCAGTCCCGTCACCTTCTGCACCTGCCACAGCCTTGTGTGGATCTCCGCCGCCTTGGCCGCCAGGGTGGCGGCGGGCAGCGCCTCGGGCCCGGCCAGATCGGGCACCGGCAGGGTCAGCAGGATGCCATCGAGCGGCAGCCCGTCGCGGGCGCGGGTGAGTTCCTCCAGCAGGGCGATCCAGGCGCCATCGGACAGCCGGTCACCACGTAGATCGGCGAAGGCCTCGCCGGCGACATCGATGACCACGGCGCGGTCGTAGAACCACCAGGCGCAGCCGAGCGGCTTGCCGGTCGCCGGATCGGGCACCGCGGCGGGCGGGCGGGCGCTGCCGCCGGCGGCGCAGAGCGCGCTGGTGCCACCGCCGCGGGTGCCGACCGCCAGCACCCAGGGCACGAGATAAGGGTTGCTCGACCCCGCCACCGCCTGGCGGTACTCGGAGAGGCCGTTGCGGAAGGCTTGGCGCATCAGCGCCGGGGTCAGCACCATCGCCTCGCGCGGCGCCGCCAGCAGATCCACCACTGGCGCCACGGCCGGCGGCGCCAGCCGCAGTCGGCGCAGCCGCAGCCAGAGCAGCACGGCGAGGCCGAGGGTCAGCACGGTGGAAGCGGCCAGCAGCAGCACCTGCCAGTCGCGCAGCAGATCGATCATCGCCAGCACGGTCATTGCCCCATCTTCGGCAGGCGCCGCCGGACGGCGCGGAGGTTTCCGGCGCTCATCGCGCCGCCCGGAAGATCAGCTCGGCGGCGTGCCAGACCGGGCTGGTCAGCCAGAACCACAGGCCGGTGCTGAGCAGCAGGAAGGCGGCTGCCACGCCGCCGGCCAGCGCGGGCCAGCCGAAGCTGCGCATCCGCCGGAGCGGCGCCCCGCCGCCCTGTACGCTGGCGATCGCCAGCGGCGCCAGTAGCCGCCCATGCATCCGCGCATCCGGCTGGCGGCCGGTCGCCGCCTCGAACAGTGCCTTGGCGTGCTGGCGCAGCGCCGGCGCCTCCTCCGGCCCTCGGTGCCGGCCGCGGAAGCCAAGGCAGAGCGCCAGCAGATAAACCGGCGCCAGCTCCTGCCCGTCGCGGTCGGCGAGGCCGGCGATGCGCGCGGCGCGGTCGAAGAAGCGCTCACCGGCGATGCGGGTGCCGAACATGCGGCTTTCCAGCAGTTCCTCCCGCCACAGCAGCCGTCCGTCACAGGCGTCGTCGTAGAGCAGCATATCATCGGCCAGGGCACACATGACGTATTGCGCGTCGCGCAGCAGCGAGGCCTGACGGTCGGACAGCCGCCGCGCCTGCTCGCGCTGCACCTGGAGCAATTCCTCTAGTCCAGCGGCGATGGCGCCGACCCGGGCACGCAGCAGCTCCGGCGCCGCCTCCGGGCCGGCAACCTCGGTCCGCAGCCGGGAGCGTGCCTCCAACAGCGCGGCGTGGAATGCCATGGTCGCCCGCAGCAGGCCGGTGAAGCGCAGCGCCTGCATCCCGCCGGCCGGCAGCACCAGCGCCGCGCTGCCCGGCGACAGCCGCAAGGTCATGCCGTCAACCGCGGGCATAGAGCAGGATCTCCAAGGGACGCGGTCCGGCGTTGCGGCCCTGGGTCGGCCAGACCTCCAGCGTCTCGCCGGGGGTGACGAAGGCGGTGTCGGGCTCCACCACGAACAGCACGGCGCCGCGCGGCAGGGCGATGTCGAGGTCGTCGAGCTGATCGAGCGGCATGCGGGAGGCGCCGCGGACCCGCAGATCCCATAGCTCGCCACTGCGGTCGCGGGTGGCGATCAGCGCGCCTTCCATCCATTGCGCCAGGCCGCTTTCGCCACTGCCAGGCGGGCCGACCAGCGCCACCACCAGACGTTGCCTGGTCCAGCCGGGGTCGAGCGCCAGGCTGAAGCGGTCACCCTGGTCGGTGAAGCGATGCGCCACCAGCGAGCGGCCCATCCGTTCCAGCACCTGGTCCACGGAAGCGATGACCTCGGTGAACAGCGGCAGCACATCGTCATGGTCGTAGCGCGGCGGCACCGGCGGCACCTGGCCGGCGGCCAGTGCCGCCAGGCTGCCGGCGTAGCGGCAGATTTCGACGAAAAGGGTGAAGGGCCGCGCCGTGCCACTGGCGACGGTGGCTTCCAACGCCGGCAGCCCCGCCGCCAGCCCTTCCAGCCCGGCCCGCGCCGCGCCGGCCCCCGCGCCCGCCCCCTGCCGCGCCAGGCTGAGCGCCCGCTCCCGCGCCCGCCGGGCCATGTCCTGCACCAGCCGGGCCAGCGGGTCGCGCTCCGCCACCATGAGTTGCGGCGGGACGAAGGGCGCGCGGACCCAGGCATGGCCGTCGAAGCCGAGGCGCAGCAGCGGCATGCCGACGTATTTCGAGGCTGGTCGCTGGCGCGGGCCGGTGGTGACCTCCAGCCCGAGGCGCGGCCGCAGCACCTGCAGGGAAACCGGCTCGCCGGTGCCGGCGTCACCGGCAACCTCCGGCGCCTCGATCACCTCGAACCGCGCCGGTGCGCCATGGTCCGAGGCGATGCCACGGCCAGCCGGCACCACGAGATGCAGGGTCACCGGAGCGCGGGCTGCGACCTCCCGCCAGGGCGTCAGCTCCAGCTCCAGACCCGGGTCGCGCTCCGCCCGGTGCTGCACCGGCAGGCCGTCGGGCAGCATGCCTTCCAGTGCCAGGATGCGGATGAGGCCGGCGGGAAGCGCCGCGGCATCCACCTCCAGTTCCTCCACCCCCCAATGGTAGGGCGAGGCGGTGGCGGCATGCAGCAGGGCGAGCTGTTCGAGGCGCAGCGACAGCCGCTGGAAATGCTGCGGCGCCAGCAGCATGCCCTCGTGGAACAGCAGCGGCGCGGCGGGGTGCACGGCGCCGTTCATCGCTCAACCACCTGCATCTCCTCGGCCAGCAGCCGAACCGCCAGGCTGCCGCCCTCGGCGACCCGGGCGCGGTGCACGCCGGGCGTGGCGTAGAGGGCGAAGAGCAGCGCCTCGCTGCTCACCGCCGGGGATGGCAGGCGCTCCTCAGGCAGGATCTGGCCCGGCACCACCTCCCAGCTGCGGACATCGAGGTCGCGCGGCCAGTCGCGCTGGAACTGGCCGCGGCGTTCGAACCATTCGGCGGCGGTGAGGCCAGCCAGCGCCGTGGCAAGCGGCGGGCGGTCGGAGACATGCACCAGATCGAGCGCGATCGGGGTGTTGTCATTCGCCCCCGGCGCCACGGCGATGGCGATGCGGCGCACCGCGACGCTGCGGGCGAACAGCGAAGGACCGCTACAGCCACCGAGCAGCAGGGGCAGCAGGGCGCGACGGACGAGCTTCATGGTCTCGGGGCTCCGGCAGGTGGCGCGGGGGTGCCCGGCGGCACCAGGTTGGCGGTCAGGCCCAGGCTCCGCTCGATGCGTTCGGCGCCGGCCAAAGCCTGAGCGCTGCCGGCGAAGGGAGGGGTGCGGACATGGGTCCAGACCCGGCCACTGGCGTCCGGCAGGGCGAGTAGCTGCACCGGTACGCCGCGCTCCTGCACGCTGGTGGCGAAGGCCACGGCCTGGTCAGGGACCAGGAAATAGCCGAGGTCGAGGGCGTAGCCAGCGTGGATGGAGGGGGCGGTGAGCGCGGGCGGCACGACGGGTGCTGCGGCAGGAGGCGGTCCCGCCGATTCGACGGGCGCGGGCGGCGCCGGTGGGACCGCAGGCGTGGCGAGCAGCCCAGCCAGCGGCGCAGCAGCGGCCGCCGCCCGCAACGGGCGGGTGAGTGGCAGGCCCAGCGCCGCGGCCAGGGCGGCGGTCGGGTCGGGGTCCGGCAGCGCGGCCTGCGCCATGCCGCAGCCCGCGGCATGGGCCTGATGATCGGCAGGCGGCGGCGGCACCGGCGCGGCCCCGCGCAGGAGTAGGCTGGTGGTCAGCGCGCCGGCCAGCGCGGCGCTGCTCGCCAGGACCAGCGCCAGCAGCAACAGCAGCCGGCGCGGCGGCAGCAGGGGTTCAGCGGCCATGCGCCGTCACCATCCGTCCGGATGACGGGTGGCGGCGGCAGGGCAGCGCCAGCGCGCGCGGGCGACAAGAAAATAGTGCATCGGATACCGGACTTCCTGTCTCGACAGCCATGGCCGGCGCGCCACTGGATGGGTCGGGCGCGGCCGCCGCCGATGTTCCCACCAAACCCTCAGCGCCGGGTTAATGCGGCCGCCACGCGCCCCGCCGGCGCCGCCTGCCACGACGGCGGGAAAACATGCGCAGCCCGGCGGATTCCCCCTCCACGGGTGTTTCCGCTTCGCACCGATCTGCTCTATGCCGGCGCCATGCCCGACCCGACTCCGGAGCCGCAGCACCGGCCTCCGCGATACCTTGATGCGGTGGCCTTCGCCCGCGGCCGCGCCCGCGTGCGGCTGGGCGAATTGGCCGAGGTGCTGGCGGTCGATGCCGAGACCGCCGATGCCTTCCTCTCCTGCCTGCAGGCCGAGGGCGTGATCGGGCCCCGGACGCTGAGCGGCTGGTGGCCGGTGCTGCCGGCCCCCGAGCCGGCAGCACCGGCCACGCTGGCCGTGGCGGCGCTGGAAGCCGCGGTGGAGCGCCTGCAGCGGGCGGTGGAGGCGGCACGGCAGCGTGCCGAGGCAGCGCAGCGCCGCGCCCTGGTCGCGGAGAGGCGGGTGACCGAGCTGGAGAGCCGTCCGCGCACACTCACCGCCGGCGACGAGCGGCTGACCACGCTGAAGCGGCTGCTGGCGCGCGAGCTGCACCCCGACCAACCCGGCAGCCCGGCGGAGCGCAGCCTGCGGGAGGCCCTGTTCAAGCGGCTCTGGCCGAAGCTGGAGGCGCTGTAGCGGCTGGCTCCGCCGCGCCACGGCCATCCCGCCGCGGCAGCCGGGGATTGCCCCGCCGCCGCCTTCCGCCGCAGCATCGCCCCGACAAGATGGGGGGAGACAGTGCGGATGTCCGGGATCTTCGCCGGCCTCAAGGTGATCGACGCAGCCAGCTATGTCGCCGGGCCGTCGGCGGCCACCATCCTCGGCGATTTCGGCGCCAGCGTGATCAAGCTGGAACCGCCGGGCGGCGATGCCTATCGGGCACTGGCAACGCTGCCGGGCCAGCCGCAGGGCGAGACCAACTATCCCTGGGTACTGGACAACCGCAACAAGCGCGGGCTGGTGCTCGACCTCAAGCGGGCCGAGGCGCGGGCGGTGCTGCACCGGCTGATCCGCGGCACCGATGTCTTCCTGACCAATGCGGTGCCGCGGCTGCGCCCCGGCCTCGGCATCGCGCCCGAGACGCTGATGGCGCTGAATCCGCGGCTGATCTATGCCGCCCTCACCGCCTATGGCGAAACCGGGCCGGAAGCCGACAAGACCGGCTTCGACGCCACCGCCTATTGGGCGCGCAGCGGGCTGATGGATCTAGTGAAGGCGGATGCCGGCGCGGCGCCGGGCCGATCGGTCGCCGGCATGGGCGACCACCCGACCGGCCTCGCCCTCTATGGTGCCATCGTTACCGCGCTGTTCCGCCGCGAACGCACCGGCCAGGGCGGCATCGTCCATGCCTCGCTGCTGGAGGCCGGGCTCTGGGCCAATGCCTTCATGGTGCAGGCGGCGCTGGACGAGGCGCGCTTCATCCCCCGGCCGCCACGCGACCAGGCGCCCAATGCGCTGGGCAACCTCTACCGGGCCGGCTGCGGCCGCTGGTTCCTGCTCGCCCTGCTGAATGAGCCGCGGCAATGGCCGGCGCTGCTGGAGGTGCTGGGCCAGCCCGACTGGGGCGAGGATCCGCGCTTCGCCACCCAGCCGCTGCGCCGGGCCAATGCGGCCACGCTGGTGGCGCGGCTGGACGCGGCCTTCGCCAGCCGCAGCCTGGCCGAGTGGCGGCCGCTGCTGGATGCCGCCGGCCTCACCTTCGATGCGGTGACCACCACACCAGAGGCGGCAGCGGCGGCACAGGCGCGCGCCACTGGCGCGATCCGTCCGACCACCGCTGGCGGCTGGACGGTGGACAGTCCGCTGCACCTGGCCGGCGAGGCGAAGGTCCCGGCCGGGCCGCCGCCGGAGCTGGGCGCCGATGCTCCGGCCATCCTCGCCGAGCATGGCTACACGCCAGCGGAGGTCGAGACGCTGCGGCAGGCTGGCGCGCTGGGTGGGTGATTTTCCTGAAGTCGATGGCGGAAATAATCGGCTTCAACCCGCTGTAGCGCAGCGGTAGCCCCATAAGGCCGTCGGCAGCGCCAGCCGCAGCAATTGCTCGGTGCTGCGGATTCCGGGCCGATACATCAACGCGCTGCTCAAGCGCACCATCGTCATCTGCAAGCTGGTACCAACCACCTCGGCCCACGCGAAGCGAGCAAGGATGCCGTCCGCATCCTCGCCACGAAGCGCTCCGGGACTCTCAGCCAAGCCCGAGATTGGCGGCCACGGGGCTGGCTACCGATCCGCCAGTCCGATTTGAATGCGTTCTGTCCAACAGCGCCGAGCCGCTACCCCCGGTCAGAACGGGATATCATCGTCCAGGTCGCTGCCGCCCTTCGGCTTGCTGTCCCAGCCGCCACGGCCACCGCCGCCACCGGACCCGCCACGGTCGCCATAGCCGCCGCCGCGCTCGCCGCCGGAAGAGCGGCCACCGCCATAGCCGCCGCCCTCGCCACCTTCGCCGCCGCCGCGGCCGTCGAGCAGGGTCAGCTCGCCGCGGAACTTGCCGAGCACGATCTCGGTCGTCTCCCGCTCATTGCCGTCCTTGTCGGTGTACTTCCGGCTCTCGATCGAGCCTTCGAGATACACCTTGCTGCCCTTCTTCAGGTATTTCTCAGCGATCTCGCCGAGCTTCTGGTTGAAGATGGCGACCCGGTGCCACTGGGTCTTCTCCTTCCGCTCGCCGGAGGCGCGATCGTTCCAGCTTTCGCTGGTGGCGACGGAGAAGCTGACCACCTTGTCGCCGGACTGCATGTTGCGGGCTTCCGGGTCACGCCCCAGATTGCCTACCAGGATCACCTTGTTGACGCTGCCGGCCATGCCGCCAAACCCCTGTCTTCGGAATGTCAATCTAGAGCAACCCCGGCCTGGCTGGAATTGCCAAACCCGGTCGCCTCGCCGCCCGGTCTAGCCGCGGACCGATCCGCACGCCACTGCCACGGCACTTCCCTTGCTGCCCATATAGTGGCATCAATACCAGAACACAATGTGAACACGGGCCGCTTGGCCCGGTGGAGCGGACCCCGCGAATGGCCACCCCCGACCCGATGCCGAGTGCCGGCCTCATCCGCATCCGCGGCGCCCGCACGCATAATCTGAAGGACCTCGATCTTGATCTGCCGCGCGGCACGCTGACCGTTGTCACCGGCCTGTCCGGTAGCGGCAAATCTTCCCTCGCCTTCGACACCATCTATGCCGAGGGCCAGCGCCGCTACGTCGAGTCGCTGAGCGCCTATGCCCGGCAGTTCCTGCAACTCATGCAGAAGCCCGATGTCGACAGCATCGAGGGGCTGAGCCCGGCGATCTCCATCGAGCAGAAGACCACCAGCCACAACCCGCGCTCGACCGTCGGCACCGTCACCGAGATCCACGACTACATGCGGCTGCTCTGGGCCCGGGTCGGCGTGCCCTATTCGCCCGCCACCGGCCTGCCGATCGAGGCGCAGACCGTCAGCCAGATGGTCGACCGGGTGATGGCGATGCCGGAGAACACCCGGCTGCTGCTGCTCGCCCCGGTGGTGCGCGGCAAGAAGGGCGAGTACCGCAAGGAGCTCGCCGAATGGCAGCGCCGCGGCTTCGAGCGGGTGAAGGTCAACGGCACGCTGCACCTGATCGCCGAGGCGCCGAAGCTCGACAAGAAGCTGAAGCACGACATTGAGATCGTGGTCGACCGCATCGTGGTGCGCGACGGCATCGCACCGCGCCTGGCCGACAGCTTCGAGACCGCCCTCGCCCTCGCCGACGGCATCGCCTATGCCGAGAATGCCGACACCGCGGAGCGCACCGTCTTCAGCGCCAAATTCGCCTGCCCGGTCAGCGGCTTCACCATCGAGGAGATCGAGCCGCGGCTGTTCTCCTTCAACAGCCCGCAGGGCGCCTGCCCCACCTGCGACGGCCTCGGCACCCAGAGCTTCTTCGATCCGCAGCTGGTGGTGCCGGATGACCTGCGCACCCTGGCGGAGGGTGCGGTGATGCCCTGGGCCGGGGCGCAATCGCCCTATTACGACCAGACGCTGGAAAGCCTGGCGCGCCACTTCAAGGTCACCACCAGCACCCCCTGGGGCGACCTGCCGGCCAAGGTGCGCAACGCCATCCTGCATGGCACCGGCGAGGAGGTGGTGACGCTCCGCTACAAGGACGGGCTGCGCGCCTATGACGTGAAGAAGCCCTTCGAGGGCGTGCTGCCCAACCTCGAACGCCGCCACCGCGAGACCGACAATCCCTGGGTGCGGGAGGATCTGGCGCGCTACCAGGCGGAGAAGCCCTGCCCCGTCTGCAAGGGGTATCGTCTCAAGCCCGAGGCGCTGAGCGTCAAGGTCGCCGGCCACCACATTGGCGAGGCCTCGGAGCTTTCCATCCGCAAGTCGCGCGAATGGTTCGCCGGGGTGATGCCGACCCTGACGCCGCAGCGCCAGGAAATCGCCCGCCGCATCCTGCGGGAAATCGAGGATCGGCTGCAATTCCTGGTCGATGTCGGGCTGGACTACCTCTCGCTCGGCCGCTCCTCCGCGACGCTGTCGGGCGGCGAGTCGCAGCGCATCCGCCTGGCGTCGCAGATCGGCAGCGGGCTGACCGGCGTGCTCTACGTGCTGGACGAGCCCAGCATCGGCCTGCACCAGCGCGACAATGAGCGGCTGCTGGCGACTCTGCGGCGGCTGCGCGACATCGGCAACACCGTCATCGTCGTCGAGCATGACGAGGATGCGATCCGTGCCGCCGATCATCTGGTCGACATCGGCCCCGCCGCCGGCGCCGGCGGCGGCCGCATCGTGGCGCAGGGCACGCCGGCGGAGGTCGCCGCCAATCCGGCCAGCCTGACCGGCGACTATCTCTCCGGCCGCCGCCGGATCGAGGTGCCGGCGACGCGGCGCAAGGTGGATATGAAGCGCGCGGTGAAGGTGGTGGGCGCCACCGGGAACAATCTGAAATCCGTCTCCGCCAGTGTTCCGCTCGGCACATTTACCTGCGTCACCGGCGTCAGTGGCGGCGGCAAATCGACGCTCGTCATCGAGACCCTCTACAAGGCGGCGGCGCGGCGGCTGATGGGCGCGGGTACCGTCCCGGCGCCGCATGAGAAGCTGGAAGGGCTGGATCAGCTCGACAAGATCATCGATATCGACCAGTCACCGATCGGCCGCACCCCGCGCAGCAACCCCGCGACCTACACCGGCCTCTTCGCTCCGATCCGCGACTGGTTCAGCGAACTGCCGGAAAGCCGCGCCCGCGGCTACAAGCCCGGCCGCTTCAGCTTCAACGTCAAGGGCGGCCGCTGCGAGGCCTGCCAGGGCGACGGCGTCATCAAGATCGAGATGCACTTCCTGCCCGATGTCTACGTCACCTGCGACGCCTGCAAGGGCAAGCGGTACAACCGCGAGACCTTGGAGGTGAAGTTTCGCGGCAAGTCGATCGCCGATGTGCTGGAGATGACAGTGGATGAGGGCGTGGAGTTCTTCTCCGCCGTCCCCTCCATCCATGACAAGCTGAAGGTGCTGCGGGAGGTGGGGCTGGGCTACATCCACCTCGGTCAGCAGGCGACGACGCTCTCGGGCGGCGAGGCGCAGCGCATCAAGCTGTCGAAGGAACTCTCCCGCCGCGCCACCGGCCGCACCCTCTACATCCTCGACGAGCCGACCACCGGGCTGCATTTCGAGGATGTGCGCAAGCTGCTGGAGGTGCTGCACGCGCTGGTCGATGCCGGCAACACGGTGGTGGTGATCGAACACAATCTGGAGGTCATCAAGACCGCCGACTGGCTGCTGGACCTGGGGCCGGAAGGCGGCGACGGCGGTGGCCGCATCGTCGCCGCCGGCACGCCGGAGGACGTGGCGGCCACCGAAGGCAGCCACACCGGGCGGTTCCTGGCGCCGCTGCTGGCGGCCCAGGAAGCCGTTCCGGCGAAGCGGCGGAAGCGTGCCTGAGGCGCGGGCTCTCGGGTGAAGATCGGAAGGCAGCGGGTAGATCGGGGGCAGAGCCACGATCTACCCTTTGTCTCCTTTGGCCCTACGGAGCCACTATGCCGCGTTCGAGCCCAGCCGCCCCGCCAGATCCTGGATGAACTGCCAGGCCACCCGGCCGGACCGGCCGCCGCGCGTCACCGACCATTCATTGGCCTCGCGGTGCAGTTCCTCCTGCGGCATTGCCAGGCCGAGCGCCGCGGCATAGCCCTCGATCATCGCGAAGTAGGTCGGCTGGTCGCAATTGTGGAAGCCGATCCAGAGGCCGAAGCGGTCGCTGAGCGAGACCTTCTCCTCCACCGCCTCCGCCGGGTTGATGGCGGTGCTGCGCTCATTCTCGACCATGTCGCGCGGCATCAGATGGCGGCGGTTGCTGGTAGCGTAGAACAGCACATTGGGCGGACGGCCCTCGATGCCGCCGTCCAGCACGCTCTTCAACGCCTTGTAGTCGGCATCCTCCTTCTCGAAGGAGAGGTCGTCGCAGAACACCAGGCAGCGGCGGGGCTGGGCGCGCAGCGCGTTCAGCAGCTCCGGCAGGGTGCGGATGTCCTCGCGGTGGATCTCGATCAGCGCCAGGCTGCCGGGGTGCGCCTCGTTCGCCGCAGCATGCGCCGCCTTGACCAAGGAGGACTTGCCCATGCCGCGGGCACCCCACAGCATCACGTTGTTGGCGCTGAAGCCGGCGGCGAAGCGCAGCGTATTGGCCAGCAGGATGTCCCGCTGCCGGTCGATCCCCTGCAGCAGCCCGATACCGACGCGGGAAACCCTGGGTACCGGGGCCAGTACCGGCTTCGGCGCCGGGTGCCAGACGAAGGCGTCGGCGCCTTCCGGCACCGGTGGCGTGGGTGGTGGCGGCGCCAGGCGCTCCAGCGCCTCGGCGATACGGGTCAGCAATTGGAGGTCGGTCGGGTTCTCGGACATTCGGGTGCACTTGACGGGAAGGGGGCGGAAGCTAGTTTGCGCGCGCCGGTGACGGCAAGCCGGAACACAGAGGAATTCGCCCGGAATGCTGATCTCCCCCGCCTACGCCCAGGACGCCGCCGGTGGCCTGGCCATGGTTTCGCAGATCGCGCCGCTGCTGCTGATCTTCGGCGTCTTCTACTTCCTGCTGATTCGCCCGCAGCAGAAGAAGCAGAAGGAGCATCGCGCCCTGCTCGCCAATCTGAAGCGTGGCGACCGGGTGCTGACCTCGGGCGGCATCATCGCCACGATCACCAAGGTGAAGGACGGCGTCGACGAGGTCGAGGTCGAGATCGCCCCGAATGTCCGGGTCAGCGTGCTGCGCGCCACCATCACTGACATCTTCAAGCCGATCGCCGCCAACGACGAGCCGGCCAAAGGGTGAGGCGCGCGTCTTGAGGCGCATGCCTTGAGCCTGGGCCCGGCCTCGCGCCGGGGCCTGCTCGCGGCGCTGGTCGCCTCTCCGGCGCTGGCCGAGGCGGACCTCTCGCTGCGGGCGCTGGTGGGCGGCACGCTGGTCTCGCTCGGCGCGCATCCGGCGGTTTCGGTGCTATTGCGGAATGTCGCGCGCGGCCGCCAGCAGCAGGTCTATGAGGGGCTGCGGATGCCCGGCCCGCCTCTGGCGCTGGTCGAGGATCACTGGCTGGTCGGCTGGGGTCGGGACGGGCGCCGCGGCTTGTTCATGGCCTTCGAGATGAACCAGGAGCAGCTGGTGCTGTTCCTGCTGGACGACGGCAAGCCGGTCTATCTCTCGCCGCGCAGCTCGCAATGGCCAGCGCCCCTGGCGGAGTCCTTCGGTGAATTCTCGCGGGGGCTGGCTCCGAGCTGAGGCGCCCGGGCTGCTGAAACAGGACGGATGATGGGGCTCTGCCCTTTCAAATTCCCCCAGCGGAAGGCCCTTGAACCGCTTTGTCGGGGTATTCGCTTCCGGCGACCCTGCGGCTTTGGCAGGGTGAGCTCAGCGGGGCAGAACCCATCCCGAAACGGCCGCGCGCGTATCAGGAAGTCCGCCACCCCATGAAAAAGGGTGCCCGGCTTCCCGGGCACCCCTGATCATCACGCAGTGGCCGGTTACGCCGACTGGCCGGACTTGATGCCACCCTGCTGCAGCAGGGTGTTCACCACTTCCCAATCCACCAACTTGTTCAGGAAGTTGTCGAGGTAGTTCGGCCGCACATTGCGGAAGTCCAGGTAGTAGGCGTGCTCCCAGACATCGACGCCGAGGATTGGCGTGCCTTCGCCGGTCGAGATCGGGTTGGCACCGTTCGGGGTCTTGGTCACCTTCAGCTTGCCGTCGGCGCCGATGATCAGCCAAGCCCAGCCGGAGCCGAACTGCGTCACACCGGCCTGCTTGAAGGCCTCCTTGAACTGGGCCAGGCCGCCGAGATCCTGGTCGATCTTCGCCGCCAGCGTCGCCGGCAGCTTGTCCCCGCCGCCCTTGGGCGACATCACCTGCCAGAACAGCAGGTGGTTCCAGTGCTGGCCGGCCTGGTTCAGCACCGGCAGGCCATCGGTGCCGGCCTTGCCGGCGTCGGCGACGATTTGCTCGAGGCTCTTGCCCTGCAGGCCCTTGCTCTCGATCAAGCCGTTCAACGCCACGACATAGGCGTTGTGATGCTTGCCGTGATGCAGCTCGAGCGTCTCCTGGCACATGCCCTGGGCGGCGAGCGCGTTGGTGGAATACGGCAGCGGCGGCAGGCTGAAGGCCATGGGCTGTCTCTCCTGGATTCTTGGATACGGACGCGCCCGGCACGGGGTCACCGCGAGGCCCGGGAGCCGCGCCAAGAGCTAAGCGGGGTGCCGTGGCGCGTCAAGCAAGGGCCGGGCATAAGGCGGCATGGCCAAGCCTTCAGACCCTTCCGGAACCCGCGTGCTGGAGGGCGTGGCGGGCTTCGCGCGCCGGCACGACCCCGACCGCTTCCTCTGCGCGATCTTCGCACCGCAAGCGGCGCGGGAGACGCTGTTCGCGCTGATCGCCTTCAACCATGAGCTGGCGCGGGCGCGGGAGGCGGCGAAGACTCCGCTGATCGCGCTGATGCGGCTGCAGTGGTGGCGCGACGTGGTGGAGGATGCGGCCGCCGGCAAGCCGGCGCGGCGGCATGAGGTGGCGGCGCCGCTGCATGCGGCGATTCGCGCCGGCGCCTTCGACGCGGACAGGCTGCTTGCCATGGTGGATGCGCGGGAGGCCGAGGCGGAGGAGGAAGGGATCCCGACCACAGCCGCCTTCGCTGCCTATCTGCGCGGCACCGCCGGCGGCTTCGCGGTCGCCGCCGGATGGCTGCTTGGGGCACCGCCGGCGGTGCTGCCGGCGTTGCAGGACGCTGGCGCGGCCTATGGCTTGGCCGGAGTGCTGCGCAGCGTTCCGGCCCTGGCGGCGCGGGGGCGCTGCCTGCTGCCGCTGGACGCGCTGGCGGCGGAGGGGCTGGCGCCGGAAGCGGTAATGGCGGCGCCCACAGCGGCAGCGGTGCGGCGAGTGGTCGCCAGCTTGGCCCGGCCAGCGCTGGATACCCTGCCCGGCCTCCGGCAAAGGCTGCGCGGGCTGCCACGTGGCGCGCTGGCGGCGGCGCTGCCGCTGGTGCTGGCGCGGCGGGACCTGCGGCGGCTGGCGGCGGGGCGCACCGTGCCGGCCGAGCGCGGCTTCGGCGACCGCGCCGCAGTAGCGCTGGCCGGGCTGCTCGGCCGGGTCTGACGCGGCTCCGGCAGGCTCCACCGGTCGGCCGGATTGCGGCGCCGGCATGGCACGCGTGCCGCAAGGAAACCTTGGCGTGGCCCCGGCCCCGCCATGCGGCGGGCGCCTGATGCCAGCAGCGGTGGGGACACCCCACCCTCTGCATCCGAGGAGGTCGCCATGGCCCGCCGTTCGTCGCCTTTCCTGAAGCTGTTCGCCGCGGTCGCGCTCTGCGCCACCCTCTCCGCCTGTGCGGTCTATCCGCATGGCGGCTACGGCCATCGCCATGGTGGCGGCTATCGGCATAGCCCGGGCTATGCCTATGCCCCGCCATACCATGCTGGCCACGGCCGCTGGGGCGGCCATCACCGCTGGCGTTGGTCTGCGGCGCCGTGGCCGGTCGGCTGGCGGTAGCACCGTTCAGCTGGTGCGCATGGGTTCCGCGTGAGGTCCAAACCGAAGTGGTGCGGCAGCGGTGATGCCCCGCCGCAGCATGTACGATCTCCAACCTGTGATCGCTAACGCCCAGGGGGGCACCCGCAGCCTGAGGACCGGCATGCTGCCTCGACCATCCCCTGCGTGAAACTGCCCGTGCCGGCCGTATTTGGTACCTCGCTCATGGCCTGCGTGCCGCCGCCCGGCGGCCATGGCGGGGGCTATCGTCTGGCGCCGATCCATGTCTACGCACCGTCCGTCCGCCGCTACAGCCCGCCACCACCGCCGGCCCTGGCCTACGCTACGCCCCACCGCCGCGCCGGGTTCACGCCCCGTCCCAGCGCCCACACTCCGCCTTCCCCAGCCTCACACCGCGGGCACCATCACAGCGGCGCGCAAGGCGAGCGGCGTGACGCCCATCGCGACGACCCCGGCTGGCCCTGAGTCCGGAGACCAGGCGCGGCCACAGCCGGTCTCAGCCGCCGGCCAGCCGGTCCTGGCGCAGCCGCAGCGCCAGCGGCGGGTCGTCCGTGGCGATAACATCGAGGCCGAGGTCGAAGGCCCGGCCGATGCCCACAGCGTCATTGGCGCCCCAGGCGCCAACCGCCAGCCCGGCCTGCCGCAGCGCCGCCACGGCCGGTGCGTCATACTCGCCGACCGGCAGGCCGATCTCCCCCGCGCCGCAGCTCCGCGCCAGCGCCACCGCACCAGCCACGCCCATGCCGCGCCAGGGCTTGGCCTCCAGCAGCAGCACCAGCCTGGCCAGCCCACCCGCGGCAGCGGCCTCGGCGACCGTCAGCGGCTGGAAGCTCATCAGCACGGTGCGGGAGCGCATCGCCTCGGCGTCCAGCACAGCAAGGCAGCGCGGCACCACCTCGGGGTAAGGCCGGCCTGCGGCATCCGCCTTGATCTCCAGCCGCAGCATTCGGCCGGCGGCGTGGGTGAGCGCCGCCGCCTCGGCCAGGGTCGGCAGACTCTCGCCACCGGTGCCGCGCAGCCGCACCGCCCGCAGCGCGTCCCGCTCGCGGGCGCGCACCGGACCCTGCGCATCGCTGGTGCGGTCGAGCGTCGCATCATGGATCACCATCGGCACGCCATCGGCCGAGAGATGCACGTCGAGCTCAAGCTGTTCGGCCGGCAGCGCCAGCGCCTGGCGGAAGGCCAGGGCGCTGTTCTCCGGCCAGAGGAAGGCGCCGCCACGGTGGCTGGCGATTTGGGTCAGGGGCATGGCCCCGAGCCTACAGCGTTCGTGCCCAGGTCTGAACGTCACCGCCGCTGCAGCCTGCTGCTTGCGGCGCGGATCACCTTCCGGGGCGTTCACGCCCCTCCGCGATCCGCCCTAGCCTTCCAGCAGCCAGACCGAGAACAATCCCGCCGGATCGGTCCACATCGCCGCCTCGCGCCAGCCGCCGGCCTCCGCCAGGGTCCGCAACCGGTCGGGGCGGTACTTGTGGCTGCTCTCGGTGTGGATGGTCTCGCCGGCGGCGAAACGGATTGTTCGCCCGGCGAGCCGTACCGATTGTGGCCGCTGCGCCACCAGATGCATCTCCACCCGCTCCAGCCCGGCATTCCAGACGGCCTGATGGCGGAAGCCGTCGAGGTCGAAATCCGCCCCCGCCTCGCGGTTCAGCCGCCGCAGCAGATTGAGGTTGAAGGCGGCCGTGACCCCTGCGGCATCGTCATAGGCCGCCTCCAGCACCGCCGGATCCTTCACCAGATCGGCACCGAGCAGCAGCCGCGCCCCGGATTTCAGGCTCAACCGCGCCCGGCGCAGGAAGGCCACCGCCTCTTCCGGAGCGAAATTGCCAATGGTCGAGCCGGGAAAGAAGCCAAGGTGCGTGGTGCTGCCCTCGGCCCTGCCAGCAAGCGCGAAAGGCTGGGTGAAATCCGCCACCACCGGACGCACCGGCAGGCCGGGAAAGGCCTCGGCGACGCGGGAGGCCGCGGCTTCCAGCCATTCCGGCGCGATGTCCACCGGCAGGTAAGCCACCGGCGCCTGCAGCACCCGCAGCAGTTGCACCGCCTTCAACCCGTCGCCGGGGCCGAATTCCACCACGGCGGCGCCAGGGCCGATGGCCTCCGCGATCGCCGGGCCGGACTCCTCCAGGATCCGCATCTCGGTCCGGGTCGGATAGTACTCCGGCAGCCGGGTGATGGCTTCGAACAGCCGGGCACCCTCGGCATCATACAGCCATTTGCACGGCAGTGTCTTGCGCGGGGCGGAAAGGCCGGCCAGCGCGTCGGCGACCAGCGCCGCGCGCTGGGCGGCGGCGGCGTCACGGGCGAGCGCGCCGCTCACGCCGCATCCTCCGCCAGCCGCAATCCGGTGAATTGCCAACGCGACTCCGGCGGGAAGAAGTTGCGATAGGTGGCGCGGGAATGGCCGGGCGGCGTCGCCAGCGAGCCGCCGCGCAGCACCATCTGCTGCGCCATGAACTTGCCGTTGTACTCGCCGACCGCGCCTACCCAGGGGCGGAAGCCGGGATAGGGGCGGTAGGCGCTGCCGGTCCATTGCCAGGCGACGCCCTCGGCATCCCGCAACCTGGGCAGCGCCGCAGCCGCCTCCCATTCCGCCTCGGTCGGCAGCCGCTTGCCGGCCCAGCGGGCGAAGGCCTCGGCCTCGTACCAGGAGATGTGCCGCACCGGCGCGGCGGGGTCGAGCGGACGCAGCCCGCCCAGCCCGTACTGGAACCAGGCGCCGTCGCGGCGGTGCCAATGGAAGGGCGCCTCCCAGCCTCCGGCGGCGCGTGCGGCCCAGCCGGCGCTCATCCAGAGCAGGGCGTTGCGGTAGCCGCCATCGTCTATGAAGCCGAGCCATTCGGCATTGGTCACCAGCCGGTCGGCAATGCGGTAGGGCTGGAGGTATGTGCGGTGGCGCGGCTGCTCATTGTCGAAGGCGAAGCCGGCGGTGCCGGGGTTGCCGATTTCCGCCACCCCTTCCGGGCCGGCCAGGAATTGCGCCGGGCCCTCCGCCGCGGTGGGTTCCCGCCAGGCGGGGTCATAGGCCGGCAGCAGCGGATTCTGCGCCAGCGCGTGCAGGATATCGGTCAGCAGCAGCTCCTGGTGCTGCTCCTCATGCTGCAGGCCGAGTTCGACCAGCGCCGCCGCCTCACCCGGCGGCTCGCGCAGCAGCCCTTCCATGGTAGCGTCGACATGGGTGCGATAGGCGCTGACCTCGGCGGCCGAAGGCCGGGTCAGCATGCCGCGCCGCGGCCGGTCGTGCCTAGGTCCCCCGGCCTCGTAGTAGGAGTTGAAGAGGAAGGCGTAATCCTCGTTCAGCCGCCGGTAGCCAGGGCTGTGTGGCAGCAGCAGGAAGGTCTCGAAGAACCAGGTGGTATGCGCCCGGTGCCATTTCGCCGGGCTGGCGTCGGGCATGGACTGGATACACTGGTCCTCGGCGGAAAGCGGCGCGGCGAGCGCCTCGGTGCGGGCCCGCACCGAGGCATAGCGCGATGCCAGGGCCGCTGTGGGTCGGTGCCAGACGGCGGAGTCGATCGCATTCATGCTTCTGTTCGGTCCTCTCCCTCGTAGTCCGATCCCGCGAAGCGGCACCACGGCCGGCGGTGGATCGGCCTGTCCGATGCGTGTCGGACACCCAGTCGGCTCCGGCGCCCAGATCAACCCCCAGGGCAAAAGCCAGGCAGCGGCAGCGGTTCCACGTGCACCGGCAATGCTTCGCCCGGCTGGGCCGGAGCATTCCCCGACCCGACGGCAGGATCGGCTGCCCTGGGCCGTCTGTCGATGCCCGGCCGGGACCGGGCCCGGCCCGAGCCGTCGCGGGACGCTGCGACACCGGACGCGAACCGGCTGGCAAAGCCGTTGAATCAGAACAGTCGGATCAGGGGTGCCCCCATCGGCCCCGCCAATACATTGGCCCGCCACCCCCATGCCTGCGCCAACCGCAAATCCTGATGCGTGCACCCTGCCCTACCGAGCGGTAGCACAAGGCCCCACCCGGCCGGAACAAAAAAGCAACTTCATCTTGTTCAGGCGGTGCCTGCACGGATGATCTGGAATTTTGGCAGGATCACCGCGATTCTGGCGGTCCAAAGCCCGGCCTCGCCGAGGAGCTGCCGCGCCTCGCTGGCCGGCCTGCCATCCAGCACCAGCACCAGATCCGGGACTACCGCCGCCAGCGCCTCTGGTGGCACCACCGGCACCCGGCTGCCGGGCAGCACCATCCCATGCCAGGGTGGGTGTGCATCCACCGTGCCCGGCAGCAGACCTGGACCGATGCCGCACCCCGCCAGCAGCCGCGCCGCCGCCGCCGAGGCACCGAGCCCCAGCACCTGGCGGTCGTCGCGCCGGGCCGCCAGCAGCAGGTCGAACACCGCGGCGCGGGTCTCCAGCACCACCTCCGCCAGGCGCTGATAGGCCTCGCCGGACTCCAGCCCAGCCACTCTTTCGGCAGCACGTCGGGCGGCAACCTCGGAGCCGACCGGCTTGCCATGGTCCTCGGCATGGCAGACCAGCAGCCGCAGCAGCCCGGGTGGCCGCACCAACCCACACACCACCAGCCCGTGCTGACCCAGCAGCATTTCCGCCACGAGCAGGGAAGGCCAGGCGTTGCGGCCGGGGCAGAACAGGTCGAAGCGGTTGGCCTCAACCACGCGAAGCAGATCCGGCAGGTCGAAGACCGCGATGCCGCCCGGCGCGAGCAACTGGCGGATGCCCTCCAACAGATCCGGCAGCGCCGCGCTGCGCCCGATGGCATCCCCTGCCAGCAGCAGTCCCGGCGGTGCCGTCACCTCGCGCAGCCGCTGCGCCACGGCGGTGCCGGACCGGGCCAAACCCGGGGTGAAGCCGAAGCGCCGAAGCATGGGTAGCCAGCCGGCGCCACCATCGGCAAGCACCGTCACCGGCATGTCCGGCCGCAGCTGGAAGCGGGCGATCAGGGTGGTAACGCAGCGTTCGGTCGCCAGCCGCGGTTCAGCCGGCACCGTCACCCGATGCGCCGGCTGCAGCAGCCGGCAATCCGGACACAGCAGCAGTTCGAGTCCTACCGCCGCCACCGGCTCCGCCGCAGCCGTGGGCGATACCGGCGCCACAGTCACCGGCATCAGGCCCAGATCCACCAACCCGGCATGAATCAGGGCGCCACAAGCCCGGCAGGCGCGGATCGCCGCTCCCGGTCCGGCGCCTGGCCGCCATTTGCGCCAGCCAGCCGCGGCACCACGCGCCGGCCAAGGCCTGTCCGCCACCCGCCGATGCCCTCCGCCTGGGTCCCTGATGCAACGCCCGAGGGTGGCGGCTGTTGCATGCGCATGGCCGGGCATGCGCCTGCCGGCCACCGACGACCACGGTCAGCCCATGGCGCAGCATTCACTCCAAGCCCGGCGCAGCGCTGCCGCCAGCCCGCGGCCGAAGCGCGGCGCATCGACCAGCGGCGAGGCCGCGACCCGCGCCCGCAGCCCCGCCCGTACCGCCGCCAGCGCCGGCAGGTCGCGCGCCCGCGCCACCGCCTGGGCGACATACGCCTCTGGCGTCGTCGCGACCCAATCCGGAAGGCCGATGTTCGACAAGTGGCTGAGGGCATGGCGGCCGGCAAAGCTGTCACCGGCGAGGCTCACCACCGGCACCCCCATCCACAGTGCCTCGCAGACCGTCAGCCCGCCGGTGTAGGGGAAGGGGTCGAGGGCGATGTCGATGCCACCATAGGCGGCCAGCAGCGCCTGATGCGGCACCCCGCCGAGCAGCGTCACCCGCTCCGCCGGCAGCCCCGCCGTCGCCATCCGCGCCAGCAGCCCCTCCCGCGCCGAAGCCTCCGAGAGCACAGGGGTGCGGAGTTCCAGCGTGGCCTCGGGCAGCGCCGCCAGGATGCGGGCCCAGGCCGTCAGCACCGCCGGCGTCACCTTGGCCAGGTTGTTGAAGCAGCCGAAGCGCACCCCTTTGGCCGCGCCCTGGCCCGCCAGCGCCGGCAGCAGGGTGACCGGTGGCGCGTAGGCCGGCGGGGCGTAGCAGACATAGCCATCCGGCAGCCGCAGCAGCCGTTCGGAATAGAGATGCTCGAACCCCGCCGGTGTCTCCCAGCGATCGGTCAGCATCCAGTCCACACAGCCGAGGCCGGTGGTGGAGAATTGCGCGCCGACCCATTTGATCTGCACCGGCGCCGGGCGGTGCTGCAGCACGAAGAGCCGGCCGCTCTCGCCGTAGCCGCCGAGGTCGATCAGGATGTCGATCCGCTCGGCGGCGATCGCCGCCGCGATCTCGGCATCGCTGCGGTGCTGCATCTCATGCCAGCCGGCGCAGCAGGCGCGGAAGCGCGCCGCCAGCATGTCCTCGCGCGGCTTCAAGGCGAAGGCATGCAGCGAGAACTCCGCCGCCGGCAGCGCCTCCAGCCCCGCCACCGTCAGCCAGCCGACCGGGTGGCGGCCGAGTCCGCCAGAGAGCAACCCGACCCGCAGCCGACGCCCGGCCTCGCGCGGCCGGTGCACGGCGGGCGCGGCGGGGCCGAGCTTCGCCGCGATCGCCCGACCACAGTCGCGCAGTGCAAGCGCATGGCCCCGCTCCGGGTGGTAGGGCAGCACGGCGATGCGGTTGACCAGCGCCAGCACGCCGCCCGCGGGCACCGCGGCATCGGCCGACTCCAAGGCCTCCGCCTGCCGCCCGACCGCGTTCAGCGCCAGGGCGCGGTTCATCATCAGGGTCGGCTGTGGGCCGAATTCCACCATCGCCTGGTCCAGCACCTCCAGCATTGCGGCGCTGCGGCCATTGCGCCACAGCATGGTCGCCAGCCGGTTGCGCAGGTCGAGGTCGGTCGGGCGGGCGGTGATGGCGGCGCGCAGCAGCGGCTCCGCCTCCGCCCGTCGTCCGGCCTCGTCCAGCGCCAAGCCAAGCAGGGCGAGGACTTCCGGTTGCTCCGGCGCAAGCAGCGCCGCCGCCTGCCATTCGGCGAGCGCTGCGGCCGGCTGGCCGGCGGCGGCGTGCAGCCGGGCCGCGGCCAGGGCCCAGCCCGCGGCGAAGGGATCCTCCGCCGCCCGCGCCGCCACCACCGCCAGGGCGGCGGTGGGGTCGAGCCTTGCCAGCAGCGCCTCGGCATAGAGCTTCGCCGCGGCAGGATGCGCCGGGCGCTGCGCCAGCACCGCGGCGGCGCCGGCGGCGGCGGCCTCGGCCTCGCCGCGCAGCAGGGCAAGCCGGGCGGCGGCGAGTTCGAGTTCCGGCTCTTCCGGGTCAGCGGCGCGGGCGCGGGCGACCAGATCGGCGGCTTGCGCCAGGTGGCCGGCGGCTTCCGCCAGCGCGGCGAGTGCCGCGAGGGCGGTGACATGGTGCGGGGCACGGTCCAGCGCGGCAAGGAACAGCGCCTCCGCCCTGCCCGCCTCGCCGCGCACCCCCGCGATGGTGCCGAGGCGGAAGTACGGCTCCGGGTGGTCGGGCAGCGCCGCGGCGGCACGGGTGAGCGCCGCCTCGGCCTGGCTCAGCCGGCCGAGTTGCATCAGCGCCAGGCCGAGGTTCAGCGCGGCAAAGCCGCCGCCCTCCCCGGCCCGCTCGGCGGCCTGCAGCAGCGGCAGGGCGGCATCCGGGGTGCCCTGCGCCAGGGCCGCGATCCCCGCGCGGTAGCCGGCATCGGCCTCAGTGACCGGTGGCACGGGCGACCACCAGCAAACCATCGACCACGCCATTGGCCTCCTGCCGCAGCACCTCCTCCCGGCATTCGAGGCTTTGCAGCCCGGCCGCCGCCAGGCAGCCCGCGACGTAATCGGCGGCATGGCGGAAGCGCCCGCGCGGGCCGAGTTGCCAGCCCTCCCCCGGCGCCGCGCGCTCCAGGCTGAACAGCAGCAGCCCGCCCTGCCTGAGCCGGGAACGGCAGCGCTCCAGCAGAAGCTCCAGCCGGCCGAAGTAGCAGAACACGTCGGCGGCGGTGATCAGCGCCTGCGGCGGCATCGGCCCAAGCAATGCGGCTGAGGCCTCGGCCTGGTGCAGGGTGGTGTAGATGCCCTTGGCGGCGGCCTGCTCCAGCATCGGCCGCGACAGATCGACCCCGACCAGCGGCCCGCCGATCAAGTCGGAGAGGGCGGCGCCGACCAGGCCGGTGCCGCAGCCGAGGTCGAGCACCGGGCCGAGCTTGGCGGCGCCCCCGGCCACCTCCGGCAACAGCCGTTCCACGGCCTGGCGCATCAGCCCCGGCACCCGGTAGCCCAGGCTGATGAGCGAGGCCTCGAAGCGCGGCGCATAGCCGTCGAAGACGGTGCGCACATAGGCATCGGCGGCGCGGTCCGGCATGTCAGCCGGGCTGCCGGCCAGGGCGGCGGCGAGATGGCCGAGATAGGCGTTGCGCGGCGCCAGCCGGGCGGCGGCGGTGAAATGCTGCGCCGCCCCCTCGGTATCGGCCTCGCCGATCAGCACATGGGCCAGCACGCTGTGCAGCCCGGCCTCCACCACGCCGCGGCCGAGAGCGGCGCGGACCAACGCCGCCGCGCCGGCCGGATCACCTGCCAGCAGCCGGTTCTGCGCCTGCAGCGCCACCACCCCCGGCAGGTCCGGGTGGCCGGCGGCGCAATGCGCCAGCAACTCCGCCGCCGCTTCATGCCGCTGCGCCAGCATGAAGGCCTGGCCGAGCCGCAGTTGGCGCTGCGGGTCCTCGGGCGCGGCACGGAAGGCCTCGCCAAGGAACCAGATCGCCTCGTCGAAGCGCTGCTGCTCAAGCAGCGCGGCGCCGAGCACCTGCTTGGCGCCGGCGTCGCCCGGCACCGCCATCACCGCCGCGGCGGCGTCATCGATCGCCGGGTCGAGGCTGCCGGCAGCCTGCCGTGCCCGGGCGCGCAGCAGCAGCGCGACGGCCGCTGCCGGCGGGACCACCACGGCGGGCGCCGGCCCGGCGAGCCGCTCTAGCGCCGCCGTCGCCGCTGCCTCCGCGGCATCGGGCCTGCCGAGGCCGAGCAGCGCCTCGGCCCGCAGCAGCAGCGCCGCCGTATCGCCGCCAGGCAGACGGACCAATCGGTCGAGGATCGGCAAGGCTTCCCCTGGCCTGCCCTGGCGCAGCAGCAGCCGGGCGCGGTCGAGCAGGCGGGTGGCCAGCGCCGGGGCCGCGGCGGGAACAGCGCGGGAAGCGGCGGGCATGGCAGCCGGGCGGTCGGACATCGCGGCGGGGTTCCCGGTCAGCGCCAGAGGGCGGTGGCGAAATGCTCGTTCATGTCCTGGACGAAGCCGAAATCCGGCTCCGGCTGCTCACATTCGCGGATCACCGCGAGGGCCACGCCGGCGATCTGCGCCCGCAGCGCAACCGGCAAGCCATTGGCCGGGTCGAGCACCGCGCCATGCACGGCGCTCCAAAGCCGGCGGTTGTCCACCGCGGCACGGGCGCGGGCGAGCGGGCTGCCGCTCTCAAGCTCGCGGATGCTGCGGTTGGCACGGGCGAAGACCTCGGCCTCCATCTGCTTCGACGACAGGCGGCGGCGATAGGCCGCAGCACCTGCGGAGGCGGGCTGGGAGGGGGCGACGGCGCGGTCGGGAAAAGGGGTCTCGGTGGTCATGCGCATCGGTCCTTCCTGGAGGGGACTTCAGCCGGGCGGTCGGACCGCAATGCCGGGTGAAGGCACCGGCCGGCATCCTGCCGACCTCGCCTGACGCCGCTGCCGGGCCATTGGGCCACCCCATGGGGCGACCGGCGCGCAGCCATGGGCCTAGCGGAACAGGCTGAGCAGGGTCTGCGGCGCCTGGTTGGCGATGCCGAGTGCCTGGGTGCCAAGCTGCTGGCGGATCTGCAGCGACTGCAGCCGGGCCGATTCCTTCGCCAGATCGGCATCGACGAGGGCGCCGAGACCGCCTTCCTGGGCATCGATCTTCGCCTTGTTGTAGTTGATCTGGCTGTCGATGTAGTTCGAGTAGCTGCCGAAGCTGTTGAGCTGCGTCAGCGTGGTGGCGATGGCGGTGTTCAGCGCGCCGGTCGCCGTCAGCGCCGCCGCGGCGCTGCCCGCGGTGTAGCTGTTGAAGCCGGAGACCGCGTCGAACACGCTGGTCAGCCCGTTGAAGCCGGTGATGGTGTAGCGATCGCCATCGGCGTTGGTGACGATATCGACCGAGGTGCTGGTGCCGTCGGTGATGTTCTTGCCGTTGTAGCTGGCGTCGTTGATGAACGCCTTGATGTTGTTGGTGATCTCCTTGACGGCGGTCTGGTACTGGGTGCGCTGGTCGTCGGTCAGTGTGCCATCCGCCAGCTTCACCGTCAGGGTCTTCAGCTTGGACAGCGCGTTGGAGACATTCTCGAGGCTGGCGTTGGCGACGTCGAGCAGTCCTTTCGCGCCGCCCAGTTGCTCATTCGCCGATGTCGTTGCTGCGATGTCGCCGCGGACGCGCTCGGCGACGGCGAAGGCGGCGCCGTCATCCTTCGCATCCGCCACGCGATAACCGGTGGAGATGCGTTTCTGGGTGGCTTCCAGTTCCGTGGTGGTGCGGTTCAGCGATTGCAGCGCCACCCGGGCGCCGATGTTGGTGTTCACCGAGTTCAAAGGCATTCGGGTTTTCCTCCGATCCCCGGTCCCGGATCGTCCGGGACCCCGGCCAGTTTGGCCGGTCGGGATGAAGGTCGGGTTAATCCGGAATCCCGCTTACCTGCCGCTCAGAAGAAGACCATGTCGCTGCCGTTGAGGCCGCCCACCCCGGCCAGGAACACGCTGTGGCCGGCAGCATCGAAGGTGACGAGGGTGCCGGCCACGCCGTCCTGGGTCGCCGCGGTGATCGCCAGCGCGCCGGCGGGGATACCGGCGAAGGTCAGCCAATCCTCGCCCCGGGTGAAATCGGCGATCGTGCTGTTGCCGGAGCCGGGCACGAAGACGTAGCTGTCGCCGCCGTCGCCGCCGGAGAAGCTGCCGCCGCCGCTGCCGATGAGGAAGGCGTCGCCGCCGCCGCCGCCATTCGCCGTCGCCAGCGCATCTCCGGTGAAGGCAACGAGCTTCGCCAGTCCGGTGACGTTGACCAGATCCCGGCCACCGCCGAGATGCACCTCGGCGACGGAATAGCGGCCATCGTAATCCGGATCATAGAGCCCGCCATTGTCGAAGCGGTTGCCGTCGGCGAGTTGGCTCAATCCCACCGCCGTCACCTCCACCCGGTCGTTGCCGGCGCCGGTGTTGACCACCAGCGTGGCGCCATGGCCGGGGGCGTTGCTGTGGGCCACCCAGACCAGCCCGTCATTGCCATTGCCGAGGGTCACCGTGCCGCCGCGGGCGCCGACCAGCAGCAGGTCCAGCGGATTGCCGCCGGCGGCGCTGAGGTCGAGGTTGGCGTTGGGGATGTTATCGACCGCCAGGATGCCCGACCAGTTGGCGTTCCAGGCGGCGGGCGCCAGCGCCATGGTGTCGACGCCGGCCCAGACGGTCTTGGCGCCATAGGTCTGGTAGGTGGTACCTGCGTAGTCATGGCTGCCGGTCCAGACCAGCCCGGCTTGGTCCCAGGCCGCGCCGGGCATGCCGAAGATCGCCGCCGGCATGGCGCCGCCGCCGGCGGTCGGCAGCGCCGGGGCCGCCGCAGCGCCGAGGCCGCCGACCGCCAGCCCGTGCGCAGCCACCCAGATCGGCATCCCGTGTTCGTCGTAGACCGCATTGCCGCGGCCGCTGTCGTCCGCCCCGGCCAGCCTTCCGTTGCCCCAGCCGTAGTACAGCCGGCCGCCCGCCGGCAGCGCTTCGGCGAAATCGAGCACCAGCGTATTCGCCCCGGTCAGGGTCGCCCTGGTGGCATCCACCGCGGTGGACGGGCCGCCGGCACCGATGACGGTCCAGCCGACACCGCGTGCCGCATCGGGATCCAGCGCCTGCAGCGCGCTGGCGGCATCGAAGGCGACGGTCAGCGCCAGCTGGTTCGTCCCGACCGCATTGGCCTGTATCACCTGCGGTCCGATGTCGTCCACCTGACCACCGGCCTGCGCCACCGGCGACCCTGGCTTGGCGTATTGCGCCCATTGTTGGGCCAGCGCGAGCGCCAGCCGCTCCCCGGTCTGCAGGCCATCGGCGTTCGACATGTGGGAGCCGCCGTATTCCTGGGTGGCGGCGTTTCCGTCCCAGTTATCGAAGCTCATGTCGGTATCGAGGGCGCGGGCGGCGATATGGGCGTTGAAGCCGGGGTCGGCCGCCAGTTCCTCCATGCCGATGCGGATCGCCTGGTGGCCGGTGCCGGTGCCTTGGTCGTAAGGGATGGCGCTGACGAAGAGGTAGGGCAGCGCGGCCGCCGACTGGCCGAAGGCGGCGCGGACCAGCGCCGCATCGTAGCGCACCGCGCTCTCCCATTCGGCAGGGGTCAGGTCGCCGAAGCCGCTGTCGTATTCGCTGTGCAGCCAGACCACCGCGGTCGGCTCGGCCTTCTGCGCCGCCGGCAGGGTGTTGATGTAGTCGAGCAGGCTTTGCTCCAGTTCCGCCACCGTCCAGCCATTGCCCTGCGTCCCGATCCAATCGGTGAGGAAGGAGGTGCCGCTGAAGACGGTGTTGCCCCCGGAGGAGTCGCTGGCGAATTCCAGCCGCACCGTATCATTGACGCCGTCGAAGCCGAGCAGTTGTTCAACTCGGTTGATCATTGCATCGGCACCACCGTTGATCGCGCCGAGCAGGAAGGCGTTGGACTGGCCACGTAGCAGGACATTCAGATTCATCAATTCAGCCTCGCGCAAGGGACGCGATGCTCCGCGACGGTTCGCCGCGCGAAACCCGCACCCGCATGGTGTTCAGATGAGCGCTGCCGCAAGGCTGACCGTGCCGGTGGGCGGCGAGCGTTTGTAGCCTCACGGGATTCCCCGCGCGACGCGGGCAAAATGATGCGCAGCCGCCGGATATGGCCACACGATTTTACGTGAGCGATCCAAGGTAGAACGGCAGCGGCAAGCTATCGCTTTCGGAGAATACACAACCGCAACGGCAACCAGCCCGCAACCAGGACGGTGCCTTCGGCACCGCCTCGGCCGGACCCGCTTGTACGGGTGGCGCGCGCATGAGCCGGTGGGTCGCGCCGCCGCTACGGCCGTGCCGCAGTTCGCCCTAGCCGAAGATCAGGAAGGCCAGCTCCGCCAGTCCCCAGAAGCCGGACAGCGAGATAATTCCGGCCAGCGAGGCTTCCTGCACTGGTCCGAGGCCGTGGCTGGTACCGGTGCCGGCGCTGATCGCGCGCCGTCGCTGCACTCGCAGCGGCGGCATCGGGATGACGAGCTGGGCATGCGCCGAGAGGGTGCGGTTCGACATGCGTCGATAAGAACAAACACAGAACTCAGATGCAAGAGTTAATGTTCAGTTTCTGTTCACACATCCTCGGCCGCTGCCACATGGCCGTCAAGCATCCTTCGGCAGCCTGATCCCGGTAAGCGCCTGATAGGCGCGGATGACGAAGCCATCATCCTTGCCGCCATGCCCCAGCGCCCGGGCAGCGACGAAGAGCTGGTGTGCCTGCGCCGCCAGCGGCGCCGGAAAGCCCTCCGCCCGCGCCAGATCGCCGACCAGCCCAAGATCCTTGACAAAGATGTCGACCGCCGAGCGTGGCGTCTCGTCGCCATCGATCACGTGCCGCATGCGGTTCTCGAACATCCAGGAGTTGCCGGCGGCGCCGGTGACCACGCCATAGAGGGTCTCCGGGTCGATGCCGGCCTTGATGCCGAGTGCCATCGCCTCCGCCGCCACCGCGATATGCACCCCGGCCAACAGCTGGTGCACCACCTTCATCGTGCTGCCGAGGCCGGGCTCGGCGCCGAGGTCCCAGACCTTCTGCGCCGTCGCGGCGAAGACCGGCCCGGCCTTGGCCACCGCCTCCGGCGTGCCGGAAGCCATGACGGTGAGCTTGCCTGCCCTCGCCCCGGCGGCGCCGCCCGAGACCGGCGCATCGAGGTAGAGAAATCCGCGCGCCGCCGCCTCCGTCGCCAGCGCCCTTGCATCCGCCGGCGCCATGGTGGAGCTGACGATCAGCACCGCGCCGGGGGCAAGCCGCGGCGCGGCGCCGGCCGGGCCGAACAATGCCTCCCGCGCCTGGGCGGCGTTGACCACCAGCACCAGCACCGCTTCGGTGCCCTGCGGCAGCTCGGCGGCACTGGCAACGGCGGTGCCGCCGGCGGCGGTGAATTCGGCCCGCGCCGCCTCCCGCGGGTCGACGCCGGCGACGTCGGGGCCAGCGGATTTCAGCAGGTTCAGCGCGGCGCCCATGCCCATGCTGCCCAGGCCGATGACGGCGATCCGCATGCGATCTCTCCCCATGTAACGGCGCCAGCGTCCGGGTGGCGGGTCGATGCGTCAAGCATGGGTGTCGTGTGGCCGGACAGCGCCACTTACGAAGTAGAATCAAGGCGGAATTGCCGGGAGCCGGGCCCCCAGGCCCCCGCTGGGGAACGAGCGCTCCCCGGCCCCGGCCTGGGCTTGGGTGTGCCGGTTCGGACAGCGGCCTCATGCGAAAGACCCGGGGGAGACGCTTGTCTCCACGGGTGGGGTTGGACGTATGCGCAGCGGGCAATGCCCTGATCCTTGCCTGGCATCGTCCCGAAGTCGCCGCACCGGGCCGCATCGGCTAAACCGGGAGCCAGGGAGAACGTCTATGAACCTGCACCGGATGCTCGCCGCCCGCGCCGCGGCGGGGCGGCCCATCACCGTCGGCGTCATCGGCGCCGGGAAATTCGGTTCCATGTTCCTCGCCATGGCGGCGCGCAGCCCGGGGCTGCACGTCGCCGGCATCGCCGACCTCGCCATCCCCCGCGCGCGGGCGGCGCTGGCCCGGGTCGGCTGGCCGGCGGAACGGCATGGCGCCGCCAGCCTCGACGCTGCGCTGGCTACCCGCACCACCTGGCTGACCGAGGATGCCGCGGCGCTGCTGGCCGACCCGCGGATCGAGGTCATGGTCGAATGCACCGGCCACCCCGCCGCCGGTATCCGCCATGCGCTGGCAGCGATCGAGCATGGCAAGCACATGGTCATGGTGAACGTCGAGGCGGATGTCCTCGCCGGCCCGCTGCTGGCTGAGCGGGCGCGAGCCGCCGGCGTGGTCTATTCCATGGCCTATGGCGACCAGCCGGCGCTGGTCTGCGAGCTGGTGGACACCATCCGCGCCATGGGCCTGCCGGTGACCGCCGCCGGCAAGGGCACCAAATACCTGCCGGCCTACCACGCCAGCACCCCCGCCACCGTCTGGGGCCATTACGGGCTGGCCGAGGAGCAGGCACGGCTCGGCGGCATGAACCCGCAGATGTTCAACAGCTTCCTCGACGGCACGAAGTCGGGGATCGAGATGGCTGCCATCGCCAACGCCACCGGCCTCGCCCCGCCGGAGGACGGCCTCGCCTTCCCGCCCTGCGGCACGCATGACCTGCCGCAGCTCTTCGCCGGGGCCGGCGGGGTGGTGGAGGTGGTCTCCTCGCTGGAACGGGACGGGCGGCAGGTGGTGGGCGACCTGCGCTGGGGCGTCTATGCGGTGTTCGAGGGCGAGACCGACTACATTCGCCGCTGCTTCTCGGAGTACGGCGTCCACACCGATCCTTCCGGCCGCTTCGCCGCGCTGTGGCGGCCCTACCATCTGATCGGGCTCGAACTCGGCGTCTCGGTTGCCAGCGCCGCGCTGCGGCGCGAGCCGACCGGAGCGGCGGTGGCCTGGCGCGGCGATGTGGCGGCGACGGCGAAGCGCGACCTCAAGGCCGGCGAGGTGCTGGATGGCGAGGGCGGCGCCATGGTCTGGGGCAAGTGCATCCCGGCCACGCGGTCACGGGCGATCGGCGCCCTGCCGATCGGCCTCGCGCATGGCGTGCGGCTGACCCGGACGGTGCCGGCGGGGACGATCCTCGGCTATGCCGATGTGGCGCTGGACGAGGCGGCGGAGGCGGTACGCATCCGCCGGGCGATGGAGGCCGGGCGCCACGACGGCTGACCCGGCCCGTAGCCGCTACAGCTCCAGGAAACTGGTGAAGCCGCCGAAGATCATGCGCTTGCCGTCGAAGGGCATGGCCTCCATTTCCGGCTTCAACCGGGGGTCCGCCATGACCTTGGCCATCACCGCGTCGCGCCGTTCCCGATCCTCGTAGGTGATCCAGGAGAAGACGACGATCTCATCCTCCTTCGCCTGCACCGCGCGGGGAAAGGAGGTCAGCTCGCCATAAGGCACGTCATCGGCGATGCACTCCACATAGGAGAGCGCGCCATGTTCTTTCCACACCGCGCCCGCGGTGCGGGCGAGCGCCTTGTACGCATCGAGCTTCGCCTTCGGTACCGCCAGCACGAAGCCATCGACATAGGGCATCATCGTCTCCTCAGGTTCCAACTATCGGGACGACGAACGGGCGCCGCGCATTCCGACAGGCCGAGGAAAAGTTTTGCCGGCGGCCGCCTAAGCCGCCTGCTCCAGGCTCGGCGCCACATCGGCGACCGTGGTCCGGTGCAGGTCCCGCACCTTGTCCGCCGGGTAGCGCCGGGCGCGGTGCATGGTGACGCGGTTGTCCCACATCACCAGATCGCCTTCGCGCCAGACATGGGCGTGGACGAATTCGCGCTGGGTCGCATGCTCGGTCAGGTCGCGCAGCAGGGCGCGCGCCTCCGGCACCGGCCAGCCATGGATGGCGCCGGCATGGGCCGAGAGGAACAGCGAGAGCCGGCCGGTACGGGGATGGCGGCGCACCAGCCGCTGCGGCACCGGGGCCCATTTCTCCAGCTCCTCCGGCGTGAAATCGGTGAAGCCCAGCACCCCGCGGGAGAAGATCTGGCTGTGGTCGCAGACCAGGTCGCGGACCAGCGCCTGAGTCTCCGCATCCAGCGCGTCCCAGGCGGCACGCATGTCAGCGAATTCGGTGTTGCCGCCCTGCCCCGGGATCACCCGGGCCGAGAGCAGCGAGTATTTGGCGGGCGTAGGCTTGAAGCTGCTGTCCGAGTGCCAGAGCATGTTGCCGAGGCTGAACAGCCGCTTGCGATCGTCCCGCGCCAGCGGCTTCAGCTCGCGGTCGAGGTTGGAGATGTCGTTCACTTCCATCGCCAGCCGCCGCGCCGCGCCCTGGATGATGTCGCCGGTGGCCAATTCCAGATCGCCGAAGTGGCGGCTGAAGGCGATCTGCTGGGTGTCGTCGATCATCTGGTCGTGGAAGACCAGCACGCCGTAGCGGTCCATGCCGGCCTCGATGGCAGCGGCCTCGGCGGCGCCGACCGGCCGGCGCAGGTCTATCCCCGAAACTTCGCCGACGAATTCCGGCCGGGCGGGGTTGGCGGGACGGATAATCAGGGTCACGGCAGATTTCTCCCTTGCCCGGGGCTTTCGCCCGGTTCGCTGGCAGCAGCTTAGCAGGGAAATGCGGAGTTGCGGACCGCCAGCCTTCCGCCATGCACGGGCCTGGCTCGTGCTTCCGCTGCCTCGATGAAAACAATGGGTTGGATGGCCGGGCTGCTCTGTTGAAACCCTGGCTTGGCTGGGTACTTTGGGCGGCTATCTTGGGATGAGCGGTCCGGAGGTGGTCGATGCGGACGCTTTCGAAGTCGGCGCTGCGGGTGGCCGGTGAGGCGCTTGCGGTGGGGCGGACGGCACTGCCTGCCTATGGCAGCCACTACTCG